>NZ_CP082362.1:5577500-6777500 GCF_020740535.1 Streptomyces profundus
TAGCGGGGCTCAAGTACACCGCCGAAGTCGTGTCACTGCACTTGTGTGTGGTGGGTAGGGGAGCGTCGTGTGCTGGGTGAAGCAGCCGTGTAAACGTGTTGTGGACGGTTCACGAGTGAGAATGCAGGCATGAGTAGCGATACATGCGTGAGAAACGTGTGCGCCGATTGACTAAGGGTTCCTGGGTCAAGTTGATCTGCCCAGGGTAAGTCGGGGCCTAAGGCGAGGCCGACAGGCGTAGTCGATGGATAACCGGTTGATATTCCGGTACCCGCTATGGAGCGCCAACGCTGAATCTTCTGATGCTAAGCCCGTGAAGCCGCTGGTGATCCTTTCGAGGTGATCCAGAGTGGTGGAGCCGGTGACCCGAGGGGGTAGTAGGTGAGTGATGGGGTGACGCAGGAAGGTAGTCCAGCCCGGGCGGTGGTTGTCCCGGGGTAAGGGTGTGGCCCGTTGTGCAGGTAAATCCGTGCAACATTGTGGGTGAGACCTGATGCCGAGCCGATTGTGGTGAAGTGGATGATCCTATGCTGTCGAGAAAAGCCTCTAGCGATGTTTCATGGTGGCCCGTACCCTAAACCGACTCAGGTGGTCAGGTAGAGTATACCGAGGCGTTCGGGTGAACTATGGTTAAGGAACTCGGCAAATTGCCCCCGTAACTTCGGGAGAAGGGGGGCCTCTTCTGGTGATGACACTTTGCTGTCTGAGCTGGGGGTGGCCGCAGAGACCAGCGAGAAGCGACTGTTTACTAAAAACACAGGTCCGTGCGAAGCTGTAAGGCGATGTATACGGACTGACGCCTGCCCGGTGCTGGAACGTTAAGGGGACTGGTTAGTCACATTTCGGTGTGGCGAAGCTGGGAACTTAAGCGCCAGTAAACGGCGGTGGTAACTATAACCATCCTAAGGTAGCGAAATTCCTTGTCGGGTAAGTTCCGACCTGCACGAATGGCGTAACGACTTCTCGGCTGTCTCAACCATAGGCCCGGTGAAATTGCATTACGAGTAAAGATGCTCGTTTCGCGCAGCAGGACGGAAAGACCCCGGGACCTTTACTATAGCTTGATATTGGTGTTCGGTTCGGTTTGTGTAGGATAGGTGGGAGACTGTGAAGCTCAAGCGCCAGCTTGGGTGGAGTCATTGTTGAAATACCACTCTGATCGTGCTGGATGTCTAACCTGGGTCCGTGATCCGGATCGGGGACAGTGTCTGGTGGGTAGTTTAACTGGGGCGGTTGCCTCCTAAAGAGTAACGGAGGCGCCCAAAGGTTCCCTCAGCCTGGTTGGTTATCAGGTGGTGAGTGTAAGTGCACAAGGGAGCTTGACTGTGAGACTGGCGGGTCGAGCAGGTGCGAAAGCAGGGACTAGTGATCCGGCGGTGGCTTGTGGGAGCGCCGTCGCTCAACGGATAAAAGGTACCCCGGGGATAACAGGCTGATCTTCCCCAAGAGTCCGTATCGACGGGATGGTTTGGCACCTCGATGTCGGCTCGTCGCATCCTGGGGCTGGAGTTGGTCCCAAGGGTTGGGCTGTTCGCCCATTAAAGCGGTACGCGAGCTGGGTTTAGAACGTCGTGAGACAGTTCGGTCCCTATCCGCTGCGCGCGTTGGAGTCTTGAGAAGGGCTGTCCCTAGTACGAGAGGACCGGGACGGACGAACCTCTGGTGTGCCAGTTGTTCTGCCAAGGGCATGGCTGGTTGGCTACGTTCGGGAGGGATAACCGCTGAAAGCATCTAAGCGGGAAGCCTGCTTCGAGATGAGGACTCCCACCCACTTGATGGGGTAAGGCTCCCTGTAGACCACAGGGTTGATAGGCCGGAGATGGAAGCCTAGTGATAGGTGGAGTTGACCGGTACTAATAGGCCGAGGGCTTGTCCATAGATGCTCGCGTCCACTGTAAATTTTCGTTGTTTGGCCACGCCTTTTTATAGGGTTCCGGTGGTCATGGCGGAGAGGAAACGCCCGGTTACATTCCGAACCCGGAAGCTAAGCTCTTCAGCGCCGATGGTACTGCATGGGGGACCGTGTGGGAGAGTAGGTCGCCGCCGGACATATCGCCCCAATAGCTCAGTCGGCAGAGCGTCTCCATGGTAAGGAGAAGGTCAACGGTTCGATTCCGTTTTGGGGCTCATTCATTATCAACCCTCGCTTCTGGCGGGGGTTTTTTGTTGTCTCGTTCTCCGCGCACCGGGCGGCCCCACGGGACGGGGGCCGCCCGCCGCTACTCCGGGATACGCAGCGTCAGAATGGCCATGTCGTCCGAGGGAGCGTCACTGGCGAAGCGTTCCACCGCGCGCAGCACGCGGGCCGCGACCGCACCCGCCGTCAGCCCCGTGCAGTTGCTCAACACATCGGCCAGGCCGTCGTCGCCCAACATGCGGGTGCCCTCGCGGCGTTCGGTCACTCCGTCGGTGACACACAACAGCACGTCACCCGGGTCGAGGGCGGCCGTCTGCTCGAACAGCTCCAGATCGTCCATCACGCCCAGCAGCGGCTGCGGGCTGGCTGCCGACTCGACCGTGCCGTCCGGGGACAGGCGCAGCGGCAGCGGATGCCCGGCGCACACCATCTTGAGCAGGGCGCCGCCGGAGGGCTGCGGCCACAACTCCCCGTAGAGCAGGGTGAGGAAGCGTGCCCGAGGGCCTTCCTCCAGGATGGCCGCGTTCAGCCGCTCCAGCACCGCGGGGCCGCCGAGGCCCTCTCGGGCCAGCAGGCGCAGCGCGTGCCGGGCGAGGCCGGTCACCGCGGCCGCCTCGGGGCCCGTGCCGCACACGTCCCCGATGGCGAAGCCGTAGACGCCCTCGCGGATCGGGAAGACGTCGTAGAAGTCGCCGCCCACCTCGTTGCCCTCGCCGGCGGCGCGGTAGATGACCTCCACGTCCACTCCGTCGATATCGGGCAACTCCGGGGGCAGCAGGCTCCGTTGCAGCGACTGGCTGATGGCGGTGCGCTCGCTGTAGAGCCTGGCGTTGTCCAGCGCGAGCGCCGCTCGGCGGGAGAGATCCTCGGCCAGCTCCAGGATGTCCTGGCGAAAGCGCTCGTCCGTGGGCTTGCCCAGGGCCAGCAGTCCGATGACGCGGTTGCGGGCGACCAGCGGCAGTACCACCGTCTCTCCGCCCACGGCTGAGGCGGTGGCCAGGCTGGTGCCCGGCGTCTGGTAGCTGGGGCGTCCGCCGAGCGCGAGGCTGCGCAGGGAGGTGCGTAGCGCGGTGTTGCGCGCCGCGTCGGAGGGCGCGTGCCAGGGGCGCACGCCCAGCGTGAGATCCGGCGCGGGGGGCTCGACGCGCTCCAACAGGGCCTTGATGCCGTCGATGCGGTCCTCGTCCTCGTGCAGCACATAGGACAGCACGGGCTCGGACCCCGGTTCGGGGATGGTGTAGACGGCACACCAGGTCGCGAGGGTGGGCACCGTCATCTGGGCCATCAGCGCCAGCGTCTGGTTGCGGTCCAGGGTGCCGGCGAGCAGCTCGGACGCCTCGACGAGGAAGGCGAGGGATCCCCTGCGCAGCCGCTCCAGCTCGGTGAGCCTGGCGGACTCCACGGCCAGGGCGATGCGGTCGGCGGCGAACTGCAGCCGCAGGGCCTCCTCGTTGCTGTAGCGGCCCGAGGTCTCCGAGGCCACGCCCAGCGAGCCGGTGAGCCGGCCCTCGACCTTCAGCGGGACGATGACCACCGCGTGCATGCCGGTGCCGGAGAGCAGCGGCACGGCGCCGGGGGAGGTGGCGAGGTCCTCGTGGACGGACGGCATCCGCGCGGAGCCGTAGCGCCCGCTGCCGGTCTCGACGGGGACCCGGGCGAAGCGCTGTCGCGCCGAGGGCAGGCCCGTGGTGGCGCGGACCTCAAGCTCGGTCTCGTCGTCCGTGGCCAGCAGCAGGAAGGCCGCGTCGCCGTCGAGCATGTCGCGGGCGCGCTCCACGGTGCGCTGTAGGAGGCCGTCGAGGTCGTCGGGGGGCGGGGAGCCGATGAGGGCGTCCAGCGAGTCGGCGCCGCCGCGATCCAGCCCTTCGGTGGACTTGCCGTGGGCGGGCAGCCGGGCGGGGCTCTGCAGGATGGCGCGTTCGTGGTCGCGGACGATCAGGCAGACCGTGGACGGCTCGCCCTGGGCGTCCCTGACCCTGAGGTGGCAGGCGTAGACCGGCACGGTGCGGCCCTCGACGTCCCGTACACCGTAGCTGCCCTCCCAGCGCGAGAGCACCAGGGCCTCGGCGATGCCGGTGCCGGTGCCGGGCGTCTGGGGCCAGGCGGCGAGATCGGCCAGGGCCTTTCCCTCGACCTGCTCCGCGGTGTAGCCGAAGAGCTGCTGGGCGTCGTCGTTCCAGCGGGAGATCATGTCGCCGCGGTCGACCTCGACGACGGCGACCCGCACCCGGGCGTCGCTGACGGGCAGGGCGTCCAGGGGGAGGACGGGGCCCGCGGCGCGGGTGCCGACGGGGACGGTCTGTTGGTCGAGGCGGAACCAGACGCACTTGTCCGCGGCCGTGTAGTCGACGCCCCAGCGGGTGGCGAGGGCGGCGCAGAGCATGAGGCCGCGTCCGCCCTCGCTGTTGAGATCCAGGCGGCCCCTGGAGACCTCGGCGAGGGGCAGTTCGCGCTCCGGATGCCGGTCGACGACCTCGATCCGGATGCCGCGGCTGTCACGGAGACAACGGACCTCGGCGGAAGTGCCCGCGTGCACGACGGCGTTGGTGACGAGTTCGCTGGTGAGGACGACGGCGTCCTCGATCAGTTCGGCGAGCCCCCAGCCCTGGAGGGTGTCGCGGACGAAGCCCCGCGCGGTCGCGACCGAGCGTCCAACCGGCTCGAAGGTGGCCGCAGCTCGCGCGGTGATCACGTCACTCCCCCAAAGGTCGTACTCAGCACGGGCGGGTGCCCGGTGGGCTGCTCGGGTGCCCAGGTTACTGACGTCCGGCGGTGGTGCGGACGCCGCATCCGTCGAATTCCCCCCGGCTGGGAATCGGTGGTATGCGATGCTGCCGAACTGTTATCGCCCGGTCCTTCCGGAGTGAAACACTGGGAGGGCTCGATGTGATCGGCCGGGCGAAATGATCGACCCCGTGGGAGGGACACAGTGGTGTCTGACGGAGCAGTGTCGCGTGGTCAGCGACGCAGCCATGCGGCGCGGCCCGGCAGAGGTGCCACCGTGGAGGTGGACGCCGCCGCGCTGAACCGCCTGCTCTCGGCTCTGGAGTCGATGCGGGACGGCAATCTGCGCAAGCGGCTGACGGTGACGGGCGACGGGCCGATGGCCGAGATCGCCGCCGTGTACAACGATGTCGCCGAGCGCAATCTCCAGCTCACCGGGCAGTTGGCGCGGGTGCGGCGGGTCGTCGGTCGGGAGGGCAAGCTCTCCGAGCGGATGGAGACGGGCCTCTGCGAGGGGGCCTGGGCCAAGGCGATCGACGACGCGAACGACCTGGTCGAGGACCTGGTGCGGCCGGTCTCCGAGGTGGGCCAGGTGCTCACGGCGGTGGCCGAGGGCGATCTGCGGCAGCGGATGGATCTGCGGGCGCAGTCGGATTCCGGGGTCGGGCGTCCGCTGCGGGGCGAGTTCCTGAAGGTGGGGCGGACGGTCAACGGGCTGGTCGATCAGCTGTCGGAGTTCACCGACGAGGTGACCCGGGTCGCGAGCGAGGTGGGCACCGAGGGCAAGTTGGGCGGCCAGGCCCGGGTGCCGGGTGTCTCGGGCACCTGGAAGGACCTCACGGACTCCGTCAACACGATGGCCTCCCGGCTGACCGCGCAGGTGCGGGACATCTCCGTGGTCACCAAGGCGGTGGCCAACGGTGATCTGGGGCGCAAGGTCACGGTGCATGTGGCCGGCGAGATGCTGGACCTGAAGAACACCGTGAACACGATGGTGGACCAGCTGTCGTCGTTCCAGTCCGAGGTGACCCGGGTGGCCAGGGAGGTGGGCACCGAGGGTGTGTTGGGCGGCCAGGCGCGGGTGGACGGTGTCTCCGGGGTGTGGAAGGACCTCACGGACTCGGTCAACCTGATGGCCGGCAACCTCACGGACCAGGTGCGGGAGATCGCCCGGGTCACCACGGCGGTGGCGGGCGGCGACCTCTCGCAGCGGATCATGGTGAGCGCCCGGGGTGAGGTGGCGCAGCTGGCGGACACGGTCAACGCGATGACGGGCACGTTGCGTGCGTTCGCGGACGAGGTGACGGCGGCGGCCGTCGAGATCGGCACCCAGGGCACGCTGGGCAGCCAGGCGCGGGTGCAGGGCGTCTCGGGTCGGTGGAAGGAGCTGACCGACTCCGTCAACACGGCGTTCCGCAATCTCACCGATCAGGTGCGCGATATCGCGCAGGTGACGACGGCGGTGGCGAACGGTGATCTGTCGCAGAAGGTGACGGTGGATGTCTCCGGCGAGATGCTGGAGTTGAAGAACACCGTGAACACCATGGTGGACCAGCTGTCGTCGTTCCAGTCCCAGGTCACGCGGGTGGCGCGGGAGATCGGTGACGAGGGGGCGCTGGGCGGTCAGGCGTCGGTGCTGGGGGTGGCGGGGGCCTGGAAGGACCTCACGGACTCCGTCAACACGGCGTTCCGCAACCTCACGGGCCAGGTGCGGAACATCGCGCAGGTGACGACGGCAGTGGCCAAGGGTGATCTGTCGCAGAAGGTGACGGTGGATGTCTCCGGCGAGATGCTGGAGTTGAAGAACACCGTGAACACCATGGTGGACCAGCTCTCGTCGTTCGCCGAGCAGGTGACCAGGGTCTCGACCGAGGTCGGCATCGAGGGCCGTCTCGGGGGCCAGGCGCGGGTGGACGGCGTCTCGGGCACCTGGAAGGACCTGACGAACTCGGTCAACCAGATGGCGGACAACCTGACGGATCAGGTGCGGAACATCGCGCAGGTGACGACGGCGGTGGCGCGTGGTGATCTGTCGCAGAAGATCGACGTGGACGCGCGGGGCGAGATCCTTGAGCTGAAGAACACCGTGAACACGATGGTCGACCAGCTGTCCTCGTTCGCCGACCAGGTGACGCGGGTGGCGCGTGACGTGGGCACGGAGGGGCGTCTCGGCGGTCAGGCTCAGGTTCCGGGTGTGGCCGGGGTGTGGCGGGATCTGACGCACTCCGTCAATGGCATGGCGTCGAATCTGACCGATCAGGTGCGGAACATCGCCGGGGTGGCCACGGCGGTGGCGCGTGGTGATCTGTCGCAGAAGATCACCGTCGACGCCAAGGGCGAGATCCTGGAGTTGAAGGAGACGCTCAACACGATGGTGGACCAGCTGTCCTCCTTCGCCGAGCAGGTCACCCGGGTCGCCGTCGAGGTGGGCACCGACGGTCGTCTCGGCGGTCAGGCGCGGGTGGATGGCGTCTCCGGCACCTGGAAGGACCTCACGCAGTCCGTCAACAGCATGGCCAACAACCTGACCTCGCAGGTGCGGAACATCGCCGAGGTGACCACGGCGGTCGCCCGTGGCGATCTCACCAAGAAGATCACGGTCGACGCGCGGGGCGAGATCCTGGAGCTGGTGACCACGGTCAACACCATGGTCGATCAGCTGTCGCTCTTCGCCGACCAGGTGACGCGGGTGGCGCGCGAGGTGGGTACCGAGGGGCAGTTGGGCGGTCAGGCCCAGGTGCGGGGGGTCTCCGGCACCTGGAAGGACCTGACCGACAACGTGAACCTGATGGCCCGCAACCTCACCAGCCAGGTGCGGGACATCTCCGAGGTCGCGACCTCGGTCGCCAACGGGGACCTCACCAAGAAGGTCACCGTGCAGGCGAGCGGCGAGGTCGCCCGGCTGGCCGACACCGTCAACCGGATGGTGACCACGCTGTCGTCCTTCGCGGCCGAGGTGACGCGGGTGGCGCGTGAGGTGGGGACGGAGGGCCGGCTCGGCGGTCAGGCCAAGGTGCCGGGGGTCTCGGGCACCTGGAAGGACCTGACCGAGTCGGTGAACTCGATGGCGTCCAACCTGACCGGTCAGGTGCGCAACATCACGATGGTCACCACGGCGATCGCGAAGGGCGATCTGACCAAGAAGATCGACATCGACGCGCGGGGCGAGATCCTGGAGCTGAAGGACACCCTCAACACGATGGTGGACCAGCTCTCCCTCTTCGCCGAGCAGGTCACCAAGGTCGCGCGCGAGGTGGGTACCGAGGGGCAGTTGGGCGGCCAGGCGCGGGTGCCGGGCGTGGCCGGCACCTGGAAGGACCTCACGGACTCGGTGAACGAGATGGCGGGCAACCTGACCCGTCAGGTCCGTGGCATCGCCCGGGTCGCCACGTTCGTGACCAGGGGCGATCACAGCGTGCGGATCGACACGGACGCGGCCGGCGAGATCCTGGTGGTGCAGGAGAACGTCAACACGATGATCAGCAACCTGCGTGAGGCCACGCTGGCCAACAAGGAGCAGGACTGGCTGAAGAGCAACCTGGCGCGGATCTCCGCCCTGATGCAGGGGCGGCGTGATCTCAAGGACGTCGCGCGGCTGATCATGAGCGAGCTGGCGCCCGCGGTCACGGCACAGCACGGGGCGTTCTTCCTCGCGGTGCCGGCCGACCGGGATCTGGACGTGGTGGCGGGTCCGGGCGAGGGCGGTGACTACGAGCTGCGGATGATCGGGTCCTACGGGTACGCGGCGGGCAGCCAGGCGATGTCGTTCGGCCCGGGGGAGTCGTTGATCGGCACCTCGGCAGAGGAGCGGCGTCCTATCGAGGTCGGGCCCACGCCGCCCGGTTATCTGAAGATCTCCTCGGGTTTGGGGGAGGCGCCGCCGGTCAACGCGATCGTGTTGCCGGTGCTCTTCGAGAATCGGGTGCTCGGCGTGCTGGAGTTGGCGTCCTTCAAGCCGTTCACGCAGATCGAGCGGGACTTCCTCAGCCAGATGGCGGAGATGATCGCGACCAGCGTCAACACCATCAGCGTCAATACGCGGACGGAGATGTTGCTGGAGCAGTCGCAGGAGTTGGCGGAACAGCTCCAGGACCGTTCGGAGGAGCTGGAGCGGCAGCGCAAGGCGCTTCAGGAGTCCAACGCGGAGTTGAAGGACAAGGCCGATCTGCTGGCCGTGACCAACCGTAATATCGAGGTGAAGAACTCCGAGATCGAGGAGGCCAGGCGGGGTCTCCAGGAGCGTGCCGAGCAGTTGGCCGTGTCGATGCGCTACAAGTCGGAGTTCCTGGCCAACATGTCGCATGAGCTGCGTACTCCGTTGAACTCGCTGTTGATCCTGGCCAAGCTGTTGGCGGACAACGCGGAGGGGAATCTCTCGCCGAAGCAGGTGGAGTTCGCCGAGACCATTCATGGCGCCGGCTCGGATCTGTTGCAGCTGATCAATGACATTCTCGACCTGTCGAAGGTCGAGGCGGGCAAGATGGACGTCAGCCCCACCCGGATCGCGTTGGTGCAGCTGGTGGACTATATCGAGGCGTCGTTCCGTCCGTTGACCGCGGAGAAGAGCCTGGAGTTCTCGGTGCGGGTGTCGCCGGAGCTGCCGGCCACGCTCAACACCGATGAGCAGCGACTTCTGCAGGTGTTGCGGAACCTGCTTTCCAACGCGGTGAAGTTCACCGAGACCGGGTCCGTTGAGCTGGTGATCAGGCCGGCCGGCGGCGAGGTGCCGGATGTCATCAGGGAACAGATGCTGGAGAACGGCTCGGTGCTCTCGGCCGACGCGCCGTTGATCGCCTTCGCGGTTTCGGACACCGGGATCGGCATCGCGGCCAGCAAGATGCTGGTGATCTTCGAGGCGTTCAAGCAGGCCGACGGCACCACCAGCCGGAAGTACGGCGGGACGGGGCTCGGCCTGTCGATCAGCCGGGAGATCGCCCGGCTGCTCGGTGGTGAGATCCACGCGGCGAGCGAGCCCGGGCGGGGGTCCACGTTCACGCTGTTCCTGCCGTTGCAGCCGGCGGAGCTTCCGCCGCCCGGCTACGGGCAGTTGGCGACCGGGGCCGGCGCGGTCGCCGGCGTCAGGCGGGCGTTGCCGGCCGCCGCGAAGGAGCACGTCAACGCGCTGCCGGCGGCGCCGAGCGAGGAGGCGGGGGACGATCGGCCGGGCGAGGAGGAGCAGCCGGCCCCGCCGCCCGTCGCGGAGGACCAGGACGGGGCCAGGCGCCGGGCCTCGGCGGCGGCGGAGCGGGCGGCCGAGTCGCTCACCAAGCGGCATCGCGACCGGGAGCGCTTCCAGGAGGGGACCAACGGCTTCCTGCTGGAGGGTCCGTCCGACGCCGCGCCGGAGACCGCGTCCGAGGGCTTCGATCTGCCGCACTTCTACCGGGACTTCGAGGACCGCAAGGTGCTGATCGTCGATGACGATGTGCGCAATGTGTTCGCACTCACCAGTGTTCTGGAACACAACGGGGTCCGGGTGCTCTACGCCGAGAACGGGCGGGAGGGCATCGAGGTGCTGGAGTCCAACGAGGATGTGATGTTGGTACTGATGGACATCATGATGCCCGAGATGGATGGCTATGCGACCACGGAGGCCATTCGTCGGATGCCGCAGTTCGCCGACCTGCCGATCATCGCCCTGACGGCCAAGGCGATGAAGGGTGATCTGGACAAGACGATCGAGTCGGGCGCCTCCGCCTACGTGACGAAGCCGGTGGATGTCGCCGAACTCTTTTCCGTGATGAGCCACTGGGTGAACGACTCGGAATGATCTGTTGCCCGGCCCCCGGACTGTGGAACTATCCGGGGGGAGCAACCGTTTTCGCAGTGCGTGCAGTTCAGTTCGCGGGGGTTTCCGGGTGCATGCTATCGTGACGCAGCGCGATGTACTGGTCACGCGGTGCCCGCGTTGCTGATTGCTGGACGGGCGGACGAGCAATGCCGGTACGGTCGAAGGCACAGCCGAAGCGTTGTCAGCCTCTCGTGTGAGCAGCGGGAGTCTCCGGAAATGTCGCACGTTTGGGGCGACGTGGCGGGCTTGCTGGCACCAGCGCTCGTGGTGATGTCAACATGTCCGGCAAGGACCGGGCGGCGTGAGGGTGCCGTCCACGATGGCGGCGCTCACCGGCGCCGCAGGGGCGAGGAGGACGGGCCATGGTGCAGAAGGCCAAGATCCTCCTGGTCGATGACCGGCCCGAGAATCTGCTTGCGCTGGAGGCCATCCTCTCAGCGCTCGATCAGACACTGGTCCGGGCGTCGTCAGGGGAGGAAGCGCTCAAGGCGCTGCTCACAGAGGATTTCGCGGTCATCCTGCTGGATGTGCAGATGCCGGGGATGGACGGATTCGAGACCGCGGCGCATATCAAGCGTCGCGAGCGCACCAGGGATATTCCCATCATCTTTCTCACGGCGATCAACCACGGCCCCCACCACACGTTCCGTGGCTACGCGGCCGGCGCCGTCGACTACATCTCCAAGCCGTTCGACCCCTGGGTGCTGCGCGCCAAGGTCTCCGTCTTCGTCGATCTGCACATGAAGAACGTGCAGCTGCGTGAGCAGGCCATGTTGCTCCGGCGCGAGTTGGACGGCGGCCATGCCCATCCGGACGTCGAGCACGGTGCCGGTGGGCTCCTGCCCGAGCTGTCCGCCCGGTTGGCCGCGGCCGAGGAGCAGGCGGAGGCGCTCTCCAAGGAGTTGGCGGAGTCGGGCGGCAGCGCCGCGGTCTCGACGGCGGCCCATCTGGAGCGGAAGCTCTCCGGCCTGCGCCGGGCGCTCGACGCCCTCCAGCCGGGCACCAGCGAGGCCAAGTCCATGGAGTCCCGTCGGGGTTGACGGGCCGGGCGGGTGACGCGGCGTCACCCGTCGGCGGTGGTGGGTCGCCGGTGGCACGTGTTCCGTGCTCAGGCACGCGGACCCCGGTAGCCTCACCTCATGTCCCCATCCTCGTCCGGCAAGGGTTCCTCCGGCGCGCGTGCCGGCGGAGCCAGGAAGTCGGCGCCCGCCAGGAAGAGCGCGGCCAAGAAGCCCTCGGCGAAGAAGGCCCCGCCCAAGCCCCCACCGTCCAGGAACGCGGCGCTGCGCGTCGTCAGGGCGCTCTGGCTCGGGATCGCGCGGCCGATCGGGGCGATGCTGCGCGGCATAGGGCGTGGCGCCAAGGGGCTCGATCCCGCGCACCGCAAGGACGGTCTCGCCCTGCTGTTGCTCGGCCTCTCGCTGGTCGTCTTCGCCGGTACCTGGTCCAATCCCGAAGGTCCCGTCGGCGAGTTGGTCACGGTGGTGGTCACGGGGGCGCTTGGCCGGCTGGATCTGATCTTTCCCCTGATGCTGGGCTTCATGGCGGTGCGGCTCTTCATCCACCCGGAGCGGCAGGAGGCCAACGGGCGGATCGTCATCGGCCTGACGGCGCTGCTGGTCGGCGTGCTGGGGCTGGTGCACGTGTTCACCGGGGCGCCCGGGCGCAGTGAGGGCGCGCAGGCGTTGCGGGACACCGGGGGGCACATCGGCTGGGCGGCGTCCCGGCCCCTGATCCTCGCCATGGGCGAGCCGTTGGCGATGGCCCTGTTGGTGCTGTTGACCCTCTTCGGGCTGCTGGTGGTCACCGCGACCCCCGTGAACGCCATCCACCGGCGGCTGCGCCAGGGCCTGGTCCGGGTGGGCCTGTGGGCCGGCGACGAGGACGAGCGGGACGGCACGTTCGCCGACCGCCCGGTCGAGCGGCGGAGTCGGGGCGGTCGTCGGGTGCCGGCGCGGCCGACGCCCGACGACCGTTACGGGGACGAGGGCGACGAGCCCGAGGAGTCGGACTGGGCCGTGGGGCAGGGCGCCCCGGCGAGCGGCCTGAGCGGCGGCTCGGACCGGCGCCGGGGGAAGCGCCGGGCCTCCAGGGGCTCGGGGAGCGATCCGATCGAGGTGGCGGCGGCAGCGGCGGCGGCCCTCGATCCCGCCGTGCTGCACGGGGTGCATCCCTCGCCCGTGGTGGCCGACATCAGCAGCCGGATCTCGGCGAGCGACCGGCGTCGGGCCATGGAAGGCTCGGCATCGGCCTCGGTGGCCTCGGAGGCGGCCCGCGAGTCCGGGGAGGGCGCCCCTGGGCCTCGGCAGGAGGAGGAGTCCTCGTCGGGCGCGGTGCCCGATCTGACCAAGCCGGCGCCCGAGCCGAGCCCCGCCCTGCCGCCGCGGGCCGAGCAGCTTCAACTCGCCGGGAACGTGGGCTACGCGCTGCCCTCCCTCGACCTGCTGACCAGGGGCGGCCCCGGGCGTTCCCGCAGCGCCGCCAACGATCTGGTCGTGGAGTCGCTCACGACGGTGTTCCGCGAGTTCAAGGTGGACGCGCGGGTGATCGGCTTCACCCGGGGGCCGACGGTCACCCGCTACGAGGTGGCGCTCGGGCCCGCCGTCAAGGTGGAGAAGATCACGGCGCTCACCAAGAACATCGCCTACGCGGTGGCCAGTCCCGATGTTCGGATCATCAGCCCGATCCCCGGCAAGTCGGCGGTGGGCATCGAGATCCCCAACACCGACCGGGAGATGGTCAACCTGGGCGACGTGCTGCGCACGGCCGACGCGGTGGAGAACGAGCATCCGCTGCTGGTGGCTCTCGGCAAGGACGTCGAGGGCGGCTATGTGATGGCGGATCTGGCACGCATGCCGCACATGCTGGTGGCCGGTGCCACCGGTTCCGGCAAGTCGTCCTGTGTCAACTGCCTGATCACCTCGGTGATGATGCGGGCGACGCCGGAGGAGGTGCGGCTGGTCCTGGTGGACCCCAAACGGGTCGAGTTGACGGCCTATGAGGGCATTCCTCATCTGATCACGCCGATCATCACCAATCCCAAACGGGCGGCGGAGGCCCTCCAATGGGTCGTGCGGGAGATGGATCTGCGCTACGACGATCTCGCCGCGTTCGGATATCGCCATATCGACGACTTCAACGCCGCCGTGCGCTCCGGCAAGCTGTCCGTGCCGGAGGGCAGCGAGCGTGAGCTGTCGCCCTATCCGTACCTCCTGGTGATCGTGGACGAGTTGGCCGATCTGATGATGGTCGCTCCGCGTGACGTGGAGGACTCCATCGTCCGAATCACCCAGCTGGCCAGGGCGGCCGGCATCCACCTGGTCCTGGCGACGCAGCGTCCGAGCGTGGACGTGGTCACCGGGCTGATCAAGGCCAACGTTCCCTCGCGGCTGGCCTTCGCCACCTCCTCGCTGGCGGACAGCCGCGTGATCCTCGACCAGCAGGGCGCGGAGAAGCTGATCGGCAAGGGCGACGCGCTCTTCCTGCCGATGGGCGCCAACAAGCCGGTGCGGATGCAGGGCGCCTTTGTCACCGAGGAGGAGGTGGCGCTGGCCGTCGAGCACTGCAAGGCGCAGCTGGCGCCGACCTTCCGGGAGGACGTGACCACCGGGACCAAGCAGCGCAAGCAGGTCGACGAGGAGATCGGCGACGATCTGGATCTGCTCTGCCAGGCCGCCGAGCTGGTGGTCTCCACCCAGTTCGGGTCCACGTCCATGCTCCAGCGCAAGTTGCGGGTGGGCTTCGCCAAGGCGGGACGGCTGATGGACCTGATGGAGTCCCGGGGGGTCGTCGGGCCGAGCGAGGGGTCCAAGGCCAGGGACGTGTTGATCAAGCCCGACGAGTTGGATGGTGTGCTGGCGCTGATTCGGGGGGAGTAGCAGCCTCAGGGGCGCCATCCTGTTGGCGGACAAAAGCTGCCCGCCCGGTTGCCCGTTCCTTTCCCGGCCCCCCTAGACTTATAAGCACAGCAGGTGGCTTCACGCTCGAAAGGCGCACCCGTGTCCAACGGCAACGACAAAGCCAAGGACCGGCCTTCTGTCGGTCGTACCCTCCAGCAGGCGCGCATCGATGCAAAGCTGACCGTGGACGAGGTCAGTTCGGCCACACGTGTGCGCATTCCGATCGTTCAGGCCATCGAGAACGACGATTTCTCCCGTTGCGGTGGCGATGTCTACGCGCGCGGTCATATCCGCACGTTGGCCAGGGCCGTCGGCCTGGACGCGGCCGAGCTGATCGAGCTGTACAACGACCAGCAGGACACCCATCCGCAGCCGCTCTCCTCGGGGCCGTTGTTCGAGGCCGAGCGCATCCGCCCCGAGCCGCGCCGCCCCAACTGGACGGCGGCGATGGTCGCGGCGATAGCGGTGGTCATCGGCTTCGTCGGGTTCACCTTCTTCAGCCAGGGGGACGACGACGGCGGCGGTGGCTCGGTCGCCGAGCGCACCGAGACGCCGGGGGCGGACTCGCCTGGCGGTGAGGGCCCGGAGAAGAACGGGCCCGAGGTGCCCACGCCGACCGAGGCCCCCTCGGAGAGCGCGGTGGCCGGGGTTCCGGCCGACAAGGTCACCGTGCGGGCCTCCGTCGAGGGCGGCAGCAGCTGGATCTCGGCCAAGGACAGCAACGGCCGGCTTCTCTTCGAGGGGGTCCTGGAGGACGGCGACTCGGAGACCTTCACCGACGACGAGCAGATCGACCTGGTTCTCGGCAATGCCGGGGCCGTCAAGCTGCATGTCAACGGCAGCGAGATCGAGGACGTTTTCGAGTCGGGCCAGGTGCAGCGGCTCAGCTACACGCTGGGCGATCCCGAGGAGGGCTGAGCCAGGTGGCCCGCGCGGGTCGTGCCGCCGGGAACGAAGTAGGCTTGAGGGCATGTCCGAACGCCGCACCGTTGCCCTGGTCACCCTTGGATGCGCCCGTAATGAGGTGGATTCCGAAGAGCTGGCGGGCCGGCTGGCCGCTGACGGCTGGGACCTGGTCGACGACGCGGCCGAGGCCGAGGTCGCCGTCGTCAACACCTGCGGCTTCGTCGACGCCGCCAAGAAGGACTCGGTCGACGCCCTGCTGGAGGCCAACGAGCTGAAGGGCACCGGGCAGCGCACCCAGGCCGTGGTCGCGGTCGGCTGCATGGCGGAGCGCTACGGCAAGGAGCTCGCGGAGGCGCTGCCCGAGGCGGACGCGGTGCTGGGCTTCGACGACTACGCCGACATCTCCGAGCGCCTCGGCACGATCCTGGCCGGCGGTTCGCACGCCCCGCACGCCCCTCGGGACCGGCGCAAGCTGCTGCCCATCAGCCCGGCCGAGCGGCAGGGCACCGAGGTCGCGCTGCCGGGGCACGGCGCCCCCAGCGACCTTCCCGACGGCCTGGCGCCCGCCTCGGGCCCGCGCGCCCCGCTGCGCCGCCGGCTGGACAGCAGCCCGGTGGCCTCCGTCAAGCTGGCCTCGGGCTGCGACCGGCGCTGCACCTTCTGCGCCATCCCGTCCTTCCGTGGCTCGTTCATCTCCCGCCGGCCGTCGGATGTGCTGAACGAGGCCAGGTGGCTGGCGGAGCAGGGCGTCTCGGAGATCATGCTGGTCTCGGAGAACAACACCTCCTACGGCAAGGATCTGGGCGACATCCGGCTGCTGGAGACGCTGCTGCCCGAGCTGGCCTCGGTGGACGGCCTTGAGCGGATCCGGGTCAGCTACCTCCAGCCGGCCGAGATGCGCCCCGGCCTCATCGACGTGCTCACCGGCACCGAGAAGGTCGCTCCGTACTTCGACCTCTCGTTCCAGCACTCCGCGCCCGACGTGCTGCGCGCGATGCGCAGGTTCGGTGACACCGACCGGTTCCTCGAACTGCTGGCGACCATCAGGAGCAAGGCGCCGCAGGCCGGCGTGCGCTCCAACTTCATCGTGGGCTTCCCCGGCGAGTCACCGGCCGACCTGGCCGAGCTGGAGCGGTTCCTCACCGAGGCCAGGCTGGACGCCATAGGCGTCTTCGGATACTCGGACGAGGACGGTACCGAGGCGGCGGGGTTCAGCGACAAGCTGCCCGCCGAGGAGGTCGCCGAGCGGCTGGCCAGGGTCTCGGAGCTCGCCGACGAGCTGATCGCGCAGCGCGCCGAGGAGCGGCTGGGGGAGTCTGCGCTGGTGCTGGTCGAGTCCCTGGGCGTGGACGACGAGACGGATGTGTCCGCGGCCACGGGCGAGGTGTTCGCCGTCGGGCGTGGGGCGCACCAGGCGCCGGAGACGGACGGCCAGATCCTGCTGGTCGGCGCGCCCGAAGAGGCGCCGAAGATCGGTCAGTTGCTGCCAGCCGAGATCGTGGGGTCGCAGGGCGTCGACCTGATCGCCGAGGTCGTGCCCGCGGCCGGTGGCGGTGCCTCGGGGGCGGGGAGGTGACATCCACGCCGGCCTCGGCCGCGGGGGGCGGCCGGACGGCGGACCCGGAGTGTTCCCCCACGGGGCCGGGATTGTGGAACATCGCCAACATCCTGACCATGGTGCGGCTGCTGCTGGTGCCGGGTTTCGTGCTGTTGATGTTCGCCGAGGGGGGGCATGACCCGGCCTGGCGCTCGCTGGCCTGGGCGGCCTTCACCATCGCCATGATCACCGACCTCTTCGACGGGGAGCTGGCCCGTCGCCACAACCTGGTCACGGACTTCGGGAAGATCGCCGACCCGATCGCCGACAAGGCGATCATGGGCTCGGCGCTGATCTGCCTCTCGCTCCTCTCCGAGCTGCCCTGGTGGGTCACCGCCACCATCCTGGCCCGGGAGTTGGGCATCACCTTGATGCGGTTCTGGGTGATCAGGCACGGCGTCATCCCGGCCAGCCGGGGCGGCAAGCTCAAGACGCTCGCCCAGGGCATCGCCGTGGGCATGTACATACTGGTCCTCACGGGCCCGCTGGCCACCCTGCGCTGGTGGGTGATGGGGTTGGCTGTCGTGTTGACGGTCGCGACGGGGCTCGACTACGTGCGCCAGGCGGTCACCCTGCGGCGCCGAGGACTGGCCAGGGAGCGTGCCGATGGGCGCTAGCGGGGTGCGCGACGAGCCGCCGATGGCGGCGCAGGTGCTGGGCATGCTGCTCGGGCGCGGGCAGACGCTCGCCGTGGCCGAGTCGCTCACCGGCGGCCTGGTGGCGGCGGCGATCACGGATGTCCCCGGGGCGTCCCGCGCCTTCCGCGGCTCGGTCACGGCGTATGCCACCGAGGTGAAGCGGGAGGTGCTGGGGGTGGACGCCACCCTGCTCGCCGAGCGCGGTGCGGTGGACGCGGAGGTCGCGCGACAGCTGGCCGTCGGCGTCCGGAAGCGGCTGGGCGCCGACTGGGGGCTGGCGACGACCGGGGTCGCCGGTCCCGAGGAGCAGGACGGAATGCCGGTCGGCACGGTCCATGTGGCGGTTTCGGCGCCTCGTATGGGGGGAGTCGTGGCTCAACGGTTGAATCTGCGTGGTGACCGGGCGGCGATCCGCACCGGCAGCGTTCGGGCCGTGCTCGCCCTGCTTCGCAACGAGCTGATTCATGCGGACTTCGAAGCGGGTCAGGATACGGAACAGAACGGAGAGGATGGATGTTTGCAGCCCTGAGTGAACAAGACATCGCTCCCCGCACGGGGGGAGTCCAAGGCGGTACGGTGGGGCATGAAGCAAGCGAGGCCAACGGTCCGAGGAGGGAGCCACCGATGATCCTGCTCCGTCGCCTGTTGGGTGACGTGCTGCGTCGGCAGCGCCAACGTCAGGGCCGCACCCTGCGCGAAGTGTCCTCTTCCGCTCGCGTGTCCCTCGGGTACCTCTCCGAGGTGGAGCGTGGGCAGAAGGAGGCTTCCTCCGAGCTGCTGGCTGCCATCTGCGACGCTCTCGAACTGCGGATGTCGGAGCTCATGCGGGAGGTCAGCGATGAGCTGTCCCTCGCCGAGCTGGCCCAGTCCGCCGCGAGTGACACGGTGCCCCCGATGCGTCCCATGCTGAACCCGGTGCGTGTCACCAGCGTCACCCACCGTCCCGAAGAGCGCGTCACGATCAAGGCCCCTTCCGAGGCCGTGGACGTGGTCGCCGCCTGACAACCACACAACGCGCCTCGGCCGGAGCTCATGCCCCGGCCGTTGTCGTGTGTGGTGCCGGCGGTTTCCTGCTCTCCCTACCCCGCTCCGGCCCGCCCCGCCGCGCTCAGCGGCGCAGCCGCAGACCGCGCGGTGTCGCGTGGAATCCCGTGCTCTCCAGCAGGCCCACCCACCACATGTCCGTGAGCGCCTGCTGTCCGTTGACGCGTTCCACCGTGAGGGTGCCGACGGCGCCGGCCCGCACCGCCTGGGCCAGGGACTCGGCCGCCGCCCGCAGCGTGGCCTCGGCGGCCTCCGGCCGGCCCTCGCCACCCGACCAGGCGAGCAGCGTGCGCCCGCCGCGCTCCACATAGAGCGTGAGCGCCCCGTCCACCAGCACCACCAGGGCGCCGGCCTTGCGCCCGGGCTTGTGCCGCGCGCCCTGCGGCGGCTCCGGCCAGGGCAGCGCGGCGCCGTAGGCGTTCGCCGGATCGGCGGCGGCCAGCAGCACCGCCCGGGGGGCGGCCTGGCCGGTCGAGCGGTCGGCGGCGGAGCCGATCGCCCGCAGCCGGTCCACCGCGCCGTCCATCGCGAACTGGGCCGCGCCCAGGCCCTCGACCACATAGCCGCGTCTGGCCTGGCCGTTCTCCTCGAAGACGGACAGCACCCGATAGGCGGCCGAGAAGCCGCCGGCGACGCCCTCGGTGGCCACCGCGCCCCTCGTGACCACCCCGTGCCGGTCGAGCAGGGTACGCGCCAGCGCGTGCGCGCGCAGTGTGGGATCGGCCTCCCGCTCCGGCAGCAGCGACCAGCGCCCGGCCACCGTGGGGGGGCCGCCGCGCGAGGCGGTGGGGCGCATCGCGCCGCCCGCGCCGACGGCCAGGGCGCCGTAGCGGCCACGCGGGGTGGCCCGCCTGGCGCGATGCGCCGTGGACCCGGCGGTGCGGCCCGAGCCGAGGAGGGCGCGCAGCGGGCCGAGGGTGTCGTTGGTGAGCCGGCCGGACCAGGCCAACTCCCACACCCGCTCGGCCAGGGCTCCCTCGGACGCCTCCAGACCCAACGCTCGGACCTGGTCGGCGATCTGACGGAAGAACAGCCCGTATCCGCCGGCGAGCGCGCTCAGCACCACGCGGTGCTCCTCCGTCAACTCCAGGGGATGCGGGGCGGGGAGCAGCAGTGGCGCGGTGTCGGCCGGGAACAGCGAGATCCAGCCGTCTTTGCCGGGCAGGGCGCCGGCTCCGGCCCACACCACCTCGCCCGAGGCGGTCAGCTCATCCAGCATCTGCGGGGTGTAGCCGGAGACCCGGGCGGGGAGCACCAGCCGCTCCAGGGCGGAGGCCGGCACGGAGGCTCCCTGGAGCTGCTCGACGGCCCGTGACAGCCCCTCGACGCCGCGCAGCTCCCCGCGGCCGGCGGCGGCTCCCGCGTGTTGCCAGGTGGGGAGGAAGGCCGCCAGGACGCCGGGGGCGACCGGCTCCACCTCCTGGCGGAGCGCCGCCAGCGAGCGGCGTCTCAACCGGCGGAGGACCGTGGGGTCGCACCACTCCTGGCCGCTGGCCCCGGGGCGGAACTCGCCCTGCACCAGCCGGCCTTCGGCGGCCATCCGATGTAGCGCCCCGTCGGCGACGGCCGTGCCCAGGCCGAGCCGGGCGGCGGCCTGGGCCGAGGTGAAGGGGCCGTGGGTGCGGGCGTGCCGGGCCAGCAGATCGCCCAGTGGGTCGGCGACCGGCTCGGTGAACGCCTCGGGGACCCCGACGGGCAGGGCGGTGCCCAGGGCGTCGCGCAGCCGGCCCGCGTCCTCGATGGCCGCCCAGTGCGGATCGCCGGCGATCCGCACCGGCAGCGCCCGGCGGGCCGCCGCCAGCTCCTCGGCCCACTCGCGCCGGGCACCGCGTTCGACCAACTCCTCCTCGGTGAGCGGGCCGAGCACCCGCAGCAGATCGGCGACGCCCTCCGCGTCCGAGACACGGCGCTCCTCCGTGCGCCAGCCCAACTCGCGTTCCAGCTCGGCGAGCACCTCGGGGTCGAGCAGCTCGCGCAGCTCGGCGCGGCCCAGCAGCTCGGCCAGCAGCCGGGAGTCCAACGACAGGGCCGCGGCGCGGCGTTCGGCCAGCGGGGAGTCGCCCTCGTAGAGGAACTGGGCGACATAGCCGAAGAGCAGGGAGCGGGCGAAGGGGGACGGATCGGGGGTGGTCACCTCGACCAGCCGGACGCGGCGGGCCTCGATGTCCCGCATCAGCTCGGCGAGACCCGGCACGTCGAAGACGTCCTGCAGACACTCCCTGACCGCCTCAAGAACGATGGGGAAGGAGCCGAACTCGCTGGCCACGGAGAGCAGTTGGGAGGCGCGCTGCCGCTGCTGCCAGAGCGGGGTGCGGCGCCCCGGGTCGCGTCTGGGCAGCAGCAGCGCCCGGGCGGCGCACTCCCGGAAGCGCGCGGCGAACAGCGCCGAGCCGCCGACCTGCTCGGTGACCAGCTGGTCCACCTCGGCGGCTTCGAAGAGCACGTCGTTCGCGCCGACCGGCGCGCGGCCGTCGTCGAACGCGGCGTCCGGCGGGCCGGTGGCGGGGGCGTCCTCCTCCCAGCCGGCCTCGGCGGACAGCGGATCGGCGTCCGGCAGGCGGAGCACGATGCCGTCGTCGGCGTGCAGCACCTGGGCGTCCAGGCCGTGGCGTTCGCTCAGCCGGGCGCCGAGCGCCAGCGCCCAGGGGGCGTGCACCTGGGCGCCGAAGGGGGAGTGCACCACCACCCGCCAGTCGCCCAGCTCATCGCGGAACCGCTCCACCACGATGGTGCGGTCGTCCGGGACATGGCCGCAGGCCACGCGCTGCTCGTCGAGATAGGACAGGACGTTGTCCACCGCCCACGCGTCCAGCCCGGCCTCCGCCAGGCGTGCGCGGGCGGCCCGCTCGTCGAGGGCGCCGATCTCGCGGAGGAAGGCGCCGAGGGCGCGCCCCAACTCCAGCGGCCTGCCGAGCTGGTCGCCCTTCCAGAACGGCAGCCGGCCGGGGACGCCGGGGGCGGGGGTGACCAGGACCCGATCCCGTGTGATGTCCTCGATCCGCCAGGAGGTGGTGCCCAGGGTGAACACGTCGCCGACGCGCGACTCGTAGACCATCTCCTCGTCCAGCTCGCCGACCCGGCCGCCGCCCCGCCTGGGGTCGGAACCGGCGAGGAAGACGCCGAACAGACCGCGGTCGGGGATGGTGCCGCCGGAGGTGACGGCGAGCCGCTGGGCGCCTGGCCGGCCCTGGATCGTGCCCGTCACCCGATCCCAGACCAGCCGGGGACGCAACTCGGCGAAGGCGTCGGATGGATAGCGCCCGGCGAGCATGTCCAGCACCGAGTGGTAGGCGGACTCGGGCAGCGCGGCGAACGGGGCGGCCCGCCGCACCAGCGCCAACAGCTCGCCCACGTCCCAGGAATCCATCGCCGTGATGGCGACGATCTGCTGGGCCAGCACGTCCAGCGGGTTGGCCGGGACGCGCAGCGCCTCGATGGCTCCGACCCGCATGCGCTCCGTGACCACGGCCGACTGCACCAGATCGCCCCGGTACTTGGGGAAGACCACGCCGGCCGAGACCGCGCCCACCTGGTGCCCCGCGCGGCCGACCCGTTGCAGCCCGGAGGCGACCGAGGGCGGGGACTCGACCTGCACCACCAGATCGACCGAGCCCATGTCGATGCCCAGCTCCAGGCTGGAGGTCGCGACGACGGCGGGCAGCCGGCCGGCCTTGAGATCCTCCTCGATGCCGGCCCGCTGCTCCTTGGCCACCGAGCCGTGGTGGGCGCGGGCGAGCACGGCGGGGGCGCCCGTGCCGGCGCCCGAACCGCCCATCAGCTCGGCCGGGGAGTGGTCGACGGGCAGCGCTTCCCCGGTGGATCGCTCATGGGCGATCTCGTTCATTCGGTTGCACAGCCGCTCGGCCAGCCGCCTGGAGTTGACGAAGACGATCGTGGAGCGGTGCGCCAGCACCAGATCGACGATGCGCTCCTCGACCGAGGGCCAGATGGAGGGGCGATCGTCCGAGCCGGCCGCGTCCGGCACCGGGGAGCCGCCCAGCTCCCCGAGGTCGGGGACCGGCACGACGACCGACAGCTGGAACTCCTTGCCGGAGGGCGGCTGTACCACCGTGGCCTTGCGCTGCGGGGAGAGGAAGCGCGCGACCTCGTCGACCGGGCGGACCGTGGCGGAGAGCCCGATCCGGCGCGCCGGGCGGGGGAGCAGGGCGTCCAGCCGTTCGAGGGAGAGCGCCAGATGGGCGCCGCGCTTGGTGCCGGCGACGGCGTGCACCTCGTCCAGGATGACCGTCTCCACGCCGGAGAGGGCCTCTCTGGCGGCCGAGGTGAGCATCAGGAAGAGCGACTCGGGCGTGGTGATCAGGATGTCGGGAGGGCGCCTGGCCAGCGAGCGGCGGTCCGCCGCCGGGGTGTCCCCGGTGCGGATGCCGACCCGGATGTCCGGCTCGGGGAGGCCGAGCCGGGCCGACTCCTGCCTGATGCCCGTGAGCGGGCTGCGCAGATTGCGCTCCACATCCACCGCGAGGGCCTTGAGCGGTGAGACATAGAGCACCCGGCAGCGCTTGTGCGGCTCGGCCGGCGGCGGCGTGGCGGCGAGCTGGTCGAGCGAGGCGAGGAAGGCGGCGAGGGTCTTCCCCGAGCCTGTGGGAGCGACCACCAGCGCGTCGGAATCCTCCCGGATGGCCCGCCACGCACCCTCCTGCGCGGCCGTGGGCGCGTGGAAGGCGTGTGTGAACCACGCCCTGGTGGCCGGGGAGAAGCCGTCGAGCACGGTGCTCGACCCCGGGGTGCTCCGTCTGTTCATGGGCCCATCGTGCACCCGACCACTGACAGCGACGCACAATGGCGGCCATGACCTCCTCCGAGCCCGGGCGGGAGACGGCCCGGCACTGGCTGGCCCCGGAACTCCCCGGGGTTGACCTCCTGCGGGCCCGCTATGTGCGGCGGACCTTCATCCGGCACACCCACCGCACCTTTGTGATCGCGGGGATCACCCAGGGCGTGGAGGCGTTCCACCACGGGGGAACGGTGGAGCGCGCCGGGGTCGGCGGGTTGGTGATGATCAACCCGGGTGTTCCGCACACCGGCCACGCCGGGGTGCCGGAGGGGTGGGCCTACGGCGCCCTCTACCCCGCGCCCGAGGTGGTGGACGCGATCGCGGCCGAGGTGGTCGGGCTGCGGGGGGCCGCCTGGTTCACCGATCCCGTGGTGCACGATCCGGAGGCGGTGGGGCTGGTCGGGCGGGTGCTGCGGGCCACCGAGGAGGGGAACGCCCTGGCCGCCGACAGCCTTCTGCGGCTGACCGTCGCACGACTGCTGCTGACCGCCGGTGGCGCGCGCCCTCAGCGGGTGAAGCGCCAGGCAGGCGCGCGCCTGGCGAAACGCGCCCGGGAGTGCCTGCTGGAGCGGATGGACCGGCCGCCCACGCTGGAGCGGTTGGCCACGGAGCTGGGCACCAGCCCCTTCGCCCTGCTGCGGGCCTTCCGCGAGCGGTACGGGATGCCGCCGCACGCCTGGCTGACGGACGCCAGAGTCCACCGGGCCAGGGAGTTGCTGGACATCGGGGTGCGTCCCGCCGATGTGGCGCTCGCCGTCGGCTTCACCGACCAGTCCCATCTCCACCGGCACTTCCGGCGCACCGTGGGGGTGGCGCCCGGGGCCTATCAGCGGGAACGCCGCGCGACGGTGCCCGGTCCGGACCTGGCCCCGAGGCGCAAGAACGTACAAGAAACAGAATGATCCGGGCGCATAACGTTCATCCGTGATGGAAAACCTGACAGACCAGCCGACCGTGGAGGAGCGCCGCGCCACGGTCAGGGACGCCCTCGGCGTGGGCCTCGCCGTGGGGATCTCCGGCTTCGCCTTCGGTATCACCGCCGCGACCAACGGGCTGAGCGTGCCTCAGGCCTGTGTGCTCAGCCTCCTCGTCTTCACCGGCGCGTCCCAGTTCGCGCTGGTCGGCGCGTTGGCGGCGGGCGGGAGCCCGGTAACGGCGGCGGCCGGCGCGTTCTTCCTCGGGGTCCGCAACTGCTTCTACGGGCTGCGCCTCTCCTCGCTGCTGCGGTTGCCCCGTCGGATACGCCCGCTGGCGGCGCACTGGGTGATCGACGAGACCTCGGTGGTGGCCCTGGCCCAACCCGGCCCCCGGCTGGCCAGGCTGGGCTTCGTCGTCAGCGGCGTCACGCTCTTCGTCTGCTGGAACGTGACCACGTTGCTGGGGGCCGTCGGTGCCGACTCGATCGGCGACCCCGACGCCTGGGGACTTGACGCCGCTTCGCCCGCGGTCTTCCTGGCACTGCTGGCCCCCATGCTGCGGACCGCGGGCGAGCGGGCGACCGCCGCCCTCGCCGTGGTGCTTGCCCTGGTCTGCCTGCCGGTACTGCCCTCCGGGGTGCCGGTGTTGGTGGCCGCGCTCGCCGCTCCGCTGGTGCTGGTCGTCGCGGCCCGAAGGGGCGGCGGGACGGGCGCAGGACCGGCCGGCGAGCGGGCCGAGGCGCCGGAGGTGGCGCCGTGACCACCTGGATCGCCATCGGCCTCACCGCGGCCGGCTGCTATCTGGCCAAGCTGCTCGGCCTCTCGATCCCACCGGCGTCCTTGGAGCGCCCCGTGGTGCGCCGGCTCGCCGCGCTGCTTCCGGTGGCGCTGCTGGCCGCGCTCACCGCCCTCCAGACCGTGGACGACGGCAACGGGGCGCTGGTGCTCGACGCCAGGGTGGCGGGGATCACCGCGGCCGGGGTGGCGCTGTTGCTGCGTGCCCCCTTCCTGGTGGTGATCGGGGCCGCGGTGCTGGTCACGGCTGGTGGGCGGGCGCTCGGCGGATGAGCGGGCTGTCGGGCGCGCCCGCGCTGGGGATACTGGGGCCATGCGGTTGACGGAGTTCTGGGAACGGATGACGGAGCAGTTCGGCGCGGGCTACGCGGACTCCTTCGCCAGGGATCATGTGATGTCCCAACTGGGCGGGCGCACGGTGTGTGAGGCGCTGGACGCCGGTTGGGATCCGAAGGAGGTCTGGCGCGCGCTGTGTTCCGCCATCGATGTGCCTCACCACCTGCGCTGACGCCTCTGACCTGCGGATTTGTCAGGCTGTCAGAAGGGTGCCCCACCCGGTCGCCTCGCTTGACACGTAAATCGAACGGAAGTTCTTATGGGGGGTACGGATACGGCGTCCGGCCCTCCGCGAGCCCCGGGCGCGTGCCGATTGTCAGTGGCGGGCGCTAGCGTCCGTGGTTGTGAAGCGATCAAATCAGACGGACCGGGTGGCACCCATGGCAGGTACGGACCGCGAGAAGGCGCTCGACGCCGCACTCGCGCAGATTGAACGGCAGTTCGGCAAGGGCGCGGTGATGCGGCTGGGCGAGCGGCCGGACGAGCCGATCGAGATCATCGAGACCGGATCCACGGCCCTCGATGTGGCTCTGGGCGTCGGCGGGTTGCCCCGCGGCCGGGTGGTGGAGGTCTTCGGGCCCGAGTCCTCGGGCAAGACGACACTCACCCTGCACGCGGTGGCGAACGCGCAGAAGGCCGGCGGCACCGTCGCCTTCATGGACGCGGAGCACGCCCTCGACCCCGAATACGCGAAGCGGCTCGGTGTGGACGTGGACCAGCTGATCCTCTCCCAGCCGGACAACGGTGAACAGGCGCTGGAGATCACGGACATGCTGATCCGCTCCGGCGCGCTCGACCTGATCGTCATCGACTCGGTGGCGGCCCTGGTGCCCAGGGCGGAGATCGAGGGCGAGATGGGCGACTCCCATGTCGGCCTCCAGGCCCGGCTGATGAGCCAGGCCCTGCGGAAGATCACGGGTGCGCTCAGCCAGTCGAAGACCACGGCGATCTTCATCAACCAGCTCCGGGAGAAGGTCGGCGTGATGTTCGGCTCTCCCGAGACCACCACGGGCGGCCGGGCGCTGAAGTTCTACGCCTCGGTGCGGCTGGACATCCGGCGTATCGAGACCCTCAAGGACGGCACCGACGCGGTGGGCAACCGCACTCGCGTCAAGGTCGTCAAGAACAAGGTCGCTCCGCCGTTCAAGCAGGCCGAGTTCGACATCCTCTACGGCACGGGCATCAGCCGCGAGGGCGGGCTGATCGACATGGGCGTCGAGAACGGCTTCATCCGCAAGTCCGGCGCCTGGTACACCTACGGCGGCGACCAGTTGGGCCAGGGCAAGGAGAACTCGCGGAACTTCCTCAAGGACAACCCCGATCTGGCCAACGAGATCGAGAAGAAGATCAAGGAGAAGCTCGGCATCGGCCCCAAGCCCCCGGCGGAGGCCTCGCCCGAGGGCGAGACGCCCGAGGACGCCGCCAAGGCCCTGGCCGCCCCGCCGGCCCAGGCCACCAAGGCGCCTGCGGCGGCCAAGGCCCCCCGGGCGGCCAAGACCGTCGCGGCCAAGAGCTGACGCGTGACCCGGCGCAGCGACTGGCCGGAGCCTGGGCCGGCGCCGGCCCAGGCCCAGGCGGCCGGCCCGCCGGCGGAGCCGGCCGATCCGGTGCAGCGGGCCCGGAGTATCTGCCTGGGCCTGCTCGCCGGAACACCGCGCACCAGACGGCAGTTGGCCGACGCGCTCCGACGCAGGGAGATCCCGGAGGAGGCGATCGCCGAGGTCCTCGACCGGTTCGAGGAGGTCGGCCTGATCGACGACGCGCTCTTCGCCGAGGCGTGGGTGGAGTCCCGGCATCATGGCCGGGGCCTGGCCCGCCGGGCGTTGGCCCGTGAGCTGCGCACCAAGGGGGTGGCTCCCGCGGTGATCGACCAGGCGGTCGACCAGCTGGATCCCGAGCGGGAGGAGGAGACCGCGCGGGCGCTGGTCGCCCGCAGGCTCCAGGCCACGCGGGGGCTGCCGTCGGCCAAGCGGATGCGCCGGTTGGTCGGGATGCTCGCCCGCAAGGGATACGCGGAGGGGTTGGCGCTACGGCTGGTGCGCGAGGCCCTGGAGGCCGAGGGTGACTCCCTGGAGAGCTGGGAGGACTATGCCCCCGATACCCCCTGAACGCCGCGTTCTGAACGCCGCGTTCTGAACGCCGCACTCTGAACGCCGCACTCTGAACGCCGCGTTCTGAACGCCGTCGCCGCCCTGTGAAGCCTCGGCCCCCTGAACGCCGACGCCTCCGAGTGCCCCTGAAGGCCGGCGTCGCCGGCGCCGCCGCCGGGACGGACGGTGGCCCGGGTGGTGCCCCGAGGGCGTCAGCGTGGCGCCGCCTGGGTCGGTGCGCCGCGCAGCCGGTGCACGGTCTCGCGCAGGGCCCGCTGGTCGGCACCCGGCAGGCTGGCCGTCAGATACCCGTCGGGCCGCACCACCAGCAGGGTGTGCGCCCCGGCACCCGGGTACTCCTCGGTGACCAGCAGCTCGGCCGGCAGCGCCAAGATCTCGGCGACGGCGGCCAGTTCCGGCATCAGGCCGGCCGACAGCCAGTGCCTGGCGTCCCAGACGCGGGCGCCCGGCGCGGTCAGCACCAGGAGCAGCGGCCCACCCAGCCGATCCCGCAGCCGGGCCCTCGTCCCGTCGAGCGCGGTCACCGGGACGTCGACCACCGGCATGCCTGGCCGGGTGGCCGAGGCCGCGGTGACGGCCCCGTTGAGCGGGGAGTTCCCGTAGTCGGCCGGCCCGCCCAGCGCGCCCTGCCCCGCGTGCGCGTCGCCGAGCAGCGCCAGCCTGCCCCGCCCGCGGCCCGCGAGCCGAGTGGCCAGCCCGCTGCGCCCCCGCACCAGCGGAAGCGCCTGGTCCACCGCGCGCAGCCGCCTCCCGACGGCGCTCCTGCGCTCCGTCTGGTAGCTGTCCAGCAGCTCCTCGGCGTCCCCCTCGCGGCAGGCGACGGCGAGCTTCCAGGCGAGGTTCTCCGCGTCCCGCAACCCCTCCGTCACCTGCTGCGTCCCCAGGGCCCCCAACAGGTGCGCCGCGTCACCGGCGAGAAAGACCCGGTCCACCCGCCAGGCGCGGGCCAGTCGCTGATGGCAGGTGTGCACCCCGGTGTCCAGCAGTTCGTGCTCGGGCACCTCGCCGTCGTGCCAGGTGGCGAGCGTGCCGTGCACCCGCTCCAGCAGGGCCTCGGGCGTGACGAGCCCCTCGTCCGCCGGCAGCGGCCAGTCCAGCCGCCAGTGGTCACCGGCCAGCGGCCGTGCCGTGACCTCGCCGATCGGGAGCCCCCGGTGGAGGACGGCCTCGCCCCGGTGCGGCAGTTCGCCCCGCAGGGCGGCCACCGCGTAGCGCTCGACCGCCGTACGCCCGGGGAACCGCGCGCCCAGCAGCTTGCGCACCGTGGAGCGCGCGCCGTCGCACCCCACCAGATAGCGACCGCGCCACTCCCCGCTCTCCTCGCGCCCGCCGTCGGACCGCCGCGGCACGGTGTGCGCCAGCACGTCGTCGCCGCGCTGCTCGAAGTCGGTGAGCCGGTGGCCCCGCGCCATCCGCACCAGCTCCTGGCGGGCGACGGCGGCGCGCAGCGCCGCCTCCAGCACATGCTGCGGGAGGTGGAGCGGCGCGGCGGCGGGCTCGAACACATGGTGCGCGACGGTCCGCCCCCGGTGGGTGCCGCGCCAGCCCGCCCAGACGGCCGCCTCGGGGGCGGCCCCCGGGAGCGCGCCCCAGCGGGCGACGTCGGGCGCCAGCACGCAGCTGCGGGCCAGCCGCGCGGTCGGAGGATCGGTCGATTCGTCGAGGACGACGGACGGGACGCCGTGCCCGGCCAGGGCAAGCGCCAGCGCGAGCCCCGTAGGGCCCGCGCCGACGATGATCACGGGCAGCACAGCACGTATGCAACCCAGCGGCGCCCCAGCCGTCAAGTCGGCGTTGGAACGCGCCGGTTGTGCGGTGGCCTAGCGGCCCCCGTCGGGTGTGCCCCCGTCCGGCGTGCCACCCGGGTCCGGCTGATCCCCGGTGGCGCCGATGGCACCCGTCGCCCCCGTGCCGAGCACGGGAGCCGCGATGCCGGCGCCGCCGGCCTGGGTCTCCTCGGCCATGTCGTGCGGTACGACCGCGCCGGTGCCGCGTCGACCTCGTCTGATGCGTCCCTCCAGCCAACTGGCGAAGCCGGTCAGCAGGAAGTTGACGAGGACGAAGATGATCGCGGCGACGGTGTAGGCGGCGATGGTGTTGCTGTAGTTGCTCGCCACCAGTCGCGTGGCGCTCAGCAGCTCGGCGAACCCGAGCAGCGCGCCGCCCAACGCGGTGTCCTTGACGATCACCACCAACTGGCTGACGATCGCCGGCAGCATCGCCGTGACCGCCTGGGGCAGCAGCACATAGATCATGGTCTGGCTCTTGCGCATGCCGATCGCGTGCGCCGCGTCCGTCTGCCCCCGGGGCAGGGAGAGCACCCCGGCTCGGACGATCTCGGCGAGCACGGCGGCGTTGTAGAGCACCAGACCGGTGATCACCGCGTACATCGGGCGGCTGTCCCGTTCGATGTTGGACCACTCGGCATACGCCTGGTTGGCGAACAACATCAGCATCAGGACGGGGATGGAGCGGAAGAACTCCACGATCACGTCGGCCGGCCGCCTGATCCACCAGTGGTCGGACATGCGTCCGATCCCCAGCACGGCGCCCAGCGGCAGCGCGATGACCAGCGCCAGCGCGGCGGCGGTCAGCGTCTCCTGCAGCCCGGGCAGCAGATAGGTGGTCCAGATCCGGGAGTCGGTGACGAACGGGTCCCAGCGCGACGCGTCGAGCTGGTTCTTGTCGTCGAGCACGGACAGCAGCCACCACAGCGGCAGTGCCAGCGCGATGACGAACGCCACGGTGAGCAGGGCGTTGCGCACCTTGGCGCGCGGCCCGGGGGCGTCGTAGAGAACGGAGGGCTTACTCATCGCTTCACCGCCACACGCTTGCTCACCCAGCCGAGGAACAGCCCGGTCGGGAGGGTGAGGACAATGAATCCAAAGGCGAACACAGCGGCGATCGGGATCAGTTGCGCCTCTCGCTCGATCATGTCCTTCATCAACAGCGTGGCCTCGGCCACGCCGATGGTGGCGGCCACGGTGGTGTTCTTGGTCAGGGCGATCAGCACGTTCGCCAGCGGCGGCACCACCGCGCGGAACGCCTGCGGCAGCACCACCAGGAGCAGCACCTGGGTGAAGTTGAGCCCGAGTGCCCTGGCCGCCTCGGCCTGCCCGACCGGCACCGTGTTGATGCCGGCGCGCAGCGCCTCGCAGACGAAGGTCGCGGTGTAGGCGACGAACCCGAGCACCGCGAGCCGGAACGCGATGGTCTGGGTGTCGTCGGACCACATCTGCATGCCGAGCGTGAGGTACAGCGCCTGGGAGCAGGCCACGATGATGAGCGTGAGCGGGATGTTCCGCACCACGTTCACATAGGCGGTGCCGAAGGCGCGCATCACCGGGACCGGGCTGACCCGCATCGCGGCCAGGATGGTCCCCCAGATGAGGGCGCCGATCGCGGAGAAAACGGTGAGCTGCACCGTGGTCCAGAACGCCCCGAAGAGGTCGTACTGGTCGAGATCAAGGAAATCGAACACGGAATCTCTCAGTCTCGCCTAGAGGGTAGGGAAGAGTGCGGCGTGCCGCCGGTGGGACGGCACGCCGTCGAGTGAGACCGGGAGAGCTCAGCTGGTCTCGGTGATCTCCGGAGCCGGCTCGGCGTTGTAGTTGGCCGGGCCGAAGTTGGCCTCGACCGCTTCCTCCCAGGCGCCGTCGTCGACCATCTTGGTGATCGCGGCGTTGATGTCGTCCCGCAGCTCGGTCTCGCCCTTGGGCACGCCCACGCCGTAGTGCTCCGGGCCGAGCGCCAGGCCGGCCAGTTCGAACTTGCCGACGTTCTGCTCCTGCGCGGCGTAGCCGGCCAGGATGGAGTCGTCGGTGGTCAGCGCGTCGACGGCGCCGTTCTCCAGGCCGGTGAGGCACTCGGAGTAGGTGCCCAGCTCGTTCAGCTGCGCGTCGGGGGCGATGTTCTCCTTGATCTTGGCCGCCGAGGTCGAGCCACCCACCGAACAGAGGGTCAGGTCGTTGATGGCCTCCTCGTCCGGCACCGACTCGCCGGCGCGGATCAGCAGGTCCTGGTTGGCCACGAAGTACGGGCCGGCGAAGTCGACCTGCTCCTTGCGCTCGTCGGTGATCGAGTAGCTGGCCACGATGAAGTCGACATCGCCACGGCTCAGCATGGTCTCGCGGTCACCGCTGGGGGACTCGACCCAGTCGATCTGGTCGGGCTCGTAGCCCAGCTCGCCGGCGATGAAGGTGGCCACGTCGACGTCGAAGCCGACGAAGTCGCCGTCCGGGGTCTTCAGGCCGAGGCCCGGCTGGTCGTACTTGATGCCGATGCTGATGCTGCCGCCGCCATCACTGCCACTGCCGCCGTCACCGCCGTCGCCGTCCCCGTCGTCGCTGCCACAGGCGGTGGCGGCGAGGGAGAGAGCGATGACGGAGGCGGCGAGGGCGCTGGCCTTACGAAGTCTCATGGTGCGTATGTCCTTATGTCGAGGAGAGTGCTGGGGGGTCTGACAGAAACAAGCGGCTCGTCGCGGGGGTCAGTGCTGGAGGATCTTCGACAGGAAGTCCTTGGCCCGGTCGCTGCGGGGGTTGTCGAAGAACTGGTGGGGTTCGGCCTCCTCGACGATCCGCCCGTCGGCCATGAAGACCACGCGGTTCGCCGCGGACCTGGCGAAGCCCATCTCGTGGGTGACCACGACCATGGTCATCCCCTCCCGGGCCAACTGCTGCATGACCTCAAGGACCTCGTTGATCATCTCGGGGTCCAGCGCGGAGGTGGGCTCGTCGAAGAGCATCACCTTGGGTTCCATCGCCAGCGCCCGGGCGATGGCGACGCGCTGCTGCTGGCCGCCGGAGAGCTGTGCCGGGTACTTGTCGGCCTGGTTGCCCACGCCCACCCGGTCGAGCAGCGCCCGGGCGCGGGTCTCCGCCTCGCCCTTGGCGACCCCGCGCACCTTGATCGGCCCCAGCGTGACGTTCTGCAGCACGGTCTTGTGGGCGAAGAGGTTGAACGCCTGGAAGACCATGCCGACATCGGCCCGGAGCCTGGCCAGCTCCCTGCCCTCGGCGGGCAGCGGCTTCTCATCGATCGTGATGGAGCCGCCGTCGATGGTCTCCAGCCGGTTGATGGCCCGGCAGAGCGTGGACTTTCCGGAGCCCGAGGGGCCGATCACGACGACGACCTCGCCGCGTTTGATGGTCAGGTTGATGTCCTGGAGGACGTGCAACGCACCGAAGTGCTTGTTCACGCTGTCCAGGACGACCAGGTCCTCCGCCAGGGGCGCGGCATCCGCGGGGTCCTTGGTCAGCGGCGCATCGCTCATCGTGGAGTAGCTCCATCCTCGTCGGTTGCAGGGACCCTAGCCAGGTGTACAACGCAGCGTCTGCATATCTGAGCGGAAATTGAGCATAACGATCCGGTCGCGCCCCTCTACGGGCAGTAACCGCCCGTGGCCTGCGGTCGGCGTGGGGTTACGGAATTGTTCCGTGACGTCCGAGTGGTGTTCGCTCCTGCTTCAATCGTTCCTGTAGCGATGCTTCAGGGTTCCGTGCGGAGCCCGACCCGGACGTGTCGATCCATGGAAGGGAGCGGTATGCGACTGCTGCTGGTCGAGGACGACGAGCATGTCGGCGCCGCGCTGGTGGCGGTGCTCAGCCGGCACGGCTTCGACGTGGTGCGGGTACGCGGCGGCGAGGAGGGGCTGGCGAAGGTGCGGGCCGGTGGCTTCGGCGTGATCCTGCTCGACCTCGGCCTCCCGGACCTGGACGGGTTCGAGGTCTGCGGTCGTATCCGGCGCCTCACCTCCACGCCGGTGATCATGGTCACCGCCCGGGCCGATGTCAGGTCCCGGGTGCACGGGCTCAACCTCGGTGCCGACGACTACGTGGTCAAGCCCTATGACACCGCTGAGCTGCTGGCCCGCATCCACGCCGTGAGCCGCCGCACCGGCGCGGACGAGTCCGCCCCGCCCGAGGAGCCGGCGCCCGGGGTGCTCGTCCTGGGCCCGATGGAGGTGGAGCTGTCGGCCCGCAGTGTGCGGGTGGACGGCGAGCGGGTGCAGCTCACCCGCAAGGAGTTCGACCTGCTGGCGCTGCTCGCCCAGCGTCCCGGGGTGGTCTTCCGCCGGGAGCAGATAATCAGCGATGTCTGGCAGACCAGTTGGGAGGGCACCGGGCGCACCCTGGAGGTGCATGTCGCCTCGCTCCGCGCCAAGCTGCGCCGCCCGGAGCTGGTGGAGACCGTCAGGGGCGTCGGCTACCGGCTGGCGCTGCCGACCCCCGGGGCGGGCTGACCGGGAAGGCCCACCCGGACCCGACCCAGCACTAGACGACAGGACCTTAGAACCCGTGCGCGCGCGTCTGCTTCCGCTGCTGATCGTCCTGTTGACGGGCGTGCTCCTGGCGCTGGGCATCCCGCTGGCCACCAGCCAGGCGCACAGCGAGCAGCAGCGGGTGGTGGTGGACCGGATCGACGACACGGCGCGATTCGCCTCGCTGGCACAGTTCGCCGCCGAGTCGCCCGCCGACGGCGGCCTCAGGCCCCTGGCCACGCTGCGGGACGAGCTGAACCGCTACCACGAGGTGTACGGGATCAGCGCCGGTGTCTTCCGCAGGGACGGGCGGCCGATGGCGGTGGCGCCGGGCCGCTGGGAGGCCCCGGGGGGCGCCGAGGGGCGGGAGTTCGCCGAGGCGTTGGCCGGGCGCCGCAGCCAGGGCCCGGCGCAGGTCTGGCCCTGGGACGACGAGCGGACGCTGGTGGTGGCCTCGCCGGTGATCAGGGACGGCGATGTGATCGCCGTGGTGGTGACGGAGTCGCCGACCGGTCCGTTGCGCTCCAGCATCCTCCAGAGCTGGCTCCCGATCCTGGTCGGGGAGGCCGCCGCGCTGCTGCTCGCGCTGGTGGCCGCCTTCCAGCTCACCCGCTGGGTGCTGCGCCCGGTGCGGGTGCTCGACCGGGCGACCCACCACATCGCGACGGGCCGGATGACCGCTCGGGTGGCGCCCGCCGGCGGGCCGCCGGAGCTGCGCCGGCTGGCCGTCTCCTTCAACGAGATGGCCGACCACGTGGAGGAGGTGCTGGAGCAACAGCGCGCCTTTGTCGCCGATGCCTCCCACCAGCTGCGCAACCCGCTCGCCGCGCTGCTGCTGCGGATCGATCTGCTCGGCCTGGAGCTGCCGGAGGGCAACGAGGAGTTCGCCTCGGTGCGGGCCGAGGGCAAGCGGCTGGCCGAGGTGCTGGACGGGCTGCTCGGGCTGGCGCTGGCCGAGCACAGCGCGGCCGACACCCGGGTGGTGGACGTGGCGGCGCTGGTCGCCGAGCGGGTCGCCGCCTGGCTGCCCCTCGCGGACCGGAGCGGCGTGGGGCTGCGCCTGGAAGGCGCCGCCGCCGTGACCGGCTGGGCCGATCCGTTGGGGCTCTCCAGCGCGCTGGACGCGGTCGTGGACAACGCGCTGAAGTTCACCCCCGAGGGGGGCAGGGTGACGGTGACGGTCACCCCTGACCGGGACACGGTGGCCCTTGAGATCGCGGACACCGGGCCGGGCGTCGACGACGACGAGCTGGAGCGGGTCGGCTCCCGCTTCTGGCGCAGCCAGCGGCACCAGAACGTGTCGGGCTCGGGGCTCGGCCTCTCCATCGTCGGCGCCCTGCTGGCGGCCGGCGGCGCGAGGATCGACTACGCGCACCACGAGCCGACCGGCCTGCGGGTGACCGTGACGGTGCCCCGGCACGCGCCGGAGCCCGTCACGTTCGTCCCGGTCAGCCCCGAGCGGTCCGGCCCAGGCGGAGGGTGAGGATCTCGAAGGGGCGCAACGTCACCCGCACACGCCCGTCCACCACCTCGTGCGCCGGCGCGTCCGCCAGCGGGCGCTCCAGCAGATCGGTGACGGTCGCCGACTCCACCGGCAGCGCCAGGCGCAGCGCGCCGGCCGCCCGCCGCCCGCCCGACTCGTAGAGGCGGACCACCAGATCCCCGCTCTCGTCGTCGGCGAGCTTGACCGCCGACACCGTGAGGCTGGCGGCCCCCGGCGCTTCCTCGATCCCGACCAGCGGCGGCACCTCGTTCCCGCCGGGCACCGAGCGCTCGGGGAGGTTGATCCGGTGCCCCTCGCGCACCGCGTCGCCGAGGTCGGCGCCGGGCGCGAGGGCGTACCGCAGTCGGTGTCCGCCCTGGTCGGTCTCCGGGTCGGGGTAGCGCGGCGCGCGCAGCAGCGAAAGGCGCACCGTGGTGGTCTGCCCGCCGTCAGGACGCACATCCCGGGTGACGTCGTGGCCGTAGGTGGAGTCGTTCACCACGGCCACGCCGAACCCGGGCTCGCCCACGTGCACCCAGCGGTGCGCGCAGATCTCGAACTTGGCGGCCTCCCACGAGGTGTTGGTGTGGGTGGGCCGGAACACATGCCCGAACTGCGTCTCGGCGGCGGACTGGTCGGCCTTCACATCGAGCGGGAAGGCGGCCTTGAGCACCTTCTCCGTCTCCCGCCAGTCGATGTCGGTGTCGATGTCCAGCACGCGCGCCCCGGCGCGCAGCGTCAGCAGCTGCACCACCCGGGAAGCGCCGAACGCGCGCTCCACGCGGACCGTCGCCGCCTCCTCGTCCGCCTCGGTCAGCGCCAGATCCGAGACGTCCACCAGGTCGGTGACCCGGTTGCGGTAGAAGGCGTCCAGGTCCCAGGCGTCCCAGGCGTTGGGGAAGTCGGGATGCAGCTGGAGCAGGTTGCCCGCGCCGCCAGGGGCGATGGTCTCGCGCCCGCCGGCCAGCTCCACCGCCGAGACGACGAGGCCGCGCCCGTCGATCTCGATCCGCAGCAGCCCGTTCTCCAGGACGAATCCGCCGCCGGCGCGCGCTGTGGAGCGCACCGGCGCCGCGTCGCGCGCCGGGCGCGGCCCCGCGCCGCCGGCCGGGATGCCGCCGCGCTCGTGCGGCGCCGCGTTGAAGACGACGCTGCCCGCGCCGTCGCCGGCCAGCGCCCGCTGGGCGGTGTCGACCAGCGTCAGCAGCTCCTCGCGCAGCCGCGCGTAGGTGTCCCTGGCCTCCCGGTGCACCCAGGCGATGGAGGAGCCGGGCAGGATGTCGTGGAACTGGTGCAGCAGCACCGTTTTCCAGATCCGGTCAAGATCGGCGTACGGGTAGGCGTAGCCGGGGACCCGCACGGCCGCCGTGGCCGCCCACAGCTCGGCCTCGCGCAGCAGCGACTCGCTGTGCCGGTTGCCCTGCTTGGTCTTGGCCTGCGAGGTGTAGGTGCCCCGGTGCAGCTCCAGATACAGCTCGCCCACCCACACCGGAGCTTCGGGGTACTCCTCGTGCGCCTTGGCGAAGAAGTCGGCCGGCGGCTCGATCGCGACCCGGGGCGAGCCCTCCAGATCCCGCACCCTGCGGGCGCGGCCCAGCATCTCCCGGGTGGGGCCGCCACCCCCGTCGCCGAAGCCGAACGGCACCAGCGAACGGCTGCCGCGACCCTTCTCCCGGTAGTTGCGCGCGGCATGGGCCAGCTCGCCGCCGCTGAGGTCGGAGTTGTAGGTGTCGACGGGCGGGAAGTGGGTGAAGACCCGGGTGCCGTCGATGCCCTCCCACCAGAAGGTGTGGTGCGGGAAGGCGTTGGTCCGGCTCCAGGAGATCTTCTGGGTCAGGAACCACTTGGATCCCGAGAGCTTCACCAGCTGCGGCAGCGCCGCCGTGTAGCCGAAGGAGTCGGGGAGCCAGACCTCCTCGGTCTCGATCCCGAACTCGTCCAGGAAGAAGCGCTTCCCGTGGACGAACTGCCGGGCCATCGCCTCGCCGCCGACCATGTTGGTGTCGGACTCCACCCACATGCCGCCCACGGGGATGAAGCCGCCGTCGGCGACCTTGCGCTTGACCCGCTCGTACAGCTCGGGGCGGTGCTCCTTGATCCAGGCCAGCTGCTGGGCCTGCGACATGGCGAACACCAACTCGTCGGAGGCGTCCAGCAGCCCGACCACGTTGGCGGTGGTCCGCGCCACCTTGCGCACGGTCTCGCGCAGCGGCCACAGCCAGGCCGAGTCGATATGCGCGTGGCCCACGGCGCTCAGCCGGTGTGCCGAAGCGTGCGCCGGCGCGGACAGCACGTCCGCGAGCTGGGCGCGCGCCGCCGGCGCGGTTCCGGCGACATCGTCGAGCCGGAGCGCGTCGAGCGCGTTCTCCACGGCGCGCGTCAACGCGAAGCGCCGGGCGTCCTCGGGGGAGAGCTCGACGATCAGCGAGCCGACCACCTCCAGGTCCCGCACCAGCTCCCAGACCTCGCTCTCGAAGATCGCCAACTCGGCCCTGAGCAGCTGGTACAGCGGCTCGTCGCCCGCGGTCAGCCGGTCGCCAAGATCGCTCGGCACCGGATCGTTGAGGATCGGGTTGGCCGCCGCCTCGACCAGGAACGAGACCTCCTCGCCGCCGGCCGCCTCCTCGGCCACCGGCACCCAGTCGTTGTAGGGGTGCACGCCCTTGACGGCGGTGCCGTCCGGCCGGTGCACCAGGCCCTCGCACTGGAAGCCGGGGAGGCGCCGGTCGAAGCCCAGGTCGACGCGGGCCTCCACGGCGCGGCCCGCCCACCCGTCGGGCACCCGTCCGGTCAGCCGGAACCAGGTGGTGCCCCAGGCCGGGCCCCACCGCTCGCCCACCCGGGCCGGGCGGTAGTCGGCGGTCAACGCCTCGGCCGCCGGCACCGGTTCGCCCGGCGCGTCCCAGCGCTCCAGGACGAGCGGCACCGCCTCACCGTATACGGCCGGCCGGATCCGCTCGTCGAGGACTCTGCGGAGTCGCTGCTCGACAAGGTCACGATCGTCGTGCATGACACGTCACTCCCTGATCGTCGTGTGCGGGATGTTTCCGATGGGGTTCCCGATAACGCTCCCGATAAGAGGTGAACCAGAAAGAACAGAAGCAAACGGAAAAGAACGCGGAAAATGCCAGGAAGAACGAACGTCCCACCGGCGCGCGGTACTTGAGCCCGAGCTAGGACTTGACCGAGCGGTAGTAGTCGCGGGCGCCCGGGTGCAGGGCGAGCGGCTGGGTGTAGATGGCGCTGCGCAGGTCCACCCGCTGCGCCGCGTGCACCTGCTGGCCGATCCGGTCCCGCCCGTTGATCACCGACCGGGTGATCTGCTCCACCAGCCGGTCGTCCGTCTCGTCCGTGGTGATCAGCAGGTTGGCCACCGCCAGGGTGTCGATCCCCTCGGTGCCGGGGATCTCGGGATAGGCGTCAGGAGGCATCACGGCCGACCGGTAGTGCGCCGTGTTCTCACCCCACTCGGTGAGCACCGGCAGCAGATCCCCCAGCGGCACCAGCCGGATCGCCTTGAGATCGGCCAACTGCTCGATCGCCGAGGTGGGCAGCCCGCCCGACCAGAAGAACGCGTCCAACCGGCCGGCCTCCAGCATCCGGGGCATGCTGTTGATGCCCACCCGGACCGCCTCCAGATCGGTCTCCTCGTCCAACCCGGCCGCCCGCAGCAGCTCCCCCGTCACCAACTGCACCCCCGACCGGTCCTGGCCGACCCCGACCCGCAGCCCGGCCAGATCCGCGGTCCTTCGGACGGGGGAGTCGGCCGGCACCACCAGGTGCATGTAGTCGTCGTAGAGCCGCGCGCAGGCCCGCAGCCGCTCCGCGCCGGTGCCGCCCTCCGCCTGGTAGGAGGCGAGCGAGTCGGCCGTCGCGATGGCGAAGTCCGCCTCCCCGGCCAGCAGTCGCTCGATGTTCTCCAGCGAACCGGCGCTCTGCCGCAGCTCCATCGCCAACTGCGGCGCGTCCCGCGCCAGCTGCCCGCGCAGCAACTGCCCGTACCGGGCGTAGACCCCGCTGCTCACCCCGGTGCTCAGCGTCACCTCGCCCGAGGGCCGCCCGTCGTCCCGCACCACCGGCGGCAGCAACACGGCGACGAGCACCGTCAGTGCCAGGACGACCCCGAGGAGCAGCCGACGGCGGCGCGGCGAACGAGGACGGACCCCTCGCTGTTCCGGCGCTCCCAAAGCCACCCGAGCAAGCTATCAGCGGACCATAGACTTGGGCACGGCCAGCTGCTTCCAGACCGATGTGGATTGAGTCCTCCCCATGCCCCTTCCTTCCGCGCCCACCGCCGCCTCGGGCCGCCGCACGTACCAGGTCCGGACGTTCGGCTGCCAGATGAACGTCCACGACTCGGAACGCATGGCCGGGTTGCTGGAGGACGCCGGCTATGTGCCGGCCGGCGAGCGCGACGAGGTCGCCGACATCGTGGTCTTCAACACCTGCGCGGTCAGGGAGAACGCCGACAACCGGCTCTACGGCAACCTCGGACAGCTGGCGCCCAAGAAGGCCGCCCGCCCCGGCATGCAGATCGCCGTCGGCGGCTGCCTCGCCCAGAAGGACCGGGACACCATCACCCGCCGCGCCCCCTGGGTGGACGTCGTCTTCGGCACCCACAACGTCGGCAGCCTCCCGGTGCTGTTGGAGCGCGCGCGGATCGAGCGCGAGGCGCAGGTGGAGATCGCCGAATCCCTTGAGGCGTTCCCCTCCACCCTGCCCACCCGCCGGGACAGCGCCTACGCGGCCTGGGTGGCGATCTCCGTCGGCTGCAACAACACCTGCACCTTCTGCATCGTGCCCGCGCTCCGGGGCAAGGAGAAGGACCGCAGGCCGGGGGACATCCTCGCCGAGGTCGAGGCCCTGGTGGCCGAGGGCGTCATCGAGATCACCCTGCTCGGCCAGAACGTCAACGCCTACGGCTCGGACATCGGCGACCGCCAGGCGTTCTCCCAACTGCTGCGCGCCTGCGGCTCGATCGACGGCCTGGAGCGGGTCCGCTTCACCTCCCCGCACCCCAGGGACTTCACGGACGACGTGATCGAGGCCATGGCCACCACCCCCAACGTGATGCCGCAGCTGCACATGCCGCTCCAGTCGGGCTCCTCCCGGCTGCTGCGCGCCATGCGCCGCTCCTACCGGCAGGAGCGCTACCTCGGCATCATCGAGAACGTCCGCCGCGCCATCCCGGACGCCGCGATCACCACCGACATCATCGTGGGCTTCCCCGGCGAGACCGAGGAGGACTTCCAGGAGACGCTGCACGTGGTGCGCGAGGCCAGGTTCGCCCAGGCGTTCACCTTCCAGTACTCCAAGCGCCCCGGCACCCCGGCCGCCGAGATGCCGGGGCAGATCCCCAAGGCGGTCGTCCAGGAGCGCTACGAGCGGCTGGTGGCGCTCCAGGAGGAGATCTCCTGGGCGGAGAACAAGCGCCAGGTCGGCCGCACGGTCGAGGTGCTGGTGGCCGAGGGCGAGGGCCGCAAGGACGACGCCACCCGCCGCCTCTCCGGGCGCGCCCCCGACAACCGCCTGGTCCACTTCGCCCGCCCCGACGAGCCGGTCCGGCCGGGGGATCTGGTCACGGTGGAGATCAGCTACGCCGCGCCGCACCACCTGCTGGCCGAGGGCGCCCCACTGGCCGTCCGCCGCAGCCGCGCCGGCGACGCCTGGGAGCGACGGCAGGAGGCGCCGGCCGACTCGCGGGGCGGCGTGCTCCTCGGCCTGCCCAAGGTCGGCGTGCCGGCCCCGCTGCCCGAGCCCACCGGCGGCTGTGGGGTCGCGCACTCCTGAGGGCGCTGCCCTAGGCTTTCGATCATGCTCGTCGCCGCCGCAGTCTGCCCCTGCCCGCCCCTGCTGGTCCCCGAGGTGGCCGCCGGCGCCGCCCCGGAGCTGGACCGGGCGCGGGCCGCCTGCTTCGACGCCGTCGCGGTGCTGGCCGCCGCGCGGCCGGACCGGCTGCTGCTGGTCGGCACCGCCCCCGAGGCGGAGAGCGGCGACTACCCCGCCGGCAGCCACGGCTCCTTCCGGGGCTTCGGCGTCGCCATCGACGTCCGGCTCGGCGCCGGCGAGCCTGGCCCCCGCGAGCTGCCGCCCTCGCTCACCGTCGGCGCCTGGCTGCTGGAGCGCACCGGCTGGCAGGCCGCGCCGGTCGCCGCCAGCGCGCTGCCCGACACCCTCCCGCCGGCCGACTGCCTCGCCGCGGGCCGCGAACTGGCCGCGGGCGACGAACGGTTGGCCCTGCTGGTGCTGGGCGACGGCAGCGCCTGCCGGTCCGCCAAGGCGCCCGGCGCCTGGGACGAGCGGGCCGAGCCCTTCGACGCCGCCGTGGCCAACGCCCTCGCCGCCGCCGACGGCCAGGCGCTGGCCGCGCTCGACCCGGCCCTGGCCCGCCAGTTGCATGTCGCGGGCCGCGCCGGCTGGCAGCTGCTGGCCGGCGCCGCCGAGCGGGCCGACCTCGCCGGCCGGCTGCTCCACGACGACGCGCCCTACGGCGTCGGCTATCTGGTCGCCTCCTGGTCCTGACCCCGCCGCCCGCGGGGGCGCCGCCGCGCTCTGCGAGACTGCCGTGGTGAACAGCACACAGCCGACGCCCCAGGTCGTCGCCGTGGTCGGACCGACCGCCGCCGGCAAGTCGGACCTGGCCGTCGCCCTGGCCAGGCGGCTGGGCGGCGAGGTGGTCAACGCCGACTCGATGCAGCTCTACCGGGGCATGGACGTCGGCACCGCCAAGCTCACCCCGGCCGAACGCCAGGGCGTGCCGCACCATCTGCTCGACGTCTGGGACGTCACCGTCACCGCCAGCGTCGCCGAGTACCAACGCCTGGCGCGCGCCGCCATCGACCGGCTGCTCGCCGAGGGCCGCACGCCCGTCCTGGTCGGCGGCTCCGGGCTCTATGTCCGGGGCGCCCTGGACGCGCTGAGCTTCCCCGGCACCGACCCGGCGGTGCGCGCCGCGCTGGAGGCCGAGCTGGCCGAGGTGGGCAGCGGCGCGCTGCACCGGCGCCTCGCCGCGGCCGACCCGGGCGCGGCCGAGGCCATCCTGCCCAGCAACGGACGACGGATCGTGCGCGCGCTAGAGGTCATCGAGATCACCGGGCGCCCGTTCACCGCCCAGCTCCCCGGCCCGGACGAGGAGCGCGCCTTCTACCCCGCGCTGCACCTGGGCGTGGCCGTCCCGCGCCCCGAACTCGACGCCAGGATCGCCGCCCGGGTGGACCGCATGTGGGCGGCCGGGCTGGTGGACGAGGTGCGCCGGCTGGAGAAGGCCGGACTGCGCGACGGGCGCACCGCCTCCCGCGCCCTCGGCTACCAGCAGGTGCTGTCCTCCCTGGCCGGCGCCTGCGACGAGCCGACCGCCCGCGACGAGACCGTCAGGGCCACCAGACGCTTCGCGCGCAGGCAGGAGAGCTGGTTCCGACGGGAGGCCAGGGTCCACTGGTTGGACGCCGGAGCCGAGGCCCCGACAAGCCTCGACGACCGCGCCTGGGAGTTGGTCGAACGGGCGGTCACATCCTGATCACGTGATGGCATCGGGACGCTCCAAGGGGGCGGGAGCGCGCTTCGAGCGTGCCATCATCGAGCCGATGCTACGACCGTGGAGCCGTTGAGTTGGGAGGGCGCGTGGCGATGGAGGCCAGCCCTCGCGAGACCAGCGAAACAGGTGAGCGGCCCGCCGATCCGGTGCCGTCGGTGCCTCGCCCGAGCGACGACGTCGACCGGGTCCTGGGCGAGGCGGCGCTCCCGCACACGCCCCTTCCGCACGACCCGCTGCCGCACGACGAGGACCCCCTCGACCCGGCCGAGGGGGACGCCGACCGCGTCGAGTCCTACGCCGATCTCCGGCCACCGCGCCGGCTCCGGCTGGCGCTCTTCGCGCCGATCGTGGTGCTGAGCCTGCTCGGCTCCCTGATGTTCGCCTTCCCGCTCGCCTTCGCCTTCGACGACGCGGGCGCCGTGGTCGCGATGCTGGGCCTGCTGATCGGTTCCTCCGCCGGCGGCTGGGGCATGATGGCCGCCCGGCGGGTGGGCTACACCTGGCCTGGGGTGCCGCCGCGCGGCTCGGGGCGCAAGCCGGACTGGCGACTCCTGCTGCTCTACGCCCTGGCGCTGGCCGCGGCCCTGACGCTGGCCGTCTGGCGGGTCGCCGGACTGCGCTGACCCGGCGTTACGATCGTCGGGTGGGTACCGCACCAGAGTCCGTTCCGTTCCTCAAGGGGCACGGCACGGAGAACGACTTCGTGATCATCCCCGACTCGGACGGCCGGCTCGCGCTGGGTCCGGAGGACGTCGCGCGGCTCTGCGACCGCCGCGCCGGCATCGGGGGCGACGGCCTGCTGCGGGTGGTCCGCTCGGCGGCCGAGCCGGCCGCTGGCGCCCTGGCCGACGAGGCCGAGTGGTTCATGGACTACCGCAACGCCGACGGCAGCGTCGCCGAGATGTGCGGCAACGGGCTGCGGGTGTTCGCGCGCTATCTGCGCCACGCCGGCCTGGCCGGGGACGAGCGGGTGCCCGTGGCCACCAGGGCCGGGTTGCGCTGGGCCGCCTTCGGCGAGCGCGCGGACCAGATCACGGTCACCATGGGCCGGGCCCGGCTGCCGGCGGGGGCAGCGGCCTCCGTCACCGTCACCGTGCCGGGGCACACCTGGCCGGCGCACCAGGTCGACATGGGCAACCCGCACGCGGTCGCCTTCGTCACCGACCTCGCCGACGCGGGGGCGCTGCGCGAGGCGCCCACCGTTGCTCCCGCCGAGGCCTACCCGCGCGGCACCAACGTCGAGTTCGTGGTCGACCGGGGCGAGCGGCATGTGGCCCTGCGGGTGCACGAGCGCGGCTCGGGCGAGACCCGCTCCTGCGGCACCGGCGCCTGCGCCGTGATGGTGGCGTCCGCCCGCCGCGACGGACACGACCCGGCCGCCGACGGCCGGCCGGTCGACTACACGGTCGATGTGCCCGGCGGCCGGCTGCTGATCACCGAGGCCCCGGACGGCACGGTCACCATGACGGGGCCCGCCGTGATCGTCGCCGAGGGCACCCTGGCGCCCGGGCTGCTGCCGCCGACCCGTCGGTCCGACGCGCGCTGAAGGAGGCTCGCGCTGAAGGAGGCTGAGGGGCCGTCGCTCCTCGGCCGGTCGGCCGCTGGTTTCAGCCAGCTTCGCCGGAACATACGTCACCTGAATGGGTGATCCCAGGCGATCGGGACGGCGGGTGGTCTCCGGAGCGTGGTGGGCTCGGTAGCATCAAGCACCGGCGCCGCTGCGGGACCACGGGTCACATGGGCCACAGGACGTCAGCCGCGGTCCGGTCCAGGAGACCGCGGAGGTGCCCCCAACGATGACGGCAGAGGCGACCACCCCGAGCGGCACTGCCCCCGTTCGCCGGGCGCACCGGGGGATGCGGCTGCGTCTGCTCGGCCGAGCCGCCGTCTACGGCGCCGTCCGTGACCGGCTCCCCGACGCCATCGAACACCTCGTCAAGGCCCACCGCGGGCACCACCAGGGCGCGGACGTGGCGCTGCTGCACCGGGCCTACCAACTCGCCGAGCGGGCGCACCGCGGCCAGACCCGCAAGAGCGGCGAGCCGTACATCACGCACCCGTTGGCCGTCACCCTCATCCTGGCCGAACTCGGCGCGGAGACCACCACGCTGACGGCCTCCCTGCTGCACGACACCGTCGAGGACACCGAGGTCACGCTGGCCCAGGTGCGGGCCGACTTCGGTGACGAGGTGGCCCATCTGGTCGATGGCGTCACCAAGTTGGAGAAGGTGGAGTACGGCCCGGCGGCCGAGCCCGAGACCTTCCGCAAGATGCTGGTGGCCACCGGGAGCGACGTCCGGGTGATGTCCATCAAGCTGGCCGACCGGCTGCACAACATGCGCACGCTCGGCGTGATGCGCCCGGAGAAACAGGCCAGGATCGCCCGGGTCACCCGCGATGTGCTGATCCCGCTCGCCGAGCGCCTCGGCGTGCAGAGCGTCAAGACGGAGCTGGAGGATCTGGTCTTCGCGATCCTGCACCCGGACGAGCACCAGCACGCCAGGCAGCTGGTGCTGGCCCACGGCAGCCACCCCGACCCGCTCGCCGAGGTCGCCGCCGGTGTGCGCGGGGTGCTGCGGGAGGCGGGGATCGCCGCCGAGACGCAGATCCGGCCGCGGCACCTGCTCTCCGTCCACCGCGCCCGGCTCAAACGCGGCGAGCTGGGCGCCTGGGACTTCGGCCGGCTGCTGATCCTGGTCGCCGAGAAGGCCGACTGCTACGCCGTGTTGGGCGAGCTGCACACCTGCTTCACTCCGGTGGTCTCCGAGTTCAAGGACTTCGTGGCCGCCCCCAAGTTCAACCTCTACCAGTCGTTGCACACCGCCGTCGCCATCCCCTCGGGCGAGGTCGCCGAGGTGCTGGTGCGCACCCACGCCATGCACCGGGTCGCGGAGCACGGGGTGATCGCGCTCGGCGATCCGCACCGCGCCGGTGACGGCGAGACGGCCGGCGAGGACGCGGAGCGGGCCGACCCCACCCGTCCCGGCTGGCTCTCCCGCCTCCTGCAGTGGCAGGAGCAGGCCACCGACCCGGACACCTTCTGGACCGAGCTGCGCGACGAGCTGGCCCAGGACCGGGAGATCACGGTCTTCGCCGGCGGCGCCGTGGACGGCCCGCTCCAGCTCCCGGTCGGCGCCACCTGCGTGGACGCGGCCTACGCCCGTCACGGAGAGGCCGCGCACTCCTGCATGGGGGCCCGGGTGAACGGACGGCTCGCCAGCCTGCGCACCGTCCTCGGCGACGGCGACACCGTGCAACTGCTGCTGGCCGGCGACGGCGGTTTCGGCCCCTCGCCCGAGTGGCTTGAGTACGCGACCACCCCGGTGGCCCGGGTGGCGATCCGCTCCTGGCTGGAGAACCGCCACGAGCCGACCGACACCGAGCCGGGCGACGAGGAGACCCGCCCGGCGCCCGAGCCCCTCGCCGAGGCCGAGGCGCAGGCCGGCCAGGGGCGCGCGGGAGAGACGGCCGCCCTCGTCCCCGGCGCCCCTGAGGCCCAGGTGCGGCTGGCCGGCTGTTGTACCCCGGTGCCACCGGACGCGGCCTCCGGGTTCGCGGTGCGCGGCGGCGCCGTCACGGTGCACCGCGAGGACTGTCCGGCGGCGGTCTCCATGGTCGCCTCGGGGCGTCGGGCGCTTCCGGTGCGCTGGCGCTCCTCCTCGGTCGGCTGCCGGGTCACGCTGCACGCGGAGGCGCTGGGGCGGCCGGAGCTGCTGGCGGAGCTGACCGAGGCGCTGGCCCAGCACGGCGCCGCCGTGCTGCACGCCGAGGTGGAGCCGCCCCGGCAGCAGCGGGTCCGACACACCTACACGCTGCGGCTGCCCGACGCCTCGGGGCTGCCCCAGCTGATGCGCGCCATGCGCCGAGTGCCGGGCGTCTACGACGTCTCGCGCGCCGCCCGCCTCCAGTCCTGAGCGCGGGCGCCGGGGCGGGGGCCGGATCTTTCGGCGAGGCGCGTTGAATTCCGGGTGACGGCCCCGGGGCTCCGTGCCACTATTGGCAGAGGGCTTCCGGTGCGTCTTCTCGGGCGCGGTCGGGAATGTTCCCACCGGCTCGGGCGTTGTCACCGCAGCCGTGTTCGTCAGCGCGCGCAGCTCTCCGCTGCCCGGCTGATCCAGTCGACCTAAGGATCGCATTGACCTTTTCTTCCCTTCCTCAGGACACCCAGCGCCACACGACGGCGAACCGCCGGGCCGACGCCCTGATGGATGAGGACGTTGCCTGGAACGATCTGTCGGAGGAGCGCGACGGCGACCAGTTCGATCGCGAGGAGCGCGCGGCGCTCCGCCGCGTCGCCGGCCTCTCCACCGAGCTTGAAGACGTCACCGAGGTCGAGTACCGCCAACTCCGTCTGGAGCGGGTGGTGTTGGTCGGCGTGTGGACGTCGGGCAGTGCCCAGGACGCCGAGAACTCCCTGGCCGAGCTGGCCGCCCTCGCCGAGACCGCCGGCGCGCTCGTGCTCGACGGCGTGATCCAGCGCCGGGACCGGCCCGATCCGGCCACCTACATCGGCTCGGGCAAGGCCCAGGAGCTGCGCGACCTGGTCGTCGGGACGGCGGCCGACACCGTTGTCTGCGACGGTGAGTTGAGCCCCGGCCAGCTGATCCACCTGGAGGATGTCGTCAAGGTCAAGGTGGTCGACCGCACCGCCCTGATCCTGGACATCTTCGCCCAACACGCCAAGTCCCGTGAGGGCAAGGCCCAGGTCGCGCTGGCCCAGATGCAGTACATGCTGCCCCGGCTGCGGGGCTGGGGTCAGTCGCTCTCCCGGCAGATGGGCGGCGGTGGCTCCAGCGGTGGCGGTGGCATGGCCACCCGCGGCCCCGGTGAGACCAAGATCGAGACCGACCGGCGGCGTATTCGCGAGAAAATGGCGAAGATGCGTCGGGAGATCGCCCAGATGAAGGTCGGGCGGGACGTCAAGCGCCAGGAGCGGCAGCGCCGCGAGGTGCCGTCGGTGGCCATCGCCGGCTACACCAACGCCGGCAAGTCCTCCCTGCTCAACCGGCTCACCGGCGCCGGCGTGCTGGTGGAGAACGCGCTGTTCGCCACGCTCGACCCCACGGTCCGCAAGGCCGAGACGCCGGGCGGCCGGGCCTACACCCTCGCCGACACGGTGGGCTTCGTGCGCCATCTGCCGCACCATCTGGTGGAGGCGTTCCGTTCCACGATGGAGGAGGTCGGCGACGCCGATCTGATCGTGCATGTGGTGGACGGCTCGCACCCCGTTCCCGAGGAGCAACTCGCCGCCGTCCGCGAGGTGATCAACGACGTGGGCGCCCGGGAGGTGCCGGAGATCGTCGTGATCAACAAGGCGGACGTGGCCGACGAGCTGACGTTGCAGCGGCTGCTGCGCTCCGAGCGCCGCGCCGTGGCGGTCTCGGCCCACACCGGCCTCGGGCTCGACGAGCTGCTGGAGCGGATCGAGGCGGAGCTGCCCAGGCCGTCCGTGGAGCTGGAGGCGCTGGTGCCGTACACCCAGGGCGCGTTGGTGTCCCGGGTGCACAGCGAGGGTGAGGTCCTCTCCGAGGAGCACACCGGCGACGGCACCCTGCTCAAGGCCAGGGTCCACCGCGAGTTGGCGGCCCTCCTGGAGCCCTACGCGCCGGCCACCCGGCCCTGACCACGCGCACACCCGAGCACCGCTGAGCGGGCCGCTTCCCCCGGGGGGCGGCCCGCTCGACGCGTGCGCGGGCCCTCGGGCCCCTCCCTGGGGTTGTCCCGCGCGAACGCGTAGGCTTGTTGTGTCCGCGCGAGACGAGGTGGAAGGCCGCCATGAGGCACCTCCGCACTCGGCTGGTGCGGGGTTCGGGGAAGTGAGCGAGCGGTTGGCGCGCCTCCCCCGCGGGCCGGTGTCAGCCGCTCGCGGGTGCGGCGGGTCGTCGAGCCTAGAGAGCGCCCTTGACCTGCGGGGAAGCAGGCAGGGAGCCAGATCCTGGAGCGTCTCCATGTTGCGTACCATGTTCAAGTCGAAGATCCACCGTGCCACGGTGACCGAGGCCGATCTGCACTATGTCGGCTCGGTGACCATCGACGCCGAGCTGATGGAGGCGGCGGATCTGCTGCCGGGCGAGCTGGTGCACATCGTGGACATCGACAACGGCAGCCGGCTGGAGACCTATGTGATCGAGGGCGAGCGCGGCTCCGGCGTCATCGGGATCAACGGGGCGGCGGCCCATCTGGTCAAGCCCGGTGATCTGGTGATCCTGATCAGCTACGCCCAGGTCGACGACGCCGAGGCCAGGAGGCTCCGGCCGACCGTGGTGCACGTCGACGCGCACAACCGCGTGGTCGCGCTCGGCGCCGACCCCTCCGAGCCGGTGCCGGGTGGGTCCACCCGCCGCAGCCCGCTCTCCACCGCCCGCGTCTGACGGGCGGCCGAGACGGAGTCGACACGACGCGAGGGCCCGGCATCCGCCGCTGCGGATGCCGGGCCCCGGTGTGTGTGCGCCGCGGTGCCTAGCCGTTCTGCGAACTCACGTGGTTGAAGACGTCCTGTGCCTCGACGTCCAGCCGGGGGCCGGCGAGCCAGGTGCTCTCCAGCGGGCCGATGGAGTTGATCGAGATCAGCTCCGCCTGGCCGTCGTCGCCCTGCCGCAGCCAGGGGCCGCCGGAGGAGCCACCGGTCATCGTGCAGCCGGCCCAGTACATGACGGGCATGGACGCGTCGATGGACAGCCGGCCCGGGGTGTCGGTGCAGCGGTACATCAGCACACCGTCGTAGGGATCGGCGGCCGGGAAGCCGTAGAGCGAGACGGTGCCGAGGCCGGAGACCGCGGGGGCGTCGAAGTTGATGTCGACGGCCGAGCCGACCGTCTCCTCCAGGGAGAGACCGCTGCCGTCCTCCGGCTCAACCGACAGGATCGCGAAGTCGCCGTGCGCGCCCTCGCCACCCGTGGTGGTGCCGTTGTCGATCCAGTACTGCGTGGTCGACACGTAGTTGGCCCAGTAGATGCCGTACGGGTAGACGGAGTCGGCGTTCGACGGGTCCTCGGCCTGCTCGGGGGGCAGCCCCTCGTTGTTGTAGGCGGGGACGAAGCTCAGGTTGCGGTACCAGCCGCCGCCCACGCCCGCGTGCACGCAGTGGCCGGCCGTGGCCACCAGGTTCGACTGGCCCGGCGCGTTGGGGTCGGTCACCACGGTGCCGGAGCAGACCATCGGCCCCTCGGGGCTGTCGAAGAACACCTTGCCGATCGGCGCGCCGTTGTCCGTGTAGGGCGTCGGAACGGCCTCGGCCTCGACGGGCATCGGCTCCAGGTCGGTGACGCCGCGGTCGTCCAACGGGTTCTGGGAGTCGGGCGCGTTGGCGTCCTCGTCGATGGAGCCGTCGTCGATCGACTGGTCGGGGTCCTGCGCGTCCCCCATCCGGTCGGCATCCCACAGCCCCTCGATGATGGGGTTGACGAAGTCGCCGATCTCGCGCAGCCAGGTCTCCTCGTCCCAGTTCTCCCAGCCACCCTCCAGCCAGGCGTCCAGGTCGAAGTCGAACGGCAGGTTGTCGAGCAGGTCCTGCAGCTCGCGGTTCTCGCCGGCCGTCGCCTCCTCGGTGGGCTGCTGCGCGTTGTCGTCCGAGTCGCCGTCGTTGCACGCGCTCGCGGTCAGGGCCAGACACACGGCCATTCCCGTCGTGGCGAGCGCGATGCGACGACGTGAACTCCGTCGGCGTATCGATGACATGGGTCCCATCCCCCTGAAACTGGTGTTCTTCGCTTGGCTAGGCATGTCGCCTGCCGGGCAGGCGCCCCCAACTATGCCGGTGACCATCTGGACGGTCAGAGCCGGGTCCCTGGTTCCAGGGCGACTTCAGGACATGCGGTCGGCAGCCGTCGAAAAGAATCTTGTGACTGCCCGTGATCCCCGGGCCAGACGGTCGTTACTACGAATGGTGGCAAGCCGCCACGCCCGGCCGCCCGCCCTGACGGGGCTCGAATCCGGTAGGAATGCGCGGAAACGCGCACGGAACCGCATGAATCCGCACGAAGGAGGAAGGCGCGCACGCTCGGTGGACACCGACCGACCGCGCCGTACCCGGATGAACGCACGCCCCCGTCCCGACCGAGGCCAGAAGCAGGAGGGGCCGACGCCGCCGGGCGCCAGGGCCGGCGTCGCCGAGCACACGGTGCCGCGCCAGTCCCGGCACGACGGGGCCACGGCCCAGCCGGGCCAGAGCCGGGCGAGTCAACGCACGGAGTACGCCGAGCCGTTGGAGCAGCCCGATCCCGAGGCGGCGGCCGACGCGGCGGCCAGCGAGGGACTGCTGCGCTGCTGGGTCCGGGAGACGGGAGTGCCCAGGCCAGCCGGTCGGATGCTCAACCTCCCGCTGCCGGCCTCGGGAAGCGCGCTCCGTGTCTCCGTGCGGCACTGGTCGGCCACGGGGATGCACCGGTTCGGCGCGGTCGAGCTGACGACGGCCGCCCGTGGCGCGCCCCCGCTCGACGCCGTCACGCTGGCGGCTCTGCTGGGGCGTGAGGCCGCACACGCCTCGTCCGGCGGCCGGCGCGACGGCGAGACGGCCGTGCTGGCCGGGCGGGTCGCCGACTCGCTGCGCCGCACCGCGCTGTTCCTCGCGCACCGCAGGGCCGAGCCCGGCCCGGCCGCGCACGGCCATGCCTTCCTCGACGCCGAGCAGTCCGTGTTGTTCGGGCATCCGCTGCATCCCAACCCCAAGAGTCTCGAAGGTCTCGCCGGCCGCGAGGCGGCGCGGTGCTCCCCGGAGTTGCGCGGCTCCTTCCCGCTGCGCTGGATCGCGGTGGACCGCGCGATCCTGGCCACCGACTCCGCCTGGCGGGAGGACGGCGCCACGCTGACCGCCGAGGAGCTGCTCGGGCGGGTGGCGGAGCCACCTCCCTCGCTGCCCAAGGGCACCGTCCCGCTGCCGCTGCATCCCTGGCAGGCGGCGGATCTCGTCCACCGGCCCGCCGTCGCGGAGTTGTTGGCCACCGGCCTTCTCCACGATCTCGGTGAGCACGGCCCGCCCTGGTATCCCACCTCCTCGGTGCGCACGGTGCACCGTCCGGGCGCCGGCGCCATGTTGAAGCTCTCGCTCGGCCTGTGGATCACCAACTCCCGGCGGGAGAACCTCCGCAAGGAGCTGCATCGGGGCGTCGAGGTGCACCGGCTGCTGGAGGCCGGGCTCGGCGCGCGCTGGCGGGCCGCCTTCGCCTCGGGCGCCGGCTTCGACATCGTCCGCGATCCCGCGTGGCTGGCGGTGGACGATCTCGCGGGCCGCCCGGTGCCGGGTCTGGACACGCTGCTGCGGCAGAGCCCCTTCGCACCGCGGGACGATGTGCTCTGCCTGGCGGCCCTCACCGCGCTGCGGCCCTGGCCCGGGCGAGGGCAGGGGGCGCTCTCCTCCCGCATCGCTGAGATCCTGAGCCTTCTCGCCGATCGCACGGGGCGGCCCAGGGGGACCATCGCCGCCGAGTGGTTGGCGCGCTATCTGCGGGCGGTGGTCCGACCGATTCTGTGGTTGGACGCCCAGGCCGGAGTCGCCCTTGAGGCTCATCAACAGAACACCCTGGTGCTGCTCGACGAGGACGGCTGGCCGGCCGGCGGTCGGTATCGGGACAACCAGGGCTACTACTTCCGCGCCTCCCACCGCGAGGCCCTGGAGCGGCGGTTGCCCGGGATCGGTCGGCATTCGGACACCTTCGTCGACGATCAGGTCACCGACGAGCGGTTCGCCTACTACCTGGGGATCAACAACGTCTTCGGTCTGATCGGGGCGATGGGCGCGCAGGGGCTCGCCGACGAGAGCGCGCTGCTGGCGGTATTCCGCGCCTTCCTCGTGGAGGAGGCGGCCAGGGCGACGGGCCCGATCTCCCCCTTGGTCGGCCACCTGCTGGAGGCGGAGACGCTGCGCTGCAAGGCCAACCTCCTCACCCGCCTGCACGGTCTGGACGAGCTGGCCGGTCCGGTGGACGGGCAGTCCGTCTATGTCACCGTCGCCAACCCGCTGGCCAGGGCCTGAGCGGACAGTCGAGAGCATCGGCCCGGTCGGCGCGGCCGGTTCGGGCGTTGAGGGAGGCAACAGTGACGGCAGGCGCGGCGCCCGCGCGGGGCGCGTCCCGGCCGGGGTGTGTCGCCCCGGTGGGCGACATCTCCGTCTGGGGCCCGGTGGACACGCCCGCCGGCCGGTTCCGGTTGGATCCGGTCCGGCCGGAGCGGGATCTGGGGCTGATCGCCGGCTGGATGAACGATCCGGCGGTGGACGCCTTCTGGGGCCTGGCCGGCCCCGTCGAGCGCACCGAGGAGCAACTGCGCCGGCAGCTGCTGGGGGATGGGCGCAGCCGCCCCTGCCTCGGGCTGCTGGGCGATCGGCCGATGAGCTACTGGGAGGTCTATCGCGCCGATCTCGATCCGTTGGCCTCCCACTATCCGGCCAGCCCCCACGACATGGGCGTTCATCTGTTGATCGGGGAGGCGGCGGACCGCGGGCGCGGCGTCGGCGCGGCCCTGCTGCGCGCCGTCACGGAGCTGATCCTGGCCCGGACGCCCCGGTGCGCCCGGGTGGTCGCCGAGCCCGATGTGCGCAACGGCGCCTCCATCGCCGCCTTCCGGGCCGCGGGCTACGAGAAGACGGGGGAGCTGGAGCTCCCCGACAAGCGAGCGGCCCTGCTCGTCCGCCGCCGCTGACCCCGAACCAGCCGCAATATCCCTTTGTCGACTCTTGTGTCGACCGACCCATCCAAGGAGCAAGCGTTGTCCATATCCTCCACTGACCCCGAGTTCAACGACGGACAGGAGCGGTGGCAGCGGGCCGCCCGAGCGCTCTTCGCCAAGCTGCTCGCCGAGTTCGCCTACGAGGGGATCATCACCCCGTATGCCGAACACGGGCGGCGCGGCGCCTACACACTGCCGGTCAGCGAGGAGTTGACCTACCGCTTCCGGGCCCACCGGGGCGCCTACGGGCACTGGCGAATCGATCCGGCGTCCATCACCCCCACCGCGGATCCGCTGGCCTTCGTGGCCGCGGCGCACGACACGGTGCTGAGCCTCTCAGGCGACACCACCGGGCATCTGATCCGCGAGCTGACCGCCACCCTCAGCGCGGACGCCCTGCTGGCCGCCGATCCGCTGCCGGTGGAACGGCTGGTGGATCTCGACCACGCCAGCCTCGAAGGGCGCCAGACGGGACATCCCTGGCTGGTGGCCAACAAGGGGCGGCTCGGCTTCTCCGCGGCGGACGCGGCCCGTTGGGCTCCCGAGTCGCGCACCCCGAGGCCGCTGCCCTGGCTGGCGGTGCACCGCTCGCTGGCCAGCTACCGGGGGGTGCCGGCCCTGCGCCACGAGGACCAGCTCTATGCCGAGGAGCTGTCCGAGCGGACCAGGGCGGAGTTCGCCGCGACGCTGGTCGAGCGCGGCCTCGACCCGGCCGCCTATCTGTGGCTGCCGGTGCACCCCTGGCAGTGGGACGAGACGATAGCCCCGCTCTACGCGCCGCAGATCGCCGCCGAGAAGATCGTCCCGCTGCCCAGCGACGGGGATCTGCGGCTGCCCCAGCAGTCCATCCGCACCTTCCTCAATGTGAGCCGGCCGCTGGCGCGCAGCGTCAAACTGCCGCTGTCGATCCTCAACACCCTGGTCTGGCGCGGGTTGCCGACGGAGCGCACCCTGGCCGCCCCCGCGGTGACCGCGTGGATGCACGGGCTGCGCGACGCTGACCCGTTCCTCGCCGAGGAGACCCGGGTGGTCCTCCTGGGCGAGACGGCCTCCGTCGCCGTGGAACATCCGCTCTTCGACCAACTGGCCACCATTCCGTACCAGTACCGGGAGTTGCTCGGCTGTATCTGGCGGGAACCGATCGAGTTCTATCTTGAGCCCCACGAGCGGGCGCGCACCCTGGCCTCGCTGCTCAGCACCGATCAGGAGGGCCGCTCGTTCACCGCGGAGCTGGTGCGACGGTCGGGGCTGGCCCCGGAGGAGTGGCTGCGACGGCTCTTCGCGGCGCTGCTCCCGCCCCTGCTGCACTTCCTCTACCGCTATGGGACGGTCTTCTCGCCCCATGGCGAGAACGCGCTGGTGGTCTTCGACGAGCGCGACATCCCGGTGCGGCTGGCCGTCAAGGACTTCGTGGACGACGTCAACGTCAGCGCCGAGCCGCTGCCCGAGTTCGACGTGATGCCGGTCGAGGTGCGTGAGGTGCTGCTCACCGAGCCGCCCGCCTTCCTCACCCAGTTCATCCACTCGGGCCTGTTCGTGGGCGTCTTCCGCTATCTGGCGCCGCTCTGCGAGGAGCGACTCGGCGTGCCCGAAGTCGATTTCTGGTCACTCGTCCGGGCGGAGATTCTCGCCTACCAGCAGCGCTTCCCCGAGTTGAAGCGGCGCTTCGAGACGTTCGACCTCCTCACCCCGAGGATCAAGCGGCTCTGTCTGAACCGCAACCGGCTCCAGCTCGACGGCTATCGCGACCGCTCGGTCCGTCCGCACGCCGCCGTTCTCGGCACCGTCGCCAACCCGCTCAACCCTGGCTGATGGGACACCTGCGGCGGGCGCGTTGTCAGTGGCGCGGCGTAGGGTGTGCAGCCCTATGACTGCCACTTCAGGGAAGCCCTCCCTCTCCGATCTGTTGCACGCAGCCGTCGTCGCCGTGGGGGGCGCCGAACGAGCCGGGCAGGTGGCCATGGCCGAGGCGATCGCGCAGGCGATCGAGGGCGGCGAGCACCTGCTGATCCAGGCCGGCACCGGTACCGGCAAGTCCCTGGGCTATCTGGTGCCGGCCATCGCCGGCGGGGATCGCGTGGTGGTCGCCACGGCGACGCTGGCGCTGCAACGTCAGCTGGTCGAGCGGGATCTGCCGCGCACGGTGTCCGCGCTCCATCCGCTGCTGCGCCGCCGCCCCGAGTTCGCCACCCTGAAGGGCCGCTCCAACTACCTCTGTCTCCACCGGCTGCACGAGGGCGTTCCCCAGGACGACGAGCAGGGGCTCTTCGATCCGCTGGAGGCGGCGCAGGCGGCCGGCGGGCCCAGCAGCCGGCTCGGCAAGGATCTGCTGCGGCTCCGCGAGTGGGCGGACGACACGGAGTCCGGCGATCGGGACGACCTCTCGCCCGGGGTGTCCGACCGGGCCTGGTCGCAGGTCTCGGTCTCCTCCCGGGAGTGCCTGGGCGCCAGCAAGTGCGTCTACGGGATGGAGTGCTTCGCCGAGGCCGCCAGGGAGCGGGCCAAGCTGGCCGAGGTGATCGTCACCAACCACGCGCTGCTGGCGATCGACGCGATCGAGGGCGCCCCCGTGCTCCCGGGCCACGAGGTGCTGATCGTGGACGAGGCGCACGAGCTGGTCTCACGGGTCACCGGAGTGGCCACGGGCGAGCTGACCCCCGGCGCGGTCAACCGCGTGGTCCGCCGGGCGGCCAAGCTGGTCGACGAGAAGGTCGCGGATCAGTTGCAGACGGCGGCTGAGAGCTTCGAGCGGCTGATGGAGCTGGCGTTGCCCGGCCGTCTGGAGACCCTCCCGGAGGATCTGGGCTATGCCCTGGCGGCGCTGCGGGATGCCTCCCGCGCCGTGATCACGGCGCTTGGCAACACCAGGGACGCCTCGCTGGCGGACGAGGACGCGGTGCGCAAGCAGGCGCTGGCCTCGGCCGAGAGCGTCCAGGCGGTCGCCGAACGGATCACGCAGGCCTCGGAGTTCGACGTGATCTGGTGCGAGCGGCACGATCGGTTCGGGGCCTCCCTGCGGGTGGCGCCGCTCTCCGTCTCCGGCCTGCTCAGGGAGAAGCTCTTCACGGACCGGTCGGTCGTCCTCACCTCCGCGACGCTCAAGCTGGGCGGTGACTTCAACGGCGTCGGAGCCTCCCTGGGCCTGGCGCCGGAGGGCGAGCGCGGCGACGAGCTGCCCGCGTGGCAGGGGCTCGATGTCGGATCGCCCTTCGACTACCGCAAGCAGGGCATTCTCTATGTCGCCAAGCATCTGTCGGCCCCGGGGCGGGAGGGCAGCCGGGCGGACATGCTGGACGAGCTGGCCGAACTGGTGGAGGCGGCTGGCGGGCGCACGCTGGGCCTGTTCTCCTCGATGCGGGGCGCCCGGGCGGCGGCCGAGGAGCTGCGGGAGCGGCTGGACCTGCCGATCCTGCTCCAGGGCGAGGAGACGCTGGGGGAGCTGATCAAGTCCTTCGCCGACGATCCGCGCACCTGCCTCTTCGGCACGCTGTCGCTCTGGCAGGGTGTCGATGTGCCGGGGCCCAGCTGCCAGTTGGTGGTGATGGACCGGGTGCCCTTCCCACGTCCGGACGATCCGCTGGTCAGCGCCCGGCAGAAGGCCGTGGAGGAGGCCGGGGGCAATGGATTCATGGCGGTCGCCGCCACCCATGCCGCGCTGCTGATGGCGCAGGGCGCGGGCCGGCTGGTGCGCTCCACGGGGGACAAGGGCGTGGTCGCGGTGCTTGATCCTCGGCTGGAGCGGGCCCGCTATGGAAGCTTCCTGCGGGCCTCGATGCCGGACTTCTGGTACACCACTGATCGCAATCAGGCGCGCCGCTCACTCGCGGCGATCGACGCGGCAGCGCGGGACGCCACCGCGTCGGCGGATGGTTCCTGAGCGGGGCCCGGGCACCCGGGGTGGGGAGAGGGGGCCCTGGGCGTCAGACTCGCCGCATCACGGCGACCACCTTGCCGAGGATGGTGGCCTCGTCGCCCGGGATCGGCTGGTAGGCGGCGTTGTGCGGGAGCAGCCAGATCTGGCCGTCCTCGCGCTTGAAACGCTTGACCGTGGCCTCGCCGTCCAGCATCGCGGCCACGATGTCGCCGTTCTCGGCGACGGGCTGCCTGCGGACCGTCACCCAGTCGCCGTCGCAGATGGCGGCCTCGATCATCGAGTCCCCCACGACCTTGAGGACGAACAGCTCGCCGTCGCCGACCAGCTGGCGGGGGAGGGGGAAGACATCCTCCACGGACTCCTCGGCGAGGATGGGGCCACCGGCGGCGATCCGGCCCACCAGGGGCACATACGAGGCGGCGGGCTTGCCGGCCGTGTCCGTGGGCTGGGGGGCGGGCGTCTCGGCACCGCGCACCTCGTAGGCGCGGGGGCGGTGCGGATCGCGGCGGAGGAAGCCCTTGCGTTCCAGGGCCATCAGCTGGTGGGCCACCGACGAGGTGCTGGAGAGGCCGACGGCCTGGCCGATCTCGCGCATCGACGGCGGGTAACCGCGCCGCTGCACGGAATCACGGATGACCTCGATGACCCGCCGCTGGCGGTCGGTGAGCCCGGAGCTGTCGGCCCGGATCCCGGGGGGCCGGCCGGGCATCGCGCGACTGGCCGGAGCACCTGGCGTGTCCAGCCGGTCCTGGCGGCGCTCAGCGGCGGTGATGGCGTCGTCTGCTGCGGTGGTCATTTCGGCCCCTTCTCAGGTGGTACTCCCTAGTCAGACAACGGTAGTTGGTATCGAAAGGTTGCGCCAAACACACGTTCGAGTGAAATATCATCGAACGGCCACCGAGGAGCGGACCATAGGTGTATTGGTCGCAAACGGTAGCCGGTGCCAGGGTGCGAACGGTAACCGGGGCGTGCGGTAGCCTCCCAGGCGCCACCGGCTCCGTCCTCGGGCCGGCCGTGCGCCGGCCCGGCCGTCCCGCGTCCGCCGGGTCGCGACACGCGCCCCGATGATGTTGACGTGGCAACCCCAGATCTAGTGGTTGGATGTGCGTCGGGCACCCACAAATTGTGGTCCCGGGTCTCCGTGGGCTCGGGGAATCGCCTATGCTTGGCAGTGCCTCGTGAGGCCGCCCCGGCGGTCGGAGCGAAGGACGTCGCCATGCCAGGACGCTCCGCGTGACTACGCCGCGTCACCGAGTTGGGAGAGGGGAGAGGGCTGTGCACTGTCCCTTCTGTCGCCACTCCGACAGCCGCGTCGTTGACAGCCGGACGGCCGACGACGGCACGCTGATCCGCCGTCGCCGCCAGTGCCCGAACTGCTCCAGGCGTTTCACCACGGTCGAGACCGCCTCGCTGATGGTGATCAAGCGCAGCGGCGTCACCGAGCCCTTCAGTCGCGACAAGGTGATCGCCGGCGTTCGGAAGGCATGCCAGGGGCGTCCCGTCACGGAGGACGCGCTGGCGCTGCTGGGGCAACGCGTCGAAGAGGCCGTGCGCGCCACCGGCAGCGCCGAGTTGTCCACCCACGATGTGGGGCTGGCGATACTCGGTCCGCTGCGCGAGTTGGATCTGGTGGCCTACCTCCGCTTCGCGTCCGTGTACCGCGCGTTCGAGTCGCTGGAGGACTTCGAGTCCGCCGTCGCCGAACTGCGCGAGGGATTCGCGGAGAGCGCGCCCGCCCAGCGCCGGGCCGACGGCGCGGACCAGGCGATCCCCGACAAGACCTGACCGGGGCGCGCTCCACGCGCGCCGGCCAACAGTCAACAAACAGCACGGTGACCCGGTGTCAAACCTGGTCACACTAGGGCGTTATGCCCGATCTGGGAGGCGGAATGACTGAGACGACGAGTGGCCCGGCACGCGGTTCACGCGCCAAGAACGGCAAGGGAGCCAAGGGCCTGCGGGTTGAGCGGATCCACACCACCCCGGGGGTGCACCCCTACGACGAGGTGGTGTGGGAGCGGCGCGACGTCGTCATGACCAACTGGCGTGACGGTTCGATCAACTTCGAGCAGCGTGGCGTCGAGTTCCCCGACTTCTGGTCGGTGAACGCGGTCAACATCGTTACCAGCAAGTACTTCCGTGGCGCTGTCGGCACCCCCCAGCGGGAGACCGGGCTCAAGCAGTTGATCGACCGGGTGGTGCGCAGCTACCGCGCCGGCGGCGAGAAGTATGGTTACTTCGCCTCTCCCGCGGACGCGGAGATCTTCGAACACGAACTGGCCTACGCGCTGTTGCACCAGGTCTTCAGCTTCAACTCGCCGGTCTGGTTCAACGTGGGAACCACGCAGCCGCAGCAGGTCAGCGCCTGTTTCATCCTCTCGGTCGAGGACTCCATGGAGTCCATCCTGGACTGGTACAAGGAAGAGGGGATGATCTTCAAGGGCGGCTCTGGCGCCGGCCTCAACCTCTCCCGCATCCGGTCCTCCAAGGAGCTGCTCTCCTCCGGCGGCAACGCCTCGGGGCCCGTCTCCTTCATGCGCGGCGCCGACGCCTCGGCCGGCACCATCAAGTCCGGTGGCGCCACGCGTCGCGCGGCGAAGATGGTGGTGCTCGACGTGGACCACCCGGACATCGAGGCGTTCATCGAGACCAAGGTCAAGGAGGAGGAGAAGATCCGCGCGCTGCGGGACGCGGGCTTCGACATGGACCTCGGCGGGGACGACATCACCTCCGTCCAGTACCAGAACGCCAACAACTCGGTGCGGGTGAACGACGAGTTCATGCGGGCCGTGGAGTCCGGGTCGTCCTTCGGGCTGCGCGGGCGGATCTCGGGCGAGATCATCGAGCAGGTGGACGCCAGGACGCTGTTCCGCAAGATGGCGGAGGCCGCCCACGCCTGCGCCGACCCCGGCATTCAGTACGACGATGTCATCAACCACTGGCACACCTCGCCCGAGTCGGGCCGGATCACCGCGTCCAACCCGTGCAGCGAGTACATGCACCTGGACAACTCCTCGTGCAACCTCGCCTCGTTGAACCTGATGAAGTTCCTCTCCGACGACGATCAGGGCAACCAGTCGTTCGACGCGGCGCGCTTCGCCAAGGTCGTCGAGCTGGTCATCACCGCGATGGACATCTCGATCAGCTTCGCCGACTTCCCGACCGAGAAGATCGGGGAGACCACCAGGGCCTTCCGCCAGCTGGGCATCGGCTACGCCAACCTGGGCGCGCTGCTCATGGCCACCGGCCACGCCTACGACTCCGACGGCGGCCGGGCCCTGGCCGGGGCGATCACCTCGCTGATGACCGGCACCTCCTACCGGCGCTCCGCCGAGCTCGCCTCCGTGGTCGGTCCCTACGAGGGGTACGCCCGCAACAGCGACGCCCACAACCGGGTGATGCGGCAGCACGCCGAGGCGAACGACACCGCGCTCCGGGTGGACGACCTGGACGGCCCGGTCTGGGCTGCGGCCACCGAGGCATGGCAGGACGTGCTGCGGCTCGGCAGGAAGAACGGCTTCCGCAACGCCCAGGCGTCGGTCCTCGCGCCGACCGGCACCATCGGTCTGATGATGGACTGCGACACCACCGGGATCGAGCCCGACCTGGCGCTGGTCAAGTACAAGAAGCTGGTCGGCGGCGGCTCGATGCAGATCGTCAACAACACCGTGCCCAAGGCGTTGAAGCGGCTCGGCTACCAGCCGGAGCAGGTGGAGGCGATCGTCGCCCACATCGCCGAGCACGGCAATGTGGTGAACGCCCCCGGGCTGAAGCAGGAGCACTACGAGGTCTTCGACTGCGCCATGGGCGAGCGGTCGATCGCCCCGATGGGGCATGTGCGGATGATGGCCGCCGCCCAGCCGTTCCTGAGCGGTGCCATCTCCAAGACGGTCAACATGCCGAGCAGCAGCACGGCGGACGACGTCGCGGAGATCTACCTCCAGGGTTGGAAGCTCGGCGTCAAGGCGCTGGCCGTCTATGTGGAGAACAGCAAGGTCGGTCAGCCGCTGTCGGCCAAGCGGAAGGAGCCGGCGAAGACCGAGCAGCCGGCCTCCGCCGAGCCGGAGCGGGTGATCGAGTACCGTCCGGTCCGCCGGCGCCTGCCGAAGGGGCGTCCCGGCATCACCACCTCGTTCACGGTGGGTGGCGCCGAGGGCTATATGACGGCCAACTCCTACCCGGACGACGGGTTGGGCGAGGTCTTCCTGAAGATGTCCAAGCAGGGGTCCACTCTCGCGGGCATGATGGACGCCTTCTCCATCGCGGTTTCGGTCGGCCTGCAGTACGGGGTGCCGTTGGAGACGTATGTCTCGAAGTTCACCAACATGCGCTTCGAGCCGGCCGGTATGACGGACGACCAGGACGTGCGGATGGCGCAGTCCATCGTGGACTACATCTTCCGCCGCCTCGCGCTGGACTTCCTGCCGTTCGAGACCCGGTCGGCGCTCGGTATCCACACGGCGGCCGAACGGCAGCGCCACCTGGAGACGGGCTCCTACGAGCCGGGCGACGAGGAGCTGGACGTCGAGGGGCTCTCCCAGTCGGCGCCGCTCCAGGGGCTGTCGGGGCCGGCCGATGACGCTCAGGCGGCACCGGCTCCCACACAGGCGGCGCGGCCGGCGCCGATCGAGGCCCACAGCTCCACCGAGCTGGCGGAGATGCAACTGGGGCTGAACGCCGACGCGCCGCTCTGCCTCTCCTGCGGCACCAAGATGCGCAGGGCCGGCAGCTGCTACCTGTGCGAGGGCTGCGGGTCCACCAGCGGCTGCAGCTGATCCCGGACGGGAGCCGTCGGTAGACGCGTTGGTCGGGGCGGTGGAGCTGGTTTCGGCTCCACCGCCCCCGGCGTGCGTCGGGGTGGACGGCGGGCCGGGGTCAGGCGAGGTCGTTCCCCATGACCGTGGCGAAGCCGTCCGGATCGGTGTCGAAGCCGCGGGAGACCTTGCGGAAGGCCCAGTTCCCGGAGCTGTCCCTGATGAACTCCGCGATGCTGGCGGCCGTGCTGGAGGCGACGGAGGCCAGATCGTCCTCGGCGAGCGAGGTGTGGCCCTCGTGGACCTCGATGATGGGGCGGGCGATGTCGCCGAACGTGCGCCGCCCGTGGCGCTGTTGGATGGCGACGCCGACCACGACGCGGGTGAGGTTGTCGGCGAGCCGGTCGAGCTCCAGGGTCAGGACCTCGTCCGAGCCGAAACCCACGCCCGTCGCGCTGTTCCTGGTGAGGGTGATCGTGCCGTCGGGGGAGCGGCTGTCGAAGTGGACGAGGTAGGCCGGGACGCCGTGGGGAGCCTGCTCCTCGTAGGTCGCGGCGATGAGGTCCAGATCGTGGGGCGGGGCGTCGGCGGGGCTCGGGTCCCAGCGGAGGGTGACCTCGACCGTCTCGATCCCCTTGTTGAATGGGCTCACCAAACATCCCTTCCGTGCGGGTGGAGGAGCCGCGCCATGGTGTGGGACGGAACCCCCCATAAGGCCATTCTCGCCATCTCCGGGGTGCCCTAACCACCGGGCGCCCGGGGCGGATTGGTCCTGGGACACGGCTGTGTCACGGCTGTTGCGCCGGTGGCGCGGACCAGGGGTTCCGAACGGGGAACGGTTTCGGCGTCGTGGGCGGACGGTTGGCGGGGGCGTGATCGTGGAACCCGTGCGCCCCCGGGGCGAGATGGCCTTACGATGGCGCGGTGCTGGTCAAGTGGATTCGTTGTGCCGTGGTTGACCGGGTCGGCTTTGATCGCGGCCAGCGGAAGTGGGCGGGACTGCTCGGCGAGCCCGGATTTCTGGCGCAGGGGGGTGGCTGGAGTCGTTCCCAGCCCGGGGTGGTCCACCTGTTCGGTTTCTGGGAGAGCCGCGCCTTCTACGACTCCTTCATGGCTCGTTCCTACGACCGGCTGGCGGCCTCGCAACAGGGGAGCTACCAGGACCTCCGCGTTCGTCTTTTCGAATACAGATTCGACGTGAAGATGGGGTTCGAGCCACGTTTCTCGGACGCCGACCTGCTGCGCGTGGCCCACACACGGGTGTACGAGGAGCGGACCGAGCACTTCGCTCTGATGCAGGAGAAGGTGTGGAATCCGGCGATGGCCGGCTCCCCCGGGATGTTGCGCGGCGTGTTCGCGGAGGCGGAGGCGGAGCGGGAGTTTCTGGTGCTCTCCATGTGGAAGTCCGCCGCCGAACGGGCCAAGTACCGCACCGAGCGGGTGGAGCGGCTGGCGCTACGCGCCCAGACCGGCGCCGATATCGAGGCCATCACCGGGGACGTGATCGATGTGGAGCCGTCCTGGACGGTGTGAGCCCCCCTCCCGTTCGGGTGCCCGCCTCGGCTCGCTTCCGCGAGGCGAACTACGCTGGAGCCATGGCACAGCCCCGGCGCATCATCCTCATGCGACATGGAGAATCGCAGGGGAACCAGGACGACTCGGTGTACCAGCACATACCGGATCACGCTCTGGACCTGACCGAGAAGGGTCAGCGCCAGGCGCAGGCCGCGGGCGAGCAGTTGCGCGAGACCATCGGGGAGGAGCGGATCTCCGCCTACGTGTCGCCCTATCGACGTACTCATCAGACCTTCCAGGCGTTGGGCCTCGACCCCGTACGGACACGGGCTCGGGAGGAACCCCGGCTGCGCGAGCAGGACTGGGGCAACTGGCAGGACCGCGCGGACGTGAAGCGGCAGAAGCGGGCCAGGGACGCGTACGGCCACTTCTTCTACCGCTTCGCCCAGGGGGAGTCGGGCGCGGATGTCTACGACCGGGTGGGTGCTTTTCTTGAGAGCCTGTGGCGGAGCTTCGACGAGCCCGAGCATCCCCCGAACGTGTTGCTGGTGACCCATGGGCTGACCATGCGGCTGTTCTGCATGCGGTGGCTGCACTGGACCGTCGCCGAGTTCGAGTCGCTCTCCAACCCCGGGAACGGCGAGACCCGGCAGCTGGTCCTCGGCGCGGATGGCCGCTATCACCTCGACCGGCCCTTCGAACGCTGGCACACACCCGAACGCCCCTTCGAGGGCTGGTGCGCGTAAGGTGAACGCCGCCATGGCCTACGAACCGCCCACCCATCGTGTCGAACGCTCCATCCGGGCGACCACCGGAGCCAGATGGGTCGCGGGCATCGACGAGGTGGGACGCGGCGCCTGGGCCGGGCCGGTGACGGTCTGCGCCGCGATCACCGGGCTGCGGCGCCCGCCCGAGGGGCTGACCGACTCCAAGCTGTTGACTCCCCTGCGCAGAACGGCGCTTGCCGGGGTGCTGCGCGACTGGGTGACGCATCACGCGCTGGGCCACGCGAGCCCGCAGGAGATCGACACGCTGGGGATGACCGCGGCGCTTCGGCTGGCCGCGACCCGTGCGCTCGCCGACCTTCCCGAGCGCCCCGACGCGATCATCCTGGACGGCAAGCACGACTACCTCGGGGCGCCCTGGCGGGTGCGCACGGTCATCAAGGGGGACCAGTCCTGTGTCTCCGTGGCGGCTGCCTCTGTCATCGCCAAGGTGCACCGGGACGCGCTGGTCGCCGAACTGGCCGCCGAGCACCCGGCATTCGGGTTCGACACCAACGCGGGCTACCCGTCGCCCATCCACCGTGCGGCGCTGGAGGAGTGGGGGCCCACCCCGCATCACCGACGCTCCTGGACCTATCTGGACGCGCTGCCTCGCTGGCGTCATCTCAAGCTCCCCTCGCACCGTGACTCCCTGGCGGCGGAGTCCCTGGCGGACAGCGGCCAACTCGGCATGTTCTGACGCCGCCGCTCATCCCTGCACCGCCAGGACCAGCGGCAGGACCGACTCGGCGCCGGCGGCTCGCAGGAGCCGGGCGGCGAGCGCCAACGTCCAGCCGGTCTCCGTGAAGTCGTCGACCAGCAGCAGCGGCCCCGGATGGGTCTTGACCGCCTCGGCGAGCTCGGGCCCCAGCTCCAGAGCCCCGTGCAACGCGTGGACCCGGCGGGCGCTGTTGCTGCGGCCCGGGGCGCGATCGTGGTGGGCCTGGTGCACCGCACCGAGCACCGGCATGCGCCCGACCCGGGCGATACCGTCGGCGAGCGATCCCACCAGCCTGGGCCGGCTCCTGGACGCCACCGATACCACCCCCACCGGCCGGGGCGGTGCGCCCTCCTGCCCGGAGGCCCAGCCACCTGGCCCGCGGGCCCAGTCCGAGAGCACCGTGACCACCGCGTCCGCGACATCCTCCGGCAGGGTGCTGTCGGAGGCGTCCTGGCTGAGGAGGGGCCGCAGCCGATCTCCCCAGCCGATGTCGGAGAGGCGGCCCAGGGCACGTCCAGGGGAGGCCTGCTCGCCGACCGGGATGCGGCCCTTGAGCGCGATACCGGCCGCCGGCAGGCCCGTGGGCCACATCCGGCGCGGCTCCACCGGGATCCCGGGGCGACTCAGCTCTCCCGTGGCGGCCTCCAGCGCCGCCGGCGCCACCTGTGCGTCGAAGCCCATGTCCGTGCAGTTGTCGCAGCGCCCGCATGGCGCCGCGCCCTCGTCGTCCAGCTGCCCGCGCAGCAGCTCCATCCGGCAGCCGCCCGTCGCCGCGTACTCGCGCATGGCCTCCTGCTCGGCCTCGCGCTGGCGGGCCACCCAGGCGTAGCGCTCCGCGTCGTAGTGCCAGGGCGTGCCGGTGGCGCGCCACCCGCCGCGCTCCCGACGCACGGCGCCGTCCACGTCGAGCACCTTGAGCATCATCTCCAGCCGGGAACGGCGCAGCTCCACGCGGGCTTCGAGGGCGGGCAGGCTGAGCGGTCGCTCCGCCGCGGCCAGCACGTCCAGGGTGTGGCGCACCTGGTGTTCGGGGGGGAAGGCCAGCGAGCCGAAGTAGCGCCAGATGGCCTCGTCCTCCGGGCCGGGGAGCAGCAGCACCTCCGCGTGTTCCAACCCTCGCCCGGCGCGGCCGACCTGCTGGTAGTAGGCGATGGGGGAGGAGGGCGAGCCCAGATGGATCACGAACCCCAGATCCGGCTTGTCGAAGCCCATGCCGAGGGCGGAGGTGGCGACGAGGGCCTTGACCCGGTTGGCCAGCAGATCGTCCTCGGCCGCCTCGCGATCGGCGTTCTCCGTGCGGCCGGTGTATGCCGTCACGCGGTGCCCGCGTGCCGTGAGATGGGCGGCGACCTCCTCGGCCGCGGCGACGGTGAGCGTGTAGATGATGCCGGAGCCGGGGAACCCGTCCAGATGGTCGTCCAGCCAGGCCAGCCGGTGGGCGGCGTCCGGCAGCCGGAGCACGGAGAGCCGCAGGCTGGCGCGGTCCAGCGGACCGCGCAGCACCAGCGTCTCCGCTCCGGTGTCGCCCGCGCCCAGCTGCTCGGCGACATCGGCGGTGACCCGGGCGTTCGCCGTCGCCGTGGTGGCCAACACGGGAACTCCAACGGGGAGTTCGCTGAGCATCGTGCGCAGCCTCCGGTAGTCGGGCCGGAAGTCGTGCCCCCAGTCGGAGATGCAGTGCGCCTCGTCGACCACCAACAAACCCGCGCTGGCCGCGAGTTGGGGCAGCACTCCATCGCGGAAGTCCGGGTTGTTGAGGCGTTCGGGGCTTACCAGGAGGACATCGACGAGGCCGTCCGCGACCTCCTGGCGGACGGCCTCCCACTCCTCCTGGTTGGCCGAGTTGATCGTGCGGGCGCGGATGCCGGCGCGCTCAGCCGCGGCGATCTGGTTGCGCATGAGGGCGAGGAGCGGCGACACGATGACCGTGGGCCCGGCACCGCCCTGCCGCAGCAGGGCCGTGGCGACGAAGTACACCGCCGACTTGCCCCACCCCGTGCGCTGGACGACGAGCGCCCGACGCCGTTCGGCGACCAGGGCCTCGATGGCCCGCCACTGGTCGGGGCGGAGGCGTGCGGCGCCCGTGTCGTCGCCGACCAGGCGGGAGAGCACCGCGTCCGCGGCGGTGCGCAGCTCCTCGGTCCGTTCGTTCACTGCTTGCGGGGCCGACCCCGTGGTGGCTTCTGACATGGCGCCCATGCAAGCCGATCGAACCCGAGCTTGGCGAACCCGCCCTGTGGATAACCAGTAATTCTTATGACAGACGCGCTGACCTGTGGACAAAACGCGACATGATGTGGCTCGAAGCAGGCACTCTGCCTCCATGACTCAACACAGCGAACCCCTCTCGCAACTCATCGTCACCGACAACCAGGTCACCCTGAGCGGCCCGGCTGATCTGGCGGACGCCCTGCCCTACATCCTGGGCTACCACCCGGACGACTCCATCGTCCTGCTGGGGCTCCACGGCCCGCGCGGCAAGCTGGGTGGCCGTATCAGGACGGCCATCCCCGAGGACGCGGAGAACTGGGCGGAGGCCGCGAAGCAGTTGGCGGCATGCCTGGTGGACAGCAGCTCCGCCCGTGGTGTCCGGCCGGACGCGGCCATCGCCTACCTCTGCCAGGATCCGCCGGAGGGCGGTCGTGTGCGGGACGCCGCGGAGCGGCTCCGCCCGCTCGCCCAGCTGCTGCGGACGGCTTGCGGCGATCTCGACGTGCCGGTCTACGAGGCGCTCTACGTGTCTCAGGAGCGCTACTTCTCGTACTGCGCCACCGACAGCCTGGACGACGCCAGCGAGGGTGGTGCCCTGCCCAGGGGTGGCAGCTCGCCGATGGCCGCGGCGGCGGCCTTCGCCGGCGTCCACGTCCGCGGCTCGCTCAAGGAGATGCGTGAGCGGCTGATCCCGCTGGACGGGCCGGTGGCGATCCAGCAGGAGCGTGCCCTGGACGCCGTGGCCGCGCGTTTGGCGCCCAGGATGGTCGGCCCGGCGGGCGAGCAGGCCAGGGTCAGGGATGACACGGTCGATCTGGCGGAGCGCCTGATGGGCCGCTTCCGTCGGGTGCCGGCTCCCAGGGATCCCGAGCAGTCGGCGGCGGACGCCAGGGACGACGCCCTGCTCACCTCCGACGAGGCGGCCCATCTTGTCCTCGGGCTACAGGATCGCCTTGCCCGCGATCTCACGGCTGGTTGGATGGACGGCCCCGAGGCCCTGGTGGCGCTGCGCCTGTGGCGGGCGCTCGCGCGGCGCTGTGTGGGCTCCTTCGAGTCGCACGCCGCCGCTCCGCTCACCCTGGCCGGCTGGGTGGCCTGGTCGATGGGGGATCCGGTGAGCGCCCGAGTGGCGTGGACCCGCGCTCTGGACCTCGACCCGGAGTACGTCTTCGCGCGGCTGCTCCACCAGGCCTGCAACGACGAGGTCGATCCCGAGCCGCTGCGCAGGAGCCTGCGTCGGCAGTGGACCGCCTACCGGCTCCGGTGAGCTTCGTGGGGCACCTATGATCACGGCATGCCCTACGACCCGTCGGAGTTTCCGCCGTTCGCCGTCACTGTCGACCTGGTCGTTCTCACCGTCCGGCGGCACGCGTTGTGCGCGCTCACGGTTCGACGCGGTGAGGACCCTTATCAGGGCCAGTGGGCACTTCCTGGTGGCTTTGTCCGGGCTGATGAGGATCTGGCGTCCGCCGCCGCACGCGAGCTGGCGGAGGAGACGGGGCTGCGCACCCAGGATGCTGGCAGCTGGCACGCCGGGGCCCATCTGGAACAACTGGCCACCTACGGGGAGCCGGCGCGCGACCCGAGGATGCGGGTGGTCAGCGTGGCTCATCTGGTACTGGCCCCTGACCTGCCGGCTCCCACCCCGGGTGGCGACGCCGGCGGGGCCCAGTGGGAGCCGACCGGCGAGCTGTTGGCGGATATCGACGGGGCGTCGGGAGAGCGGCTGGCCTTCGACCACGCGCGCATCCTCGCCGACGGGGTGGAGCGCGCGCGTTCGAAGATCGAATACTCCTCCCTAGCGGCGGCCTTCTGTCCGCCGGAGTTCACGGTGGGGGAGTTGCGCAGGGTCTACGAGGCGGTCTGGGGCGTCTCGTTGGACCCGCGCAACTTCCACCGCAAGGTGACGGGGACCCCGGGGTTCCTGGTGCCTGTCGGTGGCACCACGACCCGTCAGGGCGGGCGCCCCGCCCAGCTGTTCAGGGCCGGCGGGGCCACGGTGCTCAACCCCCCGATGCTCCGCCCCGACGTCTGACGAACCAGGAGGTCGCGAGGCCGCGGTCGTTCGCCCGTGGTCGAGATCGACAAACCGCGCGAGTCGCCAGGAAAATCCCATATGTCCCGTTATGGTGCAGAGTGCTCGACCAACGGGAGAATCGATGATCCAGGCCATCGGACTCACCACCGCGTCACAGCGTGGCAGGCCGCCCGCCGTTGACGACCTCACCTTCGAAGCCCGCCCGGGTGGCATCACCGCCCTGTTGGGGCCGCCAGGGGCCGGCAAGTCCGCAGCGCTGCGGCTGATGCTCCAACTCTCCCCGGGCCGTGGGGTGGCGCTCTTCCGGGGGCGACCGCTGTCCCGAGTGCCCCATCCGCAGCGGGAGATCGGCACCTTGCTGGGGGACGTCCCGGGCCATCCGCACCGGTCCGCCCGCGGGCAGCTGCGCATGCTCGCCGCGTCCGCCGGCGTGCCGGCGGCCCGCGCCGACGAGGTGCTGGAGGTGGTGGGCCTGAGCGGCCTGGCCGACCAGCGGCTCGGACGGTTCTCCCGGGGGATGGATCGACGGCTTGGCCTCGCCGCCGCGCTGCTCGGCGACCCCCACACCCTGGTGCTGGACGAACCGGACAGCGGGCTCTCCCCTCGTGAACGAGCCTGGCTCCACGGTCTGTTGCGGGGATACGCGGAGCAGGGCGGGGCCGTGCTGCTCGCGACGACCGACGCGATGGAGACCGCCAGGGTCGCTGACCGGGTGGTGAGCATGGAGGCCGGGCGGCTGATCGCCGACCAGCATGTCGAGGACTTCGCCAGGACACGCCTGCGGCCGAGGGTGGCGGTCCGCACGCCGCACGCCGAGCGTCTGGCCGCGGTGCTGCGTCAGCGATTCCGCACGACGGAGCCGGTCGAAGTCGTCCTGGAATCGGGCAACCGGGTCTCGGTCTACGGCGGCGATCCGGCCACCGTGGGCGAGATCGCCCACGAGCACCGCATCGTCGTGCACCAACTCGCCGACGAGATCGGGGATGCCGGGGACCGTTCCCCCACGGGGCCGTTGCTCCGCGCGGACGGCAGGGTGGTGCCGGCGCAGGAGTCCCGCCCGGCAGCGGTGTCCGTCGACAGCGCGGCCACGGCTCCGGCCACGGCCTCGGCCACCCTGGCCAGGTCCGCGCCCGCGGCCGGCGCCGCCGCCTCCGCCGCGCCCCCCGAGGCCGTTACCCGCCCCCTCGCGGTGGCGACCGTCGCCCCCGAGGCCGGGGCCAGGGTCGGTCGACCGGTCGTGCGCCCGGCGCTGCCGCCGCCGCTGCCCGCCCTCTCGCCGGCCGGGCCGAGTTGGCCCCTCCGCTATGAACTCCGGCGGTGGGCGGGCATCTACACCAGCTGGCTCGTCATGGGCGCCGCCCTGCTGGCGGGCCTCCTCATCGCCGTCGTCCTCGCCTCCGCCGGCTCCTGGCCGGCCGAGCGGGTGCTCACCGGCTGGGCCGAGCCGCTGCCGCTGCCACCCGTCGCCATGGCCGCCGGGCTGCTGGGCGCACTGGCCTTCGGCCAGGAGTTCCGCTACCCGGCTCTCGCCCCTGCCTGTGTGCCCGTGCCCCGCCGACTGTCGTTGCTCACCGGCAAGTCGCTGATCTCCGCCGTGGCCGCGCTGCTGCTCTGCGCCGCCGCGATCGCGCTGAACTCCATCTCCCTGACGCTGCTGCTCGGGGTGCGTGGCCCGACCCCTGAGTCCTGGGGCGCCGCCTTCCAGAGCGTCGCCGCGCTCTCCGTCGGCTGCGCCTGGGCCGGGTTGCTGGCGGCCGGCGTCTTCCGTTCGGGCCTGGTGGGCCTCGTGGCCGTCGCCGCGGTTCCGCTTGTGCTCGCCCCCGCCCTGCGGGCGGCGTTGGACAGTCCCTTCGGCCGGGCGCTGGACGGGCTCCCCGAACGCCTCGGGGCGATGACCACCCTCCCGGTCGCCTCGGAGCTCGACCGTTGGCTCTCCGCCTCGGTGCGTCTGGCGTCCCAGCCCATCGGCTGGGCGCTCGCCGTCTCGTTGGCCGTGCTCCTGTGCGGATACGCCGTGATCAGCCTGCGAGGTGGCTCACGGTAGGCGCGCAACAAGAGTTCGAAGTCGGCGCACGGCCGTGCGACTTCTCCCCGGGCCCGAGCGCACGGCGCCGGCTCTCGGCGGCCAGGTTTTGGGCCTTGCGCGAGGGAGTCCATTTCCTTCCGGTTAGACGTCAATTATGCGGGAGTCGCCGATCACCCTTTCGTGTGCTTTTCACCAAAGACCTCAAGGTGCCAACGAGGGCCGCCGACAAAGGAGGCGTGACTACCCTTGCGCACTCCATGATGACCGCCACTCGTTCCGCCAACTCCGGCACCGCCGGCCGGCCGGGCGAGTTCGACCGTTACTCCTACGCCGAGTCCACCGGCTCGGCCCGCACCACCAACGCGCCCGCCTGGGACAGCGGCGACAGCGAGTTGGGCCGCGTCGGCCGTCGCACCGCGGGCAACAGGGGCCGTGGCCTGCACGGCCAACTCGTCCAGCAGCTCGGTCAGATGATCGTCTCGGGCGATCTGGGGGCCGACCGTCCGCTGGTTCCCGAGGAGATCGGGCAGCGCTTCGAGGTCTCCCGCACGGTCGTCCGCGAGTCCCTCCGGGTCCTTGAGGCCAAGGGCCTCGTCAGCGCCCGCCCCAACGTCGGCACCCGGGTGCGCCCCGTCGGCGACTGGAACCTCCTCGACCCCGACATCATCGAGTGGCGTGCCTTCGGCCCCCAGCGCGAGGACCAGCGTCGTGAGCTGTGCGAGCTGCGGCTGACGATCGAGCCCCTCGCCGCCAGGCTGGCCGCCGCCGACACCGGGGACGAGGTCCAGCAGCGGCTCGGCGACATGGTGGACATCATGACCCACACCCTCGCGCAGGGTGACGCGTTGACCTTCGCCCGGGCCGACGCCGAGTTCCACGGGCTGGTGTTGCAGTCGGCCGGCAATCGGATGCTCGAACACCTCTCCGGGATCGTCGCCTCCGCGTTGCAGGTCTCGGGTGGTGCCGCCTCCGGCTGCGAGCACCCCACCGAGGCGTCCGTCGCGCTGCACCAGCGCATCGTGGACGCGATCGGCTCCGGCGAGCCGCCGGCGGCGGAGACGGCGATGCGGCAGCTGCTCACCTTCTCCTCGGACGCTCCCTCCGCGTCGACGACCCCCGGCGCGGACCATGTCGTTCCCGCCCCGCGCGAGCACTGAGTCGACCGGCCGGCACGCCGGCCCACCATGCGTCGCCGGGGCCTCCCAGGGCAGGGCTCCGGCGACGCGTTTGCCATGGCCCGCTACAGTCGAGCGTGCGATGTGACTCGGGACACGTGAAAGCGGCGTAACGCTTCCGGGGCCAGCGCGATGATTCAAGAGGTGGCAGCAGCGGGCGGATCAGCCGTTCGCCGCGGGCCCCGCCACAGCCGTCGGCGCACCCCAGTCGTCGGTCGTGGCCCCGCTACCAGTGAGCGGGCCTAAGCCGTTCCCAGAGTTTCCGAGAGGTTGTTCGTGTCGGCCAGCACTTCCCGTACTCTCCCCGCAGAGATCGCCGAGTCAAATTCTGTGATGGCGCTCATCGAACGGGGAAAGGCTGAGGGGCAGATCGCCGGCGACGATGTGCGCCGGGCCTTCGAGGCTGACCAGATCCCGTCAACCCAGTGGAAGAACGTTCTGCGCAGCCTCAACCAGATCCTCGACGAGGAGGGCGTGACGCTGATGGTGAGTGCCGCCGAGGCGCCCAGGCGCACCCGGAAGAGTGTCGCCGCGAAGACGACGGCCAAGCGCACCGCGACCAAGACGGTCGCGGCCAAGACCGCACCGGCCAAGAAGGCCACCGCGCTGGCGCCCCCAGACGACGCGGGTGCGGCAGACCCGCAGCCGGGTGCCGAGGGTTCGGCCTCGGTGGCCGGAGCCAAGAAGGCACCCGTGAAGAAGGCGGTGGCCAAGAAGGCGCCCGCCAAGAAGTCCGCGGCCAAGAAGGCACCGGCGAAGAAGTCCGCCGCCAAGAAGGCGGCCGACAAGAACGCCGATCCCAAGAAGGAGCTGGTCGACGAGTTCCTTGAGGGCGAGGAGGAGGGCTCGGAGGAGCCCGCCGAGCGGGCGGCGCGCGCCGGCGCACCGGCCGAGGGCGCCGAGGGCAAGCAGGAGAACGAGGGTTTCGTCCTCTCGGACGACGACGAGGACGACGCTCCCGCGCAGCAGGTGGCGGCGGCCGGCGCCACGGCCGACCCGGTCAAGGACTACCTCAAGCAGATCGGCAAGGTTCCCCTCCTCAACGCCGAGCAGGAGGTGGAGCTGGCCAAGCGGATCGAGGCCGGTCTCTTCGCCGAGGACAAGCTGGCCAGCGCCGACAAGATCGCCCCCAAGCTCAAGCACGAGCTGGAGATCATCTCCGAGGACGGGCGGCGGGCCAAGAACCACCTGCTGGAGGCCAACCTCAGGCTGGTGGTCTCGCTCGCGAAGCGCTACACCGGCCGGGGGATGCTCTTCCTCGACCTGATCCAGGAGGGCAACCTGGGTCTGATCCGCGCGGTGGAGAAGTTCGACTACACCAAGGGCTACAAGTTCTCCACGTATGCCACCTGGTGGATCCGGCAGGCGATCACCCGTGCCATGGCCGACCAGGCGCGCACCATCCGCATCCCGGTGCACATGGTCGAGGTGATCAACAAGCTCGCCCGGGTGCAGCGTCAGATGCTTCAGGACCTCGGGCGCGAGCCCACGCCTGAGGAGCTCGCCAAGGAACTGGACATGACCCCCGAGAAGGTGGTCGAGGTCCAGAAGTACGGCCGGGAGCCGATCTCTCTCCACACCCCGCTGGGTGAGGACGGGGACAGCGAGTTCGGTGATCTGATCGAGGACTCCGAGGCCGTCGTGCCGGCCGACGCGGTCAGCTTCACGCTGCTGCAGGAGCAGCTGCACTCGGTCCTCGACACGCTCAGTGAGCGCGAGGCCGGCGTGGTGTCCATGCGGTTCGGTCTGACCGACGGGCAGCCCAAGACGCTGGACGAGATCGGGAAGGTCTACGGCGTGACGCGGGAGCGCATCCGGCAGATCGAGTCCAAGACCATGTCGAAGCTGCGGCACCCCTCAAGGTCCCAGGTGCTCCGGGACTACCTCGACTGATCTGCCTGACCCTGACTGACTCCGCCTGACGCGCCGCGCGGCGCCCTCGCTCATGGCCCGGTCGGTGCCCCCTCGGGGGTGCCGACCGGGTTCGCGTGTTTCCAGGGGCGGCCGGCCGGCCCGGCGGGCAGCGGGAGGGGGCGCTGGGCGGCGCTGAGCGCCCGCGGCGGCGGGGGAGTGGTCCGAGGCCGTGGGAAGATCGTTTCAGGCCGGGAGAGCGACGTCAGGCGCTCCCGGGGCGCTGGGCCGCAGACGGAAACGGGCGGTCGCCCTCGGTGGCTTGAGGGGGACCGCCCGTCGTCCGGCGTCAACCGGACCGAGCCCGTCGGATGGGGATACTGCGAGACGTCAGGTCAACGCTCGTTCTCCTGTGCGCTTGCGGGAGTCGCGGTGAGCTTCTCCGTCTCGTCCTGTATCTCAGCGGCGATCTTCTTGAGTTCTGGCTGGAACTTGCGGCCGTGGTGGGCGCAGAAGAGCAGCTCTCCGCCGCTGATGAGGACCACGCGGAGGTATGCCTGGGCGCCGCAACGATCGCAGCGGTCCCCAGCGGTCAGCGGGGTCGCGGGAGTCAGAACAGTAGTCACGTCGCCTCTTCTCTAGCTCGACGAGCTGTCGTACCAGGGACAACATCCAACCAGGCCGAGAACGTTCCCGCTCGCGGCTTCTCATCGGAAAAACATCCAACGAGTTGACCGGACATAGCCCGGTGGCGGCGAATGAGCCGTATTGCGGTGTTGCTTGCTAGGTATACGCGTTTTCTCGTGGTTTTGTTCCCGGCTACCTCGGTGTACCCGGAAGTCTGCTTTCGTTCAGGAGGACGTGCCCGGAGCCTAAGGGGTTCATGCCCCGAAGGGAACGTGATGTACACGTCACCCCCTCCGTCGATCGAACACATGAGCGACCCTGAGCTACCCTGAGCTTCGCCGGGGAGCTGCGCAACCGCTCTACAAGGCCTCGGTACCCTCTGAGCGGTACTCCGCCACATCTCAGAATTCAGCGAGGAGCGAACTGCGTGACCGCCGACACGTCCGTGCCGTCCACCGCACTGCTGACCGGGGCCGATCCGGGCGGCAACTACACCGCGCGGCACCTGCTGGTTCTGGAGGGGCTGGAGGCGGTACGCAAACGCCCCGGCATGTATATCGGCTCCACCGACAGCCGCGGCCTGATGCACTGCCTCTGGGAGATCATCGACAACGCGGTCGACGAGGCCCTCGGGGGGTACTGCGACCGCATCGAGGTGCTGCTGCACGCGGACGGCTCGGTCGAGGTGCGGGACAACGGTCGGGGCATCCCGGTCGACGTGGAGCCCAAGACGGGGCTCTCCGGGGTCGAGGTGGTGATGACCAAGCTGCACGCCGGCGGAAAGTTCGGCGGCGGCTCCTACGCGGCCTCCGGCGGTCTGCACGGTGTGGGCGCCTCGGTGGTCAACGCGCTCTCCTCGCGCCTGGACGTGGAGGTGGACCGGAACTCCAGGACCCACGGGATCAGCTTCCGGCGCGGTACGCCGGGGATCTTCACCGAGTCGGGCCCGGACGCGCCCTTCGAGCCGACGGGCGGCCTGCGCGCCGCCCGGAAGATCCCCAAGTCCAGGACGGGTACCCGGGTCCGGTACTGGGCCGACCGGCAGATCTTCCTCAAGGACGCCAGGCTCTCCCTGGACACGCTCTACGCCCGGGCCCGGCAGACGGCGTTCCTGGTGCCCGGGCTGACCATCTCGGTGAGCGACGAGCGGGGCATCGACGGGGCCGAGCACTCCACCGAGGTGTTCAGGTACGACGGCGGCATCAGCGAGTTCTGCGAGTACCTGGCGAGCGACCGCCCGGTGTGCGACGTGTTGCGGCTGCGGGGTCAGGGCGCGTTCAAGGAGACGGTGCCGGTCCTGGACGAGCGGGGGCACATGATCCCCACCGAGGTGCGCCGGCAGCTGGACGTGGATGTCGCGATGCGCTGGGGCACGGGCTACGAGAGCACGGTGCGCTCCTTTGTGAACATCATCGCGACGCCGAAGGGCGGCACCCATATCGCCGGCTTCGAGCGGGCGCTGCGCGGCACCGTGAACGAGGTGCTGCGGTCCGCCAAGCTGCTGCGGGTGGCCGAGGACGACGTGGCCAAGGACGACGTCCTTGAGGGCCTCACGGCGGTGGTCACGGTCCGGCTGGCGGAGCCGCAGTTCGAGGGGCAGACCAAGGAGGTCCTCGGTACCTCGGCGGCCACCAGGATCGTCGCGCAGGTGGTGTCCAAGGAGCTGAAGTCCTTCCTGACGTCCACCAAGCGGGATGACAAGCAGCAGTCCAGGGCGGTGCTGGAGAAGGTCGTGGCGGCGGCCAGGACGCGGATCGCCGCCCGTCAGCACAAGGAGGCGCAGCGGCGGAAGACGGCGCTTGAGTCCTCCTCGCTGCCGGCCAAGCTGGCGGACTGCCGCAGTGACGAGGTGGAGCGCAGCGAGCTGTTCATCGTCGAGGGCGACAGCGCGCTGGGCACGGCCAAGCTGGCGCGGAACAGCGAGTTCCAGGCGCTGCTGCCGATCCGGGGCAAGATCCTGAACGTGCAGAAGTCGTCGGTCGCCGACATGCTCAAGAACGCCGAGTGCGGAGCCATCATCCAGGTGATAGGAGCCGGGTCGGGCCGGACCTTCGACATCGACCAGGCGCGTTACGGGCGGGTGATCTTCCTCGCCGACGCGGATGTGGACGGCGCGCACATCCGCTGTCTGCTGCTCACGCTCTTCCAGCGGTACATGCGTCCGATGGTGGAGCAGGGGCGCGTCTTCTCGGCTGTTCCGCCGCTGCACCGGATCGAGTTGAGCAACCCCAAGCGGGGGCAGGACAAGTACCACTACACCTACTCGGACAACGAACTGCGGCAGACGCTGCTGGACTTCGAGCGGCGGAACGTTCGCCACAAGGAATCCATCCAGCGGTACAAGGGGCTGGGCGAGATGGACGCCGACCAGCTCGCGGAGACCACGATGGATCCCCGCAAGCGGACGTTGCGCCGGATCAACATCGGCGATCTGGAGGCGGCGGAGGAGGCGTTCAGCCTGCTGATGGGCAACGAGGTGGCGCCGCGACGGGAGTTCATCGCGTCGTCCGCGGCTACGCTGGACCGCTCCCGCATCGACACCTGAGGCGGCCCTGGCGGCGTTCGCGCCGCCAGGCGGTCGTCAGATCCCTGAAGGCTGCACGCAATTTAATTGCGCAATTTGCGTTAGCCTTGCGGATATGACGCGACGACTTGCCCAGGTAGCGCAGAAGGTGGGAGTGAGTGAGGCCACGGTCAGCCGGGTCCTCAACGGGAAGCCGGGGGTCTCCGAGGCCACCCGGCAGGCCGTCCTCACCGCGCTCGACGTGCTCGGGTACGAACGCCCCACCCAACTGCGCGGCGAACGCGGCCGTTTGGTCGGTCTGATACTGCCCGAGCTCCAGAACCCGATCTTTCCGGCCTTCGCCGAGGTCCTCGGCGGGGTGCTGGCCCAGCGTGGCCTGGTGCCCGTGCTGTGCACCCAGACCCCGGGCGGTATCCAGGAGACCGACTACGTCGATCTGCTGCTGCAGCAGCAGGTTTCCGGCGTGGTGTTCGCCGGTGGGCACTACGCGCAGGAGGACGCGTCGCACGACCACTACCGGCTGCTCGCGGAGCGCAGGCTGCCGGTGGTGTTGATCAACGCGTCGGTGCCGGGGCTCGGTTTTCCCCGGGTCTCCTGTGACGACTCGGTGGCCGTGGAGCAGGCGTGGCGGCATCTGGTCTCGCTGGGGCACGAGCGGATCGGCCTCGTGCTCGGCCCCGCCGATCACATTCCCTCGCAGCGCAAGCTCGCCGCGGCGCGGGCCGCGGCTGAGGCCGGGGGCGGGGAGCTGTCCGACGAGCTGGTCGCTCGTGCCATGTACACGCTGGAAGGTGGCCAGGCCGCGACGGCCACGTTGTTGGAGCGCGGTGCCACCGGGGTGATCTGTGCCAGCGACGTGATAGCGCTCGGCGCGATCCGGGCGGCGCGGCGCCGCGGGCTCTCGGTGCCGGAGGACTTCTCCGTGGTGGGATTCGACGACTCCGCCCTGATGACCTGCACCAATCCTCCGCTCAGCACGGTGCGTCAGCCCATCGAGGCGATGGGCCGTGCGGCGGTCGAGGTGTTGGTCGCGCAGTTCGGCGGACGGGACGTCGGGCGCGACGAGTTGCTGTTCGAGCCCGAGCTGGTGGTGCGGGAGTCGACGGGGCAGGCGCCCGGGCGAGGTCGCGGTTAGCAGTCGATATTTTGCAAGTGATGCGCAGGATATTGCGCGACGCTGCCATCGGTGGTTGAGTGTGCGGCACTTCACGACCGTGCCCACGAAGGGGTCACCCGATGACACGTCGCGCATTCCGGCGTACCCGCCGCTGTCTGGCCACCACCGCTGTCCTGGCCCTCACGTTGGCCGCCTGCTCCTCGGACGACGACGGCGGCGATGACGACGGCAAGGTCACGCTGCACATCAACGGGCAGCCGCCGAACACCGATGAGCGGGAACTGCGGGTGTTCCTCGCCGAGATCGAGGCGTTCGAGGCGGAACACACCGACATCGACATCGTCCCCCACGAGGGCTTCATGGAGCCCGAGACGTTCAACACCCGGGTCGCGGGCGGCAACCTGGAAGACGTCTTCTATGTCTACTTCACCGACCCGGCCGGCATCATCGAGCAGGGCTACGCGGCCGATATCACGGACTATCTGGCGGACTACCCCAACCTTGACCAGATACGACCCGAGTTGCACGAGGCGTTCCAGGACGAGGCGGGGCGGCAGTACGGCGTCCCGACCGCCAACTACTCCATGGGTCTGCTGTACAACCGCGACCTCTTCGAGCAGGCCGGGCTCGACCCGAACAGCCCTCCCGCCACCTGGGAGGAGGTCCGCACCGCCTCCGCGGCGATCGCCGAACTCGGCGGCGGCGTGACGGGCTACGGCGAGTGCGCCACCGAGAACACCGGTGGCTGGCACCTGACCACCGAGATCTACTCCACCGGCGGCCTGGTGGCCGAGCCGGACGGCGACGGCTGGCGGGCCGCGTTCAACACCCCCGAGACCCTGGCCCTGTTGGAGAACCTCAGCGCCATGCGCTGGGAGGACCAGTCGATGGGCAGCGACCAGATGCGCTCCTGTGAGGACGTGATGGTCCAGATGGGCGCCGGCCAGCTCGGCATGTACGTGGCCGCCCCCGACAACCTGCCGACCCTGGTGCGCCAGTACGACGGCACCTACGAGAACCTCGGCCTGGCCCCGATACCCGACGGCGGCGGCACGCTGCTCGGCGGCGAGGGCTACATGATCAACGCCGGCGCGTCCGATGAGCAGATCGAGGCGGCCCTCACCTGGCTCCAGTGGCGCTTCGTGAACCCGGACGAGATCGAGCGGCGGATCGAGGAGAGCGCGGCTGACGAGCTGCCGGTCGGGCTGCCGATGCCGCCCACCCCTGACATCTGGGTCGAGGGCGAGATCCGCGACAACGTCGAGGCGCTCAAGGAGCAGTACGCCAACGTGCCCGTGGAGCATGTGCAGCCCTTCATGGAGGGCGCCCCCTCGATCGAGGGACGGATCGAGCCGCCGAACGCCCAGGAGGTCTACGCGACCCTGGACAACGTGATGCAGGGCGTGTTGACCAACGAGGGTTCCGATATCCAGTCGCTCCTCGACGACGCGGAGAGCCAGGTCAACCGGATCTACGGCGCCTCCTGAGATGGCCTCTCCCGAGACCAGGCGGCGACTGGGCGAGAACGTCACCGCCTATGGATTCCTGTGCGCCGCTCTCGTGGTCTTCTCGCTCTTCGCCTGGTACCCGGCCATTCGCAACATCATCCTGAGCTTTCAGGAAGTCAACTTCGTTCGCGGATCGAGCTGGGTCGGGTTTGACAACTTCAGCTATATCTTCGATGACCCGTTGTTCGCGACGGCCTGGCGTAACAGCGCGATATTCACGCTCTACGCCCTGGTGCTCGGCTTCGGCGTTCCCTTTGTGACCGCCCTGCTGATCAACGAGTTCCGGCACGCGAGGGCCTACTTCCGGGTCCTGGTCTATCTGCCGGTGATGTTGCCGCCGGTGGTCGTCGCGCTGATGTGGCGATGGTTCTACCAGCCGGACGGGGGCCTGATCAACGAGATCCTGGGCACGGTCGGGCTCCCCACCTCGGACTGGACGAACTCCTCCAGTACCGCCCTGATCTCGTTGGTCATCGTCTCCACCTGGGCCAATATGGGCACGGCGACGCTGATCTACCTGGCCGCCCTACAGACCATTCCCGGCGAGCTGTACGAAGCCGCGGAACTGGAGGGCGCCGGTATCTGGCGGCGTATCTGGCATGTGACCATTCCGCAGACCAGGTTCGTCATCCTGATGCTGCTGCTGCTCCAGGTCGTGGCCACCATGCAGGTATTCACGGAACCGTTCGTGATGACCGGTGGCGGGCCGCAGGACTCGACCGTCACGGTCATGCTGCTGATCTATCGCTACGCCTTCGTCTACAACAACTTCGGCGCCGCCAGCGCCATGAGTCTGCTCCTGCTGCTGGTGCTCGCCGTGTTCTCCGCCGCCTATCTGCGGGTCACCCGCAGCCAGCAGACCTGAGGGAGGCTCAGTTGCGCACGCTGGTACGCCCCGCCGTACTCAAGACGACTCGCGGCCGACTGGTCTACTGGTCCCTGTTCGCCATCGCGATCATCCTGTTCACCGTGGCCTTCATCATCCCGCTCTACTGGATGGTGACCGGTGGTCTCAAAAGCTCTCCCGAACTGGCTCGGAACCCACCGACCTACATTCCCGAGGAATTCCATCCGAGCAACTACTCGGACACCTGGAACCGTCTGGAACTGGCACGCTACTTCGGTAACACCGTCGTGCTGATCGGTGGCGCGTGGCTGCTCGGGCTCGCGATCCAGCTCCCGGCCGCCTACGCGCTGTCGAAACTCCGCCCGAGGTTCGGGAAGATCGTGCTCGGCATGATGCTGGTCACCCTGATGGTGCCGGCCACCGCCCTGCTGATCCCCACCTATCTCACGGTCACCGACGTGCCCGTTCTCGGGCTCAACCTCATCAACAACCCGGCGGCCGTATGGCTACCCGCAGCCGCCAACGCGTTCAACATCTATGTGCTGAAGAACTTCTTCGACCAGATACCGGACGAGCTGCTCGATGCCGCGCGGATCGACGGTGCTGGTGCGTTCACCACCATGTGGCGCATCATTCTGCCGCTGTCCAGGCCCATCATCGCCGTTGTGTCGATCCTGTCCATCAGCGCTCTGTGGCGTGACTTCCTCTGGCCGATGGTGGTGCTGCCCGATCCGGCGAAGCAGCCCATCACCGTCTATCTGCAACGGATCGCGGACACGACATCGCTCAACATGCTGATCGCCGGAATGGTATTGGCCAGCATTCCACTGGTGGTGGTTTTCCTGATCTTCCAGCGCCATATTCTCGCCGGCCTCACGGCGGGCAGCCTCAAGGGCTGATCACCCGAAAGGAAAACTCCGTGCCGCACAACCCTCCCGCGTGGTGGCGCTCCGCCGCCATCTACCAGGTGTACATCCGCAGTTTCGCCGACGGGAACGGCGACGGCACCGGCGACCTCGCCGGGGTCAGGGCCCGCCTGCCGTATCTCGCCGAACTCGGCGTCGAGGCGCTGTGGTTCACCCCCTGGTACGTCTCGCCGCTGGCCGACGGCGGCTATGACGTCGCGGACTATCGCGCCATCGACCCGGCGTTCGGCACCCTGGCGGAGGCTGAGAAGCTGATCGCCGAGGCGCGTCAGCAGGGCTTGCGCACCATCGTCGACGTGGTCCCCAACCACATCTCCGCCGAACACGCGTGGTTCAAGGCCGCCTTGGCCGCGCCCCCCGGCAGCCCGGAGCGGGAGTTGTTCCACTTCCGCCCCGGGCGCGGGGCGGACGGTGCCGAGCCGCCCAACGCGTGGCGTTCGGAGTTCGGCGGCCCCGCCTGGTCGCGCAGCACCGACCCCGACGGCAGCCCGGGGGAGTGGTACCTGCACCTCTTCGCGCCCGGGCAGCCGGATCTCAACTGGGCCCATCCGCAGGTCAGGCAGGAGCACGAGGAGATCCTCCGCTTCTGGTTCGACCGAGGCGCGGCCGGCGTCCGGATCGACTCCGCCGCGCTGCTGGCCAAGGACCCCGAACTGCCGGACTTCGACCCGGAACGCGACCCCCACCCCTATGTGGACCGCGACGAGCTGCACGACATCTACCGGGCCTGGCGGGCCATCGCCGACGAGTACGAGGGCGTGCTGATCGGCGAGCTGTGGCTCCCCGACGTGGAGCGGTTCGCCCGCTATCTGCGCTCCGACGAGCTGCACACCGCCTTCAACTTCGACTTCCTCAGCTGCCCCTGGGAGCCGGAGCGGCTGCGCGCCTCCATCGACGGCACGCTCGCCTCGCACTCCGGGGTCGGCGCCCCGGCGACCTGGGTGCTGGCCAACCACGACATCACCAGGACCGCCACGCGCTACGGCCGCGAGGAGACCGGCTTCGCCTTTGTGGCCAAGCGGTTCGGCACCCCGACCGACTTCGAACTCGGCACCCGCCGGGCGCGCGCCGCAGCGCTGTTGACGCTGGCCCTGCCGGGGGCCGTCTACCTCTACCAGGGCGAGGAGTTGGGCCTGCCGGAGGCGGACATCCCACGGGACCGCATCAACGACCCGATGCACGCCAGGTCCGGCGGCATCGACCCGGGCCGGGACGGCTGCCGGGTGCCGCTGCCCTGGTCGGGGGAGTCCGCGCCCTACGGCTTCGGCGGCGCGGACACCTGGCTGCCGCAGCCGGACGACTGGGCCGACCACACGGCCGAGGCCCAGGAGAAGGACCCCGGGTCCATGCTCTGGCTCTACCGCACGGGCCTGCGGCTGCGCCGCGCCTGGCCCGCCTCCACCGGGGACCTGACCTGGTTGGACTCCCCCTCGGGCGCGCTGGTCTTCGCGCGGGAGCACGGCCTGGTCTGCGCGGTCAACCTGGCGCCCGAGCCGTTGGCGCTGCCTCCCCACACACACGTGCTGCTGCGCAGCGGCCCGCTGGACGAAGCGGGTCTGCTGCCGCAGGACACGGCGGTCTGGCTGCGGGTCTGAACACCTCCGGCGGCCGGACCGCCAACACCCCCACCACCCCTTAGGAAGGGACTCTCATGAGCGCACCCCACCCATCGCGCAAGCGGTGGCGCGCCGCCGGCGCGGCCTCGGCCGGCGCCATCCTGTTGGGCACCGTCGGCTTCACCGCGACGGCCGACGCGGGCGAAGCCCCCCGGCCCGCGGCCGACGCCGCGCCGCTGGCCGGCGCCGAACTCCCCTTCGTCACCCAGGAGGCGGAGGACGCCGAGCACGACGGGTCCGTGATCGGGCCCGACGTCACCCAGGGGACCGTCGCCTCCGAGGCGTCGGGCCGCAGCGCCGTCGAGCTCGCCGCGGGACAGTCCGTCACCTTCACCCTCACCGAGGCGGCCAACGCGACCACCGTCGTCTACAACGTCCCCGAGGGCGGCCAGGGCTCGTTGACCGTCGAGGTCAACGGGCAGCCGGTCGAGGAGTCCATCCCGCTCAGCGACCGGTTCCAGTACTTCGACGCACCCTGGATAGCGGGCTCGACCACGCATCACTTCTTCACCCACGAGCGGCTGCCGCTCGGCCAGGACCTGGCGGCTGGGGACACCGTCTCCTTCGTGGCCAGCGGCCAGGTCACCCTGGACAGCGCCGACTTCGAGCAGGTGGCCGCGCCCGCCGAGGCGCCGGCCGGGGCCCTGGACGTGACGGATCTTGGAGCCGACCCCACCGGCGCGTCCGACTCCAGCCAGGCGTTCGTCGAGGCCGTCGCGCAGGGCAGGGGCGGCACGGTGTGGATCCCGCCGGGCACCTACCAGGTGAACCAGCCGCTCTATGTGGAGGACGTCACCCTCCAGGGGGCGGGCTCCTGGCACTCGGTGGTGCACAGCTCCCGCTTCGTCAACCAGGGCGAGAGCCCCGGCAACGTGCACATCAGCGACTTCGCCGTGATCGGCGATGTCACCGAGCGGGTGGACAGCAACCCGGACAACTTCGTCAACGGCAGCCTTGGCCCGGACTCCTCGGTCTCCGGGATGTGGCTCCAGCACCTCAAGGTCGGCCTGTGGATGACGGGCAACAACGACGACCTGGTGGTCGAGCGGAACCGCATCGTCGACATGGCCGCCGACGGGCTCAACCTCAACGGCAGCGCCAACGACGTCCAGGTGCGGGACAACTACCTGCGCAACACGGGTGACGACGCGCTGGCGATGTGGTCGCTGCCCCAGGCCAACAGCGGCGCCAGCTTCGACAGCAACACCGTGATCCAGCCCAACCTGGCCAACGGCATCGCCATCTACGGCGGCGAGGACATCCAGGTCACCAACAACTACGTCCGTGACACCAACGCGCTGGGCAGCGGCATCGCGATCTCCAACCAGGCGTTCATGGAGCCGTTCTTCCCGCTGGCCGGCACCATCACGGTGGACGGCAACACGCTGGTGAGCGCTGGGGCGCTCAACCCCAACTGGGACCACCCGATGTCCGCACTGCGGGTCGACGCCTACAACCACGCGATCGAGGCCGACATCAACATCACCGACACCACGGTCCTCGACAGCCCGTGGAGCGCCTTCCAGTTCGTCTCGGGCGGCGGCACCGGACTGGCCACCAACCGGGTGACCATCGACGGAGCCGAGGTGGACGGCGTGGGCACCGTGGTGGTCCAGGCGGAGACCACGGGCGAGGTCACCGTGCAGAACGTCACGGCGACCGGCGTCGGCGTGGCGGGTGTCTACAACTGCCCGTTCCCGACCGGCAACGCACCGTTGACGATCAACGACGGCGGTGGCAACACCGGTCTTGACACCGAGTGGGACGACTGCGAGACCTGGCCCCAGCCCGAGTAACCGGCAGGGACCGCGTTTCACCTCCCTCGTGGCCGGCGCCCCGACAGCACCTCCCCGGTCTGTCGGGGCGCCTCCCCGGGTGGATCACCTAGGGTGGCGGGCGCAGACGCTGGAGACGGACGTGAAGGGAGGGGAGCCGTGGCCGCTGGTCGCGTCCCCGTGGTGGTCCTCGCCGGATTCCTCGGAGCCGGCAAGACGACGCTGCTCAACCATCTGCTGACCAACGCCCAGGGCGTCAGGATCGGGGCCGTGGTCAACGACTTCGGCAGCGTGCCGGTGGACGCCATGACGGTCGCCGGGCAGGTGGACTCCATGATCTCCTTCGGCAACGGCTGCCTCTGCTGCGCCGTGGACACCGAGGAGCTGGACCAGGCGCTGGCCAGGCTCGCCGATCCGGCGCTCGCCATCGACCTGATCGTGGTGGAGGCCAGCGGCCTGGCCGAACCCCCGGCGCTGGTGCGGATGGTGCTCGCCAGCGAGGACCGACGGATCCTCTACGGCGGCCTGGTGCAGCTGATCGACGCCGTGGAGCACGACGCGCTCCGCGCGCGGCAGCCCGCCACCGACCGCTACACGGGCCTCGCCGATCTGGTGGTGCTCAACAAGACGGACCTGGTCGACGCGGCAACGGGCGAACGGCTCCTGGCCGAGCTGCGCGAACGGTCCTGCGGGGCGCCCGTGGTGGCCACCACCCATGGCCGCCTGGACCCGGGGCTGCTGCTGGACGGAGCGCCGGCGAGGCGGACGGACGCGGACGGGCCCAGGCAGCTCTCCTTCGCCGACCTGCTGGCCGACGACGCGGGGCACGAAGGGCATGGGCACCCGCACAGCGGGTTCAGCAGCGTCAGCTTCCACGCCCGACGCCCGCTGGATCCCGGCCGGTTGCTGGACTTCCTGGACGCCAGGCGGCCGGGGCTCTACCGGATCAAGGGCTTCGTCCAGCTGGGCGCCGAGCGCTACACCCTGCATGTGGTGGGCCGCTTTCTGCGGCTCTTCCCCGACCCGCCGCCGGCGGCCGGGCCCGACACCACCGGCCTGGTGCTGATCGGCACCGGCCTCGACGCCGCCGCGCTCCGCGCCGAGCTGGCCGGCTGCGTCACGGCGGAGCCGGACGGGACGGCGGACCGGACGGCGGACGGGACGGCGAGCGGAGACGCGGACCGGGACGCCCGGTGGCGGGTCGCGCGCTATGTCGAACGCCCCGAGGAGCCGGCCGTCTTCGAGGAGCCGGCCGTCTTCGAGGAACCGGCCGTCTTCGGGGAGCCCGCCGTCGGCTGAGCCGACGGCGGGCCCGCGCCCCCGGAGTCCGCCTCAGCCCAGCGGCCCGGCGACCGTGTCCACCGCCTTGGCCAGGGGGACGCCCGAGCCGTCGCGGCGCGGATCGGGCTCAGGCAGCTCCACCGGGGCGCCCGCCTTGGTGGCCGCGCGGGCCGGGGAAGCGCCCGCCCAGGCGAAGACCAGCCGCTCCTCGCCCTTGAGGAACCGCTGACAGCGCACCCCGCCGGTGGCCCGGCCCTTGCGCGGGTACTGGTCGAACGGCGTCACCTTCGCCGAGCGCAGCGAGTCGTCCAGCGTGCCCGAGCCGCTGGCCACCGTGAACACCAGGGCGTCCCGCGCCGGATCGACCACCGTGAAGGAGAGCACCCTGGCTCCCTGGCCCAGCTTCACGCCGGCCATCCCGCCGGCCTGCCGCCCCTGCGGTCTGACCTGGGCGGCCGGATAGCGCAGCAGCTGCGCCTCGTCCGTGATGAAGACCAGATCCTCCTCACCCGTGCGCAGCTCCGCCGCGCCGACGACGCGGTCGCCCTCGCGGAGCGCGATGACCTCCAACTCCTCCTTGTTGGCCGGGTAGTCGGGCACCACGCGTTTCACCACGCCGGCCTCCGTGCCGATGGCAAGCCCCGGCGACGACTCGTCCAGCGAGGTCAGACAGACCACCCGCTCGTCCGCGCCGAGCGAGACGAACTCCGACACCTGGGCGCCGCCGGCCAGGCTGGGCGCCGAGGCGGCGGGGGGCAGCGCCGGCAGATCCACCACGGAGATCCGCAGCAGCCGCCCGGCCGAGGTGACCGCGCCGATCTCGCCCCTGATGGTGGAGTGCGCGGCGGAGACGATCACATCGTGCTTGCCGCGCTTGGGCGCCTCCTCAAGCGAGGCGTGCCCGTCGGCGGTGCGGGCCAGCAGCCCCGTGGAGGAGAGCAACACCCGGCAGGGATCGTCGGAGACCTCAAGGGGGAGCACCTCGACCGGTGTGCCCTCGGCCTCGACCAGCTCGGTGCGGCGCGGGGTGCCGAACTTCTTGGCGACCTCGGCCAGCTCGCCGGAGACCAGCTTCCGCAGCTCGGCGTCCGAGTCGAGGATGCGGGTCAGCTCCTCGATCTCCCCGGTCAGCCGATCCCGTTCGGTTTCCAGCTCCAGCCGGTCGAACTTGGTCAGCCGGCGCAGCGGGGTGTCCAGGATGTACTGCGTCTGGATCTCCGAAAGACCGAAGCGGCCGATCAGGGCCTCCTTGGCCTGGGCCGCGTTCTCGCTGGAGCGGATCAGCCGGATCACCTCGTCGATGTCCAGCAGCGCCACCAGCAGGCCCTCGACCAGGTGCAGCCGGTCCCGCCGCTTGGTGCGCCGGAACTCGCTGCGCCGCCTGACCACCTCGAAACGGTGGTCGACATAGACCTGGAGCAGCTCGCGCAGGCCCATCGTCAACGGCTGGCCGTCCACCAGGGCCACGTTGTTGATGCCGAAGGTCTCCTCCATGGGCGTCAGCTTGAAGAGCTGCGCCAGGACGGCCTCGGGGTTGAAGCCGTTCTTCACCTCGATGACCAGGCGGAGGCCGTTCTCCCGGTCCGTCAGGTCCTTGACGTCGGCGATGCCCTGGAGCTTCTTGGCGTTGACCAGGTCCTTGATCTTGGCGATCACCTTCTCCGGGCCGACGGCGAAGGGGAGTTCGGTGACGACCAGGCCCCGGCGGCGGGCCGAGACCTTCTCCACCGCGACCGTGGCGCGCATCCGGAACGTGCCACGGCCCGTGCGGTAGGCGTCCCTGATGCCGTCCAGGCCGACGATCCGACCGCCCGTCGGCAGGTCGGGCCCGGGGACGAGCCGGGTCAGCGCCTCCAGATCCGCGTTCGGATACCGGATCAGATGGCGGGCCGCGGCGATCACCTCGACGAGGTTGTGCGGCGGCATGTTGGTCGCCATCCCCACCGCGATGCCGCTGGAGCCGTTCACCAGCAGGTTGGGGTAGGCGGCGGGGAGCGCGGCCGGCTCCTGCTCGCTTCCGTCGTAGTTGGCCGCGAAGTCAACCGTGTCCTCGTCGATCGAGGCCACCATCAGACTGGCGGCCGGCGCCGACTTGCACTCCGTGTACCGCATGGCGGCGGGTGGGTCGTCGTTCCCCAGCGAACCGAAGTTCCCATGGCCGTCGACCAGGGGCAGCCGCATCGAGAAGGACTGGGCCATCCGGACGAGCGCGTCGTAGATCGCGGAGTCCCCGTGCGGGTGGAGCTTGCCCATCACCTCGCCGACCACCCGGGCGCACTTCACATAGGACCGGTCGGGACGCAGCCCCATGTCGTGCATCTGGTAGAGGATGCGGCGCTGTACCGGCTTGAGCCCGTCCCGCGCGTCGGGCAGGGCGCGCGAGTAGATCACCGAGTACGCGTACTCCAGGAAGGAGCCCCGCATCTCATCGACCACATCGATGTCGAGGATGCGTTCCTCGAACTCCTCAGGAGGCGGGGCTTGCTTGCTGCGGCGGGCCATCGCGGCAGGGCTCCTTCGTACAGGCGGGCGGGTTGCTGGCGACCATTGTGGACCGCCCCGCTGACAACCGGGAACTTCGCACGCCCTGGCTCACCTTGCATAAGGTGACAGGCATCTCTACCGACCGAGCGAAGGGACCTCATGTCCATGGGCCACACGGCCAGCCCGCAGGATACCGTTGGTGGGCTCACCGCGACCGAGCACAGACTCGCCAACGGATTGCGGGTGGTGCTCTCAGAGGACCATCTCACGCCGGTCGCCGCCGTCTGCATCTGGTATGACGTCGGTTCCCGGCACGAGGTGCCCGGGCGCACCGGACTGGCGCACCTTTTCGAGCACCTGATGTTCCAGGGATCGGAACAAGTCAAGGGCAACGGCCACTTCGAGCTGGTGCAGGGGGCCGGCGGCTCGCTCAACGGCACCACCAGTTTCGAGCGCACCAACTACTTCGAGACGATGCCGGCCCACCAGCTGGAGCTGGCCCTGTGGCTGGAAGCCGACCGGATGGGCACCCTGCTCAGCGCGCTGGACGACGAGTCCATGGAGAACCAGCGCGACGTGGTCAAGAACGAGCGCAGGCAGCGCTACGACAACGTCCCCTACGGCACCGCCTTCGAGCGGCTGACCGCGATGGTCTTCCCCGAGGGGCACCCCTACCACCACACCCCGATCGGCTCGATGGCCGATCTGGACGCGGCCACCCTGGAGGACGCCAGGGAGTTCTTCCGCACCTACTACGCGCCGAACAACGCGGTCATCTCGGTGGTCGGGGACATCGACCCGGAGCAGACCCTGGCCTGGTTGGAGCGGTACTTCGGCTCGATCCCGAGCCACGACGGCAAGCGCCCGCCGCGCGACGGCTCGTTGCCCGAGGTGATCGGGGCGGAGCTGCGCGAGGAGCTCCACGAGGACGTGCCGGCCCGCGCCCTGATGGCCGTCTACCGGCTGCCCCACGACGGCACCAGGGAGGCCGACGCGGCCGACCTGGCGCTCACCGCGCTCGGCGGCGGGGAGTCCTCCCGGCTCTACAACCGGCTGGTGCGCCACGACCGCACCGCGGTCTCGGCCGGCTTCGGCATGCTGCGGCTGGCCGGCGCGCCCTCGTTGGGCTGGCTGGACGTCAAGACCTCGGGTGACGCGGGGATCGCCGAGATCGAGGCGGCCGTCGAGGAGGAGCTGACCCGCTTCGCCGAGGAGGGGCCGAGCCCCGAGGAGATGGAGCGCGCCCAGGCCCAGTTGGAGCGGGAGTGGCTGGACCGGCTGGCCACGGTCGGCAGCCGCGCCGACGAACTGTGCAAGTACGCCGTCCTGTTCGGTGACGCCACCCTGGCGCTGACCGCCGTGCGGCGGATCCTGGAGATCACCCCCGAGGAGGTCCGCGCGGTGGCGGCGGCCCGACTGCGCTCGGACAACCGGGGGGTGTTGGTGTACGAGCCGACGCCCACAGCGGACGAGGAGCAGGCGACGGAGACCGAGGGGGAGCAGAAGTGACCGAGCCCAACCCGAAGATGACGCTGCACGCGCAGCCCACCGCAGGACAGGCCAAGCCGTGGGCGTTCCCCGCGCCCGAGCGCGGCACGCTGCCCAACGGGCTGACCGTGCTGCGCAGTCACCGTCCGGGGCAGCAGGTGATCGCCGTCGAGATCAACCTGACGGCGCCGCTGGACGCGGAGCCCGACGGCCTGGAGGGCGTGGCGACGATCATGGCCCGGGGCCTGTCCGAGGGCACCGACCGGCACACGGCCGAGGAGTTCGCCGCCGAGCTGGAGCGCTGCGGCGCCACCCTGGACGCCTACGCCGACCACGTCGGCGTCCGCGTCTCCCTTGAGGTGCCGGCTTCCCGCCTCGACGGCGCGCTCCGGCTGGTGGCGGACGCGCTGCGCGCCCCCGCCTTCCCCGAGCACGAGATCGAGCGGCTGGTCGCCAACCGGCTGGACGAGATCCCGCACGAGCTGGCCAACCCGGCCAGGCGGGCGGCGATGACGCTGAGCGCCACGCTCTTCGCCGCGAGCTCCCGGCTCTCCCGCCCTCGCCAGGGCACCGCCGAGAGCGTGCGGGGCATCGGTGCCAAGGACGTGCGCGACTTCTACGCCGCGCACATCCGCCCGGCCGGCGCCACCGCCGTGGTGGTCGGCGATCTCACCGGCATCGACCTGGACGCGGTGCTGGAGGCGACCCTGGGCGTCTGGCAGGGCGCGCCGGCCGCGTCCGTCCGCTGGGCGCCGGCGCAGGTGTGGGAGGAGTCCCGCGTGGTGATCGTCCACCGCCCCGACGCGGTCCAGACGCAGGTGCTGATCGGCCGGATCGGCCCGGACCGGCACGACCCGGTGTGGCCGGCCCACCGGTTGGGCGTCTACTGCCTCGGCGGCACCATCACCTCCCGGCTCGACCGGGTGCTGCGCGAGGAGAAGGGCTACACCTACGGGATCAGGGCGTCCACCCATGTGCTGCGCTCCAGCGCCCGGGGGGACGGCATCTCCCTGCTGGGCATCAGGGGTTCGGTGGCCACCGAGGTCACGGGCCCGGCGCTGGCCGACCTGTGGCAGGTGCTGCGCACCCTGGCCGCCGAGGGGCTGACCGACGAGGAGCGGGACACGGCGGTCCAGTTCCTCGTCGGCGTCGCTCCGTTGAGCTTCGAGACGGCGTCGGCCGTGGCCGGCGCGCTGGCCGACCAGGTGGAGGAGGAACTGCCGGACGACTACCAGGCCAAGCTCTACGCCCGGCTCGCCGACACCGGCACGGTGGAGGCGACGGCGGCGGTGGTGCGGGCCTTCCCGCCGGACGGTCTGGTGACGGTGTTGGTCGGCGACGCCAAGCAGATCGCCGACCCGGTGCGGGAGCTGGGCATCGGCGAGGTCGAGGTGCTCACCGACTAGTACTCGTACGGACCGATACCGACGGGCGACGACCAGTCGGTGCGCGGCGCGGCAGGGGACCGGAACGGCCACCGGTCCCCTTCGCTTTTTCGGATAAACGACCGAAAGGCGGTCGCTCGGCAGGGGCCCTATCGGCATTCCCGGGGTTTTGCCATACAGTTCGTGGGAGTGACCCGGTAGTAATGCGACAGGGCAACGCCGGCTATGTCTGTGGGGGTTGTTTATGCGCATCTCCGCGCACACCGTATGCACGGCGATCCGTGACGACATCGTGGGCGGAGTGCTGCCGCCGGGGGCGAGGTTGGCCGAGGAGCAGCTGGCGCAGCGCTATGGCGTCTCCCGGGTCCCCGTCCGCGAGGCGCTGCGGACGTTGGAGTCCGAGGGCTTCGTGGTGTCCAGGCGCCATGCCGGCGCCTGTGTCGCCCAGTTGGGAGACCGCGAGGCCGCGGATCTGCTGGACGTGCGGGCGCTGGTGGAGCCGCTGGGCGCCGCCCGCGCGGCCCAACGCCGCACGGAGGCGCACCTCAAGGTGCTCAGGGGCCTGGTCAGGCTCGGTCGGCAGCGGGCCGGGCAGGGGCAGGAGGCGGATCTGCGTTCGCTTGGCGACTGGTTCCACGAGACGGTCGCGCAGGCCACGTGCAGCCCCGGACTCACCGATCTGCTGGTGCAGTTGCGCCGCAAGGTCACCTGGCTCTACACGGCCGAACCGCTGTCCAGGGCCGTCGGGCTCTGGCAGGAGCGCGGCGCCCTGGTGGACGCCATCGCGCGGGGGGACGCGGAGCGGGCCAGATCCCTTTCGGCCGCCCAGCTGGAGCGGACGAGGCCGGCCCGCCGACAGTTCCACGGCGAGGTCGTGAGAGACCGGAAACCTTCCGTAAACACGGTGCGCGGTCAGATTTAACAGCGACCGTATACACAGGAGGGTGACGGTCCTCGAAAAGCGCCGCGAGAATGTTCGGCGCCCATTTCACCGACCGAAAGCTGACCGGCTGCTGACGGAAAGCTTTCCGAAAGCTGCCCGAAAGCAGAAATCCGATCCGCCTGTTTATCCGGGACGTTTCCTCATACCGTTTCCGGCAGCTCGTCGAGCCCCTCGGCGACGAGCCGGGCCAGCCGCTCCAGGGCCGCCTCCGCCGCCTGGGCCTCCTCGGCCGGCGACGCCAGCACGATCTCCTCGCCGCCCTGCGCGCCGAGGCTGAGGACGGCGAGCATCGAGGCGGCGTTCACCGGCGCCCCGCCCGCCCTGGCGACGGTCACCGGCACACCGGTGGCGGTGGCGGCCCGCACGAAGATCGACGCGGGCCTGGCGTGGAGCCCCTCGGCCCAACCGATGGTGACGCGGCGCTCGACCATGTGTGTGTCCTCCGGGAGATGGGTGGCTGGACCGGATGGTCGCGCGGTGGCGCCGAGCCGCCCGTTGCGACCATGCCAACCGTACGCTGATGCCATGGGACCACTCGGCCAACCCGCCCAACCCGCGTACCCCGCCCACTGGGAAGCCGATGTGGTGCTTCGGGACGGCGGCACCGCCCACATCAGACCCATCGCCCCCTCGGACGCGGAACGCCTGGTCAGCTTCTACGAACGGGTCTCCGACGAGTCGAAGTTCTACCGCTTCTTCGCGCCCTACCCCCGGCTCTCCGACCGCGATGTGCACCGCTTCACCCACCACGACTACGTGGACCGGGTGGGGCTCGCCGCCACCGTCGGGGACGAGTTCCTCGCCACCGTCCGCTTCGACCGGGTGGACCGCGCGGGCCGCGCCGCCTCGGCGCCGGCCGACCGGGCCGAGGTGGCGTTCCTGGTCGAGGACGCCCACCAGGGGCGCGGCCTGGCCTCCACGCTGCTGGAGCACATCGCCGCGGTGGCGCGGGAGCGCGGGGTGCGCCGCTTCGAGGCCGAGGTGCTGCCGGCCAACGGCAAGATGATCAAGGTCTTCACCGACGCCGGCTACTCCCAGCGGCGCAGCTTCGCTGACGGCGCCGTGCACCTCAGCCTCGATCTCGCCCCCACCGCCGAGTCGCTGGCCGTGATGCGGGCCCGCGAACAGCGCGCCGAGGCCCACTCCGTGCAGCGCCTCCTCTCGCCGGGCAGCGTGGCCGTGGTCGGCGCCGGCCGCCGACCCGGCGGGGCGGGGCGCACCGTGCTCGCCGGGCTGCTCGCCGGCGGCTTCACCGGCCGCCTCTACGCCGTCAACCGCGCCCTGCCGCCCGAGACCGAGGTGCTCGGCGGCGCCCCGGCGTTCCGCTCGGTGCGGGACATCCCCGGCACCGTCGACCTCGCCGTGCTGGCGGTGCCGGCCGACGAGGTGGCCGCCGCGCTGGACGACTGCGCCGAGCGCGGCGTCCAGGGCCTGATCGTGCTGGCCGCCGGCCACGACCGGCGCGAACAGCGCGAGCTGGTGCGCCGGGCGCGCGCCCAGGGCATGCGGATCGTCGGCCCCAACGCCTTCGGCGTGATCAACACCGCGCCCGCGATCAGCCTCAACGCGAGCCCGGCGCCCCGGCTGCCCGCCGCGGGACGGATCGGCCTCTTCACCCAGTCCGCGCCCATGGGCATCGCCGTCCTCGACGAGTTGGAGAGCCGGGGCGGTGGCCTCTCCACCTTCGTCTCGGCCGGCAACCGGGCCGACGTCTCGGGCAACGACGTGCTGCAGTTCTGGCACGCCGACGAGCGCACCGACGTCGTCCTGCTCTATCTGGAGTCGGTCGGCAACCCGCGTAAGTTCACCCGCCTCGCCCGGCGCAGCGCGGAGGCGGGGAAGCCCGTCGTGGTGGTGCGCGGCGGCCGGCACAGCGGCGGCGCGCCCCCGCTGGGGCACATGGTGCCGACCAGCCACACACCGGAGGAGACGGTCTCGGCGCTGCTCCGCCAGGCCGGGGCGATCCAGGCCGACACCGCCGTCGAACTGGTCGACATCGGGTTGCTGTTGGCCCACCAGCCGCTGCCCGACGGGCCCCGCGTCGCCGTCGTGGGCAACGCCCAGGCGATCGGCCTGATCGCGCACGACGCCTGCCGCGCCCAACGGCTGCGCCCGCTGCCGCTGAACGGCCTCGGGGACGCCGCAGGGCCCGCCGAGTTCGGCGCGGCGGTGGCCGCCGCGCTCGCCGACCCGGGAGCCGACGCGGTGCTCGTCGCCGTCGCCCCCACGGTCGGCGGCGAGTTGGGCGTCGAGGACCTGGCGACCGCGCTGCGCGCCGCCGAGGCCGGCGCCGACAGCGGGAAGCCGGTGCTGGTCGCCCAACTCGCCCTGGACGAGTTGGCCGGCGAGCTGAGCGAACGCGGCATCCCCACCTACCCGTCGGCCGAACGCGCCGCGCGGGCGCTGGCGCAGGCGGTGCGGCACGCGGAGTGGCGGGCCGGCGCCCAGAACCGGGGGCGGGCCTTCGAGTTCGACGACATCGACGAGCCCGCGGCGGCCAGGCTGCTCGCCGGGGTCAGCGTTCCCGAGGGGGCCAAGGACACCGCGCTCGAACCGGCCGGCGTCACCGCGCTGCTGGCCACCTACGGCATCGAGGTGCTGCCCACGCTGCCGGCCCCGACGCCGGAGGCGGCCGTGGCCGCCGCGCGGACGCTGGGCTTCCCGGTGGCGCTGAAGGCGTCCGCGCCGCGGCTGCGGCACCGCGCGGAGCCGGGATCCATCCGGCTCGACCTGGCGGGCGCCGCCGACCTGCGCCGCGCCTACGCCGAACTGACCGACCGGCTCGGCGATCCGGCCGACACCGGGCCCACGGTCCAGGCGATGGTGGCCAGGGGCGTGGACACGGTGGTGCGGGCCACCGTCGACCCGGCGATCGGGGCCGCGCTCTCCTTCGGTCTCGCCGGGCCGGCATCCGAGCTGCTGGGCGATGTCGGCCACCGGCTGCTGCCGGCCACCGACCGGGATGTCGCGACGCTGATCCGCTCCATCAGGGCCGCGCCCATCCTCTTCGGCTGGCGCGGCGCGCGCCCGGTGGACACGGGGGCCCTGGAGGAACTGCTGGGCCGGCTGGGGCGGCTGGTGGACGACCGCCCCGAGATCACCGCCGTCGAACTCGAACCCGTGGTCGTCGCTGACCAGGGGGTGGCCGTGCTGGGCGCCTCGGTGCGGGTGGCGCCCCCGCCGCCGCGACCTGATCTCGGCCCGCGCCGGTTGCCCGCCTACTGAGAAACGCCCGCCCGGCGTGCCGGGTTCTGGCTCGCGCGCCCCCTGTGCTGTCCGAGTCGCCCCTTAGGATGGGCGCATGGCGAAGACCGGTACGACGTCCCAGGGGCTGCGGGAGGCGATCGAGCGCAGCGGTTACTACCCCGCGCTGGTCGCGGAGGCGGTGGAGGCCGCCGTGGGGCGGGAGCCCGTCGCCTCCTTCCTCGTCCATCAGGAGACGACCTTCGACAGCAACGAGGTGCGCCGGCACGCCACGGTGCTGGTGCTGACGGGCACCCGTTTCATCGTCAGCCACACCGACGAGCAGCCCGCCGAGGGCAACACGCCCACCGCGTACGCGACCACGTCGACGGAGTCGGTCAAGTTGGCGCGGATCTCCTCCGTGGTGCTCAGCCGGGTGGTCGCCGACCCGCAGTCCTATGTCCCCGGCACGCTGCCGCGCGAGGTGGTGCTCACCATCGGCTGGGGCGCGGTCTCCCGGATCGACATGGAGCCGGCCAACTGCGGCGACCCCAACTGCGAGGCGGACCACGGCTACACGGGCTCCTCCACGGCGGACGACCTGTCCCTGCGGGTGAGCGAGGCGGGCGACGGGCCCGAGACGGTGCGCCAGGCGCTGGAGTTCGCCCAGGCCCTCTCCGAGGCGACGGTGGTGGCCGGCAGGTGATGTTCCCCCAACCTGGCGGTTGGGAGGTGCCCCCACCCCAACCTGGGGGTGGTGAGGTGCCCCCACCCCAACCTGGCGGTTGGGAGGTGCCCCCTTCCCATCCCAGCGGTTGGCCGCACGGCCCGGTCCCGCTCGATCCGTCGTTGGCGCCCGCCCCCCGTTACGGCACCGGCTCGCTGGCCGATCTGCTGCCCGCGGTCCTGACCGGTCTTGGCGTTCCCGGGCACGAAGGCGCCTTCGCGCTGCCGCCCGCCGACCGGGTCTGTGTCTTCCTGATCGACGGGCTCGGCTGGGAGGTGCTGCGCGCCCATCCGGCGGTGGCTCCGTTCCTGACCTCGCTGCTGCCCGGCTCCAACGCCGGCGCCGGGGAGCCCATCTCCGTCGGCTTCCCCTCCACCACGGCCACCTCGCTCGCCTCCCTGGGCACCGGGCTGCCGCCGGCCGCGCACGGCATGGCCGGCTATCGGGTGCTCGACCCGGACAGCGGCGTCCTGATGCACCAGCTGCGTTGGGAGCCCTGGACGGAGCCGTCCCGCTGGCAGCCGCACCCCACGCTCTTCCTCCGGGCCGACACGGCGGGGGTGGCCGCCTGCCAGGTGTCGGCCCCGCACTTCGAGCGCACCCCGCTCACCCGCGTCGCCCTCTCCGGCGGCACCTTCCTCGGCCGCTCCGACCCGTGGGAGCGCGTCGACGAGGCGGCCCGCAGGGTCGCCGAGGCCGAGCAGACCCTGGTCTACACCTACTACGCCGAACTCGACGGCGCCGGCCACCGGTTCGGCGTCGACTCGGAGGAGTGGCGCGCCCAGCTGAGCCGGGTCGACGCCCTGGCCAGGCGGTTGGCCGAGCGCCTCCCGCCGCGCGCCGTCCTGTATGTCACGGGCGACCACGGCATGGTCGACGTGCCCCGCACCGAGGAAGCCAGGTTCGACTTCGACCACGACTGGGAGCTCCGCGCCGGAGTCGCCCACCTCGGCGGGGAGGGCCGGGCCCGCCATCTCTACGCGGTGCCGGGCGCCGCCGCCGATGTCCACGCGGTGTGGCGCGAGGTGCTCGCCGAGGACGCCTGGGTGGTCACCAGGGACGAGGCCGTCGCCCTTGGCTGGTTCGGTCCGCCGGGCGCGGGCGTGGAGGCGAGGGTCGGCCCCCGGATCGGCGATGTGGTCGTCGCCATGTCGGGCGAGGCCGCCGTGATCGCCAGTGAGACCGAGCCAAGGGAGTCGGCGCTGATCGGCATGCACGGCTCCCTGACCCCGGCCGAGCAGCTGGTACCGCTGCTGGAAGTCCGCACCTGACCTGGAGCCCGTTCCCTTGGCTGAACTCGCCTTCTTCTCCGGCACGATGGACTGCGGGAAGAGCACGCTCGCCCTGCAGATCCAGCACAACCGCTCCGCGCGCGGCCTGCTGGGCATGATCTTCACCCGCAACGACCGGGCCGGTGTGGGCCGGATCTCCTCCAGGCTCGGCCTGATCGCCGAAGCCACCGAGACGGACGAGGGGTTCGACTTCCACGCCCATCTGGTGCGCCATCTGACCGCTGGCGGCCGGGTCGACTACGTCATCGCCGACGAGGCGCAGTTCCTCTCCCCGCGCCAGGTCGACCAGCTCGCCCGCGTCGTGGACGACCTCGGCATCGACGTGTTCGCCTTCGGCATCACCACCGACTTCCGTACCAAGCTCTTCCCCGGTTCCCAGCGGCTGATCGAGCTGGCCGACCGGGTGGAGGTCCTCCAGGTCGAGGCGCTCTGCTGGTGCGGTGCCCGCGCCACCCACAACGCGCGCACGGTCGGCGGGCGGATGGTGGTCGAGGGCGCCCAGGTGGTGGTCGGCGACGTCTCGGGCGGCCCCGACAGCCCACGCGGCGAGGTGGGGTACGAGGTGCTCTGCCGCCGACACCACCGCAGAAGGCTCACCGCCGTGACGGCCGGCGCGGGTCAACTCTCCCCCGAGGTACTCCCCACAGAAGGAGTACCCAGGCAGCACAGCTAGAGCCTGTCCGGCGGGCCTTGACGGGCCCGTGCGACGCCCCCGGACGAAGTCCGGGGGCGCACGTGCCGCGATCCGGCGCCTGACGGGGGGCCACTCCCGGCCCCCGAGGGCCCGGGGGAGCGGCTTCCCCAACCACCCGGCTGAGGGAGCCGCCCGCTGGCCCACGAAGATCCGGGAGACAGGCCCCGACCCGCGCCGACCCAGCTGCCCGGAGGCTCAGCGGCCCGGCGGTCGGACGATCGCGAAGTTCCCGCCCTCGGGGTCAGCCACCTTCGCCCAGCGGCCGAACGGCGAGACCTCGGGCTCGCCCAACACCCGGCCGCCGAGCCGCTCCACCGCCTTGAGCCCCTCGTCGACATCCGGCACGGAGAAGTACGTGATCCAGTGCGGACCACGGTCCTGCGGCAGTGCCGCCGCCCCCACCCCGCGGATGCTCGCCACCGGCCGGTCGTCCAACCGGAGCGTCAGGTAGTCGAGACCCTCAGGCTGCGCGGGCTCGGGCGTGGCCTCGTAGCCGAGGACCACGCTGTAGAACTTGCTCACCACCGAGGTGTCGGCGGTGATCAGCTCGTTCCACTCCGGCGTGCCGGCCGGCCCGTAGAACGGCGCGCTGCGCCGCGGTCCGCCCTGCCACAGGCCGAACGCGGCCCCGTTCACGTCCGAGGCGATGGCCAGCCGCCCCACCTGCTCCACCTCGATCGGACCCACGGCCACCGTGCCTCCGCACTCGCGGATCCGGCTGGCGGTGGCGTCGACATCGCTGGTGGCGATGTACGGCAGCCACGCGACCACCTGGTGCGCCCCCGCCGCGGACTCGCTGATCCCGGCCACCGGGTGGCCGTCGCGCAGCGCTCTGACATAAGGACCCAGTTGGGTCGGACCTGCGTCGAACTCCCAGCCGAACAGCTCCCCATAGAACCGCTGAGCCGCCGTCAGGTCACGGACCATCAGGCTCACCCAGCGGTGCGTCCCGGACGTCGGGGGACTCGCTGCCTCGGTCATCCTGCTCCCTCCTCGATACCCATCCACACCCCTGCCCCCTGGTGCTCCGAACAAGTCTCCCCCGCCCGCGGGGACAATGGGGCCATGACAGCGATCATCCCGGCAGCGGAACTCGCCGCCGCCACCGCCCCTGGAACTCCGCCGTCCGAGCACCCCGTTCTGCTGGACATCCGCTGGCGCCTGGGCGGCCCGCCCGGCCGCCCGCTGTACGCGGCGGGCCATCTGCCCGGCGCGGTCTATGTCGACCTGCCAGGTGAGCTGGCGGGGCCGCCGGGCGAGAGGGGCCGGCACCCGCTGCCGGATCTGGGGATCTTCGGCGCGGCGATGCGCCGTGCCGGCGTGTCCCTGGGCCGTCCCGTGGTGGTCTACGACGCCGGGGACGGCTGGGCGGCGGCGCGGGCCTGGTGGCTGCTGCGCTGGGCGGGACACCCCAGGGTGCGGGTGCTGGACGGCGGCCTCGCCGCCTGGACGGGCCCGCTGAGCACCGAGGAGCCGCGCCCGGCCGAGGGGGACTTCGTGCCGACGCCAGGCGGCCTGCCGGTGCTCGACGCGGACGGCGCGGCCCGACTGGCCAGGGAAGGGGTGCTGTTGGACGCGCGGGCGGGGGAGCGCTACCGGGGCGAGGTGGAGCCGATCGACCCGGTGGCCGGGCATATCCCGGGCGCGGTCTCGGCCCCGACCTCCGAGAACGTGACACCGGGGGGACAGCTCCGCCCCGCCGCCGAACTCGCCGACCGCTTCGCCGCCTTGGGCGTGTCGCCCGGTACCGGGGTGGGGGTCTACTGCGGCTCCGGGGTGTCGGCGGCGCACCAGGTGTGGGCGCTTGAGGTGGCCGGCGTGACGGCGGCGCTCTACCCCGGCTCCTGGAGCGAGTGGACCGCCCGGCCCGGGCGCCCCGTCGCCGGGGGCCCGGAGCCGGGCTGATCGCTGGGGCTCAGTCCTTCTTCTTGCGCCGGGTGCCGAAGACGATCTCGTCCCAGCTCGGCACCGCGGCGCGGCGGCCGGGCCGCACCCCGTCGGCCTCGGCCTGCCGGTCGGTGGTGCCCGTCAGCCGGTCGCGATGGCCGCCGACCGAACGCGGCATCAGGACATCGGCGTAGGTGGAGCCGGCGGACGCCGCAGGCCCCCTGGCCGCCGGGCTCTCCTCGCCGGCGGGCGGCGCCTCCGGCTCGTCCTCGACGCCGGCAGCGGGGGCCGGCGACTCGGGCACCACGAGATCGCCACGGAAGCTGGGCACCGCCTCCAGCAGGCTGGTCAGCGAGTCCGTGTCGTTGTCCACCCTGGAGGCGGGCTCCTGGGTGACCCGCGCCGTGGGCCGCTCGCTCTCCCGGGGGAGGCGCGCGATGCGCGGGACGAACGGCGTGCTCGGCTCGGGCGTGTCGTCCGTCTCGCCCAGCAGCGACCTGGCCTCGTCGTCGACGGCCTGGACCAGCCGGCGCGGCGGGTCGTACATCCAGCTCGCCGAGTGCGTCTCGCCGGCGACCCGGTAGACCAGCAGGACCTCCCAGGTGCCGTCGTCGCGGCGCCAGGAGTCCCAGCGGACGGCGTCCTTGTCGGCGCCGCGCAGCAGCAGCCGCTCGGCGACCGCCTCGCCCAGCTGCGGCCCCGCCGTCTCGCCGGGGCGGCGCAGGGCCGTCTTGCGGGCCCGCTCCGCCATGAACGCGCGCTCGGCGAGCACCGGGCCCTCGAACCTGCGCACCCGGTCCACCGGGATGCCGGCGAACTGCGCGACCTCCTCGGCCGTCGCACCGGCTCGTATCCGCGCCTGGATGTCTCTGGGACGGAGGTGGTTCTCCACCTCGATCTCGATCTGGCCGAGCCGCGCGCGGTCGTTGCGCACGGCGGCGCGAAGCCGCTCGTCGATCGGAAGGGTGTATTCCGTGTTGTCGGCAGCCTTCAACACCAAGCGTGTGCCGTCATTGCTCACGGCCACGACACGCAGTTCGGGCACGAGGACCTCCCGGGTGGTGCCTGCCGACGTCACCTACGTCGCTGCTCCTGCCAGACGAGTGTGACTTGCCCGGGCGCAGCCCGCCACAACCTTGCCGACTTGCCCGGCGTGTCGGGCCGTGGTCTGACACCGATGTTATGGCACAGTCGCCACTTTGCCACGTGCGGTGACCGGCGCGAGCGTGATGCGCCGCACGGAGCGGATGGGGCCGAGACCAGGTGTGGTCACACTACTCCATTAGGGCCATGTGGGGTCGGCGCCACGCTGTCGAAGTTCTCCACCCATAAGGGAGTTGGCGGGTCGATCCGGTGCCGCTTCGGGTGGCAAGTCTCACAGAACCCCTGATTTCGGAACTTTCTGCCCTCTTCCCGGGTCATTCACGTGGATCCAGTGTGAAGAGTGTGCGGGTTGAGGCGAATGGTCGAAGCAAGGGTAAAGAACACGGACGAGCCGGCTCCGGAGCCCGGATCCGGCGGGGACGGGCCCAGACGTCCGCGCATCGAGCTGACCTGGGCGCAGGTGGTGGCCAGCGCGGCGGCGACGGTCACGGGGGCGCTGTTGGCCTCCGGGCTCGGGGTCTACGGCACGGTGATCGGCGCCGGGCTGATCAGCGTGGTCGCCACCGCCGGCGGGCCCGTCTACCAGCACGCCCTTGACCGCCGCGGGGCCAGGTCCGTCCCCGCGCCGCCGACGCCCGTCGCCGAGCCGCCGAGGCCGCCTGGCCGCCGCGCCCGGCTCCGGCGCCGGCTCGCCGTCGCCTTCGGCGTCTTCGCGCTGGCCATGGCGACGATCACCGGGATCGAACTGGCCGCTGGCTCCTCGTTCGCCGGCTGGTGGGGGGAGGAGCGGGGCGGCGGCACCTCGGTCGGCGAGCTGTTCGGCCGCGACGAGCGGGACGCCCGGCCGGGGGAGGGCGAGCCCGGGCCGGCCGAGACCGGCACGGAGCAGCGCCAGGAGGAGGAGTCCGAGGCCCCCGACGGCCGTGAGGAGCGGCAGGACGGGCCGGCCGATCCGGAGACGGCCCCCACCCCGCCCGAGCCGACCGGCCCCGCGGACCCGGAGACTCCCGGCACGCCGACCGACCCCTCGACCCCGGAGAGCGACCCGACGGCGCCCGAGCCCACCGAACCCACCGAACCCGCTGAGAGCACGGCGCCGGCCCCGACCGGGGACGGCGCCGCCGAGCCGCCGACCGGCTAGTGGCAGGATCGCTGACATGGAAGGTGTGCTCACTGCCCAGCCCTATGACGCCCTGCTGCTGCTCTCGTTCGGTGGCCCCGAGGGCCCGGACGACGTCCTGCCGTTCCTGGAGAACGTCACCAGAGGCCGGGGCATCCCCAGGGAACGTCTCGCCGAGGTCGGCGCCCACTATCACCTGTTCGGCGGAGTCAGCCCGATCAACGAGCAGAACCGCGCGCTGCTGGCCGCCCTGCGCGAGGACTTCGCCGGCATCGGCCTGGACCTGCCGGTGTACTGGGGCAACCGCAACTGGTCCCCGTATCTCACCGACACCCTGCGGGAGCTGGGCCGGGACGGCCGGCGTCGGGTGCTCACCCTGGCGACCAGCGCCTACGCCTCCTACTCCGGCTGCCGCCAGTACCGGGAGGATCTGGCGGCGGCGCTGGGAACCCTCCGCGAGGAGGGCCTTCCGCTGCCCCGGGTGGACAAGCTCCGCCTGTACTACAACCACCCCGGCTTTCTGGAGACCATGGTGGAGGGCGCCCGTCAGGCCCTGGACCAGCTGCCGGCCGAGACGCGGGACGGCGCCAGGCTGCTGTTCTGCACGCACTCCATCCCGGACTCCGCCGCCGAGTTCTCCGGGCCGCCGCGCGAACACGGGCCCGGCGGCGCCTATGTGGCGCAGCATCTGGACGCGGCCGGGGCGATCGTCCGGCGGCTCGGCGAGGAGACGGGCGTCGAGCGCGCCTGGGAGCTGGTCTACCAGTCGCGCAGCGGCTCGCCCCGCGTCCCCTGGCTCGAACCGGATGTCAACGACCGGCTGCGGGAGCTGCGCGACGAGGGCGTGACCTCGGTGGTGCTGGTGCCGCTCGGCTTCGTCTCGGACCATATGGAGGTCCGTTTCGACCTCGACACGGAGGCGCTGGCCACCGCCGAGAAGCTCGGCATCGCGGCCGTCCGGTCGGCCACCGTCGGCGCCCACCCCCGCTTTGTGGCCGCGCTGCGGGAGCTGGTGCTGGAGCGCGCGGCCACCGAGCGCGGCCAGGCCCCCGACCGGCCCGCGCTGGGCGAGCGCGGCCCCAGCCACGATCTGTGCCCGTCCGGCTGCTGCGCCGGCCGGGTCGCCAAGCCCGCGGCGGCCGGCGCCGACAGCCCGTTCGCCTGAGCCGGCCCCGTACGAGAACCCCCGACGTTCCGCCCGAGGAGAACCCTTGTCCGAGCAACCCGATGCCGCGCTGGTGGCCCAGCTGCTTCAGCTGGCCAAGGAGGCGGCGGCCAGGGCCGGAACCCTGCTGCGTGACGGCCGCCCCGCCGACCTCGGGGTCGCGGCGACCAAGTCGAGCCCGATCGACATCGTCACCGAGATGGACGTCGCGGCCGAGAACCTGATCACCGGCTTTCTCGCCGAACACCGCCCGGACGACGCCGTCCTCGGCGAGGAGAGCGGGGCGAGCGCGGGCAGCAGCCGGGTCCGCTGGATCATCGACCCGCTGGACGGCACCGTCAACTACCTCTACGGGCTGCCGCAGTGGGCGGTGTCGGTGGCCGCCGAGCTGGACGGCCGGGTCGTCGTCGGGGTCGTGGAGGCGCCCATGCGGGGCGAGACCTACCACGCCACCCTCGGCGGCGGCGCCGTGCGGACCTCGGGCGCCGGGCTGCCGCAGCCCATGACGGTGCGGCCGAGCCCCGCGCTGGACCAGGCGCTGATCGGCACCGGATTCAACTATGTGGCCACGGTGCGCACCGCCCAGGCCGCCCTGGCCGCGCGGCTGATCCCCCAGGTGCGGGACATCCGCCGTTCGGGCTCCGCCGCCATCGATCTGGCGGACGTGGGCGGGGGCCGGTTGGACGGCTACTACGAACGGGGCCTGATGCCCTGGGACCTGGCGGCCGGCGATCTGATCGCCCGCGAGGGCGGCGCGTCGACGGGCGGCCGGGTCGGCGGGCCGCCGGACGGCGATCTGACGGTGGCGGCCAGCCCCGGGGTGTTCCAGGAGCTACAGCCGCTGCTGGACGGCCTGGGGGCCTGGCACGACTGAGGCCGGCCCACGGCCGGACACGCCGGACGGCGGGGCGCCCCGGGATCTCTCCCGGGGCGCCCCGCCGTCCTTCGCGTCGGGTGGCCGTCCCTCAGCCGACCCGGACGCCGTGCTCCTCTGCCAGTCGGTGCAGGTCGTCCAGCTCCGACTGCTCCACATCCATGGTGAACAGATCTCCGGCTGCACGAGCGCGGTGCAGATCGGACTGAGTGTTCTCGATACGCTGCAGAATTCCAGCGGTGAACGCGTCCATGGTGCGCCCCCTCGTCTTCGATCGGCGGCACTGGGGGTGCCGGGGGTGGGTGCGACCACAGCGGGCCCGCTCGGGTCGGCAGCGCGGGGGTGGCTTACCGCCCTTGAAGGGTGGTCACGGGGTGTACGACTGGTACTCCCCTACCGGCGAGCGCCGGAAACCTTCGCCACCGGGAAAACCCTGATGGCGGGGTCCGTCCATGCCGTTTACCACCGGCTTACGCGGGTTGCGGGCAGGATGGATCAGGCGCGGTCAGCGAGGCCGTGCCAGGGAGCCAGAGAGAAGGACCGCACGTGCGCGTACTCGTCGTGGAGGACGAGCAGTTGCTCGCCGACGCCGTGGCCACGGGGCTGCGCCGGCAGGCGATGGCCGTGGATGTGGTGTACGACGGCGCCGCCGCCACCGAGCGCATCGATCTCAACGACTACGACGTGGTGGTGCTGGACCGGGATCTCCCCCTGCTGCACGGCGACGACGTCTGCCGGTACATCGTGGCCAGCGGCCTGCCCACCCGGGTGCTGATGCTGACGGCGTCCGGCGATGTCAGCGACCGGGTCGAGGGCCTTGAGATCGGCGCCGACGACTACCTGCCCAAGCCGTTCGCGTTCACCGAGCTGATCGCCCGGGTGCGGGCGCTGGGCCGGCGGGCCACCGCCCCGCTGCCGCCGGTGCTGGAGCGGGCCGGGATCACGCTTGACCCCAACCGCCACGAGGTCTCCAGGGGCGGCCGGTCGATCCAGCTGGCGCCCAAGGAGTTCGCCGTGCTCGAAGTGCTGATGCGGGGCGAGGGCGCGGTGATCTCCGCCGAGCAGCTGCTGGAGAAGGCCTGGGACGAGAACACCGACCCGTTCACCAACGTCGTGCGGGTGACGGTGATGACGCTGCGCCGCAAGCTGGGCGATCCGCCGGTGATCACCACGGTGCCGGGCGCCGGGTACCGGATCTGAGCCATGACCTCCTTCCCTCCGCGGTTCCCCCCGAAGCCCCCCAACCCGCCAGGCTCCCGGCCGCCGCCCCGGATCAGTGCCCCGCCCAAGCCGCAGTGGGAGCCGGGCGACGTCGACCAGCAGCGCAGCTGGTTCCGGCCCACCATCCGGATCCGGCTGACCCTGCTGTACGGCGGCATGTTCCTGATCGCGGGCGTGGTGCTGCTGACGATCATCTATCTGCTGGCGGCCCGTGCCCTGCACAACGGCAGCAAGCCGCCCTTCGAGTTCAGCACCAACACCGAGGTCACCATCACCTCGGACGTCTGCGAGGGGATCACCGGGCGGGTCACGGCTGCGGAGTTCCAGAGCTGGCTGGAGGGCTGCTCCAATCTCCAGCGCTCCATCGCGCTCGACCAGCTGCTGCGCAGCTCGCTGCTCGCGCTGCTGGGTCTGGCCGTCGCGGCGTTCGCCTTCGGCTATGTGATGGCCGGCCGGGTGCTCTCGCCGCTGGGCCGGATCACCCGCACCGCGCGCCAGGTCGCCGGCTCGGACCTGCATCGCCGGATCGAGCTGGACGGCCCGGACGACGAGTTCAAGGAGCTGGCCGACACCTTCGACGAGATGCTGGACCGGCTTGATCGCGCGTTCACGGCGCAACAGCGGTTCGTCGCCAACGCGTCCCACGAGCTGCGCACCCCGCTGGCGATCAACCGCACGCTGTTGGAGGTGCAGCTCTCCGATCCGGCCGCCTCGCCCGAGGTGATCCAGCTGGGGAACACCCTGCTGGCCACCAACGAGCGCAGTGAGCAGCTCGTGGAGGGCCTGCTGCTGCTCGCCCGCAGTGAGAACGAGATCATCGACCACAAGCCGGTGGATCTCGCCGAGGTGGCCGCGCGGGCGGTCGAGCAGACCCGGGGCGAGGCGCAGTCCCGTGGCGTGGAGCTGGTGGGCAGCCGGGATCCGGTCTGGGTCCAGGGCAACGGCGTGCTGCTGGAGCGGATCGCGCTCAACCTGGTGCAGAACGCGGTCCGCTACAACCTGCCGTCGGACGGCTGGGTGCGGGTCGACACGGAGGCCAGGTCAGGACAGGCGATGCTGGTGGTGGAGAATACGGGGCCGGTGGTGCCCGCCTACGAGATCGACAACATGTTTGAGCCTTTTCGGCGGCTACGTACCGAGCGCACGGGCAGTGACAAGGGCGTCGGCCTCGGGCTGTCCATCGTGAGATCCGTGGCGCGGGCCCACGGGGGCTACGTTCAGGCGGTGCCGCGCGAGGGCGGTGGCCTCGTGATGCGCGTCACCATTCCGGTGTGAGGTCCGGTCCGAGTGCCGGTCTGAGGGAGCCCGGGGACGGGAAAGAAGGAGATGTGATCAATCGCATACGCGCGCGCCCCTAGGCGTGCGCCCACTGGCCGGGACGGGTCTTTTGGCCGGTTCGCGGCGCGATCGACAGCCGGAATGATCACCTCTTCAGGCGTTCGGTTGGGTGTCGATTGAGTAACAGGACTTGATGTGAGGCAAAATCTCCGCCTTGGGTCGGGCACAAATTCCGACCCCCCGCGCGTTACGTGCGCTGAGACATCACAGACACCCGGAGGGGGAGAACGAAATGGCAACCGACTACGACACTCCACGTAAGACCGACGATGATGTCAACGAGGACAGCATCGAGGAGCTGAAGGCCCGACGGAACGACAAGTCGGCGTCCACGGTCGATGTGGACGAGTTCGAGCAGGCGGAGGGCCTGGAGCTGCCAGGCGCCGACCTGTCCAACGAAGAGCTGTCGGTCCGGGTGCTGCCTCGTCAGGCCGACGAGTTCACCTGCATGAGCTGCTTCCTGGTCCACCACAGGTCGCAGCTGGCCGACGAGAAGGACGGTCAGCCGATCTGCCGCGACTGCGCGGCGTGAGTACCGCCCGGACCGACGTCTAGCTCGCGTCCGGGCGGGCAGCGGCCAGGGCGGCGGTGAGCCGTTCGGGCCGACGGGTCGAGAGGTAGAGGTAGGGAGTGGGATCCTCGGGATCGGACACCTCGACCCGGACCGCCGTGGGAATGTACGCCCGCAGCAACATATGAGCCCGGGCATCCGCTCGGTGAGTGCGCCAGGCGCGCGCCTCATCGGCGTTGAGCGCCCGGGCCTCACCAAGGGCGCTCATCGGGATCCTGGCGTCACCAGCGATCAACGAGCCGGCCGCCACACGAATCCTGGCCGAGCCGTAGGTGCTCAGCGCCATCCCCATCAGCGCGCCCCCGCCCGCCATCCCGGCCAGCAGCGCCACCGGGCCCAGCGGAACCAGCGCCACGCCCAGCAGCAGAACCCCCATCAGGGCCATCAGCCACCAGGATCGGGGCACGGTCAGTCGCTCGTCATACGCCTTCATGGGCCCAAGCATCGCAGGCTCGCCCCCGCGCTCGGCCAGCGGCGGTAGGGTCTCCATCGTGAGTGTGGTCCAGACCCTGTCGCGGACCTCGGCCCCGGGCCTGAGGCATCCGATTCCGTTGCCCCGGTGGGGCGTTGTTGCCCCGTCTCCCGCCCTTCCGGCCGGTCGCCGAGCGGAGGTGGCCCGATGAGCGGCGGCCCTCTCGACGTGCTGATCCGGCGGGTCGATCCCCAGGTGCCCCTGCCGGCCAGGGCACACCCGGGCGACGCCGGGGTCGATCTGGTCACCACCGAGCAGGCCGAGCTGGCGCCCGGCGAGCGCGCGGTGCTGCCGACGGGGGTTTCCATCGCCCTCCCCGACGGGTACGCGGCCTTCGTACACCCGCGCTCCGGGCTGGCCGCCCGGTGTGGGGTGGCGATGGTGAACGCGCCGGGCACCATCGACGCCGGGTACCGTGGGGAGATCAAGGTCATTGTGATCAATCTGGACCCACGGGAGAGCGTGCGGTTCCAGCGTTTCGACCGCATCGCCCAGCTGGTCGTCCAGCGCGTGGAGACGGTGCGGTTTCACGAGGTCGCGGAGCTGCCGGGATCGGCGCGGGCCACCGGGGGCTTCGGCTCCACGGGTGGCCACGCCGACGCCGGGAACTCCTATGCTGCGGTTGGTCCCGGCGGGACTGCCGACCGGAAAGGACAGTGACGTGTTCGGACGTCGTCGCAAGCGAGACGCGGAGCCCGAGGAAGCGGTCGAGGCGACCGCCGACGAGACTCCGGACGAGGACGAGGTGCGCCGGGTCAAGCTGGAGCCGGCCCCGCGCCCCGACGGGCCCTGGGACGTGAGTGAGGTCTCCAAGCCGGCCGAGGGCCGGGTGGATCTCGGGGGCATCTTCGTGCCCGGCGTCCAGGGCATGGAGCTGCGGGTCGAGGTCGCGGGGGACGCGATCGTCGCCGCCACCGTGGTGCTCAAGGACAGCGCCGTGCAGCTCCAGGCGTTCGCCGCGCCCCGGCGTGAGGGCATCTGGGCCGAGGTCCGGGAGGAGATCGGCTCCGGCATCACCCAACAGGGTGGCGTGATCGAGGAGATCGAGGGCCCGCTGGGCTGGGAGCTGCGGGCCAGGGTGCCGGTGAAGCTGCCGGACGGCAAGCAAGGTACGCAGGTCGTGCGGTTTGTCGGCGTCGACGGGCCCCGCTGGTTCCTGCGCGGGGTGATCTCCGGGCAGGGCGCGGTGCAGCCGCAGGCCGCCGGCCTGCTGGAGCAGATCTTCCAGGACACCGTGGTGGTGCGCGGCGAAGGGCCGATGGCCCCCCGCGACCCGATCGTCCTCAAGCTGCCCGATGACGCCCAGATGGTGCCGGACGGGGTCAAGAAGGAGCAGGCGGAGCCGGACGACGCGACCCCGGTGTCCCGGTTCGCCGGCGGCCTCGACAAGCTGCGGCGCGGCCCGGAGATCTCCGAGGTCCGTTAGGCCCTAGGGACACGAGTGGTCACTGACGCCGGGTCGGCCCGTCGGCCGGCCCGGCTGGGGAAGTCCGCGACACGTGTGTCGACCGGGCCCGCCGGGTACTCGGCTCATCCCGCCTGGAGGCCCGATGAGCAGAGGACGGCATGCCCGCACCGGCACCGAACCGACCACAGCGCTGAGCGCGCTCCGGCTTCGGCTGCTGCTTTCCGCCATCTTCACGCCGCTTTTCCTGGCCGGCACGGTGGTGTTCGGCGTCTGGTGGTCGCGCTCCGAGGAGGGCGACGCGGTCGGCCCCGACGCGCTGCGGGTGATCACGCTGATCTGCGCGGTCGCCGCGGTGTTCGCCGTGGTCGACCTGCTGGTGGTGCTGCGCCGCAGGAGGCAGGCCAGGGAGCGGGCCGCGAACTCGCGTCCGCCCGACGCGCGGCTCTAGGCCTCGCGCGGCGTTTGGAAGGGCGTGACGGGGTTCCGGCGCTGAGCGACGACAATGGGGACCATGGCACGCCGCGGTGAACTACGGATCTACCTTGGAGCGGCCCCGGGGGTGGGGAAGACCTACGCCATGCTCTCCGAGGCCCACCGCCGCGCGGCGCGCGGCACCGACCTGGTGGTCGCGGCCGTCGAGCACCACGACCGGCCACGGACCGCCGAGCTGATCGAGGGCCTCGAAGAGGTGCCCAGGCTGCTGGTGGACGGCCCCGGCGGGCCCTCGTCCGAGATGGACACCGAGGCCGTGCTGCGCCGTGGCCCGGCCGTCGCGCTGGTGGACGAGCTGGCCCATACCAACGCCCCCGGGGTGCGGAACGAGAAGCGCTGGCAGGACATAGACGAGCTGCTGGCCGCCGGGATCGATGTGATCTCCACCGTCAACATCCAGGATCTTGAGTCGCTCTGCGACGTGGTGCACTCCATCACCGGGGTACGGCAGCGCGAGACCGTGCCGGACGAGGTGGTGCGCGGCGCCGACCAGATCGAGCTGGTGGACATGGCGCCCGAGGCGCTGCGCCGGCGGTTGGCGCACGGCAACATCTACCCGCCGCACAAGGTCGACGCGGCGCTCTCGCACTACTTCCGCCCGGGGAACCTCACCGCGCTGCGCGAGCTGGCGCTGCTGTGGACGGCCGACCGGGTGGACGGCTATCTGCGCCGCTACCGCACCGAGCACGGCATACGGTCGACCTGGCACGCCAGGGAGCGGATCGTGGTGGGCCTGACCGGCGGCCCCGAGGGCAGCACGCTGCTGCGCCGGGCGGCGCGGATGGCGGCCAAGAGCTCGGGTGCCGAGATCCTCGCCGTCTATATCGCCCGCTCCGGCGGCCTCAGCTCGGCGTCGCCGCGCGAGCTGGCGACCCAGCGGACCCTGGTGGAACAGCTCGGCGGCACCTTCCACCATGTGATCGGCGACGACGTGCCCAGCGCGCTGCTGGACTTCGCGCGGGCCGCCAACGCCAACCAGATCGTGCTGGGCTCCAGCCGCCGCAAGTCCTGGCAGTACGTCTTCGGCCCCGGCGTCGGGGCCACGGTGGCGCGCGAGTCGGGCTCGGACATCGACGTGCATATCGTCACCCACGACGAGGTGGCGAAGGGGCGGGGGCTGCCCGCCGCGCACGGCGCCCGCCTGGGGCGGGCCCGGACGATCAGCGGCTGGCTGATCGGCCTCGGCGGCCCCGTGCTGCTGGCCATGCTGCTGGACTCGCCCGAGCCGGGCGCCGAGTTCTCCAGCGATGTGCTGCTGTGCCTGTCGTTCACGGTGCTGGCCGCGCTGACCGGCGGCTTCTACCCCGGTCTTGTGTCGGCCGCGGTCGGCTCGCTGCTGTTGAACTACTACTTCGCCAATCCGGTGCGGAAGTGGACCATCGCCGAGGGCCACAGCATCGTCGCCATCGTGGTCTTCTTCGCCATAGCGACCGCCGTCGCCACGGTGGTGGACCGCTCGGCCCGGCGGACCCAGCAGGCGGCCAGGCTGCGCGCCGAGTCGGAGACGCTGACCCTGCTCGCCGGCAGCGTGCTGCGCGGTGACGACACCCTGGCGGCGCTGCTGGAGCGCGCCAGGGAGACCTTCGGGATGGACTGCGCCGCGCTGCTGGAGCGGGATATCGCGGACCGCAGGTGGAGCTGTGTGGGCAGTGTCTCGGCCAGGGACGACGTCCGGCCGCCGCAGGTGCCCAAGGACGCCGACGTGGATGTACCGATCGGCGACAACACCATGCTGGCGCTCTCCGGGCGGGTGCTGCCGGCCGAGGACCGCAGGATGCTCGGCGCCTTCGCGGCGCAGGCCGCCGCCATCCTGGACCGGCAGCGGCTCAAGGAGGAGGCGGTGCGGGCCCACAAGCTGGCCGAGGGCAACCGCATCCGCACCGCGCTGCTGGCCGCCGTCTCGCACGATCTGCGCACCCCGCTGGCGGCGATCAAGGCCAGCGTCTCCTCGCTGCGCTCCGACGACGTGGCCTGGTCGCCGGAGGACGAGGCCGATCTGCTGGAGAGCATCGAGGAGGGCGCCGACCGGCTCGACCAGCTGGTGGGCAACCTGCTGGACATGTCGCGGCTCCAGACCGGCACGGTCACGCCGCTGATCCGGGAGATCGACCTGGACGAGGTGGTGCCCGGCGCGCTGCGCGGGATCGCCGAGGACAGCGTTCTCCTGGACATACCGGAGTCGCTGCCGTTCGCCGCCGCCGATCCGGGGCTGCTGGAGCGGGTGGTGGCCAACGTGGTGGAGAACGCCGTGAAGTACAGCCCGGCGGACAAGCCGGTGCTGGTCAGCGGGAGCACTCTGGGCAACCGCGTGGAGCTGCGGGTGGTGGACCGGGGCCCCGGGGTGCCCGCCAGCCATCGGGGCCGGATCTTCGAGCCGTTCCAGCGGCACGGGGACACCCCGCGCGGTAACGGCGTCGGCCTCGGCCTGGCCGTCGCCCGTGGTTTCACCGAGGCCATGCACGGAACGCTGGACGCCGAGGACACCCCGGGCGGCGGGCTGACCATGGTGCTCACCCTGCCGACCGCGACTGCCGCGGCGGCTGAACCGGAAGGAACGACAGCCCATGCACCGGGTGCTCGTGGTCGATGACGAGCCGCAGATTCTCCGCGCTCTGGTGATCAACCTCAAGGCGCGCGGCTACCAGGTGGACACGGCGGCCGACGGTTCCACGGCGCTGCGGGTGGCGGCGGCCAACCATCCGGATGTGATCATCCTGGACCTGGGCCTGCCCGATATGGACGGGGTGCAGGTGATCACCCGGGTTCGTGGCTGGACCCGGGTGCCGATCATCGTGCTGTCCGCCAGGCAGACCTCGGAGGAGAAGGTCAAGGCGCTGGACGCGGGCGCCGACGACTTCGTCACCAAGCCGTTCGGGATGGACGAGCTGCTGGCCCGGCTGCGCGCCGCGGTGCGCCGCTCCGACCCGGTCCACGCGGAGGAGGAGCCGGTGGTGGAGACGGTCGGCTTCACCGTCGACCTGGCGGCCAAGAAGGTCCACCGGGCCGGTCGCGACGTGCGGCTGACCCCGACCGAGTGGCATCTGCTCGAAGTGCTGATCCGGGGGACGGGCAAGCTGGTCAGCCACAAGCAGCTGCTGCTTGAGGTCTGGGGCCCCACCCACCTCACGGAGACCAACTACCTGCGGGTCTACATGGCGCAGCTGCGGCGCAAGCTGGAGGCCGACCCGTCGCACCCGCGTCATCTGATCACCGAGCCGGGGATGGGATACCGCTTCGAGCCGTGAGGCGGCGCGGGGCCACGTTACGCTGAAGGCATGACTGCGGAAGGCCGCGCCGGGAAGCGCGGTGGGCGTCTGAGGCGTCTGCTGGGGCGTTCGGGAACGGGCGGGCCCGGCGAGGATCTGGTGGCCGAGCCGGCGGCGGCGCCGTGCACCCGGATAGGCGACTGCGCCAAGGCGTCGGCCGGGCGCGCGGTGGTGCGGGTCACCGGCACGCTGCGTGAGGTGCGGGAGCGGAGCGTCGCCGGGATGCCGGCCCTTGAGGCGCGGCTGGACGACGGCAGCGCCTGCCTCGACGTGGTGTGGCTGGGCCGAGGTGCGATAGCCGGGGTGGAGCCGGGCCGCACGATGGTCGCCTCCGGGCGGATCACCGTGACAGGTGGCAAGCCGGTGCTGTTCAATCCCCGATACCAGCTGCAACCCCGTGGACAGGAGTAGCCGGGTGACCTCACCTGACAGTCAGATCGCCGCCCAGACACCGGACGAGGCCGCCACCAGGGAGGCGTTCTTCGCCGCCTTCGGTGGGGTGCGCGGGATGGTGGAGACCACGGTCCCCGGTCTGGTGTTCGTGCTGATCTTCACCATCACCCGGGAGATCAACCCCGCGGCCATCGGCGCGGTCAGCCTGTCCGCGCTGATGGCACTGGCCAGGCTGGTGCGGCGGGACAGCGTCAAGCACGCGCTCAGCGGCGTCTTCGGCGTGGCCTTCGGCGCGGCCTTCGCGATGATCTCCGGCGACGCCAAGAACTTCTATCTGCCCGGCATGGTCTACACGCTGTGCCTGAGCGTCGCCTATCTGTTCAGCGCCGCCGTGGGCTGGCCGCTGCTGGGGCTGCTGCTCGGCCCGATCTTCCGGGAGAACCTCTCCTGGCGCACCCGCAACCCGGGGCGCAGGCGGGCCTATGTGAAGTCCAGCTATGTCTGGGGCGGCATCCTGCTGACCAAGTCGGCCATCACCTTCCCGATCTACTTCTGGGGGGACGCCACCCAACTCGGCTGGCTGCGCGTGGCCCTCGGCATTCCGCCGTTCCTGGTGGCGGTCTACTTCACCTGGATCATCCTGGTGAAGGCGCCGGCGCCGATCGATGTGATCGCCGAGTGGGAGGCCAGGGAGGCCGCCGAGAAGGCGGCCGAGGAGGCGGCGAAGGAGCCGGCCCTGGGCCCGGCCGACCCGCTGCCCAGCCGGGGCCCGGGGTCCACCTCCCAGAACACCTAGGCCCGCCGTCCCCGGCGGATCGGGGTACCTCCCGGGCCTCCGGGGCCTAGGGAAGGGTTTCGGTCAGGAGCTGCTCCAGCTCGGCCTCCCGGCTGCCGGTGGCGACGAAGAGGAGCTCGTCGCCGGCGGCCAGCGCGTCGTCCGGGTCGGGGATCAGGACCCGGTTGCCCCTGATGATCGTCACCAGCGCGGTGTCCTGCGGCCAGGCCACCTCGCCCACCCGCGTGCCGGCCAGCGCCGCGCCCTCGGCCAGGGTCAGCTCGACCAGGTTGGCCTCGCCCTGGCTGAAGCGCATCAGCCGCACCAGATCCCCGACGCTCACCGCCTCCTCGACCAGCGCGGACATCAGCCGGGGCGTGGAGACCGCCACGTCGACGCCCCAGGAGTCGTTGAAGAGCCACTCGTTGGCCGGGTGGTTGACCCGGGCGACCACGCGGGGCACCCCGTACTCCGTCTTGGCCAGCAGCGAGACCACCAGGTTCGCCTTGTCGTCGCCGCTGGCGGCGATCACCACCTGGCAGCGCTCCAGCGCGGCCTCGTCGAGGGTGGCGATCTCGCAGGCGTCGGCCAGCAGCCATTCGGCCTCCGGCACGCGTTCGACGGAGACCGCCACCGGGTCCCGGTCGATCAGCAGGACCTCGTGCCCGTTCTCCAGCAGTTCGGTGGCCACCGAGCGTCCCACCGCGCCGGCTCCCGCGATCACCACCCTCATCGGGATGCCTCCCTCAGTGCGTCGGTCAGTGCGTCGGTCCGTGCGTCGATCGGCGTGCCCGTCATCGGGCCTCGGGCCCGCGCAGGCAGGCCGCCTCCACCTCGGCGATCTGGTCCCGGTACATCAGCACATGCACCAGATCGCCCTCCTGGAGCACCATGCCGACGGTCGGCAGGGTGGCCTCGCCCAGGCGGGTCACAAACGCCACCCGAACCCCGGTGGCCTCCTGGAAGCGGCGCAGCTCGTGCCCGATCCAGGACGGGGCCAGCGTCACCTCGGAGAGCTGCACCTCGCCGCTCGGATCGCGCCACAGCGGCTCCGCGCCGGCCGGCAGCAGGCGGCGGACCATCTGGTCGGCCGTCCAGCGCACCGTGGCCACCGTCGGGATGCCGAAGCGCTCGTACACCTCGGCCCTGCGGGAGTCGTAGATCCTGGCCGTCACATGGCGGACGCCGAAGACCTCGCGCGCCACCCGGGCGGCGATGATGTTGGAGTTGTCCCCGCTGCTGACGGCGGCGAACGCGCCGGCCTCCGGCAGCCCCGCCTCCACCAGGGTGTCCCGGTCGAAGCCGAGCCCGGTCACCCGGCGCCCCGCGAACCGGGAGCCGAGACGGCGGAACGCCGTCGGGTCCTTGTCGATCACGGCGACCGAGTGCCCCCGTTCCTCCAGCCCGTGCGCCAGGGTCGCCCCGACCCGGCCGCAGCCCAAGATCACGATGTGCATAGGTCTCCTCCGCGCTCACCACGCTACCGGCCGCCTCTCCCCGTCGCTTTCGGGCGGGCGTCGGGCCCGGTGGGCGTAAGCCTGTCACGAGCGGCCGTAGACTTGTCCGCCGCTGCCCGGTTGCCCGGGCCTCCTTCCGCACGAAGCGCGCCGGGCCCCCGTCGGGCGAGCCCGTCCCGCAGATCCGCGCCAACTTCTGGAGCCGCACCGTCATGCCCACCGAACCCGCGTCCAGCAAGGCGGCCTCCCTGGTCGGCCAGGAGTACGAGGTCGAGGTCGGCCCGGTGGCCCACGGGGGGCACTGCGTGGCCAGGACCCCGGAGGGGCGGGTGCTGTTCGTGCGGCACACCCTGCCGGGGGAGCGGGTGCTGGCCCGGGTGACGGAGGGGCGGGAGGACTCCCGCTATCTGCGCGCCGACGCCGTCGAGGTGTACGAGGCGTCCAAGGACCGCGTGCCGGCGCCCTGCCCGTTCTCCGGGCCCGGGCGCTGCGGCGGCTGCGACTGGCAGCATGTGAGGCCGGGCGGGCAGCGGCGGCTCAAGGGCGAGGTGCTGACGGAACAGCTGGCCCAGCTGGCCGGCCTCACCCCCGAACAGGCGGGGTGGGACGGCACGGTGGAGCCGGCGCCAGGGGACAAGGTGCCGGCCGGCGAGGTGCCGGCCTGGCGGACCCGGGTGAGCTACGCGGTGGACGAGGAGGGCAGGGCCGGCCTGCGGCGGCACCGTTCGCACGAGGTGGAGCCGATCGACCGCTGTCTGATCGCGGCCGATGGCGTCACCGAGCTGGGCATCGAGCGGCGGGAGTGGCCCGGCATGGCCTCGATCGACGCGGTGGCGGCGACCGGCTCCCACGACCGTCTGGTGGTGCTGACGCCGCGCCCCGAACAGCGGTTGCCGATCGTGGAGTTGGACCGCCCGGTCTCCGTGATGCGGGCCGAGCCGGCGAACGGGCGCGGCGGCGACCAGCCGGTGCACCGGGTGCACGGCCGGGCGTTCGTCCGGGAGCGGGCCGACGACCACACCTGGCGGGTCGGCGGCGGCGGGTTCTGGCAGGGGCACACCCAGGCCGCCGAGGTGCTGGTGGACGCGGTGATGCGCGGGCTGATCCCGCGCCGGGGCGAGACGGCGCTCGACCTCTACTGCGGCGTCGGCCTCTTCGCCGGCGCGCTGGCCCAGCGGATGGGGGAGCAGGGCGCGGTGGTGGGGATCGAGGCATCGAAGCGCGCCGTGCGGGACGCCGAGCACAACCTCTCCGGCTATCCCCGGGTGCGGGTGGAACACGGTCCGGTGGCCAAGGTGCTCCCGGCGACCGGCATCACCGAGGCGGATCTGGTCGTGCTCGACCCGCCGAGGGCCGGCGCCGGCGGTGCCGTGGTGCGACGCGTCGCCGGGTTGGGCGCGCGGCGGATCGCCTATGTGGCGTGTGATCCGGCGGCGCTGGCCAGGGATCTGCGGAACTTCGCCGAGGCCGGCTATGTGCCGCGCTTCCTGCGGGCCTTCGACCTCTTCCCGATGACCCATCATCTGGAGTGCGTGGCCATTCTGGAGCCGGTGGCGAAGCGCCGCCGGGCGGCGGACGCCGAGGGCGCGTAGGGCGGGGGGGCCAGGCGGTCCGGTTCAGGCGGTCCGGTCGGCCACGAAGTCGCACATCGCGTCGAGGGCCGCCCGGGCCGGGATCTCCGGCAGCGAGGCGAGTCCCGCGCGGGCCCGCTCGACCCGCTCGTGCATCATGGCGCGGGTCCTGGCGATGGCCGGGGAGTCGTGGAAGAGCTTCAGGGTGCTCCGGTGGGTCCTGGAGTCGGTGATCGGCCCCTCTTCGAGCAGGGACCGCAGCTCGGCCCCCTCCCGGCTGTGGTCGCCGCGGGCCAGCAGCACGGGGAGGCTGAGCACGCCGATCCGCAGGTCCCTGCCCTGCTCCTTGCCGCTCACCCCCGGGGGTGACATGAGGTCTATCAGATCGTCGGAGATCTGGAAGGCGGCGCCCAGGTTGGCGCCGTACTCGCTCAGCACCTCCGTGTACTCCGCCGGTGCCGCCGACTGGGTCGCGCCGATCCGCAGGGACATGGCCACCAGCTCCACCGTCTTGCCGGCGATGACCTCGAAGTAGTGGTCCACGGGATCCTCGTCCGGCCCAGGGCCGAGGAGTTCGCGGAACTGTCCCTCGACGAGCCGGACGGCGGCCTGGGAGTTGTGGCGGACGGCGTGCTGCCCGAGGTCGGCGGCGAGTCGTGCGGCGCGGGCCAGCAGCCAGTCGCCGCCGCGCACGGCGAGCTGGTTGCCCCAGCGGGAGTTGGCGCTCTCCACGCCGCGCCTGGTGTCCGTCGCGTCCATCACGTCGTCGTGGTAGAGGGAGGCGATGTGGACGAGTTCCACGACGGCCGCGGCGCGCACCACCCCTTCGCGTGCCGGGTCGCCGAACTCGGCGGCCAGCAGGGCGAGGAGCGGACGCAGCCGCTTTCCGCCGGCGGCGGCTATGTGGCTGGCGAGTTCGGCGATCCGGGGGTCGACGTCGGTGGTGACGGCGAGGCGAAGCTCCTCCTCCACGGCTTCGAGACCGCCGCGCAGCCGCTGCTCGACCTCCCGTTCGGCCGGCCTGAGCCGGCGGCGGGGGCCGCCGTAGAGCTTCCGCAGCACCGCGTGGGAGCCGACCCGCCAGCCCTGGACCGGAACGGAATCGGAACGCAGCGGGTCGCGCCGGAACTGATGCACTGCCATGAACTCACTCCACTCGACGAGTCCACCGGCCCGCTCTCCCAGGACGCCGGACGGAGCGGACCGGCACCCCTCCCAGGCTGGTCAACGGCCTCGGGGCGGACAAGGTCGCTGGCCGGTTGCTGCCATCCCGCCGGCGACACCGGCCGTCGCGGTCAGCGGTCCTGCGTGGGCAACAGGCCCAACTCCGCCGCGTAGACGCCGGCTTGGAAGCGCGACTCGGCGCCGAGCAGCGCCATGATCTCGGCGACATAGCGCCGGTAGGTGCGGACCGACATGCCGAGCTCGCGGGCCGCCACCTCGTCCGTCACCCCGTCGCGTAACCGCCTGAGCACCTGTCCGACGGTGTCTCTCCTGGCCACGTCGCCGAAGTGGATGCGCCTGGTCAGGAGGGTGGCGGAGCCCCACACGTTGTCGTAGAGCGTGTGGACGGCCCGCAGCGGGGTCTCGGCCCTGATGAGCGAGGCCCGCGAGGCGCCGGCCGTGCCCACGCTCACCAGGGCGACCGAGCTGTCGAGGACGACCGTGGACAGCGGCGGCATCTCGGTGGTGCGCACCTCAAGCCCGTGGCCGGCGGCCAGGGAGTCGCGGACGAACGCCTCGTCCAGCGACGCCGCGCCGCACAGCAGCCGGGTGTGCACCGAGTGACCGCGCGCGCCGAGTGTCTTCCGCAGCGCGTCGTAGGCGCTTTCGGCGAAGTCGGCGTCGCCGCTCAGCGCCACCTCAAGCGTGGTGGTCGCCTCGCCGATCAGCGCCTGGATCGTGGGGTGGACCTCCGTCGGCCTCAGCTCCTCGACCAGCGTGCTCTGGGAGAACCGCGCGCGGTGCCTGACCGCGGTGGACTCGATGAGGGACCGGAGCGCCAGCAGTTCGCGCTTGAGCTCGTCGGGCGTGTGTTCGCGGCCGGCACCCCCGGGGCCGGACGGACGGTGTGGCTCCGAACCCGGCCCGTTCGATCTCTTCAACCCACGACCTCCCGTCTCGTGTGGTCGAGCGCCTCAGCGTCGGGCCGGTAGCAGCCCCAACTCGACGCTTCGGACGCCGGCTTGGAATCTGGAGTCCGCCCCCATGTCCCGCATGATCTTCGCCACGTGTCGTCGGTAGGTGCGCAGGGACACCGACATCGCGCTCGCCGACACGGCGTCGGTGTGCCCGGCCCGCAGGGAGAGCAGGACGCGCCGCGTCATGTCGGTGTCCAGCCGTTCCCGCGTCCTCAGGTACTCCGCCAGCGGGCGCCCCGTCCGCCATACGCGGGCGAAGAGCAGGTCCAGTGCCTTGGCCGTGGCCAGGTCCGTGACCAGGGTGGCCGCTCCGTCGAGCGAGGAGCGGGCCGACCAGGTGAGGGCCACGCGGCCGTCGACGATGAGCGCCGCGTGGGCGTCCCTCTCCAGGACCCGCACCGCCGAGCGGTCGACGCGCCGGGCCTGCTCCCCGAGGGCCGTGCTGTCGAGCACCTCGGGGGTGCACAGCAGACGCAGCATCACGGACGCCGGCCGGTCCGCGCCGTGGTCGCGGATCGCCGCCAGGACGGATTCGGTCTGCTCGCCGCCGTGCGGCAGTATCACGCCGACCGCGTACTTGGCGCTGCCGAGCAACGTGGTCAGGGCGTCGTGCACGGAGCCGTGGTCGTCGCCCACCGTCGTCACCGGCTGTCGCTTCTCCGCCGCCGCGTGTGTCGCGACAATGGAGTCCACCAGTGCGTGCGCTTCGAGCAGCTTTCTCTCCACGCTGTCCACGGCCTCGTGTGTGCCGGCAGCGCGTGCGGTGTGCGACACAGAGGCAGTGGAGACGCTTCTTATAGCGGACTCCCCAGGCATTGCCAGTAGTTTGGCCACGTTCCCCCCCAGGCGTGAATATGCCGTGACTATGTTGGCGAGCGACTTCCCCGGTCAAGCCCTTATCGCACCCCAGGACGTTTGTCGGCGTGCGGCAGTTGCTTTGTCTATCGCTCAAGCTTTTGCGAAGTGGTCATGTTCGCCTGTCGATGGCCCGAGGTCGCCCAGCGCTGCCCCTGTGCCCTCCGGGGCGGCCGTGACCCTACGGCTGAACGATAGGTGAGTCTAACGGGTCGGGTCAGGGTTGCTCCGGCTCCCTCCTTGGCAGCAAGTTGCCATTGATGGCGCCGGAATGCTTACGTTAATTTGCGAATGCGTAGGCGTGGTGGCCGGGTTCTTCCGCCTTCTGCCCGGAAACAAGGCGCCTGTGCGGCAGGGGGCCGGCGCCGGGAATCACCGGTTCGATGGTTCGCGAAAGCGTAGCCGCGCCGGTCGTCCCGGCGGCGACCCGAGCTGTTCCGGACCTTGCCTCGTCCGGCGGCCCGGGTGCGGGGCGACGGGTCCCTCGGTCTCTCGTTCGCGGAATCATCGGATTCTCCTTCCGCGCTCGAAGCTCAACCTGACATGAACCCTTCCAATGTGATGAACCGTCAGTCTGGATGTCGGTACTCCCGGGTTTCGGGCCCGATCCGATGGTTGTAGGAATCGGGCAAAGCGGATTGACCGCCGCGTCACGTCGTACCCGGTGGCGCCATGGCTCCATGGCGAGCGAAAGACGGCGAATTCCCGTCGCTCGGCGGCCGACGAGACGGGGGTGAGCGGATGAGGACCGGACGGAAGTCGAACTCGGCCGGCCCGCTCCATCGCCCGGCCGTCGGCGGGGCGTTCCCAGCGGTTGGAACTCCTTGTCCCGCTGTCCCGACGGGAGAAGTCACCGGCGGCCGTTCCGACGTGGCAGCTTCCTGAAGAGACCATTGCCCGGCACCCCACGCGCACCGTTGCATGGGCGTCAAGAAGGCATTCCCGTCTCATGGAAGTCATCCGCGCCGGCGGTGTTCCCGTCGGAACAGCGGTCATCCTCGCGGCGCCAGGTCGGCCCCCGCCCGAGCGCGGCTCCGGCCGGCCCGCGCTCCCCGGGACGCCCTCACCCCAGCGAGGAGACCGAAGCATCATGGCAGTAGATACCCAGAGCCGCTGGTTGCGCCGATACGCACCGGTGGGGGTGCCCCGGCTGCGCCTGCTCTGCCTCCCGCACGCCGGAGGGACCGCCAGCTTCTTCCACTCCTGGGGGAGCGCCTTCGGGCCTGACGTGGAGGTGCTGGTGGCCCGCTACCCCGGCCGGCTGGAGCGGATTGCCGAGCCGTGCCTGGGCACCGTGGAGGAGCTGGCCGACGCCCTCGCCGAGGCCGTCGAGGGCTGGACGGACCTGCCGCTGGCCGTCTTCGGCCACAGCATGGGGGCCTCGGTCGGGTACGAGCTGACGCTGCGCCTGGTGGAGCGGTACGGGGTCGCGCCGAGCCTGCTCCTGGTGTCGGGCCGCCGCCCGCCGCACACCGTCGACCCGTCCCGCGACGAGCTCGACGACGAGGGCGTCGTCGCCGAGGTCCGTCGGCTCGGCGGCACCGACGCGTCGCTCTTCGACGAGCCAGGCCTGCGGGAACTCGTGCTCCCCGCGATCCGGGCGGACTTCGCCGCCGTCGCCGCCTACCGGGCCAGGCCGGGGGTGCCGTTGCCGTGCCCGGTGGTCGGGTACGTCGGCGACGCCGACCCCGAGGTGGACCGGGCGGCCGTCGAGCGGTGGGCGGATCTCGCCCCGCTCGGCTTCGACTCCCTGGAGCTTCCCGGCGACCACTTCTACCTGCTCGACCAGCGGGAGCCGCTGATCGACGACATCCGTGCGCGTCTGGTGCCGAGGCGGTGAGCACGGCGACCTCCCCGCCGCCGAACAGCGGGGTCGGCGTGCTGGACAAGACGTCCACGCTGCTGGGCGTCGTGGCGCGGCGGCCGGCGACGCTCTCGGAGATGGTCACCCGCAGCGGCCTCAGCCGCCCCACCGTGCACCGGCTCGCCAGGGCGCTGGAGCGTCTCGGGCTGTTCTCCCGGGACGAGGCCGGCCGGTTCGCGCTCGGGCCCCGGCTCGGCAGCCTGGCGGTCGAGGCGCACCGCGACCGGCTGCCGCGCCTCGCCGAGCCGATGCTCGCCGAGCTGGCCGGCCACACGGGTCTCGACGCCCGGCTCGTAAGGCGCCGGGGCGACCTCAACGTGTGCGTGGCCTCCTCGGAGCGCGGTCGGCCCGAGACCCCGAGGGTTCCGCCGGGCACCGCGCGGTCGCTGCGGGCCGGGCCCGCCGCCCAGGTGCTGCTCGCCTGGGAGGAGCCGGACGAGCTGTACGAGGGGCTGCGCGGCGCCAGGTTCACCGCCGCCCAGCTCGCCAGGGTGCGGGGCCGTGGCTGGGCGAACGGCCCCGATCCGCTGGTCCCCGCCGCCAGTTCGGTCGCGGCGCCGGTGTGGAGCCGGGCCGCCGGCGGACGGGTCGTCGCCGCGGTCGTGGTGTCGGGTACCGCCGTCGAGGTGCCGGCCAGCCCGGCCCGTGCGCTGACCAGAGCGGTCATCGACACCGCGGCGCGGATCGGCGACGCGCTGGTCGGCTCCTACCCGGGGGAGACGGCCACGGCTTGACCTGGAGCGCGCTTCAACGCCTAGCGTTCTGGTCCCGACTTCCAGGAGGCAGCGGCATGATCGACGTTCCCATCCGGCGGCTCGGCGCCCTGGCGGTATCCGCTCAGGGCCTGGGGTGCATGGGCATGAGCCACGCCTATGGCGCGTCGGACGACGGCGACTCCATCGCCACGGTGCGGCGCGCCCTCGATCTCGGGGTGACCCTGCTGGACACGGCCGACTTCTACGGGGCCGGCCACAACGAGGAGTTGGTCGGCCGGGCGGTCGCCGGGCGCCGCGACGAGGCGGTGCTGGCCACCAAGTTCGGCTTCGCCAACCGCCTGGGCGAGCCCGCCAGGATCCGGGGCGACGCCGCCTATGTCCGGCAGGCGTGCGACGCCTCGCTGCGCCGTCTCGGGGTCGACCACATCGATCTCTACTATCAGCACCGGGTCGATCCCCTGGTGCCGATCGAGGAGACGGTGGGCGCCATGGCCGAGTTGGTGCGGGCGGGGAAGGTCCGCCACCTCGGGCTCTCGGAGGCGGGCGCGGCGACCATCGGACGGGCGCACGCGGTGCATCCGATCGCCGCGCTACAGAGCGAGTGGTCGCTGTGGACCCGCGATCTGGAGGCGGAGATCGCCCCGCTCTGCCGCGCGTTGGGCATCGGCCTCGTTCCCTTCTCGCCGCTCGGCCGCGGCTTTCTGACCGGCCGCTACCGCTCCGTCGACGGGCTGGCCGAGAACGATCTGCGGCGCGGCCAGCCGAGGTTCGCCGAGGGCAACCTCGAACGGAACCTGGCGATCGTCGCGCGGCTCGACGAGCTGGCCGAGGCGAAGGGCGTCACCGCCGGCCAGCTGGCGCTGGCCTGGCTGCACCACCAGGGCGAAGGCGGCGATGACGTCGTGCCGATCCCCGGCACCAGGCGGCAGCGCTATCTGGCCGAGAACGTGGCGGCGTTGGCCGTCGAGCTGTCCCCCGAGGAGCGCGCCGCCATCGAGGCCGCCGCACCGCCCGGGCGGATCGCCGGGAACCGCTACGACGCCAACTCCCTCCGCCTCGTCGACGGCTGACCGGGCCGCTGGCCCGGCGGTCGGGGGCCGTGGAAGTCTTGGCCCATGTCGAGCGACCCGGTGTCCGGCCAACCGCCCTTGCCCCGGCCGCCGTTGGGGGCCGCCTACTGGCGGCTCTGGACATCCTCCGGGCTGTCGAACCTGGCCGACGGCATCGCGCGGGTCGCGCTGCCGCTGGCGGCGATCCAGGTGACCCGCTCCCCGACGCTGATCGCCGGTCTCGCCGTCACGCTGGCGCTGCCGTGGCTGCTCTTCGCGCTGCCGGCCGGGGCGCTCGCCGACCGTCTCGACCGGCGGCGCGTGATGCTCGCCGCCAACGCGGCGCGGATCGTGCTGCTCGGCGGCCTGGTGCTGGCGACGGCCCTGGACGTGGAGTCCATCGGGGCGCTCTACGCGGTCGCGTTCGGCATCGGGGTCGCCGAGACGCTGTACGACACCTCGGCCCAGTCGATCGTGCCGCAGGTGGTGGACCGTACCCAGCTGTCCAGGGCCAACGGGCGGCTGTACGCGGCCGAGATGACCGCGAGCGAGTTCATCGGCCCGCCGCTGGCCGGCTTTCTGACGGCCACCGGCCTGCTGCTCACCTTCAGCGCGCCGGTGGCGCTGTGGGCGCTGGCCGTCGGGGCGCTGCTGCTGGTGCCCGGCCGCTTCCGGGTCGCGCGCGAGGAGCGGACCACGCTCCGCGCCGATATCGCCGAGGGGCTGCGCTTCCTGTGGCGGCACCGGCTGTTGCGGGCGCTGGCGATCATGACCGGGGTGTTCAACTTCGCCACCAACGCGGTGTTCGCCGTCTTCGTGCTGTTCGCCGTCGGCCCTGACTCGTCGATGGGGCTCTCCGAGCCCGCGTTCGGCCTGCTGTTCACCGCCGCCGCGGCGGGGGGCCTGGTCGGCTCGTTGGTCGCGGAGCGGATCGAGCGCCGGATCGGCCGGGGGCGTTCGCTGCCGCTGACCGTCGTCTCGTGCGCGGTGTTGCTCGGTATCCCCGCGGTGACCAGCGATCCGATCGCGATCGCGGTCGGGTTCTTCGTCGGCGGCTTCGGGATCGTGCTGTGGAACGTGATCACGGTGTCGCTGCGGCAGCGGATCACCCCCGACCGGCTGCTCGGGCGGGTCAACAGCGGCTATCGCCTCCTCGCGTGGGGTGTCGGCCCGCTGGGCGCCGGCGTCGGCGGCCTGGTGGCGCACCTGTTCGGGCTGCCCGCCGTCTTCGCGTCGATGGCGCTGCTGACCCTCGCGCTGCTCGTCGGCTGCCGCTTCGTCACCGAGCGGCGGATGGCCGAGGCCGAGCGGGAGGCGGCACCAGGGCCGAAGTAGGGGGCGGGGTGGCTTTTCACCAGTCCACGGGCGTGCGAGGATCGCAGCTCTGAAGAGGACGTTGACGGGGGTCAGTGAGCCATCGGCCGTGCCGAGTCGGTGGCGAGTTCTCGTTGGGGGTTGCCTTGGACATCCGGCTCCTTGGCGTGGTGCGGGTGCTGGACGACGACGGTGCCGCGCTGCCGATCACGGCGCCGTTGACCTGTGCCACGCTCGCCGCATTGGCGCTGCGCCCGGGCGAACCGGTGCGCACGAGCGAGGTGGTGGCGCGGCTGTGGGGGCCCCGGGCCTCGGCAGCGGCGGCCAGCCGGCTGCGCGGCCAGGTGGCCAGGCTGCGCCGGGTGTTGCCCGAGGGCGCGATCCGCACGGTGCCGGGCGGCTATCTGCTGGACATCACGCCCGAGCAGACCGATCTGGGGCGGTTCACCAGGGCGCTCGAACAGGCCGGGACGCCGGCGCTGGCAGGGCCCGAGGCGGCGTTGGCCGCGCTGGAGCGGGTGCTGCCGCTGTGGACGGGCAACCCGCTGATGGGGCTGCCCGACTGCCCGCTGCGCTCCACCGAGCGGCTGCGGCTGCGCCGGCTGTGGCTGGCCGTGCTGGAGCGGCGCTCCGAGCTGCGGCTGGCCGTCGAACGGCCGGCGGGCGGCGAACGTTCCCCCGTTTCGTGCCCGGAGAGCCGCGCCAGCGCGGTGCCGCCCGACCCCTCCGAGTGGACGGCCATCGAGGAGCTGGAGCGCCTGGAGGATGCCGAGGCAGGTCCCGACCACGACCGCGGGTGGGGCTCGGGCGAGTTCGCCGAGCTGGCCGAGTTGGCCTCGGCGCCGGACGAGCCGGGCCCTGCGGTGGGGCTGCCGGCGGGCATCGGCACGTTCGTGGCCAGGGCGGTGGAGTCCGGCCGACTCAGACGCTGGCTCACCGACGCGTCGGCCGCGCCGACGGTCTGCCTGATCGACGGCTCGGGCGGCGTGGGCAAGTCGACGCTCGCGGTGCGGGTGGCCCGCGAGTTGGTGGACCGCTTCCCCGACGGGCTGCTCTACGTGGATCTGCGCGGGGCCGATCCGAGGAACGCGCCGCTCGCCGTCGGTCAGGCGTGCCAGGTGCTGCTGGCGGCGATGGGGCGTCCGGGCAAGGAGATGCCGCAGGACTCCGAGGTCGTCGGCGTGTACCAGCGGGAGCTGGCCGGGCGGCGGGTGCTGCTGCTGTTGGACAACGCGATGGACTCGGCGCAGGTCGCGCCGCTGCTGCCCACGGAGGCGGGGGCGGCGGCGCTGGTCACCAGCCGTTCGCTGCTCGCCGGCGCGATCGCGGGCCACCGGCTGCATCTGGAAGCGCTGAGCACCGGCGAGGCCACCACCATGGTGCGGGCCATCGCCGGCGCGGCGGACGACCGGGGCGACGCCGACGAGTGGGCCGAGCTGGCGCGGCTCTGCGGCAGGTTGCCGTTGGCGCTGCGGATCATCGCGACCCGGATGGCGGCCCGCCCGCACTGGCGGGTGGCGGACTTCCTCGAGCGGCTGCGCGACGAGCGGCGCCGGATGGACGAGTTGATGGCGGACGACCTCGATCTGCGGGCCAGCCTGATGGTCAGCATCGACCAGCTCGCCGCTGGTTCGCCCGCCGACGAGCGGCTGGCCACCGAGATCTTCCCGGCGCTCGGCGCCTCGGTGGTGCGCTCCTACTCGCCCGGTTCGGTGGCGGCGATGGTGGGCAGCACGGCGCGGGAGGCGGGCGCGGCGCTCGACCGGCTGACCGACGCGCGGATCGCCGACAGCCCGCGCCCCGAGGTGTACACCCTGCACGATCTGGTGCGTTCGGCGGCCGGTTGGCAGGCGGCCAGGATGCCGGAGGAGTGGCTGGTCGCCCGGCTCGCCGCGCTGGCCAACTGGTACGTGGGCTCGCTCTACCGGCTGAACCAGCCGTTGGCGCTGCCCAAGAACTACCGCGTCCGCTATCGCGAGGGCGCCGACCGCTTCCCGGCCGGGCGGCTGTTCACCTCGGTGGACGAGGCGCTGCCCTGGGCGGACGAGATGATGGAGGACGTGCTGGCGCTGGCCGAGCAGCTGTCGGCCCCTGAGTTCGACGGGGGTGACGAGCTGGGCGGTGTCCCGCTCTCGGACTTCGCCCTCCAGAGCGCCAGGGCGCTGGAGACGTACTTCGGCACCCGGCTCGCCTGGGGCGCCCAACGCCGGCTCTGCGAGCTGACGTTGACCATCGCCCGCCGGCGGGACGACCGGTTCGCCGAGGCGGTGGCGCTGGGGCAGCTGGGCAAGATGTGGGGGCAGCAGGGCGAGGGGCTGCGCGGCGCCGAGCTGCTGCGCTGGGGGATCAAGCTGTTCCGCTCGCTGGGCGAGACCTCGGAGGCGCTGGCCCTCACGGCCAACCTGGTGCCCTGCCTGGGGTCGATCGGGCGGCTTGAGGAGGCGAAGGCCCTCGCCGAGGAGACGCTGACCGAGATCCTCCACGAGGGCCAGGAGGCGTTCCGCATCCAGCTGACCAACAACCTGGCGCGCTGCCACCTCTATCTGGGGGACCACGCCACGGCCCTCGGCATCCTGCTGGACAACTACGCCTCGGCCCACGTGCCCTACGAGCGCACCATGGCGGCCGGCGTGCTGACCGAGTACTACCTGGAGGTCGCGGAGTACGAGGAGGCGGAGCGCTGGAGCGACCGCGGCATGGCGCACGCGGCGGAGCAGCCGTTCGACCCGTTTGTCGCCGCCCAGCAGCGCACCTGGCGCGCCGAGGCGTTGCGCGGTCTCGGGAGGGAGGAGAGCGCGCATGTCGAGGAGATGCAGGCCAAGGCCGTGATCGAGGACCTCAACAGCCGTGAGAACAGCCACTTGCGGGTGCGAATCACCGATCGCTATCTCACCGGCTGAGGGCGACGACGTCCCGTTCGTCGACACCCGGATGGGCTTGACCCTGTGGGGCCGCCGCGGATGGCCCCTACCTCGCTCGCGGCGCCGACGCACCGCCCGGCCCGCTGGGCATCGGCGACCCGGGCCAGCTCGACCTGGACACCCTGCTCAGCGCCCGGGCCGGCGGCCAGCCGAGCGACGCGCCCTGGCCGGCCACCGTCCACCTCCCCGGAACCCTCCAGGAGCCGGCCGGCCTCTCCCCGGTGACCAGGGCGAACGGCTCGCGGTACGGCCTACCCCGTTCGCGGTGCCGCAGTCCTGGCGCCGGCCGACGGGCCGGGGCGGACACGCTCCAGGCGGGGGCGAGGCGCAGAATAGGACCATGGATCTTCGTATCTTCACCGAACCGCAGCAGGGCGCCAGCTACGAGACGCTGTTGGCGGTGGCCCAGGCCACCGAGCAGCTCGGCTTCGACGCCTTCTTCCGCTCCGACCACTATCTGCGGATGGGCGACGGCGATCCGCTGCCCGGGCCCACCGACGCCTGGGTGACGCTGGCCGGCCTGGCCAGGGAGACCAGCCGGATCCGGCTCGGCACGCTGATGACGGCCGGTACCTTCCGGCTGCCGGGTGTGCTGGCCATCCAGGTCGCGCAGGTCGACGCCATGTCCGGCGGGCGGGTCGAACTCGGCCTGGGCGCCGGCTGGTTCGCCGAGGAGCACACGGCCTACGGCATCCCGTTCCCCAAGGAGAAGTTCCCCCGCCTTGAGGAGCAGCTGGCCATCGTCACCGGGCTCTGGGGGACGCCGGTGGGGGAGACGTTCTCCTTCGACGGCGAGCACTACCAGCTGACGGACTCGCCGGCGCTGCCCAAGCCGGTGCAGGACCGGGTGCCGGTGCTGGTCGGCGGCATGGGCAAGGTCCGCACGCCCAGGCTCGCGGCGAGGTACGCCGACGAGTTCAACATCCCGTTCCAGTCCGCGGCGGCAAGCGCCGAGCAGTTCGCCCTGGTCAGGGCCGCCGCCGAGGAGGCGGGCCGCAAGCCGGACGAGCTGGTCTACTCCAACGCGCTGGTGGCCTGCGTGGGCCGGACGGACGCCGAGGTGGCCCGCCGGGCCGCCGCCATCGGCCGGGACGCCGACGAGCTGCGCGAGAACGGCCTGGCCGGCACGCCGGCCGAGGTGGTCGAGAGGATCGGCGTCTACCGGGAGGCGGGCTGCCAGCGGGTCTACTTCCAGATCCTGGATCTGGACGACCTCGACCACCTGGAGCTGATCGCCTCCCAGGTCGGCTCCCAGCTGGACTGAGCCGATGCCGGCCGCCGCACCGCTCCAGCGGGACACCCCGGCGTCGGGGACGCTGCTGCTGGACGGTGGGCTCTCGGTCCCGCTCGCCGCGCTCGGCAGCGACCTGACCGATCCGCTGTGGACGGCCCGGCTGTTGGCCGATGATCCCGAGCGGCTGATCGCCGCGCACGCCGCCTATCTGCGGGCCGGCGCCCAGGTGGTGACCACGGCCAGCTACCAGGCATCCCTCGGCGGCTTCGCGGGCCGGGGGGTGGGCCCGGTGGCGGCGGCCCGGCTGATCGGGGACAGCGTGCGGCTGGCCAGGGCGGCGATCGTCCGCGAGGGCAGGGACGCCTGGGTGGCCGGCTCGGTCGGCCCCTATGGGGCGGTGGCCGCCGACGGCGGCGAGTACCGGGGCGACTACGGCCTCTCGGTCGCCGAGTTGGCGCGTTTCCACGCGCCGAGGGTGGCGGCGCTGCTGGCCGGCGAGCCCGATCTGCTGGCCCTGGAGACCGTTCCCGACAGCACGGAGGCCGAGGCCCTGCTGCGGGTGGTCGCCGGCTGCGGGGTCCCGGCCTGGCTCTCCTACACGGTGGCGGGGGCCCGCACCCGCGCCGGGCAGCCGCTGGCCGAGGCGTTCGCCGTGGCGGCCGAGGCGCCGGAGATCGTCGCCGTCGGCGTCAACTGCTGCCGGCCCGAGGACGTCGCCCCCGCCGTCGCGACGGCCGCCGCCGTCACCGGGAAACCGGTGGTCGCCTACCCCAACTCGGGCGAGAACTGGGACGCCGCGCACGGCCGTTGGGACGGCCGGGCCACGTTCCAGCCGTCCCACGCCCGCGCCTGGCGGGCGGCGGGGGCCCGGCTGATCGGCGGCTGCTGCCGCGTCGGCCCTGACCGGGTCGCGGCCCTGGCGCGGGTGCTGCACCCCTGAAATCCGGACGATCTCCCCGCGGCGCCAGGGGCCGTCGAAACGCCCGGGATTCCCCACCGTTAAGCCTCACGTTCGGTAGCTGAAGAGGCGCACAACGTCGTTGGGTTGACCGAATACTCACGGTGTTCGAGCGGAGTGCGCCACAATTCTCTGGGCGGCGCACCTCCGCAGTGCAGGGCGGAGGCCGTGGCGCCCACCCGTCCGCGCGCTGGGACATGCCTCCCCGCACCACCCATGCGCGCGGACCAGGCCCCTTCCGCCGCTCTCCTGGGGGAGAGCGCCGGAACGGGAGGGACGGGGGCGCCGCGACGGCCGGTCGCCCGGGCGGCGCGGGCGCGGGGGCCCCGCGTAACGGGCGCTCGGCCGTCGCTCGTCCTGCCCGGGCCGTAAGCCCCCGGGACCACGGGAGTTGGGCCGGATGGCCGAGGCGGGCGCTCGGCGCGGCTGCCTAGTCTCTGGGCATGGCGGACACAGAGAGCACACGGATAGGCGTTCTTGGCACGGGACATGTGGGACGTGCCGTGGCCGACGGCTGGGCGCGCGCGGGACACCGGGTGGTGTTCGGCTCCCGGCAGCCCGCCGAGCGCACCGAACTCGCCCAGCCGGTGGTGGGTTGGGCGGAAGCGGTCGAACGGAGCGAGGTCCTGGTCAACGCGACGCCGGGCGGCGATTCGCTCGCCATGCTGACGACGATCGGCGCCGAGGCGCTGGCCGGCAAGGTGCTGATCGATATCGGGGTCGCCCTCACGGAGGACTGGGATCTGGGCCATCTGGACGTCAGCCTCGGCCAGTTGATCCAGCGGGAGTTCCCCGGGACCCCGGTGGTCAAGACCCTCTGCACCATGGACTCCACGGTGATGGTCGCCCCCGAGGCCCTGCCCGAGCCGACCACCGTCTTCCTCTCCGGCGACAGCGCCGAGGCCAAGCGGACCGTCGCCGGGCTGCTGACGGACCTCGGCTGGGACGAGTCCAGCCAGCTGGATCTCGGCGGTATCGCCACCGGGCGGGGCCAGGAGCACTTCGCGCTGCTCTTCATGGGCATCGCGGGCGCCACCGGCGGCGTCGGCTTCAACGTCCGGGTGGTGCGGCCCGTGGCCGCCGGCTGAGCGGTCAGGCGGCCTGCCGGAGGAACTCGACGAGCAGCGCCGCGACTTCGGCCGGCCGCTCCAGGCTGGGCAGATGACCGGCCCAGGGCAGCTCGCGATGCCGGGCGTTCGGCAGCAGCCCGGGCATCGCGGCGGCGGTGCGCCGGAAGTCCGGCAGGTCGTGCCCGCCCGAGATGGCCAGCGTCTTGGCCTTCACCTGGCTCAGCCGGTAGTCGGCCCTCGGCGTGGCGAACTCCTCGGCGGCCCACTGGACATCGAAGGCGTGCCGCTGCATCAGCCGCACCATGGCCCGGGTGTTGCCGTCGGCCTCGGGGCCCAGCCAGGTGGCGACATTCAGCTCCACCGCCCTGGCCAGCTCGCTGGCCTCGATCAACTCGGCCTGGCTGGCCCGGAACGCGGCCAGCCCCGCCGTCGGCGGATCGAGCGGTGGGGCGGCGTTCAACAGGGCGAGCGCGGTGACCCGCCCGGGCCAGCGGGCCGCCACCTCCAGGGCCACCCCGCCGCCGAACGACGAGCCCACCAGGGCCGTCTGTGGGATCTCCAACGCGTCCAGCAGATCCCGCACATCCTCCGCGTCGCGGTAGGGGCGGTCGGCGGCCGGGCTGTCCCCATGGCCCCGGAAGTCGCAGCGCACCACGCGGAAACCCGCGTCGATCAGTATCCGCCACTGCGGGTCCCACATCCGACGGTCGCAGACCGTCGAGTGGAGCAGCAGCAGCGCGGGGCCGTCGCCGGCCACATCGTGGGCGAGATGCGAATTCGAGGTCACGGGCAGCCATCGTTCCATGCGTATCCTCCGTGCGCGCGGGGTCCGGCGAAACGTCACGCCCGACCGGAGGCGAGCTGACGCGTGGCCAAGGCGCGCACGCCGGCGCACACGGCGCGTACGGTCGGACGCCGCCTCGCGCGCGGGCGCACCCGCCGCCGGGCGGGCCCCGCTCGTCCCGCCGGCCGATGCCGCCCGCGCCGGGGGCACCGGGGTCGGAGTGGTGCTGATGGCGCTCGGCGTCGCCCGACTCCCGCTCGGCCCGGCCAGGCGGCGACCGGCCTAACGCAGTTCGCCCTCCAGCAGGCTCATCAGCAGCATGTCGTGCCAGCGGCCGGCGCCTCGGAAGCACTGGCGGTGGCGGCCGTCCACGACGAAGCCCACCTTCTCGTAGGCGCGGACGGCCCGTTCGTTCTCGACGACCACCCAGAGCGCGATCAGGTGGAGCCGCATCTGGTCGAAGCCCCAGCGGCACAGGGCGCGCAGCGCGTCCGTGCCGTAGCCCTGGCTCCAGCAGTCCTTCTCGCCGATGTAGATGTCGAGTTCGGCGCGACCGGTCTCGGGGCTGGCGTCCCGCAGCCCGCAGACGCCGATCAGCCGGCCGTTGTCGCGGCGCTCGATCATCAACAGCGTCTTCTCGAAGGTGTTCGTCCTGGGCTCGGCGAACCTGTGCTCCGTCCTGGCGAGGGACTGCGGCGGCTCCATGTCCAGCCAGCGCGTGACCTCGGGGTCGCTGTGCCAGCGCCACAGATCCTTGGCGTCCGCCGGCTCCATGGGGCGGAGCCGCACCAGGGCCCCGATCAGCGGCTGAGGGGTGCCTGACTCAGGGGCGTCGTTGTCCGTGAGGTCCATGGGAGGGCATCCAACCAACCGCCGTACCGCGCTCGCCACCCAATTACTCCGCCCCGGTGGGGAGTTCAGCCGAGCGTGGCGACCAGCAGCGCCTTGATGGTGTGCAGCCGGTTCTCCGCCTGTTCGAAGACGACCGAGGCCGGGGATTCGAAGACCTCGTCCGTCACCTCCAGGGAGTCCAGACCGTGCCGCTCGTGGAGCGCGCGGCCCAGCTCGGTGCCCAGATCGTGGAAGGCCGGCAGGCAGTGCAGAAACCGGACCTCCGGGTTGCCCGTGCCGGCCAGTACCTCGGCGGTCACCGCGTAGGGGTGGAGCAGCTCGATCCGCTCCTGCCACCGCTCCACCGGCTCGCCCAGCGAGACCCACACATCGGTGGCCACGAAGTCGACGCCCGCTGTGCCCTCGGGGACGTCGTCGGTGAGGGTGAGCCGGGCGCCGGTCTCCTCGGCCAGCTCGCGCGCCCTGGCGACCACGGCGTCCTCCGGCCACAGCTGGCGCGGCGCGACGATCCGCACGTCCATGCCCAGCAGGGCGCCGGTGACCAGGTAGGAGTTGCCCATGTTGTTGCGGGCGTCGCCGAGGTAGGCGTAGGCGATCCGCTCCCAGGGCCCCGCGTGGCATTCGGTCATGGTGAGCACGTCGGCGAGCATCTGGGTGGGGTGCCAGTCGTCGGTGAGCCCGTTGTAGACCGGTACCCCGGAGAAGGCCGCCAGCTCCTCGACGGTCCGTTGCGCGGTGCCCCGGTACTCGATGGCGTCGAACATCCGGCCGAGGACGCGGGCCGTGTCCTTCGCCGACTCCTTGTAGCCGATATGGGAGCTGGCCGGCTCCAGATAGGTGGTGCGCGCGCCCTGGTCGGCGGCGGCCACCTCGAACGCGCAGCGGGTCCTGGTGGAACTCTTCTCGAACAGCAGCGCGATGTGCTTGCCGGTCAGCCGGGGCACCTCGGTCCCCGAGCGCCTCGCCGCCTTCAACCGGCCGGCCAGCTCCACCAGATGACGGAACTCGGCCGGGGTGAGGTCCAGCTCCCTGAGCAGGTGGCGGCCGGTGAGATCTGTCGCCATGGACGAGGGCTCCGATCTGTGCTCGCTGCTGAGCGTCGAGGTTGTCCCGATGCGGGTGCAATCATATACGTCGCATCTTATGGTTATGCAATGCCCTCGGATGTCACCCCGCCCGACGTCGACCACGCGACGCCGGGCGGGGTGCTGACACTCAGGACCGGGGGCCCGGCCTCAGGACACGGGCTCGCGTTCGATCGGACAGCTCATGCAGCGCGGGCCGCCCCGGCCGCGCCCCAGCTCGCTGCCCGGGATCTCCAGCACCTCCACGCCGTTGCGCCGCAGCTCCGTGTTGGACGTCACGGTGCGCTCGTAGGCCACCACCACGCCCGGCTCGACCGCCAGCACGTTGCAGCCGTCGTCCCACTGCTCGCGCTCCGCCGCGTGCGGATCCTGGGTGGCCGTCAGCACCCGGATCGCGCCCAGCCCCAGCGCCTCGGCGATCGCCCGGTGCATATGCTCCGGCGGATGGTCGGTGACGGTCAACTCCTGGCCGCCCACGCCTGGTTCGATGGTGTAGGAGCGCAGCATGCCGAGCCCGGCGTACTGGGTGAACGTCTCCCCGTCCACCATGGTCAGCACCGTGTCCAGATGCATGAAGGCCCGCCGCTTGGGCATGTCGAGCGCCACAATGGTGCGCGCCGAGCCGGCCGCGAAGAGCCGCCTGGCCAGCTGCTCGACCGCCTGCGGCGTGGTCCGCTCGCTCATCCCCACCAGCACGGCGCCCCGGCCGATCGCCAGCACGTCGCCGCCCTCGATGGTCGACGGATGCGCGCCGTGCGGCGCCGACCAGTAGTGGAACGGGCCCCCCGTCGCCCCGGCGAAGAGCGGATGGTGGCGGTAGATCGCCTCGAAGTGCACGCTCTCCCGCTGGCGCGCCGGCCACCGCATCGCGTTGATCGCCACCCCGTCGTAGACCCAGGCCGAGGTGTCCCGGGTGAACAGGTGGTTGGGCAGCGGGTTCAACAGGAACTCGTCCGGCTCCATCACATGCAGCCGCACCGAGGGGGGCGCGGGGTAGCGCTCCAGGAACTCCCGCTTGGTCATCCCGCCGATCAGCGCCTCGGTCAGCTCGGCGCTGGGCAGCGCCTCGAAGATCTCCCGCAGCGGAGCGGTGGCCAGCGGACCGTACTCCCGCTCGTCGAAGACCCGGTCGAGCACCAGGGCGCGGGCCTCGGGGACGTCCAGGCTCTCCGCCAGCAGATCGCCGAGAAGCCGGACCTCGACGCCCCTGCTGCGCAGCAACTCGGCGAAGATGTCGTGCTCCTGCTGGGCGCGCTGCACCCACAGCACATCGTCGAAGAGCAACTCGTCCTTGTTGGTGGGCGTCAGACGCTTGAGTTCGAGACCGGGGCGATGGAGGATCACTCGGCGTAGCCGGCCGGTCTCGGAGTCGACATGGAAGGTCATGCCCCCATTCTGCGCCCCTTTCGGGCCACCTTCCCCGTCCCGCCGAACACCAGGGCCGCCGTCCGCCTCACCAGGGCAGGTCACGGATCTGCTGCACACACAGGACCAGAAACAGGACCCCGGACCCGGCCAGCGCCAGATTGCTGATCCGGCCGTTGCGCCAGCGCAACGGCACCTGACCGGTGTTGAGCAGCCACAGCAGCGTCAGCGCCAGGAACGGCATAAAGAACGCGCCCAACACGCCATAGGTGATCACCAGGCCGATCGGCTGGTCCAGAAAGAGCAACCCCATGGGCGGGAAGGTCAGCCACAGCAGATAGGCCCGGAACGGCAGCGAACGCTCCCGGTCGCCCTCAAGAGCCACCCGCCCGGCCCGATCCGGCCGGGTGCGCACCACGAAGTCGGTGAACAGCAGGCTCACCCCGTGCCAGACGCCGATCACCGAACTGAACGACGCGGCAAAGAAACCGAACAGGAAGAAGTTCGCCGTCGCCGGCCCGAAGCGCTCCTCCAACACGTCGCCCAGATCCAGCAGCCCTCGATCGCCACTGGTCAGCGCGATGTCCAGGGAGTGCAGCAGCTCGGCGCCCACCACCAGCATGGCGACCACGAACACACCCGTGGTCACATAGGCGATCCGGTTGTCCAACCGCATCATCGGCATCCACGCCGGGCCGCGCCATCCCTTGGCCGTCACCCAGTAGCCGTACGCGGCCAGCGTGATCGTGCCGCCCACGCCGCCGATCAGCCCCAGCGTGTACACCACCGAACCGTCGGGCAGCGTCGGCCACAGCCCACCGCCCAGCGCGCCCAGATCCGGACCGACCCGCACGGCGAGACCGACCACCACCACGAACATCAGCCCGGCGAAGACCATCATGATCTTCTCCACCACCGCATAGCGGTTGAACCAGACGCACAACAGCCCCAACACCCCGGCCAGCGCGCCCCAGAACCGCAGCGAGGGACCGTCGGGGAAGAGCGCCACCAGCGGCAGCCCGCTCGCCGACATCGCGGTGGCCCCGTAGACGAAGCCCCACACCACGATGTAGATCCCGAAATACCAGGTGGTCCAGCGGCCCATCGTCCGCCAGCCGTCGAAGACGGTGCGCCCGGTGGCCAGATGCCAACGGCCCGTCGCCTCCGCCAGCGCGACCTTGATCAGACAGCCGACGACCGCCGCCCACAGCAGCGTGTAGCCGTACCGACTGCCGGCCACCATCGTCGCCACCAGATCCCCGGCACCCACGCCCGTGACCGCGACCACCAGGCCAGGGCCGATCAACCGCCAGCGTCGGGTGGGGGGTTGAGACTTCTCGTGCGTCGTCGCCACGCCTCGGAGTCTGCCCAGCGCCGCCACTTTCAGGCCACCTCACCCCCTGCCGACCGCCCCGCGCCACGGAGACTCCTCCGTCCGGAAACCGCCAGCCCCACCCGCCCCACACTGCTCTACTGGCCCCATGAGCGAGACAGCCAACCGGGTCACCAAGGCCCGACTCCTGCACAGCCTCCACCATGGAGCGGAACCGCTGGTCCTGCCCAACGCCTGGGACGCGCTCAGCGCTCGCCTGGTGGCGAGGGCCGGCGCCGCCGCCGTCGCCACCACCAGCTCAGGCGTCGCCTGGTCCCTCGGCGCCCCCGACGGCGACGTCCTGGCCAGGACACTCGCCGTCGACCTGATCGCCCGCGTCGTCTCGGCCGTCGACGTCCCGGTGACGGCCGACATCGAGTCCGGCTACGCGCCCGACCCGGCCGGCGTCGCCGAGACCATCCGCCAGGTGCTGGCTGCCGGCGCGGTGGGCGTCAACCTGGAGGACTCGGCACACGACGGCACCACGGCGCTGCGCCCCGTCGCCGAGCAGCGGGAACGCCTGGCCGCCGCCCGCGGAGCCGCCGAGGAGGTCGGCGTGCCGCTCTACCTCAACGCGCGTGTCGACGTCTTCCTCCGCGGGGCCGGCGCGGGCGGATCGCTGCTGGACGCCACCCTGGAACGGGCCAGGGCCTACCTCGACGAGGGCGCCAGCGGCGTCTTCGTGCCCGGCGTCACCGACCCCGAGATCGTCCGCACCCTGGTCGACGGACTGGACGCCCCGGTCAATGTGCTGGCGGGGCCCGGCGCCCCCGCCATCGCCGAACTGGCGGCGGCCGGCGCCGCCCGGGTCAGCGTGGGTTCCGGGCTCGCCCAGTCCGCCTACGCCGTCGCCGAACGCGCGGCCGCCGAACTCCTCACCAAGGGCACCTACCAATCCCTCGAACGCGGTTATGAATACGGCGAACTCGACGCCCTGATGCGCGCCGAGGCCCCGCCCCGCGCCCGCCCCGCGAACTGACCCTCCCAGCCCCGCCGGGAAAGCCGCCCTCCGGCCCCCCGGCGGGGCCCGCGCCACCCCTTCGGCCGGGCCGCCTCCCCGCCTGCCGACGGCCGGCCACCCGGCCCCCCAACTCCCGCCTCGCGCCCCGCTGTACCCCTGCTGAACTGGCCTCTCTCCCCGCCGATGGCTAGCGTTCCGGCAGCGTGAGAGGAGCTCGGATGAACCGGACCATCCGCACCGTCGACGATGTGCTGAAGCTGCTTGACGGGCTGTTCGCCCCCGGCGCCGACCGTTGGACGGCCGACGCCGGCGACTGGTGGGACGCCTTCTACGCGGACCGCTCCCGGCCCGTTCCGTTCTTCGTCGACAAGCCGGACGAACATCTGGTGGACGCGCTCGACCGTGGCCTGATCGTCCCGGAACGCGCCCTCGACCTCGGCTGCGGCCCGGGCCGCAACGCGCTCCATCTGGCGGCCAGGGGCTGCGCGGTGGACGCGGTCGACCTCTCACCCGCCGCCATCGCCTGGGCCCGCGAACGAGCCGCCGCCCACGGCGCCGAGGTGCGCTTCCACACCGGCGACGCGTTCGCCCTCACCACGGCCGAACTCACCGGCCCCTACGACCTGGTCCACGACTCGGGCTGCTTCCACCACCTGCCGCCGCACCGCCGCGTCAGCTACCTCTCCCTGCTCGACCGGGTCCTCGCCCCGGGCGGCCACCTGGTCCTCAGCTGCTTCGCCACCGGCGCTATGGGCTCGGAACTGCCGGACGCCGCGTTCTACCGACAGTCCGGCCTCCACGGCGGCCTCGCCTACACCGCCGACGAACTGCGGTGGATCCTCTCCGACCTCACCGAGATCGAACTCCGCCGCATGCGCGACCAGCCACCCGACGCCGCCACCTTCGGCGAACCCTTCCTCTGGGCCGCCATCTTCCGCCGCGCACCCTAGCCCAGGCCGCCGCCCCTCCGCTGCGGCCAGCACTCCGCCTGGCCGGCGCGGCCAGCGCTTCGCGCGACGCTGGGCTGTCGCCCGTCCGGTGTGGCCTCGTCCCGTCTCGCTGGCTCTTGGTATGGCACCCCCCGACCGCCGGCGCGCGCAGCGTTTCGCTTGGCCGACTCGGCCAACATCGCCCCCCGCCTCGCCAAGGCAACGGCCTGGCCGGTGTGGCGAGCACTTCGTGCTGGAGGTGCGGTTACGGTCGCGGCCGGTTGGGCCGATGTCCCGTCTGGCTTGTGCGACTGCCCGTCGGCGAAGTCACCGCCGCCCCCCGCCCGGCCGGCGCGACCCGCACTCCGCCCGGCCGGTGCGGCCAGCACTCCGCCTGGCCGGCGCGGCCAGCGCTACGCGCTGAGGGGGCGCGGGGTGTGGTGTAGCCGTTGGTCGTAGGCCGCTCGGGCGGCGCGGATCTCGTCGATGCTGGCGGTGCTCCACGCGGCGATCCGCGTCACCAGCTTGGCTATCTCGCCGCCCAGCGCGGTGAGCCGGTACTCCACCCGCGGTGGCACCGTGGGGTAGACGGTTCGGGTGAGCAGGCCCTCGCGTTCCAGCGCGCGCAGGGTCTGGGTGAGCATCTTCTGGGTCACGCCGTCGAGCCGGCGGCGCAGTTCGTTGAAGCGCATGGCCCGGCCGTCCGCCAGGGCAACCAGCGCGAGCATGGTCCACTTGCCCGCGATCAACTCCAGCACGGCGCGAGGGGGGCAGTCGCGTGAAAAGACGTCGTAGCAGCCGTGTTTCTCGTGATCGAAGCCAGTATCCATGAAGTCCCTGGATACCAGAGAACGGCGCGTATTCCCATGGTGCGCCCCCGGCCGCCCCCGCGGCCGTGGGCGCACCGGCGCGCCCTAACTCACTGCCGCGAGCAGGAGATAGGGAAGGCTGCCGGCCAGCAGGCCGGCGAAGACCACCGTGGCCGTCCTGGCCGCCGCGCCCTCGCGGTCCCTGGTGACCAGGCCGGTGACGACCAGCCCCAGGGCGCCGACGAGCAGCTCGTGCAGGAAGAACACGGGGGACAGGGCCATGGCGATCGCGACCGTCGCCGCGAACAGCACCCGAGTGCGCCGCGTGGTCTTCCTGTCCAGCCGGTTGTCCAGTCTGTTGTCCAGTGCCTGGTCCATGACGGAACTCCTCACCGCTGCCGGGTAACCGGTCCTGCTGATCACTGTCCCCCGGATGGCGCTCGGTCATGCGCCCCGACGCACCCGACCGGTTCACCGAAGCACCACGAGCGGAAGCCCCGCTTCCCCGATCATCCGCCCTTGGCCGAGAATGCGCGGTCTTCTTCGGAGAACCCGCCATATACCGCACCAATGGCGGGCGACCGGCCCTCTGGCGCCGCGCCGGTACGGAGAAGCGCCAGTCGCGACGGTCGCCGCGCCACCTCCGACTGCGTCTGTTCGGCCACCCGTTGACCACGGGCGGGCCCGGCACTCGGCGCCGGAGAACCGGGACGCGCGGCCGCTCGGGGGGGACGAGCGGCCGCGTCTCACCGACATCGGCTCTCCGGCTCCGGATCTACGGCCGCGCGGCCACCGATGGAGCCCGGTCGTCCTTGAAGGCGGCGATCCTTCGCATGGCCAACACCGTCCCGTCCCTGCTGATCGAAATCAGTCCACCCCACTCCTGATCGGGGAACGTCCCGTGCGGCTTGGCCCTCCGGTCGTGCACCCGTTGCCGGTACGCGGCGATATCCGCCTGCCGTTTGTCCCGCTCCCGGGTGACGAGGACATCGAGTAGGTCTGTCGCCACTCCGGAAAACGCCTGAATTCGTTGGCCGTTGAGCCGGAAGACATGGTCCGTCCCCTCGAAGAGCTCACCCCGCAGTTTGTAGCTGACGTCCTGGACGCTGCCAGCGGCTGCATGGGCGAAGCCCTGGAAGAAATCGCTGCCCTGGCGTTGGGTGAGCAGTGCGGCGGTGGACTCCCCGTCACCGGCGAAAGCCGTCAGGCCGGCCGCTCCGACACGGGCGAGAGCGCGCTGAAACCACGCGTGATATTCGGGCCCGACCTGGCAGCCGGGCACCGAGGTGTCGGAGATGCCGCCCTGCCCGGGTATGGTGATCCCGATGGGCGGATTTCGGTCCCCGATGGGCAGGCCGATATCGCTGGCGGGAGTGCCCTCCGGAATCCGCAGCCATCCGCCGGGCCCGTCGGCGTGCAGCGCGTGAATGGTGAGAGGTTTGTCCAGCGGGATCTCGGTGGCGAAGATCAGCGCGGGTGTTTCGTTCCAGGCACCGATGTGCAGTCCGTCAGCGTGGACCGCCGCCGAGGCGAGCTGCTCGTACACCTTCTTCCGGTCGCTGTGGTTGCCCTTGCTCACGATGGGGAAGACACGCGAGGACTCACCGGGCTTCCAGACCTCGGCCAGGAAATGCGGGCGGTACGAGTAGCCCACTGTTTTGGCCTTGGACTTGGACTTGTCCCCGCTGGTCAATGACCAGCCGCTGCGCAACGCGGTGTCGGCACGGATAAATGACACGCTGTGGTCGGGATAACGGCGGGTGAGGATCTGCTCGCTGATGGCCAACGCGAACGCGTGTCCCAACTCCTCGGACTGAAGCGCCTTGTAGTGCGCCGCGATGCGCCTGCCCTCCTCCGAGAGCATGAGCTGCTTTCCGGCGCCCGAACCGAGGGCCTGACAGTACTTGAGGCTGCCCCAGTGTTCGGCCAGTCCCCGTGACGCACCACGTTGGGAGAGCCCGAACGCCCGGGCGAGATGATGTAGTACATCCCAGAGCGTCACCCGCACCGGACCGCCCAGCTCCCGGTCGGGGAGGGCGCGGAGTCCCGGTTTGCGGCGCAGGGGCTCGTAGGTGTCTCCCGGCTTGGTCTCGCCTTCTTTCTGCTTCTTCTGGAACGCCTTCTTCCGCTCTCGCTCCTTGGTTCCGGCGGCCTTGTCCATCTGGCCCGCGAGTTGTGGCGTCGAACTCGTCGATAGGGTGACCCGCTTGCCCAGGAAGTCGAGGATCGCTTTGGCGTCTGGTGTGCTCGTCACACATGCTCCTCCGGACGGATGTCCGACCGACCCCGCGTGGTCGATCGGTCGCTCAGTCGAACGGTGGCGCCAGTACGTTCGGGCCTGACGGCATGCGCCAGGCGGGCACGCGGAGAAAGGGTCCGATGTCCTTGCTTTCGCATTTCGACCGTCGGATGGCGGCCCGATCAACGGATCGTCCCGGTCACGCACCACACACGGATGCCGTGCCCCGGCCCGGTGTCCAGCGGCACCCCGCCCCTCAGTGTTCTCCCGGCCCTGATCAGATGCACCGTGTAACTACCGGAATAGCCGCGCGTCGAAACGTCGGCTATCAGGTTCGTGCCGATCGTTGACGTGAGCCCCCACCGCACCCCTGACGGCCTGGCCAAAGAGGTCCGTGGTCGGCGGTTTTCGCGGGGTAGAGCACGGTGGTTGACGCGGCACCTGGACCGGGCCGACCGAGGTGAGCCTGGCTCTGGTGTCCGCGCCGGGGGCAACCGGGTGTCCGTGGCCTGGGCGGGTGCGGAGCGTGGGTGGGCGTTGAACTGCTGAGGGAGAGCCCGCATGGAAAGTCTCGAAACAGCCTTCGAATTCGTGAGGTCTCCGCATAGCCGAAAGACGATTCGCCCAGCGCTGGCTTGCCCGCAGGGAAATTACCTCTGTACCGTGTTGCGCTCAGTTGGGAATTTCCACCTCAGAATGGGACGCAGGTGTCGAGCGAACTTCATATCGGAGACAGCGTAAATCTGTTGTTCGGATACCGGCCGTGGGATCACACGGATCCGGTCGGACATCCGTTCTTCTCGCCGGAGAAGGCGGCCACGGTGGCCGTGGATCCGAATCCGGTGGTGGGAGACAACAAATGGCACGGGATGTACGTCACGGTGCATCCGGACGCGGCGAGCCTGGTGAGCACGCTGTACGGCTGCGACGTCGTTCTGGGCATGGACGGGCGTGGGAAGGTGCCCGCGGGGCCCCTGGTGTTGGGAGACGCGGACGCGAAGAGCGCCGCTGAAACCCTGGGCAGGCGGCTGGGCGTCAGCTTGGACGAGCAGCACGGCTACCTGCTGGCGCGGATCGTGCGCGAGACCAGCACAGCCGAGCACCCCCTGGTGACCCAGGGCGGCGACCCGGCCCACTACCTCACCGAGGAGGGACGGAAGGAGATCGCCGCGCTGCCCGTGGCTGGCACGCGGTCCTCCGTGGAGAACGCCAGGGCGTACCTGGACTTCTCCTACCGCTTCGGGACGCACTTCGTCTCCAGGATCACGCGCGGCGACGTCATCTACCAGGTCTTCGCGTACAGCCGGACCACCTTCCAGGAGAAGGTCGCCAAGGGCTTCGCCGCGCTCGCCGACGGTGCCGAGGAGATCAGCGGCCAGGACGCCTGGCAGATGAGGGAGTACACCCTGCCCCACACGGGAGGCCCCAACGGGCCGGTGATGGTGGAGCGGTACGGCGCCATCTCGGCCGTGAGCCGGGACCCGGAGCTGACCAGAAGCGTCGAGCGGGGGGAGTGGATCGACGACGAGTACGCGCAGGCCAACCAGAGCATCTTCGCCGCCTATCTATCCGGCGGGCCCAAGGCCAGCGGCCTGCGGAAGGTGGTGCCCATCGGTGTCACGCTGACCGGTATCGACACCCTCTGCCGCGACCCCAGGGTCGCCGCTTCCGTGAACCGGATGACACGGGGCGGGTTGCTACAGAAGTACAGCCCCGGGGTGCGCCTGGCGCTGGCCGGCCCCGAGCCGGACTGGAAGGACGTCTACCCGGCACCGGGCGGGGCGTTGCTCTCGACCCTGGGCACCCCGACCGTGGACGTCTACCAGGAACGCCTCAACCTCTCCCGCATCCGGGTGGGCCAGCCCAAAGGGGTGAAGTCGCTGACCGCGATGGCCCACGTCATGGAAGCCTCGGGCACCGTCGAACTGCCGGGCACGGAGAAGGTGCGGCTGGTCTCCCACATCATCGACACCGGATCCGAGACCACCCTGCCGGTGGTGCGCGTCCCGGCCTCGGCCGCAGTCGAGATCCATGCCGGCCGCATGTCCGGCGGCCTGGGCATCGAGAGCGGCCCCGCCGCCCCGCAGCGCCAGGTGTTGGTGGACGGCCTGCGCCTCTCCACCCCCGGCGAACCCGACCCGACCACCGGCCGCTACCTGGTGAACGTCGAGACGGCCGTGCTGACCCGCCCGTCGGCTCAGCTCGTCGACTCGCTGGCCAACAGCACCCAGTGCGCGTTGGTGGCCGCCGAATCGCTGCTCCAGTCACGTGGCGAGCACGCTTCCACGTCGCACCCGCTCGGCCGGGCTTTCCTTGAGTGGCTGGCCGGCATCATCCCCGCCGACACCGAGAGCCGTGAGCTGCTGGCGGTGCGATCCCGCGCGCTGTATCTGGCTCGGGCCGCCTCGGAGTTCCTGACGCCGGCCGTCGAGGTGTCCTACTTCAAGTACGACTCCTACAGGGACCTGGTCGCAGGGCTTCTCAACTCGGCGGAGCACCTCAAGGGGGAGGTGCGGAACCTGGAGAACAAGCTCGCGGCCCGCCGTGCGGAGGAACTGGCGGCGAAGAACCAGGAGACGATCAACAAGAACATCAAGGCCACCGGCACGCTTCTGCGGGACTACATCGGCGCTCTGAAGGAGCACGAGGAAGACCTGAGCCAGCAGCACCGGCGGATCATCGAGCAGAAGCAGAACGACTACAAGGCCACCGGGGTGGACGTCCTGAACCTTCAGGCGTCCGTCGAACAGCAGGTCGCCGAGGTCGGCACCCAGGTCAACGCTCTCCACGCCAAGATCAAGGCCATGGAGGAGATGAAGTGGGTGACCTTCAGCATCGAGATCGCCAAGATCGTTTTCTCGGCCGTCGGCGACATCAGGAGCGCCGGCGCGGGCGCGTCCGACGCGGCCAACAAGCTCTCCACGATGGCGAAGAACCTCAAGCGGCTGCAGGCCGTTCTGAAGGCCCTGGGCGAGATCTCCGGCAAGCTGTACGGCCAGCTCAGTGACATCAAGGACGTGCACGAGCGCATGAAGGGCCTCAGCGGCGACCTGCGGATGCCCACGTCGGCCGAGTGGGAGGAGTTCAAGACCACCTTCTCCAACGCGCTGGAACCCCTGAACAACCTTGAGGAACTGCGGCAGCACGGCGCCGATCTGACGGCGGCCTTCGCGATCCTGACCCTGCGCGGCAAGGCGTGGATCGAGGCCCAGGCCCATCTCTCCCAACTCCAGATGGAGATCGACGCCGCCCTCCTGAAGAAGGACCTCGGCGACCGGCAACACAAGCGGCTGGACGATCTGTTCGGCAAGCTGCACCTGGATGACACCGAGGCCCCAGAGCTCGACGGCGTCGACCTCATCGGCCTGACCGGCGAGGCGGAGCTGCGCGTCAAGCACGCCCTCACCGCACTGGGGCAGACCCTCCAGACCCAGGACGCGGCCATCCAGTACGAGTACCTCGGCGAGCCCCAGCCGATCAGGAACTTCACCTTGAACGCCCTGCTGGACACCATGGTTGAGCAGCAGAGGAGCATCCTCAAGGGCATTCAGAACCTCCAGCCGCTGCCCCAGAAGGTGCGGGAGCCGATCACCTTCGCCGTCAGGGAGGTTCCCCATGCCGCCCTGTACAAGAAGGAGTGGGAGTTCGAGATCCCGCTGGACGACTACCGGTTCGGCGAGTACACCGTCGTCCGGGTCGACAAGGTTGTCGCCCGGATCAAGGGCATCAAGAAGGGGGAGGGCAGCCACATCATTGCCCTGACCTACCAGGGCAACCCCTTCCGGGACCGCGACAAGAAGGGCACTTCTTTCGCGTTCAGCACGGTCCCGCGCATCCTGGGGCCCTTCCGGTACGACCGTGGCACCAACAAGCTGACCTTTGGCGACCAGCCAGGTCCGCTCGTGGACAAGATCACCCGCGTCACCCCGTTCAGCACCTGGAAGATCAGCCTTCCCGACGACCCGGCCAACAAGAACCTTGAGTTCGACCAGAGCACCGTCGACATCGAACTCGACTTCTGGATCGAAGCTCAGCGGCCCACCCCGACGGTCGCCGATACCGACCTGCTCGAACTCGCCGACCAGCAGGTCGCCCGGGTCGCCGGGATGGCACCAGGCATGAGCGAGAACGGCCTCGTCCAGGACATCTACCGTGTCCAGAGCGCGCTCAACGGCTGGGACGCCGTCCTCTGCATGGACCGCGTCCAGGTCAACAAGATCCTGGAGAAGCTGTACGCCACGGACCATCCGGGCGGTGAGATGGACTTCGAATTCGCCGGCTGGAGCGGCTACATGCATGAACACGACGACGAATTGTATGGAGAGGCCATCAAGGTCGTCATGAAGCTCGAAAAACCCGAGGTCACTTTCGACAACGGGCAGAAGGCCAGCGCCATCTTCACTCAGAACGTTCGCTCCGGCTCCGTCACCACCGGGAGCAAGAAGGTTTCGGAGGAGTGGGACTGGAAGCAGGACCCGTTCAACGAAAACGACGTCACCTGGAGCAAGAAGCCAAAGCCCATCGACCCGCTGAAGAAGCCGAGGATCAAGGGAACCGTCCCGTTTGAGGTCCTCACGGGGAAGGTCAACACGCAGGGCGGCACCAAGGCGGTGGCCCTCGTTGTCAAGAAGGGGGAGTTTCGCGCCGAGAACCTCGAACTCGACAATCTGGAGGGCGCCAATCTGGCCATCAAGAACGCCTACTACCAGAACGATGTCGAGTACCACATCAACACCATCGACCTCACCAAGATCTCGACTTACGATTCCCTCAAGCCGACCGCCTTCAAGGTGACGGCGAAGGAGACCAGCGAAAAGAAGGACGTCCTCTTCGTCTTCATCGCCACGGAGGGAAGGGCGGATCTGGACCCGACACTCGCCATCACGGAACCGCTGCCCGAAGGCAGCGACGCCGCACTCCTCATCAACAGCGAGATCCTGTTCCGCGACATCGTCGGCAAGGGCTTCAACTCCCCGAACCTCTGGACCGAACCGATGGCCCCCACCGAAGGGAACAAGGCGTGGCGGACCAGGATTCGCGGCACCCTCTCCGGAGACATCGAATGGCCGAGGCGCTGGATGAACTTCAATGGTGAGGTTACCTTCCACTTCCTCTTCAGCAAGGAGAACCGGAACGCCGCCAACATCACCCTGTCCGACTTCCACTTCCAACGGCAGGAGCAGGGGAATCTGGTTGCCAGGCTGGAGATGGAGGAGTATCCGATCGAATTCATGTACTACGGCTGCCACTATGAACACGGTTGCGATCCGGAACGCCTCTGGACGAAGGCCACGGTGAAGGCGACCCTCACCGCCACGGCGGTCTACTCGATCACCGTCACCGATCCGCCTGACCAAGGGATCAAGATCGGTAACGCGACCGTTACCCCCAGCATCCAGATCCACAACCTACAGAGCGAGAACAGCTGTTCTGCGGGTGAGGCGGACGTGAAGAACCACCTCGCCGGGCAGCTGCGCACGCTGCTGCCGAACAAGGTCAAGGACGCCGTTGAGAACATCTCCTTCAACGAGGCATCTGTCTTCGCCCTCCAGAACCTCCTCTTCCCCGCCGGCAAGAACCTCGTCCTGAAAACCGCCTACGCTCCAGGAGACCTCCTCATCCTGGGGAATCTGGACTCCCGGGCATGACCCCACCCGGGGCCGGCGCCCGCACCGTCGGCACCGGCCCCGGGCCGCGATGCCCCGCTTCGTTCAGCCGGCCGCCCGCCAGAGACGCCACCGCGCCCCCTCCGCCCTGCCGTCTCCACGGCGTCGGAGGGGGCGCGGGGGCGTCGGGCCGGTCAGATGTCGCGGAAGGTCTCGATCTGGGCGCCGACGGAGTTCAGCCGTTCGGCCAGGTCCTCGTAACCCCGGTTGATCACATAGACGTTGCGCAGCACCGAGGTGCCCTCGGCGGCCATCATCGCCAGCAGCACGACCACGGCGGGGCGCAGGGCCGGCGGGCACATCATCTCGGCCGCCCGCCAGCGGGTGGGGCCTTCGACCAACACCCGGTGCGGGTCCAGGAGTTGGAGTCGGCCGCCGAGGCGGTTGAGGTCGGTGAGATAGATGGCGCGGTTGTCGTAGACCCAGTCGTGGATCATGGTCGAGCCATGCGCGGTGGCCGCGATCGCCGCGAAGAACGGGGCGTTGTCGATGTTGAGGCCGGGGAACGGCATCGGGTGGATCTTGTCGATCGGCGCCTCCAGCTTGGAGGGCCGCACCGTCAGGTCCGCCAGCCGGGTGCGGCCGTTGTCCGCCTTGTACTCGGGGCCGAGGTCGTGGTCGAGGCCCATGCCCTCCAGGACCGCGAGCTCGATCTCCAGGAACTCCATCGGCACCCGGCGGATGGTCAGTTCGGACTCGGTGACCACGGCGGCGGCGATCAGGCTCATCGCCTCGACCGGGTCCTCGGACGGGGAGTAGTCCACATCGCGGTCGATCTCGGGCACGCCGTGCACGGTGAGCGTGGTGGTGCCCACGCCCTCGATGGCCACGCCCAGTTGCTCAAGGAAGAAGCACAGATCCTGAACCATGTAGTTGGACGAGGCATTGCGGATCACCGTGGTGCCATCGTGCCGCGCGGCGGCCAGCAGCGCGTTCTCCGTGACGGTGTCGCCGCGTTCGGTCAGCACGATCGGGCGGTCCAGGCTCGTCTCCGGGTTGACCGTCGCGTGGTAGACGCCGTCGGTCGCGGTGACTTCGAGGCCGAATCGGCGCAGCGCCATCATGTGCGGTTCGACCGTGCGGGTGCCGAGGTCGCAGCCGCCGGCGTAGGGGATCTTGAACCGGTCCATCCGGTGCAGCAGCGGGCCGAGGAACATGATGATGCTCCTGGTGCGCCGGGCCGCGTCCTGGTCGATCGCGTCCAGGTCGAGCTCCGCCGGCGGCACGATCTCCAGGTCGGCGCCCTCGTTGATCCAACGGGTGCGCACGCCGACCGAGTTGAGCACCTCCAGGATGCGGAAGACCTCCTCGATCCTGGCGACGCGACGCAGCACGGTGCGGCCCGAGTTGAGGAGACTGCCGCACAACAGCGCCACGCACGCGTTCTTACTGGTCTTGACATCGATGCTGCCGTGCAGCCGTCTGCCGCCGACGACGCGCAGATGCATCGGACCGGCGTAACCCAGCGAGACGATCTCGCTGTCGAGCGCCTCGCCGATTCGGGCGATCATCTCAAGGCTGATGTTCTGGTTTCCCCGTTCGATACGGTTCACCGCGCTCTGGCTGGTGCTGAGCGCCTCCGCGAGCTGGGACTGTGTCAGGCCACGATGTTGGCGTGCGTCCCGAATGAGCTGTCCGATGCGGGCCAGGTAGTCATCGATCATGAGTACGAGCCTATCTCACATATGAGATTGCTCCTCCCCGGGTGCTCCATTCGGGTGGTGACACGCCGGCATCTCGTATGTTCTACTTGTTCTCATTGAATGCGAACAACTGTTGTGAGCGGCTGCGAACGGCGGGGCTGGTTTCGGTGGTTCGGCCGGGACGGGCGCCGGCGAGTCAGGGGAGAGCACATGAGCAGAGCCAGAGACATCGGCCTGGTGGCCGTGCCCTTCGCGGTGGCCTCCACCGCCTACCTCATCACCGCGATCCGCCTCTACGACCGACTGCCGGACCGGGTGGCGACCCACTTCGACGGCTCCGGCACGGCGGACGGCTTCGTCTCCCGCGATCTCGCGGTGATCGGCGGCCTGGCCACCCTGGTGCTCACGGGCCTTGTGATGGTCCTGTCCGTGCGGCTCGGCCGCTTCGCGCCGCCCAGGCCGCTGGTCGCTGTCGGAGCCGCGGTCGCCACCGTCACCGGCGTCCTGCTCACCCGCACGCTGATCGTCAACGCCGACCTGACGGACCCGGCGGCGGCCGAGACGCCGCTGTGGTGGCTGCCGTTGATCTTCGGCCTCGCGGCCCTGGTCGGCTGGGGAGCCTGGCTCCTGGCGGGTCGGGGCGGTGCGTCGAACGAGGGCGCGCCGTGGGCCGACGCGGCCGAGACCCCGGTCCCCGCGATGCCGCTGCGCGACGGCGAGAACGCCGTCTGGAGCCGCTCGGTCGGCTCGCGCGCGCTGGTCGCGGGGGCCGTCCTCGCGGCGCTGGCCGGCGTGGTGCCGCTGGCGATGGGGGACTGGGGGCCCGGATTCGTCGTGTCGATGGTCGCGGTGCTGGTGATCGCGGTGCTGGTCGGCGCCTGCGCCGCCGCCCGGGTCACCGTCTCCGAGCGGGGTGTGCTGGTGGATCTGCCGCTGCTGCCCAGGCCCCGGGTCTCGGTGCCGATGGAGCGGGTGGTGGACGCGAGCGTCCGGCAGGTCAGGCCGGTCGCCGACTTCGGCGGCTGGGGGTACCGGGTGCGCGCCGGCGCCTCCGGTCTTGTGCTGCGCTCGGGGGAGGCGCTCTCGGTGCGGCTGGCGGACGGCCGGGCGTTCGTGGTCACCGTCGACGACGCCGAGACGGCCGCCGCGCTGCTCAACGGGCTGGCGGAACGCCGGCGTGGGGGTGCGGTCTGAGATGTTGTTCCGGGTCACGCCCGACTCGCCCGTCCCGCTGGGCGAACAGATCGCCGGCTGTGTGCGGGGCGCCATCGCGGACGGCACCGCCACCGCGGGGGAGCGGCTGCCGCCGGCCCGTTCGCTGGCCAGCTCCCTCGGGATCAACGTCCACACGGTGCTGCGGGGTTACCAACGCCTGCGGGACGAGGGCCTGGTGGAGGTGCGCCGGGGGCGCGGCACGGTGATCACCGGGCGCACGGACGCGCCCCGCCGCGCCCGTCTGGTGGGCCTCGCCGCCGAGTTGGTCGCCGAGGCCCGCCAGCAGGGCCTCGGCGACCACGAGATCCTCCACCTGGTGGAGACCCAACTCCCGGCCCACGCCACCCCCAGACCGGCCGAGGACATCTGACCGGTCCGACGCCCCCCGCCGGACGCCTCCGGCGGGGACCGCGGGGCGCCGCCGCCGGCCGCGCCGGCTTTGGGCGTCGGGCCTGCGGCCCGGGCCGCAGGCCCGCTCGGGCAGTGGGCCGCCGGGCAGACGAGTGCGGTCACCTGGCCACCCGCGCGGGACCACCGGCTAACGGCACACCGCGAGCACCGGGTTGATTCAGCTCACCGAGCTTCCGCCCTCCCACGCTCCTCGCGGCTGGCGGCGCCCCTGCGCCAGTGGGTTGTTGAGCCGCCACCCCCTCCGGGCTCGCCACTCCAGCGGCGCCCTGCGCCTGGCGGCGGCCTGCGCCAGTGGGTTGTTGAGCTTGTGCGTTCCCGGGCTCGTCGTCCCAGCGCCGCGTCGCGCCTCCGCCCTCCCGCGTCTGTCACGGCCGGCGGCGCCCCGCGCCTGGCGGCGCCCCGGTCCGGTGGGTTGTTGAGCCGCCCCCCTTCCGGGTTCGCCATCCCAGCGGCGCGTCGCGCCTCCGCCCTCCCGCGTCTGTCACGGCCGGCGGCGCTCCGCGCCTGGCGGCGCCCCGGTCCGGTGGGTTGTTGAGCCGCCGCCCTCCCGGGCTCGCCACTCCAGCGGCGCGTCGTGTTCCTGGGCTTGCTCGCCCCAGCGGCGCCCTGCGCCTGGCGGCGCCCCTGCGCCAGTGGGTTGTTGAGCTTGTGCGTTCCCGGGCTCGTCGTCCCAGCGCCGCGTCGCGCCTCCGCCCTCCCGCGTCTGTCACGGCCGGCGGCGCCCCGCGCCTGGCGGCGCCCCGGTCCGGTGGGTTGTTGAGCCGCCGCCCTCCCGGGCTAGCCACCCCAGCGGCGCGTCGCGTTCCTGGGCTTGGCGCCCGAGTGGCGCCCCGCGTCCGGCGCGGCGTGCCGCTGCCCTCCCCGGCGCTGGGCGCCGGGCCCCGCGCCCCTGCGTCCGGCGCTGCGCGCCGGGCTCCGCGCCTCCGCCCTCCCCGGCGCTGGGCGCCGGGCCCCGCGCCTCCGCCCTCCCCGGCGCTCCGCGCCGGGCTCCGCGCCGGGCCCCGCGTGGTGTCAGGTCAGGGCCAGCAGTTCGGCGATCGTCGGCTCGGGGCCGTCGCCGCCGAGGTGGGCGACGGCCGCGAAGGGGGCGATCACCCGGCTCCAGGCGTGGAGCCGGTCGCCGTCGAGTCCGCACGCCGTCGCGACCCGCGCGCAGCGGGCCTCGACGCCCTCAAGACCGGCGCCGGCCACCACGTAGTCCACCGCGTCGAAGCAGGGATCGCCCACGCACGCCTTCGGATCGATGGCCATCAGCCCCCGCTCCGCGCCACCGTCGAGCACATTGCCCAGGTGCAGGTCGCCATGGAGCAGCACGGTGGTCGGCGCCGTGTCCAGCAGCCGCCCACACCGCCGGATGGCCCGTTCCCACGCGGCGGCGTCGAGCCGGGCGCCGATCGCGGGATCGGACAGCCGCCGGCCGACCCGGGCGAAGGACTCGTCCATGCGGCCCCGCAGCGTCCGCGTCGGCCGCGCCGGTGGCGGGACGTCGTGCAGCGCGGCGAGCAGCTCCGCCCACCGTGCCGGCAGCGACGCGGCGGGCAGGTGCTCGGCCGGCGTTCCGGGCACGATCTCCGTCAGCACCATGGCGCCCGCCTCCTCGTCCAGGGCCAGCACGGCGGGCACCCGGCCCGACGCGGCGAAGCGTTCCAACATCCCGGTCTGCTCGACCAGCAGGGCCCGTTCCGGGCTGAGCTTGAGCACGGCGGGCGTGCCGTCGGGCCATCGGCAGCGCAGCGTGACGGACGAGGCGCCGTCGGGGAGCGGCGCACCGAGGGTCAGGCCCCAACGGGAGGCGAGCCGTGCGATCAGGCGCGGTGCCTCGGCGCACCACGCGGCGACGCCGGGGCCGAACCGGCCGACCAGCCGCGTGGTCACGCTCGCCACATCCACCAACTGTCCTTCCACACCTGCCAGTTTCCCGTTCCCAGGCGTCCTGTCCACCGCCTTTCCCCGGCCGGGCCCCTCGTGGAGCTCGCGGCCCACCGCCGCCGGCTCTCGCCTCCGTCTACCACCGGCGCCGCCGCCGCACCCGCCCCCCGGACCGGATGCGGTAGAGTTATCTCGACATCGAGATATCTTGGACGGCGGAAAGCCGGAAGCAGCCTGTCGGCGCTCTCGTTGCACGGGGACTACTTAGGGTTCCCTTAGCGAGTGGTGGCCCGGTGCGCACGGCAGGATTGCGGTAGAACGCGCGAAATCATGTGGTGAAGGAGACAGTCGTGTCGGCGAACAGCTTCGACGCTCGCAGCACCCTGCGGGTGGGCGACGAGTCGTACGAGATTTTCCGGCTGGACAAGGTGGAGGGCGCCGCCCGCCTGCCGTACAGCCTGAAGGTGCTGCTGGAGAACCTGCTCCGTACCGAGGACGGGGCGAACATCACCGCCGATCACATCCGGGCCCTGGCCGGTTGGGATGCCAGCGCACAGCCCAGCCGCGAGATCCAGTTCACGCCGGCGCGGGTGATCATGCAGGACTTCACGGGCGTGCCCTGTGTGGTGGATCTCGCCACCATGCGTGAGGCGGTGCGCGAGCTGGGCGGCGACCCGGCGCGCATCAACCCGCTCGCCCCCGCCGAGTTGGTCATCGACCACTCGGTGATCGCCGACAAGTTCGGCACCGCCAACGCCTTCCAGCAGAACGTGGAGCTGGAGTACGGCCGCAACCGCGAGCGCTACCAGTTCCTGCGCTGGGGCCAGACCGCGTTCGACGAGTTCAAGGTGGTGCCGCCCGGCACCGGCATCGTGCATCAGGTGAACATCGAACACCTGGCCCGCACGGTGATGGTCCGCAACGGGCAGGCGTACCCCGACACGCTGGTCGGCACGGACTCGCACACCACCATGGTCAACGGTCTCGGCGTGCTGGGCTGGGGCGTCGGCGGCATCGAGGCGGAGGCCGCGATGCTCGGCCAGCCGGTCTCCATGCTGATCCCGCGCGTGGTGGGCTTCAAGCTCACCGGCGAGCTGCCCACCGGCACCACCGCGACGGACCTGGTGCTCACCATCACCGAGATGCTGCGCAAGCACGGCGTCGTCGGGAAGTTCGTCGAGTTCTACGGCGAGGGCGTGGGCTCGATCCCGCTGGCCAACCGGGCCACCATCGGCAACATGTCGCCGGAGTTCGGCTCCACGGCCGCCATCTTCCCGATCGACGGGGAGACCATCAACTATCTGCGCCTGACCGGCCGCGACGCCCAGCAGCTGGCGCTCGTCGAGTCGTACGCCAGGGAGCAGGGCCTCTGGCTGGACGCTTCGCACGAGCCGGAGTTCAGCGAGTACCTGGAGCTGGACCTGGCCACGGTCGTGCCGTCCATCGCCGGCCCCAAGCGGCCCCAGGACCGCATCGTGCTGGCCGAGGCCGCCGCCAAGTTCGCCGACGACGTGCGCGCCTATGTGCCGGACGCGGACGCCGACGAGGCGGGCAAGGAGTCCTTCCCCGCCTCCGACGCGCCGGCGATCAGCAACGGGACGCCCACCAAGCGGGTCACCGTCACCACCGCCGATGGCGCCAGCTTCGAGTTGGACCACGGCGCGGTCACCGTCGCCGCCATCACTTCCTGCACCAACACCTCCAACCCCTCGGTGATGGTGGGCGCGGCGCTGCTCGCCAAGAAGGCGGTGGAGCGCGGCCTGACCAGGAAGCCGTGGGTGAAGACCACCCTGGCGCCGGGCTCCAAGGTCGTCATGGACTACTACGACCGCGCCGGCCTCACGCCCTACCTGGACAAGCTGGGCTTCAACCTGGTCGGCTACGGCTGCACCACCTGCATCGGCAACTCGGGCCCGCTGCCCGAGGAGGTCTCCCAGGCGGTCAACGAGCACGATCTGGCCGTGGTTTCGGTGCTCTCCGGGAACCGCAACTTCGAGGGCCGGATCAACCCCGACGTCAAGATGAACTATCTGGCGTCCCCGCCCCTGGTGGTCGCCTACGCCATCGCCGGCTCGATGAAGGTGGACATCACCAGCGAGCCGCTCGGCGCCGACCCCGAGGGCAAGCCGGTCTACCTGCGGGACATCTGGCCCAGCGAGCAGGAGATCGAGGAGGTCGTGGCCTCGGCGATCGGGCAGGAGATGTTCGGGGAGAGCTACGCCGACGTCTTCTCCGGTGACGCCCAGTGGAACGCGCTGCCCATCCCGACGGGTTCGACGTTCGAGTGGGACCCGGAGTCCACCTATGTCCGCAAGCCCCCGTACTTCGAGGGCATGCGGGAGAACCCCTCCCCGGTCGTCGACATCGCCGGGGCGCGGGTGCTGGCCAAGCTCGGCGACTCCGTCACCACCGACCACATCTCGCCGGCCGGCGCCATCAAGGCGGACACCCCGGCCGGCAAGTACCTGACCGAACACGGTGTCGAGCGGCGGGACTTCAACTCGTACGGGTCCAGGCGCGGCAACCACGAGGTGATGATCCGGGGCACCTTCGCCAACATCCGGCTGCGGAACCAGATCGCCCCCGGCACGGAGGGCGGCTACACCCGCGACTTCAGCCAGCCGGAGGCTCCGGTCTCGTTCATCTACGACGCCTCAAGCAACTACCAGGAGGCGGGCATCCCGCTGGTGGTGCTGGCCGGCAAGGAGTACGGCTCGGGCTCGTCCAGGGACTGGGCGGCCAAGGGCACCGCGCTGCTGGGCGTGCGGGCCGTGATCGCCGAGTCCTACGAGCGTATCCACCGCTCCAACCTGATCGGGATGGGCGTGCTGCCGCTCCAGTTCCCCGAGGGCGAGACGGCGACGTCGCTTGGCCTCACCGGCGAGGAGACCTTCTCCATCACCGGGGTCACCGCGCTGAACGACGGCTCGGTGCCGAGCACGGTCCGGGTCGCCGCCGACAGCGGCGTGGAGTTCGACGCCACGGTCCGCATCGACACCCCGGGCGAGGCGGACTACTACCGCAACGGCGGCATCATGCAGTACGTGCTGCGTTCGCTGCTGCGCAAGTGAGTTTCCGCCAGGTTGACGGGGTCTGAGGGGCCCAAGCGCCCCCAGTGACAGCCGAGTCAACCGTCCGCGCGGTATAGCGCCTGGTCAACGCGAGGGCCGGCCACCGTTCCGAGAATCACTCGGACGTGGCCGGCCCTCGATGTGTGTCGCGGAGATCTCAACTCGGAAAAGCCTCCAGGCGATCTTCGTTCACGATCTTCCGCGTACGCGTCAAGTGGACTATACCTGTCGGGCAGTCGGCGGCCATCCGTCCGACTCCCCTCAGGAAGGCGAGGCTGCGCATGAGGTCCAACCTGAACCGCCGTTCTCTGCTCACCCGTTCCGCCGCCGCCGGGCTCTTCACCGTGCCCGCCGTGGGCGCGCTGGCCGGCTGCGCCAGCGGCGGCGGCGACGACGGTCCCGTCGAGCGGGGTGAGGAGACCGACGACAACCCGTTCGGTGTCGACCCCGAGGCCGAACTCGAAGTGGTCATCTTCGACGGCGGGTTCGGCGACCAGTACGCGCTGGACGCCGAGGAGATCTACCAGGCGACCTACGGAAGCGTCCAGCACGACAAGACCCAGGAGATCGCCAGCAGACTCCAGCCCCGGATGGTCCAGGCCGACCCGCCCGATGTGATCAACAACGGCGGGGCCGACGCGATGGACATCGCCGCGCTGATCCGCAACGACCAGGTACTCGACCTGAACGAACTGCTGGACGCGCCCTCCCTTGACGATCCGAACGTGACCATCCGTGACACCCTGATGCCCAGCACCGTGGAGATGGGCCAGTTCGGCAGCCAGGAGGTCTGGCGGCTCAACTACGCCTTCACCGTCTACGGCCAGTGGTACTCACGGACCGCCCTGGATCGCCTGGGGGTCGAGTACCCGCGCACCTGGGACGAGATGCTCGCGGTCTGCGAGGCGGCGAAGCGCGAGGGCATGGCCGGCTGGACCTACGCCGGGCAGTACCCGTACTACTTCAACTTCACCCTCTACCCGTTCATCGCCAAGATCGGCGGCGCCGACGTGATGCGCGCCATCGACAACCTGGAGCCCAACGCCTGGCGCCATGACGCGGTCAAGTCGGCGTTCGAGGCGTACCACGAACTGGCGGCGCGCGGCTATGTGTTGCGGGGCAGCCCGGGCATGACGCACGAGGAGTCGCAGGACGAGTGGAACGAGTACCGCGCGCTGTTCATCCCCAACGGCTCCTGGGTGGAGAACGAGTCGCGGCGCAACACGCCCGAGGACTTCGACATGGCCGTCGGCCCGCCCACCGGCCTCGACTCGTCCGACGCCATGCCCTTCGAGACGCTCTGGGCCTCGGCCGGTGAGCCGTTCTTCATCCCGGCGGACGCCGCCAATCCCCATGGCGGCCTGGAGTTCCTGCGCATCATGCTGGGGCAGGCGTCGGCCAGGAACTTCACCGAGCTGGTCTCCTCGCTGACCTGTGTCCGCGGCGCGGCCGACGATCTGGACCTCCCGCCGGGGCTGGCCAGCGCCAAGGAGGCCTTCGAGGCCGCCGGCGACAGCCTGATCGTGCCCCGACTGCCCGACTGGTACAAGCAGTTGAACAACGAGGAGGTCGGTGGCGCCATCGCCACCATGATGGCCGGCGACATCGACCCCGAGGAGGCGATCAACCGCTGTCAGCGCGCGGCGGACGCCACCGCGCAAGACGACTCGATCCAGAAGTTCCAGCACGTCTGAGCGGTGAGGGGGCGGCGGCATGAACGTTGCTGAGGAAAAGGCTGCGCCAGGGAGGAAACAGGCGGATGACCGTCTTTCCCTGGGTATGAGACTGCGACTGACCGCGGCGTTCTTCTTGCCGCCCCGGTTCACTCCACAGAGCGTGCGTTACGACCGGAGATACCGGAAGCTGGACCAGTACCGCTTTATCGTCTGGTTTCTCTCCCTCCCGCTTCTGGTATACGGCCTCTTTGTCGTCTCGCCGTTTCTCCAGGCGTTCTTCTATTCGATGACCGACTGGACGGGATACAGCAGCGACTACAACTTCGTCGGGTTCGACAACTACGAGAGGATGTGGAACGACGACAAGTTCTGGGACGCCGCACGCAACAGCGTGCTGTTGTTGGTGATCGCCCCGCTGATCACGCTGGCGATGGGGCTTTTCTTTGCCTACATGTTGAGCGCGGGCGGGCGGAGCCGGGGCCACGGCGTGTCCGGGGTCGCCGGCTCCAAGCTCTACAAGATCGTCTACTTCTTCCCGCAGGTGCTCTCGCTGGCGATCATCGCGGTCATCTGGGCCAGGATCTACAGCCCGCGCAGCGGCGCGCTCAACGCCGGTCTTGAGACGGTGGGCCTCGACTCCTGGACCCGCGAGGACTGGCTGGGGAGCTCCTGGGCGATCTGGTGTGTCCTGGTCGTCCTGTGCTGGTCCTTCGTCGGTTTCTATGTGGTGTTGTTCTCGGCCGCGATGAGCGCCATCCCCACCGAGATCTACGAGGCGGCCAGGCTGGACGGCGCCGGCCGTTCCGTCACCTTCTTCCGGATCACCTTCCCGTTGACCTGGGAGACGGTGCGAACGGGCTGGATCTATATGGGAATCCAGGCCCTGGACGCGTTCGCTCTGGTGAATGTGATGGTTCCGGAACACGGCATGGACGTGCTGCCGAGCTATCTCTTCGAGAAGTCCTTCCGGGACGCGCAGGCCGGTTACGCCACCACGATCGGGGTGGCGCTCTTCCTCATCACCCTGCTGTTCGCCGCGGTGATGATGCGTCTTGGCCGCCGAGAGCGGATCGAGTTCTGACCGTGGCCGCGCCCCTCGTTACCCCCGACTGCCCTTGGGAGCACCGCAGATGAGTCTCACCCGACCCACCGGGGACCCGTCCACCGGCGACCCGTCGGCGCCCGGCGCCGGTGAAACCCCCGCCGCCGGGCGGCGGGACTCGGCGACCGGCGCCGTGCTCAACGTCTTCTCGCACTCCTTCCTGGTGCTGTGGCTGGTGATGGCGGCGGCCCCGGTGCTGCTGGTGGTGGTCAACAGCCTGCGCGCGCACGGGGATCTCGTCTCCGAGCCCATCGGGCTGCCGACCGGCCTGCACTGGGAGAACTTCAGCAACGCCTGGACGTCCGCCAACATCGGCCGCTACGCCCTCAACTCGTTGATCATCCTGGCGGGTTCGCTCACCGGCACCATGCTGCTTGGCGCCATGGCCGCCTATGTGCTGGCGCGGTTCACGTTCCCCGGGAGCCGGGCGATCCATCTGCTGTTCGTCGGCGGCATGATGTTCCCGATCTTCCTGGCCCTGGTGCCGCTGTTCTTCGTCCTCAACAACTTCGGCCTGCTGAACACCCGTCCCGGGCTGATCGTCGTCTATATCGCCTACTCGCTGCCGTTCACCATCTTCTTCCTGGTGTCGTTCTTCCGCACGCTGCCCGGCGGGGTACAGGAGGCCGCGACGCTGGACGGCGCGTCGCACAGCCGGACGTTCTTCCAGATCATGATGCCGATGGCGAAACCGGGCCTCATCAGCATCGGCATCTTCAACTTCCTCGGGCAGTGGAACCAGTTCGTGCTGCCCCGGGTGCTCAACGTCGGCGATCCGGACGACGCCGTGCTGCCCCAGGGGCTGGCGGCGCTGATGGTGCAGCAGGGCTACGAGGGCGACTGGGGTGCCCTCTACGCCGGTGTCACGCTGGCGATGATGCCGGTGCTGGTGGTCTATGTGACCTTCCAGCGGCAGGTGCAGAGCGGGCTGACGGCGGGGGCGATCCGTTAGCCGACGTCGGGCCGAGACCATCCGACACGCCGCCTCGGGGGCGGTCGCCGGTCCACGGATTCCGTTACCGACCCCCCGGGGCCGGTCTGAACTTCCTATAGTGGGCCCGGCGCCGTCTCCCGTCGCTGGTGGGGCGGCCGGCGGGAGCCTCGTTCTCCCGCCGGGTGACGGGAAGCTCGGTTATCGGAAGTGGAGTGAAGCGTGAAGACTCCGGGATCGCAGTCCTCGCTGCACCGGGCCAACCTGGAGCGGGTGATACGGGCGGTCCGCGCCGCCGGATCGCTCACCCAGGCGGACATCGCCAGAACGACGGGACTCTCCGCGGCCACGGTCTCGAACATCGTTCGGGAGTTGAAGGAGCTGGGCACCGTCGAGGTGCGCTCCACCTCGGCCGGTGGCCGGCGGGCGCGCAGCGTCTCGCTCTCCGGCGACGCCGGGATCGTGGTGGGCGTCGACTTCGGCCACTCCCATCTGCGCGTCGCCGTCGGCAACCTCGCGCACCAGGTGCTGGCGGAGGAGGCCGAGCCGGTCGACGTGGACGCGTCCGCCGACGAGGGGTTCGACCGGGCGGAGAAGCTCGTCGGGCGGCTGCTCACGGTGGCGGGCGTGGACCGCTCCAAGATCATCGGCATCGGTCTCGGCGTCCCTGGCCCCATCGACATCACCAGCGGCACCATCGGCTCGACCGCCATACTGCCCGGCTGGCGCGGCACCAACCCACGGGACGAACTGGCGGCCAGGACGGGCGTGCCGGTGCATGTGGACAACGACGCCAACCTCGGCGCCCTGGGCGAGTCGGTCTGGGGGAGCGGCCGTGGTTCGGGCGATCTGGCGTATATCAAGGTGGCCAGCGGCGTCGGCGCCGGGCTGGTGATCGACGGCCGGATCTACCGGGGACCGGGCGGCACCGCGGGCGAGATCGGCCATGTCACGCTGGACGAGTCGGGGCCGGTCTGCCGCTGCGGCAACCGGGGTTGCCTGGAGACCTTCACCGCCGCCCGGCATGTGCTGCCGCTGCTCCACCCCATCCACGGCCCCGAGTTGACCATGCAGCGCGTGGTGCAGCTGGCCCGCGAGGGCGACCCGGGCTGCCGGCGGGTGATCGGCGACATCTCCCGCCATGTGGGCACCGCCGTGGCGCAGTTGTGCAACCTGCTCAACCTCAGCCGCGTGGTGCTGGGCGGCGATCTCGCCGAGGCGGGGGAGATCGCCCTCGGACCGATCAGGGAGTCGGTCGGACGGTACGCCATCCCCAGCGCCGCCCGGCAGTTGACCCTCGCGGCCGGCGCCCTGGGCCCGCGAGCCGAGGTGCTCGGGGCGCTGGCCCTGGTGCTGCGGGAGATGGGCGACGGGATGCTGTTGGGCGGCGGATTCGACACCTGACGCGCCCGGGTCCGACGGCCGACGCGCCTGCCCGATCGCCTGGTTGAAGGTTCAAGAGGTAAAACGAACAGAACGGAAGCCAAGCCGTCATTTTCCATCGAGCAGGGGCGCCCTTTAATGCCCGCCGATATCGATCCCCAAACCTTCGTTTCGAGTCTAAGGGAAGGTATCGATTTGGTTGAAGATGGATTTATGTATTGACGCCAACAAGCCGCCGGAGTTAGCTCTCGTCCGACCGAATGGCCGCGAAGTAGCGGCCCGAGCGGGAGGCATGAGTAACGATGCGTCAACAACTGCGATTTGTCGGGATAGGTGTCGCTTCCCTGGCCCTGACGGTGGCGCTGGCCGCCTGCGGAGAGGCCGGCGGTGGAGATGACGACAGCAACGAGGGCAACGAGGGCAACGGCGGAGACGGCGGCGGCACGATCGGCCTGCTGTTGCCCGAGGACTCCACCACGCGCTACGAGTCCTTCGACCGCCCCTACATCGAGGGCAAGATCAGCGAGCTGTGCGCGGACTGTACGGTCCAGTACAGCAACGCCAGCGAGGACACCAACCTCCAGAAGCAGCAGTTCGACGCGATGCTCACCGGCGGCGTCGACGTCATCATCCTGGACCCGGTGGACGCCTCCGCCACTTCGAGTTGGGTCGAGGAGGCCGAAGCCGAGGGCGTGCCCGTGGTCGCCTACGACCGGCTGGCCGAAGGCCCGATCAACGCCTATGTCTCCTATGACAACGAGGCCGTCGGCCAACTCCAGGGCCAGGCCGTGCTCGACGCCCTCGGCGAGGACGCCGACGGCGCCCGGGTCGTGATGATCAACGGTTCGCCCACCGACCCCAACGCCGCCCTCTTCAAGAGCGGCGCCGAGTCGGTCCTTGAGGGCGGCGCTGAAATCGTCTTCTCCCAGGACATCGACGGCTGGGACGCCGCGCTGGCCAACGAGGAGATGAACGCCGCCATCGAGTCGCTCGGCGACGACGGCTTCGACGCCGTCTATGTGGCCAACGACGGCATGGCCGCCGGTGTGATCAACGCCCTCCAGGCGGCCGGGATCACCAATGTGCCCGTCGGCGGCCAGGACGCCGAACTCGCCGGTCTCCAGCGGATCATCGCCGGTGAGCAGACCTTCACCATCTACAAGGGCCTGCGCGCCGAGGCCGAGATCACCGCCGAGATCGCCGTGCGGCTGCTGAACGGCGAGGACATCGCCGACCTGGCGCCCGACAGCGTCGACAGCCCCACCGACTCGGGTATCCCGAGCACCCTGCTTGAGCCGGTCCCGGTCACCGTGGACACCATCAACGACACCGTGATCGCCGACGAGTTCTACGCGCCCGGCGACATCTGCACCGCGGAGTTCGCCGACGCCTGCCAGGAAGCCGGCATCGGCTGACCCCGGAACGCCCGGGCCCCGTTCTGTCCACCCGGACGCCGGGCCCGGGCCAGCTCCGCGGGAGTCCGTTGCCGCCCCGTCCCCGCGCGGGGGTACCACGAAGGAATCCTGATGCCCGACGAACCCGTCGAACCCGTTCTGGCGCTGCACGGTGTCTCCAAACGGTTCGGCGCCGTCCAGGCGCTGACCGATGTCGACCTGGAGATCCGCCCCGGTGAGGTGACCGCCCTCGTGGGCGACAACGGAGCCGGCAAGTCCACCCTCATCAAGACCATCGCCGGGGTCCACCCGATCGACAGTGGCAGCATCGTCTGGAAGGGCGAGACGGTGCGCATCACCAAGCCGCACGACGCCCAGGACCTCGGCATCGCCACCGTCTACCAGGACCTCGCCCTCTGCGACAACCTCGACGTGGTCGCCAACCTCTTCCTCGGCCGGGAGCTGCGCAGAGCCCATGTGCTGGACCAGGTCGCGATGGAACGCGAGGCCCGGGACCTGTTGCACACCCTCTCCATCCGCATCCCCAGCGTCCGCATCCCCGTCGCCTCGCTCTCCGGCGGCCAGCGCCAGGTGGTGGCGATCGCCCGCGCCCTGGTCGGCTCGCCCGAGGTGGTCATCCTCGACGAACCGACGGCCGCGCTCGGCGTCGAGCAAACCGCCCAGGTGCTCGACCTGGTGGAACGCCTCCGCGACCGCGGCCTCGGCGTCATCCTGATCAGCCACAACGTGGCGGACGTCCGCGCCGTCGCCGACGATGTCGCGGTGCTCAGACTCGGCCGCAACAACGGCGTCTTCCGGGCCGCCGACACCACGGGCGAGGAGATCATCGCCGCCATCACCGGCGCCACCGACAACGCGGTCACCCGCCGCAGCCTCCGCAAGGACGGCACGGACGACGGGGACCCGCAGGGGGAGGAATCAGCAGAATGAGCGACAAACTCGCGCCCGACCCCCGGCTGTTGGTGCGGGAACGCGGCCTCGCCGGCTATGTGGAGGACTTCCGCCGCCGGATCAGCGGAGGGGAGCTGGGCTCCATCCCGGTGGTGATCGGCATGATCATCATCGCCGTCGTCTTCGAGGCGCAGACGGGAACCTTCCTCTCCCCGCGCAACCTCAGCAACATCAGCGTCTATATCGCGGGCCCCGGCATCATGGCCGTCGGCATCGTGCTGGTGCTGCTGCTGGGCGAGATCGACCTCTCCGTCGGCTCCATGGCCGGCCTGTCCGCCGCCATCTGGGCGGTCCTCTCCGTCAGCCACGGCGTCAACGACCTGGTCGCCATCGGCCTGGCCATCCTCGCCGGCGCCGCCGTCGGCACCATCCACGGATTCTTCTTCGCGAAGATCGGAGTGCCGGCCTTCGTGGTCACCCTGGCCGGCTTCCTCGGCTGGAGCGGCCTCCAGATCTGGGTGATGGGCGACGAGGGCACCATCAACATCCCCCGCGACAGCCTGGTGCGGGACCTCAACAACTTCTACTTCACCGACATCGCCGCCGCCTACGGCCTGGCCGCCGTGCTCACCGTCGGCTACCTCGGCGCCCTGGTCTTCCAGGAACGCCGCCGGCAGGCCGCCGATCTGCCCACCCGCCCGCTGAGCGAGATCGCCCTGCGGGTCGGCCTGGTGGCGGTGGCCGCCTTCGTCACCGCCTACACCCTCAACCAGCACCGGGGTCTCCCGCTGGCCCTGGTGATCTTCCTCAGCATCCTGCTGCTCGCCGACTTCATGATCCGCCGCACCACCTACGGGCGGCAGATCTTCGCCGTCGGCGGCAACGCCGAGGCCGCCCGCAGGGCCGGCATCAACGTGGCGCGCGTCCGGCTCACCGTGTTCACCATCGCCAGCTCGCTGGCCGCCCTGGGCGGCCTGTTCTACGCCGCCCAGGCCGGCGGCGCGTCCAAGAGCCTGGGCTCGGGCAACCTGCTGATGAACGTGATCGCCGCCGCCGTCATCGGCGGCACCAGCCTCTTCGGCGGACGCGGCTGGGTGTGGTCGGCGCTGCTGGGCACCCTGGTCATCCAGTCCATCACCACCGGGCTCAACCTGATGGGCATGGCCAGCGAGATCCAGTACATGATCACCGGCGCCGTGCTGCTGGTCGCCGTCGTGCTGGACTCCGTCTCCAGAAAGACGCAACGCACAGCGGGACGCACTTAGTTACACCAGTTGCACCCCTCCATGTCGGTTCACACCGGTTTACCGTCACCCGGGCCAGCAGTGGCTCGGGTGACTTAATGCGCAGCTGGGATCCCCGTGACGGCCGGGCCGCATTAGACTCTCCGGATGGTGTTAGTGCCCCGACGCGAGGAGGAACGGTGTCGTTGCTGACCGGTATTTCGGGACCCCGCGATCTGGACCGGCTGACCCCGGTGCAGTTGGAGGAGCTGGCTTCAGAGATCCGTACGTTCCTTATCGACGCCGTATCGAAGACCGGGGGCCATCTGGGTCCCAACCTCGGCGTGGTCGAGCTGACCATCGCCCTGCACCGCGTGTTCGAGTCCCCCGCCGACAGCATCCTCTGGGACACCGGCCACCAGAGTTATGTGCACAAGCTGCTCACCGGCCGCCAGGACTTCTCCGGACTGCGCACCAAGGACGGCCTCTCCGGCTACCCCTCCCGGGAGGAGTCCGAGCACGACATCATCGAGAACAGCCACGCCTCCACGGTGCTGGGCTGGGCCGACGGCCTCGCCAAGGCGAACCAGCTGCGCGGTCTGGACAACCGCGTCGTCGCGGTGACGGGCGACGGCGCGCTGACCGGTGGCATGGCCTGGGAGGCGCTCAACAACATCGCCGGCGCCAAGGACCGCCCGCTGGTGATCGTGGTCAACGACAACGAGCGCTCCTACGCGCCCACGATCGGTGGCCTCGCCAACCACCTGGCCACGCTGCGCACCACGGACGGGTACGAGCGGTGGCTGGAGCGGGGCAAGCAGATGCTCAACCGCACCCCCGTCGTCGGCCGCCCGATCTACGGCACGCTGCACGGCGCGAAGAAGGGCCTGAAGGACGTCATCGCCCCGCAGGGCATGTTCGAGGACCTGGGCATCAAGTACGTGGGCCCGATCGACGGCCATGACATCCAGGCGCTGGAGTCCGCGCTCCAGCGCGCCAAGCGCTTCGGCGGCCCGGTGATCGTGCACTGCCTCACGGAGAAGGGCCGCGGCTACCAGCCGGCGCGGGAGGACGAGGCCGACCAGTTCCACGCGGTGGGCGTCATCCACTCCGACACCGGCCAGCCGGTCTCCGCCTCCGGCGCCGACTGGACGTCGGTCTTCGGCGAGGAAATCGTGCGTCTCGGCCGGGAGCGGGAGGATGTCGTCGCCATCACGGCCGCGATGCTGCGTCCGGTCGGCCTCGGCCGGTTCGCCGAGGAGTTCCCCGACCGGGTCTTCGACGTGGGCATCGCCGAGCAGCATGGCGCGGTCTCGGCCGCCGGTCTGGCCACGGGCGGGCTGCATCCGGTCTTCGCCGTCTACGCCACCTTCCTCAACCGCGCCTTCGACCAACTGCTGATGGACGTCGCGCTGCACCGCTGTGGCGTGACGTTTGTGCTGGACCGGGCCGGGGTCACGGGGCCAGATGGCGCCTCCCACCACGGGATGTGGGACATGTCGGTCCTCCAGTGCGTGCCGGGGCTGCGGTTGGCGGCGCCGCGCGACGCCGATCAGCTCCGCGCCCAGCTGCGGGAGGCGGTGGAGGTCGACGACGCGCCCACCGTGGTCCGCTATTCGAGGGGCAAGGTGGGCGCCCCGGTGGCGTCGGTCGGCACGGTCGGCGGCATGGACGTGCTGCGCGCCGCCGACACGGACCGCCCGGATGTGCTGCTGGTCTCGGTCGGCGCGCTGGCCCCGGTCTGCCTGGAGGTCGCCGAGCTGCTGAACAAGCAGGGCATCAGCAGCACGGTGGTGGACCCGCGCTGGGTCAAGCCCGTCGACCCGGCGCTGCCGGGGCTCGCCGCCGAGCACCGCGTGGTGGTCACGGTGGAGGACAACGGCCGGGCGGGTGGCGTCGGTTCGGCCATCGCGCAGGCGTTGCGCGACGCCGATGTGGATGTGCCGCTGCGGGACTTCGGCATCCCCCAGCGGTTCCTCGGCCACGGCAGCAGGCCCGAGATGCTGGCCGAGGCCGGCCTCACGGGCCCCGCCATCGCCCGGCAGGTCACCGGCCTCGTCGCCCGCCTCGAAGGCCGCCTCGACGCGGCCGGCGCGGCGGCCTTCGGCACCGACTGACCGGAACGTCGAGAACGGCGGACGGGCCCCCACCCCGAGCGGGTTGGGGGCCCGTCCGCGCGGTCCTGTTACCTTCTCGCCTCGGCACTCGTCATGGGGGAGACAACCGGATGCGAACGGTTGTCTCATCACCAACGAGTGAATCGAGAACACGAATGCTGACCAACCTCATGTTCGCCACGGTCTATGTCACGGACCAGGACCGCGCGCTGGAGTTCTACGCCGGCGGGCTCGGCCTGGAGAAGCGGGTCGACTTCCCCGGGCCCGACGGGCGTTTCCTCACCGTCGGCGCTCCCGACAGCCCGGTGCATATCCTCCTGTGGTCGCACGCGGCAGCGGCGGGTCAGCCGGGCGACGAGGGAGGGATCGTCTCGCCAGGGCCGCTGATCCTCGAATCCGACGATCTGCGGGCGGACTTCGAGATCATGCGCCAACGCGGCGTCGTCTTCGAACAGCCCGAACCCGAGGACTATCCGTTCGGCATCCGCGTCGAGGCGCTGGACCCGGACGGCAACCGCGTCTCGCTCCGCCAGCAGCGAAAGCCATGACCGTCCCCCTGACCGAGGCGTTCGAAGCCCAGCGCGGTCGGCTGCGCGCCGTCGCGTACCGCGTGCTGGGCTCGCACGCCGACGCGGAGGATGTGGTGCAGGAGGCGTGGCTGCGCCTCTCCCGCCAGGACCAGGGGACCATCGACAACCTGGCCGGTTGGCTGACCACCGTGGTCGGCCGCCTCAGCCTTGACCTGCTGAGATCCCGCCAGGCCCACCCGGAGACCGCCTACGGCCAGGACGTCGCCCACCTCGTGGTGACGCCCGACGACACCCCCGCCCCTGACGAGCAGGCCGCGCGAGCCGACTCGGTCGGCCGCGCCCTGCTCGTCGTGCTCGACTCGCTCACCCCCAACGAACGCCTGGCCCTTGTCCTGCACGACATGTTCGCGGTCCCCTTCCGCGATATCGGCCAGATCCTGGGCAGGTCGGCCGACGCCAGCAAGATGATCGCCAGCCGCGCCCGCCGCAAGGTCCAGGCGAAGGACCGGCCGGCGGGGCCGGGACGCGAGGACCGCGAGGTCGTCCGGGCCTTCCGCGCCGCCGCGCTCAGCGGCGACTTCGAGGCGCTGCTCCGTGTCCTCGACCCGAATGTGCGGCTGGCCGTGGACACCGCCGACGGCGTGGTCGTCACCCTCGGCGCCACCCAAGTCGCCACCGGCGCCCGCAGGTTCTCCGGCACCGCTGTCCGCCACCGCCCGGTGCTGGTGGGCGGCGCCCTCGGCTACCTGTCCTGGCGCCCCGACGGAACCCCGCTCTCCACCATCGCCTTCACGGTGGGCGACGGCCGGATCACCGACATCCATATCGTCATCGACCCGGCCCAACTCGCCAGGATCCAAACGACGTGCCCTAGGCCACCGCGGACGGGTCCATCCAGATGACCTCCCACTGGTGGCCGTCCAGGTCCTGGAAGCTGCGGCCGTACATGGGGCCCTCGCTCATCGGGTCCATCGTCTGCTGGCCGCCGGCGGCCAGCGCCCGGTCCACCAGCTCGTCGACGGCCTCCCGGCTGTCGGCGCTCAGGGCCACGATCACCTCGGTGTGGGTGGTGGCGTCGGCGATCTCCTTCTTGGTGAAGGTCTTGAAGAACGGCTTCACCAGCAGCATCGCGTAGATGGTGTCGCTGATCACCAGACAGGCCGCGTTCTCGTCGGAGAACTGGGGGTTGAACGAATAGCCCAGCTTGGTGAAGAACTCCTTGGACCGCTCCAGGTCCGCGACCGGCAGGTTCACAAAGACCATCGTGGACATGAGGACTCCCTCGGCAGGTGGCCACCGCCGTGTGCGGTGGCATTCACCAGGACAGACCAGGGGCCTCGCGGAAACTCATCGCTCCTCGGGAGAAATATTCGAGACGCGTTCGAGCAGCTGCCGCGGGCCCAGCGTTTCGGCGCCCAACGCCCTCACCCGCTCCCGCAGTTCCCGGTCCGCGGTGACCACGAGGCAGGGGCGCCCCGACGCCTCGGCACGCACCAGCTCGACCATCAGATCATCGCCGCTGCCCGGCGCCGATTCGACGCGCACCCCGGGCACCGAGGCCACGCCGCGCGCGGCGCCCTCCACCACCAGCACCACCTCCACGGCCTCCGGATAGCCGCGCAGCCGATCCCGCAGCCGCTCCGCAGCGCCCCGCCGGTCGCGCCACCAACCGTCCGGCACCGAACCCACCACGTTGGCGCCGTCCACCAACAGCAGCGGCGTCCGACCCGAGTGGCTCGGGTCGGACGCCGCGCGTTCCTGCTCGTCCGTCACCTCACGGACCCTACTCCGGCACGCTCGCCACGCCGGGGGCCAGCAGCCGCCGGCCCAGCACCCGCTGGGAGACGCCGGCCCGGTCGAGGTAGGGAGTGATCCCGCCCAGGTGGAACGGCCAGCCGGCGCCGGTGAGCAGGCACAGGTCGATGTCCTGCGCCTCGGCGACGACGCCCTCGTCCAGCATCAGGCCGATCTCCTCGGCGATGGCGTCCAACGCCCTGGCGCGGACCTGCTCCTCGCTGAGGACCTGGTCGCCGACCTGGAAGAGCGCGGCCACCTCCGGATCCAGCTCGGGCTTGCCCCCGTCGTGGACATAGAGGGTGCGCTTGCCGGCCGTCACCACCCGGCCGAGGTTCTCCGAGACGGCGAACCGGTCGGGGAACGCCTCGTGCAGGGTGCCGGCGACATGGTGGGCCACGGCCGGGCCGACCAGTTCGAGCAGCACCATCGGCGACATCGGCAGGCCGAGCGGCGCCAGCGCACCGTCCGCCACCTCGACCGGGGTGCCCTCGTCGATGGCGCCGAGCACCTCGCCCATGAAGCGGGTCAGGATGCGGTTCACCACGAAGGCCGGCGCGTCCTTGACCAGCACCGCGGACTTCTTCAGCTCCTTGGCGACCTTGAAGGCGGTGGCCAACGAGGCGTCATCGGTGCGCTCGGCGCGCACGATCTCCAGCAGCGGCAGCACCGCGACCGGGTTGAAGAAATGGAACCCGACGACCCGCTCCGGATGCTTCAGCTGGGACGCCATCTCGGTGACCGAGAGGGACGAGGTGTTGGTGGCCAGGATCGCGTGCTCGGGGACGACGGCCTCCAGCTCGGCGAAGACCCGCTGCTTGACGCCGATCTCCTCGAAGACGGCCTCGATCACGAAGTCCGCGTCGGAGAACGCCTCCGCCTTGTCCAACGAGCCGGTGACCAGCGCCTTGAGACGGTTGGCCGCGTCCTGGCTGAGGCGACCCTTGAGGAGCAGCATGTCCAGCTGCTCGTGCACCCAGCCGACGCCCTTGTCCACGCGCTCCTGGTCGATGTCGGTGAGCACCACCGGCACCTTCAGCCGCCGGACGAAGAGCAGCGCCAGCTGGGACGCCATCAGCCCGGCGCCCACGATGCCGACCTTGGTGACGGGGCGGGCCAGCGACTTGTCAGGGGCGCCCACCGGGCGCTTGGCCCGACGCTGCACCAGGTTGAACGCGTAGAGGCCGCTGCGCAGCTCGTCGCCCATGATCAGATCGGCGAGCGCGGCGTCCTCGGCCTCGAAGCCGGCCCGCAGGTCGCCGTTGCGCACCTGGGCGATGATGTCCAGCGCGCGGTAGGCGGCGGGGGCCGCGCCATGCACCTTCTCGTCGGCGATGCCCCGGCCCCTGGCCACGGCCTGGTCCCACGCCTCGCCCCGGTCCGGGTCCTGCCGGCCGACCTCGATCTCGCCGCGCAGCACCGCCGACGTCCAGCGCAGCGACTGCTCCAGGAAGTCCGCCGCCTCGAAGATGGCGTCGGCGATGCCCAGCTCATAGACCTTGGGCCCGGAGAGCATGCGGTTCTGGTTGAGCGCGTTCTCCACGATCACCGTCACGGCGCGGTCGGCGCCGATCAGGTTCGGCAGCAGCGTGCAGCCGCCCCAGCCGGGGACCAGGCCGAGGAAGACCTCGGGCAGCGCGAAGGCGGCGATCGACTCGGAGACCGTGCGGTAGGTGCAGTGCAGGCCCACCTCGACGCCGCCGCCGAGCGCGGCGCCGTTGTAGTAGGCGAAGGTGGGCACGGCCAGCCCGTTCAACCGGCGGAACACGTCGTGCCCGCCGGTGCCGATGGCCAGCGCCTGGGGGCGCTCGCTGAGCACCTCGACGCCCTTGAGGTCGGCGCCCACGGCGAACACGAACGGCTTGCCCGTCAGCCCGATGCCGACGATCTCACCGGCCAGGGCCTCCGCCTCGACCTGGTCGATCGCGGCGTCCAGGTTGGCCAGCGACCGGGGGCCGAAGGTGGTCGGCTTCTTGTGGTCGAAGCCGTTGTCCAACGTGATCAGCGCGAACCGGCCGGTCTCGTGCGGCAGTTGCAGATGGCGCACGGTGGCGTGCGTGACCACCTCGTCGGGGAAGACCTCGGCCGCTGAACGCAGCGTCTCGGCGGTGCTCACTGTGACTCCTTCGTCGTCTCGCTCGCCCAATGTTCCGCGCCGGCCCTCACTTGCCCTCCCAGTGGGGGTTCTCCCAGATGACCGTGCCGCCCATGCCCATGCCGACACACATGCTGGTCAGCCCGTACCTGACCTGCGGCTGATCCTCGAACTGGCGGGCCAGCTGGGTCATCAGCCGCACCCCGGAGGAGGCCAGCGGATGGCCGTAGGCGATCGCGCCGCCGTACTGGTTGACGCGGGGGTCGTCGTCGGCGATGCCGTAGTGGTCGAGCAGCGCCAGCACCTGCACGGCGAACGCCTCGTTGATCTCGAACAGGCCGATGTCGTCGATCGTCAGACCGGCCTTGGACAGCGCCTTCTCCGTCGAGGGGATCGGGCCGAAGCCCATCACCTCGGGCGCGACGCCGGCGAAGGCGAAGGAGGTGAGCCGCATCTTCACCGGCAGGCCGAGCTCCTCGGCGATGTCCTCGCCGGCGAGGACGGAGGCCGTGGCCCCGTCGTTGAGCCCGGCGGCGTTGCCGGCGGTGACCCGGCCGTGCGGACGGAACGGCGTCTTCAGGCTGGCCAGGCCCTCCAGGGTGGTGTTCGGGCGCATCGGCTCGTCCGCCGTGGCCAGGCCCCAGCCCAGCTCGCCCTCGCCCTCGGTGCGCCGCACCGAGATCGGCACCAGATCCGGCTGGATCCTGCCGTCCGCGTATGCCTTGGCGGCCTTCTCCTGACTGCGCACCGCGTACTCGTCGGCGCGGGCCTTGGACAGGTGCGGGAAGCGGTCGTGCAGGTTCTCCGCGGTCATGCCCATGAAGAGGGCCGACTCGTCGACCAGCTTCTCCGAGACGAAGCGCGGGTTGGGGTCGACGCCCTCGCCCATCGGGTGGCGGCCCATGTGCTCGACGCCGCCGGCGATCGCGATGTCGCTGGCGCCGAAGGCGATGGCGCCCGCGCTGCTGGTGACGGCCGTCATCGCGCCGGCACACATCCGGTCGATGGAGTAGCCGGGCACGCTCTGCGGCAGCCCGGCCAGCAGCGCGGCCGTGCGGCCCAGGGTCAGCCCCTGGTCGCCGATCTGGGTGGTGGCGGCGAGCGCCACATCGTCGACCCGCTCCGGCGGCAGCTGCGGATTGCGCCGCAGCAGCTCGCGGACGCACTTGATGACGAGGTCATCGGCGCGGGTCTCGTGGTAGATCCCCTTGGGACCCGCCTTGCCGAACGGGGTGCGGACGCCATCTACAAAGACGACGTCCCTGACGGTACGCGGCACGATGCCCTCTCTCTCCACGCCGAGACATTCGATCCACCGCCCATGCTACTAGCGGGTAACCGATGGGCAAGAGCGGACCACCGTCCAGTGCCGTCCCACCGCCCCCGGGGGGCCGGAAACCGCTGCTCAGCTCGGGTCGGCCAACGCCTCGGCGAGCCGCTCGGCGGTCTGCCCGATCTGCCAGTCACGCGCCCCGAGCCCGCGCAGCGCCGCACCGATCGCCGCCACCGTCAGCTCGACCGGCGGCTCCCAGCACAGCCGACGCACCACCTCGGGCGTCAACAGGTTCTCCTGCGGCATCCGCAGCTCCTCGGCGTGCGCCGTGATCGTCGCCCTGGCCGCCGAGAGCCGCGCCGCGGCGACCGGATCCCGCTCGGCCCAGGCGCGCGGCGGGGGCGGGCCCTGCGGCGGCTGCGTCGTCGGCGGCAGCTCGCCCTCGGGCAGCTCAAGCGCCCGGTCGACGGCGGCCTGCCACTGCTGCAACTGGCGCCTGTTGGTGCGGTGGCCGAAGCCGGGCAGCGCGACCAGCGCCCTGGTGTCCTTCGGCAGGGCCTGGGCGGCGGCGACGATGGCCGCGTCCGAGAGGACCTTGCCGGGGGACAGATCCCGCCGCTGGGCCGTCTCGTCCCGCGCCGCCCACAGCTCGCGCACCACCCCCAACTGCCGGCGCTTGCGCACCTTGTGGACGCCCGAGGTGCGCCGCCAGGGCTCCTTGCGCGGCGGGGCGGGCGGCGCCGAGGCGATCGCCGCGAACTCCTCAAGGGCCCACGCCAGCTTTCCCTGGTGGCGCAGCTCCTCCTCCAGGGCGTCCCGCAGATCGACCAGCAGCTCCACGTCGAGCGCCGCGTACCGCAGCCAGGGCTCGGGCAGCGGACGGCTCGACCAGTCGACGGCGGAATGGCCCTTCTCCAGGCTGTAGCCGAGGACCGTCTCCACCATCACGCCAAGACCGACGCGCGCGAACCCGGCCAGCCGGCCGGCGAGTTCGGTGTCGAAGAGGATGCCGGGGCGCATGCCTATATCGCGCAGGCAGGGAAGGTCCTGGGTGGCCGCGTGCAGCACCCACTCGGCGTCCGCGATGGCGTCGCCGAGCGGTGTGAGATCGGGGCAGGCGACCGGATCGATCAACGCGGTGCCGGCGCCGGCGCGGCGCAGCTGCACCAGATAGGCGCGCTGTCCGTAGCGGTAGCCGGAGGCGCGCTCCGCGTCCACGGCGACCGGCCCTGACCCGGAGCCGAAGGCTGCGATCGCCTCGGCGAGCGCGGCCTCGTCGGCGATCACCGGGGGAACGCCCTCCCTGGGCGCGAGCAGGGGGACCGGAACGGGCCCCGACGGCTCAGCGGAGGGGAGTTCGGGCGCTGTCTCGGTGATCTGTTGGGCGTCGGTCACCTGTCAAGGGTAACTGTGCGCTCATGGAGCACAACGTCTCCTCGTGCTCCTGGCGCACGCCCCGTACGGGACGTGCGCCAGGAGGAGTGCGGGGAGCTGGGGTCAGTGGATGATGCCGGTGCGGAGGGCGACGGCGACCATGCCGGCGCGGTCCCCCGTGCCCAGCTTGCGGGCGATGCGGGCCAGGTGGCTCTTGACGGTGAGGGCGGAGAGCCCCATGGAGACGCCGATGGCCTTGTTCGACTGGCCCTCCGCCACCAGCCGCAACACCTCGACCTCCCGGCCGGACAGCTCACGGAAGCCGCCCTGGTGGGACGGGGCACCGGGCTGACGGCGGTGCATACGGGAGGCGGCGCCGATATGCGCAGCCCCTGGCCGGCCGGGCGGGCCGAGGTTGTTGCGGGTGCCGGTGACCACATAGCCCTTGACGCCACCGGCGAGGGCGTTGCGCACCGCGCCGATGTCGTCGGCGGCGGACAGGGCGAGACCGTTGGGCCAGCCGGCGGCCCTCGTCTCGGACAACAGAGTCAGGCCCGAACCGTCGGGCAGGTGGACGTCGGCAACGCAGATATCGCGCGGGTTGGCGACTCTGGGGCGGGCCTCCGCGATCGACGACGCCTCGATCACGTCCCGAACTCCGAGAGCCCACAGATGGCGGGTCACGGTGGAACGGACGCGAGGGTCGGCCACGACGACCATGGCCGTCGGCTTGTTAGGGCGGTAGGCGACCAGGCTTGCGGGGTGCTCAAGGAGAACAGACACCGGGCCTCCCGGGAAGTGGGTGGGAAGGATCCGAACTCCTCGGGGAGGAGTCGGGGCGATCCGGATGGAAGGGTCACAGACCTCTTCGGCAGGAAGGTTCCGGGCCTTTAGGAATGATCACGAACCGGTGATTCGTCATCGCCGCCCTGACAGCCGGCGCGTCGTCCGCCGCCCGGGGGCTCGGCGTGACCGGTCGGGACCGTCAGTCGGAACGGGGCCCTCGGCGGCGGGGCAGCGCGGTGACGGCGGTGGTGGTGCCGGCCTCCGGGGGCAGGCCGGCGCACTGCGCCAGCAGGCCGCACCAGGCGAGGAGGTGTCCGGCGACATCGGCGGGGTCGGCCGGGGTCCAGGAGGCCCGCAGCTCCAGCTCGGCCTGGCCACGGCGCTCGGCGAGGCCGCCGAAGAACGCCGAATCCGCCCTGGTCACCGTCCCGTTGGGCGCGTGGGTCGGCAGCGCCCTGGCGTCCAGCGCCTCGATCAGCCAGGACCAGGCGACCTCGGGCAGCAGCGGGTCGCCCGCGAGATCGGGCTCCAGATCGGCCCTGGCCAGGGTGACGACCCGGAAGTCGCCGCGCCAGCTGTCGTCACCCGCCGGATCGTGCAGCAGCACGAAGCGCCCGTCGGCCAGCTCCTCGCCGCCCTCGGTGACCGTGGCGCCCAGCGCGTGCGCGTGCGGGGCCAGCCTGCGGGGTGGGGGGAGCGGGGAGAGCGTCACCTCGGGGCGCGGCCTGGCCGCGCTGAGCGCGGCCACCGCCTGCCGGAAGGCGGACGGTGCCCCAGCCCCGGGGTCGCTCATATCCGCTGACTCCTCCGCCGTATGAGTGCGAGACGCTGCCATGGCGGGTAACCCTAGGCGCCTGGGCCGCCCGCCGCCGGTAGCCACACCCGTGCGCGCGGACCGAACCGCCCACCGTGCGAGACTTCCCCTGTGACTGTGACCGACTCCCCGTTTCTGAAGGCGTGCCGTCGCGAGCCGGTGCCGCACACCCCCGTCTGGTTCATGCGTCAGGCCGGGCGTTCGCTTCCCGAGTATCGCAAGGCCCGCGAGGGGATCGCGATGCTGGACTCCTGCACCCGCCCGGAGTTGGTCACCGAGATCACGCTCCAGCCGGTGCGCAGGCACGGGGTGGACGCGGCGATCCTCTTCAGTGACATCGTGGTGCCGCTCAAGGCGATCGGTGTCGACCTCGACATCAAGCCGGGCGTCGGCCCGGTGATCGCCGAGCCGATCCGCACCCGCGCCGACCTGGCGCGGCTGCGCCCGCTGGATCCTGCGGACGTCTCCTATGTGGCGGAGGCCGTGCGGGGCACGGTGGCCGAGCTGGGTGACGTGCCGCTGATCGGCTTCGCCGGCGCCCCGTTCACCCTCGCCAGCTATCTGGTGGAGGGCGGGCCCTCGCGCAACCACGAGCACACCAAGGCCATGATGTACGGCGCCCCTGAGCTGTGGGCCGAGCTGGTCGACCGGCTGGCGGGGATCGCCGCCGCGTTCCTCTCGGTGCAGATCGAGTCCGGCGTCTCGGCGGTGCAGCTCTTCGATTCCTGGGCCGGCGCGTTGGCCCCCGCCGACTACCGGCGCGCGGTGCTGCCCGCCTCGGCCAAGGTGTTCTCGGCCGTGGCGCACCACGGGGTGCCGAGGATCCACTTCGGCGTGGGCACGGGGGAGTTGCTCGGCCTGCTCGGCGAGGCGGGCGCCGATGTGGTGGGCGTCGACTGGCGGGTGCCGCTGGACGAGGCCGCGCGCCGGGTCGGGCCTGGGAAGGCGTTGCAGGGGAACCTCGATCCGGCGGTGCTGTTCGCGCCCACGGCGGCGGTCCAGGAGCAGGCGGACGAGGTGCTGGCCGCCGCGCGCGATCTGCCGGGCCATGTCTTCAACCTCGGCCACGGGGTGCTTCCCGACACCGACCCGGACGCGCTGACCCGGCTCGTCGCGCACGTCCACGAGCGCACCGCCGGGTAGGGCGGGCGGGGGATCGGCGCGGTCCCCCGTCCGCCAGCGTCAGGCTTCGGGCTCGTTGCCGCGCTCCTCGTCCGGGGTCTTCCCCGGGCTGGTCAGCGGCGGCGGCGCGGTGACCGGCGGGGGCGGCTGGATGTGCCGGGGGTGGCGGCCTCGGGTCAGCCGGTCGAGCGGCAGCCGGTGGCCGAGCAGTCGCCAGAGCAGCCAGAGCAGGGCCAGCAGCGCGATCACCGGCAGCGAGGCGCCGACCGCGATCGCCAGCCAGACCAGCAGCAGCCAGACGAACTCCAGGCCGCCGCCGAGCGCGTCCACCACGCTCGGCCGGTCGTCGTCCTTCTCCGACTCGGTCTCGACCTCGTCCTCCACCATCAGCTCCAGGGAGATGGTGGCCAACGCGGTGTCGCCCCGCAGGCTCGCGATACGGGCCTCAAGCGACTCCAACTCGGCCTGGCGCCTGCTGAGTTCGGACTCCAGGCGGACGATGTCCTCCAGCGACTCGGCCTCGTCCATCAGGGCCCGCACCCGTTCGATGCTCTCCCGTTGGGTCTCCAGCCGGCTCTCCACGTCGACGATCTCGTCGCCCACGTCCTCGGTCGTCAGCTCCCGGTGGGTCAGATCGCCAAGATCGGACAGCTCGGTCAGCAGGGGGGCGTACTCATCGGCGGGGACGCGCAGCGTCAGCATGGAGTACTGGATGCCCCCCTCGCCGCCGCTGGTCGACTCGTCGCTCACATAGCCGCCGGCCCGCTGCGTCAGCCGGACGGCCTCCGCGTGGCCGTCCGCGAGCGTCTCCACCACCACGGAGATCGACGCCGACTGGATCAGCTGGCTGGGGTCCGGCACCTCGGAGACGGTGCCGATGTCCTCCAGGCTCCCGCGCTCACCGGCCTCGCCGTTGTCGCCGTCCTCGGGGGCGGCCTCGTCGGCGCCGCCGGCCTCGGACCGCTCCTCATCCACCCGCATGTCGGCCTGGCCCGCGCCCCCCTCGTCCGAGGTGGCGGAGTCGGACGACGAGGTGCAGCCGGCGAGCAGCAGCCCACCGGCCAGCAGGGCCACCAGTGCCGTCCCCGGTCTGTGGCGTCGCCCTGCCCCTGTGCGTTGCCGCATGACGGAACCCCCTTGTCGCGATGACCTGTTGTCACCCGTTGGACGGATGGCACGGAGGTCCGGTTGTCGCTAAGGGGTTCCGATGAGGTCACGCGTCAGACTCGGTGCGGCGTCTGCGACAGTAGAGGCCATGCATGTGATCGTCGTCGGCGGCGGGATCTCGGGTCTCGCCGCCGCCCATCGGCTGCTCGCCGCCGGAGTCCGGGTCACCCTCCTGGAGTCGGATCGGCGCCTCGGCGGCAAACTCCACACCGGCCGGCTCGCCGGTGTCCAGGTCGACCTGGGGGCGGAGTCGCTGCTCGCCAGACGGCCGGAGGCCATCGAGCTGGCGGAGGCCGTCGGTCTCGGCGAGGCGCTGCGTCCGCCCAGGGTCACCAGCGCCGCGATCTGGTCGCGCGGGACCTTGCGGCCCATGCCGCAGGGGCAGGTGATGGGGGTGCCGTCGAGCGCGGCGGCGCTGGCCGGGGTGCTCTCGGACGCCGGTCTCGCCCGGATCGCCAGGGACGCCGAACTGCCGCCGCTCGATCTGTCGGACGACATCGGCATCGGGCGTCTGGTCGCCGACCGGATGGGGTCCGAGGTCGTCGACCGGCTGGTCGATCCGCTGCTCGGCGGGGTCTACGCGGGCGACGCCTACCGGATCTCGCTGCGCGCGGCCGTGCCCAAGCTCTACGAGGCGGCGCGCGAACACGACTCGCTGCTGGCCGCCGTCCGCTCGCTTCGGCGCGAGTCCCCGGCCGCGGGCACCCCGGTCTTCACCGGCATCGTGGGCGGCGTCGGCACGCTCGCCGCCGCCGTCGCAGAGAACGTCGCCGGGCGCGGCGCCGTGGTGGAGACGGGGGTCACCGTCACCGGGCTGCGGCGCACCGCGCGCGGCTGGGCCGCCGCGCTGGACGACGGCCGTTCGCTGGTCGCGGACGGGGTGCTGCTGGCGGTGCCGGCGCCGGCCGCCGGCCGGCTGCTGGCGGCCGAGGCGCCGGCCGCAGCCGGGGAGTTGGCCGCCGTGGAGTACTCCTCGATGGCGCTGGTCACGATGGCCTTCCGCCGCTCGGAGCTGGCGCGGCTGCCGCGCGGCAGCGGCTTCCTGGTGCCGGCCGTCGACGGCCGCACCGTCAAGGCGGCCACCTTCACCAGCGGCAAGTGGGACTGGTCCGCCGCCGCCGACCCCGGCCTCTTCGTGCTGCGCGCCTCGGTGGGGCGCTACGCCGACGAGAGCCCGCTGGAGTGGGACGACACGGATCTGGTGCGGGTGGCGCTGGGCGATCTGGAGGAGGCGGTCGGGCTGCGCGCCAAGCCCGTCGACCACGTGGTCAGCCGCTGGTGGCAGGGGCTGCCGCAGTACACCGTCGGCCATGACTCCCGGGTGGCCAGGGTGCGCGGCTACCTCGCCGGGCTGCCGGGGCTCGGCCTCTGCGGCGCGGCCTACGACGGGGTGGGCGTGCCCGCCTGCATCGGCGGGGCCGAGCAGGCGGCGGCCGAGCTGCTGCGCACCCTGCCGACCGGGCCGAGGGGCGAGGCGGGAGAATAGGCGCCATGACGAACGCACCCGAGAAGCCCGCCGGCAAGCGCGCCAAGGAACTGAACGAGGTCATCCGCTACACGCTGTGGTCGGTGTTCCGGCTGCGGGACGCGCTGCCCGAGGAACGGGCCGGGCTCGCGGACGAGGTGACCGGGCTGTTCGATCAGCTGGCCGCCAAGGACGTGGTCGTCCGGGGCACCTATGACGTGTCCGGGCTCCGCGCCGACGCCGATGTGTTGATCTGGTGGCACGCCGCCACGGCCGACGCCCTTCAGGAGGCGTACAACCTCTTCCGCCGCACCGGTCTCGGCCGGCTCCTCGATCCGGTCTGGTCGAACATGGCGCTGCATCGGCCCGCGGAGTTCAACAAGTCGCATATCCCGGCGTTCCTCGCCGACGAGACCCCGCGCGACTATGTGAGCGTCTACCCCTTCGTCCGCTCCTACGAGTGGTATCTGCTGCCGGACGAGGAGCGGCGGGCGATGCTGGCCGCCCACGGGAAGATGGCCAGGGGCTATCCCGATGTGCGGGCCAACACCGTCGCCTCGTTCTCGCTGGGTGACTACGAGTGGATTCTGGCCTTCGAGGCCGACGAGCTGCACCGCATCGTCGACCTGATGCGTCATCTGCGCGGCTCGGAGGCCAGGCTGCACGTCCGGGAGGAGGTCCCGTTCTACACGGGGCGCCGCCGGGAGGTCTCCGAGCTGGTAGCCGGGCTCGCCTGAGACGGGCTCAACCGGCGGGCGGGGTTGACGGGTCGACGGTTGGCCGGCGCGCGCGCCGGTCAGCCGCCGCAGCCACCACAGCCCCCGCACCCGCCGCCACCACCGCAGCCGCCGCCGTCCCCGCCACCGCCGTCTCCACCGCCGCCGTCCCCGCCGCCACCGTCCGAGCCGCCGGTGCCCGTGCCGGCGTCGCCGCCGCAGCCGGCGCCCCAGAGGGGCGCGACGCCGCCGGCGGCGACCGGGGCGGCGCCCGTCTGCGCCGACTGGAACTGCGTGCGCAGCGCCGGTTCGAGCACCATCGCGCCGGTGAGCGCCAGGGCCGCCGGCGCGCCCAGGGTGACGAACGGGACCGTCCGGCGCAGCCGCCACAGCTCCCGGTTCCCCTCGTCGGTCAGCGCCGATGGGGTGGGCGCGGCGACGAAGGAGCCGATCAGGGCCACCAGGGCGCAGCCAGGCCCGGTCAGCGCGATGGGATCGTCGAACGCCGAGGTGGCGAAACCGTACGGCAGGGTCAGCAGGCCCAGTACCCCCAGGACGCGGGTGAGCCAGATGGCGCGCCGCCACGCCGCCTGCCGCCGGGGTTCGAAGAGGAGACCCCTGGCGGTGAGCGTCGCGCCGATGGCCTGCACCTCGGGGGAGGCGACCAGCGAGGCGCGCACCCTCGTCAGCGGCGTGTACCAGTCGTTGCCGCAGGTGCGGAGCGCCGCCCGCTCCAGGGCGTCGTCGGCCTTGGGCCGCTCCACCACGAACTGCTCGTCCTCGATGGTGGCGCGTTCCTTCGTGACCAGCCCGTAGATCACCGTGTCGGCCACCCGGCCGGCGCCGCCCGCCAGGAAGGCGGACTCCGCCATGGTGTGCACCCTGCCGTCGGGGACCCCCCGCGCCAGCCGGGCCCTGGCCCGGCGCCGCAGCGCGACCAGCAGACAGCACAGGGCGAGCACCCCGGGTACGAGCAGCAACAGCATCGCGTTCACCTCTCCTCGCGCCGCTGGCGCGGCGCCCTCCACAGGCCACGGACCGACCGGCGGCGCCGGTCGTCGCCCTGTCCCCCGGCCAGCCAACGGCCGAGCCGCTCGCGGGCGGCGGGGTCGGCCGGTCGGCCCTCGGCCAGCAGCTGCCGGACGAAGGCGATGGCGTCCTGGTGGTATCCGCCGGTCAGCGGGTGCCGCGCGGCATAGCGGCGGGCCTCGGCGCGGTAGCCGTCGCCGAGGATCTCGGGGAGCTCGGGGGCGACCCTCGCCAGCACCCGGGCGCGTTTGGCGGCCAGCGCGGCGGACTGGGCCCGGAGGCGGCCGGCGTCGAAGCCGGCCGGCGGCGGGCCGCCGCCGGTGAGCGCGGTGAGCAACTCGGCCTGGGCGAGCGCCAGTCGGCGCCGGGCGGCGGCCGGCTCCGCCGGCTCGGCCGGCGGCGCGGGGGAGACGGCGGGCTCAGGCACGGCTCACCGTCCCGGACTCCACCACGGCGCGGATCGCGGCCAGTTCGGCGGCCAGCTCGGCCGGCGGCGGGAAGCCGTCGTCCCGCTCCAACATCACCCCGGGGGGCCGGACGCGGTCGCACAGCTCGCCGAGCACGTCGAGGACACGCGGCGGCACCGGGTGCGCGTGGCTGTCGTGCCACAGACCGTCCCGTTCGACGCCGCCCGCGACATGCACATAGGCGAGCGCGTCGAGGGGGAGCGCGTCCAGCGCCTCGGCCGGGTCCTCGCCCCGGTTCACCTGGTTCGTATGGAGGTTGGCCACATCGATCAGCAGCCGCACCCCCGTGCGCTCGACGAGCTCGCTCAGGAACTCGGCCTCGGTCAACTCCTCGTCCGGCCAGGAGAACAGCGCCGCGATGTTCTCCAGGGCCAGCGGCACCGGCAGCGCGTCCTGGGCGATCCGCACGTTGGCGCAGAGCACGTCGAGCGCGTCCCGGGTGCGCGGCACGGGCAGCAGGTGGCCGGCCTCGATCCTCGGCGTCCCGGCGAGCGGGCCACCGGCGCGGACAAAGGCGATGTGCTCGGTGACCAGCGGCGCCGCCAGCGCCTCGGCGAGCCCGGCCAGCGCCATCAGCCGGCCGGGCGCCGGGCGTTCGGCGCCGCCGAGGCCAAGCCCGATCCCGTGCGGGATCACCGTGGCGCCGCGCTCGCGCAGCCGGGCCAGCGGCGCGGGAACGTGGTCCGCGCAGATGTTCTCCGCGACCACCTCGACCCAGTCGATGTCCGGCAGGCCCTCGATCACGTCGGCCAGCTCAGGGCGCCATCCGATGCCCAACCCCAATGTGCCCACGGCACCTCCCCGTTCGCGCCGCCCGACGGTACCCGGCGCGCTGTTCCCTTCATCCCCCGGGGCGTGGGGACCAATCCGGTAACCGCTTGGATTTGAGGCATTCCAGAGGTTTGGCGCGGGGTTCCGCGGCGGGCGTCAGCGCAGCGCGCCGGCGTCCCTGGCGAGGGCGGTGAGCCGGGAGACGGCGCGGAAGTACTTCTTGCGGTAGCCGCCCTCCCGCATCTCCTGGCTGAAGAGCTCGTCGAACGGGGCGCCCGAGGCGAGCACGGGTATCTCGCGGTCGTAGAGCCGGTCGGCCAGCACCACCAGGCGCAGCGCCGTGCTCTGGTCGGGCACCGGGCGCACGCCGGTCAGACAGACGGCGCGCACCCCGTCGCAGAGCGCTCCGTAACGGCTGGGGTGCACCCGTGCCAGATGGTCGAGCAGCACGCCGAAGTCGTCCAGGGTGGCGCCGGGTGTGGACCGCGCGGTGGCGATCACCTCGGCGTCGGGACGCGGCCTCGGCGCCCGGGGCAGGCCACGGTGGCGGAAGTCCTCGCCGTCGATCCGCACCGGCCGGAACCTGGCGGCCAGGCCCTGGATCTCGCGCAGGAAGTCGGCGGCGGCGAACCGTCCCTCGCCGAGCCGGTCCGGCAGCGTGTTGGAGGTGGCGGCGAGCGCCACGCCCTCGGCGACCAGCCGGGAGAGCAGCGAGGACACCAGCACCGTGTCGCCCGGGTCGTCCAGCTCGAACTCGTCGACGCAGAGCAGCCGGTGGTCGCCCAGGGTGCGCACCGTCTCCCGGAAGCCGAGCGCGCCCACCAGGTTGGTCAGCTCGACAAAGGTGCCGAACGCCTTCTCCTCGGGCGCCGCCGGCGTGGCGTGCCAGAGCGAGGCCAGCAGATGGGTCTTGCCGACGCCGAACCCGCCGTCCAGATAGACCCCGCGCGGCTCGGCCGTCGGGGAGGGCCTGCGGCCCCAGGGCCGCCACCGCCCGCGCTGCCCGCCGGACGAGCCGCCGCCAGGACCGAGACCGGCGGCGAAGTCCTCCAGCACCTTGACGGCGGCGCGCTGGCTGGGCTGCTGGGGGTCCGGGACATAGGTGTCGAACCGGACGGTGTCGAAACGCGGCGGCGGCACCATCTCGGCCACCAGCCGGCCGGCCGGCACCTCGGGGTCGCGGGCGCTGAGGGCCGCCGGCTCGCCCTGGTGGTGGCCCTGGCGGTCGTCGGAGTGGGGTGCGCTGCTGGTGGACACGATCTCCCAGTTTACGCCAGATGGGCGGTCCTGGCCGGCCGCGCCCGGTGTGCCACACTGCCGCCCATGCGACGTCTGTTCCCCCCGCCCGAGGCGGCGGCCGTCCCGCTGGGCGAGCTCTCCACCCTTTCGGGTCTTTCCGGGCTTGCCGAGGCCTACGCCTACCCGGAGCCGGTCGCGTCCGACGGCTGCTGGCTGCGCGCCAACATGGTGACCTCGCTGGACGGCGCCGCGCACCACGAGGGGCGTTCCCAGCCGCTCTCAGGACCGGCGGACATGCGGGTGTTCGGGGTGCTGCGGGCGCTGGCGGACGCGGTGGTGGTGGGCGCCGAGACGGTGCGGCGGGAGCGCTACCGGCCGGCGCGGGCGCGCGCCGAGTTCGCCGAGCGCAGGGCTGCGGCCGGGCAGGCCCCCGCGCCCGCCATCGCGGTGGTCAGCGCCGGCCTCGACCTGGACTTCTCCTGGCCGCTCTTCACCGAGCCCGTGGTGCCCACGCTGCTGGTCACCGGAGCGAAGGCGCCGCCTCAGCGGCTGGCAGCCGCCGCCGAGGCCGGCGTCGAGGTGCTCTTCGCCGGGGATGGCGCGTGTGCCGAACCCGCCCTGATCAGGGCGGGGTTGGCGGCGCGCGGCTACCGCAGGCTGCTGAGCGAGGGCGGCCCGAGACTCCTGGGCGCGTTGGCCGGCGCGCGGGCGCTGGACGAGCTGTGTCTGACGGTCGCGCCCCGGCTTGCGATCGGCGCGGCACCCCGGGTGACGAGCGGCCCGGAGGTCCCGGAGCCGCACGCGTTCCGGCTCACCGACCTGCTGGAGGACGAGGGGTTCCTCTTCCATCGGTATCGGGCGGTCTGAGTGGGTCTGACAATCTGCGGAATGTGACGTTCCGCTTATCCTGGGGTGGGCAGACTGAAGGGCGCAACGCCGTGTCTCCCGCGGCCCGTGGTGGTCCTCCGCCGGGAGTGCGGACCTCGCAGACGAAGGGCGCAAATCGTGATCACGACGGTCCTGATGATCGAGAAGGCCATGGTGCCCACCGATGTCGAGATGGTCACCACGCTGCACGGTGACGAGTCGCAGTCGTTCGTGGTGCTGATGCAGCCGCGTGGCGAGCAGGACCAACTGCTGCGCGCCCTCGACGACGTGGCGCTCGGCGAGTTCGGGGACGCGGCCAGGGAGCCGGACGAGCCCGAGGGGGACGACGCGCTGCCCCCGGCGCGGCGCGGCCTCGAACGTTCGCTCGACGCGCTGCGCGCCACCGGCGCCGAAGCCGTCGGCCAGCTGATCGAGGAGCATCCCCTGGAGCTGCTCGCCTCCGTGGTGGAGCGGACCGGGGCCGACGAGGTGGTGGTGCTGACCGCCCCGCACTATGTGGAGGAGCTGTTCCACCGGGACTGGGCCTCGCGCGCCCGGCACAAGGTCGGCGTGCCGGTGCTCAAGCTGTTCGCGCACGGCGAGTAGCCCGACATGTCGGGCTGCGCCTCCCGTCCGCCGCCGGGTGCGACAATCGGGGCGCACACGCCTAGCAGGGAGACTCACGGATGACGACGGCGATCCCGCCCGCCATGGAACGACCGCACTTCATCGGCGTCGGCGGCGCCGGCATGTCGGGCATCGCCAAGCTGCTCGCCCAGCGTGGCGCGCGGGTCGGCGGCAGCGACTCCCGCGAGTCGGAGACGGTCGCCGCGCTGCGCGCGGTGGGGGTCGACGTCCGGATCGGGCACCGCGCCGACCAGCTCGCGCCCGACGCCAGCTGTGTGGTGGTGTCCAGCGCCATCCGGCAGGACAACCCCGAGCTGGTCGAGGCCGCCGGGCGGGCGCTGCCGGTGATCCACCGCGCGGAGGCGCTCGCCGCGCTGATGGCCGGGACGCGGGCCGTCGCCGTGGCCGGCACCCACGGCAAGACCACCACCACCTCGATGCTCGCCGTGAGCCTGACCGCCCTCGGGCTCTCCCCCTCCTACGCGATCGGCGGCGATCTGGACGCCCCTGGCTCCAACGCGGCCCAGGGCACCGGAGGCCTCTTCGTCGCCGAGGCGGACGAGAGCGACCGCAGCTTCCACCACTACCGGCCCGAGGTGGCCATCGTCCTCAACGTGGAGCTCGACCACCACGCCAACTACGCCTCGATGGACGAGATCCACGAGTCCTTCGAGACCTTCGTCGAGCGGGTGCGCCCCGGCGGCACGCTGGTGGTCAACGCGGACCAGGAGGGCGCCCGCGAGCTCACCTCCCGGCTGACGGGCCGCGCCGGGCTGAACATCGTCACCTACGGCGAGGCGCCCGACGCCGACGTCCGGGTGGTGCGGCTGCTGCCCAAGGGGCTGACCAGCGAGGTCACCGTCGTGATCGACGGCGGCGAGCTGACGTTCGACGTCGCGGTGCCCGGTCGGCACTACGCGCACAACGCCGTCGCCGCGCTGGCCGCCGGCGTCGCCGCCGGGGTGCCGGCCGCCGATCTCGCCCGCGCGCTGGGCGGCTACACCGGCGTGCGCCGCCGGCTCCAGCCCAAGGGCGAGGCGGCCGGGGTGCGGGTGATCGACTCCTACGCGCACCACCCCACGGAGATGGCCGCCGATCTGGAGGCGATCAGGTCGGGCGCGGGCGAGGGCCGGGTGCTGGTGGTGTTCCAGCCGCATCTCTTCAGCCGCACCAAGGAGTTGGCGACGGAGATGGGGCAGGCGCTGGCGCTCGCCGACTCCTGCCTGGTGCTGGAGATCTATCCGGCCAGGGAGGACCCGATCCCCGGGGTGACGAGCGAGCTGATCATCGAGTCCGCCCGCGTCCACGGCGCCACGGTCGAGGCGGTCGCCGAAATGGACGCGGTTCCCGACACCGTCGCGGGAATCGCCAGGCCGGGTGATCTGGTTCTCACCATGGGCGCGGGTGATGTCACCGAGCTGGGCCCGCGGATTCTGGCCCGGCTCGCCCCCTAGGTCCGGTTCCCGTCGGGCCGGCAGTCAGAAGTACGGAGGAGAGACCATGGCGTACAAGGTGGAGAAGTCCGACGAGGAGTGGCGCGAGCAGCTGTCGGACGAGGAGTACCGGGTGCTGCGCGAGGCGGGCACCGAGCCCGCGTTCACCGGCGAGTACACGGACACCAAGACCGCCGGGATCTACCAGTGCCGGGCGTGCGGGGCCGAGCTGTTCCGCTCCGACACCAAGTTCGAGTCGCACTGCGGCTGGCCGTCGTTCTTCGACCCGGCGGACAGCGAAGCGGTGGAGACCAGGTCGGACACCTCGCTGCCAGGACGGCCGCGCACCGAGGTGCTCTGCCGCACCTGCGGTTCGCACCTCGGGCACGTCTTCGAGGGCGAGGGCTACAACACCCCGACCGACCTGCGCTACTGCATCAACTCGATCGCGGTGCGGCTGGACCCGACCGGGGGCCCGGCGTAACGGAGGCCGTTCCGGCGGCCAACTCCTCGGCGGTGATGTGCCGTTCGTGGGTGCCATGGTGGGTGACCGCGAACGCGCCGGCGGTCAGGCCGGCGTGCACACAGCGCTCCAGCGGGGCACCGTCGAACAGGGTGTGCAGGAACGCGGTGGCGAACGCGTCGCCCGCGCCGTTGCTGTCCACCACGGGGCGCGGCGGCGTCACCGCGGGGAAGTGCCGCACCTCCCCGTCGCCGCCCGCCTCGGGCCCGGCCAGCAGATGGCAGCCGTTCGCGCCGTCGGTGGCCACCGCGAGGCGGGCCCGGCCGCGCGCCAGGATCATCCGCAGCACCTCGGGCACCCGGCCGGGGATCGAGGCGGCGCTCAGGAAGACGTGGTCCACGCCGAAGGCCCACGGATGGGTGTCCTCCCGCACCCCGTCCCAGTCGTGCAGATCGGTGGACGTGGTCACCCCGCGCCGCCCCGCCAGCTCGGCCAGCAGCGCCCGGTTGAAGTCGCTGCGTCCCACATGCACATGGCGGGCGCGGTCGACCAGCGGCAGCGCGACATCGGGGGGCAGCGTCAGGTCCGCCGGGTGCCGACCGTCGTAGAACGAGAACCGCCGGCCCTCGGCGTCCACCAGGTTGACGCTGCGCGGGGTGCCGGCCGGCGCGGGGAGCGTCACGAAGTCCAACCCGGCGGCGGCGAACCGGTCACGGACCAGCCGCCCGGGGACATCGTCGCCCAGATAGTCGAGAAGGGTCGTCGGCCACCCCAGCGCCTGGAACCCCAGGGCGTAGCCGGTGCCGGTGTGCGCGACGTAGTCCCTGATGGGCTCGACGTGCAGGGTGTCGCCCGGCGGCACGGCGAGCCGCTCGACCCGGACGATGGTGTCCACCCCCGAGCCACCCACGACGAGGATCCGCCCCCGCGCGCTCCGCCTCATCGCGTCGTCCTCCCGCTCTCCGACGAGCTGTCAGCGTACCCCTCAGGTGCGCAGCAGCACCTGGGCGGAGTTGGGCGGCAGCGCGACTTCCCCTCGGGGCGGCTCCTGGTGCGCGGTGGGGTGGGTGGCGGCCAGCGAGGTGAACGGGCCGGGGCCCAGCGGGAGCACCCTCGGCTCGGGCGCCAGGTTGACGGCCACGGTCAGCGGCCCGTTGTGCAGCACCAGCCAGCGGTCGGTCTCGTCGAACTCCACCCGCACCTGGTCCAGGCGCAGTCCGGGCGGCAGATGGCGATGCCGGATCGCGACCAGCCGGCGGCTCCAGTCGAGCAGCGCCGCCTTGGCGCCGTCCCGCAGCGGCTCGTCCCAGTCCAGGCAGGAGCGGTCCCGGGTGGCCGGATCCTGGGGATCGGGCACCTCGGTCGCCGTCCAGCCGTGCGCGGCGAACTCGCGCCGCCGCCCGTCGCGGACCGCGTCGGCCAGCTCCCGGTCCTGATGGTCGGTGAAGTACTGCCAGGGTGTGGTGGCGCCCCACTCCTCGCCCATGAACAGCATCGGTGTGAACGGACCGCACAGCACCAGGGCGGCGACCGGCGCCGCGCGCACCGGGCCGAGCAGGGCGGCGAGCCGGTCGCCCTGGGCGCGGTTGCCCACCTGGTCGTGGGTCTGGGCGTAGCCCACCAGCCGGTGCGTCTGGACCCCGGACCGCTCCAGGGGCCGCCCATGCCGTCGGCCGCGGAACGCCGAGAAGCCGCCGTCATGGAAGAAGCCACACGTCAGCGTCTTGGCCAGGGCGGCGAGCGGCGCGCGGGCGAAGTCCTCGTAGTAGCCCTGGGACTCGCCGGTCCAGGCGCAGTGCAACGTGTGGTGGAAGTCGTCGTTCCACTGCGCGTCGAGGCCGAGCCCGTGCGACGAGCGGGGCGCGACGGTGCGCGGGTCGTTGCGGTCCGACTCGGCGATCAGGAACAGCGGCCGGCGTTCCGCCTCCGCCAACGCCTCGACGGCCGCGGAGAGTTCGGCGAGCAGATGCTCGGCCCTGTCGTCCACCAGGGCGTGCACCGCGTCAAGCCGCAGCCCGTCGAGGCGGTAGTCCCGCAGGAAGGCCAGCGCGCTGCCCACGAAGTAGGCGCGCACCTGGTCGGATCCCGGGCCGTCCAGGTTGACCGCCGCCCCCCACGGGGTGTGGTGCCGCTCCGTGAAGTAGGGGCCGAACGCGGGCAGCCGGTTGCCCGAGGGGCCGAGGTGGTTGTGCACCACGTCGAGCACCACGCCGAGGCCGTGCCCGTGCGCCGCGTCGACAAAGCGGTAAAGCCCCTCGGGCCCGCCATAGGGCTCGTGCACCGCCCAGGGCGCCACCCCGTCATAGCCCCAGCCGTGCCGCCCGGGAAACGGACAGACCGGCATCAGCTGGACATGGGTGACGCCCAGGTCGGCCAGGTGGCCCAGGCGTTCGGCCGCGCCGTCGAACGTGCCGGCGGCGGTGAACGTGCCGATGTGCAGCTCGTAGAGGACGGCCCCGTCGAGGGCCAGGCCCTGCCACGAGTGCCGCCAGGCGAAGCCCGTCGGATCGACCACCGCGCTCAGGCCCTCGGGCCCCTCGGGCAACGCCCGCCCGCGCGGGTCGGGCAGCACCTCGCCGCCGTCCAACGCGAACCCGTACCGCGCCCCCGGGCGGGCCTCGGCCTCGACCTCCCACCAGCCCTCGCCACCGGGCGCCGGGCGCATGGGCCGGGGGCGGCCGTTCAGCTGGAGCGAGACCTCGCGGGCGTGCGGCGCCCATACCTCGAACACCCGGACCGCCTCGGACGCCTGGAATACCTCGGATACCTCAACCGACATGGCATCCATGCTGTGCCGCCCGGCGGGCTCAGGCCAGACCCCCCGCCGGGCGGCGTCAACGACGCGGCACTAGTCCGCGGTCATGCAGTAGCGGTGTTGTGCGATCGGATAACCGGCCCGGGCGAACGAGGCGGCCATGGCGCTGTTGCCCACGTCGGTGGCCGCCGCGATCCGCTGGGCCCCCTCCGCCACCAGGGTGTGGGTGCACTCGGCCAGCAGGTCGTAGCCGTAGGAGTGCCCCCGCTGCTCGGGCACCACCCCGATCAGCCCCACACAGGGCCCAGCCGGGTTGTGCCCCGGGATCTGAATGCCCACCAACTCGCCCTCGGGGGTGTAGGCGAGCCGCAGCGCCGCACGACCAGAGGGGAGCCAGTCGATGAAGTCCATCTCGGACTGGGCCGCCCCGTCGGGGCCGTGTCGCTCGATGGCCCGCAGGGCGTGGTGGTCCCTGGTGTCGCTGTGCACCCGGCGCAGCACGTCGAAGAGCACCGCGTCGTCCGGCTCCGGCCGGAACTCCAGCCGCCGCGGGCGCTCGGGCAGCCCGTTCTCGGGGGTCCAGACATAGCGGAAGCGCTCGGTCAACGTCTGGTAGCCGGCGTCGGTCGCGGCCTCGATCCTGGCCTCGGCCGCGGCCAGCGTCGCCGGGTTCTCGCGCCAGTCGGGGGGCAGGATCAGCTCGTACTCGGCGTCGAACGGGGTCGCCTTGAGCAGGGCCACCGCCGCCTCGCGGTCGGTGAAGTCGAACCAGTCCAGCGCCTTGGGGCGCTCGTCCGTCTCGGCGCCCCAGTAGGCCACGCGGGCCACCACGGTGTCTCCGCGCAGGGCGAGCCAGGTCCAGTCGGGGCGGTACTCGCCGCCGGCGGCGACGGTTTCGAAGCGGTCGTACGGCGGCGACAGCAGCGCGCGGCCCACCAGGCCGGGGTCCGACAGGGTGTGGAACAGGGCGGAGGTCTCGTCGTCAGCCAGGGGGCGAATGACCAGATCGGTCATGGGGGTCCTTCCGGAAAGGCGTCACGCGCTTCCGGTCAGCCAGACGAACGCCCAGATGAGAGGCGGCGGAAGCACGAGTGATCAGTACGGTTCACGATGTCCGCCTCCTTCCCAGTCCGTTGGGCGTCGCACGCACATTAACCGATCATCGGGACGACGGCAAAGGAGATGTGGACAGCCGGGCTGACCGTCACCGAGAATCCCGGCATGACCCCGCCCGAGTCCGAAGCTCAGCAGCCGCGCATCTCCGACGCGGACCGGGAGCAGGCGCTCGACGTGCTGAGGGAGAGCATGGCCGAGGGGCGGCTGTCGCCCGACACCCTGCTCAGGCGGATCGAACGCATCCTGGCGGCCCGGCACCCGGACGAACTGGTCGCGGTCCTGGGCGATCTGCCGGAACGTCAGGTGGAGCCGCCCAGGGGCTGGCTGCTGGGCTCGGTCACCCGGATCTCCGCGTTCCACCAGCGCCTCCGGCTCGCCTGGCGCGCGGAGCGGCTGCCGCAGCTGGTGCTGCCGGCTCCTGGGCCGAGGCCGCTGGCCATAGGGCGCGCCTCGGGATCGGGACTGCGGCTGAACGACGCCAGCGTCTCCCGCTACCACGCCCAGCTGCGCGGCACCGCCGCCGGCTGGACGCTGCGCGATCTGGGCTCGGCCAACGGCACCTGGGTCAACGGGCGCCGCGTCGTCGACACGATCCCGGTCCGCGCGGGGGACCAGGTCCGCTTCGGCGCCGTCTCCTACCGGCTGGCGCCCCGCGAACCCCAGCCCTGAGCGGCCCCTCCCCGGCACCCGGAAACCCCGAAGCCGGCCTGTCGCCCTAGCGGGGGCTGGGAGGTGGGACGACAGGCCGGAGTTCGGGGGTGCTACCGCGCGGGCGGGCGGCTCAGCCGGCCGTGCCGGACAGCAGCTGCTGGAACGCGGTCCTGGCGGCGGCGCCGGTGCTCACCGCGGTGGCGTGCGACGCGGCCTCGGTGTGGTGGGCACCGTGCTCCCCGTGCTCCGCGTGCTCCCCGTGTTCGAGGTCGAGCGGCGCGGTGAACTCGTTCATCACCTCGGGGGAGGCGGCGGTGTCCCCACCGGGGACGGTGACCTCGCCGTTGCCGCCGTCGAAGACGACATCGGAGCAGCCGTAGAAGGTCTCCTCGCTGTCGGAGCGCTCCCACACGGTGTAGATGATGTGCTGTCCGGTTTTGCCCGAGGGGAGTTGGGCGTCCCAGTAGTACTCGGACTCGGCGTCGCCCACGCCACCCCGGTAGGGCGGGTCGGTCTCGGAGTGGAACGGTGTGTCTTCGAGGTCGTCCCAGGTGAGGGGGGTGGTGGGGTCCCAGCCGTCGACGGTGACGTACTGGTGGAAGGTGCCGGGGTGGTGGGCCCAGGGGTTGTAGGTGAACTCCCAGTCGGCACCCGAGGTGAGGTGGGTGGTGGGCCAGTCCTCGTGGACGAGGTCGAAGCCGGAGAAGTCGTAGACGGTCGCGCCGCCGCTGCAGAGCTGGCCGTCGGGGATGAAGCCCTCGGTGCGTCCCGCGCCGTCCGAGCGGAGCACGGCGAACCAGTTGTAGAACGCGTTCTGGCCACCCTCCTCCAGGGCCGCCGCGCACGCGGGGTTGGCCGGGTCGATGGCGCCGGTCTCGTTGACGCCGTACTTCCAGCACAGGTAGGTGCGGCTGCCCGGGTCCATGGGCGCGCCGTGCGCGGCGGCGCTGCCGCCGGTGAACACCACGGCCGTCATGGCCGGCAGGCTGGCGGCCACGGTCAACAGGCCGAGCTTCCGCAGGGCTCCTCGGCGCTTCTTCTGGTCTCTCATCGCGTTGCGTCCCTTTCGCCGTGATGAGGTGGGGGGTCAACCAGGAACCTGTGGGAGCGCTCCCAATTCGGGACGGTAGTGCCAAGCGGAGGCGCGTGTAAAGACATGTGCGTTACCTGATCGCGACCGACCCGGCCGTCCGATCCGGTCTGCCGCCGGGCCGGAGCCGGGCGCCGGGCGGGGCGTTCGGTGCCGTACGTCGACGGAAAACCCGGCGACAGCGGGAGGCCGGCACGCTAGCGTGCGCCGGCATGGTTCCCTCCCTTGAACGTCCCCCGTTCCAGGCCGACGAGCGCACCGCGCTGGTCGGCTGGCTGGAACTCCAGCGGCGGATTCTGCGATGGAAGTGCGACGGCCTCAGCGAGGCGGACGCGCACCGCTCCGTCGTCCCGACCTCGCCGGCGATGACGATCGCCGGGCTCATCCGCCATATGCGATGGGTCGAGCACACCTGGCTGGAGGTGGTGTTCCTCGGGGGAGACGGGGCGGGTAACCCGTCCTTCGACGAGACGGAAGACGACGAGGACGCCGACTGGCGCACCGACGGCGCCACGTTGCGGGAGCTGCTCGCGGACTACGAGGCGCAGTGCGCCCGCAGCGACGAGATCGTCGCGGCGGCCTCCCTGGACGATGTCGGCCGCAACTCCGAGTACCGCGCCGGCCAGGCCAACCTTCGCTGGATGCTCATCCACCTCATCGAGGAGACCGGACGGCACGCGGGGCACGCGGACATCGTGCGGGAACTGCTCGACGGGACGAAGGGGTACTACTAGAGCCGGGTGACCTGCCGGCGGGCCCATAGGGTTGACGGCCATGACGGACATGCGGAACAGGATCGAGATCACCGCGGAGTTGGTCCGGGGGCTGCTGCGTGATCAGCATCCCGATCTGGCGGATCGGCCCCTGGCGCTCGGTGCGCGGGGTTGGGACAACCAGCTGTGGCGGCTCGGCGAGGATCTCGCCGTCCGCCTGCCCTGGGCGACGCTCGCCGCGGACGCCTTGGTGCGCAAGGAGTACGACTGGCTGCCGGCCCTGGCCCCACGCCTCCCCTTGCCGGTGCCCGTCCCACGGCGTCTCGGTCAGCCGTCGGAGCGGTTTCCCCGGCCCTGGATCGTCACCACCTGGGTGCCGGGTGAGCCGGCCGACCGTGCCCCCGTCACGCGGGGCGAGGAGGCGGCCGACGCCCTGGCCGCCTTTCTGACGGCTCTGCACGGGCCCGCCCCCGCCGGGGCGCCGGCGGGGCGCGACCGTGGGGGGCCGTTGGCCGACCACGCCGGCTCCCTCGTCGAGCACCTCGCGTCGGCCGTCGAGCTGGGGCTGATCCCCGACCCGGACGCCGTCCGCGCGGTCTGGGAGGACGCCGCCGCCGCGCCCGACTGGGCGGGCCCCGCGCTGTGGATCCACGCCGACCTGCATCCGGCCAATGTGCTCACCGCTGACGGCGCCATCCGTGGCGTCATCGACTTCGGCGACCTCTGCGCCGGCGATCCGGCCTGGGATCTCTCCGCCGCGTGGACGCTGCTGCCGGACGGTGTCCTGGACCGTTTCCACGCGGCCTACCGGCCGGCCCCGGACGCCGCGACCCTGCGGCGGGCCCGGGGCGTGGCGGTGTCACGCGCACTTGTCGGCATCCTCATCGGGGACGCCGGCGTGCACGGCCGTCCCGGCGGCAAGGCCAGTTGGGGTCCGCCGGCGCGGGCCGCGCTGCGACGCCTCGTCGCGACGGCCGGCGGTTGACCCCGCGGTCAGTCCTGGTTGACGAGGAGCGCGACGGGGCGGGTGGCGAAGAGGAGGGCGAGGGGGGTGGCGTCGGTGTGCCGGTCGCCGCTGAGCTGTTCCCGCCAGTCGCCGGGGGGCAGCGCGAGATGGGTGTCCGTCCAGCCGCCGGCGGTGGTGGTGAGGCGGTGGGAGAGGCGGGTCGCGGCGACGACGACGCGTTCGCCCCTGCGGAACGCCACGCAGTGGTCGGCCGCCGCCCCCTCGGCGAACAGCGGCTCATAGCCCGCGCGTTGGTCGAACCACTCGGGGTGTCGGCGGCGCAGCCGCAGCGCGGTGGCGGTCAGCCACAGCTTCTCGTCGGCCAGGTCGAGGCTCTCCTCCGGGGCGTCGTCGCCGCCGAGCGCGTCGAGGGCGGCGAGCCGGGCGACGGGCGGTGACACCGGGCGGCGGTTGTCCGGGTCCACCAGCGCCAGGTAGTGCCCCTCGCTGCCCCGGTAGATGTCGGGCACCCCGGGCATGGCCAGGTGGAGCAGCGTGGCCGACAGCACGTTGGCCCGGATCGCCGGGGCCAACCGCAGGGCGAACTCGGTGAGTTGCTCGAAGGGCTGGCCGCAGGGGCCGGCCAGCACAAAGCGTTCGACGGCGGTCTCGTACTCCTCGTTGGGCTCGGTCCAGCTGGTGTGGAGGGCGGCCTCGCGGACCGTCTTGAGCAGGGTGGCCAGCAGCCGTTCCCGGTCCTGGCCGCCCAGGCCGAAGGCCGTCTGCCAGGTGGTCCAGGCGAGGTGCGGATCCGGTGGCCTGACCCCGGTGGCGGCGGTCGCCTCGGTGACCTGGGTGACCAACGCGGCCCAGTCCCTCGGGCGTTCGGTCAACGTGGCCTGGGCGGCCCGGACATCGCCGCTGCGCTTGGTGTCGTGCGTGGTCAACACCGTGCCGGTGAGCGGCCAGTCGCGTTGCAGGCGGGCGCAGAAGGCGTGGAAGGCGGCCGGTGGCAGCGCGGGGGAGCCGGGGTCGTTCCCGACCTCGGCGGCCGAGAGCAGCGGGGCATAGCGGTAACCGGCGGTGTCCTCCACGGCCTTGGCGCGCAGCGCCGACGACACCTGGGCGAACCTGACGCGGAAGTCCGTCCGGTCCTGGCCCTCGCCGAACCGGCCGAGCGCCAGATCGCGCACCGTTGCCACGGCGGTGGCCTCGGCGGGCACCTGGAACGCGGCGCGTGCCCCGTCGGCCGCCGTGGCCAGCAGCGCCTCGTCCACCGGGGACGGCGGGGCCTCGCCCGTGACATAGGGGCGGTAGACGGGCAGCCGCACCAGCAGCTCGATCAGCGCGGTGCGCAGCGCCCACGGGGCGTGGTCCCGCTGGCGCAGGCCGGGGATCTCGCGGCAGACCCGGAGGGCGGTGCGCAGCAGCCGTTCGCGCTCGGCGACCAGCTCGTGGTTGATCATGCGGTAGGCGGCGCGGCGCACCGTGGCGTCCCAGGCGCCGCCCTGGTCCGGTGGCGCGCCGGTGAACGCGCGGTAGTGCTCGGTGAGTTCGGTCCACCCTTCGGGGTCGATGAAGAGGGCGTCCAGGTGTCTGAGGGCGTCGTAGCCCGTGGTGCCCGCGATCGGCCAGACGCCGGGCAGCTGTTCGCCCGAGGCGAGGATCTTCTCGGCCACGATCCAGGCGCCGTCCGTCGCCCGGTGCAGCCGGCGCAGATAGCCCCCCGGGTCGGCCAGGCCGTCCGGATGGTCGACGCGCAGCCCGTCGATCACCCCCTCGTCGAGCAGTCGCAGCACCAGGGCGTGGCTGGCCTCGAAGACCTCCGGATCCTCCACCCGGACGCCGATCAGATCGCTGATGGTGAAGAAGCGGCGGTAGTTCAGCTCGCTGCGCCCCAGACGCCACCAGGCGAGGCGGTAGTGCTGGGCGTCCAGGAGATCGGGCAGGGGCAGCTCCTCCGTGCCGGGGTTGAGGGGAAAGCGATGCTCGGCGTAACGGAGCGTACCGTCGGTCACTGACAGTCGCCCCAGCTCCTCGCCCAGCGGCCCGCCCAGCACGGGGAGCAGCAGCCGGCCCTCGCCCGCGTCCCAGTCGACGTCGAACCAGGGGGCGGTCGCCGCCGTCGGCCCGTTCCGCAACAGCTCCCAGAGCGGGGCGTTGGCGCTGGTGTCGGCGGGCAGCGCCATGTGGTTGGGCACGATGTCCAGGACCAGGCCGAGCCCGTGCCGGCGCGCGGCCCCGGCGAGTTGACGGAGCCCGTCCTCGCCGCCCAGCTCGGGGCGCACCCGGCGGTGGTCGGTGACGTCGTAGCCGTGCTCGGAGCCGCGCACCGCGTCCAGCACGGGGGAGAGGTGGAGGTGGGAGACGCCGAGCGAGGCCGCGTACGGCACCAGCCGCTCGGCGGCGGCGAACGGGAACTCGGGGCCGATATGGAGTCGGTAGGTTGACGTGGGCACCCGTGCTGGCGTCATGCGCTTCGCCTGCCCCGGGCCGACGGACGGCAAGCGCGGGGGATTCCGGATCTTGCTGCGTGGTGGGGACGTGCCACAGTAGGCTTCCTTGATCCATCAGTGGCGCGGAAGGTGGTACGAACGGTGGGCTCTTCGGGCCTGGAGCTGCCATCGGGCAACGGCGGCGAGGCCGCCGAGGCGGCGGCCGGGGCCGTTCCGGTACCGCGCCCCATGGAGATGGGGGCCGATCTGGAGTGGAGCGCGGAGGACTGGTCGGAGGTCAGGCTGCGGGTGGAGCGGGCCGGGCGCGCGTATGTCTGGCTCAACCTGGTCGAGCAGCGGCTGCGGTCCGTGGTGGGCGCGGTGCTGCGTCCGGTGTACGAGCCGGTGCACGGCCCCGAGTGGGAGATGGCGGCGGCCGGCCCGACCGGCCAGGAGTGGGTGCAGCGCGCCGCGGCGCTGCGCGAGGTGAGTCGCCGCAAGGGGCATCTGCTGGATCCTGCCGATGACACGGTGCTCGCCTTTCTGACCCTGCCTCAGTTGCGTGAACTCATGGTGCAGCACTGGCCGTGCTTCGCGCCGTATTTCGACAACCGGCGCGAGGTGGAGCTGACGCTGGACGAGCTGGAGGTGGCGCGCAGCGCCGTCAGCCGCAACCGGGGTATCAACCGGGCGGTGCTGGAGCAGGCCGAGCGGGGCTGCTCCCGGCTGCTCAGGCTGCTGGACTCGGGCACCCCGCCGGCGGACGGGCGGCTGCCGGCCGATGTGGTGGAGCAGCTGGTGGGCGACCGGTTCACCGATGTGGCCGGGGTGCATCCGGACCGGGTGCGCCTCCAGCGGCAGCTGCCGGCCGAGGAGCTGTTCGCCGGGGCGCGGCGGTTGGACGCGATGGGCATAGGGCTCGGCCTGCTGGTGCAGAACTACCCGGGGCGGCGGTTGGCCCGGCTGGCGGAGTCCGGCTGCCGCACCCGGCTGCTCTTCCTGAACCCCGCCAGTGGCGCCATGCGCCGCCGCGAGCGTGAACTCAGCCTGAAGCGGGGTGAGTTGGCCCGCGCGGTGGAGACGAACATCCTCCAGGTCCGGCGGATCCGCGCCCGGCTGCGGGATCAAGAGGCGTTCGAGATCCATGTGTTCGACGAGACGCCCAGGTTCAGCGCCTACTTCGTGGACGGCGACGGTGCCGACGGGGTCGCGGTGATCCAGTCCTATCTGCGGCGAAGCCGTGGGGTGGAGACCCCGGCGCTGGTGCTGCGCCGCGCCGGGCGGGAGATCGTGCAGCGGGACTCCCCGGCGGCCGACGGCGAGCTGAGCCTCTTCGAGACCTACCGGGAGGAGTTCGAGTGGGCCTGGGAGCACTCCCGGGCGGTCTCCTGACGCGGGCCGCTCAGCCCGGAGCCGGGTCGGTGGCCAGGCGGGCGTGGGTCTCGACGTCGTGGCGGACGGCGCCGTAACGGAGCTTCGCGCGTTGCCGCCCCTCCGCCCGGTAGCCGGCGGCCAGGGCCACCCGGCAGGACGCCGGGTTGTCCATCCGGTGGCCCAACTCCAGACGGAACAGCTGGAGTTCGTCGAAGCACCAGGCGCTGAGCGCGCGCACGGCCGCCGTCGCCACGCCCCGGCCCTGGGCGGCGGGGACGGTCCAGTACGCCACCCAGCCGCTGTCGTGCACATGGTTGACCTGGCTCACGGAGACACAGCCGAGCAGGCTGGGCCCCTCGGTGACGGCCCAGGAGAAGGCGCTCTCGTCCGCCCACCGCTGCTCGGCCCGGCCGATCCACCGCCCGGCCGCCGCGTCGTCCACCTCGCCGCTCTCCACGGTTGAGCCGAACTGCCGGTACATTCCCGGTGCGTTGAAGGCGTCGCGGACGGCCGGCAGATCGCTCTCGGCCCAGCGTCGCAACAGCAGCTCGGCCCCGGCCGCCGAGCCGGCCCTGAGTTGGTCGTTCATCCGGCCGAGCCTAGAGGGCTCGCCCGGGGCGCCGCCGGCGGGGCTCAGCGGACGCGTTGTTCGGCGAGGTCCGGCCAGGACTCCACGTCGGCCGGGGTGAAGTGCCTGATGGCCCAGTCGACCATGCGCAGGCTCATATGGGCCCAGGCGGGCCGCAGCACCTCGTCCGGCAGCGTGTCGAGGATCGCGTCCAGACGCCGGGCCACGGCCGGGTCCATGTCCTTCCCCTGGACGCCGAAGCGCAGCGTGACCAGGTCGAACCGGTGATCGCCACGGGCGGCGCCGTCCCAGTCGATGACTCCGGTGATCGATCCCTCGGCGGCCAGCAGGTTGCCGGGGTGGAAGTCCTGGTGCACGGCGTCGGGGCCCTCCAGAAGCGTCGGGCAGTCGGCGCCGACGGCGGCGACCCAGCCCTCAAGTGCGGCGGCCCTGCGGTTGTGCCGGCGCAGGGGCTCGTGCAGGCAGTAGCCCGGCCCGTCCGCCCGCAGGTGCAGGGCCACCGCCGGGATGTCGGGGCGGTCCGCGAGCCGTCCTGCCTGCGCCTGGTTGAGCGCGAGCGCCTGGTCGAGACCGTGCTGGTCGAGCCGGTCGACCTTCGTGCCGGGCAGCAGCTCCTGCACGGTGACCACCGCGTCGTCCACCTGGGCGACCAACTCGGTGGCCGGCGCCGGATAGTCCGCCAGCCGCAGCGCCTCGACCACCGCGAGCGGTCCGGCCCGCATCGCCGTCGCCCGACTGCCCGGCCGCCACTTGAGGACGGAACGGTGGCCGTCCGGCCAGCGCAAGTGCCGCGTCAGTCGGGGTTTGCCCGGTAGCGAGGTGTCCTGGTGCGTGCGATCGCCAGGCAGCCGGGAGCCGCATGTAGTTGTCCTACCTGGGCTTTCGGCTAACGCAGCGAGTGTGCGTGCCAGGGCGCCGAGCGGGGCCAACCCTGGCTGACGCGGCACCAGGCCGCGCCCACCTGGCCGCCGGGGCAGGGGCCCTCGACGGTCAGGCGGACACCGGTTCGGGAGTGGACGCCGTCGGCCATCCGGTCGGCATCGAGCCGCCTGGCGCGGGCCCAGCTCTGCGGTGCGGAAGTCATGGGTCAACTATCGCCGCCCCTCGGCTGTCAGCGAATGCGCTGAGAGCCGAGGGGCGTTCCACGGGCCCGGCCGGGCGGGCAGGGTAGGGCCATGAAGGTACTGGTGTTGGGCGGGACGGCGTTCGCCGGGCCCGCGATCGTGGACGAGGCGTTGGCCCGAGGCTGGGAGGTCACCGTCTTCAACCGGGGACGGACCCCCGCGCCGCCAGGGGTGCGGGCGCTGCGCGGCGACCGGACGGCGTCCGACGGGCTTGCCGCCCTGGCGGACGGCGCGTGGGATCTGGTGGTCGACACCTGGAGCCACGCGCCGACGGCCGTGCGGGACACCGCCCGGCTGCTGGCCGACAGGGCCGGCCACTACAGCTATGTCTCCAGCCGTTCCGTCTACACCTGGCCCGCGCCGTCGGGAGCGGACGAGTCCAGCCCGGTGGTCGACGGGTCGCCGGACGCGGAGGCCCGCGACTACGCCCTGGACAAGCGTGGCGGCGAGCTGGCCGTGGAACGGGAGTTCGGCGCCGAACGGAGCCTGCTGGTGCGCTGCGGGCTGCTGCTCGGGCCGGGCGAGGACGTCGGCCGGCTGCCCTGGTGGCTCTCCAGGATCGCCGCCGGCGGCGAGGTGTTGGCGCCCGGACCGCGTGAACTGCCCCTTCAGTACCTGGACATCAGGGATGTCGCGCGGTGGACGCTGGACGCGGCGGCGCGGGGGCGCGGCGGCCCCTTCGACCTGGTCAGCCCGCCGGGCGCGGCCACCATGGGGGAGCTGCTCGAAACCTGTCGCGCGGTCACCGGCTCCGAGGCGGTGCTGTGCTGGGCCGACCCCGAGGTGGTGCTGGCCGCCGAGATCGCGCCCTGGACCGAGCTGCCGGCCTGGCTCCCGCCGGGCCCCGAACACCAGGCCCTGCACGGCTCGGACGTGAGCCGCGCGCTGGCCGCCGGGCTCACGGTCCGGCCGCTGGCCGAGACGGTCCGGGACACGTGGGCCTGGCTCGGCACGCTGGCCCCGGACCACCAGCTCGGCTCGACCCGCTCCCGGGTCGGCCTCCCACCGGACAAGGAGGCCGCAGCCCTTTCCGCCGCGCGGCGCTGAGCGGTCCGCCGCGCGGCGCCGCGCCGACGTGGCGGGCCGTACCGGGGCCGGTGCGGGCCCCGTGGGCGGTTGGCAACGGCACTGGCCCAGCGGGCCGTTGCGCGGCGCTGGCGCGGTGGGCCGGCCATGGGGCGCCGGGGCCGATGCCGGCGGGGGGCCGACCATGGTGCGGGCGGTCGGGCGCTGCCGTGAGGTGCCCGACGGCTGCGCGCCTCGTCCGGCGCGGCCGGTGGGGCGTGGGGCGGTGGTGGCGTGGTGCGCCCGTGGGTTGCCGGGGGCCGACAACGGTGCTGGTGTTTGGGCGCTGCCGTCGGGGTGCGCTCGCCGGCGTAGCCGTGGGGCGTGGGGCCGGAAGCAACTCCCGCTCGTGCGAACGCCCCCGGCGGCGCGCGGCGGGCGCGTCAGCGTTTCGGTGGGGTGAGGGGGAGGCCCGCGGCGCGCCAGCTCTGGAAGCCGCCGATGAGGTCGGTGGCCCGGTGGAGGCCGAGGGAGCGGAGTGACGCCGCCGCCAGCGAGGAGGCGTAGCCCTCGTCGCAGAAGAGGATCCAGCGGACCCCGGTGTCCGTCGCCTCCGGCACCGACGCGCCGCTGCCCGGGTCGCACCGCCACTCCAGGTGGTTGCGCTCGATGACGAGCGCCCCGGGGACGGTGCCGTCCCGGTCCCGCTGGGGCGTGGTGCGGGTGTCGACCAGCACCGCGCCCCCGGCCGCCTCCTGGTGTGCCCGGAGCGCCGTCACCCGGTCCAGGGTGGCGCGCGCGGCGGCGAGTTGGGCCGCTATGCCGAGGTGTTCCGTCATGGGTGCCGCCCTGTCTCTCGTCACTGCCCGGCCGCCCGCCGGGAGGGTTCCGTCACTTCTCGACGGGGTCCGTGCGGTCGAGCCGCAGGCGGCCCTCGGCGATCTCCGTGTAGTACGACATGGTGGTCAGCGCCGGCGCGTAGGCGTGGATGCTGACGGCGGGCTGCTCGCCCCTGTTGGTCACCTCGTGCACATGGCGCGGGCCGAAGGAGCGTAGCCCCTCGGTGGGCAGCGAACGGACGCCGGGCCCGCGTGTCGTTCCGGCCTCCGGCGGGGCGAAGGAGCGCTCGGTGAGGGTGCCGCGCACCACGCCGAAGGCGCCGGACGCGCCGCCGTGGTCGTGGATCTCGGTGCCCTGGCCCGGCAGCCAGGTCAGCAGCCACACCTCGTGTTCGGCGCCCGTGTCGAGGCGGTGGTACCAGCGGTCGGGGGTGGTGAACCGCACCAGCGGTTCCCAGAGCGCGCGGCGGGCGGCGAAGGCGCGCACCGTGGCGGCCAACTCCTGGGGCGTGCGCGGGTCCTGGGGCGGTGCGGGCAGGGCGGGGGCGGATGTCGACATGCGGACCTCGCAGGCGGTGTGGTGCAGGTGGGGGGTGCGGGGGCGCGCGCCTCGCCCCGGCGGGCAAGGCGGCGCGGGAACCCGTGCGGAGCGGGCCGGGGGCAGCGGGCCCCGAGTCGGCACGCGAGGAGAGAGAAGGGGGAGCCGGCGGCGCGGGCTCGGCGGCTCAGCTGGAGCCGCGACGACAGAGCGCGCTGGCCACGCGGACCAGGTCCACATGGCATCGCGAGAAAAGGCGCTTGCCCGTCGTCATGGCGAAAGATTTACCGTGCCCCGCCCGGCCAGGTCAAGCCGGGCCATATTCCTGGAATATCGGAACGCGGACGGGCCGCGTTCCGTGATGTGAGATGGATCGCCAATATCTTGACGTCACCTCGGTGTTGCTGGCATGCTCACTTATCGTGAGTCAAGCTGACTTTCTCGTAACGCGGCTGCACGTCGATCTTCGGCGGCAGGCCAGCGCCATCTGTGCCGTCGGTTGCTGAAACAGCATCCAGCCGACGCACTTCCCCTACGCGCCTTCGCGTGACGCTCTTCCCTCCGCCGTAGTCCCGCGGAGGTGTTCGTCGCATTTCGCCGCTTTTCCGGTCCGGTGTCCCGAACCTCTCGTCCGGCATTCCGCCGGATTTTTCGGATGCCGTCGATCCGGTGGTCGATCCGGCCGGTAGACGTCCGGTAGGCGCCTTCTCGGTCGGTGAGCCAGGGGATTTCTCGGCTGCCTGGGGACCAATGTGTCCCACCCCACAGTGATGAGTATTTCCATCAGGCATCAGGCATCAGGGAAAGGCAGCAACAGACATGACCGGCAGTGGCTTTGACATTCGAAGGATCGGCGGCCGGATCGGCGCCGAGATCCTCGGTGTCGACATCTCCCGCCCCCTCGACCCCGGCGTCGTCGCCGAGGTCAACGGCGCACTGATCGAGCACAAGGCGCTGTTCTTCCGGGGCCAGGACCTGGACGACGCGGCGCAGCTCAGGTTCGCCTCCCTCTTCGGCGAGCTGACCACCGCGCACCCCACCGTGCCTTCGGCCGACGGCCAGCCCCACGTGCTCGCCGTCAACGGCGAGGAGGGCATCCGTTCCAACCGGTGGCACACCGACGTCACTTTCCTCCGCACCCCGCCCAAGGCGACCACCCTGCGCAGCCTGGTGGTGCCGCCCTACGGCGGGAACACGCTGATCGCCAACTCGGCCGCCGCCTACCGCGATCTGCCGGACGCGCTGCGGCAGTTGGCCGACGGGCTGTGGGCGGAGCACACCAACGACCACTACTACGCCGAGCCGAGGACGGCCAAGGCCGCCGAGCACCGGCGTCGGTTCGTCTCCCGGAAGTACCGCACGGCGCACCCGGTGGTGCGGGTCCATCCGGAGAGCGGTGAACGCGGCCTCTTCATCGGGGGGTTCGCACAGCGCCTCGTCGGCCTGAACGCCGACGACTCGCGCGATCTGCTGCGCATACTCCAGAACTACGTGATCCGCCCGGAGAACGTGGTGCGCTGGAGCTGGGCCCCCGGTGACCTGGTCCTCTTCGACAACCGCAGCACCCAGCACTACGCCCCGGACGACTACGGCACCCTGCCGCGCCTGCTGCACCGGGTGACCGTCGCCGGAGACGTGCCCGTCGGTATCGACGGTGAACGCAGCCGTGTCGTCGAAGGCGACGACGCGGAGCACTACACCCCCGCCGCGGCGGCCTGACCCCTTAACCCAAGGAAGGAGCCACCCATGCGGCACCTCACCGCGCTCCCCGATCTGTCCGAACTCTCCGACGTGACGGTGACCCTGGCACCGGAGAGCCAGGACCAGGCGGACGGCTCCGTGCCGCTCGTCGGCTATCTGGTTCTGGCCCCCGCCGGGACCCAGCCGGCGCAGCTCAGCGAACTGCTCGCCGCCCAGGGCGCGTTGACCGCGCCCAAGCCGGCCGCCGCCACCCCCGGCCGGGGCCGCGGCATCGTGGTGGACACCGAGGAACGCACCGCGACCGTCGACGGCGAACCGCTGCGGCTGACCTATCTGGAGTTCGAGCTGCTGGCGCACCTGGTGCGACACCCGCACCGGGTCTACACCAGGGAGCAGCTGGTCGCCACCATCTGGGGCTACGGCCCGGTGGGGGACCAGCGCACCGTGGACGTGCATATCGCCAGGCTGCGCCGCAAGTTGGGCGAGTCCTACCGGGAGCGCATCGTCACGGTGCGGCGGGTCGGCTACAAGTACGTGCCGGCCACCGGCTGAATCAGGCCACGGTCAGCCGACCAGCGCGGCGGTGCGTCGTTCCCGACGTGCCGCCGCGTAGCGGCGCACCAGCAGCTCCGCCAGCTCGGGAGCCGCACCCAGCACCGGAGCCAACACGTCGGCGCCCGCCTCGCGGGCGCCGGCCGCGATCCGGTCGGGCAGCCGCCCGGGCGCGATCACATAGGGCGCCACCACGACCCGGCCCAGGCCGGCGGAGCGCAGCGCGCGCACCGCCTGGGCCGGGTCCGGTGCGCTCGCCGAGGCGTAGGCGGAGACCACCGCGCCCCAACCGGCGCTCGCCCGCCAGCCGGCGGCGACCCGCTCCAGCGCGGCGCGCGCCGCCGGATCCGAGGTGCCGGCCGAGGCGAGCACCACGCCGGTGTCCGAACGGCGCGCCAGGGCAGCGGAGTCGGCCTCGGCCAGCCGCCGCTCCAGGGCCCGCGTCAGCAGCGGGTCGGGCCCCAGCACCGCGGCCTGCCGCACCGAGAGCCCCGGCAGCCTGGCCTGTTCGCCGGCCAGCACAGCCGGGATGTCCGTGGTCGCGTGGAAGGCGCGGTTCAACAGCAGCGGCAGCGCCACCACCTCGCGCCGCGAGGACGCGTGCAGCCCGGCGAGCACCGTCTCGACGCGGGGCGCGGCGAAGTCCAGGAAACCATGGGCCACCGACACTCCGGGGGCGAGCGTGCGCACCCGGGCCGCGAGCGCGGTGACCGTCGCGGCATGGCGGGCATCCCTGCTGCCATGCGCGACGATCAACAGCGTCGGTGGCCGGCCGGTCATGTCGTCCTGGCCAACAGCCCACGGGAGCGCAGCACCCGGCGCTCCAGCGGCGAGAAGAACAGCAGGTCGATGGCGACGCCCACGACCAGGATCAGGATGATCGTGGCCAGCACCCCCGACATGTTCTGCATGGTGCGGTAGTTCTCCATCAGCTGCCCGAGCCCGGTGCCCAGATCGGGCGAGTGGACGATCAGCTCGGCCGCCATCAGCGACCGCCAGGAGAACGCCCAGCCCTGCTTGAGGCCCGCCAGGTAGCCGGGCAGCGCCGCCGGCAGCAGCACATGCCGCACGCTGGTCAGCCCGCGCGCGCCCAGGGTGCGGCCGGCCCGCAGATAGAGCGGCGGGATCTGGTCGACGCCCGCGACGATGCCGTTGGCGATCGACGGCACCGCGCCCAGCAGCACCACCGCGTAGATGGTGCCGTTGGTCAGCCCGAACCAGATGATGGCGGCGGGCACCCACGCGATCGAGGGCAGCGACTGGAGGCCGGTCAGCACCGGACCTATCGCCGCCCGCACCAGCTTGACCCGCGCCACGAGCAGCCCCAGCGGGGTGCCCACGCAGATCGCGATCAGAAAGCCGAGCAGGCCACGTGAGACGCTGGTCCAGATGTACTCCAGCAGGGTGCCCTCACGCCACATGTCCTGGAAGACCGAGCCCACGTCGCCCGGGCTGGGCAGCAGGTAGTCCGGCTGCACATCCGACCAGTAGGCGATCTGCCAGGCCGTCAGCACCAGGCCGACCGCGACGAACGGCGGCAGCACCTTGGTCAGCAGGATCTTGCCGACGGGGGTCCGTTCCGCCGTCGCCTGGCTCTCCAGCGCGTCCAGGCCGGCTTCCAGGCCCGCCAGATCGCCTCCGGTCTCCCGTGGCTCCTTCGTCTCCCGGGACGCGGTCTCACTGCTGGCCATGGCGGCGGATCTCCTCCCGGAGTCGTTCGGTGATCTCCACGGAGAGCGCGGAGACCTCGGCGTCCTCGATCCGGCGGGGCTGCTCGATGTCGACGCGCCACTCGGTGACGATCCGGCCCGGCCGGGAGGAGAGCAGGATGACCCGCTGGGCCAGCCGCACCGCCTCCCGGACGTTGTGCGTCACAAAGAGCACCGAGACGCCGGTCTCGGACCAGATCCGGGTCAGCTCCTCGTGCAGCACGTCCCTGGTGATGGCGTCGAGCGCCGCGAACGGCTCGTCCATCAGCAGCAGTTGGCTGGCCTGGGCGAGCGCCCTGGCCAGTGCCACGCGCTGCCGCATGCCGCCGGACAGCTCGTGCACCCGCTTGTCGTAGCTGCCGCCGAGCCGCACCAGGCTCAGCAGCCGCTCCGCCTCCGGGCGCCGCTCCGCCTTGGGCACCCCGCGCAGCCGCAGCGCCAACTCGACGTTGCGGCCGGCGGTGAGCCACGGGAACAGCGCGTGCTCCTGGAACATCAGCGCCGGGCGCCCGCCGGGGACCGAGATCTCCCCCGCGGACGGCGCGTCGAGACCGGCGGCCAGGTTGAGCAGCGTCGACTTGCCGCACCCCGAGGCGCCGATCAGCGTGACGAACTCCCCGGGAGCGACATCCAGGCTGATGTCGTCCAGCACGAGTTGCTGTTTGCCCTGGCGGCCGAAGGATTTCGACACATGCTCGAACCGCACGGCGTAAGCGGCCTCGGCTGCGGCGTCCTCACCGACCGAGCTGTCGAGGGCCATGGCCATCGGAAGTCACCTCCTGGGGTGAACGTGAGCGGAAGGGGACGGAGGCTCAGCCGACGCCGAGACCGGCGTCGCCGGCCTCGGGCAGGTCGGCCTCGGCCAGCACCGAGTTGAGGATCGACAGGTCGTAGATGCCGGTCAGGTCCGTCTCGTCCAACAGGCCGACCTCGGTGGCGTTCTCGGCGCCGACCAGCAGCGTCTCGGCCAGCGGGTCGTTGAGGAACTCGACGTTCTCGAAGGCCGGGTCCAGCACCTCGGCCGGCAGTTCGTTGCCGCCGGGCAGCCGGCCGAGCGCGCCGTTGAAGACGCTCTTGGCCTCGTCCGGGTTCTCGTTGATCCAGGCGTTGGTGCGCACCACGCCCCGCACCACGGCCTCGACCACGTCGGGGTGTTCGTCCAGGAAGCTCTGGGCGGCGATCACATGGGTGACCACGTACTGGCCGTTGTCCCACAGCTCGCCCTCGTCCAGCAGGGTCTCGGCGCCCCGGCTGATCAGGTTGGCCGCGGTGGGCTCCGGCACCCAGGCGCCGTCGATGTCGCCGCCGTCGAAGGCCGCCGGGATCTCCGAGTTGGCGATCCGCAGCACCGAGACGTCGCCCGAGCCGCTCTGCGGGTCGACCTCGAAGCCCTGGTCGTTGAGGTAGCTGAGCAGCGCCACGTCCTGGGTGTTGCCGAGCTGCGGGGTGGCGATCCGCTTGCCCGCCAGATCGTCCAGGCTGGCGACGGTGTCCGGGTTGACGACCAGCGAGGCGCCGCCGGAGGCCGCGCCGGAGACGACCCGCAGGCTCTGCCCGCCGGAGCCGGCGAAGCCGTTGATCGCGGGGTTGGGGCCGATGAAGGTGATGTCCAGATCCCCGGCGTTCAGCGCCTCGATCGCCGACGGACCGGCGTTGAAGATCTGCGTCTTCACCTCGGTGCCGCCCAGCTCCTCGCGGATCAGCCCGTCGTTCTCCAGACCGATCACGCCGGTCGCGTGCGTGATGTTGGCGAAGTAGCCGACGCGCACCTCGTCGGTGGAGAGCGCGGGGCCGCTGGCGCTGTTGGTCGGCGTGGGCTCGTCGTCGTCGGAGTCGGAGCCGTAACCGCAGGCGGCGAGCGGTGCCAACAGCAGCGTCAGGGAGGTCAGCGCGACCAGCGGGGTTCTGCGACGCACGGGGCGGGGAGCGGTCATGGCTCGGGGTTCCTCTCGGCGGTCCCGCGCCACGGACCTGCGGCGCGGGGGAAGGGGTGGGCTTACGGGCATCGGAAGGACGGGCCGGAAGACGCGGGAGGCGTCAACGAGAGCCCGCACATCGCGCGATGCCGCCGTGGCCGCTGCCAAGCGACCCACTGCCCACCCGTCCGCCCTCCTTGGCGAAGGTGGAGAAGACATCCCTCGGCATGATCAGAAGTCCCACCCGTCCTCGTCGGCCGCCTCGGCGCCGCCCGACGGGTCGGCGAACGCCTCGCCCGCCATGCCGGCGGTCAGCGTCGCGCCGTCGGCCGGGTCGATCAGCAGGAAGGAGCCGGTGGCGCGGGAGTCCGCGTAGCGGTCGACCGGCAGCGGCTCGGCGGTGCGGACGACCACCCGGCCGATGTCGTTGGCCACCAGCCGTCCGGGCTCGGGGTGTTGGGAGAGATCGTCCAGGGTCAGCCGGGACGGGATCTCCCTGACGATCGCCTTGACGGTGCGGGTGGTGTGCTTGAGCAGCACCCGGGCGCCCGGGGTCAGCGGACGGTCGTGCAGATGGCAGACGGTGGCCGTGAGGTCCTGGCTGGTCGGCGCCGCGCTGTCGGCGGGGGCGATCAGATCGCCCCGGGAGATGTCCAGATCGTCCGCCAGGCTGAGCGTCACCGACTGCGGGGCCCACGCCACATCCACCGACTGGCCCAGCGCGTCGATCCCGGTGATCACGCTGCCGCGGCCCGAGGGGGCCACCGTCACCCGCTCGCCCACCCGCAGCACGCCGGACGCGATCTGGCCCGCGTACCCCCGGTAGTCCGGGTGTGCGGCGGACTGCGGCCTGATCACGTACTGCACGGGGAAGCGCGCCGGATCCCGCGACGGGTCGTGCGCCACCGGCACCGTCTCCAGGTGTTCGAGCACGGTGGGGCCGCCGTACCAGTCCATGGTGGCCGACGGGGTCACCACGTTGTCGCCCGCGAGCGCCGAGATGGGGATCGGGGTGATCTCGGGGACGCCGAGGGAGGCGGCGTACCGGGTGAACTCGGCGGCGATCGCGGCGAAGACGGGCTCCGCGTAGTCGACCAGATCCATCTTGTTGACGGCCAGCACCACCTGCGGGACGCGCAGCAGGGCCGCGACCGCCGCGTGCCGGCGGGTCTGCTCCACCACGCCGTTGCGGGCGTCCACCAGGATGATCGCCAACTCGGCCGTCGAGGCGCCGGTCACCATGTTCCGGGTGTACTGCACATGCCCGGGGGTGTCGGCCAGGACGAAGCGCCGGCGTGCCGTGGCGAAGTAGCGGTAGGCCACGTCGATGGTGATGCCCTGCTCGCGCTCGGCGCGCAGCCCGTCCGTGAGCAGCGCCAGATCGGGCGCCTCCTGGCCCCGGTTGCGGGAGGCCAGCTCCACGGCCGCCAGCTGGTCGCTCAGCACCGACTTGGAGTCGTGCAACAGCCGCCCCACCAGCGTGGACTTGCCGTCGTCGACGGATCCGGCGGTGGCGAACCGCAGCAGCGAGGTGGCGGATATCGCCGCGCTGTCGGCGGTGTCGGCGGCGCTCTGGCCGGTCATCAGAAGTACCCCTCGCGCTTGCGGTCCTCCATGGCGGCCTCCGACAGCTTGTCGTCGGCCCGGGTGGCGCCCCGTTCGGTCAGCCGGGAGGCGGCGATCTCGGCGATGATCTGCTCGATGGTCTCCGCCGACGACTCCACGGCCCCGGTGCAGGACATGTCGCCGACGGTGCGGTACCGCACCTGGCGGCTGGCCACCGTCTCGGCCCCCTTGGCGCCGCCCCACTCGCCCGGGGCCAGCCACATGCCGTCGCGCCGGAACACGTCGCGGTGGTGCGCGTAGTAGATCGCCGGGATCTCGATCTTCTCCCTGGCGATGTACTGCCAGACGTCCAGCTCGGTCCAGTTGGAGAGCGGGAACACCCGGACGTGCTCGCCGGGCGCGTGCCGCCCGTTGTAGAGCTGCCACAGCTCGGGCCGCTGCCGCCTCGGGTCCCAGCCGCCGAACTCGTCGCGCAGCGAGAACACCCGCTCCTTGGCCCTGGCCTTCTCCTCGTCGCGCCGCCCGCCGCCGAAGACCGCGTCGAAGCGGTGTGCGTCGATGGCGTGCAGCAGCGGCACCGTCTGTAGCGGGTTGCGCGTTCCGTCGGGCCTCTCGCGCAGTTCGCCCCTGTCGATGAAGTCCTGCACCAGCGCGACTTCGAGGCGCAGTCCGTGCCTGGCCACCACCGCGTCGCGGTAGGCGATGACCTCGGGGAAGTTGTGCCCCGTGTCGACGTGCAGCAGGGCGAACGGGAGCGGCGCGGGCGCGAACGCCTTGAGCGCCAGGTGCAGCATGACGATGGAGTCCTTGCCGCCCGAGAAGAGGATCACCGGCCGCTCGAACTCGCCCGCCACCTCGCGGAAGATATGGACCGCCTCGGACTCCAGCACATCTAGATGGGAGAGGGCGAAGGGCCCGCCGACCTCGTCGGTGATCGAGAGTGCCGCCTTCATGGAGGAGTCCTTTCGTTCGTCCTCGATCACGCCAACCCCCGGTCGGTCAGCAGCGCGTGCAGCGCCGACGCGGACTCGGCGACCGTCTGCTCGTGCGCCGCGATCCGCAGATCCGGGTCCGCCGGCGCCTCGTAGGGGTCGTCGACGCCGGTCAGCCCCGTCAGTTCACCGCTGGCCTGCCGGGCGTAGAGGCCCTTGACGTCGCGCTCCGAGCAGACCTCGACCGGGGTCGCCACATGCACCTCCAGATAGCCGGTGCCGCCCGCCTGGTGGTGCTTGCGGACGGCCTCGCGGCTGTCGGCGTAGGGGGCTATCACCGGCACCAGGACCTTCACCCCGTGCGAGGCGAGCAGTTCGGCGACGAAGCCGATCCGCCGGACGTTGGTGTGCCGGTCCTCCCGGGAGAAGCCGAGCCCGGCGGAGAGGAAGGTGCGGATCTCGTCCCCGTCGAGCACCTCGACCCGGTGGCCCTCGTCGGCGAGCCGGGCGGCCAGCGCCTCGGCGATGGTGGTCTTGCCCGCGCTGGGCAGCCCGGTGAGCCAGACGGTGGCACCACGCTCGACCGTCGCCATGTCCCCACTCCTCGCGTCCCGCGCCGTTTCGGTCCTGGTCATCAGCCGTGCAACCCGCACTCGGTCTTGCCCAGGCCCGCCCAGCGGCCGGCCCGCGCGTCCTCGCCCTCGGCGACCCTGCGGGTGCAGGGCGCGCAGCCGATCGAGGCGTAGCCGTCCTGGAGCAGCGGGTTGGTGAGCACGCCGTGCTCGGCGACATACGCCGCCACGTCGTCCTGGGTCCAGCGGGCGATGGGGGCGATCTTCACCAGCGCGCGCCGCGCGTCCCAGCCGACCACGGGCGTGTCGGCCCGGGTGGGGGACTCGTCCCTGCGCAGGCCCGTGGCCCACGCGTCGTAGCCGGCGAGCCCGCGCTCCAGCGGGGCGACCTTGCGCAGCGCGCAGCAGCGGTCGGGGTCGCGCTCATGGAGCCGGGGGCCCCACTCGGCGTCCTGCTCGGCGACGGTCCTGGCCGGCGTCAACGTCCGCACGTTGACGTCCAGCACGGTGGCGACCGCGTCCCTGGTGCCGATGGTCTCGGGGAAGTGGTAGCCGGTGTCCAGGAACACCACGTCGACGCCCGGCCTGGCGCGGGAGGCCAGATGGGCGACGACGGCGTCCTCCATCGACGAGGTGACGCAGAACCGGTCGCCGAAGGTGTCGGTGGCCCAACGCAGGATGTCGACCGCGTCCGCGTCCTCAAGCTCGCGGCCCGCGCGCTCGGCCAGGTCCCGCAACTCCTCGACGCGTGCGGCGGATCGGCTGGTGGTGGTGTCCAACGTGCCCTCCTTCAGCTGGCGTCCTGGCCGTCGTCGGCGACGGGGCGGGTGAGACCGCTGGCCAACAGGCCCAGGAACGACAGTCGGAACGCCCGGTTGCAGGCGCCGCATTCCCAGGCGCCGTGACCGGCCTCGCTGGGCCGGAGATCCTCGTCGGCGCAGTAGGGGCAGTAGAACGGCGCGGCCCGCTCGCTCACGTGAGCTCCTCCTCGGTGGCGCGGGCCGCCCACTGGGCGAAGCGCTCCCCGGGCTCGCGCCCGGCCTCGAAGGCACGCAGCACCCGCTCCGCGTAGTCGGCGAGACCGGTAGCGGTGACCTTGAGGCCGCGCACCTTGCGGCCGAAGCCGGGGTCGAGGCCGAGGGAGCCGCCGAGGTGCACCTGGAAGCCCTCCACCTGCTTGCCCTCGTCGTCGGTGACCAGCTGGCCCTTGAGGCCGATGTCGGCGACCTGGATACGGGCGCAGGAGTTGGGGCAGCCGTTGATGTTGATGGTGATGGGCTCGGCGAAGTCCGGGAGCCTGCGCTCCAGTTCGTCGATCAGCCACTGGCCCCGGCTCTTGGTCTCCACGATGGCGAGCTTGCAGAACTCGATGCCGGTGCAGGCCATGGTGCCGCGCCGGAACGAGGAGGGGCGGGTGGTGAGGTCCAACGCCTCCAGGCCGTCGGCGAGCTGCTCGACCTGGTCCTCGGGCACGTCCAGGATCAGCATCTTCTGGTGGACGGTGGTGCGCACCCGGTGCGAGCCGTGGGCCTCGGCGAGATCGGCGATCTTGGCGAGTGTGGTGCCGTCGACCCGCCCCACGCGCGGCGCGAAGCCCAGGTAGAACCGGCCGTCCTTCTGCCGGTGCACGCCGATGTGGTCCCGCCAGTCGTTGGGCGGCTGCTCGGGCGCCGGGCCGTCGACCATCCGGCGCAGCAGGTACTCGTCCTCCAGCACCTGGCGGAACTTGGCGACGCCCCAGTCCTTCAGCAGGAACTTGATCCGGGCGCGGGTGCGCAGCCGCCGGTAGCCGTAGTCGCGGAAGAGGCCGACCACGCCCTCGTGCACGTCGGCGACCTCCTCCAACGGGACCCAGGCGCCGAGGCGTTGCCCGAGGCTCGGGTTGGTGGAGAGACCGCCGCCGACCCACACGTCGAAGCCCGGGCCGCGCTCGGGGTGGACCACGCCGACGAAGGCGATGTCGTTGATCTCGTGCACCACGTCCAGCAGCGGTGACCCCGAGATCGCCGACTTGAACTTGCGCGGGAGGTTGGAGTAGGCCCTGTTGCCGATCACCCGGCGCTGGATGGCCTCGATGGCCGGGGTGCCGTCGATGATCTCGTCGGCCGCGATGCCGGCGACGGGGGAGCCCACGATCACCCGGGGGGTGTCGCCGCACGCCTCGGTGGTGGAGAGGCCGACGCCCTCAAGGCGCCGCCAGATCTCCGGCATGTCCTCGATGCGGATCCAGTGGTACTGGACGTTCTGCCGGTCGGTGATGTCGGCGGTGCCGCGCGCGAACTCCTGTGATATCTCGCCGATCACCCGCAGCTGCTCGGTGGTCAATAGCCCGCCGTCGATGCGGACGCGGAGCATGAAGAACTCGTCGTCCAGCTCCTCGGGCTCCAGGATCGCGGTCTTGCCGCCGTCGATCCCCGGCTTGCGCTGGGTGTACAGACCCCACCAGCGCATCCGGCCGCGCAGGTCGGCGCCGTCGATCGAGTCGAATCCCCGGTGCGCGTAGATCGTCTCAATGCGTGTCCGCACATTGAGACCGTTGTCGTCCTTCTTCGTCTGCTCGTTGGCGTTGAGAGGCGTCATGTGCCCGGCGGCCCACTGGCCTTCGCCGCGGTGACGGCCGACCTTGCGGCGGGGGGTGCCGACGGGCTTCTTGGCGGAGTCCGACATGATCACGGTCTTTCTGCGGGCAGCAGGGACGCTCCGTCCTGGGGACCGGCGCGACATCGCGGCGGGCAGGGCAGAGTCGGGAGGAAAAGACAGCAGGAAGGCGCGGAGGGAGCCGGGAGCTCGGCGGGCGGGACGAACCGTGCGGCTCGGCGCGAACTAGGACACCGGACAGATGGCGCTTGACATTCGACCGAGATCCACATGGCGGCGACTCACCAAGGCAATTCCCGCTCGCGACATGACGGCAGCGTTGCACGCGGTGACCCCGCCGTCCACCACCGTCCAATATGTGGACGCGGGTGTCCTGCATCATGGACGGGGTGAAGGGGGTCTCACTCTCCGTGGCGCACGCCCCCCTGGCACCCTCCCGACCGGGTCCCGGCATCGCGAACGGCCCCGAGGTGTGGGGTCCCAGGGGCCGTTCGGTGGGGGGACGGAGAGGGGCCGGTCCGGTCAGATCCGGATCAGCAGCTCCAGCAGGTCCCGGTAGTCGCGGAGTGCGGTGCGCTGGGCCTCCGTGTCGCCGGCGGCGTCGCCGGCGTCGGGCGCGTCCACCGGGCCCTGCCAGCCGTCACGCAGCGCGCGGCGCCGGTTCGCCAGCTCCTCGGTGAGGCGGGCCACCGCCTGTTCGAGCGCGGCGTCCGCCGCCGCGACCGACTCCCGGGGGGCGTCGACGAAGCCGGCGACCGCGCCCTTGACCTCGGCGCGCAGCCGGTCCGCCTCCTCGGGCGTGAACAGCGGGCCCACGGCGCGGCGTTCCCCGCTCCCGACCATGGGGTCAGGGGTGTGGTCGGGAGCGGAGCCTCCTGGCCGCTGGTCGGCGGCGGCCACCGGCTGGGGGGTTCCGGTGTCGCCCTCGGGAAGGTCCTTCGGGGATTCCGGCGCCGTCGGGGCCTCCTGGCTCTCGGCGCGGGGCGCGTCATCGGCGCGGTTCTTGCTGAGACGTTCGGTCAGCCTCATCAGACGTCGCCTCCTCGGCTCTGCGTGGTGCCCGTGGCCTCGGCCGGCGTGCCCCCCGCCTCGGTGTCCGCGCTCTCGTCGGCGGCCGGCTTCCCCGCCAGCAGCGCGTCGAACAGCTCGCGGGCGGCGAGCAGCGACGAGCGCAGCTCCTCCGTGCGCTCCGCCATGGCCCGGGCCAGATCCTCCCGGCTCGCCAGGGTGTGCACCCGGCGATAGCCGTCCACCTGGTGCGGATGGTGCACGGAGACGGCGGCCAACTGCTCGCCGTAGCCGTCCGACGGGTAGCCGAGCTCCCGGATCAGCCGGTTGAGCAACTGGTCCACCTCGGCGATCGCGCCGGCCGGGGAGTCGACGAACTGCTCCTGGGCCCTGGCCCAGGAGGCCCGGTACGCGTCATGCCGTTCGGCGGGCAGGGAGCGGGCGCGGAAGCGGCGGTGGAGCCGCAGCCGGCTGGCCAACTCCTTGTGGGCGGCCCTGGTGTCCCCCTGGTGTCGTGCCACGGCGCGCTCGTACTCCGGGCCGAAGCGTCGCCGCAGCAGGCCGCCACCCGGGGCCATCGTCGGCAGGGGCCGTCCCGTCGCGGCCAGCCCACCCAGCACCAGGGCCGCGAGGACCACCAGGCTCAGGATGATGATCAGTATCGTCATGACGTCCCTTTCGCAGAGATCCTCTCAGCGAGGTTGTCATCAGGACGCGTTACCCAATCGAAACCTTCCAAACGTGCCCGATGGCCTGACAGTTGGCGGAACGCGACCGCCGCACGGGGCCAGCCGCGCCCGGCGCCCGCCCGGCCTGGCGGCTTCGGTGTTCCCGCCGGGCCGGGCCGTGGTTTGGCCCGCTGCCCCCCGGGGCCCCGTTGCTCCTCCTACTCCGGAAGGGGGCGGGCCCGTTCGACCACGGCGGTCAGCGACCCGCCGGGGAGGGTGCCGAAGCTGTCGCCCCAGTTCCGGCCCAGCCGGGAGGCGCAGAACGCGTCGGCCACCTCGGGCGGGGCGTGCCGCACCAGCAGCGAGCCCTGGAGCACCAGCGCCAGCCGCTCAACCACCCGGCGTGCCCTGGCCTCCACGCCCTCCAGATCGGACAGCTCGGTCAGCAGATCCTTGAGCGCCGCGTCCAACCGGTGGTCGGCGCCGGCGGCCTGGCCCACCTCGACCAGATACGCGTTGAGCGCGCCCGGCTCCCGTTGCAGCGCGCGCAGCGCGTCCAGGGCCTGGACATTGCCCGAGCCCTCCCAGAGGGAGTTGAGCGGGGACTCGCGCAGCAGCCTGGGCAGGCCCGACTCCTCCACGTAGCCGTTGCCGCCCAGACACTCGAGCGCCTCGGCCGCCACCGGCGTGCAGCGTTTGGTGACCCAGTACTTGGCGGCCGGCAGCGCCAGCCGCAGCAGGTGGCGGTCATGGGCGCTGCCGTCCGCCGCCGCGTCGACCGCGGCGGCCAGGCGCAGCGCCAGCGCCGTCGCGGCCTCGGACTCAAGGGCCAGATCGGCCAGCACATTGGTCATCAGCGGCTTGTCGATCAGCGGGCCGCCGAACGCCGAACGGTGCGCCGCGTGGTGGGTGGCCCGCGCGACGGCCTGCCGCATGATCGCCGCCGAGCCCGTGACGCAGTCGAGACGGGTGGCCGCCACCATCTCGATGATGGTGCGCACCCCACGCCCCTCCTCGCCGACCAGCCAGGCCAGCGTCTCGCCGTCGAACTCCACCTCGGACGAGGCGTTGGAGCGGTTGCCCAGCTTGTCCTTGAGCCGCTGGAGCCGGAAGGAGTTGCGGGTGCCGTCCGGCAGCACCCGGGGCAGCAGGAAGCAGCTGAGCCCGCCGGGCGCCTGGGCCAGCACCAGGAAGACATCGGACATCGGCGCCGAGCAGAACCACTTGTGCCCGGTCAGCCGGTAGAGGCCGGGATCGCCCGCCGGCTCCGCCCTGGTGGTGTTGGCCCGCACATCGGAGCCCCCCTGCTTCTCCGTCATCCCCATGCCGGCGACCGCGCCCGCCTTGGCCGTGGCCGGGACGTCGAGCCCTGGCTGGTAGCGGTGGGAGGTGAGCAGCGGCTCCCAGACGGCGGCCAACTCGGGGGTGGCGCGCAGCGCCGGCACCGCCGCATGCGTCATCGAGACGGGGCAGCCGTGCCCCGCCTCCACCTGGCTCCAGACGAGAAAACCAGCCGTCCTACGCAGTTGGCCCGATGGCCACGTCCAGGCGTCGGTGAGCCCGGACGACACCGCCCGGTCGAGCAGTTGATGCCAGGCGGGATGGAACTCGACCTCGTCGATCCGATGCCCGCGCGGATCGAAGACCCGCAGGACAGGAGGGTTCTCATTGGCCAGCCGCCCCCATTCGGCCGCCTCCGCCGAGCCGGCCGCCCGGCCGAGCTCCGTCAGCTCCGCGCCCGCCTCGGCCGCCGCCTCGGGCGTGACCAGCCGCGCGAAGCCCTCGGAGAGGACGGCGTCCTGACCGAACACGTCGTAGTCGATCAAGGGGGGGACCTGATTGGTGACCGTGTGGGTGCTGGGCGTCATGGCGCCACGTTAGGCGCCGTCGAGGGGGCGCGCCATCCCTCGAACCCGCTCATCAGGGGCTACCGTTCGCCGACTGCCCTAGTACAGTGAGGCGTTCGCGGCGACGGCAGGGAGCGACCGATGGAGTTGGAACTGGATTCCGATAGCACGGTCGACGAGTTCGGAGTGTCGCCGGTGGCTTTGGACTTTCGACAGACAGGGCCAACTGTGCCCCGGATGGTCCTCGGGAACCGGCTGCGCGCCCTGCGGGAGGCCCAGGGCATCACCGGCGCGGACGCGGGGCGCCGCATCCGGGGGTCGCACTCCAAGATCAGCCGCCTGGAGATGGGGAGAACCGGCTTCAAGGCGCGCGATGTCCTCGACCTGCTCACCTACTACGGCGTCGCCGACGAGGCGGAGCGCGTCACCCTGCTGGCCCTGGCCCGCCAGTCCAACACCCACGGGTGGTGGCAGTTCTACCACGACATCGTCCCCAGCTGGTTGAACGTCTATCTCGGCCTTGAGCAGACCGCGACCGTGATCAGGGGCTACGAGCTGCAGTTCGTCCCCGGCCTGTTGCAGACCGAGGAGTACGCCCGCGCGGTGATGTCCCTGGTGCCCGACGAGGAGGAGCGCCTTGAGCGCCGGGTACGGCTGCGGATGGCCAGGCAGCAGGTGCTGCGCCGGCCCCAGCCGCCGTTCCTGTGGGTGGTCATCGACGAGACGGCGCTGCGCCGCTCGATGGGCGGCCGTGGGCTGATGCGCCGGCAGCTGGAGTATCTGCTGGAGGTCTCCCGGCTGTCGCATGTCACCGTGCAGGTGGTCCCGTTCACGGCCGGGGCGCACTCGGCGATCGCGGGCCCGGTGACGCTGCTGCGCCCGCCGGGCGGTGAGCTGTCGGACGTCGTCTATCTGGAGCAGCTCACCGGCGGCGCCTACCCGGACAAGCCGTCCGAGGTCGAGCAGTATCGCCATGTGATGAACCGCCTTTCCGTCGAGGCGCTGCCGCCCGCCGCGACCACGGACTTCCTGTTCGACGCGCTGCGCGAGCTGTGACGCCCCGGCGCGTCAGTGGCGCCCACGCGTGCTGTCGGACGCGCCGCCGAAGAGGCGGGCGATCGCCCGGAAGGGCAGAGTGACGAGGGTGGCGATGGCGCCGCCCACCATGCGCAGCAGATCGGCGATGGCGCGGAACATGGGTTCTCTCCTCCGATAGGTCTTCGTCGGTCCCTTGCTGGTCCCTTGCTGACTCCTTGGCGATCCTTTGGCGATCGCCGGTTGTCCTGAGCTGTCTCGGATGTCCGAACCATCCGTGCCGAAACGGGCGCTCCCGTTTCGTTGATCGCCCACAGCGAACACGTCCTGGCGTCGGGAACATCCGGACGGGTCTCCAGCATTGAGTCGGCATAGCTCAATTTGCCTGCCAAGGGAGACGTCATGGAAGCATCGTTCGACGTACTCACTCTCCCGGTGTTGCCGTTGGAGAACGAGGTCGTACTGCCCGGCATGGTGGTGCCGCTCGAACTCTCCGACGCCGAGGTGCGCGCCGCGGTCGAGGCGGCGCAGGCCGCCGCGCCCCGGGGGGAGAAGCCGCGTGTGCTGCTGGTGCCGCGGATCGACGGGAACTACCCGGCCATCGGCGTCGAGGGCCGGGTGGAGCAGGTCGGCCGGCTGGCCGACGGCGACCCCGGCGCCCTGGTGCGCGGCATCCGCCGGGTGCGGGTGGGCACCGGCACCACCGGCCCTGGGCGGGCGCTGTGGGTGGAGGTCGGCCCGGTGGCGGAGCCGGTGCCCGACCCGCTGCCGGGCGCCGTCGCCGAGCTGGTCAAGGAGTACCGCGCGCTGAGCACCAGCTGGCTGCGGAAGCGCGGCGCCTGGCAGGTGGTGGACCGGGTGGCGGGCATCGACGAGGTCGGCGCCCTCGCTGACAACGCCGGATATCTCCCCTTCCTCGGCGCCGAACAGCGCCGCACCCTGCTGGAGACGCTGGACCCGGTGGAGCGGCTGCGGCAGGCCACGGCCTGGCTGAGCGAGCACCTGGCGGAGGAGGAGGTCACCGAGTCCATCGCCAAGGACGTCCAGGACGGCGTGGAGAAGCAGCAGCGCGAGTTCCTGCTCCGCCGCCAACTGGCGGCCGTCCGCAAGGAGTTGGCCGAGCTGAACGGGGAGGCGGAGGACGAGGGCGACGACTACCGGGCCCGCGTCGAGGCCGCCGACCTGCCCGAGCGGGTCCGCGAGGCCGCGCTCAAGGAGGTCGACAAGCTGGAGCGCGCCTCCGAGGCCAGCCCCGAGGGCGGCTGGATCCGCACCTGGCTGGACACCGTGCTCGAACTGCCGTGGCACGAGCGCACCGACGACGCCTACGACATCGCGGGCGCGCGGGCCGTGCTGGACGCCGACCACGCCGGTCTCGCCGACGTCAAGGAGCGGATCACGGAGTATCTGGCCGTGCGCAAGCGGCGCGAGGAGCGCGGTCTCAAGGTGGTCGGCGGCCGGCGCGGCGGCGCGGTGCTGGCCCTGGTGGGGCCGCCCGGCGTCGGCAAGACCTCGCTGGGGGAGAGCGTCGCGCGCGCCATGGGGCGGAAGTTCGTCCGGGTGGCCCTCGGCGGCGTCCACGACGAGGCGGAGATCAGGGGCCACCGGCGCACCTATGTGGGCGCGCTGCCCGGCCGGATCGTCCGGGCCGTCAAGGAGGCCGGCTCGATGAACCCGGTGGTGCTGCTCGACGAGATCGACAAGGTCGGCGCCGACTACCGGGGCGACCCGACGGCGGCGCTCCTCGAAGTGCTGGACCCGGCGCAGAACCACACGTTCAGGGACCACTATCTGGAGGTCGAGCTGGACCTCTCCGACGTGGTGTTCCTGGCCACGGCGAATGTGCTGGAGTCCATCCCGCAGCCCCTGTTGGACCGGATGGAGCTGGTCCGCCTCGACGGCTACACCGAGGACGAGAAGGTCACCATCGCCCGGGACCACCTGCTGCCCCGGCAGCTGGAGCGGGCGGGTCTGGCGGCCGACGAGGTCACCGTCGACGAGTCGGCGCTCCGGAAGCTGGCCGGCGAGTACACCAGGGAGGCCGGGGTGCGCGGCCTTGAGCGCACGGTCGCCCGGGTGCTGCGGAAGGTCGCGGCCCGCGCCGAGTTGGGCGAGCTGACCCTGCCGTACGCCGTCGCCGAGGACGGGCTCGGCGGCCTGATCGGTCGGCCGCACCACACGCCCGAGGCGGCCCAGGAGCCGGGGCGGCAGCGCACCGCGGTGCCGGGCGTCGCCACCGGGCTCGCGGTCACCGGCGCCGGCGGCGACGTCCTCTATGTGGAGGCGTCGCTGGCCGATCCGGAGACGGGCGGCTCGGGGCTCACCCTCACCGGGCAGCTGGGCGACGTGATGAAGGAGTCGGGGCAGATCGCGCTCTCCTATCTGCGGTCACGCGGCGCGGAGCTGGAGCTGCCGGTCGGCGACCTCAGGGAGCGCGGCATCCACCTCCATGTGCCGGCCGGCGCCGTCCCCAAGGACGGCCCGAGCGCCGGGGTCACCATGACCACGGCCCTGGCGTCGCTGCTCAGCGGGCGCCGGGTGCGGCCCGAGGTGGCCATGACGGGCGAGGTCTCGCTCACCGGCCGGGTGCTGCCGATCGGCGGTGTCAAGCAGAAGCTGCTCGCCGCCCACCGCGCCGGGCTGACCACGGTGGTCATCCCGCTCCGCAACGAGCCGGATCTGGACGACGTGCCGGCCGAGGTGCTCGCCGATCTGCGGGTGCATCCGGTCTCCGACGTCCGGCAGGTGCTCGAACTGGCGCTGGCCCCGGCCGAGTCGGCCGTCCCGCTGGCCGCCTGAGCCGGCGGGCCCGGCCCTCCGCCCATCGCCGCGAGGCCGATGGGCGGGAGGGGCGTAGGGTCTGCGGTTATGAGTCCTTCGATCGCGACCAACACCCGCGTTGACCTCGACGGCCTGCTGGACTTCGTCCGGGCCAGGCACCGCGCCGTCCTGCTGACCCGGCGCTCCGACGGCTCTCCGCAGGCGTCCCCGCTGACCTGCGGCGTGGACGACGCCGGCCGGCTGGTGATGTCGACCTACCCCGAGCGGGCCAAGACCCGCAACGCCGAGCGGGACGCCGAGGTCAGCGTCCTGGTCCTGTCCGACGAGTGGGACGGCCCCTGGGTGCAGGTGGACGGCGAGGCCGAGGTGCTGCATGTGCCGGAGGCGATCGAGCCGCTGGTGGAGTACTACCGCAACATCGCGGGCGAGCACCCGGACTGGGCCGAGTACCGGGAGGCCATGGCCCGGCAGGGCAAGTCCCTGATCCGGGTCACCCCGCGCCGCTGGGGCCCGCTCGCCACCGGCGGCTTCCCGGCCCGCCTCGCGAAGGACTAGCTCGCGAAGGACCAGTACGCGAACGCCTAGGCGGTACCGCCCCGGGCGGCGGTCGCACGTCGGTCGTGCGCACGCAGGACGAGGCCGTGTGGGGCCATCACGATGCGCGGCTTGGGCCGCACCCGGGCGTCGGGCTCGGCCCGCAGGTCCCACCTGCCGGCCAGCGCGGAGACGGCGATGACGGCCTCGTGCTGGGCGAACCTGGCGCCGATGCAGATCCGCGCGCCCGCGCCGAACGGCACATAGCCGGCGGACGGCACCAGCGCTGAGCGCTTGGTCCACCGGTCGGGGTCGAAGCGCTCGGGATCGGGGAAGACCTCCGGATCGTGGTGGAGCTGGTACGGGCTGACATAGAACTCGGTGCCCTCGGGGAACCGGTGCCCGCCGAGCTCCACCTCCCGGGTCGCACAGCGGGCGATGATCCAGGTGGGGGAGTGCACCCGCAGCGTCTCGGCGAACACCGCGTTGGTGAACGGCAGTAGCGGCACGTCGTCGGCGGTGGCGGTGCGGCCGTCGAGGACGGTGTCCAGCTCCGCGTGCAGCCGCTCGCGCAGCGCCGGGTCCTCGGCGACCCGGTGGAAGAACCAGGCCAGCACGCTGGCCGTGGTCTCGGTGCCGGCCGCCAGAAACGTGACGACCTGGGCCTTCAGCTCCTCGTCGGAGAAGAGCGCCTCCTCGCCCGCCACGCTCTCCATCAGCGCGTTCAGCAGCCCGCCGGCGTCCGGATCGGCCCGCGCGCTCGCCACGGCGTGGGCGCAGGTGGCGTCCGCCTCCGCCACGGCGGCGGCGAACCTGCGGGCCGAGGGCAGCGGGAGGTTCCGCGCCCATTCGGGCAGCACCGCGTGCCGGAACACCTCGCCGTCGAGTAGCCGGTCGAAGACGCTCACCATCTCGTCGATGCTGGACAGGTCGAAGCTGGTCAACAGGGAACGTATCGTGACGCGTTGGGTCAGCCGGTTCAGCAGTGGCAGCAGGTCGAGGCGCTCGCCGTCCCGCCAGGAGCCGGCCAGCCGCTCGGCCTCCTCGACCATGACGACGCCGGCCTCGCCGACCCGCTCGCGGGTGAACGCCGGCTGCATCAGCCGCCGCTGCCTGCGGTGTTCGGAGGCCGGGCAGGTGAGCAGGCCGTTCCCCAGCACCGCGCGAGCCTGCTCGGCGATCTGCCCGCCCTTGTCGAAATCGCTGACATTGGTCAGCACCGATTGGGCAAGCTTCGCATCGGCAACCAAATAGCCTCGACGTCCGCGCAACTTCAGCTCCAGAACGCCGGCCTGCCCCGAGCACTCGCGGAGCCAGCCCAGCGGGTCCCGCCAGAGTGCCCCCGTGTGGCCGAGGACCGGAATGGACCCAGGTGCCCTGGGCACGGTTTGTTGCTCGGATATCGACATACTGTGTCCCCCGTGCGGTGTTTGAGGCGATTTCTGGCTGTCGCACGCATCCCCCGGCCCCCCGGACCGGGGAGCGTCGAGGCGTTCCCGTGGTCGTGGGAACGCGGCGCTCCGGCCGGTTCCTCGTCATGCTACGTGCTGCCGCACCCCTCGAACAGGTTTCAATGGCTACGGATCGAGAAGCTTTGCCCCCTGGTTGGCCGTCGGGCCGGTTCGCTGCCGTGAACGTTGCCTCGGTGGTTGGTCGCGGTGTTGCGCGCCGCCGCTCCCCGGCCGGTACCTCCCTGTCCGATTCCCGCCAGTGCCGACGTCCGGAGGCGTCGCACACTGGACGGGTGATGGACGACGACAGCAGGTACGAGGCGGTGCGCAGCCGCGACGAGCGATTCGACGGGGTGTTCTTCACCGCCGTCCTGACCACCGGGATCTTCTGCCGTCCCAGCTGCCCGGCGACCACGCCCAAGCGGGCCAACGTCCGCTTCCTCGCCTCGGCCGCGGCGGCGCAGGGCGCGGGCTTCCGGGCCTGCCGTCGTTGCCGCCCCGACGCCGTGCCGGGATCGGCCGAGTGGAACGTCAGGGCCGACCTGGTCGGCCGGGCGATGCGGCTGATCGGGGACGGCGTGGTCGACCGGGAGGGCGTCGCGGGCCTGGCCGGCCGGCTCGGCTACAGCACCCGGCAGGTCCAGCGGCAGCTGGTCGCCGAGCTGGGGGCCGGGCCCATCGCGCTGGCCAGGGCCGGGCGGGCCCACACCGCGCGGGTCCTGCTCCAGACGACCGAACTGCCGATCACCGAGATCGCCTTCGCCGCCGGCTTCACCAGCGTCCGCCAGTTCAACGACACCCTGCGCGACGCCTATGACCGCACCCCCAGCGCGCTGCGCGCCGCCGCCCCCGCGGCCGGCCGCGCCGAGCCCGTCGAGGGCGCCGGCGTTCCGCTGCGGCTCGCCTACCGGGGGGCCTACGCCGCGCGGCAGGTCTTCGACTTCCTCGCCCGCCGGGCGCTGCCAGGCGTGGAGGAGACGCTCGGCGCGCCAGGCGCCCGCGTCTACCGGCGCACGTTGGCGCTGCCGCACGGCGGCGGCATCGCCGAGGTGGCCGAGAGCGCCGGCGCCCCGGGCCGCCGCTGGCTGCCCTGCCGGCTGTACCTCAGCGATCTGCGCGATCTGACCTGCGCCGTCCAGCGCCTGCGTCGCCTCTTCGACCTGGACGCCGACCCCTACGCGGTGGCCGAGCGGCTCGGCGGCCATCCACGGCTCGGGCCGCTGGTCGCGAAGGCGCCGGGGCTGCGTTCGCCCGGCGCCGTCAGCTCCGACGAACTGGCGATCCGGGCGGTGCTCGGCCAACAGGTCACGGTGGGCGCGGCCCGCACCCTGGGCGGCCGGCTGGTCGCCGCGCTGGGCAAGCCGCTGGGGCGGCCCGACGGCGGCCTCACCCATCTCTTCCCGGAGCCGGCGGCGCTGGCCGAGGCCGAACTCGCCGAACTCGGCATGCCGGCCGCGCGCCGCGCCACCCTGCGCACCCTGGGCGCCGCGCTCGCCGACGGCCGCGTCCAGCTCAGCCCGGGGGCCGACCGGGACGAGGCCGAGCGGCGGCTGCGCGCGCTGCGCGGTATCGGCCCCTGGACGGCCGGCTATGTGCGGATGCGGGCCCTGGGCGACCCGGATGTCTTCCTGCCGGGGGACGCCGCCGTCCGCCACGGGCTGGCCGCGATCGGCGCGACGGTCGACGAGTCGGAGGAGTGGCGCCCCTGGCGCTCCTACGCCCTGCACCATCTGTGGTGGGCCATCGCCTGACCGAAAATCGACTCCCCCCGGTGACGAGTTGACGCCGCCCGATGACCGCCGGATGGCCGGTCGATGGCTGGTCGATGAACACCGGACCAACAACCACCCCATGACCCGGACCCACCGCACCCGCAGAACAACGGAGAGAACCGTGCGTTACACCATCCACCCCAGCCCGCTCGGCGATCTGCTGATCGCCGGCCCCCGCCCCGGCGTGCTGGCGTCGGTCACCGTGCCGGACCAGCGGCGCGGCGCGAGTGTCCAGCCGGACTGGGTGCGGGCCGACCCGGACTTCCGTGGCGCGACCGAGCAGTTCGACGCGTACTTCGCCGGCGAGCTGACGGAGTTCACCCTCACGCTGGAGGCGGCCGGCACCCCGTTCCGGCAACAGGTCTGGGCCGCGCTGGACAAGATCCCGCTCGGCACGACCACCACCTATGGCGCGCTGGCCGCCCGGATCGGGGTTCCGCCCCGCTCGGTGCGCGCGGTCGGCGGCGCGGTGGGCGCCAACCCGCTGCTCCTGATCCGGCCCTGCCACCGGGTGCTGGGCGCCAACGGCTCGCTGACCGGCTACGCGGGCGGCCTGGACCGCAAGCGGCAGCTGCTGGTGCACGAGGGCGTGGCGTTGGGCTGAGGCGTGGCCCGTGGCCTCGCCGTCAGCTGAGCAGCAGCACCGCGAGCCACAGACCCACCACCAACAGGCAGGCGCACAGCTCCACCAGGGTGTAGCGGCCCGTGGTGCGCAGGATGTCCCGGGTGGAGGCCCAGGCGGAGCCGTGCCCGCCCAGCCGCACCCGCTCCCAACCGTAGAGGCCGGCGACAAAGCCCGGCACCGCGCCGACCACCGGGAGCAGGAAGAAGCCGGCCGTCCCGGTGCCCGAGGCGAACAGCAGCTGCCTGGTGCGGACTTCGGCGACCTGACTGGCGCCGGACGGCAGCAGCCAGCGGACGACCTGGCTGATCAGCAGCAACGCGGTCGCGCCGACCAGCACCCACCAGGCGCGGGTGGTGCCGTCCGCGGACGACCACCAGAACACCCCGGCCCAGACGGCCAGGGTGCTCGGGACATGGGGGAGCGCGGTGGCCAGCAGGCCGCAGAGCATCACCGCGCCCACCAGCGCCGTCTGCCAGGTCCCCATGGGCCAAGGCTGCCCCAAGCCCCCGGGGCGCGTCACCCCGGGGGCGGGAGAGCGCTCTCGACTAGCCGAACTGGCGCTCGATTCTGGCCAATTTCTCCTCAAGCGAGTCGAGGCGGGGCGCGGCGGTCGACATCGAGCCGGCGTCGCCGTCCGCCGCCGGGCCCTGGAGCGCTCTGGGCGCCGCGGCGGCCTCAAGGGCGGCCGGCTCGGACGCGGACGCCGGCGGCATGCCGACCCCCAACTGTCGCCTGCCACGCCCGAAGAGCCGCTGCTGGCCGCCGCCGATCGCGCGCAACCTGGCCCGCTCCAGCTGGCGTTGCTCCCGCCGGCGCAGCTTGGCCTCCTCCTTCTTGCGGCGTTCCTCGCGCACCTCCTCGACCGCCTCGTCCAGGGTGCGCACCCCCTCAAGCAGCATCAGCGACCAGGCGCCGAAGGTCTCACGCGGGGCCCGCAGCCAGCGGACGAACCGGATCTGCGGCATCGGCCTGGGCACCAGGCCCTGCTCGCGCAGCGCGGCCCGCCTGGTCTGCTTCAGCGCCCGGTCGAAGAGCACCGCCGCGGAGAGCGACATGCCGGCGAAGAAGTGCGGCGCGCCCGCGTGGCCCGTACCCCTGGGCGCGTGCACCCAGTTGAACCAGGCGGCGGCCCCGGCGAAGAGCCACACCAGCATCCGGGAGCCCATCGACGAGTCGCCGTGGCTGGCCTCGCGCACCGCGATCACCGCGCAGAACATCGCCGCGCCGTCGAGGCCGAACGGCACCAGGTACTCCCAGCCGCCGGAGAGCGCGAGGTTCTCGCGGCCGAAGCCGACCAGGCCCTGGAAGGACAGCGCCGCCGCGACCCCGGCGCAGCAGAACAGCAGCGTGTAGGAGGCCGAGGCGTACACCCGCTCACGCCGGCGCCGTTGGGCCTCAAGGCGTTCCCAGGAGTCCGTCTCCTGAGCCTCCCCCGCCGGCTTGCGGCCCCGGGTGAGCAGGGCCGTGGCGGCCAGGAAACCCACCAGCAGGATGCCCGCCGCCAACACCCAACTGAACTGCATGTCCGTCACCTTCACCGCGATGTTGCCCCTCGCCCGGGTGTGCCGTGCGCCCGGCGAGGCCGGGCGCTCTCGGATTCCAGCTGTTTCGAGAAAGCGTGATGCTACCTGAGGCCCCGTCAGTTCCAATTCGGGCGTAATGCCACCAACGAGTGGTAATTTGGGGGAACTTGCCGCCAGGCGCCGGATGATCTGTTATCAACCGGCGGTCAGGCGCTCCACCCGGTCGCTGTCGCACATCCGCGGACAGGTCACACAGGTGTTCTCCGGGCGCAGCGTGTAGTACATGCAGCAGCTCGCCCGGTCCCGGGTGCGCAGCGGCTCGTCGGCGGGCCCGGCCAACTCGCGGAAGCCGGCGTCGGCGCGGAACGGCGCGGTGTTCCCGGGGAGGAGCAGCTCCAACTCCCGCACGGCGCGCGCCTCGTCGTTCAGCAGATGGCCGAAGTACCAGAGGGACTCGGCGAGTTCGTCCGTGGCCACCCCCCACAGGGCGCGGGCCCTGCGGCGCATCCTCGGGCCGAAGGCGTCCAGCAGCGGGCCGAGATGCTCGGCCGCGGCCCGTCGTACCTCGGTGCGCAGCGCCTCCTCGTCGGGGACGACCAGCGCCCCGGGGTGACCGGCTGACGGGTCGTCGGGCAGGCAGGCGAACGCGGTGACGCGGACGGTGAGCCCGGTCGGAGCGCGCCGGATCGCGACATCCTCGGGCGCCAGCCGAGGCACCCGGCGCAGCAGGAAGTAGGGCAGCGTGAAGAGCACGGCCGCCGGCCAGGCGTACCGGTGCAGCGCGAAACTGGCGACCACGTCGGGCCTGGCATCCCGGCCGTAGGCGGCGCGCGCCTGCTCGGCCTCCTCGACGAGGAACGCGTCCAGCGCCGCGCCCCCTGCGGCCAGGTCGTCGGCCCGTGTCCAGCCCGCACCCGAACGCGGCTCGCCCTCGACGACGCGCAACGTGGGCATCGCCTCGGTCACCCGGGCGAAAGCGGGGGTCAGCGGCGTTGTGGTGGTCAACGCGGGCACGGTCATCTGGCCACCGATCCGTTACTGGTACAGGTAAGCCTTACCTTACCTGACCGAGGTCTGGGGTTTGCCGGTGCGGAAACTCCGCCTAGGGTGCTGGAACCCACTTGATTCGGGGGCAGGAGGGATGGAGCGGACAGATGGAACCCACCCGAATGGAATCGGCCATTTCGGTGGCCGGGCCCGTGGCTGGCCGTGTCCCGCCCAGGCGCCGTTCACCGCTGCCGGTGCGCCCCCGGTCCCTGCCGAAGCGCTACTCGGTCAGGGCCCAGGTGCTGGCCGCCCTGCGGGACGCCCTGGCCAGCGGCGAGCTGGCCGCGGGCGAGACCTACTCGGCGCCGCTGCTGGCCGAGCGGTACGGCGTCTCCGCCACCCCCGTGCGGGAGGCGATGCAGCGGCTGGCCAGCGAGGGCGTGGTGGAGACGGTGCCCAACCGGGGTTTCCGGGTCACCGGGCGCAGCCAGCGCGATCTGGCCGAGGTGGCCGAGGTGCGCGCCGCCCTGGAGATCCCCGCCCTGCTCGCGCTCGGGCGCACGCTGCCCCGGGAACGCTGGGAGGAACTGCGCCCGCTGGCCGACGCGACGGTCCGCGTCGCGCTGCTCGGCGACCGCGCGGGCTACGCGGACGCGGACCGCGCGTTCCACCGCGAGCTGCTCGGCCTGACGGGCAACCGTCATCTGGTCGCCGTCGCCCAGGAGATGCACCGCAAGGCCCAGAGCCCGCGCGTCGGCGGACGCCCTGCCGGCTGCGTCGAGCTCGTCACCAACGCCCGCCAACACGGCTTCCTGCTCGACGCGTTGGCCTGCGGCGACCTCGTCACGGTCGAACGCCTGGCCCGCGCCCACCTGGCGGCGTAGCGGGACGCGTCGGCTGTCGTCCGACGCCGTCGGATGGCGGGCCGACCCCCTTGCCCCCCTTTCCCCCGCGCTGGCCGGTACGTCCGCTGCGACGGCCATCAGCCGGCCGGGCCGCCCTGGCCCGACGGCGGGGCTTGCCGTCGGCGGGTGGGCTGGTGCCGTGGCATCCCGTCCGGGGCCCAGCTCGCCCGCCGTCGCCAGGCGGCGGGTTGTCCTGGTGTCCGGTGCGACGGTCGGGCCTGCCGTGGCCGGGCGGCCGTTCCGGCCGCTGCCCGGCCCTGGCACCGTCGCCAGGCGGGCGATCCGCCCCCGTGCCGGGGCGGTGTCAGTCGGTCCGGTCGCCGGTGGGGGCGGGGGCCAGTTGGGGGGCCAGCCAGTGGGGCACCTCGCCGAGCAGGCGGAAGAGGCGGGTCGCCTCGGCGCGCAGCCGGTCGGCCTCCTGCGGTGGCTGCACGCCGGCGAGCGCGACCAGGGCCGGCGCGATGCCGACCAGGAAGCCCAACTCCTCGCGCAGCCGCAGCGATTCGGCGAAGCCGTGCCGCGCCTCCGCCACCTCGCCGTTCTCCAGCGCCAGCGCCGCCAGATGGCGCCAGGTGTAGGAGCTGAGCAGCGCGTCCCCCCTGCTGAGCGCCTCGTTGTGGGCGCGGCGGTAGCCCGTCTCCGCCGCCTGCGGATTGCCGCTCACATGCTCGGCCATCAGCCCGCGCCGGAAGTCCAGCAGTGGTCGTCCCGGGGAGCCGGGCGCCAGCAGCGCCGCCGCGCGGCCCAGCGCGGCGCGCGCCTCGTCGGCGCGGTCGCGCACGCGCAACAGCGTTGCCGTGTAGGCGAGATAGCCGCGCTCGCAGGCGGCGGTGCCGCGTTCCTCGTCGGTGAGCGCCATCGACTCGGCGGCCCGCAGCGCCTCTTCGGCGCGGTCCCAGCCCTGGCTGGTGAACATGCAGCGTTCCACCAGCAGTCGGGCGCGGAGCAGCGCCGACCTCGGCTGGTCCTTCGCGGTGGGATCGAGGAGCGCCGCCGCGTCCTCCCAACAGCCTCGTGACCGCAGCCGCCATACCGCACTTTCGAGCGCGGTTCCGCTCGCCGTCTCCAGAACCGGATGTGGCACGGCGGTATCCGTCACATTGCCCTCTCAGCGCGTCGTTGTGCTGTCAGGGCACGTCGTTTGGATCTTCGCGGGCTCGCGACGCAAACGACGCACCCTAGCCCCTCGTGATGTGAGTGCATCTCAGCATGAGAGACGGCGCCCGGCCAAGAGGGGAGCGTGAACCAGTTCACAAGTACCTTCCCCGGTCAGGGCGTTATGCGCTGCGGTTGGGTCGTGAATCGGCCATTCGTGGTGGGTCACTCCAGCCGGAGCGCCAACAGGAAGTCCACCGCGTCCTCAAGGCGGCGCAGATCGCGTCCGGTCAACTGCTCGACGCGGCCGATGCGGTAGCGCAACGTGTTCACATGGAGGTGGAGCCGGGCGGCGCAGCGGGTCCAGGAGCCGTCCTCCTCAAGGAAGACCTTCAGGGTGGGCAGCAGCGCCGCGTTGTTCCGCTCGTCGTAGGCGCGCAGCGGCGCCAGCAGCCGTTCGGTGAACGCGCGGCGCACGTCGTCGGGGACAAAGGGGAGCAGCAGCACATGGGAGGCCAGCTCCTCGTGCCCGGCGACGGACACCGCGCCGCCCCTGGCGGCGGCCACCCGGCGGGCGTGCCTGGCCTCCTCCAGCGCCCCGCGCAGCCCGCCGGCCGACGAGACGGCGGCGCTGACGCCCAACGTCAGCCGGGCGCCGTCGCCGAGCCCAGCGGCCAGCGGACGGCTGATCGCGCCGGCGATCGCCTCGGCCCGCAGCGGCGCGCCCGCGGTGCCCGCCTCGGCCAGACGGCAGACCGGGACCAGCGCCACCGCCTCCGCCTCGGTGTGGGCGACGGCGCAGCCGGTCTCGGGGGAGGTGGGGTCCCAGAGCAGCTCCTCCAGGACCGCGCGGGCCGCAGGGCCTGACGCCGACTCGCCGCCCGGGTCGCGGAGTTCGGCCACCACCACCTGCCAGTCCGGGTCGCCCCCGCCGGGCAGCGGCACCGAGGCGGCGACCCGGAGACGGGCCGCCATCTCGGCGGGCGCGGCGCCGGCCGTCACCAGGTCGAGGATCTGTCCGGCCAGTCGGCGGCGCACTCCGCGCGCGGCCTCCCGCCGGTCCCGTTCGGCGGCCACCAGATCGGCGACCCCGGCGAGCAGGTCGAGCCGCTCGGACGGCCAGTCGGCGGCGTCGGCGTGGACGGCGAGCAGCCAGTCGGCGAGCGGCGTGGCGCCAGGCGCCGCTTCGTCGCCCCGGACCGCGAAGACGGAGTACACCCCCTGCCCCGCCGGCGGCTCGACCCGGTGTGGGCCGGGCCGGCCGGCGCGCAGGGCGGCGAGCTGCCCGGCCGCCAGCGCCGGGCCGACGCCGGGCGGCAGCGGATCGTCGGTCGCGCCGGCGATCTCCCGCCCGGTGGCGGTCAACAGCCAGGCGGACAGGTCGAGGTCGGAGGCCAGCAGGGCCAGCACCGCGCGCGGTCCCTCGCCGGCCGGGCCGGCGGACATCAGCCGCCGGTGCCGGTCCACCACGGCGGCCAGATCGCCGGCGCGCTCGCCCGACACCTGGCGGACCACATGTTCGGTGAGTTCGGCGAAGCCCACCTCCTCGGCGACCGCGAAGAGCGGCAGCCCGTGCTGTGCGCAGGTCACGGCCAGCTCGTCGGGCACCGCGCCGAACTCCACCTCGCCGGCGGCCAGTCCGGCCACCCCGGCGTCGACCAGCGTCCGCACGAAGGGGTCCGCGTCCGCGGGGCCGCGCCACCAGGCCAGGCCCGTGAGCACCAGCTCGCCGCCCCGCAGATAGCGGCTGGGGTCCCGCAGATCGGTGGTCATCACCCCGCGCACGGGCCGGTCGAGTTCGGCCTCGCCGCTCAGCAGGCGCAGTCCGAGGCGGTCGGACTCCAGCAGGGCGCGCAGTCGCACGTGGCCGCTCCTCGGGGACGCGTGTCGGCCTGGCGGGCCCGCCTCCACGGAGACGCCGAGCCCGTGTGTTCGTATGAACCTACAAGAACGGTAACTCCTCCCGTCGTGTGCTTCGGCCCTTCGGTGACTGCCCTCCCGGTCCCGGCCGCGGTGTACTGGAGCGCGCGACGGCGAACGACGGCGCCCGCCTCGGGCGGAGGGCCGGCGAGGCGCTGTGCCCGGCGCCCGCCCCCAGTCGATCCCGTTGCCGCCCGTACCGACTCCCCGCCCGTACCGACGCGGAAAGAGCGACCGATGGAGTTCTTTCGTCCGGCCACCTGGCAGGAGGCGCTGGCCCTCCGGGCGGCGTACCCCGACGCGGTCCCGCTGGCCGGCGGCACCGATGTGATGGTGGAGATCAACTTCGGCCGACGGCGGCCGGAGCGGCTGCTCGACCTGACCCGGATCGCCGAGCTGCGCGAGTGGCGCGCCACGGACGACACCGTCCGACTCGGCGCCCTCGTCCCCTACCGCACGGTGATCGACCGGCTGGCCGTCGAGCTGCCGGGGCTGGCCCTCGCCGCCCGCACGGTCGGCTCGCCGCAGATCCGCAACCGGGCGACCGTCGCCGGCAACCTCGCCACCGGCTCGCCGGCGGGGGACGCCCATCCGGCGCTGCTGGCCGCCGGCGCGCGGGTGGAGCTGGCCAGCGTGCGCGGTGAGCGCACCGTGCCCGTCGAGGGCTTCTTCACCGGACCCAAACGCACGGTGCTCGCCCCCGACGAGTTGATCAGCGGGGTGTCGGTCGACCGGGCGCGCGGGCCCCAGGAGTTCGCCAAGGCCGGCACCCGCAACGCCATGGTGATCGCCGTCTGCGCGTTCGCCGTGGCCCTGCACCCGCACACCCGCACCGTGCGCACCGGCGTCGGCTCGGCGGCGCCCACGCCGATCAGGGCCACGGCCGCCGAGGAGTTCCTGGCCGGGGTGCTGGCCGAGGGCGACCACTGGACGAACGGGCGGCCACCGCCGCCGGCCGCCGCCAGGCGGTTCGCCGAGCTGGCCGCCGAAGCCTGCTCCCCCATCGACGATGTGCGGGGCAGCGCCGACTACCGCCGCACCGCGGTACGGGTGCTGGCCCGCCGCACCCTGGACTGGGCCTGGCGCGCCCGGACGATGCCTGAAGGAGGCACGCCATGCGGCTCGAACTCACGGTGAACGGGCGCCCGCACAGCGCGGATGACGTGTGGGAGGGCGAGAGCCTCCTCTATGTCCTGCGCGAACGGCTCGGGCTGCCGGGATCCAAGAACGCCTGCGAACAGGGCGAGTGCGGCTCCTGCACGGTCCGGATGGACGGCGACCTCGTCTGTGCCTGCCTGGTCGCGGCCGGCCAGGCCGAGGGCGCCGAGATCCGCACCGTCGAGGGCATGGCCGATCCCGATGGACAACTCGCCCCGCTCCAGGCGGCATTCGTGGAGGCGGGCGCGGTGCAGTGCGGTTTCTGCACCCCGGGGCTGCTGCTGGCCGCCGAGGAGCTGCTGGAGCGGGTGCCCCGTCCCGCCGACGCGGACATCAGGGAGGCGCTCTCCGGCAACCTCTGCCGCTGCACCGGCTACGAGAACATCCTGGACGCCGTCCGGCTGGCCGCCACCAGGACGCCGGACGCGCCGGCACCCACGCGGACGTCCGGCCTGACCCCCGAACGGAGGCCCTGACCATGGGCGTGGTGCCACCCCCCGCCGGGTTGACCCAGCGCGCCGGCGCCGGCCAGGGGACCGAGGGCGGCGTCGGCACCTCCCCGCAGCGCCCGGACGGGGTGCTCAAGGTGACCGGCGAGTTCGCCTACTCCTCCGATCTGTGGCACCAGGACATGCTCTGGGGCCACACCCTCCGCAGCCCGCACGCGCACGCCGAGATCCGCGCGATCGACATCAGCGAGGCACTGACCGTGCCCGGTGTGCACTGCGTGCTCACCCACGCCGATCTGCCGGCGGCCACCCACTACGGCCTGGAGTTCCAGGACCAGCCGGTGCTCGCCGTCGACCGGGTCCGCTACCAGGGCGAGCCCGTCGCGCTGGTGGCCGCCGACCACCCGGAGACCGCCCGCCGCGCCGCCGAGCGGATCCGGGTCGACTACGTCCCGCTGCCCGTGGTGCACGACGAGGCCAGTGCCACCGCGCCCGAAGCGCCCGTGCTCCACCCGGACCGCGACGATCACCACGCCGAGCATGTGCCGCACCCCAATGTGGTGCATGTCCAGCCCGTGGTGAGCGGCGATGTCGAGGCGGCCCGCGCCGAGGCCGAGGTGGTGGTGCGCGGCAGCTACACCGTCGGCATGCAGGACCAGGCGTTCCTCGGGCCCGAGTCCGGCCTCGCGGTGCCCGCCGAGGACGGCGGCGTCGACCTCTATGTCGCCACCCAGTGGCTCCACGTGGACCAGCGGCAGCTCGCCCCGGTGCTGGGCCTGCCGCCCGAGCGGGTGCGGCTCACCCTGGCCGGCGTCGGCGGCGCCTTCGGGGCCCGCGAGGACCTCTCGATGCAGGCCCACGCCTGCCTGTTGGCGCTCCGCGCCGACCGCCCGGTGAAGATGGTCTACAACCGGTACGAGTCCTTCTTCGGCCATGTGCACCGCCACCCGGCCCGGTTGACCTACGAACACGGCGCCACCAGGGACGGCCGGCTGGTCTATGTGACGGGCCGGATCGTGCTCGACGGCGGCGCCTACGCCTCGTCCTCGCCCGCCGTGGTCGGCAACGCCGCCTCGCTGGGCGTCGGGCCCTACCGGGTGCCGCATGTGGCGATGGAGGCGGTCGGGCTCTACACCAACAACCCGCCCTGCGGCGCGATGCGCGGCTTCGGCGCGGTACAGGCGTGCTTCGCCTACGAGGCGCAGATGGACAAGCTGGCCGCCGCCCTGGGGCTGGACCCGGTGGAGCTGCGGCAGCGCAACGCGCTGAGCCAGGGCACCGCGCTGCCCACCGGGCAACGGGTCGACGCGCCGGCCCCGGTCGCCGAGCTGCTCCGCCTGGTCAAGGCCAGGCCGCTGCCGCCCGAGCGCCCCTGGGAGGCGCTTGACGGCGGGGGACTGCCGACCGTCGACCTGCGCGCGCTGCCCGGCGGGCTGGCCAACACCACCCACGGCGAGGGCGTGGTGCGCGGCGTCGGCTATGCCGTCGGCATCAAGAACGTCGGCTTCTCCGAGGGCTTCGACGACTACTCGACGGCCCGGGTGCGGCTGGCCGTCACGGCCGGTGAGCCGCAGGTCACCGTGCACACCGCGATGGCCGAGGTGGGGCAGGGCGGCGTCACCGTGCACGCCCAGATCGCCCGCACCGAGCTGGGCGTGGGCCAGGTGAGCATCCTGCCGGCCGACACCAGGGTCGGCTCGGCCGGATCCACCTCCGCCTCCCGGCAGACCTATATGACCGGCGGCGCGGTGCGGAACACCTGTGTCGCGGTGCGCGCCGAGGTGCTGAGACTGGGCAGGGAGCGGTTCGCCGATCAGCATCCGGGTTGGTCGGACGCGGAGTTGCGGTTGTCCGACGGCGCGGTGCTGGCCGAGGACGGCACGGTGCTGGCCGGGCTGGCCGAGGTGCTGGGCGACACCGCGATCGATCTGGAGCTGGAGTTCCGACACCGGCCGACCGAACCGTTCGACCGGGTGACCGGGCAGGGCTTCGGGCATGTCCAGTACTCGTTCTGCGCGCACCGCGCGGTGGTCGACGTGGACGTGGAGCTCGGCCTGGTCAAGGTGGTGGAGCTGGCCGCCGCCCAGGACGTGGGCCGGGCCATCAACCCGCAGGCGGTGCGCGGCCAGATCCACGGCGGCAGCACCCAGGGGCTCGGCCTCGCGGTGCTGGAGGAGATCCTCGTCGGCCCGGACGGCACCATCCGCAACCCGTCCTTCACCGACTATCTGATCCCCACCATCCTGGACACCCCGCCGATGCCCGTCGACGTGCTGGAACTGGCCGACCCGCACGCGCCGTACGGGCTGCGCGGCGTGGGCGAGGCGCCCACCCTGTCGGCCACCCCGGCGATCGTCGCCGCCATCCGGCAGGCCACGGGACTGGACCTGACCCGGGTGCCGGTGCGGCCGGAGCACCTGGCCAGGGGCTGAGCGAAGGAGGCCGGTCATGCTGGACATCGCCACGGAGCTGGCCGACTGGTGCCGCGGCGGCCGGGTGTTCGCGGTCGCGACGGTGGTCGGCGTCAGCGGCAGCGCGCCGCGCCGTCCGGGCGCGGCGCTGGCCGTGGACGCGACGGGACGGGCGCTGGGCAGCGTCTCGGGCGGCTGTGTGGAGGGCGCCCTCTTCGAGGAGTGCCGCCAGGCGCTCGACGAGGGCGTTCCGCGTCTGGTCGACTACGCGGCCGACCCGGCCGATCCGTTCGCCCCCGCGCTCACCTGCGGAGGCGCCGTCGAGCTGCTGGTCACCCCGGTCGTCACCGCGCCCCAACGGGCGCTGCTGGCCAGGGCGTTGGCGGCCGTCACCGACGGCGAGCCGGTCGCTCTGGTCCGCTCGCTCCGGGGCCCTGGCACGCTGCTGCTGTGCGGGTGGGACGACACCGTGCGCGGCACCCTGGGGCGGGGCCGGGAGTACGACCTCGCCGCGCTGGCGCGGGCGCGGGCGATGCGCGCCGAGGGGCGCACCGGCACGGTGCGGCTCGGCCCCGAGACGCTGCTGGTGGAGACCCGCCAACCGCCGCCCCGGCTGCTGGTCTTCGGCGCGGTCGACTTCGCCGTCGCGCTCAGCCGGGTCGGCGCCCTGCTCGGCCACCGGGTCACCGTCTGCGACCCCCGTCCGGTGTTCACCACCCCGGAGCGTTTCCCCGAGGCGGACGAGGTGATCGTCGACCGGCCGCACCGCTACCTCGATGCCCAGCGACTGAGCGACCGCGATGCCGTCTGTGTGCTCACCCACGATCCCGAGGTCGATGTGCCGCTGCTGGTGCGCGCGTTGCGGCTGCCGCTCGGCTATGTCGGCGCCATGGGCTCCCGCCGCACCCACGAGGACCGGCTGCGCCGGCTGCGGGCGGCCGGGGTCACCGAGGCCGAACTCGCCACGCTGCGCTCGCCGATCGGGCTCGACCTCGGCGCCCGCACCCCCGCCGAGACCGCGCTCTCCATCGCGGCCGAGATCGTCGCGCTGCGCGGGGGCGGCAGCGGCGCGCCGCTCACCGGCGGCCGGATGCCCATCCACCGTGACCCGGCGGGCGACGCCTTCGCCGACCGCCGGCGGCCGGACCAGGGCCCCTCCCCCCGCCCTGAGCGCTCGGTCCGGACGCGCACGGAGCCCGTTCGGTCCGCGTGGTGCTGATCCCGGTCAGTCCAGGTTGGCGTCCGGGCCGAGGTGGAGCAGCAGTTCGGCCGACTCGTTGACGGGCTGCGGGGTGCCGCTGAGGTCCAGCACCAGCAGGGGCAGCCCCAGCCCCTCCGCCTTGTCCCTGGCGTTCCTGCGGTAGCCGGCGAGCGAGAACGCCACCGGCTGCGAGGAGCTCAACAGGCCGTGCAGCCACAGCACTTCCAGCTCCTCGTCCCCCGTCGGCTGGGTGCTGGTGTCCACCAGGCCCACGACGGAGGGGCCGCGCAGGTCGAGCCCGGACGCCGTCCTGGGGACGGTGGTGCGCACGCCGGCGAAGCCCAGCCAGCGCAGGAAGTGCGCGGCGCAGGCCACCGCGTCGTACCGGGTCCTGATGGTCAACGGGCGGAACACGCCGCGCGCCGCGACGGCGGCCGTCGGGTCCGTCTCCTCCTCGGCCGAGCCGCGCGCGGCGCGCCGGCCCACCGCGAAGTCCCTGGCGATCCGGCCCCCGGAGCCGGAGTTGGCGGCCGGCCCCCCGCCGCCCTCGGCGGCCGGGCGCCGGGCCCTGGCCGGGCCACGGCGCCGCCGGGGCAGCGGGCCCGCCGGTCCTGAACCCTTCGCCACCGGCGGCTCGTCCACCGCCGCGCGCCTGCGCTGCGAGGGCACGACGGGCCCGTCCACCGCGTCCAACTCGCCCAGCGCCTCCTTCTCGTCCGGCGCGGTGCCCTCAACTCCGCCGGCTATCAGGGGAGCCAGCGGCGTGAGCCGCACGGCGGCCCCGCAGGGGCAGTCGAAGCCCGGCTGGGGCCACTGCCCCGGCTCCCCGCACGCCGGGCACTCCACCTCGGTCCAGGCGTCGGCCCAGGAGCGGAAGGCCACCCGCTCCGGCCGGCTGTCGACCGCCACCGGGAGCGTCACGGGGGCGCCGCAGGCACATGGGTACTCCGGCGGGATGTAACGGTGCTCACGTCGGCACACGGGGCACCGTGTCACCACGCTTTTCGCCATCTCTCGCTCCCCGGACGGAACTTCTTGACGGGATTCTCACAGGGCCCGTCGCACTTCTTATGACCATACGGTCCTATGCTGGAACTCCCCTCGCTCTTCTGCCCGAGCGCCCCCCGAACAACTCCGAACCCCACCCGGAGGAGACCGGGGAACGACCGGAGAACATTGTTCATCGGAATGTGACACGCAATCTAGCCCTCCGTATGGCGTGATGCGCGGACAGTGATATTTACTTTCCCTGCTGGGTCTTGTCGCTTTGAGTTCGTCGTCTGTGGCCGAGGCGACGGGTTCGGGCGGCGGCGACGAGAGACGGGCAGGGGAGGGCTGAGTGGCAGGAGAAGCTGAGACGGCCCACACGGTGCGCGGCGTACCGGTGGCCGGGCTCGACCCCCGGGTGACGACACTGCGCGCGGCCGTGCACCGGCTGCGCCGCGAGCTGGGCGGCTATCGCGCGGCGCTCGCCGACCGCGAGGTCGCCGAAGGCCAGTTGGCGCGGCTCGACGAGCTGTCGATCTCCGGGGTTCCCGACGAGGTGGCGCTGGGGCAGGCGCTGTTGGTGATCGCGGCGGCGCTCGGCTCGGTCAGCGCGCTGGCGCCGGCCGTCGCGGAGTTTCGTAGGGCCGTCGAGCTGTTCGGCGTCCCGCACTATCGCATCCAGGGCGGTTCCTGGATGTCCGTTCCCCGTCCGGGCGTCGGGCGGGGGCAGGGAGCGGGCGCCGGGTTCTGACCCGGTGCCCCTGATCGGTGCGCGGACGGCGTGACGACGGGTGCGGGCGCCGGCGTGGCGGGCGTCCGGCACCGGGTTAGGTTGGCCGTGTGCGACTGAGACTCGAGTTCACCACCGAACCCTTCGACCTGGACGAATCCCCACCGCACGCCGTGGTGGCGCGCGAGGTGGTGGGAGCCGCCGAGTTGGAGGCGGTGGAGGTGGGCCCGTTCGGGAACACCGCCGAGGGCACGCCCGAGGCGGTGTTCTCCTGTGTGGACGCCCTGTTGCGCCAGGCCATCGCCGCCGGCGCCACCCGAATATCCCTCCAGGTCAACGCCCTTGGCGCGAGCGGCGAGCAGGACGGGCAGCAGGGCTCGGCGCCGGCGGTGGACGGAGGGCTCCCCGCATGAGCGGACCCGTCGTGCCCGAAGGGGCGCACGAAGCGGACGAGTCGGAGGAGGCGCGCTTCCTCGCGGCCGTGGCCCCGCTGCTGGACGCCATCGGCGGCGAGCTGGTCGGCCCGACGGAGGCGGGCGAGGACGATGTCCCCCTCCGCTGGGAGGGCGCCACCGTGGCCGCGGTGCGGCTGCCGTTGCTCTCCGACTCCCTTGAGCACCTCCTGGACGATCTCAGGAGGCGGCACGGCCGGCCGCTGGCCGATCTCGACCGGCGGACCAAGCAGCGGATCGTCCGCGGCCTGGAACACCGGGGCGCGTTCGCGATGCGCCACGGTGTGGAGACCGTGGCCGGCGCCCTCGGGGTGAGCCGGTTCACCGTCTACAACTACCTCAACCGCGCGAGCGGCGGCTGACGGGCCGGGGCGGGCGGGCCACCGAGGGCGCCGCGTCGCCGCGCACTTCAACAAACTGTTGACGCCCGTCGGTCCTGCGGCTTAGCTGGCCCCATGACCTCGCCTCCGCAACCCGGGCTGACCTGGCTCAACCACGCCCCGGAGAACGCCGTCAGGGAGACGCTGCGGCATGTCTGTGCCGCGTCCGCCTGGGGTGAACAGCTGCTGGCCGCACGCCCGTTCGCCGATCTGGCGGCGCTGCTGGCCACCCAGGACGCCGCGTTGGCCGGGCTGTCGGCCGAGGGCTTCGACGAGGCGGTGGCCGGCCATCCGCCGATCGGCCGACCCAAGCCGGGGGACCCCACGTCGGCGCGTGAGCAGAGCGGTCTCGCGGAGTCGGACAGCGCGGTGCGGGAGGCCCTGCTCGACCTCAACATCAGCTATCAGGAGCGCTTCGGCCGGGTCTTCCTGATCTGCGCCAGCGGGCTGACGGGGGAGGCGATGCGGGAGGCGCTGCTCGCCCGCCTCGACCACGATCCGGTGCGTGAGGCGGCCGTGGCGCGCGCCGAGTTGGGCAAGATCAACCGGCTGCGGCTGACCCGGCTGGTCCAGACGCCGGTCGCCGTCTCCACCCATGTGCTGGACACCAGCGCGGGCCGGCCGGCCGCCGGGATCGTGGTGCGCCTCGCGGTGCGCGAGGCCGGCCGGGGGGAGGGCGCGGACTGGCGCCCGCACGCCGAGGGGCGCACGGACGCGGACGGGCGCTGTGCCACGCTGCCGCCGCTGCCGGGCGGCGCCCTGGCGGCCCGGCTGACCTTCGCCGTCGAGCCCTACCTCACCGGGGGCGGCACCGGCACGGCGTTCTTCCCCGAGGCCACGGTCGCCTTCGCCGTCACCGCGGGCGAGCGCTACCACATCCCGCTGCTGTTGAACCCGTTCGGCTATTCCGTCTATCGAGGGAGCTGATTCCATGCCGGTGCTCGGCCAGAACCAGTACGGCAAGGCGCAGACCCGGGTGGTCCGGGTGGGCAGGGCTGGTGACACCCACCAACTCACCGATCTCACCGTTTCGTTGGCGTTCTCCGGGGCGATGGAGCGGGTGCATCGGGAGGGCTCCAACGAGGCGGTGCTGCCGACGGACACGGCCAAGAACACCGTCTACGCCTTCGCCAGGGAGCACGGCATCGCCTCGCCGGAGGACTTCGGGGCCCGGCTCGCGTGCCACTTCGTGGACTCCCAGCCCACCATCCACCGCGTGGTGGCGGATATCGAGGAGCACCGCTGGGAGCGGTTGGGCGGGCACTCCTTCGTCCGGAGCGGTCAGGAGACCAGGACGGTCCGGGTCTCCTACGACGGCGAACGCGTCGAGGTGCTCTCGGGGTTGACCGGGCTGACCGTGCTCAACACCACGGACTCCGAGTTCCACGGCTTCGTCAGGGACCGCTACACCACGCTGGCGGAGACCACGGACCGGGTGCTGGCCACGGAGGTCACCGCGTGCTGGCGGCATGCCGCCGAGGACGCCGAGACGGTCGGGGCCACCGACTGGAACGCGGCCTACGCCGCCGCCAGGGAACAGCTGTTGGCGGCGTTCACCGGCACCTACTCCCTCTCGCTCCAGCAGACACTCTTCGAGATGGGTTCGGCAGTGATCGAACGTATTGCGGGGGTGCAGGAAATACGTCTCTCTCTGCCCAACAAGCACCATTTCCTGGTTGATTTGAGTCCTTTCGGAATCGAGAACGGAACAGGGGACGGTGCGGTCTATGTGGCGACCGATCGGCCCTTCGGCCTGATCGAGGCCACGGTGCTGCGGGACGGCGCGCAGGAGCGCATTCCCGTCGAGCTCACCCGCCCCTGACCGCTCCCAACCCCACTCCGACCCGTTCCCGCCCAAGAAGGTGACCGTGTGACCGACGAGCCACGCATTCTGATCGAGAACTGCGCCATCGCGACCATGGACGGCGCCGAGACCGAGCACGCGCCCGGGTATCTGGTGCTCGCGGGCCGCCGGATCGTCGCCGTCGGTCCGGGCTCCGCGCCCGCCGAACTCGGCCCGTTCCAGCGCAGGATCGACGCGGCCGGCCATCTCGCCACGCCGGGCCTTGTCAACACCCACCACCACTTCTACCAGTGGCTCACCAGGGGGCTGGCCCAGGACGCCCATCTCTTCGACTGGCTGGTCGCCCTCTACCCCACCTGGGCCAGGATCGACGAGCCCATGGTCCACGCGGCGGCCCGCGCCTCGCTGGCCATGATGGCGCGGGGCGGCGTCACCACCGCCATGGACCACCACTATGTCTTCCCGCGCGGGGCCGGCGACCTGCTGGGCGCCGAGATCCGCGCGGCCAGCGAGCTGGGCGTGCGGTTCACCGCGGCCCGTGGCTCGATGGACCTGGGGCAGTCCCAGGGCGGGTTGCCGCCGGACTTCGCCGTGGAGACCACCGAGGAGGCGCTGGCCGCCACCGAGCTGGCCGTCGCCACCCACCACGACCCGGCCCCCGAAGCGATGCTGCGGATCGCCGTGGCGCCCTGTTCGCCGTTCTCCGTGACAACGGAACTCATGCGGGAGTCCGCCCGGTTGGCCCGCCGTCTCGGGGTGCGGCTGCACACCCACGGCTCGGAGACGGTGGAGGAGGCGGCGTTCTGCGAGCAGCGGTTCGGGATGGGGCCGACCGCCTACTTCGAGAGCACCGGCTGGCTCGGCGACGACGTGTGGATGGCGCACTGCGTGCATATGACGGACGCGGACATCGCCGCCTTCGCCCGCACCGGGACCGGCGTCGCGCACTGCCCCTCGTCCAACGCGCGGTTGGCCGCCGGCATCGCCCGGGTGCCCGAGATGCTGGCCGCCGGCGTGCCGGTGGGCCTGGGCGTGGACGGCACCGCGTCCAACGAGTCCGGCGAGCTGCACACCGAGCTGCGCAACGCCCTGCTGATCAACCGCCTCGGCCCCGGCCGGGAGAAGGCGCTGACGGTCCGCCAGGCACTGCGCCTGGCCACCATGGGCGGCGCCGAGGTGCTGGGCCGGCAGGGCGAGATCGGCTCGCTTGAGCCGGGCAAGCTGGCCGATCTGGTGCTGTGGCGGCTGGACGGTCTCGGCCACTCCACCATCGAGGACCCGGTGGCCGCGCTGGTGCTCGGCCCGCCGGCGCCGATCACGCTCTCCCTGGTGAACGGCGTCCCCGTGGTGGAGAACGGCGAGCTGCGCACGGCCGACGAGGCCGCCGTCGCGGCCGAGGCCAGGGCCCAGTCCCTGCGGCTGGCCCAACTCGCGGCGCACGGCTGATCGTTCGACGTTCGCCGCGCCTGGACTCGTGCACGGAGCTCGTGCATGGATACCGTGCATCGATACGGTGCACGGCATTTGTTCACGGCATCGCAATGTGGCGCAATGGCGCCGGGCCCGGCGCCGGGCCCAGGATGCTTGGCCATGACGATCAACGAGAGACGCTACGACCGCCGTCGGCTGCGCCAGTTCCTCGCCGGCACCGCGCGTGCCGACGGGATCGAGCGCAGGGATCTGCTCCGGCTGCTCGCCGCCGGCGGCGCCGTCGCCGCCACCTCGTCGCTGGCCCTGGCGCCGCCGGCCTCGGCGGCCGGGCCGGCGGCGGATCCCGCGCCCGGCATCGTCAAGCCGCTGCCCGAGGACCGGTTCGTGGTGCACGGCACCAACGCGGAGACCCGCTGGTCGGCGCTGCGTGGCACCGGCTACCACACGCCCAACGAGCTGTTCTTCGTCCGTAACCACACCGGCACCCCGACGATCGCGGCGGCGGACTGGCGGCTGCGGGTGTGGGGGAGCGGGCTCAGCGGCGGCGAGGTGGAACTCGATCTGGACGCGCTGCGCGCGCTGCCAGTGACCGTGCACACCGCCGCCGTGGAGTGCGCCGGCAACGGGCGTAGTTTCTATACCTCCCAGCAGGGTGAGGCCGTCTCCGGCACCGCCTGGCAGCTGGGCGCCATCGGCGTCGCCCGCTGGCGCGGCGTGCGGCTGGGCGAGGTGCTGCGCCGCGCGGGGCTGCGACGGGACGCCGTGGACGTCCAGCCGCGCGGTCTCGACGACCCGTTCGTGGACTCGTCCGGCGCCGAACTGGGCCGGGTGCGCCGCCCGTTGCCGCTGGCCAAGGCACTGGACGACGTGCTGTTGGCCTATGAGATGAACGGTGAGCCGCTGCCGCCCGACCACGGCCATCCGGTGCGGGTGCTGGTGCCGTCCTGGGTAGGCATCGCCTCCATCAAGTGGGTGGGGGACATCGAGGTGTCGGCCGAGCCGCTCTACTCCCCGTGGAACACCGATCTCTACCGCCTCTTCGGGCCCGACCACCCGGAGGAGGGCAGCGCGCCGCTGACCCGGCAGACGGTCAAGAGCGCCTTCGAGCTGCCCTTCGACGCGCCGCTCGCGGCCGGCCGCACCCACCGGCTGACCGGCCGGTCCTGGTCGGGCGCCGGGGTGATCCGCTCGGTCGAGGTCAGCACGGACGGCGGCGGGCGGTGGCAGCCGGCGCGGCTGACGGATGTGCCGCGCCGCGACGGCTGGGTGCGCTGGTCCCTGCCGTGGACGCCGCGCCGTCCTGGGGCGGCGACCCTGTTGGCGCGCGCCACCGACTCGGCCGGGCGGCGACAGCCCGAGCGCTCCGTCTTCAACGCCCAGGGCTACCTCTTCGACGCGGTGGTGCGTCACCCGGTGCTGGTCACCGGCTGAGCACCGGGGAGTGCCGGCCGCCGGCCGGGCGACGGGGACCGCGTCAGGCGCGGTCCCCGTCGGCGTCGCCGAAGGCGGTCAGCACCCGGGTGCTGGTCTCCCGGTAGATCATCGAGCTGCGGAAGCTGACCACCTCGCGGCGGGCGCTGAGGCGGTCCATCAGAAAGCCGTGCAGATGCTCGATATCGGTGACGGACACATGGACCACGAAGTCCTCGTCCCCCGAGACGACCATCACGGAGCGCACCTCGGGCAGCTTGGCGAGATAGCTCTCGAAGCTGTCGATCACCTCCCTGGTCAGCGGGCGCAGCCGGGCGAAGATCAGCGCCTGCACGGAGCGCCCGAGCGCCCTGGGGTTGACGGCCGCGTGGTAGCCGGTGATCACCTCGCGGGCGCGCAGACCACGGACGCGCTCCAGACAAGTGGAGGGCGCGATTCCGACCAGGCGCGCCAGCTCCCGATTGGTCAGCCGTGCGTCCCGCTGGAGATGACCGAGTATCGCCGAATCAATGTCGTCCATGGGGGCCATTCTCCGGTCAACTCCGAACAGCGTTCGGTGCGGTCACCGGAGACCCGTCGCGCGGGCTAGGTTCCTGGGGTACTCCCGCACCGCCCGCTGTCGCAGAAGGAGTCGCCCATGACGCCCGCCGTCGATCACTACGACCGTCTCCTGGCCGAGCACTACACCTGGATGCTGGGCGGTGACGTCCCCGGTCTTGTGCCCACCCAGCGGGAGCTCCTCGTCGACCTGGGGGTCGATCCGGGGACGGGGGGAGGGTTCGCCGTCGATCTGGGCTGCGGCCCGGGCCACACCAGCCTGGCGCTGGCGTCGCTGGGCTTCGGGACCGTGCTCGCCGTGGATCTCAGCCGGCCGCTGCTGGCCGAACTGACCGACTACGCGCGGGAGGTGCCGGCGGTGCGCCCGGTGCTGGCCGATGTGCGCACGGTGCTCCGCGAGCGGGTCCCCGCCGGCACGGCGGACGCCGTGGTCTGTCTCGGGGACACCCTGACCCATCTGCCGAGCCGGGGCGATGTCGCGGCTCTGCTCAACGATGTCGCCGCCGCGCTGGCCCCGGACGGGGTCGCCGTGCTGTCGTACCGCGATCTGACCGTCGCGCTGACCGGTACCGACCGTTTCCTTCCGGTCCGGGCCACGGGCGACCGGATCATGACCAGCTTTCTGGAGTACCCCGACGACGACAACGCCTACACGGTGGTCGTCCACGATCTGGTGCACACCCGCCAGGACCCGGGCGACGACTGGACGTTGCGCACCAGCAGCTACCGCAAGCTGCGCCTCTCCCACGAGTGGGTGAAGCGGCAGTGCCGGACGGCCGGGCTGCGCGTCGTCGGCGACCACCAGGGCGCCAGGGGCGGCCTGCGCACCGTCGCCCTGCGGCTGGTCGGCTGACCCGCCGACCGGGCGGGGGGCGACGGTGCGAGACGGCGGTCAGTCGAGCAACTGGTAGGCCGGGAGCGTCAGGAAGTCCACATAGGACTCGTCCAGCGCGATCTCCATCAGCAGGTCGAAGGCCCGCTCCCAGCCGCCCTCCACATAGGCGTCCTCGCCCAACTCATCGCGGATGGCGAGCAGTTGATCGGCGGCGACCTGTCGGACATAGGACCGCGTGACCCGCTCGCCGTTGTCGAGCAGCACCTCGGCGTTGATCCACTGCCAGATCTGCGAACGGGAGATCTCGGCGGTGGCCACGTCCTCCATCAGGTTGAAGACCGCGACGGCGCCCCGGCCGGCGAGCCACGCCTGGAGATAACGGGTGCCGACCTGGACCGCGTTGCGCAGCCCGTCGGCCGTGGGCCGGGCCGGCACCGAGCCGATGTCGAGCAACTCCTCGGCGGTGACCTTGACCTCGGGACGCAGCCGGTCCTTCTGGTGGGGCCGCTCGCCGAGCACCGCGTCGAAGGCGCCCTCGGCGACGGGCACCAGGCCGGGGTGCGCCACCCAGGACCCGTCGAAGCCGTCGCCCGCCTCCCGCTCCTTGTCGGCCCGCACCTTGTCGAACGCGGCCTTGTTGACCTCGGCGTCCTTGGCCGGGATGAAAGCGGCCATGCCGCCGATGGCGTGCGCGCCGCGCTTGTGGCAGGTGCGCACCAGGAGTTCGGTGTAGGCACGCATGAAGGGGGCCGTCATGGTGATCGCGTTGCGGTCGGGGAGCACGAAACGCTCGCCGCCGTCGCGGAAGTTCTTGACGATCGAGAACAGGTAGTCCCAGCGGCCCGCGTTCAACCCGGAGGCGTGCTCGCGCAGTTCGTAGAGGATCTCCTCCATCTCGAACGCGGCGGTGACCGTCTCGATCAGCACGGTGGCCCGGATGGTGCCCTGCGGGACGCCCAGCGCGTCCTGGGCGAAGCGGAACACCTCGTTCCAGAGGCGTGCCTCCAGATGGGACTCCAGCTTGGCCAGGTAGAAGTAGGGGCCCCGGCCCTCCCGCGCGAGCAGGGCCGCGTTGTGGAAGAAGTAGAGCCCGAAGTCCACCAGGGAGCCGGGGACGGGGCGGCCGTCGACGGTGAGATGCCGCTCGTCCAGATGCCAGCCACGCGGGCGGGTCACCACCGTGGCCAACTCGGCGTCGGGGCGCAGCGCGTACTCCTTGCCGCGCTCGTCGGTGAAGTCGATCCGCCGACGGAAGGCGTCGGCCAGGCTGAGCTGCCCGCCGATCACATTGGCCCAGGTCGGCGAGAGGGCGTCCTCGAAGTCCGCCAGCCAGATCCGGGCGCCCGAGTTCAGCGCGTTGACCGTCATCTTGCGGTCGGTCGGCCCGGTGATCTCCACCCGGCGGTCCTGGAGCGCGGGCGGCGCCGGGGCGACCGACCAGTCGCCGTCCCTGACCTCGGCCGTCTCGGGCAGGAAGTCCAGCCGGGCGGTGCGGGCGATCTCCTCCCGCCTCCGGGCGCGCAGGGCCAACAGCTCGTCCCGGCGCGGGGTGAACCGCCGGTGCAGCTCGGCGAGGAAGTCGAGAGCCTGCGGGGTGAGCACCTCGTCCTGGCGTGACACCCGGTCCCGAGCTTCCACGGTGACGGCTGACATGGGTCACTCCTTCACTACGGTTCACTGGTTCACTACGACATAAGACCTGGAAATGGATAGTAGTTTCTACATCGTGGAAGATCAACGATCCGATGGCGGTCCTGACAGCCTGCGCAGGTCGGCCGGTTGGTCGATATCGTCTGGAACCGCCACATCCCCACACTCCACCAGCGTGAGCCGATCCTGGTGCGCCCGCAGATAGTCGCGCGCGCCCCGGTCGCCGCGCGCGGCGGCGGCCACCCCGGCGAAGTGGTCGGCCCCCAGCAGCACCGGATGCCCGCGCCGCCCGCCATAGCCGGCCGCGGCCAGGGACGCCGGGGAACGGAACGCCGCCCGCACCCGGGCCATCGCCTCGACGCCCACCCACGGTTGGTCGACCAGCGCCACCAGCGCGCCCGCCGGCGGCTCGGCCAGCGCGTCCAGCGCGGCGAGCCCGGCGCGCAACGAGGAGCCCATCCCCGAGGCCCAGTCCGGGTTGCGCACGATCCGGCAGGCGCCCAGCGACGCGCGCTCCTGGATCTCGTCCGCGCCGGCGCCCAACACCACCAGCACCGGCGCGCAACCGGCCGCGCGCAACGCCCCGGACGTCAACTCCACCAGGGGGCGCCCCTCATGCTCCAGCAGCGCCTTGACCCGCCCGCCCAGCCGCCTCCCGCTGCCGGCCGCCAACACCACCCCGGCCACCGCCGCCGCACCCGTCATGCCGGCCAGCGTAGGCCCGCGGCGCCAAGCCGTGCGAGGCGGACGGCCGGGGCGGGGTAGCCGCTGTGCCGGCGTCCGCCGCCCGCCCCGGTGACCAGGCGACAACGAGTGCCGCCCCGAGCGGCAGGCACCCGCGATCGAGCGGTCAGGGGCCCCAGGCGCCGGCGGAAGCCACCCGTCTCAGCGGCCCGCCGCCAGCGCGGCGGCCGTCTGACGGGATCCCCCCGGCGGCGGGGCCGGCTGTGCCGCTGCCTTGTCGGTCCGCCTCCGGCGCGGTCTCATCCGTCCGCTGTTCCTTCGGGTTGGAGGTAAAGGCCCTGCCGGGCCGGTGGCCGTCACCTCGCTGAGTTGGGCGTCACCGCTCTGCCGGGCCGGAGGCCACCGGGTCAGCCGTCTGCCTCCGGCTCGGCGGCCAGGGCCGTGCCCAGTTCGTGGGCGACCTCGCGCAGCAGGGGGGCCAGTTTCTCGACCGCCTCGTCCGTCAGCCGGCCCGCCGGGCCCGAGACGGATATGGCGGCCGGGGTCGGGGCGTGCGGCAGCGGGACCGCGAGGCAGCGCACGCCGATCTCCTGCTCGTTGTCGTCCACCGCGAAGCCCCGCGTCCGCACCATGCGCAGCTCGCGCAGGAAGGCGTCGGGCGAGGTCAGGGTGCGCTCGGTGATCGCCGGCATCCCGGTGCGGCGCAGCAGCGCCCGCACCTCGTCATCACTCAGCCCGGCGAGCAGCGCCTTGCCGACGCCGGTGGCGTGCGGCAGCACCCGCCGGCCCACCTCCGTGAACATCCGCATGGAGTGACGCGAGGGCGCCTGTGCCACATAGACCGCGTCGTCCCCGTCGAGCAGCGCCATGTTGGCCGTCTCGCCGGTCTCGGCCGCCAGCCTGGCCAGATAAGGGCGCGCCCAGGTGGCCAGCGGGCGGGCGGCTGCCTCGCCCAGACGGATCAGCCGGGGGCCCAACGCATAGCGTCTGTTGGGCTGTTGGCGGACATAGCCGCAGGCGACCAGGGTGCGCATCAGGCGGTGGATGGTGGGGAGCGGCAGCCCGCTGCTGCTGGCCAGCTCGCTCAGCCCGGTGACGCCGCCGGCATCGGCCATCTGTTCGAGCAGCCCGAAGGCCCGCTCAAGAGACTGAACCCCGCCGCTGGCGGAGGACTTGCGCACGTCGGACGGCGGCACGTCGCGTTCCTCATTCGGTGGTAGCGGTCCCCCAGAGCCTACCGGCCCTTGACGGGCCGCCCCGGTCCGTCGACCATCGAACCCTGACCGGCTTCAACAAAACGTTGAACGCATGGAAAGTGATGTCGTCAGCGAGCGCTGAGGAGTGGCCGGTTGTCCGAGGCAGACGCGTTCCCCGCGCGGCCGATCGATGTGCTCCTCCGCTCCCGCCGGGTGGTCACCCCCACCGGCACCCGCCCCGCCTGCGTCGCGGTCGCCGGGGAGCGGATCGAGGCGCTGCTCTCGCACGACGCCCCGCCGCCCCCTGGCGCCCGCCTCGTCGACTACGGCGACGCGGCGCTGCTGCCCGGGCTGGTCGACACCCATGTGCATATCAACGACCCCGGGCGCGCGGCCTGGGAGGGCTTCGCCTCCGCGACCAGGGCGGCGGCGGCCGGCGGTGTCACCACCCTGCTCGACATGCCCCTCAACAGCGTGCCGCCGACCGTCAGCCCCGAGGCGTTGGCCGTCAAGAGGGCCGCCGCGCGGGGCCGCGTCTGGGTGGACGTCGGCTTCTGGGGCGGCGCCGTGCCGGAGAACGCCGGCCGGCTGCGGGCCCTGCACCGATCCGGCGTCTTTGGCTTCAAGTGCTTCCTCTCGCCCTCGGGCGTCGAGGAGTTTCCCGCGCTCGACCCCGCCGGGCTGGCCGAGGCGCTGGCGGAGATCGCGGCCTTCGACGGGCTGCTGATCGTGCACGCCGAGGACCCCGAGCGGCTCGCCGCCGCGCCCGAGGTCACGGGAAGTCGGCGCTATGTCGACTTTCTGGCCTCCCGGCCGGCCGGCGCCGAACACGCGGCGATCGAGCGACTGATCACGCTGGCCGACCGACTCGGCGCCCGTGTCCATGTGCTGCACCTCTCGGCCGCCTCGGCGCTGCCCCTGATCGCCGACGCCAAGGCGGCGGGCGTCGCCGTCACCGCCGAGACCTGCCCGCACTTCCTCACCCTGACCGCCGAGGAAGTCCCCGACGGCGCCACCGAGTTCAAGTGCTGCCCGCCGATCAGGGAGGCCGCCAACCAGGACGCCCTCTGGGCCGCGCTCGCCGACGGCACCCTCGACTGTGTGGTCTCCGACCACTCACCGTGCACGGTGGACCTGAAGGTGCCGGACTTCGGCGCCGCCTGGGGCGGGATCTCCTCCCTCCAGCTGGGCCTCCCGGCCATCTGGACCGCGGCCGGCGCCCGCGGCCACCAACTCGCCGATGTGGCGCGATGGATGTCCACCGCCCCGGCGCGGCTGGCCGGCCTGCGTCACAAGGGCGCGATCGAGCCGGGCCGGGACGCCGACATCACCGTGCTGGACCCGGAGGCCACCTTCACCGTCGACCCGGCGGCGCTGCACCACCGCAACCCGGTGACGGCCTACGCCGGCCGCACGCTCAGGGGCGTGGTGCGCGCCACCTGGCTGCGCGGGCGACCCATCCTGGAGACCGCGGAAACCGCGGCGGCAGGAGCAGCGGGAGCTGTGGGATTCGTGGGAGAAGAGACCGAGACCGGGCAGGACTCGGGCGGGGCGCATCCGGCCCCCGCGCCGATCGGCCGGTTGATCGAGAGGACGGCTGCGCCGTGACAACGGACGGTATGACAGCGGATGGGACCAGCACGGTGTTCCCGGGCCACGCGGCCCCCTACGGCGGCGGCGACCCCTATGCCGACTACCGCACCGTCGACCTGAGGGATCTGCCGTTCACCCGGCTGCCCGATCTCGCCGTGCGGTCGATCGGCGGCTGTGTGACGGCCGCCAACGACGAGTTCTTCGCCGAACGGGAGAATCTCCTCGCCCCGGGGCGCGCCGTCTTCGACCCGGCGGCCTTCGGCAACAAGGGCAAGGTGATGGACGGTTGGGAGACCCGCAGGCGCCGGGGCAGCCACGGTGAGCACCCGCATCCCTCGGCCGACGAGTACGACTGGGCGCTGATCCGCCTCGGCGTTCCCGGGCGGCTCCACGGCATCGTCGTCGACACCGCGCACTTCCGGGGGAACCACCCCCGCGCGGTCCGCGTGGAGGGCACCGCCAGGCCCGGCACCCCGGGACCCGAGGAGCTGTTCGGGCCCGACACCGGGTGGACGGAGCTGGTGCCGCGCACCGAGATCGGCGGCCACGCGGCGCACGCCTTCCCGTTGGCGCCCCTCGCGGGCGCCCCGGTCACCCATCTGCGGCTGAGCCAGTACCCGGACGGCGGCATCGCCCGGCTCCGGGTGCACGGCGTGCCGCTGGCCGACCCCGACTGGCTGGCCGCCCTCGGCACCTTCGACCTGGCCGCGCTCGCCCATGGCGGCCTGGTGGAGGACGCGTCCAACTCCTTCTACTCGCCTCCGGCGCACACCATCTACCCGGGCCGGCCCCGCACCATGGACGAGGGCTGGGAGACCGCGCGCCGCCGGGACTCGGGGCACGACTGGCTCCGCTACCGGCTCGCCGAGCAGGGAGTGGTGCGGGCGGTCGAGATCGACACCGGCTGCTACCGGGGCAACGCCCCCGGCTGGGCCGAACTCTCCCTCTGGGACGGCCCGTCGGGCGGGGCGGCCACCGCACCGGCTGGCTCCTGGCACCAGGTGTTGCCCCGCACCCGGCTGCTCCCCGACACCGTGCACCGGTTCGTGCTGCCCGACGACGTGCCCCCGGCGACCCACGCCAGGCTCGACGTCCACCCGGACGGCGGCGTCGCCAGGCTGCGGCTGCACGGTAGCCTCACCGAACGCGGCCGGCGACGGCTGCGGGAGCGTCAACAGGCCCTCGGGGACTGATACTTCCGCGACCGCGAGGTGGGCGTCGCGTCGCGGTTGTGTGAATTCCTGGGAAATATCCCTGATGCGTGGTTGACGCGGGTCACGCTACGCGCGTCAACTGGTTGGCATGGGCATGAATCGCGTATCCAGGACCGCCAGGGGCGCACGCGCCGGCGCCCTCGGCGCACTGCTCGCCACTCTGCTGGTGGGCGGCCAGGCCACGGCCACCGCGGCACCCACCCCCATCCCTGCCCCCACCTCCACCGCCTCGGCCTTCGCACCGTTCGCCTTCGGCGACATCTGCTACAGCGGCCTGCCGGCGCAGGCCCACGACACCCTCGACCTGATCGAGCGGGGCGGCCCCTTCCCCCACCCCCAGGACGGCGGCACCTTCTACAACCGTGAGGGCCTGCTGCCCGACCAACCCACCGGCTACTACCAGGAGTACACCGTGGAGACGCCGGGCAGCGACGACCGCGGCGCACGGCGGATCGTCACCGGCGACTCCTCCCAGGAGGACTACTACACCGCGGATCACTACGCCTCGTTCGACCTGATCGACCACGGCTGCTGATCCCCCGAACCACTGTCCCCCCACAGCGGCGCCGGGACCGCCCCCACCGGTCCCGGCGCCGCACCCCTCCCCGAGCGGGCGCGGCCGGAAGGTTCACCCGAACGTGTGAGATCGGGTCTCGGGTCAGTCCCCCATCGGTGGGGACGCGGTCGAGCCGCGCAGGGTGAGTGAGGGCGCCGCGTCCTGGAGGTCGCCGAGACACCGGCCGCCCGCCGCGGCGCGCAGCCGCTGCGCCGCCCGCGCTCCATAGGCCCCGATATCCCGGCTCAGCGCGGTCAGCGGCGGATGCACCAGCTCGCAGAGCGCGGAGTCGTCCCAGGCCATCACGGACACATCGGCCGGCACCCGGAGGCCGAGCCCCTGCGCCGCCGTCACCCCGGAGAGGGCCATCACATCGTTGTCGTAGAGGATCGCCGTCGGCCGCGAAGGTCCCGACAGCAGCTCCCGGGTGGCAGCCGCACCGCCGTCGCCGCTGTAGTCCGCCTCCAACGTCCGCCCGGCCAGGCCGAGTTCGGCGGTCACCTGGTCGAAGGCCACCGCCCGGACCGAGGTGTGGCGCAGCCGGGCGGGCCCTGACACCCTGGCCAGCCGCCGATGCCCGAGATCCGCCAGATGCCGGACGGCGACGGCCACCGCCGCCGCGTCGTCGCTCCAGACCGCCGGCAGCCGGCCGGTGCCCAGTGGCCCGCCGATCACCACCGCCGGCATGCCCAGCTGCTCCAGCACCGCGACCCTGGCGTCGGACACCTGGAGATCGACGAGGAACACCCCGTCCACCGCGCGCCGCGCCCACCAGGAGCGGTACAGCTCGATCTCGGCCGCCTGGTCCTCCGCCATGGTGAGCAGCAACGGCGTGGTGTCCCGCGCCAGTTCGGCCTGGATGCCGGAGATCAGCTGCATGAAGAACGGCTCGATCCCAAGCGTCCGCGCCGGCCGGTCGATGACCAGGCCGAACGCTCCGGCCCTGCCGTCGGAGAGCGCCCTGGCCGCGCTGCTGGGCTGCCAGCCCAACTCCTCGGCGATGGCCAGGATGCGTCCCCTGGTGGACTCCGAGACGCCGGGCCGACCGTTGAGCGCGAAGGACACGGCGGCCTTGGTGACCCCCGCCCGATCGGCGATGTCCCGCATGGTCGGGCGTTTCAAGCGGACCTCCTCGGATGACCGGCCGCACGCTCGGCGCACCGGGCGGGCTGTCCGCAATGATCCCCGGAGCGCGGCTACGACAATCGGGCGGTCCCCCGTCAGGCGGCCTGGGCGTCCTGCCCGCCCGACGGCACCGCGCACCCCCGTTCCCCGACCGGTCGTCGCCCGTTGCCCCTGGCGTCACCGGGGCGCCGCCCGGCGTTGGCCGGTCCGCCGCCAGCCGGTGGGCAGCCCGCCACCCTTCGCCGGCGTAGGGCACAATCGAGCCGATGAGTACCTACCGTGAGCGTGCGCACCGCCAGACGGCGCGGGCTTCCGTGCTACGCGCCATCGCCAGCCGCGAGCGCTCCTCACATCTGTCCGCGCCCCGGGTGCCGACCGTGGGGATCGACATCGGCGGCACGAAGGTGATGGCCGGTGTGGTGGACGCGGACGGCACCATCCTGGAGCGGCTGCGCACCGAGACGCCCGAGAAGTCCAAGAGCCCCAAGGTCGTCGAGGACACCATCGCCGAACTCGTGCTGGACCTCTCGGACCGGCACGATGTGCACGCGGTGGGCATCGGCGCGGCCGGCTGGGTGGACGCCGACCGCTCCACGGTGCTCTTCGCCCCCCATCTGGCCTGGCGCAACGAGCCGCTGCGCGAGGCCCTGGCGTCTCGCCTGGCCGTTCCGATCATGGTCGACAACGACGCCAACACCGCCGCCTGGGGCGAGTGGCGCTTCGGCGCGGGCCGGGGCGCCGACCATCTGGTGATGATCACCCTGGGCACCGGCATCGGCGGCGGGATACTGGAGTCGGGCAAGGTCAAGCGCGGCGCCTTCGGCGTGGCCGGCGAGTTCGGGCACATGCAGGTCGTCCCCGAGGGGCACCGCTGCCCGTGCGGCAACCGCGGCTGCTGGGAGCAGTACAGCTCGGGCAACGCGCTGGTGCGGGAGGCGCGCGAGCTGGCCGCCGCCGACTCCCCGGTGGCCCACCACATCCTGGCCCGGGTGGAGGGCCAGATCGGGGACATCACGGGCCCGCTGATCACCGAGCTGGCCCGCGAGGGCGACGCGATGTGCGTCGAGCTGCTCCAGGACATCGGGCGCTGGCTCGGCGTCGGCATCGCCAACCTGGCCGCCGCGCTCGACCCGGCGCGCTTCGTCGTCGGCGGCGGGGTCAGCGACGCGGACGAGCTGCTGATCGGCCCGGCCAGGGAGGCGTTCAAACGGCAGCTGACCGGGCGGGGTTACCGGCCCGAGGCGACCATCGTGCGGGCCGCGCTCGGCGCCGACGCCGGCATGGTGGGCGCGGCCGACCTGGCCCGGCTGGTGGCCAGGCGGTTCCGCAGGGCCAACCGACGCAGGGCCGAGCGGGCCCATCGCCCCGCCTTCGAGCTGCGGTTGACGCCGCGCGGATGGGCGGGGGACGCGTGACCGGCACGCTGGGCGCCAGCACTACTTCCCCCGGCGTGCCGCAACGGCCGCCGCACCGGCCGCGCCACCGCTGGCTGGTGGCGTTGACGGTGCTGCTGCTGATCGCCATCCCCGCCGGCTATATGGTGCTCTCCGCCTACCAGAGCCGGGACAGCGGCGAGGACAAGGCCCGCTCCGCCTCCGCGCGGACCCTGGTCTACGAGTGGCCGAGCAAGGTTCAGCGCCGCATCTACGACATCCCGATCCCGGGCGGCTCGGCCTATGTCGGGCACTTCGAGACCAACTCCTGGGACCGCAGCACCATGTATGTGGAGTTCCGCTGCTCACCGAGCCAACTCAGCGGCTTCCTCGAGTCGTTGGGCACCAGCAGGGCCGGCCTGGCGGAGGGCACGGTGACCATCTCCGAGGAGGAGGCGGACCAGGTCGGCTGGGCCTTCGACGATCCTGACCGGGTCTACGCGGGCACGGTGGTACGCCAGTCGGACCAGGAGCCCGAGGTCGCCATCACGGTCGACCTCACCAAGGAGGAGCGGCCCCGCGTCTACGCGGTCTCCACCACCGAACCCTGACAGCCGGCGCCGGGGCCCGGGTTGCGATCATGGGTCCCGGGCCACGGGGTTTCCTGCCCCGCCGGGGGTTTCCGGTCGGTGGTCGGAGAGGGGACGGACGATGGTGGGCGCGGCACCGGGGAGTGACGAGGCGGCCGGCGAGAGCGAGTTGGCGCGGGTGCTGCGGGCCGCCGCGCGCGGGGAGTTCCCGCCGGGCGACGGCGGGTTCACGGTGATCCCGCCGCCCAACGCGCGGGACGCCGGCGTGCTGGGCATGACCGCGCACGCCGTCATCTTCACCGACCAGGACCCGGAGTGGGTGCGGACCACGCTGCGGGCCGCCTCGCCCGACCCGCTGGCGGCCCCGCTGGGGCCCGCCTTCCTGACGGCGTTCGGCGCCAGGACGGGACGCCGGGTCAACTGCGTGGACCTGCTGACGGTGGCGCCGGCCCTGCCGGGGCGGCCGGCGCTGGACCTCACCGAGATCAGCGCGACGGACCACCCCCGGGTGGTGCGGGCCCGTCAGTTCCGTGACCGCGTGCGGGTGTGGACGACCCCCGAGGGCGGGGTGCTGGTGATGGGCGCGGGCGTCGCCGGCCGCCACGAGGTGGCGATCGAACTGGACGAGGCCGCCAGGGGACGAGGACTGGGACGCGAGTTGGCCCTGGCGGCCCGCCAACTGGTGCCGGCGGGCGAGCTGGTGTGGTCCCAGCAGCCGCCGGGGAACGCCCGCAGCGTCCGCACCTTCCAGGCCGCCGGCTACCGCCCGGTCGGCGCCGAGGCGCTGCTGATCGTGGACTGAGGGCCCGTCGGGGCCTTGAGCGGTCGCCTCGGGCCCGTTGTCAGTGGGGCCGACTACGGTGTGTGGTCAGTCGAGTTCGGGCCGGCCGGGGGTCGGTCGGCCGTGGGGGAGGGGAAGTCATGGGGTGGCTTCGAGGATCGGCGGTCCGAAGGCCGTCGGGCGCGGCGGTCGTGCGGGGGCGGCGCGGCGCGGCGCTCGGGCCGTTGGCGGTGGCGCTCTTCGTGGGCGGGGTCCTGGCGGCGTCCGCCGGTGGGGTCTCCTGGTGGCTCGCGCTGATCTGGGCGGCGGCGCTCGGCGCTCTGTGCTGGATCACGGCGGTGGCGTTCCTGGAGCCGCCCAGGCGTTGGCCCGAGGCCGAGGTGGCGCGGGAGGAGGGGCCTGGCCTGTGGTTCTCCCGGTCAAGGAGGTGGCCAGCCGGATGCGGACGTTGGCCGAGCGATACGGCGAGGGAGGCCGTAGCGGGCTGTTGGAGGTGGCGGAGGTCGCCGACCGCCTCGCGGCGACCACGCTGGCGGCCATGGGCGTGCTCGCGAAGGCCGGCCAGCTCTCGGCGGCCGAGCCGGGCGAGGCCCGGCGGGCGAGCGCGTCCTGGTGGCGCTCGCTGCCGAGCCCGGGGCGCGCCGGGCGCCGGGCCGAGGCGCGGCACAGGGAGGAGTGGCTGGCCTTCCGGCGGGCGTTCGAGCCGGCGTGGCGCGAGCTGATACCCGCCCTGGAGCGTGGCGTCGGGGAGCTGCGGGCGGCGGCGAAGGCGGAGAACCACCGGCACGGCCAGGCCGCGCGCGGCCGGGAACTGCGCCCGCGCGGCCCCGAGTTGGCCCATGCCATGGCTGCGGTCGAGCGGTGTGACGCGCTGCTGGCCGCGCTTCGGCCGCCCCCCAGCGGCAGCGGGCTGCGCGGCCCGCGCTCGCTGGCCCTGGCCGGCGTCCTGGCCGCCTGGCTGGCCTCGTTCGGCCTGACGCTGTGGTGGCCCCAGGGCTCGTATCTGATCCTGCTCGCCACCGCGCCCTTCCTCGGGCTGCTCGCCTGGGGGTACTCCGCCGGTGGCGCGGGCCTGCCGAGGCCGCTGCGGCCCGGCACCGGCCTGATGGCCGGGCTGGTCGGCGGGGTGGTCCTGGTCACCACGACGTCCGGAGGCGTGCTGGCGTACCACGAGGTCTTCGGCGAGCGTGCGGTCGCCGAGGTCGTGTCGACCACGGTGGAGCGCGAGGGGCGCTACCACGACCGCCCCACCGGGCGTAACTACGGCGTCGTCGAGGTGGGTACCGGCCGGGATCTGGGCCGGATGTCCTTCGGGCCGCACGAGCGGGCCCAGGTGCGAGACCGGCTGGAGATCTCCGTCGACGGCTTCGGCGCGGCCGATCCGGTCTCCGCCGATCGGCTGCGCACCCTCTCGCCGCACACCGCGCTGATCGTGGGCGGGGTGGCGGCGTTGACGCTGCTCCTGCTCGCCACGGCCCGTGCGGAGGCCCGCCACCACCGAATAGCCGACGCCGGCGCGCCTCCCGACTGACGGGTCTCGTCAGCCGTCGACGATCTCCAGGTGGTCGAAGGCGGCGCCGAGGTCCCCGGCCGCCGGTCCCGGCCATGGCCGATCAGAACGATCTCGACCGTCGCGCCCTCCGGCTCCGGGCCGAACTCCCTGACTCCCTGACGGCCGTGGCCCGTTCACCGACCGGGCATCCCGTCGACGCCATGTCGGCCCTCGGCGGGCCGGCTGCCGCCGGAGGCGACCGCGTGGGGCGCCCACGGGGCCATGTCGCCGGCCGCTGCCGCGCCGGCCTCGGCGTGTGCCGTCCGTGCGCCGCGCCCCGGTCGGTTGTCCGTGGGGGCCGGCACACGCCGGGAGGGTCAGGGGGCGAGGTGGTCGGTGGCCAGTTGGGCGGCCACGCGTTGCAGCAGGGGGCCCGCGTTGTCCATGCTGCGGCGGGGGTTTGGCTCCAGCGCGGTCAGCGGGTACGCGGCCTCGATGCCCGCCCCGGCCAGGGCCTCCGCGTCGATGGCCAGTCGGCCACAGACCGCGAGCACCCGCCGGTCGGCCGCGCGGGCCGCAGCCGCCACGCCGGCCGGGGCCTTGCCGCGCAGCGTCTGCTCGTCCAGCGAGCCCTCCCCGGTGATCACCACATCCGCGTCCGCCAGCGCCTCGGCGAACCCCAGCACATCGAGCAGCACCTCGATCCCGGGACGGAAGGTGGCGCCCAGGCCGATCAGCGCGCCGAAGCCGACGCCGCCGGCCGCGCCGGCGCCCGGCGCCTCGGCCAGCTCGGCGACCCGGCTGCCCTCCACCCGCTCCAGCACCTCGGCGAAGTGGGAGAGCGCCCCGTCCAGCACCTCGACCTCCAGCGGGTCGGCGCCCTTCTGCGGACCGTAGACCCCGGCGGCTCCCATGGGCCCGCACAGCGGGTTGTCCACGTCGCTGGCCAGCACGAACTCGGTGTCCTTCAGCCGGGGATCGAGCCCGGAGAGGTCAACGGACGCCACCTCGCGCAGCGGTCCGCCGCCGAGCGGCACCGGGTCCCCGTCGTCGTCCAGCAGCTTGGCGCCCAGCGCCATCAGCATCCCCGCGCCGCCGTCCGTCGTGGCCGAGCCGCCCACGCCGAGAATGATCCGGCGGGCGCCCGCGTCCAGCGCGGCGGCGATCAACTCGCCGGTGCCGAAGGTGGTGGCGGTCATGGGCGCGAAGGTGCGCGGCGGCAGCAGCACAAGGCCCGAGGCCTGCGCCATCTCCACCACCGCGGTGTCCCCGCGCAGCGCGAACCGCGCGGCGACCGGCGTGCCCAGCGGCCCGGTCGCCTCGACCTCGACCGGCGTGAAGCCACCGGCCACGGCGGCGTCGACCGTGCCGTCGCCCCCGTCGGCCACCGGCAGCGCGGTCACCGTGACCTCGGGGCGGACCTGGCGGATACCGGCCGTGACATGTTCGGCCACCTCGGCGGCGGTGAGCGAACCCTTGAACTTGTCGGCGGCGATCAGCACGCGCCAGCTCTGCGTCATTCTGCGGTCCCTGTGGTCGTTGCGGTCGAACACGGACCCTATCCGGCTCCACCGCCGCACACCACGGTCGCCGAGTGCCTCGCCGGTCACACCGCCCGGGGGCGTACCGGGGAGCCGGCGGTGCTACCCGGACAACGCCGGGGTGCCACGGCGGAGTTGGCGCCACACCGCCTTGGCGGCGTTGTGTCCCGACATCCCGTGCACCCCCGGCGCCGGCCAGGTCGCCGACGAGCAGAGGAAGACCGCCGGGTGCGGGGTGGCGTAGGGCCGGAGCCCGATGCGCGGCCGGAACATCGTCTGGGTGCCGGCGAACGCGCCGCAGCCGATGTCACCGCCCACGTAGTTGGCGTTGCGCCGGGCCAACTCCGGCGGCCCGGCGACCGCTCGGGCCAGCACCAGATCGCGGAAGCCGGGCGCGAACCGCTCGATCTGGCGCTCCACCGCGTCCGTGAGATCGCCCGTCCAACCATTGGGCACATGCCCGTAGGCCCAGTACACATGCTTGCCCTCGGGCGCCCGGCTCGGGTCGAACAGGGTCGGCTGGGAGGTGACCAGGAACGGCACCTCGGGGGCCTCGCCCCGGACCGCCGCCGCGCGCAGCGCCTCGGTGATCTCGCCGCTGCTGGAGCCCAGATGGACCGAGCCGGCGCGGCGCGCCTCGGGAGAGGTCCAGGGCACGGGCCCGTCCAACGCGTAGTCGATCTTGAAGGCGGCGGGGCCGTAGCGGAAGCGCCGGTAGGCGCTGCCGAGGCCGGCGATCCGGGCCAGCGCGGTGGGGGAGGTGTCGAAGACATAGGCCCGCGCGGGCGGCAGCTCGTCCAGCCGTTTGACCTCGACGCCGGTGTGGATCTCCCCGCCGAGGTCCCGCAGATAGCCGGCCAGCGCGTCGGAGATGGCCTGGGAACCGCCCCTGGCGATCGGCCACCCCACCTCGTGCGCCGCCAGCGCGAAGACCAGCGCCACCGCGCCGGTCGCCGGCGTGGAGGTCGGGGCGATCACATGTGCGGCGAGCCCGGTGAGCAGCGCTCGGGCCCGGTCGTCGCGGAAGCGTCTGACCAGCCAGGAGACGGGCGGGGTGCCGGTGAGACCGAAGCGGGCCAGCAGCAGCGGATCGCGTGGCAGCCCGTCCCAGGGGACGTTGAGGAAGTCGCCGACCAGCGTCTCCCACCGTCCCAGATAGGGCGCGAGCAGGCGGCGGTAGGCGGCGGCGTCCCTGGGGCCCAGGCTGGCGGCCGTCTCGCCCACGGCCCTGGCCAGCACGGCGGCGCCGCCGTCCGGGAACGGGTGCGCCAGCGGCAACTCCGGGTGCACCCAGGCGAGTCCGTACCGTTCCAGCGGCATCGCGTTGAACGCGGGCGAGCCGGCGCCCATCGGATGGACGGCGGAGCAGGGGTCGTGCCGGAAGCCGGGGAGCGTCAGCTCCTCGGTCCTGGCGCCGCCGCCGACGGTCTCCTTCGCCTCGAAGAGCGCGACCGACATCCCGCGCCTGGCCAGCTCCACGGCGGCCGTCAGCCCGTTCGGCCCGGCTCCCACCACGACCACGTCACGCAACGCAGGCAACGTACGGCTCTCCCCTCAACGGTGAGCTACAGGCGGAACAGCACCCCGAGGATACGCCGCCGCCTCTGCCGCCGGGCCGCCCCCGTCCTCTCCCGCGCCCCGTCCCGCGTCCCGTCCCGTGCCCCGCCCCGCGACCCGCCCCGCGACCCGCCCCGCGGACGGATAATCCGTTGCCCGGTACGGGAGTTGACGCCCAGAGTGGGGCGCATGAGTCATCTCGTGCGTGCCTATCGGCCGGCCGACGAACGGTCCTGGCTGCGCTGCCGGGTGCTCTCCTTCCTGGACACCCCGTACTACGACAATGTGCTCATCGCCAAGCCGGCCACCCCACCGCCGGGCTTCGCCCTGGTCGCGGTGGACGAGGAACGGCCGGCCCGGGACGCGGTGGTCGGCTGTCTCGACCTCACGATGGCCGATCGGCTGGCCACCATCGAGACCATCGCCGTGCATCCCGACGCTCAGCGTCAGGGCATCGCCACCGCGCTGCTGGCCGAGGCCCGGGCCCGCGCCGAGGCGGCGGGGGCGACCACCCTGGACGCCTGGACGCGTGACCAGCCGTCCAGCCTCGCCTGGTACCACGCCATGGGGTTCCAGGAGAGCGACCACTATCTCCATGTCTACGCCAACGCGTACGTGGACGAGGGCGAGCCGGAGCGGGCGGTGGAGCGCCCCCGGCCCGGGCTGCGTCCGATCACGGTCTTCAGCCATGCCGGACTGGACCGCGAGGCCGAGATGCGTGCGCGGTTCCAGCGCGTCCATATCTGCCGCAGGTTCAGTCAGCCGCTCGACTCCCACGCCTGACCCGGGACGTGCGCGGCCTCGGCCCGCGCCCGCCGGCGGCGCTATCGCGCGCCCACGACACCGCCCGCGTCGCCCGAGCGGAAGAGTGCGACGAGCCGTTGGGCGGTGGCCTTGTCGCGGGCCGCGGTGAACGGCATGTCGTTCTCGCCGGCCAGCCGGAACGGGGAGCCGTCGCGGGTCAGCTCCAGGCCGCCCGCCTCGCGGACCAGCAGGAGTCCGGCCGCGTGGTCCCAGGCGTTCTCCCAGTCGAACGCGATGGCGTCCAACTCGCCCCGGGCGACCGCCAGATACTCAAGACCCGCCGCTCCGCAGGGGCGCGCGGTCACCCCCTCGGTCACCAGCGCCGACAGGGCGCGCTTCTGCTGTGGCGAGGTGTAGTCGGGGTGTGAGTGGGCCACCCTCAGCGGACGTGTGTGGTCGGGCGCGCCGGCGTGCAGTCGTACCCCGTCCAGCCATGCGCCGGCGCCACGCCAGGCGTGCGCGAACAGCTCGCGCGCCGGCGCGTACGTCCAGGAGCCCAGCAGCTCCCCGTGGTGGGCCAGCGCCACCAGCGTGCAGAACCCGGTCTCGCCCCGGACGAACGGCCTGGTCCCGTCCACCGGGTCCACGATCCAGACCGGGGCGTCGCCGGAAAGCGCCGCGTAGCGCGACGGATCCTCGTGCACCGCCTCCTCGCCGACCACGACCGAGCCGGGGAGCAGCGCCGTCAGGATGGCCGTGAGGGATCGCTCGGCGGCCTGGTCCGCGACCGTCACGAGATCGTGCGGCCCGGTCTTCACCGAGATCTCGTCGTCCGCCAACTGCCGCCAGCGCGGGAGGATCTCCCGCGCCGCGACCGTCCTTATCGCCTCTGTCACTGGGCTCACCAGCTCTTCCGCTCTCACCCGCCCATCGAATCACGCCCAGGAACGGCGGATCGGCCGAGAGGGGGTGAAGCGGCCGATTCCGCCGCCCGCGCCGCCCGCGCCGCTTGCGCGCCGGGGTGCGCGCCGGGGTGCGCGCCGGCTCAGGCCACACCCGCGCGCCGTAGTTCGCTGGTCACCGCGAAGTGGTGGCTGGGCGAGACCTCGCGGGCGGCGGCCAGCAGGATCGGCACCAGCACATCGGGCGCGGTGCGCGCCGCCTGCGCCGCCTCCTCGGCGGTGCGCGCCCGCACCAGCCCCCGCAGCAGCGTCACCGCCTGACGGCCGAGGCCGAACTCGCGCAGCGCGGCGGCGACCGAGCCGACCTCGGCGGCCGGCCGCGCCGCCCCCTGCCGCAGCAGCTGGTCGCAGTCCCGTTCCCGACCGGCAAGGGACAGCGCCTCGGCCGCCGCAGCCAGGGCCTCGGGCGGCAGCGAACCCGCCTCCCACAGCAGCGTGGTCGTCTCGGCGCCAAGATCGACCCGCTCCAACTCGGCCAGCAGCAGCGCCAGTCGGACGGCCGAGCCGCCCGCCGCCTCGGAGAGCAGGCCGTGCGCCGCCCCGCTCTGCCCCCGCGCCCGCAGCTCCCGCAGCTGGTCGACGGTCCTGGCCGCCGCCTCCCGGTCGGCCTGGCTCACCCGCTCCTCCAGCGTCGGCCGTTGGTCCCGCAGCGCGCCGGCGAACCGGGAGCCGCTGGGCGGCCGGACGAGGGCGCCGGCCGGCGGCGCCGGCTCAGGGGCGGCCGTCGGCACCTGTTCGGGCGCCTGGGTCGGCCCTGGCTCGTCCGGCTCCTCGATCCCGGCGAACCGCGCGCCACGGGGTCGACGCGTCTGCTTGGCCCGCTTGCGAGCCGGGACGGGCGCCTCGGCCGCCGGCGGGTCCCTCGGGGGCGTCGGGGTCGCCGTGGCCCCCTGCGCCGTGCGGGTGCGGGGGAGGGTGCCCGGGGGGCGCTCGGAGAGTCGCACAAGCCGGGCGTGCGCCTCGGCGCGGCGGGCCACCATGCGCTCCTGATCGTCCCGCGCCCATTCGGCGAGCCCGGTCAGCCGTTCCGCCTCCGGCAGCTGCCCCAGCCGCCGCGCCGTCTCCTCGGCGTGCGCCAACATCCGCAGCCGCGCGTCAAGCTCAGCTCGCGTCCGGTCGAGGTCGGCCAGCAGCAGGGTCAACGCCCGTTGCCCGCCCGGCAGTTCGTCATGGGCCCGGACCGCCGCCACATAGTGGGCGCGCAGCCGCCCCGTGGCGCGCCGCGCCTCCTCTGGGCCGCCCCGGACCGCGAGGTCCTGCACCAGATCGGCCACGGCGTCCCACGGCGGCAACGCCCGGCCGGCCAGCCAGGCGGACAGCTCCGCGCCGTTACGGCGGTCGAAGGCCGCGAACCAGCCGGACGTCGGATCGAGCGCGTCGGCCAGCGCCCGCAGCTCGACGCAGAACGCCGTCAACCGGACATTCCATTCGCGTTCCGTCATGGACGCGTCAGGCATGGGCACATCATGCATGGGCGTACTGAACCCGTGCCGTGTTACGGGGCTTGTTTCCGGCGGGCTACAGAACGTTTTCGTAGGCGGCGCGTTGACGCACGCCGTCGTTCGGTGCCCCAAGCGGACGCGCCGGCGATTCAGCGTCCCACGGCATAACCTTGCATCCCCCGAGGATTGGCCGCCGCCGACAGCACGCCGGACTCCGGATCGCGTCCCACCACACAGAGACGCCCCTCAGTCCACGGCCCGCCGACCGTCACCAGGTGGCCGCGCCGGCGCAGCTCCTCGATGACCTGTTCGCCGATCCGCGCCTCCACCGTGACGGCGCCAGGCACCCCGTCGCGCGGGAAGAACGAACTGGGGAACCCGTCCTGATGCCAGTTGGGCGCGTCGATCGCGCCCTGTAGGTCGAGGCCGCCGCGCACCGGCGCGCGCAGCGCCACGGCGAGGAAGAAGTGCGCCTGCCACTGGTCCTGTTGGTCGCCGCCCGGGGTGCCGAAGGCCAGCGTCGGCTCCCCGCCGCGCAGCGCCACCGTCGGGCTCAGCGTGGTGCGTGGCCTGCGCCCCGGGGCAAGGGAGGACGGCAAACCCTCCTCCAGCCAGGTCATTTGCAGTCTGGTGCCCAAGGGGAAGCCCAACTCGGGGATCACCGGGCTGGATTGCAGCCAGCCGCCGCTCGGCGTCGCCGACACCATGTTCCCCCAGCGGTCCACCACGTCCACATGGCAGGTGTCGCCCCTGGTCTCGCCGTCGACGCCCACGGTGGGCTCGCCGGAGCCGGCCGTGCCGGCGGGTGCCACCGCCCCGGACAACAACCGCTCGGTCAGGCGCGGCAGCCGGGGCGCCCGTCCGTCCGGTGCCCCCGGGCGCAACTCGAACGAGGCGCGCTCGCCGACGAGCCGGCGACGCTCGGCGCTGTAGCCGGGCGAGAGCAGCGCGTCGAGCGGCACAGGGGCCGAGTCCCCGTACCACGCCTCCCGATCGGCCAGGGCAAGTTTGCTCCCCTCTATCAGGGTGTGCACATAATCCGGCGTGCCATAAGCGGAAGCGTCCAGTCCGCCGTCCAGCAGCGCCAGTTGCTGCGGCAGTACCGGCCCCTGGGACCACGGGCCCGCCTTGCAGAGGGTCCAGTCGCCCCACCGGTAGCGCACCGGCTCCTCGTAGCCGGCCGACCAGCCGGCCAGATCGTCCCCCGTCAGCACGCCGGCGTGCCGCTCACCCGAGGAGTCCATCGCCGGGCGGGCCGCGTGGTCGACGATGGCCGCGCCGATGAAGCCCTCGCGCCAGACCCGGCGGGCCGCGTCGATCCTGGCCTCGCGGGTCGTGCCGGCCGCCGCGCTCTCGGCGAGCAGTCGCCGCCAGGTGGCGGCCAGCGTGGGGTTGCGCATCAGCGCGCCGGGCGCCGGGGCGCGACCGCCGGGCAGATAGACCTCGGCCGAGCTGGTCCACTCCTTCTCGAACAGCTCCCGGACCCTCGCCACGGTCCGTCCGATCTGCTCGACCGCCGGATGCCCCCGCTCGGCGTAGTCGATGGCATAGCCGATGACCTGCTCAAGATCCCTGGTGCCATGGTCGCGCAGCAAGGTCAGCCAGGCGTCGAAGGCGCCGGGCACCACGGCCGCCAACGGGCCGGTGCCCGGGACGAGTTCGAGCCCAAGACCGGTGTAGTGCGCGATGTCGGCCCCGGCCGGCGCCGGCCCCTGCCCGCACAGCACCCGCACCTCGCCGCCGGCCGGCGCGACGATGATCGGCGCGTCCCCACCCGGGCCGTTGAGATGCGGCTCGACCACCTGGAGCACGAAGCCGGCGGCCACGGCGGCGTCGAAGGCGTTGCCACCGTCCTCCAGAACCGCCATCGCGGACTGCGACGCCAGCCAGTGAGTGCTGGAAACCATGCCGAAAGTGCCCCGCAGGGTGGGCCGGGTGGTGAACATGCGCGGAGCATACGCGCCGGGCGCGCGCCCCCGACAGGCCCGCCGGCCTGGACCGATCGACGCGATAACCGTTTTCCTCCCCGGCCGCCGGCACACCAGGATCGGGCCATGACCACACCCGAAGCGGAACTGTGCCGCTGGCAGTTCGACCTCACCTGGGCGCTCTTCGACTACCACCTCCAGCGACTGGAACCCGACGACTTCCTCTGGGAGCCGGGTCCTCTCTGTTGGACGCTCCACCTCGGCGCGGACGGCATCTGGGTCCCCGACTGGGCCGACACCGAACCCGACCCCGTCCCGGTGCCCACCATCGGCTGGCTCAGCTGGCATATCGGCTGGTGGTGGAGCGTGACCATGGATCACGCGCGGGGGCGCACGCCCCGGGAGCGCGAGGAGATCCGCTGGCCGGGCCCCGGCGAGCCGACCGTCGCATGGCTCCGCGCCCTGCGCGCGGAATGGCTCGACACCCTCACCACCCTCGACCCGTCCACCCTCGCCGCCCCAGCCACCTTCCCCTGGCGGGACGGCCCCCGCTACCCCGGAACGCACCAACTCGCCTGGGTCAACACCGAACTGACCAAGAACGTCGCGGAAATCGGCCAACTCCGCCTGATGCGTGCGGCGGCCTCGCCCGACCTCGCCCGACCCGCCGACCTCCCGTAGGCGGTGGGCGGCCGGCTGCCGGGAACCACACCATCACGTCGGGGAACGGCCCGGCAGCGCCGTTCCCCGAAGGGCTGAGCCGGCGCCCGGCGGGGCCGGCCAAGGTGACCGGTCGGCACGGACCGGCCCGCGCGTGGTGGGTCCGTGCCCCAGAGAAGTCCCCGTACCCAGAGAAGTCCCCGTACCCCGAAGAGGCCCCGTATCCCTGAAAAAGCCCCGCGCCAGCGCCCGGCCCCGCCCCAGCGCCCGGCCCCGCGGCGGCTACCGCGCGACCCGGCGGTACGCCCCCGCGCGGGCCGCCGCGGTGGCCGCTTCGGCGGCGCGGTCGGCGACGGCCTCGTCGATGGGGTCGCCGCTGGCCAGCAGCCGGTAGTAGAGCGGCGCGGACACGGCGCGGATGACCTCCTCCGCGTCGGTGTCCGACGGGAGCTCCCCTCGTTCGACGGCCTTGCGGACGCAGGGCATCCACTCGGCGATCCGCACCCGGTAGAAGCGGTGCAGCGCGTCGGCGGTGCGGGGATCGCAGGACGCGGCGGCGATCACCGCGCGGAAGAGCGGTCCCTGCCGGGGGTCGGTCAACGTCCGCTGCACCAGGCGCCCGTTGGCCTTGAGGTCGCCGAGCAGCGAGCCCGTGTCGGAGCGGGGGAGCGAGGTCTCGGCCATCTCGGTCAACAGGTCGGTGACCAGCCCGGTGGGCGTGCCCCAGCGGCGGTAGACGGTGGTCCGTCCCACCTCGGCGCGGCGCGCGATGTCGCCGAGGTCGAGTTGGGCGAAGCCGTGCTCGATCAGCGCGTCGCCGGTCGCGCGCAGCACGGCCTCGCGGACCCGGGCCGTCCGTCCGCCCGGCCGTGCCGTCCCCGGCTCGGCAGCGTTCTCCACCATTAACGGGACTCCGGTTTCATTAGCGGGATGGTTCGTGCTAGCTTCCTCAGCATTCTAATGGAACGGCAGCCCCATTAAGCGGCTGTCGGTGTCGGGAGGACCCGCTCATGGAGTACCGCCAGCTCGGCTCGTCGGGGCTCAAGGTTCCCGAACTCGGCTTCGGCACCGGGACGTTCGCCGGCCGGGGCCCCCTCTTCAGCGCCTGGGGCGACACCGGCGAGCGGCAGGCCCGCCGCCTGGTCGACATCTGCCTGGAACACGGCCTCACCCTGTTCGACAGCGCCGACGTCTACTCGGACGGCGCGGCCGAGGAGGTGCTGGGCGCCGCGATCAAGGGGCGCCGGGACCAGGTGCTCATCTCCACCAAGGCGGCGCTGCCCACCGGCGAGGGGCCGGGCGACGCCGGCAGCTCCCGCTCCCGTCTGATCGCCTCCGTCGACGCCGCGCTACGCCGGCTCGGCACCGACCGCGTCGACCTCTTCCAACTGCACGCCTTCGACGCCGCCACCCCCGTCGACGAGGTGGTCACCACCCTCGACGACCTGGTGCGCGCCGGGAAGATCCGTTACACCGGCGCCTCCAACTTCTCCGGCTGGCAGCTGATGAAGTCCCTCGCCTCGGCCGACCGGCACGGCCGCAACCGGCATGTGGCGCACCAGGTGTACTACTCGCTGGTGGGCCGGGACTACGAGTGGGAGCTGATGCCGCTCGCCCGGGACCAGGGCGTGGGCGCGCTGGTCTGGAGCCCGCTCGGCTGGGGGCGGCTGACCGGCCGCATCCGCCGGGGCGCCCCGCTGCCGCCCGACAGCCGGCTCCACCGCACCGCGGACTTCGGCCCGCCCGTCGAGGGCGAACAGCTCTACCGCGTCACCGATGTGCTGGACGAGCTGGCGGCGGAGACCGGGCGCACCGTCCCGGCGATCGCCATCAACTGGCTGCTGCGCCGGCCCACCGTCTCCTCCGTGATCATCGGTGCCCGCAACGAGGAGCAACTCCGCCAGAACCTGGACGCGGTGGGCTGGGCGCTCACCCCGGAACAGGTCGCCCGCCTCGACGCGGCGAGCCTGCGCACCGCGCCCTACCCGTACTACCCCTACCGCCGACAGGAGGGCTTCACCCGCCTCAACCCCCCGTTGGCCGGCTGAGGTTGTCCAGCCTGATGTTGCGGGCGAACGGTCGGAACCCGAGCGCGGCATAGGCCGCAGCCGCAGCGGGCGCGGCGGCGTCGCCCCGCGCGCACACCCGCGCCGTGCGCGCCCCCAGCCGGCGGGCGGCGTGCAGCGCGCCGAGCATCGCGATCCGGGCCAGCCCCAGCCGTCGATGGCCAGGCACGGTGCCGACCGGCTCCAGCGCGGCGGTCCGCGTCCCCTCGTCGTACCAGGCGAGCGCGAAGGCCGCCGTCGATCCGTCGGCGGCCGTCACCCGCCAGTCCGTCTCCGGGCGGTAGGGCCAACTCGCCGTGATCCGGCGGTGGTCGGCCCCGGTGAAGCCGGTGGCGGCGGGGAACGCGGCGCGATGCGCGCGCGCCCGCGCCTCGGGGTCGTCGGCCGCCGACGCCGGCCCCGCCCGGTAGCCGGGCGGCAGCGGCGGGAGCGCGGGCAACTCGGCCAGATCCCGCCGCAGATGGACGAAGAACGGAAGCCCCTCGTCGCGCCGCCGGTAGCCGTGCGCGTGCAACGCCTCGATCAGCTCCGTCTCGGCGTCCAACACGGTGACCGACCGGGCACGCCCCTCGGCGACCTCGTCGAACCAGCCGAGCAGCGGGGTCAGCACGTCCAGTCGATCCGGATCCAGCTGGAGGTCCAACGCGGCGGGCGGCTTCTTCCAGGCCCAGGCCACGGTGGTGCCGTCCGCGTCCGCCCAGAGCGCCGTGCGGTGTCCCGGCGGTGGCGTCGCGTACTGCCTTCGGAAGAAGGCGAGTTCGCCGGGATGCCAGCGACCGGGCCGGTCCCAGAGCCGCTGGGCCAGTGTCTGCGTCTCCCGCAGATCGTCCGGCTCGACGAAGAGCCGCCGCCGGTACCGCCGTTCGTCCACCACGGCCCACCACCCTTCGGAGCCCCGGACCCCAACCACCGTCGCCCTACTCTAGATTGCCGCCCTGTCGACTCGGGGGGCGGCAGGGCGTCCGGGTGCGTTCCTCGGGGGCCGCTGCCGCGTGGCCGCCGCGCGCCCGGCCGATGCCACGGGTCAGGGCGTCGTCGACGAGCCGCACCCCGCGCCCCGATCGAAGGACCGTAGGCGACGGGCCCTTCCCAAGAGCCGGTAAAGAAATCCCACCGCAGCCGCCCTGCCGGGGCCCTGAACCACCCGATCCTCCCAGGTCAGCGCCCGGCGCGGTGGCGGTCGACGGTGCCTGGCGCTTCGCGGGAGAATCCGGTGCGCGGCTCTGGACCGCCGGGGTTCCCCGCGTTAACGTCAGTGGGTGGGAGCGCTCCCACCCCACACTCTCTTGAGTATCAGGCGCGCGACCACGCCCCCACGATCAGGAGTTCCGACATGACGCCTCCCCCCACCCCGCCGCGCGCTCCCCGGCGCGGGCGCCGGCTGCGCGTGCCCGCCGCCGTGGCGCTGGCCGTGGCACTGACCGCCACCGGCGTCTCCACGGCGCTGGGCGCCGACCCGGGCGCCCGACTGGTCGGCGCCGCCGCCGCCGATTGCGGGACCGACGGCTTCTGCGAGGACTTCGAGGAGATGGACGGCGGTGCCCCGGCCGGCCGTTGGGGCGTCGAGACACGGGACTGCTCGGGCACGGGGACGGCGACCGTGGACACCGAGGCGGGGCGCGACGGCGGGCAGGCGCTGCGGATCGACGGTGCCGACGGCTACTGCAACCACGTCTTCGTCGGCACCGAGCTGGCCGATGTGGACACCGAAGCCGGCCTCTACGTCCGCTTCTGGGTGCGGCACACCACCGAACTCCCGCAGCAGCACGTGACGTTCCTGGCCATGGAGGACGTCGCCGACAACTCCCGCGACCTGCGGATGGGCGGCCAGAACGCCGCGCTCCAGTGGAACCGGGAGTCCGACGACGCGACCCTGCCCGAGCAGAGCCCGGCCGGCGTCGCGCTGAGCGAGCCGCTTCCGGTCGACGAGTGGGTCTGCCTTGAGTACCAACTGGACGGCGCGAACGGCCTGTTGGAGACCTGGTTCAACGGTGAGCAGGTGGTCGGGCTGGTGGTGGACGGGGTGCCGACGCACGACGTCGACGGGCAGTGGCTGAACCGCGCCGACTGGGCGCCCGAGGTGGTGGATCTGCGCCTGGGCTGGGAGAGCTACGGCGAGGGCGCCGACACCCTCTGGTACGACGACATCGCGGTCGGCACCACCCGCACCGGCTGCTGAGCGGGCCGGAATTGGACTCGGTCGCCCGGGGAACTGGCGGTGGCACGCGCTCCCCGGGCGGCCGTCATCTCGTCTCGGCGGCCACCGGGCACGAACCGGCTCCGGCCCGCCGGGTCGTCGAGCGTCAGCGGCTCAGGCCCCGACCCGGCTGCGGCGACCGCCCCCTCGCCGGGGGGCGGCTCGGGGCCCGGGCCCCGAGCCGCCGGTGGGTCAGCCGGCCGGGGGAGTGAAGCGGGCCTCGGTCAGGGGGATCTCACCCCGGAACATCCGCCCGCCGTCGCCGGTGAGGCGGAGGTAGTAGTCGGAGGTGCAGAACGTGCCGTCCTCGTCGAGGGCGAGGAAGCCGGAGTCGGTCGGGATGTCGTCCTGGGTCTCGGCCGTCTTGGCTATCTGGTTGGCCTCGTTGTACTCGTCGAACATCGAGATGTAGAGGCCCTGCACGCCGATCCGCGTCAGGTTGTAGAACTGCCGCCACATGAAGTCGCCGTGCAGCCGGTGTCGTCGCGAGTTGTCGCCGGGGATGACGCATGGCTGGTAGTCGATGCCGTGCTCGTCGCATTCGGCCTGGTCGGGGGTGTTGACGTGTTGGTAGAAGTGCTCGATGTCGGCGAGGTTGGTGAGCCGCCCCACCATCCAGGGCGAGAGCATGTCGAGCGAGCGGTAGACCTCGATGAAGCCGGGCCGGGAGTCCTGGGTGCCGGTGCGCCAGTGGGTGGGCACGCCGCCCATGAGGTAGACGTCCTGGGCGTGGAACCAGTCGATGACGTCCTGACAGACCTCGGGCGGCCACGTCTTGTTGGGCTCGTTGAAGCCGAACCCCCAGATGCCGACGACGGGTTTGCCGTCCTGCATGGCGTAGGCGGGGGAGGAGATGTGGGAGCGCATCTTGGCCGTCCAGTCGGCCTTGACCTCCTCCTGCATGTCGTCCCAGGCCGTGACGTCATACATGATGTAGTACTTCACCCCGTGCGTCTCGGCGGCGGCGCGGACCTTCTCGGCCATGTCGTCGCGGGTGGGGCCCTCGGAGCCGTTGGGGTTGAAGCGTTGGAGCGCCGCGGTGTCGATGCCGTACTCCCGCATCCACCGGAAGTGGACGTCGACGGTCTGGTCGTCGTGTGAGGAGAACACCGTGGCGGGCCCGCCGCCGCCGAGGTCGGCGAAGGCGGTCGGGTAGACGTTGCTGTACTCCCGCATGTCGGGCCAGCTCATGAGCGCGTGGTTGGTTGCGGACGGCGGCTGCGACCAGTTGTGCGACCAGTGCCACCACCCGTCGATGGGGGCCTGGTCGCCGCGCGCGGCGAACCAGCCCTGGTAGCCGGTGGTGATCTTGCCCACCACATCGCCCAGGGCTCGGGTGCCCGCCGCCCTGGTGGCGGGGGCGGCGCTGCTGTGGGAGGCGAGGGACGTCACCAGGGCGGCGGCCGGGGCTGCGGCGAGGGCGGAAGTGACGAATGCGCGGCGTGAGATACCCATGTGGACCTCTCCGGTGGGGGAATTCCGCGAGTGATTGCAGCGCATCGTAACGACGAGGTTAAGGGTCTGCAATAACTGAGACGATCCACGCAAAAACCTGATGAGTTCCGGGAATTGACCGGCCGTGGGGGAGCGGGGGCTCCTCCGGTTCGCTTCGCGGCCGGGCCGGCGTCCGGCCGGGGGCGCGGCCGGGGTTCGGCCGGGCCGGACTGGGGCCGGTTGTCGGGTGTCTGGTGGGGCCGGACGGGAACGGCTCCTGGCCCGTTGTGCGTTGAACGTGCGGCGCGCCGATCGGAAGCGGGCAGGCCCGGTCAGCATCGATGTCTTTTGGGCCATCCCCCGCTGATAGATGGCCAGTTGCTTCCGCCCGCCTCCGCCACCGGTGATCAACGGGCAGAATCAGCCACGGCGGCCTGAGGCCGACCAGGGTGAAAGGGCGAAATGAACCAGCAGACCGTGGCCGACCCGGCCTGGCCCCGCGTCCGTGACCTCCGTGGCGATCCCCTGGAAGGGCCGCTCTCCCTGTGCTGGCCCGCCGGCCACCGGGTGGTGATCAGCGGGCTGCCCGGCTGTGGCAAGTCCACGCTGATGCGGCGCGCGGTCGGCCCCGACGGCCGGGGCGACTCCGTGATCACCGTCGACTCCCAGGACGTACGCCGGCGTTGGGACCGCAGACTCGCCCACCGGCTGCCCTATGCCGCCTACCGTCCCGTGGTGCGGCTGGCGCACTACGCCCGGATGGCGTGGGCGCTGCGCCGCTCGGCGCCGGTCCTGGTGCACGACTGCGGCCGGGTGCCGTGGGTGCGCGGCTGGCTGGCCTGGCACGCCAGGCGCCGGGGCCGGCCCTACCATCTGCTGCTCGTCGACGTCCCCCCGGACGAGGCGCTGGCCGGGCAGGCCAGGCGCGGGCGAGCCGTCTCCGCCTACGCCTTCCGCCGGCATCGGCGCGCGATGGCCCGCCTGGTGGCGCGGGTGGAGGCCGGGCGGCTGCCCCCCGGCTGCGGCTCGGTGATCCTGCTCGACCGGCCGGTGGCCGCGCGGTCCTTACTCCGCTTCGCGGCCGAGCCCGACGGCTCGACCGCGGCGGACGACTACCCCAGGGTGGGGCGGCCCTGACAGCCGGGTCGGGCATTGTAGGCCCATGCGTGGGAGGGACGGCGGCAGGTCGCAACCATCACTCGATGGCATGAAAAAGTGGGCAATTGCGTGACCTTCGGCCCCAGTTGGCGAAAGTGCTGCTATCGCAGACTGGCGAAGGAGGCCCGATACCCGTGGTAGACGGAGCGTCATCCCCGTGCCCGGCCCGGCGCGGCTCCCCGGAGTCGCCCGGCGCGACACCGCCCGAGGGCGGCGCACCGACGGAGGCGCCACGCGCCTATCCCTTCGGGGACACCACCGATCTGGCGCCGCATCCCGACTATGCCGCGCTCCGGGAGGGCCCGCCCATCCGGGTGCGGCTGCCGTACGGCGAGCCGTGCTGGCTGGCCACCGGCCACGAGGAGGTGCGCATGGCGCTGACGGACCCCCGGTTCAGCGTCGCCGAGGCGATGGGCCGGGACCACCCCCGGATGCGCCCGCTGGCCAGGACGGGCGGCGGCATGGTGGCGCTGGACCCGCCCGAGCAGACGCGGCTGCGTCAGGTGGTCAGCCGCCGGTTCGCCGCCCGCCGGGTGGAGCGGATGAGCGAGCACACCCGCCGGCTGGCCGAGGAGCAGCTGGCGGTGTTATCGGCCGCTCCCCAACCCGCCGACTTCGTCGCGCTGTTCGCCACCCCGCTGGCGATCCGGGTCAGCTGCGATCTGCTCGGGCTGCCGGAGGACGGGCGGCGCCGGTTCAGCGACTGGGCGGGCGCCGTGCTCTCCTATGTCGCCAGGGACGAGGAGGTGGCCAGCCGGACGGTGGCCTTCCGGGGCTATGTCGCGGAGCTCGCCGCGCGCCGCCAGGCCGAGCCGCGCGACGATCTGCTCACGGATCTGGTCCGGGCGCGGGACACCGGCAGGATTCGGGAGGGCGAGCTGTTCGCGATCGCCGCCGAACTGCTCAACGCCGGATTCGAGTCCACCGCCTGCCAGTTGGCCAACATGTGCTATCTGCTGGCGGTGCGCCCCGAGGTGGCCGAGCTCCTGCGCGGGCGCCCGGAGCTGATCCCCGGCGCCGTGGAGGAGATGCTGCGCTTCGTCCCGCTGATCCTGGGCTCCACGCTGCCCCGCTATGCGACCGAGGACGTCGTCCTCGGCTCCACCCCGATCAGCGCGGGATCGCCGGTGGTGGTGGATCTGTCGGCGGCCAACCGGGACGGGCGGGTCTTCGCCGACCCCGACACCCTCCGTCCCGAGTCCACGGAGGCGTCCCGCCATCTGGCCTTCGGCGCCGGCGCGCACTACTGCCTGGGCGCGCATCTGGCGCGGCAGGAGCTGCGGATCGGCCTGGAGCTGATGGTCACCCGGCTGCCCGCGCTGCGCCTGGCCGTCCCACGGGAGGAGGTGCCCTGGCGCACCGGCTCCCTGCTGGCCGGGCCCAGGGAGCTGCCGGTGGCCTGGTGAGCCCCCCGGCCCCGAGGGGGAGCGCGGCGGAAGGCCCGCGCGCTCAGGGCGCGAGCCCGTACACCCGGCGCGCCGTGTCGCCGAACACGTCGGCGCGTTCGTCCGCCGTCAGCCGCGCGGTCAACTCCGCTGCGGCGTCGACCACGTCTCCGTAGGAGGCGGCGGCGAGACAGACCGGCCAGTCGGAGCCGAACAGCAGTCGGCGTGGGCCGAACGCGTCGAGCGCCACCTCCGCGTAGGGGCGCAGCCGCTCCGTCGTCCACCCCGCCCCGCCGGCCTCGGTGACCAGCCCGGACAGCTTGCAGCTGACGTTCGGTTCCGCCGCGAGCCGCCGCAGGTCCCCGGCCCAGGGGAGCAGCTCGCCCGAGGCGATCGGCGGCTTGGCCAGATGGTCCAGGACGAACCGCAGTCCCGGCAGCGCCCGCACCGCCTCGATGGCGGCGGGGAGTTGGTGCGGCAGCACCAGCAGGTCATAGACCAGGCCCGCCTCCGCCACCGCGGCGAGGCCGGCGCGCACGCCGGGGCCGGCCAGCCAGGCGGGGTCGCGCTCGCCCTGCACCAGATGGCGGACGCCGACCAGCCGATCGCCCCCCGGCCCGGCACGCAGTGCGGCGATCGCCTCGGCGACCGCGCCGCCGCCCGCCGTCAGATCCACCCAGCCGACCACCCCCTGGACCAGCGGATCAGCGGCGGCCAGCGCCAGGAACTCGCGGGTCTCGGCCACGCTGGGCAGCACCTGCACCAACACCGTGCCGACGACGCCCGCCTCGGTGGCCGTGGGCGTCAACTCCCGCATGTCGAAGGTGCGGTGCAGCTTTGGCAGCCCGGCATCGAGCAGCCATGGCTGGGGGCGGCGGGACAGATCCCAGATGTGGTGGTGCGCGTCGATCCGCCTCATGCCCGGCCCTCCTCGTCGTCAGGGGCCAACGCGTCCAGCGCGCGCCAGAGCTCCTCGGGGATCTCGGCGGCGGCGTGCGCGGCGTTCTCCGTCACCTCGCGGGCGTTGCGCGCCCCCAGCACCACCCCGCTGACCGCTGGATGCCGCCAGGGGAACTGGATCGCGGCGGCCGGCAGCGCCACCCCGAACGCGGCGCAGACCTCCGCGAGTCGCCGCGCCCGGCGTAGCACCGGCTCGGGCGCCGGCGCGTAGTCGAAGGTCGCGCCGGGGCGCGGGTCGGCCAGCAGCCCGCTGTTGAACACGCCCCCCACCAACACCCCCGTGCCCCGGGCGAGGCAGGCCGGCAGCAGCTCGCCGGCGGCCCGCCGGTCGAGCAGCGAGTAACGCCCGGCGACCAGCACACAGTCGAGGTCGGCGTCGGTGACGAAACGGGTGAGCAGCTCCGTCTGGTTCATCCCGGCGCCGATGGCCCGCACCACGCCCTGCGCGCGCAGCTCGGCGAGCGCCGGATACGCCTCGTTCAGGGCCTGCTCGCCGTGGTCGTCCGGGTCGTGCAGCAGCACCAGGTCGAAGGCGTCGAGCCCGGAGCGCTCCAGGCTCTCCTCCAGGGAGGCCCGCACGCCGGCGGCGCTGAAGTCCCACACCCGGGTCAGATCCGTCGGCACGCCGTGGAACCCGTCGGTGCCTGGTGGCGAGAAGCCGGGCCGCAGCAGCCGGCCGACCTTCGTCGAGACCACCACGTCGGCGCGGGGCCGATCCCGCAGGAACGCGCCGAGGCGTCGCTCGGAGACGCCGAGTCCGTAGTGCGGCGCGGTGTCGAAGGTGCGGACGCCCGCGTCCCAGGCGGCGGTCAGCGTCTCCTCGGCCGCCGCCTCCGAGACCGGGGTGAAGAGGCCGGCCAGCGGCGCCGTGCCCAGGGCGAGCCGGCCGACGGTGACGCCCGAGCCGCCGAGCGGGGCGCGCCCGCCGGCGGCCTTCATCGGGGTGCCCCGGCGCGCACGCCCGGCGTGTGCGCCGGGGCAGCGTCAGCGGGTGCCGCCCGCTCGGTCGTCGGCGGGCGTGGGATCCGACAGGGGATCGGCTTCGTCGGCATGGCTCTCCTCGCTCGGGGCCGCGTCCAGGTCCCGTTGGATTTCCAGATGGCGTCGCAGCCAGTGCTCGGTGCTGCTCACATGCACCAGCGCCGTGGCCTGGGCCAGCGAAGCGTCCCCGTCGGCGAGCGCGTGATAGATCGCCTCGTGCTCGGCGAGGGTGCGCTCCGAGGCGTGCTCGTCCACCAGCGCGCGCCAGATCCGGCCGCGCAGGGTGCGCCCCGAGATGCCGTCCAGCAGCGAGATCAGCGTCTCGTTGCCGGTGGCGGCCAACACCGCCCGGTGGAACGCCGCGTCGTGGTGGACCAGCAACTCGACATCGTCGCGGGCGGCCCGCATCGCGTCCAGCTCGTCGGCCACCACGGCCAGCGCCTCCGGCGTCATCCGCCGGGCGGCGAGACCGGTCGCCACGGGCTCGAACAGCCTTCGGGTCTCGGTGAGTTCGAGCAGGGTCTCGCCGTGCAGCAGCTCGACGGCGACCGCGAGGCCCTCAAGCAGCAGGCTCGGCTGGAGGCTGGTCACATAGGTGCCGTCGCCGCGCCGGATCTCCAGGACCCGGGCGACCACCAACGCCTTGACCGCCTCCCGCATCAGATTGCGGGAGAGACCCAGCTCCGCCGCAAGCTGCTGCTCGGGCGGCAGCTTGGCGCCCGGGGGCAGCGCGCCCGTCTGGATCAGCTCTCGGATACGGACGATGGCGTTGTCGGTCAGCGACATCTGGTCCACCTCGGTGCGGGCCGTGGAGAGCGGGGCCTGGGGATGCAGGACCCTAACAGAAAGATCCTATCTTCGGGGAGGGGGTGTGATCTCCGGTCCCCCGGTGAACTGTCAACCACCCCAATAACCTGTGGTTTTGTTGCGAGGGCTGGACGCGGACGGCGCTCGGGCCTATCAATAGATCCCATGTCTCGGGGTTTCGTCGGGCGGCGCTGACAGCTCTGCGCGGTGTCGCCGGCCGCCTCCCCGAGGCTCCGACGCCCACCTCCGAACAGCCCCGGCAGGCCCCATGACTGAGCAGATCACCGCGCTCGACGTGTCCGACGTCAGATTCCCGACCTCCCGCCAGCTCGACGGTTCCGACGCGATGAACCCCGAGCCCGACTACTCCGCCACCTATGTCACCGTCCGCACCAGCGGCGGCGCCGAGGGCCATGGCCTGGCCTTCACCATCGGCCGGGGCAACGAGGTCCAGGCCGAGGCCGTGCGGGCGCTCGCCCCGCTGGTCGTCGGCCTGCCGGTGGCCGATCTCCTCGCCGACATCGGCGCGTTCTCCCGCCGCCTCACCGGCGACGGCCAACTGCGTTGGCTCGGGCCGGCCAAGGGCGTGATCCACATGGCCGCCGCCGCCGTCGACAACGCCGTCTGGGATCTGGCGGGGCGGCTGGCCGGCAAGCCGGTGTGGCGGCTGCTCGCCGAGATGACCCCCGAACAGCTCGTCGACCTGGTGGACTTCCGCTATCTGCGGGACGCCCTCACCCGCGACGAGGCCCTCGCGATCCTGCGGGCCGCCGAACCAGGCCGCGCCGAACGCACCGCGCTGCTGCTCGAATCGGGCTATCCCGCCTACACCACCAGCCCCGGCTGGCTCGGCTACACCGACGACAAGCTGGTCCGCCTCGCCAAGGAGGCGGTCGCCGACGGCTTCACCCAGATCAAGCTCAAGGTGGGCGCCGATCCGGAGGCCGACCTGCGGCGCGTCCGCCTGGCCAGGGAGGCGGTCGGCCCCGACATCAGGATCGCGATCGACGCCAACCAGGCGTGGGGCGTCGAGGAGGCCATCGAACGGCTGCGCCCGCTGGCGCCGCACGCGCCCTACTGGATCGAGGAGCCGACCTCGCCGGACGACATCCTCGGCCACGCCGCGATCCGGCACGCGGTCGCCCCCATCCGGGTGGCCACCGGCGAACACTGCCAGAACCAGGTGATGTTCAAGCAACTGCTCCAAGCCGAGGCCATCGACGTGTTGCAGATCGACGCCAGCCGCGTCGCCGGCGTCACGGAGAACGTCGCCATCCTGCTGCTGGCCGCCAGGTTCGGCGTCCCGGTCTGCCCGCACGCCGGCGGCGTGGGGCTCTGCGAGATGGTGCAGCACCTCGCCATGTTCGACTATGTGGCGGTGAGCGGCAGCACCGAGGACCGGGTGATCGAGTATGTCGACCATCTGCACGAGCACTTCACCGAGCCGGTCGAGGTGCGGGCCGGCCGCTACACCGCGCCGCTGGCCCCCGGGCTCGGCGCCCGGCTGCGGCCCGAGTCCGTCGCCGCCCACCGCTATCCGGACGGCCCGGTCTGGCGGGCCGACGCGTGAACAAGGGAGCCGTGAAACAGCCATGAACCCCTCCGATCGTCCCGAAGCCCACACTCCGCCAGGGGAGTTCACCGGCCTGACCGCGCTGGTCACCGGCGGTGCCTCCGGCATCGGCCTGGCCACCGCCACCCTGCTGGCCGCGCGCGGCGCCACCGTCGCCTGCCTCGACCTCGACCCCGACGTGCCGGCGCCGCTGCTCGGCTTCCGGGCCGATGTGAGCGACGACGCCTCCGTCCGCGCCGCCGTCGCCGACGCCACCGAGGCGCTGGGCGGCCTCGACATCCTGATCAACAACGCGGGCATCGGCGCCGCCGGCACCATCGAGGACAACCCGGACGACGAGTGGCACCGGGTGCTCGACGTCAACCTGTTGGGCGTGGTCCGGGTCACCAGGGCCGCGCTGCCCCGGCTGCGCGCCTCGGACAGCGCGGCCATCGTCAACACCTGTTCCGTCGCCGCGACCACCGGGCTTCCCGACCGGGCGCTCTACTCGGCGACCAAGGGCGCGCTGCTGGCCCTCACCCGGGCCACCGCGGCGGACCTCGTCCGCGCCGGCATCCGCGTCAACTGCGTCAACCCAGGCACGGTCGACACCCCCTGGGTGGGGCGGTTGCTGGCGGCGGCGGACGATCCGGCGGCGGAACGGGCGGCGCTGGAGGCGCGCCAACCCACCGGGCGGCTGGTCGCCGCCGAAGAGGTCGCCGAGGCGATCGCCCAGTTGGCCAGCCCCAGGGCAGGCGCCGTCACCGGCACGGCCGTCGCCGTCGACGGCGGAATGCACAGCCTGCGGCTGCGGCCCCGCTGACGGCGCGGCCAGGCCCGAAAACGGCTGGAGCGCGGACGCCCCTCGGTGCTGTCCTGTGGGCATGGTGAACTCGCCGACCGCCGCGCACGTCGCCGTCAACCAACGACACTGGGACGAGGAACGCGCCGCCGCACACGGCCCGTTGGCCCGTGACCACTGGGCCAGGACGGAGCCGGTCTGGGGCCTGTGGGCCAGCCCCGAGTCCCAGGTGCGGATGTTCCCCGACGACATCGCCGGTCAGCAGGCGATCGAACTCGGCTGCGGCACCGGCTATGTGTCGGCCTGGCTGGCCAGAGCCGGTGCCAGACCGATCGGAATCGATCTCTCCACCGCTCAACTCGCCACCGCCAGCGCCCTGCTGACGGAGTTCGGCCTCGACTTCCCGCTGCTGCTCGCCGACGCCGAGCGGCTCCCGGTGCCGGACGCCACCATGGACCTGGCCATCAGCGACTACGGCGCCTCCCTCTGGTGCGACCCCTACCGCTGGATCCCGGAGGCGGCCAGGGTGCTCGCCCCCGGCGGACGGTTGGCGTTCAGCCGGCCGTCGCCGCTCTTCGCGGCCTGCAAGCCCGCCGCGGGACAGGCCACGAACCGGCTGCTCCGCCCGTACTTCACCACCCACCGCACCGACTGGGGCCGGGCCGTCGAGTTCAACCTGCCGCACGGCGCGATGTTCCGGCTGCTGCGGGAGAGCGGGTTCACGGTGGACGATCTGATCGAGATCCAGGCGCCGAGGCCGGCACACCGCGACTACCCGGAGGTCTCGGCGGACTGGGCCCACGACTGGCCGAGCGAGGAGATCTGGCAGGCCACCCGCACGGGCTGATCCGGCTAAGCCCTGAGCGGCCGGGGCGTCAGCTCTCCCGCCAACCGAGCTTGATCAGCCGGTTCTTGGCGTCCTCGGCGACCTCCTGGTCGGCGACGACGTCATAGTGCGCGGCCACGATCCGGCTGCGGGACGCGAAGTCCCGCTGGCCACCGGTCATGGCCTGCCCGACGAAGCCGAAAACGGTGCCGAACAGCGCGCCGTAGATCACACCGCTCAGGATCAGCAGCAGCACGCTGGTGCCGCTGTCGGCGAAGAGCGACAACAGAAGCCCCACCAGCAGGCCGAACCAGGCGCCCGTGCCGGCGCCCGCGATCGCCGCGCGCCCCCTGGTGAGCCGGCCCAACACCGTCTCCACCATCCGCAGATCCGTCCCCACGATCGCGGTCCGCTCCACGGGGAACTGGTCGTCGGAGAGGAAGTCCACCGCCCGCTGGGCGCCGTCGTAGTCCGGGTAGGAGCCGACCACCGGGCGTGAGGCGGCGGCGCCGGCCTCCTTCAGAGACACCTGCTGGAAATTCGAGATCCGGGACATCGCGCGGCTTCCTTTCGCTCCGTCCCCCAGGTCGCTCCGCTGCCTCCCCTCAGCCCAGGGTGCGCCCCGGCGCGTCCCCCCGCAAACGCGCCGGCGCGCACCACCTCCCCGCCTGAGTGCCCAGCTCCTCAGCCCTCGGTGGGCAGCTCGTACGAGAAGCCGTAGGGGGTCGATGTCATCCCCGGCCGGTGGACAAAGCTTCCGCTTCCCGTCAGCCCGGTCAGCGCGCCGGTGCCGGAACCAGGCACCACCGTGAACGCGCACTCCACCACGCCCGCCGTGTCGAAGCCGCCACGCTCCTCCAGGACGAAGCTCCCCGCGCGCCCCTCCACCTCGCCGACCACCAGCTCAAGACCGGTGAACCGGCCGGCCGCCCCGTCCGTGTAGGCGATCGTGTACTCACAGCGGGTGTCGGCCGCCACGATCCCACCCGAGAACGCGTTCCGCACCGAGGCGTGCGCCAGCCTGGGCGTCGTCTCCGTGTCCTCCGCGCCCAGCGAGCGCTCCGCCCAGTCGGCATGGGTGAACTCACCGGTCAGTGAGACAGGCGACGTGCTCATAGTGCTCTCTCTTCCGTGTCCCGCCACCCGCGCGGACCCTCCGAGCGAGGCGGACGAGAGGCACTCTGCTCGCCGAACCTGACATCTCCTGTCAGGTAAGCGGTCGGATGAGCGCATCATGGGCACCATGCGTGCCGACCGTCTGCTCTCGCTCCTGCTGCTGCTCCAGAACCGGGGCCGGCTCACCGCCCCCGAGCTGGCCGCGGAGCTGGAGGTGTCGGTCCGCACGGTCTACCGGGACGTCGAGGCGCTCGCCGCCACCGGCGTCCCCGTCTACGCCGAGCGGGGCCCCGCCGGCGGCTATCGGCTGCTCGACGGCTACCGCACCCGGCTCACCGGGCTGACCGACGCCGAGGCCGACTCCCTCTTCCTCGCCGGAATGCCGGGCCCCGCCAGCGAGTTGGGCCTTGGCGCCGAGCTGGCGGCGGCACAGCTCAAGCTCCGCGCCGCGCTCCCAGCCGAGTTGGGCGCCAGGGCCGCTCGGGTCGCCGAGCGGTTCCACCTCGACGCGCCCGGCTGGTTCCGCGAGACCGAGTCCGTGCCCCGGCTGGCCACCGTCGCCCAGGGGGTCTGGGACCAGCGCGTCCTGGCGGTCGAGTACCGGGGGTGGCGCCGCTCGGGCGAGCGGGAGCTGTGCCCGCTGGGGCTCGTGCTGAAGGGCGGCATCTGGTATCTGCTGGCCACCCGGGGCGCGCCGGACGACGAGGCCAGGACCTACCGGGTCTCCCGTCTCGACACCGTGCGGCTCTCCGCGGCCACCTTCGAGCGGCCCGCCGGCTTCGATCTGGGCGCGCACTGGGCCGCGTCCACGCGCCGGCTGGCGGAGGCTCGTTTCCGCCAACGGGCCACGCTGCGGATATCGCCCCGGGGCGCCAAGCTGTTGACCATGTTCTTCGGGGCGGCCGGCGCCGAGGCCCTGAACGGCGCGGAACCATCGACGCCCGAGGGGTGGCTGCGGGTCGAACTCCCCGTGGAGACGGAGGTGATCGCGGTCGGGGATCTGCTGCGCCTCGGCGTCGAGGCCGAGGTGCTGGCGCCCGCGTCGCTGCGCGCGGCGGTGGCCGAGACGGTGCGGGGCCTGGCCCATCGCTATGCCGTTCCCGAGGGTGCCCAACCCACCACTGAGGAGGGCGAACCGGACGCGAGCCCGGCCCCTGGGGACTCCGAGAGACTGGCTGGAAAGTGACGGCGTGAGCCACCCGTTCCCGGCGCGCTTCAGCAACCGTGCGCCGTCCGATGGGCAACGCGCTCCGCCTGATCCTCGTTCCGTCCGGTTCTCGCCAGGGCTCGTCCCCCGTGTCGGGCACCGGTAGATTCCCGGCCATGGATGAAGACGCGCTTCTACTGGTGATCGCGGTGGCCGCCGCCGCGCTGGTCGCTCTCGCGCTCGGAGGGTGGGCGCGCGGCCGGCTGGCCGCCCGCGCGAGGCGCCGCCTCCAGGATTTCTTCGGGCTGCCGGACAACGCCGAATGCCTGCTGGTCGTCGGCCGCGACACCACCGCCGACGGCGCGGTGACCCGCAACGACGTGCTGGCCCTGCTCGAACTGGCCGCCGTGATCAGGAACTGTGGCGCGACACCCCAGTTGATATCGGGAGAGAGCCCCCGCCAGGGCTTCGGCGAGCGCACCGAGTTCTGCCTGGGCGGACCGATGGCCAACCGCCGGACCGCCGCGCACCTGAGCAGCCTGCTGCCCGGCGTGTCGGTGAACACCGAGTCCGAGGGGCCCGACCGCTGGGCCCTGGGCATCGGCTCCGAACGCTACCGGCTGGACTCCGGCGTCACCGAGTATGTGTTGCTGGCCCGGATCACCGCGGGACAGCAGGACCGGCCGGTCTTCCTGGCCTGCGGCCAGCGGTCCGTCACCAACCAGGCGGCCACCCGCTATCTGGCCAGGCACCATGTGAAGTTGGCGCGCAAGTATGGTTCGGGCGGCACATTCTGTCTGCTGCTCAAGGTCATCAACTCCCAGGCATACGGGGCGGATCTGGTCGAACTGGTCGACGATGTCACCAAGATCGCCATCACCCCGGCGCCCAAGCTCACCACCAGTAAGGAACTCTGACGCGGCGTGACGTAGCCTGGGCTGGCGGGTACGGACGCGTCGTACTCCGCGGAAGGGAGACGTGGATGGGCGACGGCCGGCCGATGTATGAGCGCATCGCAGACGATCTGCGCCGCCAGATCGACGAGGGGGCGCTGCTGGTGGGGGCGCGGATTCCGTCCCGGGCGGAGCTGAAGCGCACTTTCGGGGCCAGCGACCAGACGGTGGACCGCGCGGTGCGGGTCCTGAAGGCCGCCGGCTATGCCACGGGCCAGTTCGGGCGGGGGGTCTTCGTCAGCGACCGGGCCCCGATCGGCTCGCTGCTGCGGTCCACGGGCGCCGTGGACTCGCCGCTTTCGGCCAGCGTCCAGGCCCTGGCCGGCGGCATCGCCGAGCATCCCGAGGTCAGCTGGGAGGCGGTCTCCACGCCCACCGTCGCGCCGCCGGGGATCGCCGAGCGTCTCGGGGTGGCGCTGGGGGAGCCGGTGATGTGCACCCAGTACGAGTACCTCGCGGATCGCCGCCCGCTGCAACTGGCCACCAGCTGGGAGCCGTTGGCCCTGACCGAGGACACCGACGTGGTCTATCCCGAGCGTGGCCCCTATGCCCGCAGGGGTGTGCGGGGCCGCTTCGCCGCGATCGGGGTGCGGGTGGTGCGGGCCCGCGAGGTGGTCGGCTCGCGCCCTGCCACGGGCGCCGAGGCGGAGGCCCTCGGCTGCTCGCCGGGGCAGTGCGTCACCTCCGTCGAGCGCACCCACTACGACGCGGACGACCGGCCGGTCGAGACCTCCGACACCGTCGTGCCGGGGGACCGTTGGCGGCTGGAGTACGCCATCGCCTTCGGCGGCTGACCGGCCCGGGGGCCGCCCGCCGGCCCCCGATCCGGCGCCCCGTGCAAAGCCGCCGTGCAGAGCCCCCGTGCAAAGCCCCCGTGCGAGGCGGGCCCCGGTCAAGGCAGGCCCATGCCCTAGGACTCGGCCACTTCCGCGTAGACCTGCGACAGCTCGGGCGAGCCGGCCTCGGCCCACTGCTGCCCGGTGGCCGCCACATCGACCTGCCGCCCGGAGGCCATCACCACCACGGGCTGCCCGTCGGGCCCCGGGCCCCAGCGGGCGCCCGGCACGGTGCGCACGATGACCGTGCCGAGGTAGAGGCCGGCGTCGTTGGCCAACCAGGGCAACTCCTCCGGGTCGTCCCGCCAGCGGGGTACCAGCTGGTCCAGCGCCTCAAGGGAGATCGGGGTGTCGCCCAGCACCAGGCCGGCCCGCTGCGCGCGGTCGCGCAACAGCTCGCACTCGGAGAGCAACTCCGCCACCCCTTCGGTGTCCGACCAGGCGTCGGTCGCGGGAGCGGGCCGCTTGCGCCAGTTGTCCAGGAAAGGGATGTTCATGCCCCAAGGGTCGCACCCCGGGCCCGGTTTGGCCCAAGCGGCGCGCGGTTCCCGCCATCCGTCGCGCCGCCTTCGCCGGCCGCGCCGACGGGCAACGGCGACGCGACTCGGGCGACTTGCTCCCCGGCGTCGCGGGGCTCAGCCGGCCGTCGTCAGATCCACCACCACCGGGGCGTGGTCGGACGCGCCCTTGCCCTTGCGCTCCTCCCGGTCCACATAGGCGTCCGAGACGGCGGCCTCGAACGGGGCGTTCCCGTAGACGAGATCGATCCGCATGCCCCGGTTCTTCGGGAAGCACAGCTGTCGGTAGTCCCAGTAGGTGAACGGGCGGTCGTACTTGAGCGGGCGCGGCACCACATCGGAGAGACCGGTGGCGCGCAGCTCGGCCAGCGCGGTGCGCTCCGCCTCGGTGACATGGGTGGCGCCCTCGAACTCCCCGATGTCCCACACGTCGTGGTCCGTCGGCGCGACATTGAAATCGCCGAGCACGGCGAACGGCACCGGGCCCGCCGCGTCCTTGGCGACCGTCTCCCGCAGCGCGGAGAACCAGGCCAGCTTGTAGGCGAAGTGCGGATGCCCGACCTCCCGGCCGTTGGGCACATAGACGGACCAGACGCGCACCCCGCCGCAGGTGGCCCCGACCGCGCGGGGCTCGGCCGCGTCGTTGAACGCCGGGCCGCCCGTGAGCCCCTCCACCACGTCGGTCAGGCCGACCCGGGAGAGCACCGCCACGCCGTTCCACCGGCCGCCGGCGTGCACCGCGGCCTCATACCCGGCGGCGCGCAGCGGCTCGGTGGGGAAGGCGGCGGCGTCGCACTTCAGCTCCTGTAGGCACAGCACATCCGTCTGGCTGCGTTCCAGCCAGGCGAGCAGCCGCTCAAGGCGCGCGGTGATCGAGTTGACGTTCCAGGTGGCGATGCGCATGACGGCTCTTTCGGGGAGGGACTGCGGGGCGGGCTCTCGACGGGCGGACGGGTGAAGAGGGGGGACGGGTGAAGAGGGCGGTCGGGCGTCAGACGGTGACGGACTCCCCGGGCGTCAGCCGGGCGAAGGACGCCTGGCCGATGCTGAGCCCCTGGGGGCTCAGATTCCGCCCGTAGACGGCGAGGCCGGCGTCGGAGAGCAGCCCGTCGTGCACCGCGAGGGCCCGCTCTGGGTCGATCTCGCGCACATAGTCGACCACCTCGGAGAACTTGTTCCATGGGGCGTGCAGGGGCAGCAGCAGCGTGGACACGGGGCGGCCCGGCACCGTCAACGCGTCGCCCGGGTGGAAGACGGCCTCGTCCACCAGGAAGCCGATGTTGGCGATGCGGGGCAGATCGGGGTGGATCACCGCGTGCAGCTGGCCGTGCACCTCGATCCGGAAGCCGGCCGCCTCGAAGGCGTCGCCCTCGCCGACCGTGTGCACCCGCCCCGGGAACGCGCCGGCGAGGAGATCGGCGACGGCGCGCGACGTCCAGATCTCAAGCCCCGGATCGGCGTCCAGCGCGGCCCGCAGCCGGCCCTCGTCGAGATGGTCGGGATGCTCGTGGGTGATCAACACGGCGTCGGCGCCCACCGCGGCGTCCGGCTCGCTGAAACCGCCCGGATCGATCACCAGCGTGCGGCCCTGCTCTGTGAGCCGCACACAGGCGTGGCCCTTCTTGGTCAACTCCATGTCGGCCATTGTGCAACGGGCCGCTGACAGTCGCCGGAGCGACCACGAACCCGGCCGCGCCTCCTGCCGCGCGACCGGGTTCGGGAGAGTTCGGAAGAGCTCTGAGAAGTTCGGAAAGGTGCGAAAAAGGGAGCCGCCGGCTCAGGACTGGGCGGCGCGCGCCTCGCGGCGGTTGTCGCGGAACGCGAAGACCCGGCGGCACATGGCGAACAGCGGGATCACCGCGCCCAGCACCAGCTGGAGCGAGCAGGCGGTCTGGAGCATCAGCAGCCCGCCGGGCGCGTCGAAGGCCCAGGCGGTGAGCAGCGTCATGCTGAGCACGATCCAGGCCAGCATGGCGACGGCCAGCGTGCCGCGCGGCTTGGGGTACTCGACCCGGCTCACCATCAGCCAGGCGACGCCGCCGATCGCCAGCAGGGTGGGCGTGAACGGCAGCTCCAGCAGCACGATGGAGACCACGGTGAGCGCGCCGAACGGGCTTGGCATGCCCTGGAACACGCCGTGCGGCATGGTCACACAGGAGAATCTGGCCAGCCGGAGCACCACGGCGAGCAGCACCACCGTGGCCGCCAGGGCGGAGAGCGGCTCATGGACATCGCCGACCACCATCCCCCAGACCAGCACGAAGTAGGCCGGGGCCAGACCGAAACTGATCAGATCGGAGAGGTTGTCCAGCTCGGCGCCCATCGGCGAGGCCCGCAGCTTGCGCGCCACCAGCCCGTCGCACAGGTCGAAGACCGAGGCCAGCAGCATCAACAGCACCGCGGTCGCGGCGTTGTTGCGGACCACGCCAGCGTCTCCGCTGTTCGTGAGGTGCGGGATCAGCACGCCGGTGGTGGTGAAGTAGACGGCGAGAAAGCCGCAGGTGGCGTTCAGCAGGGTGAGCGTGTCCGCTATCGACAGCCGCATGGAGAACGGCATGTCGTCGGCCTCGCCGTCCCCCTCCTCGTCAGCCCTCGCCCATTCACGGGCGGACTTGCGGTCAATCACGGTCAAGGCGTGTCACTCCCGCCGTAGTGCGTTGGCCGACCTCGACGGCCGGTTCGATGCCCTCGGGGAGGTACACATCGACCCGGGAGCCGAAGCGGATCAGGCCGACCCGCTCGCCCTGCTCGACCTTGCAGCCCTGCGGCACATAGGGCACGATCCGGCGGGCCACGGCGCCGGCGATCTGCACCATCTCAAGATCGCCGAGCTCGGTGTCGAAGCGCCAGACCACCCGCTCGTTGTTCTCGCTCTCCTTGTCGAACGCCGGGACATAGCCGCCCGGGATGTGCTCGACGGAGCGGACCGTGCCGGCCGCCGGGGCGCGGTTCACGTGGACGTTGAGGGGGCTCATGAAGATCGCCACCCGGATCCTGCCGTCCGGCCAGTCGGTGATGCTCTGCACCACCCCGTCGGCCGGTGAGATCAGCCGGCCCTGGGAGATCTCCCGTTCCGGGTCCCGGAAGAACCACAGCATTCCCGCGGCCAGCGCGGTGGTCGGCACGGCCGCCGCCGCCCAACGACCGGACCGGCGCGCCTTCACGAGGCTGACGCCCGCGGCGGCCACCGTGGGCAGCAGCCAGGCGGACGCGCCGCGGGCCAGACGTACCCGGCCGCTGGGGGAAGAGGATGAGCGGTGAGGCATGAGAGACCTTCGTAGCGGTGAGTGCCGCACCCGTCCACAGCGAAGCGGCTTACTCCCGATGCTATAGGTCCCCGGCGGTAACTCGGCAAGCCAGCGGGCCCATCGACGTCATTCGGCGGTCGTGGAACGGGCGCTGACCAGGGTGTGAAAAGGACAATCTGCCCGGTGGGCGTGGCGGGCCCGCGGGGGACTGGCTGAAGATCATCTTCCGATTGTTGGTGGTTCTCTCACGGATCGGTCACATGGCCGTTTCGCTCCGTGGTGGCCCGATCGCCGTGCGCGGGCGGGCCGGTGGGGTCCGGCGGGCGGCCTCGGTCTCGGGGCGGGCATGGATGCTCTGGTGTGTTTCGGTCAATCCGGCGCGTGTGGGCGGTGCTCACCGGCTCTTCGCGCTGGTCGCGTCGGTCGAACCACGGTGGCCCGCGCTTCGGCGCGGCCCTGGTGTCCGGGGGGTGTGGGCGGTGTGCCGGGGATGGGGGAGCGCGGGGCGCCCGCGATGGCACGGAGGGTCGCCGCCCGATCGCGGGTGGTTCTCGAACGGGCCCGTTCGCCGCGGTTCATGATCAGGTAAAAATTGTGGCGGACGGGGTGTGCCGGGCCCGCACTGTGCCCGGATGGCCGAAATGCGCACCGCCGACCCCCCGACAGCCCGGTGCCCCCGGCACCCCGGCGCCTCCCGTGGCGCCGCGCCGTCAGCGTGCCGGCGGTGTGAAGGCGGAGGTGCGGGTCAGCCCCGCCGCCCGGCCCTGGCCGGCGACGACCAGCGCCATCTTCCGGCTGGCCTCGTCGATCATCTCCTCGCCCAGCATCACCGCTCCCCTGGCGCCGCCCGCCGCCGACAGCGCGTGCGCGTAGGCGTCCAGGATCAGCTCGGCGTGGTCGTAGTCGGCCTGGGACGGCGCGAAGATCTCGTTGGCCGCCTCGATCTGGTCGGGGTGGAGCACCCACTTCCCGTCGAAGCCGAGCGCGGCCGAGCGGCCCGCCACCTCGCGGAAGCCGTCCGGGTTCCTGATCTGGAGATAGGGCCCGTCGATGGCCTGGAGGCCGTGTGCGCGGGCGGCCAGCAGGATCCGCATCAGGATGTGGTGGTAGGCGTCCGCCGGATAGCCGGGCGGCTGCTCGCCCACCACCAGGGTGCGCATCGCGATCGAGGCCATGAAGTCGGCGGGCCCGAAGACCAGCGTCTCCAGGCGGGGGGAGGCCGCCGCGATGGCCTCGACTTCGAGCAGGCCCCTGGCGTTCTCCACCTGGGCCTCGATGCCGATCCGGCCGGCCTCCAGGCCCACGGCCCGCTCGATCTGGGTGAGCAGCAGATCCAGCGCGACGATCTGCTCGGCGCTCTGCACCTTGGGCAGCACCAGGCAGTCCAGCCGGGCCCCGGCGCCCTCGACCACCGCGATCACGTCGCGGTATGTCCAGTGCGTGGTCCAGTCGTTGACGCGAACCGCGCGCGTCCTGCCGCTCCAGTCGCCCTCGTTGAGCGCGGCCACCACCAGCCGCCTGGCCTCCTCCTTGGCCGAGGGGGCGACGGCGTCCTCCAGATCGAGGAAGACCAGATCCGCCGGCAGGCCCTGGGCCTTCTCCAGGAAGCGCGGGTTGCTGCCGGGAACCGCGAGGCAGGAACGGCGGGGCCGGAGAACGGGCGGCGGAACGGCGGTCATCGAGGGGCCTTTCGAGAAGCCGGCGAACAGCGAGACGGACAGCGAGACGGACAGCGAGACGGACAGCGAGACGGACAGCGACGAACTTCGCGACATACAGCGCTACGAACGCCGTCGACGATACGACGTGCCACTGACAGCGCCGGTCACCGCCGCTGGTGCAGGGCCTGTTCGATGGCCTTCATCACCTCGGGCAGCGGCGCGTCCGTCCTGGCGACCGTCACCAGCACCTCGCCGTTCCTGGTCGCCGTGGCCGCCGGCGGGTTGCCCCTGGCCGCACCGGACGGCAGGTCACCGAAGGCACGCCGCACGATGGTGAACGCGTGGTCGAGCGCCGCCTCCACGTCCCCCTGCCCCTCCCGGCGCAGCCAGCGGCGCAGCACGTGGTTGTGCGCCGTCACCACCGCCGAGGCGGCCACCTCGGCGAGCAGTGGTTCGTCGCCGAGGTGCGAGTGCTCGTCGAACTCCGCCAACAGGTAGCGGGTGAAGAGCCGTTCGTAGCGGGAGACGGAGGCGATCTCGCGTTCCCGCAGCGCCGGCACCTCGCGGGTCAGCCGGTAGCGGGCCACCGAGAGGGCGGGTGAGGCGGCGTACATCCGCATCACCTCCTTGATCCCCCGGCAGATCGTGTCGATCGGGTTCTCCTGGGCCGGTGCCCCCAACAGCACCGCCTGGACCCGCTCCAGGGTGTCGTCGTGGTCGGGGAAGATCGCCTCCTCCTTGGACCGGAAGTGGCGGAAGAACGTCCGTCTGGCGACGCCGGCCGTGGCGGCGATCTCGTCGACCGTGGTGGCCTCGTACCCCTTGGTGGCGAACAACTCCAGGGCCGCCGCCGCGAGTTCGCGGCGGACCTTGCGGCGCTGGGAGGACTGCTGGGTGCGAGCCGACTTCACGGGACGAGCCATGCAGGGAACGTACTCCATGCGCGGCGTCCCACGCTCCCGGATACCCCCTGTTCCGGGCGCGTGAGGCGACTCAGGGCAACGGAGCGGTGCGCCGTTCCTCGGCCACCAGTGTCTCGCCGATCCGCTCCTCGCGGCGTCGCCCGTCGGGTGGCAGCCCGGCCGCCGTGTAGAAGCGTTGGGCGCGCTCGTTGCCGACCACCACCCACAGCCGCACCCTGCGGTGCCCCCGAGCGGCCAGCCGGTCGCGCGAGGCCGCCAGCAGCGCCCGGCCGACGCCGCCGCCCCAGGCGTCGGGGCGGACATAGAGGGCGTACAACTCGCCGTCGCCATGGCCGTCCCCGTCGCCGTCCGTCCGGTAGGGCCCGGACGATGCCCAGCCGAGCAGCTCGCCGCCCGGCCGCTGGGCCACCACATGCCCGTCCAGCGTCGGCCGCGTCCCCAGCCAGCGGACGAACCGCTCGGGGCGGAGCCCGGCCAGGAACTCCGCCGGCATCAGCCCCCGGTACGCCGTCCGCCAGCCGGCCACCCGCAGATCGGCGACGGCCGGCGCGTCACCCTCGGTCATCGGTCGTATCGCGGTGTCCATGGCGGCACGGTAGCGCCGCGGGGAGGCGCGTCGCCCCGGTCGCCGGGTGGGCCGGGCGCCACTACGGTGGAGCAAAGTGCCCCAAAAGGAGCAAGAACGTGCGTGCCTGGAGGTAACTGTGAAGGCGGTCGTGTACCAGGAGCCCTACTCCGTGACTGTGGAGGACGTACCCGACGCGCGGATCGAGGATCCGAACGACGTGGTCATCCGGGTCACCACCAGTGCCATCTGCGGATCCGATCTGCACATGTACGAGGGCCGCACCGGCGCCGAGTCGGGCATCGTCTTCGGCCACGAGAACATGGGCGTCGTCCAGGAGGTCGGTCCTGGCGTGGCCAGGATCAAGAAGGGTGACCGCGTCGTCCTCCCGTTCAACGTCGGCTGTGGCTTCTGCAAGAACTGCCTCGCCGGCAAGACCGGATTCTGTCTCACGGTCAACGAGGGCTTCGCCGGCGGCGCCTACGGCTATGTCTCCATGGGCCCCTACCGGGGCGGCCAGGCCGAGTACCTGCGCGTCCCCTTCGCGGACTTCAACTGCCTGACGCTGCCTCCCGGCGAGGAGCACGAGGACGACTTCGCGCTGCTGGCGGACATCTTCCCCACCGGCTACCACGCCACCGAGCTGGCCGATGTCAGCCCGGGCGAGACGGTCAGTGTCTTCGGCGCCGGCCCGGTCGGTCTGATGGCGGCCTACTCGGCGCTGCTGCGCGGGGCGAGCAAGGTCTTCGTGGTGGACCGGCAGGCGGACCGGCTGGCTCTGGCCGAGCGCATCGGCGCCATTCCCATCGACTACTCCAAGGCCGACGCCGCCGCCCAGATCAAGGACCAGACGGGCGGCGAGGGCACGGACAAGGGCATCGACGCCGTCGGCTACCAGGCGACGGTCAAGGAGGGCGACGAACAGCCGGCCATCGTGCTCAACACGCTGATCGACTCGGTCCGCCCCACCGGCGCCCTCGGCGTCGTCGGGCTCTATGTCCCGGAGGACCCCGGCGGCCCGAGCGAGAGCGCCCAGCACGGTCAACTCCTCGTCAAGATCGGCAAGTTCTTCGAGAAGGGCCTGCGGATGGGCTCCGGGCAGGCCAACGTCAAGGCGTACAACCGGCAGCTGCGTGATCTGATCATCGCCGGCCGGGCCACCCCCAGCTTCGTGGTCTCCCACCGGCTGCCGCTGGCCCAGGCGCCGGAGGCCTACGACCGCTTCGACAAGCGGGCCGAGGGCTGGACCAAGGTCCTCCTCAAGCCCGAACTCAGCGCCGTCTGACCCGCGCGCGCCCCGTCCCGCCCCGTCCGACGGGGCGGGACCTCTCCGGTCACCGCGACCGTGGCCGCGCCCTCAACTGCTCGCGCTGTCGTATCGAGCGAGCCCCCGCCGCCACACCAGCGCCGTGAGGGAGAACGAGGCGAGCAGCACGACGGGTGCGAGGACAAGGGAAGAACTCGGGTCGAGAAACCGCTGCGCCGGATAGGAGCCGCTGAGCGCGGCCGGAGCGAATGACACGAGAACGACCTGGAACGTGCGCGGAAAGAACTGCCGCGGATACTGTCCTGAGCCGCGCCAGGCGGCGGCCAACTCGTTCACCGGCTCGACGGAACGTACCCAGAAGGCGGCAAAGGCCAGGTTGGCCCAGAACGCGCAGTAGGCGAAGGATCCGACGAGTGCCCACACCAGCACGCACACCATGGCATGGGGATCGGGGCGGATATCGAATTCCTGGATCGCGATCGCGAGGATCGCGAATCCGGTGAGACACCTCCCCAGCTCGGTCGGCTGGATCCAGCGCAGCACCGCGTAGAAGAACGTCGGTACGGGCCTGATGATCGCGAGGTCCAACTCGCCCCGACGAACGGCGAGGTCGAACGCGCGCAGGCCGGGCGTGACAAAGCAGTCCATCAGGCCCGTGGTGATGGCGAAGATGCCGACGGCGAGAACGGACTCCCGTGGGATCGCCTGGTCCGTGCCCGGGTGTCCGGTAAGGATCAGCACCGGAAGGATGCCGACGGCCAGCTCTCCCACGCTCGCGCCCAGGTGTGTCCACGCCTGCGAACGGAACTGGAGATCCCGCATCAGCGCCTGACGCACCAACTGTCGCCACACCCGGAACGTGACCCGCGCGGTTCTGAGGTTCACGCGCCGGCCCCCTGGTAGCGGCGAAGCCCTCGGCGCCAGACGATACGGGCGGCTCCGAGGGAAAGCAGCGTCCAACCCAGCTGAATCGCCAGCCCGGCCCGCAGGGTGACGGCGCTCGGCTCCAGCAGTGTGTCGATGGGAAACGCGACGATATAGCCGAAGGGCTGGACAGCGAGAAACGGACCCCAGGCGGCAGGCATGACCGCCAGGGGGACGAGCGCGCCCGAAAGGAGGAGCGTGATCAGTTGCCGGAACCGGTCGACGGCGCTGATGTCCTGCCACCAGAAGGCGAGTGAACCGACGACGATGTCGAGGCTGAAGGTCATCGTGGCGCCCATGGCGAGGGCCCAGGCGAAGAGCAGCCAACGTCGGGGCTCGGCCGGGGGATCGAAGTCGCCCTGGAAGGCCACCACCAGGGCGGCGACAAGAGGCAGCAGCGTGGCGAGCTTCGCGGCCTTCTCGCCGATGTTGTTGGCCGCGGCGGCCAGATGGGTGGAACACGGCCGGACCAGCCAGGTGTTCAGGCGTCCCAGGCGAATGCTCTCCGCGAGGAACCTCGCGGTCCAGCTCGATGTGAGCATGGTGACCAGACTCACGAGAACCAGATAGGTCGTCAGGTATTCCCGGGTGACCGGGGGCCTTGCGCCGTGGGAGATGGCACCTCGCCATACCAGGAGGGAAATCAGCGGTAGGACGACGACGCTCGCCTGCATCGCCAACAGCCACCAGCGGTACTGGGCGATCATCTGGATTTCCTGGCGCAACACGGAGCGGAGAAGACGCGCGTCGCGTCGAAGGGCGTGGCGCGTCACGCGTCTGGTCCGTTGCCGCTGAACACCTTGGCCATGACCTCATCGAGCCCGGCCTCGATGATCCGGATATCGACGAGATCGCCCCAACGCGTCGCGGCCCGCACCAGCATCCCCACCGGTTCCGTGTCGAGTCGCAACCGAACGCGGTGCGTTCCGATTTCGACCGACGCCCGGAGCACCTCCATCGGAATCCGAGGAGCGTCCCGGTAGGTGAGTTCCACTTCCCTGGTGAGATTCGCCCGGGCGCGTAGCGCGGCGAGATCCCCGTCGAACGCCGCTCTACCGTCCCTGACAATGACGACGCGGTCGCAGAGCGCCGCCACATCGTTCATATCGTGACTGGTCAGGACAACCGTGGTGCCGAACGTGGCGTTGATCTCCCGCAGATGGTTCCGCACGATCGCCTTGGCCTCGACATCGAGACCGATGGTCGGCTCGTCGGCGAACAGGAGAGCCGGTCGGTGCAGCAGGGCCAGCGCGAGTTCGCAGCGCATTCGCTGGCCGAGGGAGAGATGACGCACCGGCGTGTCCAGGATGGTGCCGATATCCAGCAGTTCACCGAGTCGTTGGACCATTTCCGAGAAGTCGCCGCCCGGGATCTCGTACATGCTCCGGTGGATCCTGAACGACTCACGGGTGGACACATCCCACCAGAGCATCGACTTCTGGCCGAAGACCACGGAGATCCGCGACAGGAACGCGTAGGAGCGATTCGTTGGCGACTCGCCACAGACGCGCAGACTGCCCGTGGTGGGCACCAGCAGTCCGCAGAGCATTTTGACGGTGGTGGTCTTCCCCGCGCCGTTCGGCCCCAGCAGGCCGACGATCTCTCCGCGCCGCACCTCAAGGTTCAGGTCCTCGACCGCCGGAACGGTGGTGAGCCTGCGGTGGAAGAGGCTCCGGAAGGCGCCCAGCAGGCTCGGCGGCTGCTCGTAGAAGGCGTAGGACTTGCCCAGGTTCCGCGTGGTGATGATCGGTTCGGACGCTGCTGTGCGTGCGTGCACGACGGACTCCCCATCGACCACGCAGGGCGGGGCCGATCGACGTCACGTCTGGGGCTCCAGCCCTGAGGAGCCAACGCTGAGCATAGGGGGGTGGGCCCGCGACCGGCAACGGGCCCACCCCCGGCGGCGAACGAGATGCCCTAACGCCCGCTGTCGCAGAGGGCGTTGTCGATCATGGTGCGCGTCGCCTCGTCCTGGGCGTCCTGCTGTTCCGTGTCCTCGAAGCGGAGGGTGAACACGGCGGCGCTCGCCGCGGCTTCGCCGTTCTCGGTGACGGCGCCCTCGGAGACCGTGCCGAACGACGTCCCGCCGTGGAACCAGAGACCCGGCTCGCCCGCACCGCAGCGCGGCGCCCAGACCAGGCCCAGGCCATAGCCAGCGCCCTCGCCGAACACGTCGGCCGGCACCGTCTCCTGCATCTCCGCCAGCCGCTCCGGCGGCAGCAACGTGCCGTCCAGCAGCGCCCGCAGGAAGGTGTTCATGTCGTCGGGGGTGCTGATCAACCCACCGTCCGCGCCGCCATCGGCCTGGAGCGTGGTGTCCGTCAGCTCGCTCTCCCCCGGGAACTGGAGATAGCCGTGGGCGGTGGGCTCCGGGACGTAGGCCGAGGTGCCGGGGGAGAAGGTGTGCCTCAGGCCCAGCGGCTCGACGATCCGCTCGTGCACCTCCCGCTCCCAGCTGTGCCCGGTGGCCTCCTCGATGATCATGCCGGCCAGCAGGTAGTTGGTGTTGGAGTACGCCCACCGAGTCTCGCCCACCGGGTCCGCCGCGTCCGGGACCCAGCCTGGCGGCTCGGTCATCGCCAGCGCCACCTTCTCCTCGACCGATCGCACCAGGAAACGTTCCTCGTGGTAGTTCTCCGGCGTGAGGAGATCGGGGTCGCCGAACAGGAGATCCGTGTAGTTGGTCAGCCCACTGGTGTGCCGCAGCAGGTTCGCCACCGTCACCCGGCTGCCGTCGTTGCCCTCGCCGGCCACCACCCCCGGCAGCCACTCCTCGACCGTGTCGGACAGCTCCACCCGTCCCTCGTCGACGAGTTGGAGCATCAGCACCGCCGTGAAGGTCTTGGTGTCACTGCCGATCCGGTAGTACGCGTTCCAGGGCACCTGCTGCTCCGTGCCCAGCTCGGCCACCCCAGCCCTGGCCCGCTCCTCCTCGTCCGACGCGCTCTCGACGGCCACCGTCAGCCCGGTGGCGCCCGCGTCGACCACCAGCTCCGCCTCCCTTTGCAGACGCGACTCACGCCCCGGGTCGCCCCCGCCGGCCGAGGACCCGACGGCGGCCCCGTTGGGCAGCAGCGCCATGGCCGCCCCCGTCGCCACCACCCCGGCGCACGCCGTCCACAACCACGCCCGCGTCAGCCGTCCGCTCCTGGCAAGACTCATCGGAAAATGCCTCCTCGGCGTCGCCGCCCATGCAAGATCAACAGGTGCGTGATCCACGGTAGAAACGGCCCGCCCCCGCCACCATGCGGTCCACCCGCCACTGCGGGGTGGGGCTATCCCCCGGGCCGGCCGGTGGATAACGGGTGGCCGTCGCCTTTGACGCCTGGGAGGGTCGCCCCGTGACGGAGACACCCGAACCCGAGGTACTTCAGGACGCGCCGCACCGCACGGTGGTCCGCGTGGGGGACACCGTGCGTCGTCCCACCCACCCGTGGAGCCCATCGGTCCACGCCCTGCTCCGCCACCTGGAACGCGTCGAATTCCCCTATGCGCCACGGGTGTTGGGCGTCGACGAGGAGGGCCGCGAGGTCCTCACCCACCTGCCGGGGGACTCGGGCGCCGACGGCTGGGCGCGGATCGTGCCGGACGACGGGCTGCGGGCCTTCGCCCGACTGCTGCGCGCCTACCACGACGCCGTCGCCGCCTTCCGCCCGCCGCCGGAGCTCGCCTGGTGCACCGGCCGTGCAGGGCTTCGCGAAGGCGAAGTGATCTGCCACGGCGACTTCGGCCCCTGGAACGTGGTCTGGGACGGCGCGGACCCCGTCGGCCTGCTCGACTGGGACTATGCCCGCCCGGCCGCCCCCGCGCACGATGTCGCCTACGCCCTGGAGTACGCGGCCCCCTTCCGCGACGACGAGGAGTGCCTCCGCTGGCTGCGCCACCCCGCGCCCCCCGACCGCCGCCACCGCGTCGAGGTCTTCGCGGACGCCTACGGTCTGGACTCGACGGACGGGCTGGACTCGACGGGCGGGCTGGTCGACGCGGTCATCGACGTCCAGGAACAGACCGCCACCCTGGTCGCCGACCTGGCCGAGCGTGGTCAGGAGCCCCAACGCGGCTGGGTGGCCGACGGCCGCCTCACCGAACTGCGCCGTCGGGCGGCCTGGAGCCGCGCCCATCGCCACCTCTTCGCATAGGCGAACGGGCCACCGCCGCCCCGCCCCGTCAGCTGGACGGAATCCGGATGCCGACGCCCGCCTCCATGGCGTCGAGCGCCTCCTGGACGGGTGCGGTCGGCTCGGTGTTGACGGTGAGGGAGGTGATGGGCGCCCAGCGGGCGTGCGGGTGGGTGTCCTCGGTGACATCGGGGACGGTGTCATGGATCCCGCCGTCCAGCACCCACAGCTCGCCGTCGTTGTCCGGACCGATCGACTGAACCGTCCAGGCATGGGTGATGTCGGTCAGGTGCCCCGTCTGCCGGGCGAGCGCGAGCCGCCCGGTCAGCGCGAGGTCGCCGTGCGCCGGGACGGTCGCCTGCGGCAGCTGGTCGCGGTGGAGGAGCACGTACCCGTTGCGGGTGGTGACGAGGACGATCACGCGGGTCTGCTGGGACATCTCTGTTCCTTCTCTTCCGGTCGTTCGGTCGTTCGGTCAGGTGTAGGCGGCGTCGGGGCGTTCGCCGTTGATGAGCACCGGGACGCGGCGCCGCTGCGCGGCGGCGGTGAGGGCGTACCGGACGATGGGGGGCGGCTCGTGGAGTTCGCGCAGCGGGAGCCAACCGGCGTTGGCGGGGAGGTGCTTGTTCACGCCGGCCGGGACGGTCGGCGTGTGCCCGCCGTCGAGCACATAGGTGAGGGAGACGGCGGGCCGGTGGGTAACGCTGATGGCGTAGGCGTCGGTGACGCCCCGGTCGTACCCGGTGGTGTCCATCAACGTCCGCCGCGCGGTGAGCACCGGGCAGTGCCTCGGCGGAACGGTGCCGTGCGGCAGCGTCCAGCCGTTCGGACCCTGCACCATCAGCAGGTGCCCGTCCCGCGTGGTGGCCAGAACCATGAACGACATGGGCGGACTGGTGTCCATGAAGTGGTGCTTCCTCGCTGGTCAGTTGAGTGCGATGAGATAGCCGGTCAGGGCGGTGCAGAGGCACATCAGCCCGACGAACGCCGGCCCGAACGCCCGGTCCATGAACGCGACCACGGGCTTCTGCGGCGCCGCCCCCGGGTTCTCGTCCTCGTGCCGGCGGCGGACCACCCGCCAGTGCTTCTCCGCCCGCGCGAGAAAGAGGTCGTGGTCCGGCTTCTGGGCCGTGTGCTGGATCGCCCACACGGCAACGGGGTGCGCGTCGTTGTCGAAGAGCGGGGAGCGGGCGGCGCAGACCATGCACTCCACGGCGTAGATGCCATCCGGCGCCCCCGGCCCGTGCTCGTCCGTGAGCACCCAGTCCGCACCCTTGATGATGGGGTCACGAGTCACGGCGTCGCCGCCTCGAACCGGTAGGCCCGCGTGCTGTGTTCGCGGTAGGCGAGGTGCCCCGGGGCGGGGACGAACTCCGGGCAACTCACGGCACGTCACCACTCTTCACGCGGTAGTTGCTCTCGCTGGCCGCGTTCCGTGCCCGAAGCCGCGCCCGCAACTCCGCGTGCGGGTCGGCCTCCGGCTCGGGCTCCGCCCCGTCCTCCACCTGGGGTTCCCCGGCGTCGGAGCTGTCGCTGGCCCGACGCGAAAGAAAACGGGCGATAGGTTGATACATGCTGTCATCTCCAGATCTGTAGGTGATCGCACTCTCGAACTGTTCGAGCAGTTGCAGGAGATTTCCGGGTTCTGGTCCCGTAAGCACTGCGCCACAGTGTGTACTTGGGGAACCCGGGTGCTCATTGGTACCCCAAACCTGGCCGCTGACAGGCCGTTTGAAGCCCTCCAGGTGTTGTCCCCCACGTCTGACAGCGAGTAAGGCCGAGATGACAGAACAGATCGACGAAGAGCCGACAAGCGCGCGGGATGTGCTGAGCTACATGCTCAAGAGCCTGCGCGAGAAGGCGGGCAAGTCCCTCAGCCAGCTCGCGGAGGACACCGGCTACGAACGCAGCTACCTGAACCGCCTGGAGAACGGCGACCGTCTCTCCAAACGGACGGTGATGGAAGACCTCGACGGCTACTACGAGACGGACACCCTGCTACGGCAGCTGTGGAAGCTGGCCAAGGACGAGGTGATCGTGGACCGCTACCGGCTGTTTATGCAGTACGAAGCCACGGCCACCATCATGCATCGGTACTCGGAGGTAATCCCTGGGCTGCTCCAGACCGAGGGGTACGCGCGGGTGCTCTTCTCCTCGGCTCCCGGACGCTGGACGCAGGATGAGTTGGAGTCCCAGATCAGCGCTCGCATCGGCCGTCAGTACCTGCTGCACCGGACCCCGGCCCCCAGCGCCCGCTTCATCATCAACGAGTCGGTACTCATGCGGCCCACTGTCGATCCCGAGGTCTGGCGCGAGCAGTTGAGTCACCTGATCAAGTCCGCAGATCTGCCCTCGATCGTTCTTCAGGTGCTGCCCTTCAGCGCCGGGGTGCATCCGCTGATGGGTGGATCGCTGGCGCTGCTCTGGCAGCAAGATGGCAGTTCCGTTGCCTGGATGGAGGGCAACAACTCTGGGACCCTGTATGAGGATTCCGAGGAGGTCACGAAGTTCCGGCTGTCCTACGATCGGCTTCGTGATCTGGCGCTGACGCCCTCAGCCTCGGTGAACTTCATCAGCAAGATCCTGGAGGACAGCAAGCCATGAACACCCCGGACCTCACCGATGCTCGTTGGCGTAAGAGCAGTTACAGCGACGGGGGCGATAACAACTGCGTTGAGGTCGCCGATGGCTTCTCCGACGCGGTGTCGGTGAGGGACAGCAAGACCAGGTCCGACGTGCTGATGGTTCCTGCCCCGAGTTGGGTGGCGTTCGTCGCGTCTCTGAAGCAGCGCTGACGCGTTCTGGATCGGAGACCGTGTGACGTCTCAGAGCATGGCCGCCGCGTTGGCCCGGACGATGGGGCTGACGTACGCGGAGTTGCTGCGCACGGCCTCCGTCAAGCGGGTCGACGTGAGCAGTCTGGCGGCGTTGGCGCACGCCATTCGACTCATTGACAGTCCCGATTCGCCTCCCCCGCACCCCGAGGACCTGCCGCAGCAGCTGGCCGCGCTGAATGAGCACCGTCACCGGACTCGGTTGGGTGCCGTCCTGCGGCAGCTTCCCGGTGTGCTGGCCGATGGGACCAACCACGCGCATGCGACCCAGTCGCCGGACGCCTGGGGGCGGGTCGCCGATACCTACAGCGTGGTGTACTGGCTGGCGGCCCGGCACCGGTGGATGCATCTGGCTGAGCTGGCCGTCATGAAGCAGCGGCTCGCCGCCGAGCGGGCCCGGCCGATCGCCGCCACGGTTGCGGCCCGTGACGAGGCCGGCGCGTTCCTCAACTCGGGCGACTTCGCCGGTGGGTTGGCCGTTGTCGACCAGGCCGTCGTCGAGGCTGAGTCGACCCTTCGGGGGCGGGATCGGGCCTATGGCCTGGGCATCCTGCACCTGCGTGGGCTCACGCTCGCCGGCCGGATCAAGGATCAGCGGACCGCGCGGCGACATGTCGACGCCGCGTGGCGCGCGGCGGCCGAGTTCCCGGCGGACATCGCGGACCACGGTATCCACTTCGGCCCGGAGAACACGGCGGTGCACGTCATCTCCACCGCTTCCGACATGGAGGAGTACCGCGACGCGCTGGAGACCGCCGACGACCTGCTGCGGGCCGGCACGTCGTTGCCCGCGACCAGGATCGGGCCGCTGCACATGAGTCTGAGCCGGTCGCACCTCGCGTTGGGTGACCGCGACGCGGCCCTCGCGTCGCTCGAAGACGCCTGGGATGTGGCGCCGGAAATGGCCCGGGTCCACCCGACGAGCCAGGAACTCGTCCGCGTGCTCACCTCGTTGCACCGCCGCAGCAACCCCCGCCTGACCCGCCTGGCCAAACGCGCCGGGGTGACCTTCTGACGCCGCTGCCAGCCCACCAGCGAGGAGCGCGCTCCGCTCCGGAGCCTGAGCTGCTGGCGTTGATCAGGCCGTATACCGGAGCTGTGGACGCCGTCGTGCCGACCGAGCGTGGTTTCGGTTCGGATCTCACGGCCATCGTGGAGTGTGAGAACGGACCGTTCTTCGTCAAGGCCATGCGCAACAAGCCCGGCGGTCGGCGGGATCAGATGTTTCGGGAGAAGGCGATCAATCCCTTTGTCCGGGCTCTGGCTCCCGCCGTGCTGTGGTCCGTCGAGGACACGCGATGGGTCGTCCTGGGGTTCGAGCGTGTTGAGGGCCGGCGGTCGGACCTGTTGCCCGGGGCTTCGGATCTCCCTACCGTGGTTGAACTCATCAACCGCGTTGGGGAGTTTGCGCTTCCGGAGCCCGCTCTGGGATGGCGTGAGGAGCGGTGGGACTGGTGGGCTGACGAAGGCGCGCCCGCTTTTTTCCGTGGTGACACGCTGTTGCACGGGGATATCAACCCCAGCAACCTGCTGATCGGCGAGCGGCGGAACTGGGTCGTGGACTGGGCTTGGCCCACGAGGGGTGCGGCGTTTATCGACCCGGCGTTGTTGGTTACCCAGCTTGTCGCCGGCGGGCACTCCCCGGAGGAGGCTGAGACCTGGGCGGCCGGCTGTCCGGCCTGGAGTGGGGCGGACCCGAAGGCGATCGATGCCTGGGCCGTCGCCTATGCCCGAATGACGCGCGTGCGCGCCCTGCGGAAACCCGATGCACCGTGGCTCAAGGCCATGGCCGACGCGATCGAGAGCTGGGCCAACCACCGGGGCATCACGGACATCCTCTGAGCACCCGCGCCCCGAACCCCTTTGGCCGCGGCGGCACAAGAAGCAGCCACCACCCTCCGGGCGCGTGTTCAGCGCGGTCGCGTCGCCGCGTGCGACGTCGCCCAGGCGCGGACCGTCCGGAGGTGTTCGGCTTGTATCCCGGTGCGGTGTTGCGGCTGGACGAGGAGGGTGGGTGGACCGCTGGCCGTGCGGGCGTCGGCCCAGGCATGGTCAGCGGGGGCGAAGTCGTCGTCGATCCAGACGAATGGGGCTCTGGCGGCGTGCTCGATGAGGTGATCACGTTTCCAGAGGTAGCCGTCGGGATGGCTGGTGGTCAGCGGCAGTTGGGGGAGGGACACATGCGGCCACTCGGAGAGACCCAAGAGGGGGGCGATGAGGCGCGAAGCGTCCTCGCGCCAGCTGGTGCACCAGACCGGGGTCAGGCCGGTGTCGGCCACAAGGGCAGCGAGTTGGGGGCCATGGTCAGGGTCCAGCCATATCCTTACCGGCTTGTCGTACCCGCTGGGAGTGACGTGGTGGATTTCGTGGGTGGAAGGCGGGTTGCCGTGGTCGTCCGGTCCGGGGATGAGGACTCCGTCGATGTCGAGGTAGAGGATCACGCTGGTTCTCCCTGGTGCCCGCTGGTCAGCGTCGTGTGAGGACAGTGAGGTAGTCGTGGTGGTCGTCGGCGCGAAGGACGATGAGGAGTTGTCCACCGGGCCGCAGCGCGTTGGCGGTGGCGGCCAGGAGCGGGCGGGGAGCGACGAAGGAGAACGCTCCGAAGATCGAGAGACAGACGTCGGCGGAGCCCGTCGGTAGCCTGCGCAGCTGATCTGAGGCGTCCCCGTGGCGGAAGCGCAGGCGGGGGAGGTGGCCATAGAGGGTGCGGGCTCGGTGGACCTTGAAGGGGTCGCGGTCGATGCCGATGCAATGGGCGCCGCGGGTGGTGAGGTGGGCGAGGTTGTGGCCGCTGCCGCAGCCGAGTTCGACCACCAGGGCACCGGTCAGGTCGCCGAGAAGCGAGGCGTCGGGGCCGACGCCGGGCCGCCTGGTGAGCTCCAGACGGCTGGGCGGGATCAGACGTTCAGCAGCTCGGCGGCGTCCAGGACGTGGCGGGTGATGACGGTCGTCCACCTGTCCTCGGCTCCTTCGGCCCAGCCCAGACCGATCTGCTGGGTGAACCACTCGGCCACCCAGACACGGTGCCACCCCAGGGCCCAGGAGGCGACGTCAAGGCCACCCCGCTCGGCCAGGACTTCGGCGGCGAGGCCGCCGGCCCGCACATAGGAGCTGATGAGGGTGTGGGTGCGGTCGGTGTCGGGGGCGCTGGTGGTGCCGTGCCAGGAGGCCAGGTCCAGCAGGCCGGGGCCGGTGAAGGCGCGCGCCAGGTCCAGCACGCGCAGGCCCGAAGCATTCACGTGGAGGGAAGTGGGGTGGAACTCGGAGTGCACCAGCCCGAACGGTGGCAGTTCGGCACCCTTGGCGCGGACGTCGGCGGCACGGGTCAGAGCGGTCGCGGCGGAGTGGGCGTCGTCGGTGGCGCCGTAGCGGGCCAGGCGGCGGGCGATCTTCTGCGGGAGGGCGGAGAGTTCGGCCTCACCGAGGCGAGGCAGCCCCTGGGCGGCGACGCGGTGGATCTGGACGGCCGCGGTGGCGCCGTCGAGGTCGTCGGCCTCGCGAACCGGTTCGCCGAGGTCTTCGATCAGCATCCCCAACAGGCGCTCGGTGTGGCGGGCGGCGTGAACGGCTGGGACGGGGAGCCCGGCCGCTGCCGCGATTCCGAGAGCGTGGTCTTCGCGGTCGAAGGGCGCTTCGGCGTACTTGAACACCACGGACGTGGCGCGGGGGAACGTCAGGCGTTCCACGCCGGAGCGGGCCCAGACCCGGATCGGCTGGCGAACCGGATTGTTCGGCAGGCCCGCGTCTGCCAGGAGGCCGGGCAGCAGGGCGGTCACATCCGTGGTGTCCATAGGAGAACTCCGTTTCGGCGGTCAGCTGTTGGTCGGGATGCCGCTGACGCGGCAGGCGTACACGGCCGTCAGCCACTCGTCGCGGAAGGCTCGCAGGTCAGTGCGGAAGGTCTCGACGGAGGCGCCGTAGGGCAGGCAGGCGCCTCCGGACTGGTCGGGAACGGACTGGCAGCCGTGCACGAGCCGGCCGCCGAGGGCCGCGTGTGCCTTGATGGACTCCACCCGGCGCGACTCGTTGAACCACGTGCTGTGGTACACCTCGTCGATCATGCCGCCGGTCGTCTCGTCCAGGTCGAAGACAACCGAAGTGGCGGCGGGGAAGAACCAGCACGGGCCGATGTTGGAGATGGTGCCGTCCGGTTCGACCTTGTTCAGCGCCATGAGCGTCGCGGCCTCACGCAGCATCCGCAGCTCGTCGCGGCCGATCTGCGCCAGGCCGCTGACCGGGAGCAACTCGTCGCGGAACAGGTAGGAGTACACCTGCCAAGCGATGGTGAGTACCTCGGCGGCATCGGTGGTGGATCGACCGTTGCTCCGGATGAACTCCAGAGCGGTCTGCTCCAGGGCGGCTTCGGCCGTCTCCGCCACGTTCAGGAGCTGATCGCGGACCAGGTGCCATTCGCAGATCAGCCAGGAGGCGGAGTCGAAGCGGAAGAAGTACTCGGCCGGATCGATGGCCAGGGCAGGTCCGTCCACGGTGACACCGGGCAGACGGGACCAGCGCGGGTCGAACGCCTCGGGCAGCTCGACGCTGATGGTGGGTGGGGCGGTAGCGGTCATATGTGCGACCTCCTTGAACTCCTGGATGAGTGAACAATCCGCCGCAGACGCGGTGGCGGCTTCTCGGGCAGGGCGGAGCCACAGCGGTGGACATGCGCCGGAGGGCGGTGGGGACACCGGGTGGCATGGACGGGCACGCGTGGCCCCGTGACATGGGGTGCTCGGACCGGATGAAGCCGGACGGGGCGTCCGGTTCGTCAACAACCGTAGAGAGGATGGCCGACAGCACTCAACGAAGTTGCGGATGATTGCGGATCGTTCACCCCAGTGAGTCACGCGCCGAGTTGATGAGGGCTCGTGCGTCGTCGCCATGGACGGCCATGCGCGCCAGCTCTCCGAACGCGTTGAAGTAGTCGGCCAGTTCCCGAGGCCGGGTGACGTTGATCTCGGCCGTCAGCGTTTCGACCACGGCTCGGCCTCGGTCGTAGAGGGTGAAGGCTTCGAGCGGCCAGACAGAGCGTCGGGCCGTCATGGGAATGACCCCGAGCGAGACAGAAGCGAGCGGGATGACCGCGAGCAGGTACGAGAGTTGATCAGCCATGGTCTTCTCGCACCCAACCCGCGAGTGCAACACCCACTCCTCGATGAGGATCACAAAGCGGTGGTTTACCTCACGAAGTAATCTCCCGCGGGCCAGGCGTGCGGCCACTGCCTCGCTGACGTCGTCGGGCGTGCCCTGGAAGCTCGTGATCGCGCTCATCAGCGCGGTGGCGTAGGCCGGTGTCTGAAGAAAGCCGGGGACCACGTTGGAGACGTAGGAGCGGCAGACTTCCGTCTGCTGGTGGAGCCCGTAGAAGTCCTCCTGGGTCTTCCGCATCCCGGTCCTGTGGAGCCGGCGCCAGTCCAGATACATGGAGTCCACAGTCCTGGCGGTGGCGATCAGGTCGACGGCGTGATCTTCCGCGTCGCACGCCGTGCACCAAGCCCGGATATCCGCGTCACTGGGGGTGATCCTGGCCTTCTGGATGCGTGTGGTCTTCGCTGGGTGCCAACCACACCTGGCCGACAGTTCGCGGCCGGTGAGGCCGGCATCCTGGCGAAGGTGCGCCAGGCGTGCGGCAAGGGCCTCACGGGCCGCTTGGGCGCTGGAGAACGTTGACGCGGCCATGCAGATCAGGAAATCGCGTACTTCTCGTGGGGGACGGCCCGACTCCACACCGTCTCAAACGCGGAGGAGCACAGCGCTACGACATCGGCGGCGTGGCTCATCTCGGGTTCGACGGCCTCACCCTCGCCGGAGAAGTGGTTGAAGCGCACCACCCGCTCGTCAATGAGCCAGAAGTCCGCGGCGGGCAACGGGATACCGATGGCTCGCCGGCGTGCCAGCCACCGCACGCTCTCCCCGGCTTCGATATTCAGGGGGGTGAGCGCGTGTTCGTAACGGACGTAGCTGGTGACAGGTTCGGAAACGATGCGTGCCCGACGCACGACCACCCCGCGAGCCGTAGTACTGGCCACCAGGTTCATCCAACTGGCGAGGGCCTTCTGGCCATCGGCAGGAGTCCATCTCCCCGACTCCCACAACCTTCGCTCCTGTGCCTCCTCCTTGACGGCGTACGTATCGCGCATTTCCAGGTGCAGGGCCGAACGTTCAGCGGAGGACAGCAGCTCATCGAAGCTGGGGACGGTCGATGGCTTCTGCGTCATCGATGGCCTTCCTGATGATGTCAATCATGCGGTACGGGAGGCGGATGACCGCCTCGTTGTCGGGCAAGGGGCTGTCACGTTGGGTGTGCGCCAGCATCTCATCGTCGGCTCGCCATCCTTGCAGTACCAGTTCCTTCCTGGCGTCGTCGAGCCAGACGGCGGGGCAGTTGCCTCCGCCGGTTTCCGGGTCGATACCGATGAACCGTAGAACCACGGCGGCCTCCCGAGGCAAGCGCAGTGCGGGGACCGCCAGACTCTCCAGGAAGGGCGACGGCGCGTCAACGGCGCGGGTCTGGCGCGGGCCCTGATCCGGCCACCCACGACATTCCGGCGGTGGAAGGTGGACTGACCTGCGCCGCGTCACCCCCCTCGTGTGTCGGTGACGTCGGCGGAGGCGGTCGCGTCTGTGCGGGCGCGGTGGATGAGGGTGGTGGTGATCATGATGGGGAAGAGGATCGCGCAGAGGACGAAGGGGCCGCCGGCGAGCAGGAGGAAGGCGCCCATGAAGAGGAAGAGCAGCAGGGGGGTGCCCCAGCCGTGGCCGAAGGTGTACGCCTCGTCCTGCTCGTTGGGCATCACCCAGCTGCTCAGGTCCTCGCGGATCAGCCGTGCGTCGACGACCTTGCCCTCCTCGCAGCCGCCGACGTGGACGCGGGTGTCGGGCAGGGGTGGGTCGCCGTCGGACGGGGTGAAGACGCCGAAGCAGTGGGTGGCCATGTGGCTGCCGCCTCGGCCGCCGCCCTCGCGGACCTCCCGTGACTCGACGATGGTGACGGTGCCCCGCTCGCCGTGCAGGTCGAAGGCCGCCGCGACGACCCGTGCTCCCCGCACGGGGACGTCCTCCACCAGCTGGACGACGAACGCCGCCACCGGCAGGCAGATCAACCACATCACCAACAGCCCGCCGACGCTGGCGTGTTGGACACCCGATATCAGCCGTCGCCCCCGCACCGGCCCCCCGTTCGATCGCGATGGCCCAGCGTACCGCCGCTGCCGCCGGTCCCGGCGGCAGCGGCGGGGGCGTCAGAGCGCGGAGCGCTCCTCGCGCAGTTCGAGGTCCACCGGCAGGTCGGTGCGCCGTTTGACGCGCAGCTTGCGGAAGACCTTGGTCATGTGCTGCTCCACGGTGCTCACCGTGATGTGCAGCTTTCCGGAGATCTCCCGGTTGGTGTAGCCGAGGGACGCCAGCGTCGCGACCCGGCGTTCCGAGAGGGTCAGCACGGGGCCTTCGGCGGACTCGGCCGGCCGGGGGCGGGGGTGGGGCGGGGGTTCCGGTGTCCAGGTCTCGGTGTCCTCGGGCACGACCATCAGCAGTTGCCCTGACCGCACCGCCTCCTCCTTCGGGGTGGGGCGCTGGGCCTGGCACTCCTTGGTCAGCCGCCGGGCCCGCCGCGAGATCATCCGGGCCTTGCCGAAGTCGCCGAGCGAGTGGTGCACCCGGCTCAGGTCGGTGAGGGCCTGCGCCAGCGGCAGCCGGTCGCGACGGGCCTGAAGCACCTCGACCGACTCCTTGAGCATCCCGAGGCGCGCCCTGCGGTTGGCCGTCGCGGCCAGCACGCGAAGGGAGTAGCCGTAGACGCGGGAGGTGGACGATCCCGACCTGTCGATCTGTTCCTTGGCGAGCTGCTGGGCGCGTTCGTGCTCGCCCAGCCGCAGGTACACCTCGGCGAGGTCGCTGCGCCACGGCACGAAGGCCGGCGCGTCCAGCTCCCAGGCGAGCATCAGGTCGCCGCAGTAGCGGAAGTTCTCCAGGGCGGCCTGGAGTTGGCCGGTCGCCAGGTAGTAGCGGCCCCGGGCCCGCAGGTAGGGCAGCCCGTAGCGGGTCTCGAACAGGGCCTCGGGCACGGGTTCCCGCAGGTACTTGCGGGCGCTCTCGAAGTCGCCCATGGCGGCGGCCACTTCGAGGAGCACGCTGATGGGGGCGCCCACCGCGACGCCCCAGCCGCGGACCCCGACGAGCTTGAGGGCGCGCAGCGCGTGGTGCTCGGCGTCGGCCAACTCCCCGTTGCGCACGCAGATCTCGGCGCGGCAGCTGGACAGCGCCGCCTGCCACCAGGCGACGTCGCGCTCCCTGGCCTCCTCCAGCAGGGTGTCGCACCACCGTGCCGCCGTGGCCAGCTGCTCGGTGACGATGAGCGTCTGGAGCGCGGCCATGATGGCCTCAAGCGCCGCGTCGGAGAGCGTGGTGGTCTGAAGGATCTGTTCGGCCACCCGGGTCCAGCGGCCGTCCTCGTCCCGGCCGTTGCTCAGCAGCGCGCTCAACATCGTGGTGGCCTGGGCCTGTTGGCCTGGCGGCGTCGAGCCGATCTGGCCCGGTTCCGGCAGCGGCATCGCCGCGATCCTGGCGGCGCTGTCGGCGACCGGCTGGAGGAACTGCGGGTAGTCGTGCCGGAGCCAGGCCACGGTGCTGGTGAACGGTTCGACGCCTCCCCCGCCGCTGTCCTGGGGGCGCGTCAGCCAGGCGACCAGCTCGCGCGCCTCCGTGAGATGCCCGTACCAGAGGGCGGCGCGCAGCAGCACCGCGGTCTGGGCCGGGTCGAGGCCGCCCTCGCGCTGCGCCTGGTACAGCAGCGGCAGATGACGGGCGGCGCCCTCAGGGTTGACGCGCCACTCGGCCTGGACGAGCAGGAAGCGCAGCGTCGCCCGCTGCTGGGGGTCGGTGCGGGCGGACAGCGCGAACTCGGTGTAGCGGGAGGCGGCGGCCTCGTCGTCCTCGGCGAGGGCCTTCTCGGCGGCGCGCCGCAGCTCGGTGACCGCCCAGTCCTCCTCGACGTGCCGTGCGGCCACCAGGTGGTCGGCGATCTCGGTGGCGTCGCCGGCGGCGTCGTGCAGCAGCCGGGCGGCGCGGGTGTGCAGCTCGGTCAACTGCTCGGTGGTGAAGGCGTCGTAGACCGCGGCGCGGGCCTGCGGATGGCGGAAGTGCCCGGCCTCGACCAGTCCCACCGACGCCAGCGCCTGGAGCGCCCGGGTCACCATGTGCGCGGGGCGGTCCAGCAGGGCGGCGACGCGGTCGGCCGAGGCGGTGGTGTCGAGCACCGCCAGCGCCTGGGCGACCTGGAGGGTCTCGGGAGCGCCGCGGTGCAGGCAGGTGAGGACGGCCTGGCGGAAGCTCTCGCCCAGCGTGGGCGGGCCGTCGGGCTCCGCCGGCTCCGATGCGTCGATGTAGTCCTCCACGACGGCCCTGACCAGGAGTTGGTTGCCGCCCGTCGCGCTGTGGGTGCGCTGGGCCAGGTTCCAGGCGGCCGGCTGCGCGAGGTGTCGGCCGAGGACCTCGGCGACGCCCTCAAGGCTGAGCGGGGCGAGGCGGACGCGCCGGAAGTTGGTCTGGCGGACCAGCTCGATGCGGAGTGCCGGGTGCACCGACCAGTGGGAGGAGGACTCGGTGAGCACCAGCAGCATGGGCACCGATCTGAAGCGCTTGACCAGCTGCGACAGCGCGGCGAGCGACGGTTCGTCGGCGTGGTGCACATCGTCGACGCAGGCCAGCAGGGGCGCGGCACGTCCGTGCCTGGCCACTTCGGTGGCCACCATCTGGAGTGTCTCCTGGCTGAGGCTGGGCTCGGCCAGGCCGGCGGCCAGCTCGGCGGGCAGCTCCAGTTGGTCGAGGAGCTGCCGCAGCACGCCGAACGGCGCGTCGGACTCGCCGCGTGTTGCGGTGGCCGTGAGCACCTGCGCGCCGCGCTCGGCACACTCGTCGATGAGCGCGTGCAGAAGTTCGGACTTGCCGCTCGCCACCGCTCCGCTGACGAGTGCGATCCTGCCGCGTCCGCGGTTGGTCTCCGCGAACAGCTCGTTCAGTGTTCTCAGTTCGTGGTCACGTTCTACCAACGCCACTGCCGATGCCTTTCCCCGATTTACCGCATCCACGATGAGGGGGGAACGCCGGCATGGTCGTTGCGGCGCAACCGCGACTGCGGGCGCCTTTGCTGATGGCTCTCCCCGTTGACCGGCGTTGACGACAAACAGCAACTCAACGCTGCGGCGCACGTGCTGCCACGTGCCGCCGATGCAACGCCCTCGTCGCTATTCGTTCCCTCGCGTGAAGGCCGGTCACGAATTTCCCCCAACTCGCTTAGGATTTGCACCTTAGTTGCGCCTCCCTCCCCTGTAAACCCTTAGTGGGTTTGACGCGACCCCCCTATTCTCGGGGCGGTCGAGCCGGGCGGCAGGAGGGGGTGCAGGGGGCGTCGGGAGGGCCCTTGGCTGGTCAGGGCGGTTGCACCCGGTGTTCTCCGACGTGGCGGACCGTGGTGTGGAGGCGTGCGGGCGAAGGCCCCGGGACCCGCTCTGACAAGCGCTTATGTCGATGGTGCCGGGTCCGGCCCGCCGGTCTCGGGCGCCCTGTCCGGCGGGGCGGGCGAGACGCGGTGTGGCGGAGAGTCACCGCCAGGGGTGGGGTGGAGGCTGGTCCAGGGGTCCACCCCTAGGGGGCTCTAGGGGGTGTCTGTGCGCCTTTTCCGATCAGTAGGCTTCGTCCGGGTTCGGCGTCCCGGAAGCCATGTCAGAACCCCAACGGGGCCGGGGCTTTGCGGAAGCAATGGCCGCGCAGATCTTATTCCTTCCGTCACTCTCATCCGCCGATGCTCATACGGCCGAGCGGCAAGCAATTCCCTCCTCGAATGCCCTGCGAGGGTGGGTGCTTCCGCCCGGAACACCGTGGAAACGCCGATTGGAAGCTGCGAGATGTCCATTCCACTGGCCCCGCCCGCAGGCAGCGGCCCCGTGTTGCGGTCGCGACGCGAGCCGTCGGTCGCCGCCCGCTTCGCCAGCTCGGCCGCGACGACCGAGGGTGCCGACCTGAGCACCGAGGACGTGTCGGGCTGGCTGACGGAACGGGCGGGCGCGAACCGTTTCCGCGTCGACCCGGTGCCGTTCGCCGAGTTGGACGGCTGGTCGTTCGAGCCGGGGACCGGGAACCTCAGGCACCGCAGCGGCGGCTTCTTCTCCGTCGAGGGGGTACGGGTCCACAAGGACTCGGGGGTGCACCGGGAATGGGAGCAGCCCATCATCTGCCAGCCCGAGGTGGGCATCCTCGGCATCCTGGTCAAGGAGTTCGACGGGGTGCTCCACTGCCTGATGCAGGCCAAGATGGAGCCGGGCAACGTCAATCTGCTCCAGCTCTCGCCCACCGTCCAGGCGACCAGGAGCAACTACCGGCGGGTGCACAAGGGCGCGAAGGTGAAGTACATCGACTTCTTCACCGAGCCGGAGCGCGGCCGGGTGCTGGTGGACTCGATGCAGTCGGAGCACGGCTCCTGGTTCTATCGCAAGAGCAACCGCAACATGATCGTGGAGGCGATCGGCGAGGTCCCAGAGGACGCAGACTACCGGTGGTTGACGTTCGGGCAGATCGCCGCGCTGCTCCACCAGGACAACGTCATCAACATGGACTCCCGCACGGTGCTGGCCTGCGCGCCGCTGCCCGACGGCGAGGAGGGCGCGCTCCACACCGACGCCGAGTTGCGTTCCTGGATCACCGAGGCGCGCTGTCGGCGGGAGGTGAGGGCCGAGTTGATGCCGCTGGACGAGGTTCGCGACTGGAAACGCGGCGACGAGTCCATCGACCACGACGACGGCCGGTACTTCCGGGTGTTGGGCGTCTCCGTGGAGGCGGGCAACCGCGAGGTGACCGGCTGGTCGCAGCCGCTGCTCCAGCCGCACGGCCTGGGCGTCACGGCCTTTCTGACCCGGCGGTTCGAGGGCGTTCTGCATGTGCTGACGCACGCCCGCGCCGAGGCGGGGCTGCGCAGTCCGGCGGAGTTCAGCCCCACGGTGCAGTCCACCCCGCGCAACCACGCGCACCATCCGCCCGAGCGCCGCCCGCTCTTCCTCGACCAGGTGATCGACGCCGACCCGGGGCGCGTCTGGTACGAGGCCGTGCACTCCGAGGAGGGCGGCCGGTTCCGTAACGCCGAGAGTCGCTATCTGCTGGTGCACGCGGACGAGGCGGAGACGGCGCTCGCGCCGCCCGCCGAGTTCCGCTGGGTCACGCCAGGCCAGCTCACCTCGCTGGCCCAGCACGGGCACTATGTGAACGTGGAGGCCAGGACGCTGCTCGCCTGCCTGAACGCGGCGCTCGCCACGGCCGGTTGACGGGCGGGGCCCGGCGGACGCACCGCCGGGCCGCGCGGTGGCGTCAGCGCGCGGGTGAGGGGCCGGCCGCCTCGGCGTGCGGCGGCTCCCACCAGTCCCGACGCTCCCGGTACCAGTCGACGGTCGCCGCCAGGCCCCGGTCGAAGGTGTGCCGGGGGGCCCAGCCGAGCGTCTCGCGGATCTTCGTGGAGTCCACCGAGTACCGCAGGTCGTGGCCCTTGCGGTCGGCGACCTGCCGCACCCGGTCCCAGGTCGCGCCGCAGGCGGCCAGCAGCCGCTCGGTGAGCTGCCGGTTGGACAGCTCGGCGCCGCCGCCGATGTTGTAGACCTCGCCGGCGCGCCCGCCCAGCAACACGGCGGCCAGCGCCCGGCAGTGGTCCTCCACGTGCAGCCAGTCCCGCACGTTCCGCCCGTCGCCGTACAGCGGCACCTCGCCGCCGGTCAGCAGCCGGGTGGTGAACAGCGGGATGACCTTCTCGGGAAACTGGTAGGGCCCGTAGTTGTTCGAGCAGCGGGTGACCCGCACATCGAGGCCGTGGGTGCGGTGGTAGGCCAGCGCGATCAGGTCCGACGACGCCTTGGACGCCGCGTAGGGGGAGTTGGGCAGCAGCGGATGGTCCTCCGTCCACGACCCCTCGGCGAGGGAACCGTAGACCTCGTCCGTCGAGACATGCAGAAACGTGGTGGACGGCTGCCGCAGCGCCGCGTCCAGCAGTGTCTGGGTGCCGCCGACATTGGTGCTGACGAACTCGGCGGCGCCCTCGATCGACCGGTCCACGTGGGACTCGGCGGCGAAGTGCACCACCGCGTCGTGTCCCGGCAGCAGGTCGCGGACCAGGTCGGCGTCCCTGATGTCGCCGTGCACGAAGGTCAGCCGGGGATCGTCGGCCACCGCCGCCAGGTTGTCCCGGTTGCCCGCGTAGGTGAGCGCGTCGAGCACGGTGACGCCGGCGGCCGACAGCGGGGCGCCCGGCTGGAGGAGCATGCGCGTGAAACAGGACCCGATGAAACCGGCGCCGCCGGTGACCAGGACTCTCATGGGGTGATCCGCACCTTACTGTGGTCGCCGAGGATGAAGCGGTGCGCGCGGGGCGCCCGGCCGGCGCGCGTCACCCGCACCTTCCGGCCGATCAACGAGGCCTCTATCCGGCCGACGCCCTCGATCGAGGCGCCTTCAAGCACGATGGAGTACTCGATCTCGCTGCCGTCGATCACGCAGTTCTCCGCGACGGAGGTGGAGGGGCCGACATAGGAGCCCCGCACCGTCGTGCCCGCGCCGATCACGGCCGGGCCCACGATCCGCGACTGCGACACCACCGCGCCCCTCTCGACGCGGACCCGGCCGATGATCTCCGTCTCCGCGTCCACCGTCCCGTGCTGACAGGGCTCCACCGTCTCCAGCACCGACCGGTTGACCTCCAGCATGTCGGTGACGTTACCGGTGTCCTTCCAGTAGCCGGAGATGGTGGTGGAACGCACCACCAGGCCCTGGTCGATCAGCCACTGGATGGCGTCCACGATCTCCAACTCGCCGCGCGCCGAGGGGCTGATGGCCCGCACCGCCTCGTGCACCGCCGGCGTGAACAGATAGACCCCGACCAACGCCAGGTCGCTGGCCGGCTTCTCCGGCTTCTCCTCAAGACGCACCACCCGGCCGCTCTCGTCCAGCTCGGCCACGCCGAAGACCCGTGGGTCGTCCACATGCGTCAGGAGGATGTCGGCGTCGGGCCGCCGGTCGTGGAACTTCCGCACCAGGTCGTTGATCCCGCCGACTATGAAGTTGTCCCCGAGGTACATCACGAAGTCGTCGTCGGCGAGATAGTCGCGCGCGACGAGAACCGCGTGGGCCAACCCCAGCGGCTGGTGCTGCGGGATGTAGGTGACCTTGGCGCCGAAGTCGCCGCCGTCGCCGACCGCGGCGCGGATCTCGGCGGCCGTGTCGCCCACGATGATCCCGATGTCGGTGACGCCGGCGGCGACCAGCGACTCGATGCCGTAGAAGAGCACCGGCTTGTTCGCCACCGGAACGAGTTGCTTGGCCGCGGTGTGCGTGATCGGCCGCAACCTGCTGCCGGTACCGCCCGCGAGTACGAGTGCTTTCATGCCGGTGATCGGGTTCCTTCCGTGGACGCCCCGTGGCCGCGCCGTGGCGCACGCGGGGCCGGTGGGGTGGGTCGGAGAGCGCCCGTCGCTCCCGCTCGGGGAAGGCCGCCGGCCAACCCACCCGGGTGGTGCTCGGCGGGGGAACGCGTCCCCCGCCGTCGCCGTGTGAAGTGCCGGGCCACTCGCGAAGCTACGCGTGCGCCGACGCGCCCGGAACCCCTAGCGGCGCTCGCCGACCGGCGTCCGCCGGCGCCGCACCACGGACAGTGGACCCTAGGGGTTTCCGCGCTCCCGCCCGTCGATTACCCTCCGCCTCCGCCGCTCGGACGCCCGCTCCGGCGCCCGTCCCCGAGCCCGTCCCCGAGCCCGTTCTCCGGCTCCGCCGGGGCGGCCGGCGGCGGCTGGGAGCGGCCCGTTCCGGCCCGCTTCCGCAGGGGGTGGCGACGGTTCCGAAGGCCCCTGGCCAGCCCCCCGCGCAGGGGTGCGTAGGGGGTTGCCGCGTTCTCCCGGCTGTCTGAAGACTGGCCCGGTAATTCGTGGGTGCACCGGGACGTTGTGCCTGGTGAGAAGGCCCGCGCAGTGGATGTCGACCGTGTGGTGACCGCCGACGGCGCGTGGAGAGGTGGCATCGGGATGGCGGACGAGGCGAAGCTCCGTGACTACCTGAAATGGGTGACCACGGATCTCCAGCAGACGCGGGCGCGGCTGCGCGAGATGGAGAACCGGGCCTCGGAGCCGATCGCGATCGTCGGGATGAGCTGCCGCTACCCCGGCGGCATCGACTCCCCCGAAGGGCTCTGGGAGTTGATCGCCAGCGGCGGCGACGCCGTCTCCCGCATGCCGGACGACCGGGGCTGGGACGTCGACTCCCTCTACGACCCCGATCCCGCGAACCAGGGCACCAGCTACACCAGGGAGGGCGGCTTCCTCACCGACGCCGCCTCCTTCGACCCCGGCTTCTTCGGCATCTCGCCCCGCGAGGCCATCGCCATGGACCCGCAGCAGCGGCTGATGCTGGAAACCTCCTGGGAGGCCGTCGAACGCGCCGGCATCGACCCGGCGTCGCTGCGCGGCAGCCAGACCGGCGTGTTCGCCGGCGCCTCCTCGTCCGGCTACGGCGTCGGCGTCCAGGACGCCCCCGAGGGCATCGAGGACTACGCGCTGACCGGCACCGCCGCCTCCGTGGTCGCCGGCCGCGTCGCCTACGAGCTGGGCCTGGAAGGCCCGACCGCCACCGTGGACACGGCCTGTTCCTCCTCCCTGGTCGCCATCCACCTGGCCAGTCAGGCGCTGCGCCAGGGGGAGTGTTCGCTGGCGTTGGCCGGCGGCGTCACCGTGATGGTCACCCCCACCGCGTTCATCGGCTTCAGCCGGCAGCGCGGCCTCTCCGCCGACGGCCGCTGCAAGTCGTTCGCCGCCGCCGCCGACGGCACCGGCTGGGGCGAGGGCGTCGGCGTGCTGCTGCTGGAGCGCCTCTCCGACGCCCAGCGCCTCGGCCATCTCGTGCTCGGCGTGCTCCGCGGCTCGGCGATCAACTCGGACGGCGCCTCCAACGGGCTGACCGCCCCCAACGGCCCGGCCCAGCAGCGCGTCATCCACCAGGCGCTGGCCCAGGCCCGGTTGGCGCCTGGCGACATCGACGTCGTCGAGGCGCACGGCACCGGCACCGTGCTCGGCGACCCCATCGAGGCCCAGGCCATCCTCGCCACCTACGGCCAGGACCGGGAGACGCCACTGCGCCTCGGCTCGGCCAAGTCGAACCTGGCACACACCCAGTGCGCCGCGGGCGTCGCCGGCGTCATCAAGATGGTGATGGCCCTCCGCCACGGGCTGCTCCCCAAGACCCTGCACCTGGACGAGCCGTCCCCCCAGGTCGACTGGACGGCCGGCGCCGTCTCGCTCCTCGACGAGGCCGAGAGCTGGCCGGCCACCGAGGGCCGCCCCCGCCGGGCCGGCGTCTCCGCCTTCGGCGTCAGCGGCACCAACGCGCACGCCATCGTCGAGGAGGCACCCGCCGAGCCGGCACGGGACGAGACGGAGACCACCGTCACCCTGCCCGCTCTTCCCTTCGTCCTCTCCGGACGCACCGAACGCGCCCTGCGCGAACAGGCCGCCAGGCTCCGCGACCATGTCGCCGAGCGCGCCGAACTCGCCCCGCTGGACCTGGCGTTCGCCACCGCCACCAGCCGCGCCGCGCTGGAGCACCGCGCCGTCGCCGTGGTGCCCGACCGGGCGGCGCTGCTCACCGCCCTCGGCCGGATCGCCGAAGGCGCCCCGGCCGACGACCTCGTCGAGGACGCGGTCGACACCGGCCGGCTCGCCTTCCTCTTCTCCGGCCAGGGCAGCCAGCGCCTCGGCATGGGCCGCGAGCTGTACACGGTGTTCCCCACCTACGCCAAGGCGTTCGACGCCGTCTGCGAACGCTTCGAACTCCCCCTCAAAGACGTGGTGTTCGGCGACGACGAGGCGTCGCTGAACCAGACGGAGCACACCCAGGCGGCGCTGTTCGCCGTCGAGGTGGCGCTCTTCCGCCTCGTCGAGTCCTTCGGCCTCCGCCCCGACCTGCTCGCCGGCCACTCCATCGGCGAGATCGCCGCCGCGCATGTCGCCGGCGTCCTGTCGCTGGACGACGCCTGCGCGCTGGTGGCGGCGCGCGGCAGCCTGATGGGCGCGCTGCCCGAGGGCGGCGCCATGGTCGCCGTCCAGGCGGCGGAGGCCGACGTGCTGCCGCTGCTGACCGACGGCGTCGACATCGCCGCCGTCAACGGCCCCCGCTCCGTGGTGCTCTCCGGCGACGAGGCGGCCGTACTCGCGGTGCTCGAACGGGCGCCGGAGTGGAAGCGGAAGCGGCTGCGCGTCAGCCACGCCTTCCACTCGCACCTGATGGACCCCATGCTGGACGAGTTCCGCGCCGTCGCGGAGAAACTGACCTACCAGCAGGCGGAGATCCCCGTCGCCGGGCAGCCCTCGACGGTCGACGCCGCGTACTGGGTGCGGCACGTCCGGGACGCCGTCCGCTTCCACGACGCGGTGGAGTGGCTGCGCGGCGAGGACGTCACCGACTTCCTTGAGATCGGCCCCGACGCCACCCTGTCGACCATGACCGACGGCCACCCCGCGCTGCGCGCCGGACGCCCCGACGTCACCGCGCTGTTCCTTGCCCTGGGCGGGCTGGCCACCCGTGGCCACGCCCCCGACTGGCGCGCGGTGTTCGCCGGCACGGGGGCCCGCGTCGTCGACCTCCCCACCTACGGCTTCCAGCACGAGCGGTACTGGCTGCGCTCCAGCCTCGCCCCCGTCGGCGACCCCACCTCGATCGGCCTCGCCCAGGCCAACCACCCGCTGCTCGGCGCCGCCGTCGAACTGCCCGACGCGGACGGCCACCTGTTCACCGGACGGCTGTCCCACGAGAGCCTGCCGTGGTGCGCCGAGCACCGCGTCGACGGCCACGCCGTGCTGCCGGGCGCCGTGTTCCTCGAACTCGCCCTGCACGCCGGGGACCAGGTGGGGTGCGCGCGGGTCGAGGAGCTGGTCGTCGCCACCCCGCTCGTCCTCCCCGACAGCGGCGGCGTGGTGATCCAGGTGACCGTCGGCGCGGCCGACGACTCCGACCGGCGAAGCCTGAGCGTCCACTCGCGTGGCGAGCACGGCGACGACGAATGGGTCCGCAACGCCACCGGCACCCTCGCCCCGCACGCCGCCGAGCCGGTGTCCCCCAGCGCCTGGCCGCCGCCCGGCGCCCGGCAGGAGCCGGACGGCAGCTGGCGCGAAGGCCGGCACCGCCATGTCGAGGTCACCCTGCCCGAGGGCCAGCGGGCCGCCGGCCATCTGCTGCACCCCGCGCTGCTGTCCGCCGCGCTCGGCGACGAGCGGGCCGCCTGGTCCTGGTCGGGCGCCTCGGTGTTCGCCACCGGGGCCTCGTCCGTCCGCGTCCGGATCACCGAACTCACCGACGACACCGTCTCCCTGGCCGTCACCGACCCGGCCGGCCTGCCCGTCGCCGGCGTCGAGACGCTGGCGCTGCGCGCCTGGGACGCCAGGCACCTGCGCGGCGGGAGACACGAGTCGCTGTTCCACGTGGAATGGCCGCCGCTCACCCTGCCGCCCGCCGGAGACACCGCGCCCGAAGGGGTGCGCCTGGTGCGGGTCGTCCCGGTGGGCGACGAGACGCCCGTGGTGGCCCATGTGCACGCCGAGGTGGCCCGCGCGCTCGCCGAGTCGCAGGACCCGGCGGCGGACCGCGTCGTCTTCCAGTACCGGCCGGGCGACCTCGCCGGCGCCGCCGTCGCCGGCTTCGTCCGGTCGGCCCAGACCGAGGAACCAGGCCGCTACCTCCTGGTCGAGGGCGAGACCACACCCGCCCTGCTCGCCTCGGCGCTCGCCTCGGACGAACCCCAGATCGCCATCCGTGAGGGCCGCGCCCATGTCCCCCGGCTGGCCCGCGCCTCGGCCGAAGCGGCCACGCCCGTCCTGCTGGACGGCACGGTCCTCGTCACCGGCGCGTCGGGGCAGCTCGGCGGCCTGGTCGCCCGCCACCTCGCCCGCCGGCACGGCGCCCGCACCCTCGTCCTCGCCAGCAGAAGCGGCTCCCTCGCCGACGGGCTCGCCGCCGAACTCGCCGCGCACGGCACCCTGGTCAGGTCCGTCGCCTGCGATGTCGCCGACCGGGACGCCCTCGCCGCGCTGCTCGACACCGTCCCAGACCTGACCGCCGTGGTGCACACCGCCGGCGTGCTCGACGACGGCGTGGTCTCCTCCCTCACCCCCGAGCGGGTGGCCACCGTGCTGCGCCCCAAGGTCGACGCCGCCTGGCACCTGCACGAACTGACCCGCGACCTCGACCTGTCGGCCTTCGTCGTGTTCTCCGCCGGCGCCGGCGTCTTCGGCGGCGCGGGCCAGGCCAACTACGCGGCGGCGAACTCCTTCCTCGACGCGCTCATCGCCCACCGCCGCCAACTCGGCCTCCCCGGGCACTCGCTCGCCTGGGGCCTGTGGGAACAGGGCGGCGGAATGAGTTCCCGGCTGGACGAGACCGACCTCGCCAGGATGGCCGGCGCCGGCATCGACGCGCTCTCGGCGGACGAGGGCATGGCCCTCTTCGACACGGCCATCGCCACGGACACCCCGCTGCTGCTGCCCATGCGTCTCGACACCCGACGGCTGACCGCCGCGACCGTGGGGCCGCTGCTGCGCAAGCTGGTCGGCGGCACCGTCCGCCGCGTCGTCGCCGACCGGGGCACCGGCCTTACCCTCGACGGTCTCTCGCCAGCCGAGGCCGACCGGGTCCTGGTGGATCTGGTCCGCACCCGGGTCGCCGGCGTGCTCGCCTACGCGGGCCCCGACGCGGTGTCGCCGCGCCGCGCCTTCAGCGATCTGGGCTTCGACTCGCTGACCGCCGTCGAACTCCGCAACCAGATCACGGCGGCCACCGGCCTGCGGCTGCCGGCCACCCTGATCTACGACTACCCGACCCCCGTGGCCCTCGCCGCGTATCTGCGCACGGAGATCACCGGCACCACGGACGCCGTCGGCGAGGAGACCGCCGTCGCCGCACCCGTGGACGACGACCCGATCGCCATCGTCGCGATGAGCTGCCGCTTCCCCGGCGAGGCCCGCACCCCCGAGGAGTTCTGGGAGCTGCTGGCCGAGGGCCGGGACGCGGTCGGGGACTTCCCCGACGACCGGGCCTGGGAGATCGACTCCCTCTACGACCCGGACCCGGACTCCGGACGCGCGGGCACCAGCTATGTGCGCACCGGCGGATTCCTCTACGACGCCACCGAGTTCGACCCGGCGTTCTTCGGCATCTCACCCCGCGAGGCCCTGGCCACCGACCCCCAGCAGCGGCTGCTGCTGGAGACCTCCTGGGAGGTGTTCGAGCGCGCCGGCATCGACCCCGACTCGCTGCGCGGCAGCAGGACCGGCGTGTTCGCCGGCACCAACGGACAGCACTACGGGCCCCTGCTGGCTGCGTTCTCGCCCGACGGCACCGAGGGCTATGTGGGCACGGGCAACGCCGCCGCCGTCCTCTCCGGGCGGGTGTCCTACGCGCTGGGCCTCGAAGGCCCGGCGGTGACCGTCGACACGGCGTGCTCCTCCTCGCTGGTGGCGCTGCACTGGGCGGCGCACGCGCTGCGCCAGGGCGAGTGCTCGCTGGCGCTGGCGGCCGGCGTCACCGTGATGTCGACGCCCGGCGCGTTCATCGAGTTCAGCCACCAGCGCGGCCTCGCCGCCGACGGCCGCTGCAAGCCGTTCGCGGCGGCGGCCGACGGCACGGGCTGGGGCGAGGGCGCGGGCGTGCTGCTGCTGGAACGGCTGTCGGACGCGCGGCGCAACGGGCATCCGGTGCTCGCCGTGCTCCGTGGCTCGGCGGTGAACCAGGACGGTGCCAGCAACGGCCTGACCGCGCCGAACGGCCCGTCCCAACAGCGGGTGATCCGGCAGGCGTTGGCCAACGCGGGGCTCTCCGCCGGCGATGTGGACGTCGTCGAGGCGCATGGCACGGGCACCACGCTGGGCGACCCGATCGAGGCGCAGGCGCTGCTCGCCACCTACGGCCAGGGCCGGGACGCGGGCCGGCCGCTGTGGCTTGGCTCGGTGAAGTCCAACATCGGGCACACCCAGGCCGCCGCTGGCGTCGCCGGCGTCATCAAGATGGTGCTGGCCATGCGGGAGGGCGTGCTGCCCCGAACCCTCCACGTGGACGAGCCCTCGCCGCATGTCGACTGGTCGAGCGGCGACATCCAGCTGCTGACGGAGGCCAGGCCCTGGCGGGACGGACCGCGCCGGGCGGCGATCTCCTCGTTCGGCGTGAGCGGGACCAACGCGCACACGATCATCGAGTACGTGCCGCAGCCGGCGCCCGAGCCCGCGCCCGAGGCGGTCGCGGACGCGGGGCCAGGTGTGGTGCCGTGGGTGGTGTCGGGCCGTTCGCCCGGTGCGTTGCGGGCGCAGGCGTTGGCGCTGGTGGAGCGGGTGGACGCGGACGAGTCGCCGGCGGATGTGGCGCGTTCGCTGGTGGAGACGCGATCGGCGATGGCACATCGTGCGGTGGTGGTCGCCGGTGAGCACGCCGAGTTCCTGACGGGGCTGCGGTCGGTCGCCGAGGGCGCGCCGGGCGCGGTGGTCGGTGAGGTGGGCACGGGTCGGCTGGCGTTCCTCTTCTCCGGACAGGGCAGCCAACGTCCGGGCATGGGCCGGGAGTTGTATGACGCGTTCCCGGTCTTCGCGGACGCCTTCGACGCGGTCTGTGACCGGTTCGAACTGCCGGTGCTTGAGGTGGTGTTCGGGGATGACGCGGCGACGTTGAACCGGACGGAGTTCACTCAGGCCGGGCTCTTCGCCGTCGAGGTGGCGCTGTTCCGGCTGGTGGAGTCGTGGGGGGTGCGGCCCGAGTTCCTGGCGGGGCACTCCATCGGCGAGATCGCCGCCGCGCATGTCGCGGGGGTGCTGTCGCTGGACGACGCCTGCGCGCTGGTGGCGGCCCGGGGCCGGCTGATGGGCGCGCTGCCCGAGGGCGGCGCGATGGTGGCCGTCCAGGCCGCGGAGGCCGACGTGCTGCCGCTGCTGACCGACGGCGTCGACATCGCCGCCGTCAACGGCCCCGACTCCGTGGTGCTCTCCGGCGACGAGGCGGCCGTACTCGCGGTGCTCGAACGGGCGCCGGAGTGGAAGCGGAAGCGGCTGCGCGTCAGCCACGCCTTCCACTCCCGGCTGATGGACCCGATGCTGGACGAGTTCCGCGCCGTGGCCCGGACGTTGACCTACCACCCCGCCGGGATTCCCGTCGCCGGGCAGCCATCGGTGGTCGACGCCGAGTACTGGGTGCGACATGTCCGGGACGCCGTCCGCTTCCATGACGCCGTCGAGTCGCTGCGGGAGGCCGGAGCTTCGGACTTCGTGGAGCTGGGCCCCGACGCGGTGCTGTCCGCGATGGAGGGCTTCGTTCCCTCGCTGCGATCGGGACGCTCCGAGGTCAGGGGCCTGCTGACCGCGCTGGCGCGGGTCTATGTACGCGGCGTCGCCGTGGACTGGTCGGCGCTGGTGCCCGGCGGCCGGCGGGTCGACCTGCCGACGTATCGCTTCCAGCGGCAGCGGTACTGGCCCAAGATCAGCTCGGCGCTCGCCGGCGACGCCACCGCGATGGGGCTGGCCCCCGCCGACCACCCGCTGCTGAGCGCCGCCGTGCCCGTCGCCGACGACGACGGCTATCTCTTCACCGGCCGGCTCTCCCTGCGCACCCACCCCTGGCTCGCCGACCACACCATCGCCGACACCGTGCTCCTCCCCGGCACCGGGATGCTCGAACTCGCCCTCCACGCCGGGGAGCACATCGGCTGCCCCCGCGTCGAGGAACTCACCCTGGAAGCACCGCTGGTGCTGCCCGAACGAGGCGGCGTCGCCATCCAGATCGCCATCGGCGCGCCCGCCGACGGCCGCCGCCCCATCGCCCTCTACTCCCAGATCGACCGGGGCGGCTGGGCCGACGAGGAGTGGACCCGCAACGCCGCCGGCTTCCTCAGGCCCGGCACCGCCCCCGAACCGGCGGCCGAATCCAGCTGGCCGCCGCCGGGCGCCGAAGCCATCCCCGTCGACGACCTCTACACCGACCTGGCCGCCGGCGGGTTCGCCTACGGCCCGACGTTCCAAGGGCTGCGCGCCGCCTGGCTGTCGGGCGACGAGGTGCTCGCCGAGGTGGCCCTGCCCGGCGACGTCCAGGCCGACGCGGCCCGCTTCGAACTCCACCCCGCGCTGCTTGACGCGGCGCTGCACGCCATCCCCTTCGGCGGCCTCACCCAGGACGCGGAACAGGGCCGGCTCCCCTTCTCCTGGAACGGCGTCACCCTGCACGCCGTCGGCGCCGGCACCCTCCGCGTCCGCCTGTCGCCCGCCGGGCAGGACACCGTGCGCCTCACCATCGCCGACGGCACCGGCGCCCCCGTCGCCACCATCGAATCCCTGATCCTGCGGCCCGTCTCACCCGAACAACTCCGCACCGCCGCCGCCTCGTTCCACGAGTCGATGTTCCGCCTCGACTGGGCACCCGTCCCGATCCCCAGGGACGCCCCGCCCAGCCACGCGGTGATCGGCGCCGACGACCTCGGCATCGGCTCGGCCGCCCCCGACCTCGCCTCGCTCGACCGCCTCCCCGACGCCGTGCTGGTGGCCGCCACCGGCGGCACCGCCCGCACCGCCACGCACCAGGCGCTGCGCCTCGTGCGGGACTGGCTCGGCGACGAACGGTACGAGGACCGGCGGCTGGTCGTCGTCACCCGAGGCGCCGCGTCCCCCGACGGCACCCCGACCGACCTCGCCCAGGCGGCGGCCTGGGGGCTGCTGCGCTCCGCGCAGTCCGAGAACCCGGGCAGGATCGCGCTCGTCGACATCGGCGACGAGGACGCCGCCAAGGTGCTGCCGCCCGTCCTCGCCCTCACCGGCACCGAACCCCAACTCGCGCTGCGCGGCACCACCGCACACGCGCCCCGCCTCGCGCGCGTCGCCACCGACGAGCGGGACCACACCCCCGACCTCTCCGGCCGGGTGCTGATCACCGGCGCCTCCGGCGCGCTCGGCGGCCTGATGGCCCGCCACCTGGTGACCCGGCACGGCGTCCGCGATCTCGTCCTCGCCAGCCGCAGGGGCGACACCGCGCCCGGCATGGCGGACCTCGCCGCCGAACTCACCGCCCGAGGCGCCACCGTCGCCGTCCGGGCCTGCGACGTGGCCGACCGCGAGGCGACCCGCGCGCTGCTCGCCGAACTCCCGCCCACCGCCGTGGTGCACACCGCGGGCGTCCTCGACGACGGCATCGTCACGGCGCTCACCCCCGAACGCCTCGACGCCGTCCTCAAGCCCAAGGCCGACGCCGTGCGGAACCTGCACGAACTGACCCGCGACCTCGACCTGTCGGCGTTCGTCATGTTCTCCTCAGCGGCCGGCGTCTTCGGCGGCGCGGGCCAGGGCAACTACGCCGCGGCCAACTCCTACCTGGACGCGCTCGCCCAACACCGCCACGCCCAAGGGCTGCCCGCCACCTCCCTCGCCTGGGGCCTGTGGGCCGGCGGCGGCATGGGCGGCACCCTCGACGACGGCGACCTCGACCGCATCACCCGCGCCGGCGTCGCCGCCCTCCCCGTCGACGAGGGGCTCGCCCTCTTCGACACCGCGCTCGCCCTCGGCGAGCCCCTGCTGCTCCCGATGCGCATGGACCTCGCCGCGCCCCGCGCCCACGGGCAGGTCGCGCCGCTGCTCCGCGGACTAGTCAAGCCCCGCGTCCGCAAGGCCCGCGAGGCCGACACCGGCACGGCCGACACGCTCAAGCAACGCATCGCGGGACTGCCGGAGTCGGAACGCGAACAGGCCCTGGTCGACCTGGTCTGCGCCCTCGCCGCCGCGATCCTCGGACACGGCGCGGCGGAGGCCGTTGGTGAACACCAGCCGTTCACCGAGCTGGGCTTCGACTCGCTCACCGCCGTCGAACTGCGCAACCAGCTCAACGCGGCCACCGGACTGCGCCTGTCCGCCACCCTCGTCTTCGACTACCCCACGCCGCGCGCGCTCGCCACCCACCTGCGGGGCGCGATCCTGCTCGACGGCGTGCCGAAGGTCGTCCCCGGCCTCGCCGAACTCGACCGGCTGGAGGCGGCGCTCGCCGGCGGCCCGCTGGACGACGGCGCCAGGTCGGCGATCGACGCCAGGCTGCGGGACTTCCTCGGCCGCTGGAACGCGGCCCAGACCAAGGAACACGCCGACACCGACGTCGAAACCGCCGACGCGGACGAGCTGTTCGACCTGATCGACAAAGAACTGGGACTTTCCTGACCCGCCACGGGTCGGACTCGGCTGAGGAGTGCGTTGGTGACAGACGAGGGCAAGCTTCTCGACTACCTCAAGCGGGTGACCGCTGACCTGCGACAGGTGCGGAGGCGCCTGGAGGAGGCCGACGCCAGGGACACCGAGCCCATCGCCATCGTCGGAATGAGCTGCCGCTACCCCGGCGGCATCACCTCAGCCGACGACCTGTGGGAACTCGTCGCCCAGGGCGGCGACGGCGTCGCCGCCTACCCCACCGACCGGGGCTGGGACACCAGCGCGCTCAGCGGCGACGCGTACACGGGCGAGGGCGGCTTCCTCTACGACGCCGCCGACTTCGACCCGGCGTTCTTCGGCATCTCCCCGCGCGAGGCCCTCGCGATGGACCCCCAGCAGCGGCTCCTCCTCGAAGCGTCCTGGGAAGCCTTCGAACAGGCCGGCATCGACCCCACCACCGTCCGGGGCAGCCGCACCGGCGTCTTCGCCGGCGTCATGTACCACGACTACCTGGCGCGCCCGCTCGACGTCCCCGAAGGCGTCGAAGCGCACCTCGGCAACGGCAACGCCTACAGCGTCGCCTCCGGACGCGTCGCCTACACCATGGGCCTCGAAGGGCCCGCCGTCACCATCGACACCGCCTGCTCCTCCTCCCTGGTCGCCCTCCACCTCGCCGCCCAGGCGCTCCGCAAGCGCGAATGCGGGCTCGCGCTCGCCGGCGGCGTCACCGTCATGGCCACCCCGGGACCCTTCGTCGACTTCGGTCGGCAGCGCGGCCTCGCGGCCGACGGCCGCTGCAAGTCGTTCGCCGGCGCGGCCGACGGCGTCGGCTGGGGCGAGGGCGTCGGCATGCTGCTCCTGGAGCGCCTCTCCGACGCCCAGGCCAACGGCCACCAGATCCTCGCCGTCGTGCGCGGCTCCGCCGTCAACCAGGACGGCGCCTCCAACGGGCTGACCGCCCCCAACGGCCCGGCGCAGCAGCGCGTCATCGGCCAGGCCCTCGAAGCCGCCCGCCTCAGCTCGGGCCAGGTCGACATCGTCGAGGCCCACGGCACCGGCACCACCCTCGGCGACCCCATCGAGGCCCAGGCCCTGCTCGCCACCTACGGCCAGGAAAGGGACGCCGAACGACCGCTGTGGCTCGGCTCGTTCAAGTCCAACGTCGGCCACACCCAGGCCGCCGCCGGCGTCGGCGGCGTCATCAAGATGATCATGGCCATGCGGCACGGCACCATGCCCCGCACCCTCCATGTGGACGAACCCACCCCCCACGTCGACTGGTCGGCCGGCGCCGTCAAGCTCCTCACCGAGGAACGCCCCTGGCCGGTGACCGGCCGACCCCGCGTCTCGGCCGTCTCCTCCTTCGGCATCAGCGGCACCAACGCCCATGTCATCCTCGAACAGCCCCCCGAGCCGGCCGCCGAAGAGGACGCCGAAGGCGACGCCGACGGGGACCAGGGCGCCGGCGCCCCGCCGGAAGAGGTCGTCTGGCCGCTCTCCGCCCGCAGCGCGACCGCCCTGCGCGCCAAGGCCGACCAGCTGACGACCCTCATCGCCGACCACCCCGACCTCGACCCGGTCGACCTCGCCCACTCCCTGGCCACCACCCGGGCCGCCATGGAACACCGCGCCGCGCTCTCCGGACGCACCCTGGCCGACCTCACCGCCGGACTCCAGACCCTCGACACCGCCGTCACCGGCGGCAAACTGGCGTACCTCTTCACCGGACAGGGCAGCCAGCGACTCGACATGGGACGCGCCCTGCACGCCGCCCACCCGGTCTACGCCGAAGCCTTCGACGCCGTCTGCGCCCGCTTCGAACTGCCCGTCGGCGACGTCGTGTTCGGCACCGACGCCGAACTGCTCAACCGCACCGAGTACGCCCAGTGCGCCCTCTTCGCCGTCGAGGTCGCGCTCTACCGCCTCTTCGCCTCCTGGGGCGTGCGCCCCCAGTTCGTCGCCGGCCACTCCATCGGCGAGATCGCCGCCGCACACGCCGCCGGAGTGCTGTCCCTCGACGACGCCTGCGCCCTCGTCTCCGCCCGCGCCCGACTGATGGGCGCGCTGCCCGAGGGCGGCGCCATGGTCGCCGTCCAGGCGGCCGAGGACGACGTCCTGCCGCTGCTCACCGAAGGCGTCCGCATCGCCGCCGTCAACGGCCCCCGGGCCGTGGTGCTCTCCGGCGACGAGACCGCCGTGCTCGAACTCGCCGCGCGCTGGCAGCACAAGCGGCTGCGCGTCAGCCACGCCTTCCACTCGCACCTGATGGACCCGATGCTGGACGACTTCCGGGCCGTCGCCGAGTCCCTCGACCACGCCGAACCCCGCATCCCCCTGATCTCCAACCTCACCGGCGAACCCGTCGCCCCCGACGCCGACTACTGGGTGCGCCACGTCAGCGAGGCCGTCCGCTTCCACGACGTCATGCGCTGGCTTGAGGACCGGGGCGTCACCTCCTACCTCGAACTCGGCCCCGGCGGCGTGCTGTCCGCGCTCGGCCAGGAGTGCGTCACCGACGGCGCGTTCACCGCCGCGCTGCGCGAGGACCGCTCCGTGGTCGCCGCACTCGCCCGCGTCCACGCCCACGGCGCGGCCGTCGACTGGGCCGCGTTCTTCGCCGGAGCGCGACCCCGCCGCGTCGAACTCCCCAACTACCCCTTCCAGCGGACCCGTTACTGGCTCGACGCCCCCGCGACCTGGCTCGGCGACATCGGCGCCGCCGGCCTCAACCCCGCCAACCACCCGCTGCTCGGCGCCGCCGTCACCCTCGCCGACGCCGAAAGCTCCCTGCTCACCGGCCGGCTCTCGCTCGCCACCCACCCCTGGCTCGCCGACCACGCCGTCGGCGGCACCGTGCTGCTGCCCGGCGCCGCCCTCGTGGAACTCGCCATCCGCGCCGGCGACCAGGTCGGCTGCGACCTCGTCGAGGAACTCACCCTCGAAACCCCGCTGACCCTCGACGAGACCACCGCCGTCGTCGTCCAACTCGCCGTCGCCGCCCCCGACACCACCGGGCGCCGCGCCCTCACCCTCTACTCCCGCCCGGAGGGCGGCGAGGACCCCTGGGTCCGGCACGCCAGCGGCCAACTCGCCGTCGGCGACCGCCCCGAGGAAACCCTCACCGAATGGCCGCCCCCCGGCGCCGAACCCATCGACGTCACCGGCTACTACGCGGGACTCGACGACGCCGGCTTCGCCTACGGCCCCGCGTTCCAGGGGCTGCGCGCCGCCTGGCGACGCGGCGACGAGGTGTTCACCGAGATCGCCATCGACACCCCGACCGCCGACTTCGGCCTCCACCCGGCGCTGCTCGACTCGGCGTTGCACGGCCTCGGCCTCGGCTCCTTCCTCGGCGAAGGAGCCCACCTGCCGTTCTCCTGGTCCGGCGTCTCCCTCGCCGCCACCGGCGCCACAGCGGCCCGCGTACGGCTGCGACCCGCCGGCTCCGGCGCCGTCGCCGTCACTCTCGCCGACCTCACCGGCGCCCCCCTCGCCACCGTCGACTCCCTCGTCCTGCGCCCACTCACCGCCGACACCGCCCAGCCGGCCCAGAGCGACTCGCTCTTCACCCTGGAATGGGTTCCCGTCGCCATCTCCCCGACCACACCGGGGCGTTGGCACACCCTCACCGAGACCGACACCGAGAGCGACCCGGGCGCCGCATCGGACGTCGAGGCGGTGCTGGTGCCCGTCCGCCCGCACGGCGCACCGGCCGTCACCGTCCACACCGAGACGGCCCGCGCCCTGCGGCTCCTCCAGTCCGTGCGACCGGCCACCAGCCGACTGGTCTTCCTCACCCTCCCCGACGACCCCACAGGCTCGGCCGTCTCCGGCCTGGTCCGCGCGGCCCAGGCCGAGGAGCCCGGCCGCTTCCTCGTCGTCGAGGGCGACGAGGACGACATCACCCCGGAACTCCTCGCCGGCGTACTCGCCTCCGGCGAACCCCACGTCGCCGTCCGCGACGGCCAGGTCCTGGTGCCCCGCCTCGCCCGCGCGCGCGACACCTCCACCACCCCGGACGAGTCGACCCGTCCCGCCCCCTTCACCGGCGGAACGGTCCTCGTCACCGGCGCGTCCGGCGCGCTCGGCGGACTGCTCGCCCGCCACCTCGTCACCGAGCACCACGCCACCGATCTGCTCCTCGTCAGCCGACGCGGCACCCTCACCGAAGGGCTCGAAGCCGAACTCACCGCGCTCGGCGCCCGGGTGACCGTCGCCGCCTGCGACGTCGCCGACCGCGACGCCCTCGCCGCGCTCCTCGACGGAACCCCCCTGCGCGCCGTCGTGCACACGGCGGGCGTCCTCGACGACGGCATCGTCTCCTCCCTGACACCCGACCGCGTCAGCGCCGTACTGCGCCCCAAGGCCGACGCGGTCTGGAACCTGCACGAGCTGACCGCCGGCCACGACCTCTCGGCCTTTGTCGTCTTCTCCTCCGCCTCCGGCGTCTTCGGCGCCGCCGGACAGGCCAACTACGCCGCCGCCAACTCGTTCCTCGACGCCTTCGCCCGCCACCGCCGCTCCCTCGGACTGCCCGCCCAGTCCCTCGCCTGGGGCCTGTGGGGCCAGGCCGGCATGTCCGACACCCTCGGCGACGACGACCTCGGCCGCATCGCCCGCTCCGGCGTGGGCGCCCTCTCCACCGCGGACGGGCTGCGCCTCTTCGACACGGCGCTCACCAGGGACGACGCCGTCCTCATCCCGATAGCGCTCGACCTCGCCGCGCTGCGTGCCGAAGCCGCGTCCGGAGCCGCGCTCTCCCCGCTCTTCCGGGGCCTCGTCCGCACCCGGGTCCGCCGCGTCGTCACGGATGTCACCGGGGACGCCGGCCTCGCCGGGCTCAGCGGCCTGGCCCCGGCCGAGCAGCTCAAGGAGCTGGTCTCCCTCGTCCGCGTCCAGATAGCCGGCGTGCTCTCCTATGCCTCCGTGGAGGAGGTGGAGGTCAACCGCGCCTTCGGCGATCTGGGCTTCGACTCGCTGACGGCCGTCGAACTGCGCAACCGAATCTCCGCCGCGACCGGCGTCCGGCTGCCGGCGACTCTGGTCTTCGACTATCCGACGCCGGTGGAGTTGGCGCGGTTCTTGCGTGATGAGTTGGGTGGTGGTGAGGTCGCGGGTTCGGGTGCGGTTGTTCCTGCGGTGGTGGGGGTGTCGGATGAGCCGGTGGCGATTGTGGGGATGAGTTGCCGTTTTCCGGGTGGGGTGCGTTCGCCTGAGGATTTGTGGGAGTTGTTGGTTGGTGGGGTTGATGCGGTTTCTGGTTTTCCGTTGGATCGGGGTTGGGATGTTGAGGGGTTGTATCATCCGGATCCGGATCATGCGGGGACGAGTTATGCGCGTGAGGGTGGGTTTTTGAGGGATGCGGGGGAGTTTGATCCTGGGTTCTTTGGGATTTCTCCGCGTGAGGCGGTGGCGATTGATCCGCAGCAGCGGTTGTTGTTGGAGGCTTCGTGGGAGGTGTTTGAGCGGGCGGGTATTGATCCGGTGTCGTTGCGTGGGAGTGCGACGGGTGTTTTTGCTGGGGTGATGTATCACGATTATGCGGCGTTGTTGGAGAATACGTCGGATGCGGTTGAGGGTTCGGTGGGTTCGGGTGGTACGGGGAGTGTGGCGTCGGGTCGGGTGTCTTATACGTTTGGGCTTGAGGGTCCTGCGGTGACGGTGGATACGGCGTGTTCTTCGTCGTTGGTGGCGTTGCATTTGGCGGTGCAGGCGTTGCGGTCGGGTGAGTGTTCGTTGGCGTTGGCTGGTGGGGTGACGGTGATGGCGACGCCGGGGACGTTTGTGGGGTTCAGTCGTCAGCGGGGGTTGTCGGTTGATGGTCGGTGTAAGGCGTTTTCGGATGGTGCTGATGGTGTGGGTTGGGGTGAGGGTGTGGGGTTGTTGTTGGTGGAGCGGTTGTCGGATGCGCGGCGGAATGGGCATCCGGTGTTGGCGGTGGTGGCGGGTTCGGCGGTGAATCAGGATGGTGCGTCGAATGGTTTGACGGCGCCGAATGGTCCGTCGCAGCAGCGGGTGATTCGGCAGGCGTTGGCGTCGGCTGGGTTGTCGACGGCGGATGTGGATGTGGTGGAGGGGCATGGTACGGGGACGACGTTGGGTGACCCGATTGAGGCGCAGGCGTTGTTGGCGACGTATGGGCAGGGTCGTGATGGGGATCGGCCGTTGTGGTTGGGGTCGGTGAAGTCGAATATCGGACACGCCCAGGCTGCGGCTGGTGTTGCGGGGATTATCAAGATGGTGATGGCGATGCGGCATGGGGTGTTGCCGAAGTCGCTGCATGCCGAGGAGCCGTCGTCGCATGTGGACTGGACGGCCGGCGCGGTCGAGGTCCTCTCGGAAGCCAGGGAGTGGGAGGCCCAGGGCAAGCGGAGGGCGGGCATTTCCTCCTTCGGCATCAGCGGCACCAACGCGCACACCATCATCGAGGAGCCCCCGGCGCTGGAGACCACGGAGGGCCCGGACACCGATGTCCTCGCCCCCTGGGTGATCTCCGCCCGCACGCCCCAGTCGCTGCGCGACCAGGCCGCCCAACTCCACGCCTTCGTCAGCGCGCGGCCCGAACTCCGACCCAACGACGTTGCCCACACCCTGCTCACCCGCTCCGAGTTGGAGCACCGGGCCGTCGTCGCCGGCCAGGACCGCCAGCGCCTGCTGGCCGGCCTCGCCGACCTGGCGGACGGCACGACAACCGGAACCTCAACGTCGGGCGCCCTGGCGTTTCTCTTCTCGGGTCAGGGGAGTCAGCGGTGCGGTATGGGGCGGGAGTTGTATGGGGCGTTTCCGGTGTTCGCGGACGCCTTCGACGCGGTCTGTGATCGGTTCGAGCTGCCGGTGCTTGAGGTGGTGTTCGGGGATGACGCGGCGACGTTGAATCGGACGGAGTTCACTCAGGCGGGGTTGTTCGCTGTTGAGGTGGCGTTGTTCCGGTTGGTGGAGTCGTGGGGGGTGCGGCCGGAGTTCTTGGCGGGGCATTCGATTGGTGAGATCGCTGCCGCTCATGTGGCGGGGGTGTTGTCGTTGGACGACGCGTGCGCTCTGGTGGCGGCTCGGGGTCGGTTGATGGGTGCGTTGCCTGAGGGTGGCGCGATGGTGGCGGTGCAGGCTGCGGAGTCCGATGTGTTGCCGCTGTTGACCGAGGGTGTGGATATCGCGGCGGTCAATGGGCCTGATTCCGTGGTGCTTTCGGGTGATGAGGCGGCCGTGGTGGAGTTGGCGGGGCGGTGGAAGCACAAGCGGCTTTCCGTCAGCCATGCCTTCCATTCGCATCTGATGGAGCCGATGCTGGCGGAGTTCCGCGCGGTCGCCGAGACGCTCACGTATCACCCGGCTCAGATCCCGGTCGCCGGGCAGCCTTCGGTAGTCGACGCCGAGTACTGGGTGCGGCATGTCCGGGAGGCCGTCCGTTTCCACGACGCCGTGGAGTGGCTGCGCGCACAGGGCGCGACCTCGTTCCTGGAGATCGGCCCGGATGGGGTGCTCTCCGCCATGGCCGACGGCACTCCGCTGCTGCGTGCCGGACGGCCCGAGGTGGACCTGGCGCTCGCCGGTGCGGGACGGTTTGGCGCCCGCTGGCCGCAGCTGCTGACGGGGGCCCGCCTCGTCGAACTACCCACCTATGCCTTCGCCCGGGACCGTTACTGGCCCACCGCTGCCACACACCGCGCGGGCGATGTGTCCGCGGTCGGTCTGGGCGCCGCCGACCATCCCCTGTTGGGTGCTGTCGTCGGCCTGGCCGGTGACGACTCGGTCGTCTTCACGGGGCGTATTTCTTTGGAGTCGCATCCGTGGCTTGCTGATCATGTGGTGTCTGGGTTGGTGTTGTTGCCTGGTGCGGCGATGGTGGATTTGGTGTTGCGGGCTGGGGATGAGGTGGGGTGTGGGTTGGTTGAGGAGTTGACGTTGGAGGCGCCTTTGGTGGTGCCTGAGGTTGGTGGTGTGGTGGTGCAGTTGTCGGTGGGTGGTGTGGATGCTTCTGGTGGTCGGGTGGTGGGGTTTTATTCGGGGGTGGGTGAGGGGTGGGTGCGGCATGCGAGTGGTGTGGTGAGTGCTGGTGCTGGTGCTGGTGCTGGTGTTGGTTTTGGTGGGGGTGAGGGGTTGGTTGTGTGGCCGCCGGTGGGTGCGGTGGCGGTTGATGTGTCGGGGTTTTATGAGGGGTTGGAGTATGGGCCGGCTTTTCGTGGGTTGGTGGGTGCGTGGCGGCGTGGGGATGAGGTTTTTGCTGAGGTTGTGGTGGGGGATGGGGTTGGGGATGTGGGTGGTTTTGGGTTGCATCCGGTGTTGTTGGATTCGGCGTTGCATGCGATTGGGGTGGGGGATTTTGTGAGTGGGGAGGGGTTGTTGCCGTTTTCGTGGTCGGGTGTTTCGTTGTCGGCGGTGGGTGCGTCGGTGTTGCGGGTGTGTGTGCGTGGGGTGGGGCGTGATGCGGTGTCGTTGTTGTTGGCTGATGGTGGGGGTGTTCCGGTGGGGGTGGTGGAGTCTTTGGTGTTGCGGCGGTTTGAGGTGGGTGGGTTGTCTGGTGGTTTTCATGAGGGGTTGTTTGGGGTGGAGTGGGTTGAGTCTTCGGTTGGGGTTGGGGATGTTGGTGGGTTGGGTGATGTTGAGGTGGTTGAGGTTGGTGGTGGGGGTTCGGTGGTTGAGGGTGTGCATGGTGAGGTGGGGCGGGTTTTGGGTTTGTTGAGGGGTGAGCGTTCGGGGTTGTTGGTGGTGGTGGTGCGTCCTGGGGATGTGGTGGGTGCTGCGGTGTCGGGGTTGGTGCGTGCGGCGCAGGCGGAGGAGCCGGGGCGGTTTGTGTTGGTGGAGGGGGTTGCGGGTGAGGTGTCGTTGGGGTTGGTGGCTGGTGTGGTGGGTGCGGGGGAGTGGCATGTGGCGGTGCGTGGGGGTGTGGTGTGGGTGCCTCGGTTGGTGCGGGTGGCGGTGGATGCGGGTGTTGAGGGTTCGGGTGATGGTGTGGGGTGGGGTGAGTCGGTGTTGGTGACGGGTGCTTCTGGTGGTTTGGGTGGTTTGGTGGCTGGTCATTTGGCGGTGGAGCATGGGGTGCGTCGTTTGGTGTTGGCGAGTCGTCGGGGGACGGTGGCGGCTGAGGTGGCTGCGGAGTTGTATGCGCATGGGGTGGAGTTTGAGGTGGTGGCGTGTGATGCGGCGGATCGTGGTGCGTTGGAGGGGTTGTTGGATCGTGTGGTGGTGGATTCGGTGGTGCATGTTGCGGGGGTTTTGGATGATGGGGTGATTTCGTCGTTGACGCCGGAGCGGGTGAGTGGGGTGTTGCGGCCGAAGGTTGATGCGGCGTGGAATCTTCATGAGGCGACGGCTGGTATGAGTCTGCGTCGTTTTGTGTTGTTCTCTTCGGCGGCTGGTGTGTTTGGTAATGCGGGGCAGGGGAATTACGCTGCGGCGAACTCGTTCCTGGACGCGTTGGCTGTTCATCGCCGCTCTCTCGGCCTTCCCGCCCAATCACTCGCCTGGGGGCTGTGGGACCAGAGCGATGGAATGGGGCGGCAGGCGAAGATGCCGCGCGACACCGCGCTCAGTGCCGAGGAGGGGCTTCGTCTGCTCGACACCGCGGTCGCCGTCGGCTCTCCGGTCCTGGTGCCCATGCGGTTGGATCTGGCGGGGTTGCGTGGGTCCGAGGTGGCGCCGCTGTTGCGTGGGTTGGTGCGGGGTGGCCCGGCTCGGCGCACCGTGACGGAGAGCGGGTTGGCCGGTCGCCTTGCCGGCCTGCCCGACGCCGAGCGTTCCCGCGCCCTGCTCGACCTGGTGCGCGGCCAGGTGGCCGCGGTCCTCGGCCACGAAAGCGCGACGGACATCGACCCCGATCGGGCCTTCACCGATCTGGGCTTCGACTCGCTGAGCGCCCTGGAGCTGCGCAACCGACTCAACACGGCCACCACCCTGCGGCTGCCCGCCACCCTGATCTTCGACTACCCCAGCACCACGGTGCTCGCCGCCTATCTGCGGGACGAACTCATCGGCTCCGTGAGCGACACAGCCGGTCCCGTGACGGTGGGGGTGTCGGATGAGCCGGTGGCGATTGTGGGGATGAGTTGCCGTTTTCCGGGTGGGGTTGGTTCGCCTGAGGATTTGTGGGAGTTGTTGGTTGGTGGGGTTGATGCGGTTTCTGGTTTTCCGTTGGATCGGGGTTGGGATGTTGAGGGGTTGTATCATCCGGATCCGGATCATGTGGGGACGAGTTATGCGCGTGAGGGTGGGTTTTTGAGGGATGCGGGGGAGTTTGATCCTGGGTTCTTTGGGATTTCTCCGCGTGAGGCGGTGGCGATTGATCCGCAGCAGCGGTTGTTGTTGGAGGCTTCGTGGGAGGTGTTTGAGCGGGCGGGTATTGATCCGGTGTCGTTGCGTGGGAGTGCGACGGGTGTTTTTGCTGGGGTGATGTATCACGATTATGCGGCGTTGTTGGAGAATACGTCGGATGCGGTTGAGGGTTCGGTGGGTTCGGGTGGTACGGGGAGTGTGGCGTCGGGTCGGGTGTCTTATACGTTTGGGCTTGAGGGTCCTGCGGTGACGGTGGATACGGCGTGTTCTTCGTCGTTGGTGGCGTTGCATTTGGCGGTGCAGGCGTTGCGGTCGGGTGAGTGTTCGTTGGCGTTGGCTGGTGGGGTGACGGTGATGGCGACGCCGGGGACGTTTGTGGGGTTCAGTCGTCAGCGGGGGTTGTCGGTTGATGGTCGGTGTAAGGCGTTTTCGGATGGTGCTGATGGTGTGGGTTGGGGTGAGGGTGTGGGGTTGTTGTTGGTGGAGCGGTTGTCGGATGCGCGGCGGAATGGGCATCCGGTGTTGGCGGTGGTGGCGGGTTCGGCGGTGAATCAGGATGGTGCGTCGAATGGTTTGACGGCGCCGAATGGTCCGTCGCAGCAGCGGGTGATTCGGCAGGCGTTGGCGTCGGCTGGGTTGTCGACGGCGGATGTGGATGTGGTGGAGGGGCATGGTACGGGGACGACGTTGGGTGACCCGATTGAGGCGCAGGCGTTGTTGGCGACGTATGGGCAGGGTCGGGAGACAGACCGTCCGTTGTGGTTGGGGTCGGTGAAGTCGAATATCGGTCACACGCAGGCTGCGGCTGGTGTTGCGGGGATTATCAAGATGGTGATGGCGATGCGGCATGGGGTGTTGCCGAAGTCGCTGCATGCCGAGGAGCCGTCGTCGCATGTGGACTGGACGGCCGGCGCGGTCGAGGTCCTCTCGGAAGCCAGGGAGTGGGAGGCCCAGGGCAAGCGGAGGGCGGGCATTTCCTCCTTCGGCATCAGCGGCACCAACGCGCACGTCATTATCGAGCAGCCCGAAGCACTGCCGGAATCGACTGTTGAGGCCGGCACGGTCTCCCCGGACCTGCCGTTGGTGCCGGTGGTGTTGTCGGGGCATTCGTCGGAGGCGTTGTTGGCGCAGGCGGTGCGGTTGGGTGGTGTTGAGGCTGGTGTGGTCGAGTTGGGGCATGCGTTGGCGTTGGGGCGTGCCGCGTTGCCGTATCGGGCGGTGGTGTTGGCTGGTGATGCCGGCATGTTGCGGGAGGGGTTGTCGGCTCTGGCTGAGGGGCGTTCTTCGGCTCGGGTGGTGACGGGTGAGGCTCGTAGTGGTCGGTTGGCGTTTCTCTTCTCGGGTCAGGGGAGTCAACGGCTTGGTATGGGCCGGGAGTTGTATGGGGCGTTCCCGGTGTTCGCGGAGGCGTTTGACGCGGTCTGTGATCGGTTTGAGTTGTCCGTCCGTGAGGTGGTGTTCGGGGATGACGTCGCGCTGCTGAATCGGACGGAGTTCACTCAGGCGGGGTTGTTCGCCGTTGAGGTGGCGTTGTTCCGGTTGGTGGAAGCCTGGGGGGTGCGGCCGGAGTTCTTGGCGGGGCATTCGATTGGTGAGATCGCTGCCGCTCATGTGGCGGGGGTGTTGTCGTTGGATGACGCGTGCGTGCTGGTGGCGGCTCGGGGTCGGTTGATGGGTGCGCTGCCTGAGGGTGGTGCGATGGTGGCGGTGCAGGCGCCGGAGGTCGAGGTGGTGCCGCTGTTGACCGAGGGCGTGGATATCGCGGCGGTCAACGGGCCTGATTCTGTGGTGCTGTCGGGTGATGAGGCGGCTGTGGTGGAGTTGGCGGGGCGGTGGAAGCACAAGCGGCTTTCGGTCAGCCACGCGTTCCATTCGCATCTGATGGACCCGATGCTGGCGGAGTTCCGTTCGGTGGCGGAGACGCTCACCTACGGTCCGGCGGAGATTCCGGTCGCGGGGCAGCCGGTTCAGACTGATGCCGAGTATTGGGTGCGGCATGTTCGGGACGCGGTGCGTTTCCACGATGCGGTGGAGTGGTTGGACGGCGAGGGTGTCAGTACGTTGTTGGAGATCGGCCCGGATGGGGTGCTGTCCGGGATGGCCCAGGACATCGTGGCTGGTGGTGTCTTCGCCGCGTCGCTGCGTCGGGAGCGGCCTGAGGCGGAGACGTTGTTGCGGGCGGTGGCGGTGCTGCACGCGCACGGCCATTCCCCGGACTGGGGTGTGCTTTTCCCGCAGACGGGGTTGGCGCGGTTGGACCTGCCGACCTATCCATTCCAGCGGCAGCGTTACTGGCCCAGCGCTCCGACGGCCCGGCCCGGTGATGTGTCCGCGATTGGCTTGAGCACCGCGGACCACCCACTGCTGGGTGCCGCCGTCGCCACCGCCGACCACGACGGACACCTCTTCACAGGGCGTATCTCTCTGGAAACCCACCCCTGGCTTGCTGATCATGTGGTGTCTGGGTTGGTGTTGTTGCCTGGTGCGGCGATGGTGGATTTGGTGTTGCGGGCTGGGGATGAGGTGGGGTGTGGGTTGGTTGAGGAGTTGACGTTGGAGGCGCCTTTGGTGGTGCCTGAGGTTGGTGGTGTGGTGGTGCAGTTGTCGGTTGGTGGTGTGGATGCTTCTGGTGGTCGGGTGGTGGGGTTTTATTCGCGGGTGGGTGAGGGGTGGGTGCGGCATGCGAGTGGTGTGGTGAGTGCTGGTGCTGGTGCTGGTGCTGGTGCTGGTGCTGGTTCTGGTGTTGGTGGGGGTGAGGGGTTGGTTGTGTGGCCGCCGGTGGGTGCGGTGGCGGTTGATGTTTCGGGGTTTTATGAGGGGTTGGAGTATGGGCCGGCTTTTCGTGGGTTGGTGGGTGCGTGGCGGCGTGGGGATGAGGTTTTTGCTGAGGTTGTGGTGGGGGATGGGGTTGGGGATGTGGGTGGTTTTGGGTTGCATCCGGTGTTGTTGGATTCGGCGTTGCATGCGATTGGGGTGGGGGATTTTGTGAGTGGGGAGGGGTTGTTGCCGTTTTCGTGGTCGGGTGTTTCGTTGTCGGCGGTGGGTGCGTCGGTGTTGCGGGTGTGTGTGCGTGGGGTGGGGCGTGATGCGGTGTCGTTGTTGTTGGCTGATGGTGGGGGTGTTCCGGTGGGGGTGGTGGAGTCTTTGGTGTTGCGGCGGTTTGAGGTGGGTGGGTTGTCTGGTGGTTTTCATGAGGGGTTGTTTGGGGTGGAGTGGGTTGAGTCTTCGGTTGGGGTTGGGGATGTTGGTGGGTTGGGTGATGTTGAGGTGGTTGAGGTTGGTGGTGGGGGTTCGGTGGTTGAGGGTGTGCATGGTGAGGTGGGGCGGGTTTTGGGTTTGTTGAGGGGTGAGCGTTCGGGGTTGTTGGTGGTGGTGGTGCGTCCTGGGGATGTGGTGGGTGCTGCGGTGTCGGGGTTGGTGCGTGCGGCGCAGGCGGAGGAGCCGGGGCGGTTTGTGTTGGTGGAGGGGGTTGCGGGTGAGGTGTCGTTGGGGTTGGTGGCTGGTGTGGTGGGTGCGGGGGAGTGGCATGTGGCGGTGCGTGGGGGTGTGGTGTGGGTGCCTCGGTTGGTGCGGGTGGCGGTGGATGCGGGTGTTGAGGGTGATGGTGTTGAGGGTTCGGGTGATGTTGAGGGTGGTGGTGTGGGGTGGGGTGAGTCGGTGTTGGTGACGGGTGCTTCTGGTGGTTTGGGTGGTTTGGTGGCGGGTCATTTGGCGGTGGAGCATGGGGTGCGTCGTTTGGTGTTGGCGAGTCGTCGGGGGACGGTGGCGGCTGAGGTGGCTGCGGAGTTGTATGCGCATGGGGTGGAGTTTGAGGTGGTGGCGTGTGATGCGGCGGATCGTGGTGCGTTGGAGGGGTTGTTGGATCGTGTTGTGGTGGATTCGGTGGTGCATGTTGCGGGGGTTTTGGATGATGGGGTGATTTCGTCTTTGACGCCGGAGCGGGTGAGTGGGGTGTTGCGGCCGAAGGTTGATGCGGCGTGGAATCTTCATGAGGCGACGGCTGGTATGAGTCTGCGTCGTTTTGTGTTGTTCTCTTCGGCGGCTGGTGTGTTTGGTAATGCGGGGCAGGGGAATTACGCTGCGGCGAACTCGTTCCTGGACGCGTTGGCTGTTCATCGCCGCTCTCTCGGCCTTCCCGCCCAATCACTCGCCTGGGGTGCCTGGTCGATAGGGATGGCCGGGGAACGTCCGGATGCGCTGAGCGCCGAGGAGGGCTTGCGTCTCCTGGACACGGCATCCGCGATCGACTCGCCGGTCCTCGTCCCCATGCGGTTGGATCTGGCGGGGTTGCGTGGGTCCGAGGTGGCGCCGCTGTTGCGTGGGTTGGTGCGGGGTGGCCCGGCTCGCCGCACTGTGACGGAGAGCGGGTTGGCCGGTCGTCTTGCCGGCCTGCCCGACGCGGAGCGTTCCCGCGCCCTGCTCGACTTGGTGCGGACCGAGGTGGCCGTGGTTCTCGGCCATGAGGGGCCAGCCGCGATCGCCCCCGATCGGGCCTTCACCGATCTGGGCTTCGACTCGCTGAGCGCCCTGGAGCTGCGCAACCGACTCAACACGGCCAGCGGCCTTCGGCTGCCGGCGACTCTGGTTTTCGACTATCCGACGCCGGTGGAGTTGGCGCGGTTCCTGCGTGATGAGTTGGGTGGTGGTGAGGTCGCGGGTTCGGGTGCGGTTGTTCCTGCGGTGGTGGGGGTGTCGGATGAGCCGGTGGCGATTGTGGGGATGAGTTGCCGTTTTCCGGGTGGGGTTGGTTCGCCTGAGGATTTGTGGGAGTTGTTGGTTGGTGGGGTTGATGCGGTTTCTGGTTTTCCGTTGGATCGGGGTTGGGAGGTTGAGGGGTTGTATCATCCGGATCCGGATCATGTGGGGACGAGTTATGCGCGTGAGGGTGGGTTTTTGAGGGATGCGGGGGAGTTTGATCCTGGGTTCTTTGGGATTTCTCCGCGTGAGGCGGTGGCGATTGATCCGCAGCAGCGGTTGTTGTTGGAGGCTTCGTGGGAGGTGTTTGAGCGGGCGGGTATTGATCCGGTGTCGTTGCGTGGGAGTGCGACGGGTGTTTTTGCTGGGGTGATGTATCACGATTATGCGGCGTTGTTGGAGAATACGTCGGATGCGGTTGAGGGTTCGGTGGGTTCGGGTGGTACGGGGAGTGTGGCGTCGGGTCGGGTGTCTTATACGTTTGGGCTTGAGGGTCCTGCGGTGACGGTGGATACGGCGTGTTCTTCGTCGTTGGTGGCGTTGCATTTGGCGGTGCAGGCGTTGCGGTCGGGTGAGTGTTCGTTGGCGTTGGCTGGTGGGGTGACGGTGATGGCGACGCCGGGGACGTTTGTGGGGTTCAGTCGTCAGCGGGGGTTGTCGGTTGATGGTCGGTGTAAGGCGTTTTCGGATGGTGCTGATGGTGTGGGTTGGGGTGAGGGTGTGGGGTTGTTGTTGGTGGAGCGGTTGTCGGATGCGCGGCGGAATGGGCATCCGGTGTTGGCGGTGGTGGCGGGTTCGGCGGTGAATCAGGATGGTGCGTCGAATGGTTTGACGGCGCCGAATGGTCCGTCGCAGCAGCGGGTGATTCGGCAGGCGTTGGCGTCGGCTGGGTTGTCGGCGGCGGATGTGGATGTGGTGGAGGGTCATGGGACGGGGACGACGTTGGGTGACCCGATTGAGGCGCAGGCGTTGTTGGCGACGTATGGGCAGGGTCGGGAGACAGACCGTCCGTTGTGGTTGGGGTCGGTGAAGTCGAATATCGGTCACACGCAGGCTGCGGCTGGTGTTGCGGGGATTATCAAGATGGTGATGGCGATGCGGCATGGGGTGTTGCCGAAGTCGCTGCATGCCGAGGAGCCGTCGTCGCATGTGGACTGGACGGCCGGCGCGGTCGAGGTCCTCTCGGAAGCCAGGGAATGGACTGCCGAAGGTCCCCGCCGAGCGGGTATCTCTTCCTTTGGTATCAGCGGTACCAATGCGCACGTGATCATCGAACAGCCGGAGTCTCTGCCGGATTCGACTGAAGTAGCGGAATCGCCTTTGCCGTTGGTGCCGGTGGTGTTGTCGGGGCATTCGTCGGAGGCGTTGTTGGCGCAGGCGGTGCGGTTGGGTGGTGTTGAGGCTGGTGTGGTCGAGTTGGGGCATGCGTTGGCGTTGGGGCGTGCCGCGTTGCCGTATCGGGCGGTGGTGTTGGCTGGTGATGCCGGCATGTTGCGGGAGGGGTTGTCGGCTCTGGCTGAGGGGCGTTCTTCGGCTCGGGTGGTGACGGGTGAGGCTCGTAGTGGTCGGTTGGCGTTTCTCTTCTCGGGTCAGGGGAGTCAACGGCTTGGTATGGGCCGGGAGTTGTATGGGACGTTCCCGGTGTTCGCGGAGGCGTTTGACGCGGTCTGCGATCGGTTCGAGCTGTCCGTCCGTGAGGTGGTGTTCGGGGATGACGCCGCGCTGCTGAATCGGACGGAGTTCACCCAGGCGGGGTTGTTCGCCGTTGAGGTGGCGCTCTTCCGGCTGGTGGAAGCTTGGGGGGTGCGGCCGGAGTTCCTGGCGGGGCATTCGATCGGTGAGATCGCCGCCGCGCATGTGGCGGGGGTGTTGTCGTTGGACGACGCGTGCGCTTTGGTGGCGGCTCGGGGTCGGTTGATGGGTGCGCTGCCCGAGGGCGGTGCGATGGTGGCGGTCCAGGCGCCGGAGGCCGAGGTTCTGCCGCTGCTGACCGACGGCGTGGATATCGCCGCCGTCAACGGGCCTGATTCCGTGGTGCTGTCGGGTGATGAGGCGGCCGTGGTGGAGTTGGCGGGGCGGTGGAAGCACAAGCGGCTTTCCGTCAGCCACGCCTTCCACTCGCATCTGATGGACCCGATGCTGGCGGAGTTCCGTACGGTCGCGGAGACGCTCACATATCACCCGGCTCAGATTCCGGTCGCGGGGCAGCCGGTTCAGACGGATGCCGAGTATTGGGTGCGGCATGTTCGGGATGCGGTGCGTTTCCACGATGCGGTGGAGTGGTTGGACGGCGAGGGTGTCAGCACGTTGTTGGAGATCGGCCCGGATGGGGTGCTGTCCGGGATGGCCCAGGACATCGTGGCTGGTGGTGTCTTCGCCGCGTCGCTGCGTCGGGAGCGGCCGGAGGCGGAGACGTTGTTGCGGGCGGTGGCGGTGCTGCACGCGCACGGCCATTCCCCGGACTGGGGTGTGCTTTTCCCGCAGACGGGGTTGGCGCGGTTGGACCTGCCGACCTATCCGTTCCAGCGGCAGCGTTACTGGCCCAGCGCTCCGGCGGCCCGGCCGGGTGATGTGTCCGCGATCGGCTTGAGCACCGCGGACCACCCACTGCTGGGTGCCGCCGTCGCCACCGCCGACCACGACGGACACCTCTTCACAGGGCGTATCTCTCTGGAAACCCACCCCTGGCTCGCCGATCATGTGGTCGCCGGTGCGGTGTTGGTGCCCGGGGCGGCCCTGCTGGAGTTGGCGGTTCGCGCCGCTGACCAGGCGGGATGCAGCCGAGTGGCCGAGCTGACCCTGGAGAGCCCGCTGGTACTGCCCGAGCGGGGCGGCGTCGCGGTCCAGCTGTGGGTGTCAGCGTCGGACGCGGAGGACGGCAGGGCGCTCAGCCTGTACTCGCGGGTCGAGGCCGATGCCACGGACAGCTGGGTGCGGCATGCGAGCGGTCGTATCGACAACGGTTCCGACCGGGCCGAGATCGCCGTGGACGGTCTGGCCGTCTGGCCGCCGACCGGTGCGGAAGCGGTGGATGTCGACGGGGTCTACGAGGATCTGGCCGCGTCAGGACTGGAGTACGGCCCCGCGTTCCGTGGCCTGCGGGCCGCGTGGACACGCGGTGACGAGGTGTTCGCCGAGGTCGGAGTGGACGACGACGGTGGGTTCACGCTGCATCCGGTGCTGTTGGACTCCGTGTTGCACGCCATCGCGGCGGGGTCGTTCTTCGACTCGGCGCGGCTTCCGTTCAGCTGGGAGGGTGTGCGGGTCGCCGCCACAGGCGCCACCGCGCTGCGGGTGCGGCTCGCGCCGGCGGGCAGGGACGCCCTGTCGTTGACGCTGGCCGATCCGGCGGGCATGGCGGTCGCGGGGGTGGACTCGCTGGTCCTCAAGCCGATCCCGGCGGCTCCGGCCCGGTCGGCGACCGCGATGGACTCGCTCTACCGGGTGGATCTGGTGCCCGTGCGGGTGCCGGCCTCGCCGGCGGCCGACTGGCCGGTGCTGGCCGAGGGCCGCCCCCTGGCGGATCTCCGCGACACCGACACCCGCACTGACAGCGGTGATGTCGTGGTCGTCCCGCTGGCCGGTGCCGGCGCGGTGGCCGATTCGGCGCATGCCGTGGTGCACCGTGTGCTGGGTCTGCTCCAGGAGTGGCTGGCCGACGACCGGTCGGACGGTTCGCGGCTGGTGTTCACCGGTAGCCCGCAGGCCGACCTGCCCGTCGCCGCCGCATGGGGACTGATCCGGTCGGCACAGGCCGAGGAGCCGGGCCGCTTCCTGCTGGTGGCCACCGACGATATCGAGGGTGAACTCCCCGCCGGGTTGCTGGAGTTGGACGAAAGCGAGATCGTCGTCCGGGACGGCGAGACCTTCGCTCCCCGGCTCGCCAGGGAGCGGGCGGAGGCTGGGCGGGCGGCGCCGGTCGGTGTCGACGGCACGGTCCTGGTCACCGGTGCGAGCGGCGCGCTGGGCGGGCTGCTGGCCCGCCATCTCGTCACGGAGCACGGTGCCCGCAGCCTGGTGCTGGCCAGCCGGCGTGGCCCCGCTGCCCCCGAGGTCGCCGAGCTGGTCGCCGAACTGTCCGAACTCGGCGCCGAGGCGCGGGCGGTGGCCTGCGATGTCGCCGACCGCGACGCGCTCGCCGCGCTGCTCGCCACCGTGCCGGATCTGACGTCGGTGGTGCACTCGGCCGGTGTGCTGGACGACGGCGTCGTCACCTCGCTCACACCCGAGCGGGTGGACACGGTGCTGCGCGCCAAGGTGGACGCGGCCTGGCATCTGCACGAGCTGACGCGCGACCTCGATCTGACCTCCTTTGTCCTGTTCTCGTCGGCTGCCGGCGTCTTCGGCAACGCGGGCCAGGGCAACTACGCGGCGGCCAACAGCTTCCTGGACGCGCTCGCCGTCCACCGGCACGCCGCCGGGCTGCCCGCGCAGTCCCTGGCCTGGGGTGCCTGGTCGGCCGGCATGGCCGGGGAGCGCCCGGACGCGCTCAGCACCGAGGAGGGCCTGCGCCTCTTCGACGCGGCGCGTTCGCTTGACGCGCCCCTGCTGGTGCCGATGCGGCTGGAGCCCCCGCTTGGCGCCGCGCCGCTGCTGCGCGGCCTGACGGGGCGGGGCCGCACCCGGAGGACGGCCTCCGGCGATCGCGCCCTGGTCGACCGGCTCGCCGGGCTGGACGCGGCCGAGCGCGCCGCCGCGTTGCTGACGCTGGTCCGCACCGAGGTCGCGGCCGTCCTCGGGCATGCGGGACCGTCCGATGTGGACCCCGAACGCGCCTTCACCGACCTGGGGTTCGACTCGCTGAGCGCGATCGAACTCCGCAACCGGCTCAACGCGGCCACCGGGCTGCGGCTGTCCGCCACCCTGGTCTTCGACTACCCGAGCGCCGTCTCGCTCGCCGGTTTCCTGCGCGACGAGATGACGGACTCCGTCGACGACAGCGCGGGCTCCACCACCGGCGCGGTGGTCGCCGTGGATGACGACCCGATCGCCATCGTCGCCATGAGCTGCCGTTATCCGGGCGGCGTCGAGTCTCCCGAGGACCTGTGGCGGCTGCTCACCGAAGGCGGCGACGCCGTGGGGGCGGTTCCGGTCGACCGGAACTGGGACACCGAGGCGCTGGCCGGCCTCGAAGGCGGCTTCCTGCACAGGTCCGCCGAGTTCGATCCGGTCTTCTTCGGGATCTCGCCGCGCGAGGCGCTCGCCATGGACCCGCAGCAGCGGCTGCTGTTGGAGACGTCCTGGGAGGCGTTCGAGCGGGCCGGGATCGAGCCGGCGTCGTTGCGCGGCAGCCGGACCGGCGTCTTCGTCGGCGTCATGTACCAGGACTACGCCGGTGTGGTGCAGGCGTCGCCCGAGGGCGGTGACGGTTTCCTCGCCACCAGCAGCACCGGTTCCGTCGCCTCGGGCCGGGTCTCCTACACCTTCGGGCTTGAGGGCCCAGCGGTGACCGTCGACACGGCGTGCTCCTCGTCGCTGGTGGCGCTGCACTGGGCGATCCAGGCGCTGCGGCAGGGCGAGTGCTCGATGGCGTTGGCCGGCGGCGTCACCGTCATGGCCAGCCCCGGTTCCTTTGTGGAGTTCTCCCGTCAGGGCGCCCTGGCACCGGACGGACGCTGCAAGGCGTTCTCCTCGTCCGCCGACGGGGTCGGCTGGTCGGAGGGCGTGGGAATTCTGCTGGTGGAGCGGTTGTCGGACGCGCGGCGGAACGGGCATCCGGTGCTTGCCGTGGTGGCCGGTTCGGCGGTCAACCAGGACGGCGCGTCCAACGGTCTGACGGCGCCGAACGGTCCGTCCCAACAGCGGGTGATCCGGCAGGCGTTGGCGTCGGCGGGGCTCACGACCGCCGATGTGGACGTGGTGGAGGCGCATGGCACGGGGACGACGCTGGGCGACCCGATCGAGGCGCAGGCGCTGCTGGCCACCTACGGGCAGGACCGCGACCCCGAACGTCCGCTCTGGCTGGGGTCTGTGAAGTCGAACATCGGTCACACCCAGGCCGCCGCCGGTGTGGCCGGTGTGATCAAGATGGTGCTGGCGATGCGTCACGGAGTGCTGCCCCGCACCCTGCATGTGGACGAGCCCTCGCCGCATGTGGAGTGGGACGCGGGTGCCGTGTCCCTGCTCACCGAGCCGACCCCGTGGGCCGAGGAAGGACGGCCACGCCGGGCCGGTGTCTCGTCCTTCGGGATCAGCGGGACGAACGCGCACACGATCATCGAGTATGTGCCGGAGCCGGCACAGGAGTTGGGCGCGGACACGGGCCCGGACACCGGTTCCGGTGTGGTGCCGTGGGTGGTGACGGGGCGCTCCGCAGCCGCGGTGGCTGAGCAGGCCACGGCGCTGGTGGAGCGGGTGGACGCGGACGTGTCGCTGACGGATGTGGCGTTCTCGTTGGCGGGTCGTTCGGTGTTCGAGCATCGGGCCGTGGTGGTCGGTGCGGACCCTGCCGGGATGGTCGCCGGCTTGGGCGCCGTATCGCGGGGTGTGCCGGGTGCCGGTGTGGTGTCGGGGTCTGTAGGGGCAGGCGTTGGCCAGGGTGTGGTGATGGTTTTCCCTGGTCAGGGTTCGCAGTGGTTGGGGATGGCGGCGGGGTTGTGGGAGTCGTCCTCGGTGTTCCGGGAGTCGATGCTGGCATGCGGCGAGGCACTGAAGCCTTTTGTGGAGTGGGATCTTGAAGTGGCCCTGGACGATGAGGGGTTGTTGTCGCGGGTTGATGTGGTGCAGCCGGTGTTGTGGGCGGTGATGGTGTCGTTGGCGCGGGTGTGGGAGTCGTTTGGTGTGGTGCCTTCTGCGGTGGTGGGTCACTCGCAGGGGGAGATCGCTGCTGCGGTGGTGGCGGGTGGTTTGTCTCTTGGGGATGGTGCGCGGGTGGTGGCGTTGCGGTCGCGGTTGATCGCTGGCCGGCTCGGCGGTGGTGGCGGGATGGTGTCGGTGCCGCTGCCGGTGGATCAGTTGGAGTTGCCGGTGGGTGTGTCGGTTGCGGCGGTGAACGGTCCGAACTCGGTGGTGGTGGCCGGTGAGGTGGCCGGCTTGGAAACGGTGTTGGGGTCGGTTGAGCGGTCTCGTCGTATCGCCGTGGACTATGCCTCGCACTCCGCGCAGGTGGAGGTGATCCGGGACGAGCTGCTCGACGTACTGGCGCCGGTATCCCCGCAGTCCGGTCGGGTGCCGTTCTATTCGGCGCTGACGGGCGGGCTGATCGACACGGCGGGGTTGAACGCGGCGTACTGGTTCGAGAATCTGCGGAACACGGTCGACTTCCAGGGCGCCACCCAGGCGCTGCTCGCCGACGGGTTCAGCACCTTCGTCGAGGTGTCCGCCCACCCGGTCCTCGGCGTTGGCCTGCGGGAGACCGTGGAGGAGGCCGGCGCCGAGGCGGTCGTGTTGGGCACGTTGCGGCGTGACCACGGTGGTATGGAGCGGATGCTGCTGTCCCTCGGCGAGGCGTTCGTCAACGGCGTCGACGTGGACTGGGGGTTGAGCGGCAAGCTGGTCGAGCTGCCGACGTATCGCTTCCAGCGGCAGCACTACTGGCCCAAGGCCGGTGCGGCCCTGGCTGGCGACGCGACGGCGATGGGGCTGGCCCCCGCGGACCACCCGCTGCTGGGTGCCGCCGTGCCCATCGCCGACGACGACGGGTACCTCTTCACCGGCCGGCTCTCGCTGCGGACCCATCCCTGGCTCGCCGACCACGCCGTCGCCGACACCGTGCTCCTCCCAGGGGCCGGCATGCTCGAACTCGCCCTCCACGCCGGAGACCAGGTCGGATGCGGAAAGGTCGACGACCTCACGCTCGAAGCGCCGCTTGTGGTGCCCGCGACCGGCAGCGTCGCGCTCCAGGTATCGGTTGCCGCGCCCGGCGAGGACGGCCGCCGCTCCCTGACGATCCACGCCTCGGGCGACGACGGCCGCTGGGTCCGTCACGCCGCCGGTCTCCTCGCGCCGGCCGCCGCGCCCGCCTTCGAGAGCGACGGGGCGTGGCCGCCTCCGGGCGCCGAACGGGTGGCTGTCGACGGGCTCTACGAGCGCCTCGACGCCAGCGGCTTCCAGTACGGCCCGCTCTTCCAGGGGCTGCGGTCGCTGTGGCGGCAGGACGGTGAACTGTTCGCCGAGGTGAGCCTCCCCGCCGACGAGGCCGGCTCGTTCGGTCTGCACCCGGCGCTGCTGGACTCGGTGTTGCACGCCCTGATGGCCGGCGGCGGCGCGGGGGACGAAGAAGGAGACGGTCGGGGCGAAGCGGCCCGGTTGCCGTTCGCCTGGCAGGGCGTCACGCTCTTCGCCTCGGGCGCCACCACGCTCCGGGCCCGCCTGGTCACCGACGACGAGGGGGGCGTCTCGCTCCACCTCAGCGACCCGGCGGGGCTGCCGGTCGCGGCGGTCGACTCCCTGCTGACCCGCCCGTTCAACCCCGAGCAGATGCGGGTGGCCGGCGGGGCACGGCGGCATGACGCGCTGTTCCGGGTCGACTGGACGGCGCTGCCATCGGCGCCCGAGACCCCGGAGACCTGGGCCGTCGTCGGCCCGGACGACTTCGGCATCGCCGGCGACGGCGTCGACGCGTACCCCGATCTGGACGCGCTGGTCGCCAGCGGCAGCACGCCCGACCGGGTCTTCGTCTCGTTCGCCCCGGCTCAGGACGGTGGCCGTCCGGTGGTCGAGGCGGCGCACCGGGCCACGGCACGCGCGCTCGCCACGGTGCGGGAGTGGCTGGCCGCCCCGCTGGACGGCGGCGAACTGGTGCTGGTCACCCGGGGCGCCGCCGGGGCGGGCGATGTGCCCGATCTGGCGCACGCGCCGGTGTGGGGGCTGGTGCGCAGCGCCCAGTCCGAGGAGCCGGGACGACTCGTCCTGGTCGATCTCGACGAGGCGTCCGCCTCACACCAGGCGCTGGCCGGCGCGCTCGCCACCGGCGAGCCCCAACTCCTGCTGCGCGACGGGGAGATCCGCGTGCCCAGGCTCGCCAGAGCCGACGTCGAGGACGACCGTGAACCGGTCGACTTCGGAACGGGGGCCGTGCTGGTCACCGGCGCGTCCGGGATGCTCGGCGGCCTCGTCGCACGGCACCTCGCCGCCCAACACGGGGTTCGCCGCCTGGTTCTGCTCAGCCGGCGCGGTCCGCTGGCGGCCGGGGCGCGCGAGCTGGAAACGGAGCTGGCCGACCTCGGTGCCGAGGTGACCATTGCCGCCTGCGACATCGCGGACCGCGACGCCCTGGCGAAGGTGATCGCATCGCTCGACACCCCCATCACGGGGGTCGTGCACTCGGCCGGCGTGCTGGACGACGGCACGATCGGCTCGCTGACGCCTGATCGGCTGGCCACCGTGCTGCGGCCCAAGGTGGACGCCGCCTGGAACCTGCACGAAATGACGGCCCATCAGGAGGTGCGCTCGTTTGTCCTGTTCTCCTCGGCAGCCGCCACCTTCGGCCGGCCGGGGCAGGCCAACTACGCGGCGGCCAACGCCTTCCTGGACGCACTGGCCCAGCATCGACGTGCCGCCGGGCTGCCAGCGGTGTCGATGGCCTGGGGGCTGTGGGCCGAGTCCGGCGGGATGACCGCCGACACGGCCCAACTGGGCCGATCCGGGCTGATGGCGCTGAGCTCGGAGCAGGGTCTTGAGCTGTTCGACACGGCGGCTGCGGACGGCCTTCCGCTGCTGGTGCCGATGCGTCTGGACACGGCCTCGCTGGCCGCCGGCCCCGTTCCGCCGCTGCTGCGTGGTCTGGTTCGCGCCCCCGCCCGCCGCCGGGCCGAGGCCGCCTCGGGTACCGATGTCTCAGCGCTGGCCGAGGAGTTGGCCGGCAAGTCCGAGGCCGAGCAGGAACGCGCACTGGTCGGCCTCATCGCCGGGCATGTCGCCGCCGTCCTCGGCTATGGCTCTCCGGACGCCGTGGACACCTCGCGCGGCTTCCTCGATCTCGGCTTCGACTCGCTGACCGCCGTCGAACTGCGCAACGGACTCAACGCCGAACTGGGGCTGCGGCTGCCCGCCACCATGCTCTTCGACTACCCGAGCGCGACGGTCCTCGCGCGCCATCTGCGCACCGAGATCCTGCCCGACGAGACCACCGTGGTCCTCGCCGAACTGGACCGCCTGCGGATCGCGTTGCCCGCGCTGTCCTCCTCGGCCGACGAAACCGTGATGGCGGATGTCAAGGCCCGCCTTGAGGCCCTGCTCTCCGGCTGGGGTGCCTCCGAGGAGTCCGACACGGACGACGAGGGCGCCGTCGCCGACCGCATCCAGGCCGCCTCGGACGACGAGATCTTCAACTTCATCGACAGCGAGCTGGGTTCGTCCTGAGAGGGAGAAGTTTGATGGGCAACGAAGCCAAGCTTCGCGACTATCTGAAGCGGGTCACCACGGATCTGGCGCAGACGCGCCAGCAGCTCCGCGAAGTCGAGAGCGCCGACCGGGAGCCGATCGCCATCGTGGGGATGAGCTGCCGGTTCCCTGGTGGCGTGACCTCCCCGGACGAGCTGTGGTCGCTCGTCGCCTCCGACGGTGACGGGATCGCCCCGTTCCCGACCGACCGGGGCTGGGACCTGGACGCGCTCGGTGGCCCCGACCCCGATCTGCCAGCCGCCGAGCAGGCGTGGGAGGCCGGGTTCATCAGCGGGCTCGCCGGCTTCGACCCGGCGTTCTTCGGGATCTCCCCGAACGAGGCGCTGGTGATGGACCCGCAGCAGCGGCTGCTGCTGGAGACGGCCTGGGAGGCCCTGGAACGCGGCGGCATCGCTCCGCACCGGGTGCGGGGCTCACGCACCGGCGTCTTCGTCGGCGTCATGTACCAGGACTACTCGTCGCTGCTGATGGATGTGCCGGAAGGTTCCGAGTCGTTTATCGCCACCGGCACTTCGAACAGCGTCGCATCCGGTCGCATTTCCTACACGTTCGGCCTTGAGGGCCCGGCGGTGACCGTTGACACCGCCTGTTCGTCGTCGTTGGTCACCCTGCATCTGGCCGCCAACGCCCTGCGCCGGGGCGAGTGTTCGCTGGCGCTGGCCGGCGGTGCGACGGTGATGCCGACGCCGGGTGTGTTTGTGCAGTTCTCGCGGCAGCGGGGGTTGGCGGCTGATGGGCGGTGCAAGCCGTTCGCCGAGGCGGCCGACGGCACCAGCTTCTCCGAGGGCGCGGGGATGCTCGTGCTGGAGCGGTTGTCGGACGCGCGGCGCAACGGGCATCCGGTGCTTGCGGTGGTGCGCGGTTCGGCGGTGAACCAGGACGGCGCGTCCAGCGGTCTGACGGCGCCGAACGGTCCTTCCCAACAGCGGGTGATCCGGCAGGCGTTGACGGCGGCCGGGCTCACCACATCGGATGTGGACGCGGTGGAGGCGCATGGCACGGGCACCCGTCTTGGTGACCCGATCGAGGCGCAGGCGCTGCTGGCCACCTACGGCAAGGGCCGCGATCCCCAGCGCCCTCTGTGGTTGGGCTCGGTGAAGTCCAACATCGGTCACACCCAGGCCGCCGCCGGTGTCGCGGGTGTGATCAAGATGGTGATGGCGCTGCGGCACCGGGTGCTTCCCAGGACGCTGCACCTGGACGAGCCCTCGCACCAGGTCGACTGGTCTCCCGGCACCGTCTCCCTCCTGGCGGAGAGCCGCCCCTGGGAGTCGGACGGCGTGCGGCGGGCGGGTGTGTCGTCCTTCGGCATCAGTGGGACGAACGCGCATGTGATTGTGGAGGAGGCGCCGGAGGCTGTTGAGGTTGCGGTGTCGCGGTCCGTGGGTGTGGTGCCGTGGGTGTTGTCGGGGCGTTCGGTGGGTGCGGTGCGGGAGGCTGCTGGTCGGTTGGCGTCGGTGGACGCTGATGTTGCCGATGTGGCGTTCTCGTTGGTGGGTCGTTCGGTGTTCGAGCATCGGGCCGTGGTGGTGGGCGGGGATCGTGCGGGGTTGGCGGCGTTGGCTTCGGGTGTGCCGGCGGCTTCGGTGGTGTCGGGTTCCGCGGTGGGTGCTTCCGGTGGTGGTGTGGTGATGGTTTTCCCTGGTCAGGGTTCGCAGTGGTTGGGGATGGCGGCGGGGTTGTGGGAGTCGTCTCCGGTGTTCCGGGAGTCGATGCTGGCGTGTGGCGAGGCGCTGAGGCCCTTTGTGGAGTGGGATCTTGAAGTGGCTCTGGGGGATGAGGGGTTGTTGTCGCGGGTTGATGTGGTGCAGCCGGTGTTGTGGGCGGTGATGGTGTCGTTGGCGCGGGTGTGGGAGTCGTTTGGTGTGGTGCCGTCTGCGGTGGTGGGTCATTCGCAGGGGGAGATCGCGGCTGCGGTGGTGGCGGGTGGGTTGTCTCTTGGGGATGGTGCGCGGGTGGTGGCGTTGCGGTCGCGGTTGATCGCTGGCCGGCTCGCCGGTGGTGGTGGGATGGTGTCGGTGCCGCTTCCGGTGGGGGACCTTGATCTGCCGGTGGGTGTGTCGGTTGCGGCGGTGAACGGCCCGAACTCGGTGGTGGTGGCCGGTGAAGTGGCCGGTCTGGAAGCGGTGTTGGGGTCGGTTGAGCGGTCTCGTCGTATTGCCGTGGACTATGCCTCGCACTCCGCGCAGGTGGAGGTGATCCGGGACGAGCTGCTCGATGTGCTGGCGCCGGTATCCCCGCAGTCCGGTCGGGTGCCGTTCTATTCGGCGCTGACGGGCGGGCTGATCGATACGGCGGGGTTGAACGCGGCGTACTGGTTCGAGAATCTGCGGAACACGGTCGACTTCCAGGGCGCCACGAAGGCGCTGCTCGCTGATGGGTTCAGCACGTTTGTCGAGGTGTCCGCCCACCCGGTCCTTGGCGTTGGTCTGCGGGAGACGGTGGAGGAGGCGGGCGCGGAGGCGGTGGTGTTGGGCACGTTGCGGCGTGACCAGGGTGGTATGGAGCGGATGCTGCTCTCCCTCGGTGAAGCGTTCGTCAACGGCGTGGACGTGGACTGGGGCCTCTCCGGACGGCGGGTCGAGCTGCCGACCTACCCGTTCCAACGGCAGGACTACTGGCCCGAGTTGAGTGCCGCGTCGGCCGCGCCGCTGCCCGAGGGGCAGGGCGATATGGCGTTCTGGGCCGCCGTCGAGAGCGGCGAGATCGCGCTCGACGACTCGGCCAGGGCGGTGCTGACCTCCTGGCGTCGGGACCGGGTGGAGAAGTCGACGGTGGACTCCTGGCGCTACCGCGTGGTGTGGCGGCCGGTGGGCGAACCGGCGCGCGCTGAGCTGTCCGGCCGCTGGCTGGTGGTCGGCGACTCGTCCGAGTCGGTGGATCCGGTGCTGCGGGCGCTGCGCGAGCACGGGGCCGAGCCCGAGAACGTGCCGGGCGTGGCCGCTTCGGTCGTCGAGGCGGGCGGGCCCGTCGCCGGAGTGGTCGCGGCGCTGGATCTCGACGGCACGCTTGACCTCGTCCGGGAGATGGTCGCCTCGGGCCTGGAGTGCCCGCTGTGGCTCGTGACCCGAGGGGGCGTCTCCATCGGCCGTTCCGACCCGCTGGCCGACGCCGAGCAGTCCCTGCTGTGGGGGCTCGGCCGCGTCGTCGGCCTGGAGCACCCGGAGCGGTGGGGCGGCCTGGTGGACCTGCCGGCCGTTCTCGATGACCGAGGCGTGGCGCGGCTGGCCCGGGTGTTCGCCGGGATCGACGCCGAGGACCAGCTGGCCGTCCGCCCGTCCGGGATCTTCGCCCGCCGGCTGGTGCACGCGCCGGCGCCCGAGGCACCGGCGCCCCGTGACTGGACGCCACAGGGCACGGTGCTCGTCACCGGCGGTGTGGGCGGGGTGGGCGCGCAGGTCGCCCGCTGGCTGGCCGGGCGGGGCGCCGAGCATCTGGTGCTCACCAGCCGCCGGGGCGAGGACGCGCCCGGCGCCGCGGAACTCGCCGCCGAGCTGCGCGCATTGGGCGCGCGGGTCACCGTCGCCGCCTGTGACGTCGCCGACCGCGCGGCCCTCGCCGCCCTGCTGAACGGCCTCGCCGAGGCGGGCGGCCCCGTGCGCACCGTGATGCACGCCGCGGGCACGGCGCCCCTGGTGCCGCTGATCGACACCGACCCCGCGCTGCTGTCCGATGTGCTGGCCGCCAAGGTGGCCGGCACCAACAACCTGGACGAGCTGCTGGACGGGGCTCCCGGCGCCGAGCCGCTGGACGCCTTCGTGCTGTTCTCGTCCAACGCCGGCGTGTGGGGCGGCGCCGGACAGGGCGCCTATGGGGCGGCGAACGCCTATCTGGACGCCTTCGCCGAGCGTCGGCGGCAACGTGGGCTGTCCGCGACCTCCATCGCCTGGGGTGCCTGGAGCGAGGGCGGCATGGCGTCCGACGGCGACGCCGAGCAGCACCTGCGGCGCCGTGGGCTGGTGCCGATGGCCCCGGAGTTGGCCGTGGCCGCGCTCCAGCAGGCGCTCGACCTCGACGAGACATTGCTCTCCGTGACCGATATGGACTGGTCCAGGTTCGCCACCGCCTTCACGGCGAGCCGGCCCCGTCCGCTGCTCGACGAGCTGCCCGAGGTGCGGGCCGCGCTCGCCGACCCGGACGCGTCCGGCACGGCGTCCGGAGACACCTCGTTCGCCGACCGCCTGGCGGGCCTGGCCGACGCCGAACGGCTGCGCGCCCTTGAGGAGTTGGTGCGCCAGCACGCGGCGGCGGTGCTCGGCTTCGCCGAGGCGGGGCAGATCGAGTCCGGGCGGGCGTTCCGCGATATCGGCTTCGACTCGGTGACGGCCATCTCGATGCGCAACCGGCTGGCCGCCGACAGCGGGCTGAAGCTGCCCACCACGCTGGTCTTCGACCATCCGACGCCGGGCGCCGTCGCCGCGTTTCTGAACGAGCGCCTCGGCGGCGTCACCGGTCCGGCCACGGCGGGGCCCACGGCGACCGTCGCCGCCACCGACGACGATCCGATCGTCATCGTCGGCATGGGCTGCCGCTACCCCGGCGACGCGCTGACGCCCGAGGACTTCTGGGCGCTGCTCGCCGAGGGCCGCGACGCCGTCACCCCGTTCCCCGAGGACCGGGGCTGGGACACCGACGCGCTCTACGATCCCGATCCCGACCATCCGGGCACCAGTTACAGCCGCGAGGCGGCGTTCCTGGGCAACGCGGCCGACTTCGACGCCGGCTTCTTCGGGATCAGCCCGCGCGAGGCGCTGGTGATGGACCCGCAGCAGCGGCTGTTGCTGGAGACGTCCTGGGAGGCGTTCGAACGTGCGGGCATCAGGCCGGACGGGCTGGGAGGCAGCAGGACCGGGGTGTTCATCGGCGCCTCGTCCTCCGGCTACGCCACCAACCTGACGCGGGTGCCCGAGGGCGCGGAGGGCTACTTCCTGACGGGCAGTGCCGCCGCCGTGCTCTCCGGCCGGATCTCCTACCTGCTGGGCCTTGAGGGCCCGGCGGTCACCCTGGACACCGCCTGTTCCTCGTCGCTGGTGGCGCTGCACTGGGCCGCCCAGGCGCTGCGGCAGGGCGAGTGCTCCATGGCGCTGGCCGGCGGTGTCGCGGTGCTGGCGAACCCCGGGGTCTTTGTCGAGTTCTCCCGGCAGCGAGGGTTGGCCGCCGACGGCCGGTGCAAGGCGTTCGCCGGTGCGGCCGACGGCACCGCGTGGGGCGAGGGCGCGGGCGTCGTCCTGTTGGAGCGGCTGTCCGACGCGGAGCGCAACGGGCACCCGGTGCTGGCGATCCTCCGGGGCTCGGCGGTGAACCAGGACGGCGCGTCCAACGGGCTGACCGCGCCCAACGGCCCTTCGCAGCAGCGGGTGATCCGGCAGGCGCTGGCCAACGCCGGGCTGACACCGGCCGATATCGACGTGGTGGAGGGGCATGGCACGGGCACCCGTCTGGGTGACCCGATCGAGGCGCAGGCGCTGCTGGCCACCTACGGCCAGGACCGCGACCCCGAACGGCCGCTGCTGCTGGGCTCGGTGAAGTCCAACATCGGCCACACCCAGACGGCCGCCGGGGTGGCCGGCGTCATCAAGCTGGTGCTGGCGATGCGGGCCGGCCTGGTGCCCAGGACCCTGCATGTCGACGAGCCCACCCCGCAGGTGGACTGGGCCGAGGGCGCCGTGTCGCTGGTCACCGAGGCCGTCGAGTGGCCGGCGACCGGGAGGCCGCGCCGGTCCGGCGTCTCCGCCTTCGGCGTCAGCGGCACCAACGCGCATGTGATCCTGGAGGAGCCCCCGGGCGAGCGGGCCGACGGGGCCGAACGCGGCCAGGTGACGGCCCCGCCCGTCATCCCGGTGCCGCTGTCGGGAGCTACGGCGGAGGCGCTGCGCGCACAGGCCGCCCGGCTGTTGGACTGGACCCATCCCGAGGTCGAACTGGTCGATCTGGCCTACTCGTTGGCCACCACCCGGGCGGCGCTCGAACACCGTGCGGTGCTGGCGGTGGCGAACCGCGAGGAATTGGTCGGTGAGCTGACCGCGCTCGCCGAGGGCCGCTCCACGGCGAGGGTCGGCACCCGCGTCCGAGGCCGGCTGGCGTTTCTCTTCTCCGGCCAGGGCAGCCAGCGGCTGGGCATGGGGCGGGAGTTGTATGGGGCGTTCCCCGCGTTCGCGGACGCGTTCGACGCGGTGGCCGCCCAGCTGGACGGTGAGTTGCCGCGTCCGTTGCGCGAGGTGGTGTTCGGGGATGACGCGGCGACGTTGAATCGGACGGAGTTCACTCAGGCGGGGTTGTTCGCCGTTGAGGTGGCGTTGTTCCGGTTGGTGGAGTCGTGGGGGGTGCGGCCGGAGTTCTTGGCGGGGCATTCGATTGGTGAGATCGCCGCCGCTCATGTGGCGGGGGTGTTGTCGCTGGATGACGCCTGCGTGCTGGTGGCGGCTCGGGGTCGGTTGATGGGTGCGTTGCCCGAGGGTGGCGCGATGGTGGCCGTCCAGGCCCCGGAGGCCGAGGTTCTGCCGCTGCTGACCGACGGCATCGACATCGCCGCCGTCAACGGGCCTGATTCCGTGGTGCTGTCGGGTGATGAGGCGGCCGTGGTGGAGTTGGCCGGGCGGTGGAAGCACAAGCGGCTCTCCGTCAGCCACGCGTTCCACTCGCATCTGATGGACCCGATGCTGGACGCGTTCCGCGCGGTCGCGGAGACGCTCACCTACCGTCCGGCGGAGATTCCGGTCGCCGGGCAGCCTTCGGTAGTCGACGCCGAGTACTGGGTGCGGCATGTCCGGGAGGCCGTCCGTTTCCACGACGCGCTGGAGTGGCTGCGCGCACAGGGCGTTGGCACGTTCCTGGAGATCGGCCCCGACGGGGTGCTCTCCGCGATGGCGGATGGCGTGCCGGCGCTGCGGAAGAGCCGCCCGGAGGCCGAGGCGCTGGTCGAGGCGCTCGGCCGGGTGTATGTCGCCGGCTTCGCCCCCGACTGGGAGCGGGTCTTCGCCGGCACGGGGGCGCGTGCTGTCGACCTGCCGACCTATGCCTTCCAGCGCGAGCGGTACTGGATCGAGTCGGGCGGCGTCGGCGATGTGACATCGGCCGGCATCGGGCCCGCCCACCATCCGCTGCTCGGCGCCTCCGTGTCCCTCGCCGACGGGCGCGGCTTCCTCCTCACCGGTCGGCTCTCGCTGCGGACCCATCCCTGGCTCGCCGACCACGCCGTGGCCGGCTCGGCGCTGCTCGCCGGAACGGCCTTCGTCGATCTGGCCGTGCACGCCGGCGACCATGTCGGCTGCGACCGGCTGGAGGAACTCACCCTGGAGGCGCCGCTGATCGTCCCCGAACGCGGTGGCGTGGCGCTCCAGGTGACGGTGGGAGAGCCGGACGCGATGGGGCGGCGCCCCGTGGCCGTGCACTCCAGGCCCGACGACGGGCCGCCGGACGGCCCGTGGATCCGGCACGCCACCGGCCAGTTGGCCACCGGTGCCGCAGACGGCGTCCAGGACGTCGAGGACTTCGGCAGCTGGCCGCCGGCGGACGCCACCGCGCTGCCCGTCGACGGTCTCTACGAGCGGCTCGGCGCGTTCGGCTTCGCCTACGGTCCCGTGTTCCAGGGCCTGCGCGCGGCCTGGCGGCGCGAAACCGGCGCCGGTGTCGAGGTGTTCGCCGAGGTCGCCCTGCCCGCCGACGACGCCAAGCACTTCGGGCTCCACCCGGCGCTGTTCGACGCCGCGTTGCACGCCCTGGCACTGGAGGCGCTCGACGGCGGTGACCAGGGCATGGGGGTCGGCGAGGGCCGCATTCCCTTCGCCTGGACCGGCGTTCGGCTACACGCCGCCGGTGCCGGGACGCTGCGGGTCCGCTTCACCCCCAACGGCGGCCAGGGCATCACCCTGCGCGCGGCCGACCCCGCCGGCCTGCCCGTGGTCACCGTCGACTCGCTGGTGATGCGGTCGCTGGCCCCCGACGCCCTGCGGTCCGGCGGCGGTGCCCATGACGCGCTGTTCGCGGTCGACTGGGTCCACGCGCCGGCAGGAGAGGCCACGACGGCGGACGAACCGGTGCTGCTCGACGGCTTCGATCCCACCACGCTGCGCGGGACACCCGACGTCGCGGTCGCCGTGGTGCCGGCCGCTCCGTCCGCCGGCTCCGTCGTCGCTGACGCCCACGACCTGGCCGCCGCCACCCTCGGTCTGCTGCGCGGCTGGCTGGCCGAGGAGCGGTTCGCCTCCTCCCGTCTGCTGCTGGCCGTCCGGCCCGAACTCGGGCACGCGGTGGTCTCCGGTCTGGTCCGCTCCGCGCAGAGCGAGAACCCGGGCCGTTTCGTGCTGGTGGACACCGACGGAACCGAGCCGCCCTGGGGGCGGCTGCTGGCCACCGGCGAACCCCAACTCCGCGTCCGGGACGGCGCGGTCACCGTGCCCCGCCTGGTGCGCGTCCCGGCCGCCGACGCGCCGGCCGACCCGACGCCGGCGTTCCGCGCCGACGGCACCGTCCTGGTGACGGGCGCGACGGGCTCGTTGGGCCGGCTGGTCGCCACCCACCTCGTCACCGGGCACGGCGTGCGGGACCTGCTGCTGGTCAGCCGGCGCGGTCGGCTCGCCGACGGCGCGGACGAACTGGCCGCCGAACTGCGCGCGTTGGGAGCCGATGTCCGGTTCGTCGCCTGCGACACGGCCGACCGCGAGGCGCTCGCCACCCTCCTGGCCACCGTCCCCGACCTGAGCGCCGTGGTGCACACCGCCGGTGTCCTGGACGACGGCGTGATCACCGCGCTCACCGAGGAGCGACTGGCCGCCGTGCTGCGCCCCAAGGTGGACGCGGCCTGGCATCTGCACGAGCTGACCAGGGAACGCGAACTCTCCGCCTTCGTGCTGTACTCGTCGGCCGCCGGCATCCTGGGCAGCCCGGGGCAGGGCAACTACGCGGCGGCCAACGCGTTCCTCGACGCGCTCGCCGAGCTGCGGCGCGCCGAGGGCCTGCCGGGCACCTCCCTGGCCTGGGGCATGTGGGCGCAGAACGGCGGCATGACCGGCGAGTTGGCCGACTCTGACAGCCGCAGGATGAACCGCTCAGGCGTGGTGCCGCTCACCGACGAACGGGGCCTTCGCCTCTTCGACGCGGCGCTCGCCAGCGGCCGGCCCACGCTGGTGCCGATCGGCCTCGACCTGCCCTCGCTCACCGCGCGGGCCGCCGGCGGTCTCGTCCCGCCGGTGCTGCGCGGGCTGGTCAGGGTGCCGACCCGCCGGGCGGCCGAGGCCACCCCTGTCTCCGGTGACCTGGCCGAACGCCTGGCCGCGCTGCCCGAGGACGACCGAGGCGCGTTGGTCCTCGACATCGTCCGCGCCACCGTCGCCACCGTCCTCGGCTATGGCAGCGCCCGGTCGATCGAGCCGGAACGCGCCTTCTCCGACCTCGGGTTCGACTCGCTGACCGCAGTGGAGCTGCGCAACCGCCTGGCCGACGCCACCGGTCTGCGGCTGCCGGCGACCCTCGTCTTCGACTACCCGTCCGCCGACGTGCTCGCCGCCCATCTGATCGAGGAGTTCCTGGGCGCCGCCCCGGGCACCGCGCCCCCCGCCCCGGCCGGTGTCGCCGCCGCCGCCGACGACGAGCCGATCGCGATCGTTGCCATGTCCTGCCGCTTCCCCGGCGGCGTCACCTCGCCCGAGGACCTTTGGCGGCTGGTCGCCGACGACGGCGACGGCATCACCCCGTTCCCCGAGGACCGGGGCTGGGACATCAGCCGGCTCCTCGACGCCGACCCCGAGCAGCCCGACGCCGGCTACACCAGGGCCGGGGGATTCCTCGACGGCGTCGCCGACTTCGACCCCGAGTTCTTCGGCATCTCGCCGCGCGCGGCCCTCGCGATGGACCCGCAACACCGCCTGTTGCTCGAAGTGTCCTGGGAGGCGTTCGAACGCGCGGGCATCGATCCGGCGACGCTGCGCGGCAGCGACACCGGGGTCTTCGCCGGCCTGATGTACCACGACTACGCCACCATGCTCCAGCAGTCCGAGAGCGGCGGCGACGGCTATGTCGGCACCGGCACCTCGGGCAGCATCGCCTCGGGACGGGTCTCCTACACCTTCGGGCTCCAGGGCCCGGCGCTGACCGTCGACACCGCCTGCTCCTCGTCGCTGGTGACCCTGCACCTCGCCGCGCGGGCGCTGCGCGACGGCGAGTGCTCGCTGGCGCTCGCGGGCGGCGTGTCCGTGATGGCGGCGCCCGGCGTGCTGGTCGAGATGAGCCTGCAACGGGCGCTGGCACCGGACGGACGCTCCAAGGCGTTCTCCTCGACCGCCGACGGCATGGGCTTCTCCGAGGGCGCCGGGATGCTGCTGCTGGAACGGCTCTCCGACGCGCGGCGCAACGGCCACCCGGTGCTCGCCGTGGTGCGCGGTTCGGCGGTCAACCAGGACGGCGCATCCAACGGCCTGACCGCCCCCAACGGGCCCGCCCAACAGCGGGTGATCCGGGCCGCGTTGGCCGACGCCGGGCTGTTGCCCGGGGACGTCGACGCCGTCGAGGCGCACGGCACGGGCACCGCGTTCGGCGACACCATCGAGGCCCAGGCGCTGTTGGCCACCTACGGCCGGGAGCACGACGTCGAACAGCCGCTGTGGCTGGGCTCCGTGAAGTCGAACATCGGGCACACCCAGGCCGCCGCCGGCGCCGCCGGCATCATCAAGATGGTGCTGGCCATGCGCCACGACACCCTGCCGCGCACCCTGCATGTCGCCGAGCCCACGCCCCGGGTGGACTGGGACGAGGGCGGCGTCCGCCTCCTCACCGAGCCCCGGCCGTGGGCCGGCGACGGACGGGCCCGCCGGTTCGCCGTCTCCTCGTTCGGGATCGGCGGCACCAACGCGCATGTGATCGTCGAGGAGGCGCCGGCGCCGCCGCCCCCGCCGGCGGGGACGCGGCGGCTGCCGCTGGTCCCCGTGCCGCTGTCGGCCAGGAGCCGGGCGGCGCTGGCCGAGCAGGCCGACCGGCTCGCGGCCGGCGACCACGAGCTGCTCGACGTGGCGTTCTCCGCCGCCACCACCCGCACCGCGCTGGACCACCGCGCCGTCGTCCTCGCCCACGACCCGGACTCCCTGACGCGCGGGCTGCGCACCGTCCTCGACGGCGGCGCCGTGCTCGGCGAGGTCGACCCGACGGGCCGGCCGGCCTTCTTCTTCGACGGCTTCGACGGCTTCGACGACTTCGACGGTGCCGACGGCCCCGACGCTTCAGGGGATGCGTCGCCCGCGCCCGGCGGGTGGCTCCACAGCACCTTCCCGGCCTATGCCGCCGCCTATGACGCGGTCGGCGACCGCCTCCGGCTCGCCTCGCCCGACGCCGAGCCCGGTGCGGCCCGGCACTTCGCCACACAGGTGGCGCTCCACCGACTCCTGGAGTCGTGGGGGCTGCGCCCCGAACTGGTCGCCGGCCGGGCGATCGGCGCCATCGCGGCGGCCCATGTGGCGGACGTCCTCTCCCTGGACGACGCCTGCGCGCTGGTCGCCGCCCACGGCCGGCTGGCCGAGGCGCACCGCGCCGCCGGCACCGCCGGCCTCGCCGAGGACGACGCCGCCCAACTCCGCAAGGAGTTCGAGGCGGTCGCCGAGTCGCTGCACCACCGGCCGGCGCGGCTTCCCGTCGCCGGGCTGCCGGCGGACGTGGACGCCGACCACTGGGCGCGGTGGGCCAGCGACGCCCGCCCGCCGGCCGAGGCGCTTGCGGCGGCGACCGAGTGGCTGCGCGCCGAGGGCGCCGGCACCCTGGTCCTGATCGGCGCCGCCGACCCGGCGGCGCCCCAACCGCCCGATCCGATACCCACGGTGCGCCCCGACAGGCCGGCGGCGGAGACGCTGCTCACGGCCGTCGCCACCCTGTATGTCGCCGGCGCCGACGTGGACTGGGCGGCCCTCTTCGCCGACACCGGCGCCCGCCGCGTCGACCTGCCCACCTACGCCTTCCAGCGGCGCCGCTACTGGCCAACGCCGGCGGCTGGCGGAAGGGGCGACATGACCGCCGTCGGCCTCGGCGCGGCCCAACACCCGCTGCTGGGCGCCTCGGTGGCGCTCGCCGGCACCGAGGGCGCGCTGTTCACCGGGCGGCTCGCCCGCGACACCCACCCGTGGCTCGCCGACCACACCGCGTCGGGCACCGCGCTGGTGCCGGCGTCCGCGCTGCTGGAGATCGCCGCGCACGCCGCCCAAGGGCTGGGCTGCGACACCGTCGACGAGCTGATCCAGCGGGCGCCGATCGTCCTGCCGGAACGCGGCGGCGTCGCCATCCAGCTGACGGTCTCCGCGCCCGACGCGACGGGCCGCAGGGAGCTGCGCGTCCACGCCAGGGCGGAAGGCGACGACCTGCCGTGGACCCCGCACGCGACGGGGGTGCTCGGCCGGTCGGGGCGGGATCCGTCCTTCGACCTGGTGGCCTGGCCGCCGCCCGGCGCCGTCGCCACCCCCGTGGCCGGGCTCTACGACCGGCTGTTCGCCGCCGGCCTCGGCTGTGGCCCGGCGTTCCAGGGCGTCAGGGCGGCCTGGCGCGACGGCGACGACCTGCTCGCCGAGATCGCGCTCGAATCACCGGCCGATGGGGCGGCCTTCGGCATCCATCCGGCGCTGCTGGACGCCGCGTTGCACCCGCTGGCCCTCGACGCGCCTGACGCGCCCGCCGTGCCGAGGTCGCCCGTCGAGTGGCGTGGCGTGCGGCGGTACGCGGTCGGCGCCGGCGCGCTGCGCGTGCGGCTGACGCCGACCGGCCCCGACACCGTGCGGCTCGTCCTCGCCGACCCCGAGGGCCGGCCGGTCGCCGAGGCGGACACCGTGCGGCTGGGGCCCTTCCCCCCTCGGCCGCTCGCCGCGCCGCACGGCCCGCTGTACACCGTGGACTGGGCCGCGCTGCCGGGACGCCCCGAGGGCGCGGCGGACGCGCTGGACGCGGCGCTCGTCACCGAGGGCGGCGTCCCACCGGCCGTCGCACGGCTCGGACTCGCCGCCCTGGGCGACGAGGCGCCCGCGACGGTCCTGCTGGCCGCGCCGGCCGCCGAGGGCTCAGCGCCAAGCGAGGCGCCGCGCCACGCGCCGGAGCTGGCGCGCCGTTGGCTCGACCGGCTCGATGACGAGTCGTTCGCCCACGCCCGGCTCGCCGTCCTCACCTCGCGGGCCACGCCCGCCGGCGGCGGCGTCCAGGACCCCGCCGCGGCGGCGGTCTGGGGCGCGCTGCGGTCCGTCCAGGCGGAGCGGCCAGGCCGGTTGGTCCTCGTCGACATCGACGACGACACCACGCCGGCGGCCCTCGCCGCCGCGCTCGCCACCGACGAGCCGGAGATCGCCGTGCGCGGCGGCACCCTGCTCGTCCCGCGCCTCGCGCCCGTCGCGCCCGGTGGCGCGGGGCCCGCCCCGCTGACGGGGACCGTGCTGGTCACCGGCGCGCCGAGCGCCCTCGGCGCGCTGATCACCCGCCAGCTGGTCACCGCCCATGGCGCCCGCCGGGTGCTGCTGGCCGGCCCCGGGGCGCACCACGCGGAGGAGACCGCGGCGCTGCGGTCCACGCTCGCCGAACTCGGCGCCGAGGCGCGGGCCGTGTCCTGCGACCTCGCGGACCGGGACGCGCTCGCCGCGCTCCTCGCGCCGCTGGGGGACCTGACCGCCGTGGTGCGTCTCCCCGACGCGGGGGACGACGACCGTCCCGCGCGCCAGGAGGCGTGGCTGCTCCACGAGTTGACCAGCGAGCTGGGCCTGTCGCTCTTCGTCACCTGCGCGTCGGCCGCTCCCGGCGCCCCTGAGCCGGCCCAACCGGCCGCCACCGCCGACTTCTGCGCCGCGCTGGCCCGGCACCGGCGCGCCGCCGGCCTGCCGGCGCACGCCCTGGCCTGGGGGCCCGGCGCGGGTGCGGCGGACGGGTCCTGGCTCCTCGCCCTCTCCGAGGCGGAGTCGCTGGCGCTCTTCGACGCGGCCATCGGTTCCGACATCCCCGTCGTGCTGCCGCTGCGGCTCGATCTGCCGGCGCTGCGCGCCCAGGCCGTGGCCACCGGCTTCGTGCCGCCGCCGCTGCGCGGCCTGATCGTGCCGCCCGAGCGGCGCGCGGCCGTCGAGTCGTCCGGCGATCTCGCCGCACGGCTCGCCGGGTTGGCCCCGCTGGAACGGGCGGAGACGCTGCGGGAGCTGGTCCTCGGCCAGTTGGCCACCATCCTCGGCCGGACGGACGGCGAGCCGATCGACCCCGAGCGCGGCTTCATCGAGTACGGCGTCGACTCGCTGGCCGCCGTCGAACTCCGCAACCGGCTGGGCGCGGCGACGGGACTGCGGCTGCCCGTGCGGATGGTCTTCGACCACGGCTCGGTGTCGGCCCTGGTGCGCCATCTGTCCACCGAACTGGACGCCGGCCAGGGCGACACGGCGTCGACGGCGGCCCCGCGCGACGCCGCCGACTCCATCGCCGGCCTCTACCGGCAGGGCTGCGAACTCGGCAAGTTCGACGAGGCACGCGACCTGCTGCGCGCCGTCGCCGACATCCCGCCGGCGGCCGACACCTCGCTCGACTCGCTGGCCGGCATGTACCGGCACGCCAACGCCGTCGGCAGGTTCGAGGAGGCCGCCGGGCTGCTGATGTCGGCCTCCCTGGTGCGGCCGACGTTCACCGCGCCCGCCGAACTGTCGGCGCGGCCGGCCCTCACCACGTTCGCCACCGGCTCGGAGGGCCCCGCGCTGGTCTGCCTGACGTCGATCAGCGCCGTGGCCGGCCAGTTCCAGTACTTCCGGTTCGCCGCGGCGATGCGGGAGGTCGCCGACCGGGACGTGACGGCGCTGACCGCCCCCGGCTACGCGCCGGGCGAGGCGCTGGCCGAGGATGTCGCCGCGCTGGCCAGGCTCCAGGCCGAGACCATCGCGGAACGCTACCCGCGCGGTGGGTCGTTCGCGCTCGCCGGCTCCTCTGCCGGCGGCTGGCTGGCGCACGCCGTGGCCGCCCAGTTGGAGAGCGAGGGCATCCGGCCGGCCGGCGTGATCCTGATGGACACCTACCCGGCCGCCGCCTCCGACGTGGTGGAGCGGGTCCGCCCCGGACTGATCCAGGGCGGCAACGACCGGGACGACGAGTTCGGCTACCTCGACGGCCTGGGACTGACCGCGATGGGCTGGTATCTGCGCATGTTCGGCGGCTACTGGACCCCGCGGCCGATCCAGGCCCCGACGCTGCTGCTGCGCGCCACCGAGTACCCGCTGGGCCCGGACGCGGAGCCGCCGGCGCCCGAGGAGTGGCAGTCCTACTGGGAGCTGCCGCACGAGACGGTCGACGTGCCGGGCGGCCACTTCACCATGCTGGAGGACCACGCCCGCACCACGGCCGAGGCGATCCACACCTGGCTGGCGCGGCTGCCGGCCCCGGGCCGCTGAGGCCACACGCGGAACGTCCCCCGGTCCTCACGGCGAGGAACGGGGGACGCGGGCCGTGCGGGGGAGGCCCCGCGCCAGGTCAGGAACGCTGGTACTCGGCGGCCAACTTCTCCAGCACCGGCACCAGTTCGGCCGGCGACGCCTCGGCCAGGATCTCCCGGCGCAGCCCGTCGGCCGCCTCCTTGAACGACGCCTCGGTCACCAGCCTGGTCAGCTTCTCCCGCAGGCTCGCCACGTTCGCCTCGTTCGCCAGCTCGTAGAGGCCGGCCCCGGACTCCTGGAGCCTCGTCGCCGCGTACAGGCACTCGCCCATGCCGGTCTGCGGCACGATCAGCTGCGGCACGGCGTACCGCATCGCCGTCACCAGCGTGGTGCCGCCGCCGTGGCTGATGATCCCGGCGCAGGTGGGCAGCAGCAGGTGCAGCGCCGTGTAGTCGACCAGCCGCACGTTCTCCGGCACCGTCCCCAGCGCCGCGCGCTGGGTCTCGCTCAGCGTGGCGACCACCTCGATGTCGAGACCGTCGACCGCCTCGATCAGCATCGAGACCAACGACGAGTCGTCGTCGGCCAGTTCGAGGGTCTTGCCGAGCGTCAGACAGACCCGGGGCCGCGTCGGGCGCTCCTTGCGCAGCCACTCGGGCAGCTCGGCGGGCCCGTTGTAGGGCACGAACTGCACACCGTGGTCCACGGTGTGGGTGTCCGTCCTGCGCAGGCTCGACGGCTGGTGGTGGAGCGTGAACTGGCCGGCGATCAGCGACTCGTCGAACGTGCCGCCGTGCCGCTGGAGGATCGGCTCCAGCCACGCCTTCATCGGGTCGTAGCGCTCGGCCTCAGGGCGCTCGTCCTGGAGCTTCAGGAACTTGTCGCGCATCGGCGACCACACGTCGGGCCCCCACAGCAGCCGCCCGTGCGCGGCACCGACGATCTGCGCGGCCACCGGGCCCGCGTAGGTGACGGTGTCCCAGATGACGAGGTCGGGCTGCCACTCGCGGGCGAACTCCACCAGATCGTCGACCATCGGGTCGTTCAGCAGCCCATAGGCGACATGGACCATCGCCCCGTAGTAGCCCTGAAGGAACTCCCAGGTCAGCGCCTCGTCGGGCAGGGTGTACGGATCGACCGAGGTGTTCTCCTCCTTGGTCGCCGTCCCCGCGTACTGCGCCAGCACCTCGTACAGGTGGTGGTCGGCTCCGACCGCGACCGCGGGCAGACCGGCCTGGACGATGCTCTCGACGCCGGCCGGATGGCTGGCGACACGCACCTCGTGCCCCGCGGCCCGCGCCGCCCACGCCGTCGGCACCAGGTTGTACAGGTGCGCGTTCTCAGAAACAGTGGCAAACAGGACTCGCATCGAGTTTCCTCTTTCGGCTGTGAACAGGGGCCGTCCGCCTGGGGCCTGTGCCGGGCACCGGCTACTGGGAGCGGCCGAGCCGAGACCCTCCGTAAGGGCTCCGCTGGTCGCGGCCGAGCCTAGGTCGGGGTGCCACCCCGGCATACCCCTAGGCGTCCCCCTAGGCACCCGGTTCGGTTGAACGGCGCCGCCGCCGTCAGCCGGCGGGCGAGGCGCTCGGCCGCGGGTCGGCCCGCTCCCTGATGAGGTCGAGGATCGCCGGCACGGAGTCGTTGAGGTAGAAGTGCCCGCCACCGGGGAAGACACGCAACTCGAACGCGCCGCCGGTGTGTTCGCCCCAGGACCTCGCCTCGTCCACGGTGCACTTGGGGTCGCGGTCGCCGACCAGCGCCAGCACGGGGCAGCTCAGCCGCGGCCCCGGCTCCGGCCGGTAGGTCTCGGCGGCGCGGTAGTCGTTGCGGATCGCGGGGAGCACCATGCGCAGCACCTCCTCGTCGCCCAGCAGCGAGGACGCCGTGCCGGCCAGCGACTTGACCTCGGCGATCAGCCCTTCGTCGTCCCGCAGGTGAACCGTCTCGTGCCGGTGGCGCGAGGGGGCGCGCCGCCCCGAGGCGAACAGCGCGGTGAGCCGCACCCCCGCCGCCTCCAGCCGGATCCCCACCTCGAACCCGAGCGAGGCCCCCATGCTGTGGCCGAAAAGCGTCAAAGGCCGGTCCGCCCACGGCCGCAGCGCGGCCACCACCTGGTCGGCCAACTCCTCGATCGACGGCACACCGGGCTCCGAGGCGCGGTCCTGCCGCCCCGGATACTGGACGGCGAGCACGTCGATCGCGGGCGAGAGCGCCTTGGAGACGCCATGGAAGTAGCTCGCCGACCCGCCGGCATGGGGCAGACACACCAGCCGGGTCCGCGCCTCCGGCGCCGGGTGGTAGCGCCGCACCCAACGGTCGCTGGTGGAAGGCATCTGCGTGGGTGTCCTCTCGGAGACTTCGACGGGTTCCACGACGGTCACCTGACGGATGTACCACCGTTCTACGACGCCCGAACCTGACAGAGCCCCCCGCGCCTCGGCAACCCCTAGCCTCCCCTACGCCCCACCCGTCCCCGGGCCCTCCGCACCCCCGTGCCCCTCGCTGACCAGGAACTGTCCCAGCAGTTCCGGCACCGCCTCGTCGGCGAACCGCAGCCCCTCGCCCAGCAGCACGTCCTTCACGTCATAGGCGCCGCGCCCACCGGCGGTCGTCGCCGTGAGCCGGCAGAGGCCCGACTTCCGGTGCCACACCCACTGCGTCACCTGCCAGCCGATCACCCCGTCCCGACGGAGCGCGATGGTGCGCCGCTTGAGACTGCCATGCCGCGTGACCAGATAGCGGCCCGTGATGCCATGCCCCAGGTTGCGGTAGCCGTCGACGGCGAACGGGGCGCCCGTCGCATAGACGGCCAGCGCCGAGATCCACCCGATATGCGCCAGCACCGGCGTCAGCAGCACGCCCAACAGCACCAGCACCGCGCCGATCGCGGTGCCCACCCAGAACGTCCACAGCAGCCGCCGGCGCAGCGCGTGCCCGGTGTGCCGGATCAGCCGTACCGAACTGGTCGGATCCTCGTCCTCCCGCAGCGCGATCGCCGCCACCCGATGCGATTCGGCGACCGGCGCCGGCGGCAGCAGCGCGCTGGTGTTGAACGAGCTGGTCTCCTCGTCCATCGTGCCCGAGCCGGTGGCCACCGCGTAGGTGTAGGCGCCCCCACCCCAGCGCAGCAGCAGCGGCTCGGCGATCTCCACACCCCGCAGCCGCTCCTCCTCCAGGGTGGCCGACCGCGTCACCAACAGGCCCCGGGTGGCCCGCAGCGCGCCGTGTTCCTCCCGCACCAGCCGGAAGTTCCACCACATCTCGACATACCAGCCGAGCGTCCCGACGGCGCCGGCCAGCAGGTAGCCCAGCACGAACAGCGGGATCACCAACAGCAGATCGGCGCCGCCGAGCCAGTCGATCAGATCGGGGATCAGCACATTGTCGGGATCGGCGCCCAGCAGGTCCAACGTCTCGTAGGTGAAGCCCAGCGCGCCAAGCCCCAGCAGCGGGGTGCCGAACGACAGCGGGGCGAACCGCGTCCACCGCCAGTCGATCCGCGCCAGCGGACGCGCCTCGCCCGCGCCCGAGTTCCGCAGCAGCCGGGCGCGCAGCGCCTCGGCGTCGGCGACCGGCAGCGCGTCCAGCGTGAGCACCGCGTTCTTCGTGGAGCTCACCCGGTGACCTGTGCCGATCGCGACCGTGGCGATGCCCAGCATCCGGTGCACCGGGTTGGCCGTCACATCCACGCTGCGCACCCGCTGCCGGGGGATCGACCGATGCGAGCGGGTCAGCAGCCCCGTCTTCAACTCGATGTGCTCGGGCGTCACCCGGTACCAGGTCTTGAACCAGCGGAACGTCTCGTAGCCCAACAGGCCGAGCACCGGCACCGGCACCAGGGCGCTCACCCACCAGGGCACGCCGCGCCACCACAGGATCGCCACCGTCACGACCACGAGCAGCAGCCCCCAGACGCCGACCGCCCGGATGATCCTGGTGTCCAACCGCCGCCACTCGGCGGCCGGTTCGGCCGTCGCGTCCTGCCCAGCCGCGCCGTCCCCGCCCGTCATGTCGCGTCCCCGCTGTCGGCCTGCGCCTTCTCCGTCAGCTCGTCGACCAGATCCCTGGCGAGCCGGTGGTCGAGCCCCTCGATCCGCACCGGGCCGGCCGCCGAAGCCGTGGTCACCGTGACCGTCGACAGGCCGAACAACTGCTGCAACGGGCCCCGCACCGTGTCGACGGTCTGGATCCGCACCAGCGGCGCGACCCGCCACTGCTGCCGCACCCAGCCGGCCCGGGTGAACACCGCGTCCGACGTGGTCTCCCAACGGTGCACCCGGAACCGCCACCACGGCATCACCGCGACATAGACCAGGCCCGGCCCCCCGATGAGCGCCGCCGGCAGCAGCAGCCAGGTGCGGGCCGGCGTGATCAACACCGCGAGCAGGCACAGGATCGCCACCGGCGGCAGCACCGTCACCAGCGCCTGCACCGTCCACCAGCCGATCGACCTGCGGTCGACCCGCCTGCTCGGCGGACGCAGCACCAGAGGTCCGCCGACCCCTGACGGTTCGGGAGGAACGTCGGTCGCGGAATCGGCCATCATCAGCTCCGGGAAATCTCGACGGGCGTGGGCTCGTGGGCTGGCCCCGGAGAACCGCGACGGATCGACGAGGACTTCAGCCGGGAATCGACGGGGAACGGCCGAAGCCGTGGAAACGTCAGGCACCGTCCGCCACGACACCCCGGCACACACGGGGTGTCCGTCGGCCACGGAGCGGATCTCCGTCCTCCGGTACGGATGGCCAGAACAGGCATATCACATGCGCCCGATCCGCCGAACCCGAGCGGACGTGAACCCCGCCGCCGAACCCCCGGAGCCGGCCTCGTCGCAGGTGAAGTACCCCGAGGTCATGGCCGAAACGGCTAGGGGCCGTAGGGGGCCCGCTAGGGGTTGGCCGCGCCTGGGGCGATTCATAGAGTCCGATTCGGTCGCATGCTGCGACGAGTTCCGCGACTGCGAGAACTCCCCTGAGCGGAGGTCCACGTGGCACACGTATCGGACATGGCGGGGCCGGAGTCGACAGTCGGGGCCAGGGACGCGATAGCAGTCGTCGGCATGGCGTGCCGGCTGCCCGGCGCACCCGACCCCGCCGCCTACTGGTCGCTGCTCCGCGACGGTGCCAGTGCCATCGGCGACGCCCCCGCCGACCGCTGGGACCCCTCCGCCCGTGTCCGACGCGGCGGGTTCCTCGACCAGGTGGACCGCTTCGACCCCGCCTTCTTCGGGATCTCGCGCCGCGAGGCCACGATGATGGACCCGCAGCAGCGCCTCACCCTCGAACTCGCCTGGGAGGCACTGGAGAACGCCGGCATCGCCCCCGACACCCTCGCCGGCAGCCGCTCAGGCGTCTTCGTCGGCGCCATCTGGGACGACTACGCCACCCTCGCCTACCAGCGGGGAGCCGACGCGCTCACCGCCCACAGCCTCACCGGCCTCCAGCGCGGAGTCATCGCCAACCGCGTCTCCTACACGCTCGGCCTGCGCGGCCCCAGCATGACGCTCGACACCGGCCAGTCGTCCTCGCTCGTCGCCGTCCACACCGCGGTGGAGAGCCTGCGCGGCGGCGAGTCCACCCTCGCCCTGGCCGGCGGCGTCAACCTCATCATCTCCCCGCACAGCACCACAGCGCCCGCCCGCTTCGGCGGCCTGTCACCCGACGGCCTCTGCTACACCTTCGACGAGCGCGCCAACGGCTATGTGCGCGGCGAAGGCGGCGGCATCGTCGTGCTCAAGACCCTGGCGGCGGCCCGCGCCGACGGCGACCGGGTGCTCTGCGTCATCCGGGGCAGCGCCGTCAACAACGACGGCGGCGGCGACAGCATCGGCAGCCCCCACCAGGCCGCCCAGGAAGAGGTCATCCACCTCGCCCACACCCGCGCCGGCGTCACCCCCGACGAGGTGCAGTACGTCGAACTCCACGGCACCGGCACCAGAGCCGGCGACCGGGTGGAGGCCGCCGCCCTGGGCGCCGCCCTCGGCACCCGCCGCGCCGTGCCGCTCCCCGTCGGCTCGGCCAAGACCAACGTCGGCCACACCGAGGGCGCCGCCGGCATCACCGGCCTGCTCAAGGGCATCCTCGCCATCCTGCACCGCGCCCTGCCGGCCACGCTCAACCACCGCACCCCCGGCGTCCCCCTCGAAGCGCTCAACCTGCGGGTGGTCACCGAGACCACGCCCTGGCCCCGGCCCGACGCCCCACTGATCGCCGGCGTCAGCTCGTTCGGCGTCGGCGGCACCAACTGCCATCTGGTCCTCGAAGAGGCCCCGCCGACCGCTCCGGAACCTCCCGTGCCCGCCCGCGAACCGGCGCCGCCGGTGGCTGTGTCGGTGTCGGCGCACGGCCAGGCGGCGCTCCGTGCCCAGGCCGCCCGACTGCGGGACCATGTCGACGCCTCCCAGGACCCGCGGCCGATCGACTACGGGTTCAGCACGACGACCACCCGATCCCCGCTCGCCACCCGTGCCATGGTTCTGGCTGGGGACCGGGATGGTCTGGTGGCTGGTCTTGAGGCGTTGGCGGATGGCCGTTCGGCGGCCGGGGTGGTGCGGGGTGTGGTGGGGGAGGAGTCGGAGCGGTTGGCGTTTCTCTTCTCGGGTCAGGGGAGTCAGCGGTGCGGTATGGGGCGGGAGTTGTATGGGGCGTTTCCGGTGTTCGCGGACGCCTTCGACGCGGTCTGTGATCGGTTCGAACTGCCGGTGTGTGAGGTGGTGTTCGGGGATGACGCGGCGACGTTGAATCGGACGGAGTTCACTCAGGCGGGGTTGTTCGCCGTCGAGGTGGCGTTGTTCCGGTTGCTGGAAGCCTGGGGGGTGCGGCCGGAGTTCTTGGCGGGGCATTCGATTGGTGAGATCGCCGCCGCTCATGTGGCGGGGGTGTTGTCGTTGGACGACGCGTGCGCTCTGGTGGCGGCTCGGGGTCGGTTGATGGGTGCGTTGCCCGAGGGTGGCGCGATGGTGGCGGTGCAGGCGGCGGAGGCCGAGGTGGTGCCGCTGTTGACCGAGGGTGTGGATATCGCGGCGGTCAACGGGCCTGATTCGGTGGTGCTGTCGGGTGATGAGGCGGCCGTGGTGGAGTTGGCGGGGCGGTGGAAGCACAAGCGGCTTTCCGTCAGCCACGCGTTCCACTCGCATCTGATGGACCCGACGTTGGACGCGTTCCGCGCGGTCGCGGAGACGCTCACGTATCACCCGGCTCGGATTCCGGTCGCGGGGCAGCCCGTCCAAACCGACGCGGACTACTGGGTGCGGCATGTCCGGGAGGCCGTCCGTTTCCACGACGGGGTGGAGTGGCTGCGCGCACAGGGCGCGACCTCGTTCCTGGAGATCGGCCCCGACGCGGTGCTCTCCGCCATGGCGGATGGCGTGCCGGCGTTGCGGAAGAGCCGCCCGGAACCCGAGGCGCTGCTCACCGCCCTTGCCACCGTGCACACCCGGGGCGTCGCACTGGACTGGCACGCCTACTACTCGGGCACGGACGCCCGCCGCGTCGAACTGCCCACCTACGCCTTCCAACGCGAGCGCTACTGGCTCGGAGAGTCGGCACCCCAGCAGCCGGCGCCCGACGTGGAGACGGCCGACGCCACCGGCCTGACCCAGGCCGAGGCCCTGCGACTCGTCCGCGAGCAGGCCGCGTTGGTGCTGGGCGCTGCCGGCCCCGCCGCCATCCCCAGCGACCGGACGTTCCGCACGCTCGGCTTCACCTCGTTCATGGGCGTCGACCTCTGCGGCGTGCTCAGCGCGGCGACCGGCCTGCGGCTGCCCAACACCCTGATCTTCGACCACCCGACGCCCGAAGCCGTCGCCGAACTGCTCTCCGGCACACCCGCCACCGCGCGGACGGTTGCGGAGTCGTTGGCGGTGGTGGGTGATGAGGAGCCGGTGGCGGTGGTGGCGATGGGGTGTCGGTTCCCTGGTGGGGTGCGGTCGCCTGAGGAGTTGTGGGAGTTGGTGTTGGGGGAGGGGGACGCGATCTCTGGTTTCCCGACTGATCGTGGTTGGGATGTTGAGGGTTTGTTTGATCCGGAGCCTGGGGTGGCGGGGCGGTCGTATGTGCGGGAGGGGGGTTTTCTGCATGACGCGGCGGAGTTCGATGCGGGGTTCTTCGGTATTTCGCCGCGTGAGGCGTTGGCGATGGATCCGCAGCAGCGGTTGTTGTTGGAGACGTCGTGGGAGGCGTTCGAGCGGGCGGGTATTGATCCGGGGTCGTTGCGGGGCAGTCGGACGGGGGTCTTTGTCGGGGCGATGACGCAGGACTACGGGCCGCGTCTGCATGAGGCGTCGGAGGACTTCGGCGGGTATCTGCTGACCGGCACCACCGGCAGCGTCGCCTCGGGACGGCTGTCGTACATCTACAGCTTCGAAGGCCCGGCCATCACGGTGGACACCGCCTGCTCCTCGTCGCTGGTCGCCCTGCACCTGGCCGCGCAGGCACTGCGGCGCGGCGAGTGCGACCTCTCCCTCGCCGGTGGTGTGACGGTGATGTCCAACCCCGGCATGCTGGTCGAGTTCTCGCGCCAGCGCGGCCTCGCGCCTGATGGGCGGTGCAAGCCGTTCGCCGAGGCGGCCGACGGCACCGCCTGGGGTGAGGGCGCGGGGATGCTGGTGCTGGAGCGGTTGTCGGACGCGCGGCGCAACGGGCATCCGGTGCTTGCGGTGCTGCGCGGTTCGGCGGTGAACCAGGACGGTGCCTCGAACGGGTTGACGGCGCCGAACGGTCCTTCTCAACAGCGGGTGATCCGGCAGGCGTTGGCGTCCGCCGGGCTGTCCGCTTCGGATGTGGACGCGGTGGAGGCGCATGGCACGGGCACCCGTCTGGGTGACCCGATCGAGGCGCAGGCGCTGCTGGCCACCTACGGGCAGGACCGGGATCCCGAACGTCCGTTGTGGTTGGGGTCGTTGAAGTCGAACATCGGTCACACGCAGGCCGCCGCCGGTGTCGCGGGTGTGATCAAGATGGTGATGGCGCTGCGGCACCGGGCGCTGCCCAAGGTCCTGCACTTCGATCGGCCGTCGTCCCATGTGGACTGGTCGGCGGGGGCCGTGGAGCTCCTCAGCGAGACCCGTCCCTGGGAGTCGGATGGTGTGCGGCGGGCGGGTGTGTCGTCGTTCGGGGTGAGTGGGACGAACGCGCATGTGATTGTGGAGGAGGCGCCCGAGGCTGTTGAGGTTGCGGTGTCGCGGTCCGTGGGTGTGGTGCCGTGGGTGTTGTCGGGGCGTTCGGTGGGTGCGGTGCGGGAGGCTGCTGGTCGGTTGGCGTCGGTGGACGCTGATGTTGCCGATGTGGCGTTCTCGTTGGCGGGGCGTTCGGTGTTCGAGCATCGGGCCGTGGTGGTGGGTGGGGATCGTGCGGGGTTGGCGGCGTTGGCTTCGGGTGTGCCGGCGGCTTCGGTGGTGTCGGGTTCCGTTGGTGCTGTCGGTGGTGGTGTGGTGATGGTTTTCCCTGGTCAGGGTTCGCAGTGGTTGGGGATGGCGGCGGGGTTGTGGGAGTCGTCCTCGGTGTTTCGGGAGTCGATGCTGGCGTGTGGTGAGGCGCTGGGGCCCTTTGTGGAGTGGGATCTTGAAGTAGTTCTCGCTGATGAGGGGTTGTTGTCGCGGGTTGATGTGGTGCAGCCGGTGTTGTGGGCGGTGATGGTGTCGTTGGCGCGGGTGTGGGAGTCGTTTGGTGTGGTGCCTTCTGCGGTGGTGGGTCATTCGCAGGGGGAGATCGCGGCTGCGGTGGTGGCGGGTGGGTTGTCTCTTGGGGATGGTGCGCGGGTGGTGGCGTTGCGGTCGCGGTTGATCGCTGGCCGGCTCGCCGGTGGTGGTGGGATGGTGTCGGTGCCGCTGCCGGTGGATCAGTTGGAGTTGCCGGTGGGTGTGTCGGTTGCGGCGGTGAACGGTCCGAACTCGGTGGTGGTGGCCGGTGAAGTGGCCGGTCTGGAAGCGGTGTTGGGGTCGGTTGAGCGGTCTCGTCGTATCGCCGTGGACTATGCCTCGCACTCCGCTCAGGTGGAGGTGATCCGGGACGAGCTGCTCGATGTGCTGGCGCCGGTATCCCCGCAGTCCGGTCGGGTGCCGTTCTATTCGGCGCTGACGGGCGGCCTGATCGACACGGCGGGGTTGAACGCGGCGTACTGGTTCGAGAATCTGCGGAACACGGTCGACTTCCAGGGCGCCACGAAGGCGCTGCTCGCGGACGGGTTCAGCACCTTTGTCGAGGTGTCCGCCCACCCGGTCCTTGGCGTTGGCCTGCGGGAGACGGTGGAGGACGCAGGGGCCGAGGCGGTGGTGTTGGGCACGTTGCGGCGTGACCAGGGTGGTATGGAGCGGATGCTGCTCTCCCTCGGCGAGGCGTTCGTCAACGGCGTGGACGTGGACTGGGGGTTGAGCGGGCGGCGGGTCGAGCTGCCGACCTACCCGTTCCAACGTCAGCGGTTTTGGCCCGAGTTCGCCCCCGCCGAACAGGAAGCCGTCGACGGCGAGTTCTGGGAGGCGGTGGCGCGTGGTGAGTTGGGGCTGGATGAGGAGGCGTTGCGGGCGGTCACGGCGTGGCGGGATGGGCGGGAGCGGCGTTCGGTTCTTGACGGGTGGCGTTACCGGGTGCAGTGGAAGCCGATCGGCGACCCCGTAGCCCAACCCCTCACCGGCACCTGGTTGCTCATCGGCGGCGACGAACGGTATGCCGCCGCTCTCGAATCGCGCGGCGCACGCGTGGTGACGGAGCCCGAGGACGGCATCGCTGCGGTGCTCACCGTCGACCCGTCTCCGGCCGCCGTCGTGGAGTTGCTGCGCGCCGAAGCCGGGCCGCGCGTGTGGTGCCTGACCCGTGGAGCCTGGGCGGCGAACCCCGAACGGGCCGCCGTGTGGGGGATCGGCCTGGGCGCCGCGTTGCAGCTGCCCGAGCGCTGGGGCGGCCTGGTCGACATCGAGGGACTTGACGACGACCGCGCGTTGCACCGACTCGCGGCCGTTCTCGGCGGCGACGAGGACCAGCTGGTCATCCGCCCGTCCGGCGTCTTCGGCCGGCGGCTTGAGCGTGCCGGCAGCGCCAGGCCGGGGACCTGGTCGCCCAACGGCACCTGCCTGGTGACCGGCGGCACCGGCGCCCTGGGCGGGCATGTGACGCGGTGGCTGGTCGGTCAGGGCGCGCGACGGATCGTGCTGGCGAGCCGGCGCGGCGGCGAGGCGCCCGGCGCCGCCGAACTCCACGCGGAGTTCGGCGAGATGGTCTCGTTCGCGGCCTGCGACATGTCGGATCCGGACGCGGTCGCCGAGCTGGTGAACGGCATTCCCGACCTCGATGTGGTCGTGCACGCCGCAGGCGTGGGCGATCACGGGGCGATCAGCGATCTCACCCCCGAGCGCGTCGAAGCGGTGCTGGCGCCGAAGGCCAACGCCGCCTGGTATCTGCACCAGGCGACGAGGGAACGGGAGTTGAGCGCCTTTGTGCTGTTCTCCTCCGGGGCCGGCGTCTGGGGCAGCGCCCAACAGGGCGCCTACGGGGCGGCGAACGCCGTGCTGGACGCCCTGGCGGCGCACCGCCGCGCACTCGACCTGCCCGCGACCTCCGTCGCCTGGGGTTCCTGGGGCGGCGAGGGCATGGCCGCTGAGCTGGCGGACGCGGAACAGTGGGCCAGGCTGGGCGTGGTGCCGATGCCGCCCGAACTGGCCGTCGCGGCCCTCGGCCAGGCGCTCGCCGCCGACGAGACCTCCATCGTCGTCGCCGATATCGACTGGGCCCGCTTCGCGCCCGCCTTCACCATCGCCCGCCCCAGCGCGCTGCTCTCGGCGTTCGCGGAGCCGGACGAGACGACGACGTCCGGCCCTGCCGCCGAACGCGGGGAGCTGGCGGCCCGACTGGCCGGTCTGTCCGAGCCCGAACAGCACGCCCTCGTCCTGGAGTTGGTCCGCTCGCACGCGGCGGCCGTGCTCGGCCACACCGGTGTGGACGGTGTCCGAGCCGACCAGGCGTTCCGCAGCGTCGGGTTCGACTCGCTGACGACCGTCGAACTGGTCAAGCAGCTGTCGGCGGCAGCCGGGCTGCGGCTGCTGCCGAGCGCGGTCTTCGACCATCCGACGCCGAACGCGCTGGCGGGCTTCCTCCGCACCCAGGCCCTCGGACTGAGGGTCGAGGTGGTTGCGGAGTCGTTGGCGGTGGTGGGTGATGAGGAGCCGGTGGCGGTGGTGGCGATGGGGTGTCGGTTCCCTGGTGGGGTGCGGTCGCCTGAGGAGTTGTGGGAGTTGGTGTTGGGGGAGGGGGACGCGATCTCTGGTTTCCCGACTGATCGTGGTTGGGATGTTGAGGGTTTGTTTGATCCGGAGCCTGGGGTGGCGGGGCGGTCGTATGTGCGGGAGGGGGGTTTTCTGCATGACGCGGCGGAGTTCGATGCGGGGTTCTTCGGTATTTCGCCGCGTGAGGCGTTGGCGATGGATCCGCAGCAGCGGTTGTTGTTGGAGACGTCGTGGGAGGCGTTCGAGCGGGCGGGTATTGATCCGGGGTCGTTGCGGGGCAGTCGGACGGGGGTCTTTGTCGGGGCGATGACGCAGGACTACGGGCCGCGTCTGCATGAGGCGTCGGAGGACTTCGGCGGGTATCTGCTGACCGGCACCACCGGCAGCGTCGTCTCCGGACGGCTGTCGTACATCTACAGCTTCGAGGGACCCGCGGTCACCGTCGACACCGGTTGTTCCTCCTCCCTGGTGGCGCTGCACCTGGCGGCGCAGGCGCTGCGGCGCGGCGAGTGCGACCTCTCCCTTGTCGGCGGCGCGACGGTCATGGCGTCGCCCGGCGTGTTTGTCGAGTTCTCGCTCCAGCGCGGGCTGGCGGCCGATGGGCGGTGCAAGCCGTTCGCCGAGGCGGCCGACGGCACCGCCTGGTCGGAGGGAGCCGGCGTGCTGCTCGTCGAACGTCTCTCCGACGCCCGACGCAACGGGCATCCGGTGCTTGCGGTGCTGCGTGGGTCGGCCGTCAACCAGGACGGCGCGTCCAACGGTCTCGCGGCGCCGAACGGTCCGTCCCAACAGCGGGTGATCCGGCAGGCGTTGGCGTCGGCGGGGCTCACGACCGCCGATGTGGACGTGGTGGAGGCGCATGGCACGGGGACGACGCTGGGCGACCCGATCGAGGCGCAGGCGCTGCTGGCCACCTACGGCCAGGACCGCGATCCCGAACACCCCGTGTGGTTGGGGTCGTTGAAGTCGAACATCGGCCACACCCAGGCGGTGTCCGGCCTCGCTGGCGTGATCAAGATGGTGATGGCGCTGCGGAACGGGACGCTCCCGAAGACGCTCCATGTGGACGCGCCGTCGCAGCATGTGGACTGGTCGGCGGGGGCCGTGGAGCTCCTCACCGACAGCCGTCCCTGGGAGTCGGACGGCGTGCGGCGGGCGGGTGTGTCGTCCTTCGGCATCAGTGGGACGAACGCGCATGTGATTGTGGAGGAGGCGCCGGAGGTTGGCGATGTTGCGGTGTCGCGGTCCGTGGGTGTGGTGCCGTGGGTGTTGTCGGGGCGTTCGGTGGGTGCGGTGCGGGAGGCTGCTGGTCGGTTGGCGTCGGTGGACGCTGATGTTGCCGATGTGGCGTTCTCGTTGGCGGGTCGTTCGGTGTTCGAGCATCGGGCCGTGGTGGTGGGCGGCGATCGTGCGGGGTTGGCGGCGTTGGCTTCGGGTGTGCCGGCGGCCTCGGTGGTGTCCGGCTCTGCGGTGGGTGCTTCCGGTGGTGGTGTGGTGATGGTTTTCCCTGGTCAGGGTTCGCAGTGGTTGGGGATGGCGGCGGGGTTGTGGGAGTCGTCTCCGGTGTTCCGGGAGTCGATGCTGGCATGTGGCGAGGCGCTGGGGCCCTTTGTGGACTGGGATCTTGAGGTGGCTCTCGCTGATGAGGGGTTGTTGTCGCGGGTTGATGTGGTGCAGCCGGTGTTGTGGGCGGTGATGGTGTCGCTGGCGCGGGTGTGGGAGTCGTTTGGTGTGGTGCCGTCTGCGGTGGTGGGTCATTCGCAGGGGGAGATCGCTGCCGCTGTGGTGGCGGGTGGGTTGTCTCTTGGGGATGGTGCGCGGGTGGTGGCGTTGCGGTCGCGGTTGATCGCTGGCCGGCTCGCCGGTGGTGGCGGGATGGTGTCGGTGCCGCTGCCGGTGGATCAGTTGGAGTTGCCGGCGGGTGTGTCGGTTGCGGCGGTGAACGGTCCGAACTCCGTGGTGGTGGCCGGTGAAGTGGCCGGCCTGGAAACGGTGTTGGCATCCGTTGAGCGGTCTCGTCGTATCGCCGTGGACTATGCCTCGCACTCCGCTCAGGTGGAGGTGATCCGGGACGAGCTGCTCGATGTACTGGCGCCGGTCGCGCCCACGTCCGGTCGGGTGCCGTTCTATTCGGCGCTGACGGGCGGCCTGATCGATACCGCCGGGTTGAACGCCGCGTACTGGTTCGAGAATCTGCGGAACACGGTCGACTTCCAGGGCGCCACCCAGGCGCTGCTCGCGGACGGGTTCAGCACCTTTGTCGAGGTGTCCGCCCACCCGGTCCTCGGTGTTGGCCTGCGGGAGACCGTGGAGGACGCGGGCGCGGAGGCGGTGGTGTTGGGCACGTTGCGGCGTGACCACGGTGGCATGGAGCGGATGCTGCTCTCCCTGGGCGAAGCCTTCGTCAACGGCGTGGACGTCGACTGGGGGTTGAGCGGCAAGCTGGTCGAGCTGCCGACCTACCCGTTCCAACGTCAGCGCTACTGGCCCGAGTTCACCTCCGCGCAGTCGGTTGATCTCGGGGCCGCCGGACTGGAGGCGACCGGGCATCCGCTGCTCGGTGCGGCCGTCACGCTCGCCAATGGCGATGGCCTGATCCTCAGCGGCCGGCTGTCGCCCGGCGCACAACTGTGGCTGGCCGACCATGTCATCGGCGGCACGCCCCTGCTGCCGGCCACGGCCCTCCTCGACCTCGCTCTGCACGCCGGCGCCCAGGTCGGTTGCGATCTCGTCGAAGAGCTGACGCTGGAGAGCCCGCTCGCGCTCACCGACCAGAACGGCCCGCAGATCCAGGTGTCCATCGGAGGGCCCGACGAATCCGGCCGCCGTCCGTTCGTTCTCTACTCGCGCACCGACGACCTCGCCGACTGGACCCGGCGGTGCGGCGGCACCCTGGCGGCCGGCGGCCCGGAGCCGTCTGCCGAGCTCACCGTCTGGCCGCCGAAGGACGCCGATCCGCTCGCGCTGGACGGCCTGTACGACCGCATGGCCGACCAGGGCATCGACTACGGGCCCGCGTTCCACGGCCTGCGGGCCGCCTGGCGCCACGGGGACGATCTGTTCGCCGAGATCGACGAGCAGCCCCAGGCCGACGGATACGCGCTGCACCCGGCCCAGTTGGGCACCGCACTGCATCTCCTCACCCTGCGGGAGCGGGAGGGCGCGGCCGGCCCGATACGGATGCCGTTCGCCTGGACCGACGCCCGTCTGCACGGCAGTGGCGTCGGCGGGTTCCGGGTGCGGCTCTCACCGGTCGGGGACGGCGTGATGTCGCTGCTCGTCGCCGACGGCACCGGCGCCCCGGTCGCCACCATCTCCTCGATGACGCTGCGCCCGGCCACCGAGGCGACCGGGATGAGCGCCCTTGAGTCGCTCTACCGCGTGGAGTGGACCGCCCTGGAGGAGTCCGTCCGGCCCGAGTCCCTTCGCTGGGGCGTGCTGGGCGCGGACGACCGCAAGTTGGGCGCTCTGCTGGAGTCCGCCGGGATACCGCTGGTCTACCATCCCGATCTCGCCTCGCTCACCGAGGTGCCGGACGTCGTGTTCCTGCCTCTTCCCGGCACCGTCGCTGGGGACGTTCCCGGCGCGGTCAGGTCCGTGCTGGCCTCGGTGCTGGCGTCGGTCCAGCAGTGGGTGGCCGACGCGCGGTTCGCGCGGGCCCGGCTGGTCGTCGTGGGACGAGGGGTCGAGGAGGATCCGGCCCAGGCCGCCGCGTGGGGGCTGGTCCGTTCCGCGCAGCGGGAACACCCGGACTCCGTGGTGCTGCTCGACATCGCGGACGGCGCCGACGGTGTCGCCGGCTCAGTCCTGGCCGCCGCTCTCCGCTCCGGTGAGCCCGAACTCCTGGTCAGGACGGACACCGTGCTGGTGCCCCGGCTGACCCGCGCGTCAGCCCCGGAAGGCGACGTCCGGCTGACCGGCACCGTGCTGGTGACCGGCGCGAGCGGCGGCCTGGGCATGGCGGTGGCCCGGCACCTGGTCCAACAGCACGAGGTGCGCGGCCTGGTCCTGGCCAGCAGGCGCGGCGAGACGTTCGCCCCGCTGGCCGCCCTCGCCGAGGAACTCAGGGCGCTGGGCGCGGAGGTGGCCGTCCCCAGGTGCGATGTCTCCGACCGGGCGCGGCTGCGGGAGCTGCTCGACGGCGTTCCCGATCTGACGGCCGTCGTGCACACCGCAGCCGTGCTCGACGACAGCACCATCCAGCTGGCCACCGCCGACCGACTCGGCCGGGTCCTCGCGCCCAAGGCCGAGGCCGCGATCCACCTGCACGAGCTGACCGAACACCGCGACCTGGCCGCCTTTGTGATGTTCTCCTCGATCGGCGGCAGGCTCAGCGGACTCGGCCAGGGCGGCTACTCGGCGGCCAACGCCACGCTGGAGGCCCTCGCCCACTACCGGCGGGCACGTGGCCTCCCCGGCACCGCCCTGGCCTGGGGCCTGTGGGCGGACGAGGGCGGCATGGCCAGCCGCCTGGACGACGTGTCGATGCACCGGCACAGCCAGTCGGGTATCGCCGCGCTGTCCGTGGCGGAGGGCCTGGCCCTCTTCGACGCGGCGGTCGCCACCGAGGACGCGGTACTCGCCCCCGTCCGGCTCGACAACGTGGCACTGCGCGGCCAGGCCGAGGCCGGCAACCTGCCACGGCTGTTGGCCGGCCTGGTCAGGGCACCTCGACGTGGACCCGTCAGCGAGGGCGGCGCGCCGTCGATGGCGGGCGCCAGCGTGGAGACCCTGGTGGGCTTCGTCCGCACCCATGTGGCGGCCGTGATGGGCTATCCGGGACCGGAGTCGGTCGAGGAGAGCCGGTCCTTCAAGGAGCTGGGCCTGGACTCCCTCATCGCCGTGGAGCTGCGCAACCGTCTCAGCGCCGCCACCGGCCTGCGGCTGCCGGCCACCCTGGTCTTCGACGCGCCGACCCCGCTGGCCGTCGCCACCGAACTGGCCGAGCGGCTCTCGGGGCCCGGCACGGACGTGGCGGACTCCGTGGACCCGGCCGACGACGAACGGGTGCGCTCGGTGCTCACCACCGTTTCCGTCGCCCGGCTCCGCGAGGCCGGAATCCTCCAACAGCTGCTCGCGCTGGCGGACACCGCCAAGACCGCGACTCGGACAGTGTCCCCCCACCCCGGTCAAGACACCGCCGGCGCCGCCGGCTCCCCTGACATCGACGCGATGGACCTCGCCGACCTCGTCGACCTGGCTATCGGCGGAACCGAATCGTGACGACGCGCGAAGTGTGGAGATCATAAGTGGCTACGTCTCATGAGCAGGTCGTCCAGGCGCTCCGGGCATCGCTGAAGGAAGCCGAGCGGCTGCGCCGGGAGAACGCCGAGCTGGCCGCCGCCGCCCGCGAGCCGATCGCGATCGTGGCCGTTGGCTGCCGGTTCCCCGGCGGCGTGCGGTCGGCCGAGGAGCTGTGGCGGCTGGTCGACGAGGAACGCGACGTCATCTCGTCCTTCCCCACGGACCGCGGCTGGGACCTGCCCTACGACCCCGACGCGGACCAGCCCGGCACGACCTATGTGCGTGACGGCGGATTCCTGTATGACGCCGCCGAGTTCGATCCGGGGTTCTTCGGGATCTCGCCGCGCGAGGCGCTGGCGATGGACCCGCAGCAGCGGCTGCTGCTGGAGACGACCTGGGAGGCCGTGGAACGTGCCGGCATCGCCCCGGAGGCGTTGCGCGGCACAAGGACCGGTGTGTTCGTCGGCAACACCGGCGGCGGCTACGGCGATCTGCTCCAGCGCGACCCCGACGCCGGCGAGGGCTACCTCGCGGTCGGCACCGCGGGCGCGGCGATGTCCGGTCGGCTCTCCTTCAGCTTCGGCTGGGAAGGCCCCGCCGTCACGGTGGACACCGCCTGCTCCTCGTCGCTTGTGGCGCTCCATCTGGCGGCCCAGGCGCTGCGGCAGGGGGAGTGCACGCTGGCGCTGGCGGGCGGCGTGACCGTGATGGCCACGCCCGAACTCTTCGCCGAGTTCTCGCGGCAGCGTGGCCTCGCGCCTGATGGGCGGTGCAAGCCGTTCGCCGAGGCGGCCGACGGCACCAGCTTCTCCGAGGGCGCGGGGATGCTGGTGCTGGAGCGGTTGTCGGACGCGCGGCGCAACGGGCATCCGGTGCTTGCGGTGCTGCGTGGGTCGGCCGTCAACCAGGACGGCGCGTCCAACGGGATGACCGCGCCGAACGGGCCCTCGCAACGCCGGGTGATCCGGCAGGCGTTGGCGTCCGCCGGGCTGTCCGCTTCGGATGTGGACGCGGTGGAGGCGCATGGCACGGGCACCCGTCTGGGTGACCCGATCGAGGCGCAGGCGCTGCTGGCCACCTACGGGCAGGACCGGGATCCCGAACGTCCGCTGTGGTTGGGGTCGTTGAAGTCGAACATCGGCCACACGCAGGCCGCCGCCGGTGTCGCGGGTGTGATCAAGATGGTGATGGCGCTGCGGCACCGGGTGCTGCCGAGGTCGTTGCATCTGGACGCACCGTCGTCGCATGTGGACTGGTCCGAGGGCGCCGTCGAGGTGTTGGGGCGGAGCCGTCCCTGGGAGTCGGATGGTGTGCGGCGGGCGGGTGTGTCGTCGTTCGGGGTGAGTGGGACGAACGCGCATGTGATTGTGGAGGAGGCGCCGGAGGCTGTTGAGGTTGCGGTGTCGCGGTCCCCGGGTGTGGTGCCGTGGGTGTTGTCGGGGCGTTCGGTGGGTGCGGTGCGGGAGGCTGCTGGTCGGTTGGCGTCGGTGGGCGCTGATGTTGCCGATGTGGCGTTCTCGTTGGCGGGTCGTTCGGTGTTCGAGCATCGGGCCGTGGTGGTGGGCGGCGATCGTGCGGGGTTGGCGGCGTTGGCTTCGGGTGTGCCGGCGGCTTCGGTGGTGTCCGGCTCTGCGGTGGGTGCTTCCGGTGGTGGTGTGGTGATGGTTTTCCCTGGTCAGGGTTCGCAGTGGTTGGGGATGGCGGCGGGGTTGTGGGAGTCGTCTCCGGTGTTCCGGGAGTCGATGCTGGCATGTGGCGAGGCGCTGGGGCCCTTTGTGGACTGGGATCTTGAGGTGGCTCTCGCTGATGAGGGGTTGTTGTCGCGGGTTGATGTGGTGCAGCCGGTGTTGTGGGCGGTGATGGTGTCGCTGGCGCGGGTGTGGGAGTCGTTTGGTGTGGTGCCGTCTGCGGTGGTGGGTCATTCGCAGGGGGAGATCGCTGCCGCTGTGGTGGCGGGTGGGTTGTCTCTTGGGGATGGTGCGCGGGTGGTGGCGTTGCGGTCGCGGTTGATCGCTGGCCGGCTCGCTGGTGGTGGTGGGATGGTGTCGGTTCCGTTGCCGGTGCGGGACCTTGATCTGCCGGTGGGTGTGTCGGTTGCGGCGGTGAACGGTCCGAACTCGGTGGTGGTGGCCGGTGAAGTGGCCGGCTTGGAAGCGGTGTTGGCATCGGTTGAGCGGTCTCGTCGTATCGCCGTGGACTATGCCTCGCACTCCGCGCAGGTGGAGGTGATCCGGGACGAGCTGCTCGATGTGCTGGCGCCGGTATCCCCGCAGTCCGGTCGGGTGCCGTTCTATTCGGCGCTGACGGGCGGCCTGATCGACACCGCCGGGTTGAATGCCGCGTACTGGTTCGAGAATCTGCGGAACACGGTCGACTTCCAGGGCGCCACGAAGGCGCTGCTCGCGGACGGGTTCAGCACCTTTGTCGAGGTGTCCGCCCACCCGGTCCTTGGCGTTGGCCTGCGGGAGACCGTGGAGGACGCGGGCGCGGAGGCGGTGGTGTTGGGCACGTTGCGGCGTGACCACGGTGGCATGGAGCGGATGCTGCTCTCCCTGGGCGAGGCGTTCGTCCATGGCGTGGACGTGGACTGGGGGTTGAGCGGCAAGCTGGTTGAGCTGCCGACCTACCCGTTCCAGCGTCAGCGGTTTTGGCCCGAGGTTGTTCCCGCCGAACAGGGGGCTGTTGACGGGGAGTTCTGGGAGGCGGTGGCGCGTGGTGAGTTGGGGCTGGATGAGGAGGCGTTGCGGGCGGTCACGGCGTGGCGGGATGGGCGGGAGCGGCGTTCGGTTCTTGACGGGTGGCGTTACCGGGTGCAGTGGAAGCCGATCGGTGACCCCGTAGCCCAACCCCTCACCGGCACCTGGCTGCTCATCGGGGATGACCAGGACGAGCGGGCCGGCTGGGCCGAGCGGCTCGGTGCGGCCGGTGCCCGGGTCGTCGTCGGGGGCGCGGACGCGCTGACCGAGGAGCGGTTCGACGGTGTGGTGTCCCTGTTCGGCACCGCCCTGTCCGCTCTGGCCCTGGCCCAGGCGATGGCCGACGCCACGCCGGACGCCAAGCTCTGGCTGGTCACCCGGGGCGCCGTTCAGCCCGTCACCGATCCCGAGCAGGCGCAGGTCTGGGGCCTTGGCCGGGTCGTCGGCCTGGAGGCCCCCGAGCGTTGGGGCGGACTGCTCGATGTGCCGGCCGAGTTGGGCGAGGCGGAGTGGCCTCGGGTACTCGGCGCGCTGGCCGGTATCGACGACGAGGACCAGGTGGCGGTGCGGGACTCGGGGCTGCTGGTGCGCCGCCTGGTCCACGATCCGCTGGGCGACCGGCTGCCGGGCCAGCCCTGGCGGCCCCGTGGCACGGTGCTGGTCACGGGCGGCACCGGCGCGCTGGGGGCACATGTGGCCCGTTGGCTGGCGGCCGACGGCGCCGAGCATCTGGTGCTCACCAGCCGCAGCGGCGCCAGCTCCGAGGGTGCGGACGCCCTCCGGGACGAGCTGACGGCTCTCGGGGCGCGCGTGACCATCGCGGCCTGCGATGTCGCCGACCGCGAGGCCACCGCCGCGCTGGTCGAAGGGCTGGACATCGACGCCGTCGTGCACGCCGCCGGCGTGGCGCCGATGGTCCCGCTGGCCGATCTGACGCCCGAGGAGTTCGCCGCCACCGTCGCCGCCAAGGTCGACGGCGCCCGGAACCTGCACGAACTGCTCCCCGAACCGCTGGACGCCTTCGTTCTGTTCTCGTCCAACGCCGGTGTGTGGGGCAGCGGTGGCCAGAGCGCCTATGCCGCGGCCAACGCCTACCTCGACGCCCTCGCCGAATGGCGCCGGGAGCGCGGCCTGCGGGCCACCTCGGTGGCCTGGGGGGCCTGGGCCGGCGGCGGGATCGCCTCGATCGGTGACGCCGAGGAGAACCTGCGCCGGCACGGCGTCCGCGCGATGGCGCCCGATCTGGCCATCGCCGCCCTCCGGGAGGCGCTCGACCACGACGAGACGTTCCTCGCCGTCGCGGATGTGGACTGGGAGACGTTCGCCCCCTCGTTCACCCTCGCCAGGCGGCGGCCGTTGATCGCCGAACTGCCCGAGGTCGTCGCGCTGTCCGCCGCCAGCGTCGAGGGCGGCGCCACCGCGTCGGAACCGTCCGAGCTGGCCCGGCGGATCGCCGGGCTCGACGCCGAGGAACAGCACCGGCTGATCCTCGACATCGTGCGCGCGCGGGCCGCCGCCGTGCTCGGCCACGCCTCGGCCGACGCGGTCGGACCAGGCCGCGCGTTCCGCGAGCTCGGCTTCGACTCGTTGACCGCCGTGGAACTGCGCAACATGCTCGGCGCCGCCACCGGGCTGCGCCTGCCGGCGACGCTGGTCTTCGACCACCCCACCGCCAACGAGGTCGCCGCGTTCATCAGGGCCGAGCTGACCGGCGAGGACGAGGACACCCGCGCCGTCACCGCCACCACGGCCGCGCTGGACGAACCGCTCGCCATCGTCGGCATGAGCTGCCGCTACCCGGGCGGCGTCGAATCACCCGAGGACCTCTGGGAGTTGGTGCTCAACGGCGTCGACGCCATCTCCCCGTTCCCGGAGAACCGGGGCTGGGACATCGAGCGGCTCTACGATCCGGATCCGGAGCGGCCCGGCACCACCTACACCAGGGAAGGCGGATTCCTGCACGACGCGGGCGAGTTCGACTCGGCGTTCTTCGGGATCTCGCCGCGCGAGGCGCTCGCCATGGACCCGCAGCAGCGGCTGCTGCTGGAGACGAGCTGGGAGGCCGTCGAGCGCGCCGGCATCACGCCGGACGCGCTGCGCGGCAGCGCCACCGGTGTCTTTGTGGGCGCGTCGGGCTCCAGCTACGCCGACGACATCCAGCAGGCCCCCGAGGGCATCGAGGGCCACCTGGCCATGGGCACCGCCACCAGCGCGGTCTCCGGGCGCATCTCCTACACCTTCGGGCTTGAGGGCCCGGCGGTGACGGTCGACTCGGCGTGCTCCTCCTCGCTGGTGGCGCTGCATCTGGCATGCCAGGCGCTACGGCAGGGCGAGTGCTCGATGGCCCTGGTCGGCGGCGTGATGGTCATGTCAAGCCCCGGAGTGTTTGTCGAGTTCGGCCGGCTGCGCGCGCTCTCCGCCGACGGGCGCTGCCGGGCGTTCGGCGCGGACGCCGACGGCACCGGCTGGGGCGAGGGCGTCGGCGTGCTGCTGGTCGAGCGGCTCTCGGACGCGCGACGCAACGGGCACCAGGTCCTCGCCGTCGTCCGTGGCTCGGCCACCAACCAGGACGGCGCCAGCAACGGTCTGACCGCGCCGAACGGTCCCGCGCAGCAGCGGGTGATCCGGCAGGCGCTCGCCAACGCGGGGGTCGCCGCCTCGGATGTCGATGTGGTGGAGGCCCACGGCACCGGCACCAAGCTGGGTGACCCGATCGAGGCGCAGGCGCTGCTGGCCACCTACGGCAAGGACCGCGACCCCGAACACCCGCTGTGGTTGGGGTCGTTGAAGTCGAACATCGGCCACACGCAGGCCGCCGCCGGCGTGGCAGCGGTGATCAAGATGGTGATGGCGCTGCGCAACGGTGTGCTGCCCAGGACGCTGCACGCCGAGGAGCCGACGCCCCATGTGGACTGGGAGACGGGCGCGGTCTCGCTCCTCAGCGACCAGGTCGTCTGGGAGAGCGAGGGACGCCCCCGCCGCGCCGGGGTCTCCGCCTTCGGCGGCAGCGGCACCAACGCGCATCTGATCCTTGAGGAGGCGACGGAACAGCCGGAACCGGCGCCGGCGGACGTCACGGGGGCCGCGCTGCCGCTGGTGCTGTCGGCCAAGACCGTTCCGGCGCTGCGCGACCAGGCCAGGCGGCTGAGGTCCACCCTGGAGTCGGGCCCCGAACTCGCGGATCTCGCCTACTCCTTGACGACGCTCCGGGGCTCCCACGACCAGCGTGCCGTGGTGGTCGGCGACGACCCGGCGGAGCTGGCGGCGATGCTGGACGCGCTCGCCGATGATGCCAACGCGGCCTCGGTGGTGTCGGGTTCCGCTGGTGCTGTCGGTGCCGGTGTGGTGATGGTTTTCCCTGGTCAGGGTTCGCAGTGGTTGGGGATGGCGGCGGGGTTGTGGGAGTCGTCTCCGGTGTTTCGGGAGTCGATGCTGGCGTGTGGTGAGGCGTTGAGGCCTTTTGTGGAGTGGGATCTTGAAGTAGCTCTGGGGGATGAGGGGTTGTTGTCGCGGGTTGATGTGGTGCAGCCGGTGTTGTGGGCGGTGATGGTGTCGTTGGCGCGGGTGTGGGAGTCGTTTGGTGTGGTGCCTTCTGCGGTGGTGGGTCATTCGCAGGGGGAGATCGCTGCCGCTGTGGTGGCGGGTGGGTTGTCTCTTGGGGATGGTGCGCGGGTGGTGGCGTTGCGGTCGCGGTTGATCGCTGGCCGGCTTGCTGGTGGTGGTGGGATGGTGTCGGTGCCGCTGCCGGTGCGGGACCTTGAATTGCCGGTGGGTGTGTCGGTTGCGGCGGTGAACGGTCCGAACTCGGTGGTGGTGGCCGGTGAAGTGGCCGGCTTGGAAGCGGTGTTGGGGTCGGTTGAGCGGTCTCGTCGTATCGCCGTGGACTATGCCTCGCACTCCGCTCAGGTGGAGGTGATCCGGGATGAGCTGCTCGATGTGCTGGCGCCGGTATCCCCGCAGTCCGGTCGGGTGCCGTTCTATTCGGCGCTGACGGGCGGGCTGATCGACACGGCGGGGTTGAACGCCGCGTACTGGTTCGAGAACCTGCGGAACACCGTCGACTTCCAGGGCGCCACCCAGGCGCTGCTCGCCGACGGGTTCAGCACGTTCGTCGAGGTGTCCGCCCACCCGGTCCTTGGCGTTGGCCTGCGGGAGACGGTGGAGGAGGCTGGCGCCGAGGCGGTGGTGTTGGGCACGTTGCGGCGTGACCAGGGCGGCATGGAGCGGATGCTGCTGTCCCTCGGCGAAGCGTTCGTCAACGGCGTCGACGTCGACTGGGGCCTCTCCGGACGGCGGGTCGAGCTGCCGACCTACCCGTTCCAACGTCAGCACTACTGGCTGGAGGCGCAGCCCGCACTGGACACCGAGTTCTGGGAGGCCGTGGAGAGCGGCGAGTTGGGGCTCGACGAGGAGGCGCTGCGGGCCGTCACCGACTGGCGTCAGGCCCGGCGGAACAAGTCGACCGCCGACTCGTGGCGCTACCAGATCACCTGGAAGCCGATCGCCGCGCCCGCTTCGGCGGTGACCGGCACCTGGCTGGTCGTCACCGTTCCCGGAGCGGAGAACCCGCTGCCCGAGGCGGCGCTCACCCTCGAACTCGGCGATGCCTCGCCGGATCGCGCGGCGCTCGCCGAGCGGCTGCGGGAGGTCACCGAGGGGCAGGCCCTGACGGGTGTGCTGTCCCTCGCCGGAGCGGACGAACGCCCGCTGCCCGGGCATCGGGCCGTGACATACGGCCTGGCCCACACCGTCGCCCTGGTGCAGGCCCTCGGGGACGCGGGGATCGCAGCGCCGCTGTGGGTGGCGACGCGCGGCGCGGTGAGCGTCGGCGGTGAGCGTCTGGACAGCCCGACGCAGGCGCAGCTGTGGGGACTTGGCCGGGTCGTCGCCCAGGAACACCCGCAGGCGTGGGGTGGCCTCGTCGACCTGCCGGCGGTCACGGACGAGCGGGCCATCGCACGGTTCGCCACCGTGCTCTCCGGTGGACTCGGCGGCGAGGACCAGGTCGCCGTCCGTGCCGACGGCGTGCACGCCCGGCGGTTCACGCGCGCCGGCGGCGGGACGCCCAGGGGCTGGCAGCCCTCGGGCACGGTCCTCGTCACCGGCGGCACCGGAGCGGTCGGCGGACGGATCGGACGCTGGCTCGCCGAGAACGGCGCCGCGCGTGTGGTGCTCACCAGCCGTCGTGGCCCTGCCGCGCCGGGCGCCGAGGAACTGTGCGACGGGATACGCGCGTTGGGAGCCGAAGCCACCGTCGCCGCCTGCGATGTCGCCGACCGCGACGCCCTCGCGGCACTCCTCGCCGAACTCCCCGATCTGACCGCGGTGGTGCACGCGGCCGTCGTCCTCGACGACGGGGTCTTCGACGAGTTGGACGCGACGCGCTTCGACCGCGTCCTCGCGCCCAAGACGGAGGCGGCCCGGCATCTGCACGAGCTGACCAGGGACCGAGAGCTGTCCGCCTTCGTGCTGTTCTCCTCGGCGGCCGGCACGCTCGGCAACGGCGGGCAGGCCAACTACGCCGCCGCCAACGCCTATCTGGACGCGCTCGCCGAACAGCGCCGCGCCGAGGGGCTGACCGCCACGTCCATCGCCTGGGGCCCCTGGGGCGGCGGCGGCTCAGCCGACGGGGCCGTCGGGGAGCGCCTGCTGCGGCAGGGCGTACCCGCGATGGACCCGGACCTGGCGATCTCGGCGCTGCACCGCGCCCTGGATCTGGACGACACCACGGTCGCCGTCGCCGACATCCGATGGGAGACGTTCCACCCGGGCTTTGTCGCGGCGCGCCGCAGCCCGCTCGTCTCCGACCTCGTCGAGGTCAGGGCGCTGCCCGAACGCACGTCGCTTGAGCAGCGGCTCGCCGGGCTCAGCGACGTCGAGCGCGACCGGGTGCTGCTGGACGTGGTGCGGGGGCAGGCCGCCGCCGTTCTCGGCTATGCCTCGGCCGACGCGGTGGAGCCGGGCCGCCCGTTCCGTGACCTCGGCTTCGACTCGCTGACCGCCGTGGACATCAGGAACCGCCTCAACGTCACCACCGGTCTTCGGCTCTCGGCGACCGTGGTCTTCGACTACCCGACGCCCACCGCGCTCGCCGACCATCTGCGGGAGCGGATCACCGACAGCGGCGTCCCGGCCGTGGGCACGGCCCCCGAGGTCGCCGCGGTCGCCGCGCCGGAGGACGACGACCCGATCGCCATCGTGTCGCTCGGCTGCCGCTTCCCCGGCGGCGTCGAATCGCCAGAGGAACTCTGGGAGTTGCTGGTCACCGGCGGCGACGCCATCGCCGGGTTCCCCGACGACCGCGGCTGGGACCTGGACGCCCTGTACAGCAGCGACCCCGACCAGGAGGGCACCTCCTACACCAGGGAGGGCGGCTTCCTGCGGGAGGCCACCCAGTTCGACTCGGAGTTCTTCGGGATCAGCCCGCGTGAGGCGCTGGCGATCGACCCGCAGCAGCGGCTGCTGCTGGAGGTCTGCTGGGAGGCCGTCGAACGGGCCGGCATCGACCCGAAGTCGCTGCGCGGCAGCCGGTCGGGGGTGTTCGTCGGCAACACGGGCGAGACCTACACCTCGCTGCTGGAGCAGGACTCCCAGGGCACCGAGGGCTATCTGCTGACCGGCAACACCGCCAGCGTGCTGTCCGGCCGGATCGCCTACACCCTCGGCCTTGAGGGCCCGGCGCTGACCGTGGACACGGCGTGCTCCTCGTCGCTGATGGCGCTGCACCTGGCGGTTCAGTCGCTACGCCAGGGTGAGTGCACCCTCGCGCTGGCAGGTGGCGTGACGATCCTGTCGGGGCCCGCCGGGTTCATCGAGTTCTCCCGTCAGCGCGGCCTGGCCGCCGACGGGCGCTGCAAGGCGTTCGACACGGACGCCGACGGCACGGGCTTCGCCGAGGGCGTCGGCATCGTCGTCGTGGAACGGCTCTCCGACGCCCGCCGCAACGGGCACCCCGTGCTGGCCCTGCTGCGCGGCTCGGCCGTCAACTCCGACGGGGCGTCCAACGGCCTCACGGCGCCCAACGGGCCGGCGCAGCAGCGGGTCATCCGGCAGGCGCTGGCCAACGCGGGAGTCGCCGCCTCGGATGTGGACGTGGTGGAGGCGCATGGCACGGGCACCCGTCTTGGCGACCCGATCGAGGCGCAGGCGCTGCTGGCCACCTACGGCCAGGACCGGGACGCGGACCGGCCGCTGTGGCTGGGCACGGTGAAGTCCAACATCGGTCACACGCTGGCCGCTTCGGGCATCGCCGGCGTGATGAAGATGGTCCTCTCGCTCCGCCACGAACTGCTGCCACGGACCCTGCACGTCTCCGAGCCGACCGCGCATGTGGACTGGTCGGCCGGCGAGGTGCGGCTGTTGACGGAGGCGCGGCCCTGGCGGGACGAGGGCCGCCCGAGGCTGGCCGGGGTCTCCTCGTTCGGCATCAGCGGCACCAACACTCACGTCATCCTGGAGCAGCCGCCGGCCGACGAGCCGGCCGCGCCGCGCGCCCGGCGGACGCTGCCCGCGCTGCCCCTGGTGCTGTCCGGGCGCGACGAGGCGGCGCTGCGCGAGCAGGCCCGCCGGGTGCGGACCGTACTGGCGGCGGGGCAGCCGGACGTGGCGCCGCTGGACGTGGCGTTCTCGCTGGCCACCACGCGCGCCGCGTTCGAGCACGGCGCCGTCGTCATCGGCACGGGGGAGCGGGGCCTCGCCGGCCTGGTCGCGGGTCTTGACGCGGTCGCCACCGGCGCCGAGTCCCCTTCCGTGGTGCGCGGCACCACCCGTGGCGCCGGCGCGCTCGCGTTCCTCTTCACCGGCCAGGGCAGCCAGCGGCTGGCCATGGGCCGCGCGCTGCACGAGGCGTTCGACGTCTACGCCGAGGCGTTCGACGCGGTCTGCGAACGGTTCGAACTGCCGGTGCGGGACGTGGTGTTCGGTGACGACGCGGAGACGCTGAACCGCACCGAGTACGCGCAGCCGGCGCTGTTCGCCGTCGAGGTGGCGCTCTTCCGGCTCCTGGAAGCCTGGGGGGTGCGGCCCGACTACCTGGCCGGGCACTCGATCGGGGAGATCGCCGCCGCGCATGTCGCCGGCGTGCTGACCCTCGACGACGCCTGTGTGCTGGTCGCGGCGCGCGGCCGGCTGATGGGCGCGCTGCCCGAGGGCGGCGCGATGGTCGCCGTCCAGGCCGCCGAGTCCGAAGTGGTGCCGCTGCTGACCGAAGGGGTGGCCGTCGCCGCCGTCAACGGCCCCGACTCCGTGGTGCTGTCGGGCGATGCGGCGGCGGTGGTCGAGCTGGCCGGGCGGTGGAAGCACAAGCGGCTGTCCACCAGCCACGCCTTCCACTCGCCTCTGATGGACCCCATGCTGGACGCCTTCAGGGCGGCCGTCGGGGCGTTGACGTTCCACCGCGCGACCATCCCGATCGCCGGCCAGCCCGCCCAGACCGACGCCGCGTACTGGGTACGCCATGTGCGGGACGCCGTCCGCTTCCACGACGCGCTGGAGTGGCTGCGCGCACAGGGCGCGGGCACGTTCCTGGAGATCGGCCCCGACGGGGTGCTGTCCGCGATGGCCGACGGCGTGCCGACGCTGCGCGGGAACCGGCCCGAGGTGGAGTCGCTGCTGACCGCCGTCGCCGGGCTCCAGGTGCGCGGCATGGCGCCTGAGTGGCCCGCGTTCTTCGCCGAGACCGGCGCCCGCCGCGTCGACCTGCCGACCTACCCCTTCCAGCGCCAGCGGTACTGGCCGGCGCCGCCCGCCGATGAGTTGGGCGCTGCCGCCGGCGACATCGTCGAGGCCAGGTTCTGGGACGCCGTCGAACGCGAGGACCTCGCGGCGCTCGCCACCGCCCTGGACACCAGCGACGAGCAGCTCACCGGCGTCCTGCCCGCCCTCGCGACCTGGCGCAGGAAGCGCCGCGCCCACTCCGCCGTCGACTCCTGGCGCTACCGCGTCGACTGGAAGCCGGCCACCGGCGTCGCCTCGCCCGCGCTCACCGGCACCTGGCTGCTGGTCGGCGCCGCGCACCCGGATGTCGAGGAGGCGCTGGCGCGCTGCGGCGCCACCGTCGTGCACATCGAGGAACCCGGCCTGATCACGCGGGCCCTCACGCCGATCGCCGGCGTCCTGGCGGTCGTCGCCAGTCCGGCGGAGACCGGCCAGGGCGACGTTCCGCCGCCGGTGCTCAGCACCGTCGCGCTGCTGCGCGCGCTGGCCGCGCTGGACATCGACGCCCCGCTCTGGCTCGCCACCAGGGGCGCGGTCGCCGTCTCTCCCGCCGAACGGGACCTCGACGCCGCACAGGCCGCCGTCTGGGGGCTCGGCCAGGTCATCGGCCTGGAACAGCCCATGCGCTGGGGCGGGTTGATCGACCTGCCGGCCACCCTGGACGGGCGCGCCGCCACCCGACTCGGCGGCGTGCTCGCCGGCACGGCCGGCGACGACCAGGTCGCGATCCGCCCGTCCGGCGTCTTCCGCCGCAGGCTGGTCCGCGCCCCGCTGGGCGAGGCGACCCCCGCCCGCACCTGGACGCCCACCGGCACCGCCCTGGTGACCGGCGGCACCGGCGCCCTCGGCGCGCACACCGCCCGCTGGCTCGCCACCGCCGGAGCCGAACACCTGCTGCTGATCAGCCGCCGGGGCGCCGAGGCGCCCGGCGCCGCCGAGCTGGCGGCCGAACTCACCGCGATCGGCGCGCGGGTCACCATCGCGGCCTGTGACGCGGCGGACCGCGAAGCGCTCGCCGCGCTGCTCGCCGAACACCCGGTCGACTCCGTCTTCCACACCGCTGGTGTCCTCGACGACGGCGTCCTCGACGCGCTGACACCCGACCGCTTCCAGGCGGTGTTCCGCGCCAAGGTGACGTCCGCACGCCACCTGGATGAGCTGACCAGGGGCCGCGAGCTGTCCGCCTTCGTGCTGTTCTCCTCCTTGGCCGGCGTCATGGGCAACCCCGGCCAGGGCAACTACGCGGCGGCCAACGCCTGTCTGGACGCGCTCGCCGAACGGCGCCGCGCCGCGGGGCTGCCGGCCGTCTCCGTCGCCTGGGGCGCCTGGGCCGGCGGCATGGCCGACGGCGCCGCCGCCGCCGAACGGGTGCGCCGGGGCGGCGTGCCCAGGATGCCGGCCGAGCTGGCGCTCGCCGCGCTGGGACAGGCCATCGACCACGAGGACACCGTCGTCGCCATCGCCGACATGGACTGGGCGCGTACCCTCCCCGAGTTCACCGCGGCCCGCCCCAACCCGCTGGTCGCGCATCTGGCGCCGGCCGCCCCCGCCCAGGACGTCAAGGCCGTACCGGCCCAGGGCGGCGGCGAACGGGATCTCGTCACGCTGGTGCGCACCCAGGTCGCGGCGGTCCTCGGGCATGGCGGCCCCGACGCCATCGACCCCGAACGGGCCTTCAACGACCTCGGGTTCGACTCGCTGACCGCCGTCGAGCTGCGCAACCGGCTCGCCGCCGCCACCGGCCGGACGCTGCCGGCGACGCTGGTCTTCGACCATCCGACGCCGGCCGCGCTCGCCGGACACCTGCGCGGCACCGGCACCGCTGGGACACCGGCCGCCCCCCGCGCCGTCGCCGCGATCGCGGCCGACGAGCCGATCGCGATCGTCGGCATGGCCTGCCGCTTCCCCGGCGGCGTCACCTCGCCCGAGGAACTGTGGCGGCTGCTGCTCGACGAGGGCGACGCCACCAGCGGCTTCCCCGAGAACCGTGGCTGGGACGGCCTTGAGTCCGTCGTGACCCGCGAGGGCGCCTTCCTGCACGACGCCGACCTGTTCGACCCGGCGTTCTTCGGGATCTCGCCGCGCGAGGCCCTCGCGATGGACCCCCAGCAGCGCCTGCTGCTGGAGACCGCCTGGGAGGCGTTCGAACGGTCGGGGATCGCCCCTTCCACGCTGCGCGGCAGCCGCACCGGCGTCTTCATCGGCACCAACGGCCAGGACTACGTGACCCGTCTGAAGGACGCGGCGGACGATGTGCACGGCTTCCTCGGCACCGGCAACGCCGCCGCCGTGGTCTCAGGCCGCCTCTCCTACACCTTCGGCCTCGAAGGCCCCGCCGTCACCGTCGACACGGCCTGCTCGTCGTCGCTGGTCGCGCTCCACTGGGCGGCCCAGTCGCTGCGGCAGGGCGAGTGCGCCACGGCCCTGGTCGGCGGCGTCACCGTGATGTCGAGCCCGGCGGCCTTCGTGGAGTTCAGCAAGCAGGGTGGCCTCGCCGCCGACGGCCGCTGCAAGGCGTTCGCCGCCGAAGCCGACGGCACCGCCTGGGGCGAGGGCGCCGGCCTGCTGGTCGTGCGGCGGCTCTCCGACGCGCGCCGCGACGGCCAGCGGATCCTCGCCGTGGTGCGCGGCTCCGCCGTCAACTCCGACGGCGCCAGCAACGGACTCACCGCCCCGAACGGGCCGTCGCAGCAGCGCGTCATCCAGCAGGCGCTCGAAGCGGCCGGCCTCACCGCCGGCGAGGTGGACGCGGTGGAGGCGCACGGCACGGGCACCGCGCTGGGCGACCCGATCGAGGCGCAGGCGCTGCTCGCCACCTACGGTCAGGACCGGGACGCGGACCGGCCGTTGTGGCTTGGCTCGGTGAAGTCCAACATCGGGCACACCCAGGCCGCCGCTGGCGTCGCCGGCGTCATCAAGATGGCCCTGGCGCTGCGCAACGGCGTGCTGCCGCCCACCCTGCACATCGACGAACCGACCCCCCACGTCGACTGGTCCGCCGGCTCCGTCGCGCTGCTGACGGAGGCGCGGGAGTGGGTGGCCGACGCCCCGCGCCGGGCCGGCGTCTCGTCCTTCGGCATGAGCGGCACCAACGCCCATGTCATCCTGGAGGAGGCACCGCCCGAGCCCACGCCGGCACCGCGCCCGGCGGCCGGCCGGACGCTGCCGCCGCTCCTGCCCCTGGTGCTGTCCGCCGCCGGCCCCGAGGCGCTCGCGGCCCAGGCCGCGGCGCTGCGCGACGCCGTCACCGGCGACCTGGGCGACCTGGTCCACTCGCTGGCCACCACACGATCCGCGCTCAGCCACCGCGCCGTCGTCCTCGGCGGCGACCGGGACGCGCTCCGCGACGGGCTCGACGCCCTCGTCGACGGCCGCCCAGGACCGGTCACCGGCCTCGCCGGCACCGGCCGCCTCGCGTTCCTCTTCTCCGGCCAGGGCAGCCAAAGGCCCGGCATGGGACGGGAGTTGTATGACGCGTTCCCCGTCTTCGCGGACGCCTTCGACGCGGTCTGCGCCCGGCTCCAACCGCAGGCCAGGGACGCGGTCTTCGGGGATGACGCCGCGCTGCTGAACCGGACGGAGTTCACTCAGGCGGGGTTGTTCGCCGTTGAGGTGGCGCTCTTCCGGCTGCTGGAAGCCTGGGGGGTGCGGCCGGAGTTCCTGGCGGGGCATTCGATCGGCGAGATCGCCGCCGCGCATGTGGCTGGCGTTCTTGCCCTGGATGACGCCTGCGCTCTGGTGGCGGCTCGGGGTCGGTTGATGGGTGCGCTGCCCGAGGGTGGCGCGATGGTGGCGGTGCAGGCTGCGGAGGCCGAGGTGCTGCCGCTGCTGACCGACGGCGTCGACATCGCCGCCGTCAACGGGCCTGATTCCGTGGTGCTTTCGGGTGATGAGGCGGCCGTGGTGGAGTTGGCGGGGCGGTGGAAGCACAAGCGGCTTTCCGTCAGCCACGCGTTCCACTCGCATCTGATGGAGCCGATGCTGGCGGAGTTCCGTTCGGTGGCGGAGACGCTCACGTATCACCCGGCTCAGATTCCGGTCGCGGGGCAGCCTTCGGTAGTCGACGCCGAGTACTGGGTGCGGCACGTCCGGGAGGCCGTCCGTTTCCATGACGCCGTGGAGTGGCTGCGCGCACAGGGCGTTGGCACGTTCCTGGAGATCGGCCCCGACGGGGTGCTCTCCGCCATGGCCGAGGGAACGCCGGCGCTGCGCAAGAACCGGCCCGAGGTCCAGACGCTGCTCACCGCCGTCGCCACCCTCCATGTGCGCGGCACCGCCGTCGACTGGGCGGCCCTGGTGCCAGGGTCCCGCCCCGTCACGCTGCCGACCTACCCCTTCCAGCGCACCCGGTTCTGGCCCGAGAGCACCGCACCGGCCGACCACGACGGCGCCCTCTGGGCCGCCATCGACACCGGCGAACTCGCCCTGGACGACGACGCCCGCACCGCCGTCACCGCCTGGCGCGACCAGCGGCGGCGGGAAGCCACCCACGAGCCATGGCGCTACCGCGTCGAATGGAAGCCGCTCACCGGCACCCCGCCGGCGCTCACCGGCAGCTGGCTTGTGCTCAACACGCCAGGCAGCACCGACTCCTGGGCGTCCCGCGCCGCCGAAGCGCTGCCCGACGCGCAGGTCGTCAGCGTCGACCACCCCGACCAACTCCCCGCCGCGCTCGCCGACATGCCCGCCGAGGACCTCACCGGCGTGCTCTCCCTGCTGGCGCTCGACGCCACCGCCGATCCGCGCGCCGCGACCCTGGCGACCGCCGCATCGGTGCGCGCCCTCGGCGCCGCCGGCATTGAGGCGCCGCTGTGGATCGCCACCTCGGGCGCCGTCTCCACCGGCCGCGCGGACCGGGTCACCGCCGCCGCGCAGGCCGCCGTCTGGGGCCTCGGCCGCGTCGTCGGCCTGGAACACCCCGACCGCTGGGGCGGCCTCGTCGACCTGCCGGAACGCCCCGACGACCGGACGTTCGCCCGGCTCGCCACCGCGCTCGGCGCCGGCGACGAGGACCAACTCGCCATCCGCTCCTCCGGCGTGTTCCTGCGCCGCCTGGCCCACCAGCCCCTCGGCCCCGTCGTCCGTTCCTGGGCTCCGCGTGGTGCGGTGTTGGTGACGGGTGGTACGGGTGGTCTCGGTGGTGAGGTGGCGCGTTGGTTGGTGGGTGCTGGTGTTGGGCGGGTGGTGTTGACCAGTCGGCGTGGTGTGGCGGCTCCGGGTGCGGAGGCGTTGCGTGCCGAGCTGGGGGAGCGGGTGAGCATCGTCGCCTGTGACATGACCGATCGAGACGCGGTCGCCGCGCTGCTCGACGGGCTGCCCGACCTGACCGCCGTCGTGCACGCCGCCGGCGCGGTCGAGACCCGGCCGCTCGCCGAGACCAGCCTGGCGGCCATGGACGAGACGATGGCGGCCAAGGTGCTCGGTGCCGCGCATCTCGACGAGCTGCTGGGCGAACGGGAGTTGGACGCGTTCGTGTTGTTCTCGTCGATCGCCGGCGTCTGGGGCAGCGGGGGGCAGGCGGCGTATGCGGCGGCCAACGCCTATCTGGACGCGCTCGCCGAACAGCGGCGGGCCCGAGGGCTGACCGCGACCGCCGTCGCCTGGGGCCCCTGGGCCCAGGTCGGCATGGCAGCCGAAGGCGAGGCCGACGAGCAGCTCCGCCGCCGGGGGCTCCCGACCCTGGCACCCGATATCGCGATCCGCGCCCTGCGGCGCGCCCTGGACGAGGACCGCACCCAGCTCACCGTCGCCGACGTGCACTGGGACCGCTTCGCGCCGTCCTTCGCCGCGGCCAGGCCAAGGCCGCTGATCGCCGACCTCCCCGAGGTCCGTCAACTCGGCGACCCCGCCGTCGAATCCGGCGCGCCCGAGCTGGCCCACACCCTGGCGCCGCTGGCGCCCGCCGAACGCCTCCGCCATCTCACGGAACTGGTGCGCGCCGAGGCCGCCGCCGTCCTCGGCCATGCCGACACCGTCGACGTCGCCCCCAACCGGCCGTTCCGCGACCTCGGCTTCGACTCGCTGACCGCCGTCGAACTGCGCCAGCGCCTCCAGGCCGCCACCGGCCTCGCCCTGCCGACCACCCTGGTCTTCGACCACCCCACCGCCGAGGCCCTCGCCGAGCTGCTCGGCACCGAACTCCTCGGCGCCGGCGACCCGTTGGCCGACACTCCGACCGCCCTGGGCCACGCCGAAACGGCCGACGACCCCGTCGTGATCGTCGGCATGAGCTGCCGCTACCCCGGCGGCGTCCGCTCCCCCGAGGAGCTGTGGCGGCTCACCGCGGCCGGCACCGACGCCATCACCGGCTTCCCCACCGACCGGGGCTGGGACGTCACCGCCCTCTACGACGCCGACCCCGACAGCGCCGGCAGCACCTACACGGCCGAGGGCGGCTTCCTCCCGGACGCGGCCGACTTCGACGCGGGCTTCTTCGGCATCTCGCCCCGCGAGGCCCTCGCCATGGACCCGCAGCAGCGGCTGCTGCTGGAGGCGTCCTGGGAAGCGCTGGAGAGCGCCGGCATCGACCCCACCGAGGTGCGCGGCACCCAGGCCGGCGTCTTCGTCGGCGTCTCACCCTCCGGCTACGGCGCCGACCTCACCGAGGCCCCCGAAGGCACCGAGGGCTACTTCCTCACCGGCAGCGCCACCGCTGTGGCCTCCGGCCGCGTCTCCTACACCCTCGGCCTCGAAGGCCCAGCCGTCACCGTGGACACCGCCTGCTCCTCCTCGCTGGTGGCCCTGCACTACGCCGCCCAGTCGCTGCGGCAGGGCGAGTGCTCCATGGCCCTGGTCGGCGGCGTCGCCGTGATGGCCAGCCCCCGCGTCTTCGTCGAGTTCTCCCGGCAGCGCGGCCTGGCCGAGGACGGCCGCTGCAAGTCGTTCTCCGACGACGCCGACGGCACCGGCTGGGGCGAGGGCGTCGGCATGCTGCTGGTCGAACGCCTCTCCGACGCGCGGCGCAACGGCCATCCGGTGCTCGCCGTCGTGCGCGGCTCCGCCGTCAACCAGGACGGCGCCAGCAACGGCCTGACCGCGCCCAACGGCCCCGCCCAACAGCGCGTCATCCGGCAGGCGTTGGCCAACGCCCGCCTCACCCCCGACGAGATCGACGTCGTCGAGGCCCACGGCACCGGCACCAGGCTCGGCGACCCCATCGAGGCCCAGGCGCTGCTCGCCACCTACGGCCAGCACCGGGACGCGGACCGGCCGCTGTGGCTCGGCTCCGTGAAGTCCAACATCGGGCACACCCAGGCCGCCGCCGGCGTCGCCGGCGTCATCAAGATGGTCATGGCCATGCGCCATGGCACGCTGCCCCGCAGCCTGCACGCCGAACAGCCGACGCGCCATGTCGACTGGTCGACCGGCGGCGTCCAACTCCTCAGCCAGGCCAGGCCCTGGGACAGCGAAGGGCCCCGGCGCGCCGCCGTCTCCGCGTTCGGCGTGAGCGGCACCAACGCGCACACCGTCCTCGAAGAGGCACCGCCCGCCGACGCCCCCGCCGACCCGAAGCCCACGCCGACCCTGCCCGTCGCTCCCGTGTTCGTCTCGGGCCGTGGCCCCGCCGCGCTCCGCGCCCAGGCCGCCCGGCTCCTGGCCCACCTCGACCACGTCGAAGGCCCCGAACACCCCGGCCGGTCCGAACGCCCCAGCCTGCCGGAGCTCGCCCACGCCACGGCCACCACCCGCGCCGCACACGACCACCGCGCCGCCGTCCTCGCCGCCGACCACGCCCAACTGCTGCGCGGGCTCGCAGCGATCGCCGCCGGCGACACCCCGCCCCGCGTGGTGCGGGGCGTCGCCGGGACCGACGGCCGCCTCGCCTTCCTCTTCACCGGGCAGGGCAGCCAACGCCTCGGCATGGGCCGGGAGTTGTACGAGACGTTCCCCGTCTACGCCGAGGCGTTCGACGCCTGCTGCGCGCTGCTCGACACCGGACTCCAACGCCCCCTGCGCGACATCGTCTTCGGCGATCCGTCCGACACCGGGGGACCGGCCGAAGACCACGACCTGCACCAGACGCGCCATGCCCAGGCCGGCCTGTTCGCCGTCGAGGTCGCGCTGTTCCGACTCGTCGAGTCACTCGGCATCCGCCCCGACGCCGTCGCCGGGCACTCCATCGGCGAGATCGCCGCCGCCCATGTCGCCGGCGTCCTCTCCCTCGAAGACGCCTGCGCGCTGGTCACCGCCCGAGGCCGACTGATGCAGCGACTCCCCGCCGGCGGCGCCATGGTGGCCGTCCAGGCCGGCGAGGCCGAGGTGCTGCCCCTGCTCGGCGACAGCGACGGCGACAGCGCCGGCGTCTGCGTCGCCGCGGTCAACGCGCCCGACGCCGTCGTGCTCTCCGGCGACGAGGACGCCGTCCTCGCGCTCGCCAGCCGGTGGAAGCACAAGCGGCTGACCGTCAGCCACGCCTTCCACTCCCACCTGATGGACCCCATGCTCGACGCGTTCCGCCGCATCGCCGACGGCCTCACCTACCACCGGGCCACCATCCCGGTCGGCGGCCAACCCGAACGGGTCGACGCCGACTACTGGGTGCGGCACGTCCGCGACACCGTCCGTTTCCACCACACCGTCGAGGAGCTGCGCACCGCCGGCGTCACCACCTTCGTCGAACTCGGCCCGGACGCCGCCCTGTCGGCCATCGGCGACTTCCTGCCCCTGCAACGCCGCGACCGGCCCCAGGCGGAGACCCTGCTCACCGCCCTGGCGACGCTCCACACCCGAGGCATCTCCCCCGACTGGCGCGCGCTGCTCACCGGCCGCCCCGTCGACCTGCCCACCTACGCCTTCCAACGCGAACGGTTCTGGCTCGCCCCGGCGACACCGCCGGCCGCCGAGACGGCGGACAGCCGCTTCTGGGAGACCGTCGAACGCGGCGACCTCGCCGAACTCGCCGACACCCTGGACATCACCCCCGACACCCCCCTCACCGCCGTGCTGCCCGCCCTCTCCTCCTGGCACCGCAAGCTCGGCGCCCACAGCACGGCCGACTCCTGGCGCTACCGCGTCGAGTGGAAGCCGCTGACCGACACCGCGACCGCCGCCCTCACCGGGACCTGGCTCGTCGTCGGCGCCGGCGCACTCGCCGACGCCGCCTCGGCGGCCATCGCCGACCACGGCGCCGACCCCGTCGCCGTCCAACCCGCGGGCACCGACCGCGATCTGCTCGCCGGACTCATCGCCAAGGAGCTGGAAACCCACCCGGCCGTCGCCGGCGTGCTCTCCCTCCTCGCCGTCGACGAGCGCCCCCACCCCGCCGGCAGCGTCGGCTTCGCCGACACCGTCACCCTGGCGCAGGCCCTGCTCGACGCCGGCGTCGACGCCCCCCTGTGGCTGGTGACGTCCGGCGCCGTCTCCGTCGGCGGCGCCGACCGCCAGGCCAGCCCAGCGCAAGCCCTCACCTGGGGACTCGGCCGCGTCATCGGCCTTGACCAGCCCACCCGTTGGGGCGGCCTCGTCGACCTGCCGCCGGCGCCCGACCCGCGCGCCTGGACCCGGCTGATCGCCACGCTCTCCGGCGCCGAGGACGAGGTCGCCGTCCGCCCGGCCGGCGCCTTCGCCCGGCGCCTCGCCCACGCCAACCTCGACGCCGCACCACGCCGCTCCTGGGCTCCGCGTGGTGCGGTGTTGGTGACGGGTGGGACGGGTGGTCTTGGCGGTGAGGTGGCGCGTTGGTTGGTGGCCTCTGGTGTTGGGCGGGTGGTGTTGACCAGTCGGCGTGGTGTGGCGGCTCCGGGTGCGGAGGCGTTGCGTGCCGAGCTGGGGGAGCGGGTGAGCATCGTCGCCTGTGACATGACCGATCGGGACGCGGTCGCCGCGCTGCTCGACGGGCTGCCCGACCTGACCGCCGTCGTGCACGCCGCCGGAGTCGGCGTCGCCGCCCCCCTCGCCGAGACCAGCCTGACGGCCATCGGCGAGACGATGGCGGCCAAGGTGCTCGGTGCGGCGCATCTCGACGAGCTGCTGGGTGAACGGGAGTTGGACGCGTTCGTGTTGTTCTCGTCGATCGCCGGCGTCTGGGGCAGCGGGGGGCAGGCGGCGTATGCGGCGGCCAACGCCTATCTGGACGCGCTCGCCGAACAGCGGCGGGCCCGAGGGCTGACCGCGACCGCCGTCGCCTGGGGCCCCTGGGCCCAGGTCGGCATGGCCGTCGACGACACGGGCGCGCTGCGCCGCCGGGGCCTGCGCGCCATGGCACCCGAACTGGCCGTCACCGCGCTGCGCCGCGCCCTGGACCGCGACGACACCACCGTCACCGTCGCCGACGTCGACTGGGAGGCGTTCACCGCCGTCTACACCGCGGCGCGGCCCCGACCGTTCCTCGACGACGTCGCGCCGCCCGCCGCCACCCCGGCACCGGCCGACGAGGACGCGGCCGACCCGCTGCGCGCCCGCCTCGCCACGCTCCCCGAAGCCGAACGGCTGCCCGAGCTGCTGCGGCTGGTCCGCACCGAGTCCGCCGCCGCGCTCGGCCACGAGTCGGCCGACCGCATCGAACCCGACCGGGGATTCCTGGAGTCGGGATTCGACTCCCTCACGGCCGTCGAACTGCGCAACCGCCTCGGCACCATCAGCGGCCTGCGCCTGCCCACCACGCTGATCTTCGACTACCCGACCCCCACCGCGCTCGCCCGCCACCTCGCCGAAGGACTCGCCCCGGCGGAGAGCGACGTGACCGACGACGTCGAACGCCTCGCCCGCGCGATGGCGAAGGCCACCGACGACGAGCGCGCGGACACCGTCACGCGCCTGCGGAACCTGCTGAACGAGTGGACGGAACCGGCAGCCACCGACCGAAGCATCGAGGATGCCACGGCCGACGAGATCTTCGATCTCATCCACGAAGAGTTTGGGAAGACACAGTGACTCTGGCAACGGCCACTTCGGGAACGGCCACTTCAGGAACGGTACGAGCGAGGGCGTCGGAGAGGTCATGAACGAGAAGAAGCTGCTCGACCACCTCAAGTGGATGACCGTCGAGCTCCGGCAGGCCCGCCAGCGCGTCACCGAACTCGAAGGCCAGGGCACCGAGCCCATCGCCATCGTCGGCATGAGCTGCCGCTACCCGGGCGGAGTGCGCACCCCGGAGGACCTCTGGGACCTCGTCGCCCGCGGCGGCGACGCCATCGACGGCTTCCCCGCCGACCGCGGCTGGGACCTCGAAGGGCTCTACGACCCCGAACCAGGACAGCCGGGCAAGAGCTACGCCAACGAGGGCGGCTTCCTCAGGGACGTCGCCGACTTCGACGCGGGCTTCTTCGGCATCTCGCCCCGCGAGGCCCTCGCCATGGACCCGCAGCAACGGCTCCTCCTGGAAACCTCCTGGGAGGCGTTCGAACGCGCCGGCATCGCCCCCGCCACCCTGCGCGGCGGCCAGACCGGCGTCTTCGTCGGCACCAACAGCCAGGACTACGCCTCCCTCGTCGCCGCCTCGGCCGACGACCAGAGCGGACACCTGGCCACCGGCAACGCCGCCAGCGTCATCTCAGGACGCCTCTCCTACACCTTCGGCGTCGAGGGCCCGGCCGTCACCGTCGACACCGCCTGCTCCTCCTCCCTCGTCGCCCTGCACCTCGCCGTCCAGGCCCTCCGCCAGGGCGAATGCGGACTCGCGCTCGCCGGCGGCGTCACCGTCATGGCCAGCCCGGGCGCGTTCCTCGAATTCTCCCGCCAGCGAGGACTCGCCCCCGACGGCCGCTGCAAGACCTTCGCCGCCGCCGCCGACGGCACCGGCTGGGGCGAAGGCGTAGGGCTGCTCGTCCTGGAACGCCTCTCCGACGCCCAGCGCAACGGCCACCCCGTGCTCGCCGTGGTGCGCGGCTCCGCCGTCAACCAGGACGGCGCGTCCAGCGGCCTGACCGCGCCCAACGGCCCCGCCCAACAGCGCGTCATCCGCAAGGCACTCGCCGACGCCGGCCTCACCCCCGACCAGGTCGACGCCGTCGAGGCGCACGGCACCGGCACCAGGCTCGGCGACCCCATCGAGGCCCAGGCCGTCATCGCCGCCTACGGCCAGAACCGCGCCGCCGACCTGCCGCTGTGGCTCGGCTCCATCAAGTCCAACATCGGGCACACCCAGTCCGCGTCCGGCGTCGCCGGCATCATCAAGATGGTGATGGCCCTGCGCCACGGGCTGCTGCCCCCCACCCTGCACATCGACGAACCCACCCCCCACGTCGACTGGACCGCCGGCGCCGTCGAACTCCTCACCGACGCCACCCCCTGGCCCGACACCGGGGCGCCCCGCCGCGCCGGCGTCTCCTCCTTCGGCATGAGCGGCACCAACGCGCACACCATCCTGGAAGCCGCGCCCCAACCCGCCGACCACGACAGCCCACCCGCCGCACCACCCACCGGACCGCTCCCCGTCACGCTCTCCGCCCGCACCGCCGAAGCCCTGCGCGCCCAGGCCGCCCACCTCGCCCACCACCTCGACACCCGCCCCAAGGACGCGCGGCCAACCGTCGCCGACCTCGCGCACTCCCTGGCCACCACCCGCACCGCCTTCGACCACCGCGCCGCCGTCGTCGCCGCCGACCACACCGCCCTCGTCGAAGGGCTGCGCGCCCTCGCCGAAGGCCAGTCGGCCGCCCACCTCCGCACCGGCACCCGCACCCCCGGCAGAACCGCCTTCCTCTTCGCCGGGCAGGGCAGCCAACGCCTCGGCATGGGCCGGGAGTTGTACGAGACGTATCCCGTCTACGCCGAGGCGTTCGACGCCTGCTGCGCGCTGCTCGACACGGGACTCCAACGCCCCCTGCGCGACATCGTCTTCGGCGACGACACGGAAACGCTCAACCGCACCGACCACGCCCAGCCGGCGCTCTTCGCCGTCGAGGTCGCGCTGTTCAGAGTCGTCGAGTCCCTCGGCATCCGCCCCGACCTCGTCGCGGGCCACTCCATCGGCGAGATCGCCGCCGCCCATGTCGCCGGCGTCCTCTCCCTCGAAGACGCCTGCGCGCTGGTCACCGCCCGAGGCCGACTCATGGCGCGACTCCCCGCCGGCGGCGCCATGTTCTCCGTGCGCGCCAGCGAGGCCGAGGTGCGGCCCCTGCTCGGCGACCGCGCCGACATCGCAGCCGTCAACGGCCCCGAGTCCGTCGTGATCTCCGGCGACGAGGACGCCGTGCAGGGCGTAGTCGCCGCCTTCCCCGCCCGCTCCACCAAACGGCTCGCCGTCAGCCACGCCTTCCACTCCCGCCTGATGGACGGCATGCTCGCCGACTTCCACCGGGTCGCCGCCGGCCTCACCTACCACCCGCCGCTCATCCCCCTCGTCAGCAACCTCACCGGCCGCGTCGCCACCGCCGAACAACTCGCCTCCGCCGACCACTGGACCCGCCACGTCCGCGACTGCGTCCGATTCCTCGACGGCGTCCGCGAACTCGCGGCCCAGGGCGCCACCACGTTCCTGGAGATCGGCCCCGACGGCGTGCTCTCCTCGCTGGGACAGGACTGCCTCGCCGGCGCCACCCCAGGACAGTTCGTCCCCGCCCTCCGCACCGGCCGCGCCGCCGACGCGGACACCCTCCAGGCCGCCGTCGCCGCGCTCCACACCCGAGGCGTCAGCCCCGACTGGACGACGCTCCTCGCCGGCTCAGGGGCGCGCCGCGTCGACCTCCCCACCTACGCCTTCCAACGCGACCGCTACTGGCCCACCGGCAGCGCCACCCCGACCGAGACCCCCGGCACCGCCGAGGACAGCGACTTCTGGCACGCCGTCGAACAGGGCGACCTCACCCCGCTCGCCGACACCATCGACCCACAGCACCTCGACGAGATCGCCCCCGCCCTGCCCGCGCTCGCCTCCTGGCGCCGACACCGCCGAGCCACCTCGACCGTCGACTCCTGGCGCTACCGCGTCACCTGGCAACCCCACACCCCCGCACAGGAGTTGACCGGCACCTGGCTGATCGTCAGCGACCGGCCCTGCGAGCCCTACGTCGACGCCCTCACCGCCGCCGGCGCCCACGCCGTCGTCGCCGACCCACGGCAGCCGCTCCCCGACCACGACACCCTCGACAACCTCAGCGGCATCCTCTCCCTCCTCACCCTCGACGACAGCCCGCACCCCGACCACCCGGTCCTGCCCCGAGGGCTCGCCGCCACCCTCGACCTGGTCCGCGCCCACCCGGGCGCGCCGCTGTGGGCCGTCACCTCGGGCGCCGTCTCCACCGGCCGCTCCGACCCGCTCCGCGCCCCCCGCCAGGCCGCCACCTGGGGCTATGGCCGCGCCGTCGCCCTCGAACTCCCCGAACGCTGGGGCGGCCTGATCGACCTGCCCGCCGACCCCGACGCGCGCTCCCTCGCCCACCTGGCCGCCGCGCTCGGCGGCACCGAGGACCAGCTCGCCGTGCGCGCCTCCGGCGTCTACACCCGCCGACTCGTCCGCGCCCCCGGCACCCGGACCGGCGCCGGCTGGGCCCCGCGCGGCACCGTGCTGATCACCGGCGGCACCGGGGCCCTCGGCACCGCCGTCACCCGCTGGCTGCTCGACTCCGGCGCCGCCCATGTCGTCGCCCTCAGCCGGCGCGGCACCCTCGCCGAGCCCGACCCCAGGGTCACCGCCATCGCCTGCGACGTCGCCGACCGCGACGAACTGGCCGCCGCCATCCGCCAGATCGACGAGAGCGACCTCGACGACCTCACCGCCGTCGTGCACGCCGCCGGCATCGGCGACGCCGCCACCGTCGACGACACCGACGCCGCGTTCCTCGCCCGCGTCATGACCGCCAAGGTGCACGGCGCCTTCCACCTCGACGAACTCCTCGCCGAACGGGACCTGGACGCGTTCGTCCTCTTCTCCTCCATCTCCGGCATCTGGGGCAGCGCCCAACTCGCCGCCTACGCCGCCGCCAACGCCTCGCTCGACGCGCTCGCCGAACACCGCGCCGCCCGTGGCCTGGTGGCCACCGCGCTGGCCTGGGGCCCCTGGGCCGAGGTCGGCATGGCCGCCGACGCCGACACCCAGACCGAGCTCCGCCGCCGAGGGCTGCGCGCCCTCCCGCCGGCCCTCGCCATCGACGCGCTGCACGGCGCCGTCGGCGACGACCGCGCCAGCCTGACGGTCGCCGACGTGGACTGGTCGGTCTTCGCCCCCGCGCTCGCCGCCACCAGGCCCCGCCCGTTCCTCCACGCCCTTCCCGAGGCCGCCGAGGCACTGACCGCCGCCACCATGGCCGAACAGTCGCCCACCGGCCGCTGGGACCTGCCGCGCGCCGAGCTCGCCCACCGTCTTGAGGCCCTGATCCGCGCGGAGGCCGCCGCCGTGCTCGGCTTCGCGGGACCGGAGGCCGTGGAGACCGACGTGGCCTTCCGCGACCTGGGCTTCGACTCGCTGACCGCCGTCGACTTCCGCAACCGCCTGACCGGCGAGACCGGCATGCCACTGCCCGCCACCCTGGTCTTCGACTACCCCAACGCCCGCGCGCTGACCGAGCACCTGACCGACTCCATCGCCGGCACCGACCAGCGCACGGCCCCCGACGCACCCGGCGCCGTCGCGTCGGTGGACGACGATCCGATCGTGATCGTCGGTATGGCGTGCCGTTATCCGGGTGGGGTTGGTTCGCCTGAGGAGTTGTGGGATCTGGTGGTTGGTGGTGGTGATGCGATTGCGGAGTTCCCCACCGATCGTGGTTGGGATGTGGGTGGGTTGTTGGCGGGTGAGGGGCCTGGGGTGAGTGCGACGGGTGTGGGTGGTTTTCTTTCGGGGGCGGCGTTGTTTGATTCGGGTTTGTTTGGGGTGTCGCCGCGTGAGGCGTTGGCGATGGATCCGCAGCAGCGGTTGTTGTTGGAGACGTCGTGGGAGTTGTTTGAGCGGGCTGGTATTGCGCCTTCGGGTTTGCGGGGGAGTGCGACGGGTGTGTTTGTGGGGACGAATAGTCAGGATTATGCGGGGTTGTTGGTGTTGGGTGGGGAGGATGTTGGTGGGCATGTGGGGACGGGTAATGCGGCGAGTGTGGTGTCGGGGCGGTTGTCGTATGCGTTTGGGCTTGAGGGTCCTGCGGTGACGGTGGATACGGCGTGTTCTTCGTCGTTGGTGGCGTTGCATTTGGCGGTGCAGGCGTTGCGGTCGGGTGAGTGTTCGTTGGCGTTGGCTGGTGGGGTGACGGTGATGGCGACGCCGGGGACGTTTGTGGAGTTTTCGCGTCAGGGTGGGTTGTCGGTTGATGGGCGGTGTAAGGCGTTTGCTGGGGCTGCGGATGGTACGGGTTGGGGTGAGGGTGTGGGGCTGCTTCTGGTGGAGCGGTTGTCGGATGCGCGGCGGAATGGGCATCGGGTGTTGGCGGTGGTGGCGGGTTCGGCGGTGAATCAGGATGGTGCGTCGAATGGTTTGACGGCGCCGAATGGTCCGTCGCAGCAGCGGGTGATTCGGCAGGCGTTGGCGTCGGCCGGGTTGTCGACGTCGGATGTGGATGTGGTGGAGGGCCATGGCACGGGCACCCGTCTTGGCGACCCGATTGAGGCGCAGGCGCTGCTTGCCACCTATGGGCAGGACCGGGAGCGCCCGCTGGCCCTGGGGTCGTTGAAGTCGAACATCGGTCATACGCAGTCGGCTTCGGGTGTGGGTGGCGTGATGAAGATGGTGATGGCGCTGCGGCACGGGGTGTTGCCGAAGACGTTGCATGTGGATGAGCCTTCGCCGCAGGTGGATTGGTCGGCCGGTTCGGTGGAGCTGCTGACCGAGGCCCGTCCCTGGGAGTCCTCGGGGACGCGACGTGCGGGCGTGTCCTCGTTCGGCATGAGCGGCACCAACGCGCATGTGATCATCGAGCAGGCCCCGGCGGTCGCCGATCCGGCGGAGCCGGCGCGGGTGGAGCTGCCCGTCGTCCCCGTGGCGCTGTCGGGACGCGGCGAGACCGCCCTTCGTGAACAGGCCGCACGGCTGGCAGCGCACACCGCTGACCACTCCGAGCAGCGGCTGATCGACCTCGCCTACGCCGCCGCGACGGGACGCTCGGCCCTCGACACCCGCGCCGTCGTGCTGGCCGGCGACCTGGAGGCACTCGACGCCGGCCTTGACGCCCTGGCCGACGGCCGCTCGGCGGCCGGCGTCGTACGCGGCGGCGACACGCACGACACCGGCCGGCTGGCGTTCCTTTTCTCCGGCCAGGGCAGCCAGCGGCTGGGCATGGGGCGGGAGGTGTATGAGGCGTTCCCGGTCTTCGCGGACGCGTTCGACGCGGTCGCCGGCTATCTGGACCGTGAGTTGTCGCGTCCGTTGCGGGAGGTCGTCTTCGGGGATGACGCCGCGCTGCTGAATCGGACGGAGTTCACTCAGGCGGGGTTGTTCGCCGTTGAGGTGGCGTTGTTCCGGTTGGTGGAGTCGTGGGGGGTGCGGCCGGAGTTCTTGGCGGGGCATTCGATTGGTGAGATCGCCGCCGCGCATGTGGCGGGGGTGTTGTCGTTGGATGACGCCTGTGTGCTGGTGGCGGCTCGGGGTCGGTTGATGGGTGCGTTGCCCGAGGGTGGTGCGATGGTGGCGGTGCAGGCGCCGGAGGCCGAGGTTCTGCCGCTGCTGACCGAGGGCATCGACATCGCCGCCGTCAACGGGCCTGATTCCGTGGTGCTTTCGGGTGATGAGGCGGCCGTGGTGGAGTTGGCGGGGCGGTGGAAGCACAAGCGGCTTTCCGTCAGCCATGCGTTCCACTCGCATCTGATGGAGCCGATGCTGGCGGAGTTCCGCGCGGTGGCCGAGACGCTCACCTACCGTCCGGCGGAGATTCCGGTCGCGGGGCAGCCGGTTCAGACGGATGCCGCTTATTGGGTGCGGCATGTTCGGGACGCGGTGCGTTTCCATGACGGGGTGGAGTGGCTGCGCGCGCAGGGTGTGGGCACGTTTCTGGAGATCGGCCCTGATGGGGTGCTCTCCGCGATGGCGGATGGCGTTCCCGCGTTGCGTAAGAACCGGCCCGAGGTCGAGACGCTTTTCACGGCTCTCGCCACTTTCTATGTGAACGGCCTTGACATCGAATGGGGTGCACTGTTCGACGGTACGAGGGCTCGTCAGGTCGAGTTGCCGACCTATGCGTTTCAGCGGGTGCGTTTTTGGCCTGAGGTGGTTGGTGGGGGTGGGTTGGTTGATGGTGGTCGTTTTTGGGGTGCGGTGGAGCGTGGGGAGTTGGGGTTGGGGGAGGAGGCGTTGGCTGCGGTGTTGGAGTGGCGGCGTCGGGATGGTGTGGAGTCGGTGGTGTCGGGGTTGCGTTATCGGGTGGTGTGGTCTCCGTTGGGTGGTGGGGTGTTGGGTGGGGGTTTGTCGGGTGTGTGGGTGGCTGTGGGTGTGGGTGAGGATGTGGTTTCGGGGTTGCGTGGTCTTGGGGTGAGGGTGCATGTGGGTTGGGATGTGGGTGTGGGGGTTGAGGTGGCTGGTGTGTTGTGGTCGGGGGAGGCGTGGGGTGTGGTGGATGTGGTGCGTTGTGGGTTGGGGGTGCCGGTGTGGTTGGTGACGCGGGGTGGGGTGTCGGTGGGGCGTTCGGATGGGGTGGTGGTGGCTGGTCAGTCGGCGGTGTGGGGTGTGGGTCGGGTGTTGGGGTTGGAGGAGCCGTTGTGTTGGGGTGGGTTGGTTGATTTGCCGGTGGGTGGGGTGGATGAGCGGGTGTTGGGTCGGTTGGTTGGTGTGTTGGGTGGTGGTTTTGGTGTTGAGGATGAGGTGGCGGTTCGGGGTTCTGGGGTTTATGGGCGTCGGTTGGTGCGTGCTCCTCGGCGGGGGTCGGGGTTGGGTTGGGTGCCGCGTGGGACGGTGTTGGTGACGGGTGGTTCGGGTGGTTTGGGTACGGAGTTGGCGGGGTGGTTGGTGGGTGCGGGTGCTGAGCGGGTGGTGTTGTTGAGTCGTTCGGGTTCGGTGGGTGTGGTGGATGAGCGGGTGGTGGGGGTGGCGTGTGATGTGACGGATCGGGATGCGGTGGCTGGTGTGGTGGCGGGGCTTTCTGGGTTGTCCGCGGTGGTGCATGCGGCGGGGGTGAGTCGGAGTGCGTTGTTGCGGGAGGTTTCGCGGGAGGAGTGGGATGTGGTGGTGGGGGCGAAGGTGGGTGGTGCGGTGGTGTTGGACGAGGTGTTGGGTGATCGGGAGTTGGACGCGTTTGTGGTGTTCTCCTCCATCGCCGGCATATGGGGAAGCAGTGAGAGCGGCGCCTATGCCGCGGCGAACGCGTTCCTCGACGGGCTTATCTCGTCCCGTCGGGCTCGGGGTTTGGTGGGGACGTCGGTTGCTTGGGGTCCGTGGGCTGGTGGGGGTATGGCGGCGGGTGAGACGGGTGAGGTGTTGCGTCGGCGTGGGTTGGTGGGGTTGGAGCCCGGGGTGGCTTTGGCGGCGTTGGGTCAGGTGGTGGGTGATGGTGAGGAGAGTGTGACGGTTGTTGATGTGGATTGGTCGGTGTTCGGGCCGGCGTTGTCGGTGGCTCGGTCGCGTCCGTTGATTGGTGAGTTGCCTGAGGTGGTTGAGGCGTTGGCGGTGGGGGTGTCGGGGGAGAGTGCTGGTTTGGTGGGTCGGTTGGTTGGTTTGTCGGCGGGTGAGCGTTCGCGTGAGGTGTTGGGTTTGGTTCGTGGTGAGGTGGCTCGGGTGTTGGGGTTTGTGTCGGGTGGGGAGGTGGAGACGGGGCGTGCGTTCCGGGATATGGGTTTTGATTCGTTGACGGCTGTGGAGTTGCGTAATGGGTTGATGCGGGAGACGGGGTTGGGGTTGGCGGCGACGGTGGCGTTTGACTATCCGAACGCGGAGGCGTTGGCCGAGTATCTGCTGCGGGAGCTTTCCGGGGAGGTCGCGGAGCTTTCCGAGGAGCGGCCTGGCACCGCCGTGGTCTCGGTGGATGACGATCCGATCGTGATCGTGGGTATGGCGTGCCGTTATCCGGGTGGGGTTGGTTCGCCTGAGGAGCTGTGGGATCTGGTGGTTGGTGGTGGCGATGCCATTGCCGAGTTCCCCACCGACCGAGGGTGGAACCTTGGCTCGTTGGTCGACACCGGCGCCGGTGGATCCGGCACTTCGGCGACCGCGCGGGGCGGCTTTCTCCACGGCGCGGGGGAGTTCGACGCCGGACTCTTTGGTATCTCACCGCGCGAGGCGTTGGCGATGGATCCCCAGCAGCGGTTGTTGTTGGAGACCTCGTGGGAGCTGTTCGAACGCGCCGGGCTCGACGTGGAGGAGCTGCGGGGAAGCTCGACGGGCGTGTTCGTCGGGATGAGCAGTTCCGACTACGTCAGCCTGCTCGGCAGCACGTTGGAGGCCGTCGAGGGACACCTCGCCACCGGCGTCGCCCCCAGCGTGGCCTCGGGACGGCTGTCCTATGTGTACGGGCTTGAGGGCCCCGCGGTGACGGTCGATACGGCGTGCTCTTCGTCCCTTGTCGCCTTGCACTGGGCCGTGCAGGCCCTGCGATCCGGCGAATGCTCCCTGGCTCTGGCCGGCGGAGTGACGGTGATGCCCAGCCCGGGGATGTTTGTGGAGTTCTCGCGCCAGGGCGGCCTGTCGATCGACGGGCGCTGCAAGGCGTTCGCCGGAGCCGCGGACGGCACGGGGTGGAGTGAGGGCGTGGGGCTGCTTCTGGTGGAGCGGCTGTCGGACGCGCGGCGGAATGGGCATGAGGTGTTGGCGGTGGTGGCGGGTTCGGCGGTGAATCAGGATGGTGCGTCGAATGGTTTGACGGCGCCGAATGGTCCGTCGCAGCAGCGGGTGATTCGGCAGGCGTTGGCGTCGGCCGGGTTGTCGACGTCGGACGTGGACGTGGTGGAGGGGCATGGCACGGGCACCCGTCTGGGTGACCCGATCGAGGCGCAGGCGCTGCTTGCCACCTATGGGCAGGACCGGGAGCGCCCGCTGGCGCTGGGGTCGTTGAAGTCGAACATCGGCCATGCGCAGGCCGCTTCCGGTGTGGGTGGCGTGATGAAGATGGTGATGGCGCTGCGGCATGGGGTGTTGCCGAAGACGTTGCATGTGGATGAGCCGTCACCGCAGGTGGATTGGTCGGCCGGTTCGGTGGAGTTGTTGACCGAGGCCCGTCCCTGGGAGTCCTCGGGGACGCGACGTGCGGGTGTCTCCTCGTTCGGTCTCAGCGGGACAAACGCGCATGTGATCATCGAGCAGGCCCCGGCGGTCGCCGATCCGTCGGAGCCGGCGCGGGTGGAGCTGCCCGTGGTGCCCGTGGTCCTGTCCGGGCGCGGCGAAGCCGCCCTGCGGGCCCAGGCCGCGCGGCTGGTGGCGCTCGATGGAGTACGTCCGCTGGATCTCGGCTACTCGACGGTGACCACCCGCTCGGCGCTGGACCACCGTGCGGTGGTGTTGGGCGCGGATGAGGCCGCGCTGCGGGCGGGGCTTGAGGCCGTCGCCGACGGCCGGGCCTCGCTGGCCGGTACCGCTCGGGCGTCCGTCACCGCGTTCCTCTTCTCCGGCCAGGGCAGTCAACGCCCCGGCATGGGACGGGAGTTGTATGAGGCGTTCCCCGCGTTCGCGGACGCGTTCGACGCGGTAGCGGCCCATCTGGACACACACCTTCACCGTCCCCTGCGGGAGGTCGTCTTCGGGGATGACGCCGCGCTGCTGGACCGGACGGAGTTCACTCAGGCAGGGTTGTTCGCTGTTGAGGTGGCGTTGTTCCGGTTGGTGGAGTCGTGGGGGGTGCGGCCGGAGTTCTTGGCGGGGCATTCGATTGGTGAGATCGCCGCCGCGCATGTCGCCGGCGTGTTGTCGTTGGATGACGCCTGTGTGCTGGTGGCGGCTCGGGGTCGGTTGATGGGTGCGCTGCCCGAGGGTGGCGCGATGGTGGCGGTGCAGGCGGCGGAGGCCGAGGTGGCGCCGTTGCTGACCGAGGGTGTGGATATCGCGGCGGTCAACGGGCCTGATTCCGTGGTGCTTTCGGGTGATGAGGCGGCTGTGGTGGAGTTGGCGGGGCGGTGGAAGCACAAGCGGCTTTCCGTCAGCCATGCCTTCCATTCGCATTTGATGGAGCCGATGCTGGCGGAGTTCCGTACGGTCGCGGAGACGCTCACGTATCACCCGGCTCAGATTCCGGTCGCCGGGCAGCCTTCGGTGGTCGACGCCGAGTATTGGGTGCGGCATGTCCGGGACGCGGTGCGTTTCCACGACGGGGTGGAGTGGCTGCGCGAACAGGGGACGACCTCGTTCCTGGAGATCGGCCCGGATGGGGTGCTCTCCGCGATGGCGGATGGCGTTCCCGCGTTGCGTAAGAACCGGCCCGAGGTCGAGACGCTGCTGACCGGCGTCGGCACGCTCTTCGTCCAGGGCGTCAAGGTGGACTGGCCCGCCGTCTTCGATGGCACGGGTGCCCGCCGCGTCGACCTGCCCACCTATCCCTTCCAGCGGGTGCGTTTTTGGCCTGAGGTGGTTGGTGGGGGTGGGTTGGTTGATGGTGGTCGTTTTTGGGGTGCGGTGGAGCGTGGGGAGTTGGGGTTGGGGGAGGAGGCGTTGGCTGCGGTGTTGGAGTGGCGGCGTCGGGATGGTGTGGAGTCGGTGGTGTCGGGGTTGCGTTATCGGGTGGTGTGGTCTCCGTTGGGTGGTGGGGTGTTGGGTGGGGGTTTGTCGGGTGTGTGGGTGGCTGTGGGTGTGGGTGAGGATGTGGTTTCGGGGTTGCGTGGTCTTGGGGTGAGGGTGCATGTGGGTTGGGATGTGGGTGTGGGGGTTGAGGTGGCTGGTGTGTTGTGGTCGGGGGAGGCGTGGGGTGTGGTGGATGTGGTGCGTTGTGGGTTGGGGGTGCCGGTGTGGTTGGTGACGCGGGGTGGGGTGTCGGTGGGGCGTTCGGATGGGGTGGTGGTGGCTGGTCAGTCGGCGGTGTGGGGTGTGGGTCGGGTGTTGGGGTTGGAGGAGCCGTTGTGTTGGGGTGGGTTGGTTGATTTGCCGGTGGGTGGGGTGGATGAGCGGGTGTTGGGTCGGTTGGTTGGTGTGTTGGGTGGTGGTTTTGGTGTTGAGGATGAGGTGGCGGTTCGGGGTTCTGGGGTTTATGGGCGTCGGTTGGTGCGTGCTCCTCGGCGGGGGTCGGGGTTGGGTTGGGTGCCGCGTGGGACGGTGTTGGTGACGGGTGGTTCGGGTGGTTTGGGTACGGAGTTGGCTGGGTGGTTGGTGGGTGCGGGTGCTGAGCGGGTGGTGTTGTTGAGTCGTTCGGGTTCGGTGGGTGTGGTGGATGAGCGGGTGGTGGGGGTGGCGTGTGATGTGACGGATCGGGATGCGGTGGCTGGTGTGGTGGCGGGGCTTTCTGGGTTGTCCGCGGTGGTGCATGCGGCGGGGGTGAGTCGGAGTTCGTTGTTGCGGGAGGTTTCGCGGGAGGAGTGGGATGTGGTGGTGGGGGCGAAGGTTGGTGGTGCGGTGGTGTTGGACGAGGTGTTGGGTGATCGGGAGTTGGACGCGTTTGTGGTGTTCTCCTCCATCGCCGGCATATGGGGGAGTGCCGAGGGCGGTGCGTATGCGGCGGCGAACGCGTTCCTGGATGGGTTGGTGCAGGCGCGCCGGGCTCGGGGTTTGGTGGGGACGTCGGTTGCTTGGGGTCCGTGGGCTGGTGGGGGTATGGCGGCGGGTGAGACGGGTGAGGTGTTGCGTCGGCGTGGGTTGGTGGGGTTGGAGCCTGGGGTGGCTTTGGCGGCGTTGGGTCAGGTGGTGGGTGATGGTGAGGAGAGTGTGACGGTTGTTGATGTGGATTGGTCGGTGTTTGGGCCGGCGTTGTCGGTGGCTCGGTCGCGTCCGTTGATTGGTGAGTTGCCTGAGGTGGTTGAGGCGTTGGCGGTGGGGGTGTCGGGGGAGAGTGCTGGTTTGGTGGGTCGGTTGGTTGGTTTGTCGGCGGGTGAGCGTTCGCGTGAGGTGTTGGGTTTGGTTCGTGGTGAGGTGGCTCGGGTGTTGGGGTTTGTGTCGGGTGGGGAGGTGGAGACGGGGCGTGCGTTCCGGGATATGGGTTTTGATTCGTTGACGGCTGTGGAGTTGCGTAATGGGTTGATGCGGGAGACGGGGTTGGGGTTGGCGGCGACGGTGGCGTTTGACTATCCGAACGCGGAGGCGTTGGCCGAGTATCTGCTGCGGGAGCTTTCCGGGGAGGTCGCGGAGCTTTCCGAGGAGCGGCCTGGCACCGCCGTGGTCTCGGTGGATGACGATCCGATCGTGATCGTGGGTATGGCGTGCCGTTATCCGGGTGGGGTTGGTTCGCCTGAGGAGCTGTGGGATCTGGTGGTTGGTGGTGGCGATGCCATTGCGGAGTTCCCCACCGATCGTGGTTGGGATGTGGGTGGGTTGTTGGCGGGTGAGGGGCCTGGGGTGAGTGCGACGGGTGTGGGTGGTTTTCTTTCGGGGGCGGCGTTGTTTGATTCGGGTTTGTTTGGGGTGTCGCCGCGTGAGGCGTTGGCGATGGATCCGCAGCAGCGGTTGTTGTTGGAGACGTCGTGGGAGTTGTTTGAGCGGGCTGGTATTGCGCCTTCGGGTTTGCGGGGGAGTGCGACGGGTGTGTTTGTGGGGACGAATAGTCAGGATTATGCGGGGTTGTTGGTGTTGGGTGGGGAGGATGTTGGTGGGCATGTGGGGACGGGTAATGCGGCGAGTGTGGTGTCGGGGCGGTTGTCGTATGCGTTTGGGCTTGAGGGTCCTGCGGTGACGGTGGATACGGCGTGTTCTTCGTCGTTGGTGGCGTTGCATTTGGCGGTGCAGGCGTTGCGGTCGGGTGAGTGTTCGTTGGCGTTGGCTGGTGGGGTGACGGTGATGGCGACGCCGGGGACGTTTGTGGAGTTTTCGCGTCAGGGTGGGTTGTCGGTTGATGGGCGGTGTAAGGCGTTTGCTGGGGCTGCGGATGGTACGGGTTGGGGTGAGGGCGTGGGGCTGCTTCTGGTGGAGCGGTTGTCGGATGCGCGGCGGAATGGGCATCGGGTGTTGGCGGTGGTGGCGGGTTCGGCGGTGAACCAGGATGGTGCGTCGAATGGTTTGACGGCGCCGAATGGTCCGTCGCAGCAGCGGGTGATTCGGCAGGCGTTGGCGTCGGCTGGGTTGTCGACGTCGGATGTGGACGTGGTGGAGGGCCATGGGACGGGGACGCGTCTTGGTGACCCGATTGAGGCGCAGGCGTTGTTGGCGACGTATGGGCAGGGGCGTGATGGGGATCGGCCGTTGTGGTTGGGGTCGTTGAAGTCGAACATCGGTCATACGCAGTCGGCTTCGGGTGTGGGTGGCGTGATGAAGATGGTGATGGCGCTGCGGCATGGGGTGTTGCCGAAGACGTTGCATGTGGATGAGCCCTCGCCGCAGGTGGATTGGTCGGCCGGCTCGGTGGAGTTGTTGACCGAGGCCCGTCCCTGGGAGTCGTCGGGGACTCGACGTGCGGGCGTCTCCTCGTTCGGCATGAGCGGCACCAACGCGCATGTGATCATCGAGCAGGCCCCCGAGCCGTCGCTCCCGCAGCAGCCGGACTCGGAGCCGGCGCGGGTGGAGCTGCCCGTGGTGCCCGTGGTGCTGTCGGGTGCCAGCGCTGAGGCGCTGCGGGCCCAGGCCGCGCGGCTGGTGGCGCTCGACGGGGTGCGTCCGGTGGATCTCGGGTTCTCGGCGGTGACCACGCGTTCGGTGCTGGAGCACCGTGCGGTGGTGTTGGGCGCGGATGAGGCCGCGCTGCGGGCGGGGCTTGAGGCCGTCGCCGACGGCCGGGCCTCGTTGACCGGTACCGCTCGGGCGTCCGTCACCGCGTTCCTCTTCTCGGGCCAGGGCAGTCAACGCCCAGGCATGGGCGGGGAGGTGTATGAGGCGTTCCCGGTCTTCGCGGACGCGTTCGACGCGGTGGCCGCCCATCTGGACCGTGAGTTGCCGCGTCCGTTGCGCGAGGTCGCCTTCGGGGATGACGCCGCGCTGCTGAATCGGACGGAGTTCACTCAGGCGGGGTTGTTCGCCGTTGAGGTGGCGCTCTTCCGGCTGCTGGAAGCCTGGGGGGTGCGGCCGGAGTTCCTGGCGGGGCACTCCATCGGTGAGATCGCCGCCGCTCATGTCGCCGGCGTTCTCGCCCTGGACGACGCGTGCGCTCTGGTGGCGGCTCGGGGTCGGTTGATGGGTGCGTTGCCCGAGGGTGGCGCGATGGTGGCGGTGCAGGCGCCGGAGGCCGAGGTGGCGCCGCTGCTGACCGAGGGCATCGACATCGCCGCCGTCAACGGGCCTGATTCCGTGGTGCTGTCGGGTGATGAGGCGGCCGTGGTGGAGTTGGCTGGGCGGTGGAAGCACAAGCGGCTTTCCGTCAGCCACGCGTTCCACTCGCATCTGATGGACCCGATGCTGGCGGAGTTCCGTGCGGTGGCCGAGACGCTCACGTATCACCCGGCTCGGATTCCGGTCGCCGGGCAGCCCGTCCAAACCGACGCCGAGTACTGGGTGCGGCATGTCCGGGACGCCGTCCGTTTCCACGACGCGCTGGAGTGGCTGCGCGACCAGGGCACGACCTCGTTCCTGGAGATCGGCCCGGACGGGGTGCTCTCCGCCATGGCCGAGGGAACGCCGGCGCTGCGTAAGAACCGGCCCGAGGTCGAGACGCTGCTGACCGGCGTCGGTGCGCTCTTCGTGCACGGCGTCAAGGTGGACTGGCCCGCCGTCTTCGCCGGCACCGGGGCCCGCCGCGTCGACCTGCCCACCTACCCGTTCCAGGGCCAGCGTTACTGGCCCAAGGCCGCCGTCGCCGGCGGCGGTACCGAGGACACCGCGTTCTGGAGTGCCGTCGAGAACGGTGAACTCACCGATCTGCTCGAACCGGTGCTGCCCGAGCTGCGTGCCTGGCGCGCGGAGCGGAGCGCGCGGGCGACGGCCGAGGGGTGGCGTTACCAGGTCACCTGGAAGTCCCTGTCCGATTCTCCCGCCACGTCGCTCGCCGGCCGCTGGCTGGTGCTCCGGCCCGAGGGCGAGCAGAGCTGGGCGGACGCCGTGGTCGCCGGGCTGACCCAGCACGGCGCCGAGGTCGTGACAGAGCGGACGGGTGAGCTGGCCGGTGTGCTGTCGCTGCGGGCCACGGCCGGTGGGGACCCCGTCCAGGCCGCGCTCGTCGACGCCGCAGCCGACTGGGACGCGCCCCTCTGGCTGGTCACCCGAGGCGCCGTCGCGGTCACCGTGGCCGATGCCCCGGTCGATCCGGCCCAGACCGCGGTCTGGGGCCTGGGCCGGGTGCTGGGCCTGGAACGGCCCGGCACCTGGGGTGGCCTGGTGGATCTTCCGGCGGAGCTGGACGGGGCGGTGCTGTCCCGACTGGCCGATGTGCTGGCCGGAACGGAGGACCAGACGGCCGTCCGGTCCACCGGCGTCTTCGGGCGGCGGATCGCACGAGCTCCCTACGGAGCTGTCAAGCAGCCCTGGTCGCCGCGTGGCACGGTCTTGGTGACGGGTGGTACCGGGGCGTTGGGTCGGGAGATCGCCGACTGGTTGCGGGCGGGTGGTGCCGAGGATGTGGTGTTGGCCAGCCGTAGTGGTGTGGCCGATGGCCTGCCGTCCGGCATCCGGGCGGTGGCGTGTGATCTGGCCGACCGGGATGCGGTGGCGGCGTTGTTGGAAGGACTTCCCGGGTTGACGGCCGTGGTGCACGCGGCCGGGGTGAGCCGTTCCACGATGCTGGCCGAGTTGTCCGCCGGGGAGTTGGCGGAGGTGTTGGCGGCGAAGGCGGTGGGTGCCGGTCATCTGGATGAGTTGTTGGGTGAGCGGGAGTTGGACGCGTTTGTGTTGTTCTCGTCCATCGCTGGTGTGTGGGGGAGTGGTGGTGGGGGTGCCTATGCGGCGGCGAACGCGTTCCTGGACGGTCTGGCGGAGCGTCGTCGGGCTCGTGGTCTTGCCGCGACATCGATCGCCTGGGGCCCCTGGGCGGGTGGCGGTATGGCGGCCGAGGAGGGTGACGGGCTGCGGCGGCGCGGTCTGCGTGCCCTCGAACCGCGGCTGGCCGTCGCCGCGCTCCAACGCGCCCTCGACGAGAACCAGACGTGCCTGACGGTGGTGGACGTGGACTGGTCGGTCTTCGCCCCCGCGTTCGCCGCCGTCCGGCCGCGCCCGCTGATCGGCGACCTGCCGGAGGTGCGGGAGGCGCTTGCCGACGGTGGCCAGGACGGTGCCGAAGGCGGGCAGGACCTGGCCGCCGAACTCGCCGTCCAACTGGCCGGGATGACGCCGGCGGAGCGGGAGCGGCACCTCGTCGGCATCGTCCGCGCCGAGGCGTCCCGGGTGCTGGGCCACGCCGACACGACGGGGGTACCGGCCGGCCGGGCGTTCCGGGATCTCGGGTTCGACTCCCTGATGGCGGTCGAGCTGCGCAACGCCGTCACGGCGGCGACCGGGCTGCGGCTCCCCGCCACGCTGGTGTTCGACCACCCCACCCCCTCCGCACTGGCGGGTCACCTCCTCGCCAACCTGGCCGACGAACACGGCACTTCGGCCGTCCAGGTGCTGGCCGAGCTGGATCGGCTGGCCGCGCTGGTGGACTCGGCCGACCTTGAGCACAGCGAGCACGCCAGCGTCACCGTGCGGCTGCGCTCGCTGCTCTCGCAGTGGACGAGCAAGGAGAGCGAAGCGCCCGAAGGCGTGGCGGGAACGCTCGACTCGGCCACCTCCGACGAGGTGTTCGACTTCATTGACCGAGAGCTAGGACTCTCCTGACTCGGCACGACCTTTCGATTGCGTTGGGTGGATGGCAATGGCGACAAATGAAGAGAAGCTGCTCGACTACCTCAAGCGCGTCTCGGCGGATCTGCACAGCACTCGTGCGCGTCTGCAGGAGGTCGAGTCACGGGATCAGGAACCCATCGCCATCGTCGGCATGGCGTGCCGCTACCCCGGCGGGGTCCGTGGCCCCGAGGATCTGTGGGAACTCGTCGCCAACGGAGAGGACGCCGTCTCGGAGTTCCCGACGGACCGGGGCTGGGACACCGACGCGCTGTACAGCCCCGATCCGGACAGTCCCGGCACCAGCTACACCCGGGTCGGTGGATTCCTGCATGACGCGGGCGAGTTCGACCCGGCGTTCTTCGGGATCTCGCCGCGCGAGGCCCTCGCGATGGACCCCCAGCAGCGGCTGCTGCTGGAGACCGCCTGGGAGGCCGTCGAGCGCGCCGGCATCGACCCCGTTGACCTGCGCGGCAGCCGGACCGGGGTGTTCGTCGGGACGAACAGCCAGGACTACGCGGCGCTGTTGATGTTCGCGCAGGACGAGCTGGGCGGGCATGTCGGGACGGGCAACGCGGCCAGTGTCGTCTCCGGCCGGCTGTCCTACACCTTCGGTCTCGAAGGCCCGTCGGTGACGGTGGACACCGCCTGTTCCTCCTCGCTGGTGTCCCTGCATCTGGCCGCGCAGGCGCTGCGGCAGGGCGAGTGCTCGCTGGCGCTGGCGGGCGGCGCGACGATCATGGCCACACCTGGCACGTTTATCGAGTTCTCCCGGCAGCGCGGGCTCGCCGAGGACGGGCGCTGCAAGGCGTTCGCCGGCGCGGCCGACGGCACGGGCTGGGGCGAGGGCGCCGGTCTGCTGCTGGTGGAGCGGCTGTCGGACGCGCGGCGCAACGGGCATCCGGTGCTGGCGGTGCTGCGCGGCTCGGCGGTCAACTCCGATGGCGCGTCCAACGGCCTGACGGCGCCGAACGGCCCGTCGCAGCGGCGAGTCATCCGCCAGGCGCTGGTCAGCGCCGGCCTGTCAACCGCCGATGTGGACCTGGTCGAGGCGCATGGCACCGGCACCAGGCTGGGCGATCCGATCGAGGCGCAGGCGCTGCTGGCGACCTACGGGCAGAACCGTCAACGTCCCCTGGCCCTGGGCTCGTTGAAGTCGAACATCGGCCACACCCAATCCGCCGCCGGGGTGGGTGGGGTCATCAAGGTGGTCATGGCCATCCGCAGCGGCCTGCTGCCGAAGACCCTGCATGTGGACGAGCCGTCACCGCAGGTGGACTGGTCGGCTGGCTCGGTGGAGCTGCTCACCGAGGCGCGGCCCTGGGAGTCGGACGGGCCGCGCCGGGCCGGGGTGTCCGCCTTCGGCATGAGCGGCACCAACGCGCATGTGATCGTCGAGCAGGCGCCGGAGGACGAGCGCGCCGACGAGAAGCCGGTCGAGCCCGGGGCGGCGGGGACGCCGTTGGACGTCTACCCGGTGCTGGTCTCCGGCCACTCGCCGGCCGCGTTGGCCGCGCAGGCCGGCCGGCTGCTTGACGCGGTCGAGGCCCCGCTGGCCGATGTGGCGTTCTCGGCCGTGACCAGCCGGGCGGCGCTTGACCACCGTGCCATGGTTCTGGCTGGGGACCGGGATGGTCTGGTGGCTGGTCTTGAGGCGTTGGCGGATGGCCGTTCGGTGGCCGGGGTGGTGCGGGGTGTGGTGGGGGAGGAGTCGGAGCGGTTGGCGTTTCTCTTCTCGGGTCAGGGGAGTCAGCGGTGCGGTATGGGGCGGGAGTTGTATGGGGCGTTTCCGGTGTTCGCGGACGCCTTCGACGCGGTCTGTGATCGGTTCGAACTGCCGGTGCTTGAGGTGGTGTTCGGGGATGACGCGGCGACGTTGAATCGGACGGAGTTCACTCAGGCGGGGTTGTTCGCCGTTGAGGTGGCGTTGTTCCGGTTGCTGGAAGCCTGGGGGGTGCGGCCGGAGTTCTTGGCGGGGCATTCGATTGGTGAGATCGCCGCCGCTCATGTGGCGGGGGTGTTGTCGTTGGATGACGCCTGTGTGCTGGTGGCGGCTCGGGGTCGGTTGATGGGTGCGTTGCCTGAGGGTGGCGCGATGGTGGCGGTGCAGGCTGCGGAGGCCGAGGTGGTGCCGCTGCTGACCGAGGGCATCGATATCGCGGCGGTCAATGGGCCTGATTCCGTGGTGCTTTCGGGTGATGAGGCGGCTGTGGTGGGGTTGGCGGGGCGGTGGAAGCACAAGCGGCTTTCGGTCAGCCATGCGTTCCATTCGCATCTGATGGACCCGATGCTGGACGCGTTCCGCGCGGTCGCGGAGACGCTCACGTATCACCCGGCTCAGATTCCGGTCGCGGGGCAGCCTTCGATAGTCGACGCCGAGTACTGGGTGCGGCATGTCCGGGAGGCCGTCCGTTTCCACGACGGGGTGGAGTGGCTGCGCGATCAGGGCGTGGGCACGTTCCTGGAGATCGGCCCCGACGGGGTGCTCTCCGCGATGGCCGAGGGAACGCCGGCGCTGCGCGGGGACCACCCCGAGGCGCGGGCCCTGCTGACCGCCGTCGGCACGCTCTTCACCCGGGGCGCCGGGGTGGACTGGCCCGCCGTCTTCGCCGGCACCGGGGCCCGCCGCGTCGACCTGCCCACCTACGCCTTCCAACGCCAGCGTTACTGGCCCACGTCCTTCACCACCCTCACCGGAGGCGCCCCGGTCGACGCGGTCGAATCCGCCTTCTGGGAGGCCATCGAGCGCGAGGACACCGACGGGCTGGCCGCCACCCTCGATATCGAGGCCCAGGCCCTTGGCGCCGTGGTGCCCGCCCTCTCCGCCTGGAAGCGGCAGCGCCAGCAGGAGTCCGTCCTCGACTCCTGGCGCTACCGGACCATCTGGAAGCCGCGCACCGACGCCGGTTCTTCGGCTCTCTCCGGGCGGTGGGTCATCGTGGCCCCGGCCGGATCAGAGCGCGCCGAGGAGATCGGTGGCCTGCTCGCCGCGCACGGCGCCGAGTCCGTGGTCGCCGAGCCGCACGCGCTGCCCGCGTTGGGCGCCGTCGACGGTGTCATCTCGCTGCTCACCGACGTCGCGGCCACCGTCGAGCTGGCGCGCGGACTTGAGGTTCCGCTGTGGATCGCGACATCGGGCGCCGTATCCGTGGGCCGGTCCGATCGGGCCCCGGACCCGTGGGGGACGGCGCTCTGGGGCCTGGGCCGGGTGATCGGCCTGGAGCGCCCCGAGCACTGGGGCGGTCTGGTCGACCTGCCGGAGCGGCTGGACCAGCGTTCGGGCGCCAGGCTGGCGTCGGTGCTCGCCGGCACCGAGGACGAGGTGGCCATCCGGTCCGCCGGCGTCTTTGCGCGCCGACTGGTCCACGCGTCCCACGAGCCCATCACCGCGGGTGGAACGTGGCGACCGCGTGGCACGGTGTTGGTGACGGGTGGTACCGGGGCGTTGGGTCGGGAGGTCGCCGACTGGTTGCGGGCGGGTGGTGCCGAGGATGTGGTGTTGGCCAGCCGTAGTGGTGTGGCCGATGGCCTGCCGTCGGGGATCCGGGCGGTGGCGTGTGATCTGGCCGACCGGGATGCGGTGGCGGGGTTGTTGGCGGGGCTTCCCGGGTTGACGGCCGTGGTGCATGCGGCCGGGGTGAGCCGGTCGGCGCCGCTGGCCGAGTTGTCGGCCGGGGAGTTGGCGGAGGTGTTGGCGGCGAAGGCGGTGGGTGCCGGTCATCTGGATGAGTTGTTGGGTGAGCGGGAGTTGGACGCGTTTGTGTTGTTCTCGTCGATCGCTGGTGTGTGGGGGAGTGGTGGTGGGGGTGCCTATGCGGCGGCGAACGCGTTCCTGGACGGTCTGGCGGAGCGTCGTCGGGCTCGTGGTCTGGCCGCGACGTCGATCGCCTGGGGTCCCTGGGCGGGTGGCGGTATGGCGGTCGAGGAGGGTGACGGGCTGCGGCGGCGCGGTCTGCGTGCCCTCGAACCGCGGCTGGCCGTCGCCGCGCTCCAACGTGCCCTCGACGAGAACCAGACGCTGCTGACCGTCGCCGACGTGGACTGGTCGGTCTTCGCGCCCGCCTTCGCGTCCGCGAGGACCCGGCCGCTCTTCGACGAACTGCCGGCGGCACGCGAGGCGTTGGCGACGCCGGCGGCCACCGGGCACGGCTCGGAGCTCGCCGCTCGGCTGGCCGCGCTGCCCGCCGCCGAGCGGGAACGGCAGCTGGTCACCCTGGTCCGTGCCGAGGCCGCGGCCGTGCTCGGCCACGCCGACGCGGAGGCCGTCGCCGCCGGCCGGGCCTTCCGCGAGCTGGGCTTCGACTCCCTCACCGCCGTGGAACTGCGCGGTCGGCTCAGCGCCGAAACCGGACTTCCGCTGCCAGCCACCCTGATCTTCGACCACCCCACGCCCACCGCCCTCGCCGGCCATCTGCTGGCCGAACTCCTCGGTCAGGCGACGGTCACCGACGCCTCGGCCCACGGCGGTGCGGACGACGAGCCGATCGCCATCGTCTCCATGAGCTGCCGCTTCCCCGGCGGCGTCGGCTCCCCGGAGCAGCTGTGGGAGCTGGTCGCCGCCGGCGCCGACGCCGTCACGGGGCTGCCGACCAACCGGGGCTGGGACGTGGACGCCCTCTACGACCCCGACCCCGACAACGCCGGCACCACCTATGCGCGCGAGGGCGGATTCCTGCATGACGCGGGCGAGTTCGACCCGGCGTTCTTCGGGATCTCGCCGCGCGAGGCCCTCGCGATGGACCCCCAGCAGCGGCTGCTGCTGGAGACCGCCTGGGAGGCCCTGGAACGGGCCGGCATCGATCCCGTCAGCCTGCGCGGCAGCGACACCGGGGTCTTCGCCGGCACCAACGGTCAGGACTACCTGCCGATGCTGCTCAACAGCGAGGAGCAGGTCGAGGGCTATATCGGGACCGGCAACGCCGCCGCTGTCTTCTCCGGCCGCATCTCCTACACCCTTGGCCTTGAGGGCCCCGCGCTGACCGTCGACACGGCGTGCTCCTCCTCGCTGGTCGCCCTCCACCTGGCGATGCGGGCGCTGCGCGCCGGGGAGTGCTCCCTGGCCATCGCCGGCGGTGCCACCATCATGTCCACGCCCGGCGCGTTCCTCGACTTCAGCCGCCAGCGCGGCCTCGCCGTGGACGGCCGCGTCAAGTCGTTCGCGGCGGCGGCCGACGGCACGGGCTGGGGCGAGGGGGTCGGCCTGCTGCTGGTGGAGCGGCTGTCGGACGCGCGCCGCAACGGGCATCCGGTGCTCGCCGTGCTGCGCGGTTCGGCGGTGAACCAGGACGGCGCCTCGAACGGTCTGACGGCGCCGAACGGTCCGTCCCAACAGCGGGTGATCCGGCAGGCGTTGGCCAACGCCCGCCTCACCCCCGACGAGATCGACATCGTCGAGGCGCATGGCACGGGCACCACGCTGGGCGACCCCATCGAGGCGCAGGCGCTGCTGGCCACCTATGGGCAGGACCGGGACGCGGACCGGCCGCTGTGGCTTGGCTCGGTGAAGTCCAACATCGGGCACACCCAGGCCGCCGCTGGCGTCGCAGGCGTCATCAAGATGGTCATGGCGATACGCAACGGCGTGCTGCCCCGCACCCTCCATGTGGATCAGCCGACGCCGCATGTGGACTGGTCAGCCGGCGCCGTCGAGCTGCTCGCCGAGGCGCGCGACTGGGTGACCGACGGGCCGCGCCGGGCGGCGGTGTCCTCCTTCGGGATCAGCGGCACCAACGCGCATGTGGTCATCGAGGAGGCGGCCGGGGAAGAGCCGACCGTTCGTCCGGAGGCGCCGAGGCCGCTGCCCGCCCTGCCGATCGTCGTCTCCGCCCGCGGGTCCGAGGCGCTGCGCGCCCAGGCCGCCCGGCTGCTGGCGCACTGGGAGAGCGACCCGACCAGCACCGTGCTCGACGTGGCCTTCTCCGCCGCGACGGGACGTGCTGACCTGGATGACAGGGCCGTCGTCGTCGCGGGCGACCGGGAGACGGCGCTGGCCGGCCTCGCCGCCGTGGCGCGCGACGGCGCTCCCGCAGCCGTGCCGGGCGCCCGCGCCTTTCTCTTCTCCGGTCAGGGCAGTCAACGCCCCGGCATGGGCCGGGAGTTGTATGAGGCGTTCCCGGTCTTCGCGGACGCGTTCGACGCGGTGGCCGCCCAGCTGGACGGTGAGTTGTCGCGTCCGTTGCGGGAGGTGGTGTTCGGGGATGACGCCGCGCTGCTGGACCGGACGGAGTTCACTCAGGCGGGGTTGTTCGCTGTTGAGGTGGCGTTGTTCCGGTTGGTGGAAGCCTGGGGGGTGCGGCCGGAGTTCTTGGCGGGGCATTCGATCGGTGAGATCGCCGCCGCTCATGTGGCGGGGGTGTTGTCGCTGGACGACGCCTGTGTGCTGGTGGCGGCTCGGGGTCGGTTGATGGGTGCGCTGCCCGAGGGCGGCGCGATGGTGGCCGTCCAGGCGCCGGAGGCCGAGGTTCTTCCGCTGCTGGTCGACGGGGTGGGGATCGCCGCCGTCAACGGGCCTGATGCGGTGGTGCTTTCGGGTGATGAGGCGGCTGTGGTGGAGTTGGCGGGGCGGTGGAAGCACAAGCGGCTTTCGGTCAGCCACGCGTTCCACTCGCATCTGATGGACCCGATGCTGGCGGAGTTCCGCGCGGTCGCCGAGACGCTCACCTACCGTCCGGCTCAGATTCCGATCGCGGGGCAGCCGGTTCAGACGGATGCCGCCTATTGGGTGCGGCACGTCCGGGAGGCCGTCCGCTTCCATGACGCCGTGGAGTGGCTGCGCGGCCAGGGGACGACCTCGTTCCTGGAGATCGGCCCGGACGGGGTGCTCTCCGCCATGGCCGAGGGAACGCCGGCGCTGCGTAAGAACCGGCCCGAGGTCGAGACGCTGCTGACCGGCGTCGGCACGCTCTTCGCCCAGGGCGCCGGGGTGGACTGGCCCGCCGTCTTCGCCGGCACCGGGGCCCGCCGCGTCGACCTGCCCACCTACGCCTTCCAACGCCAGGGCTTCTGGCCCACGTTCGGCCAGGCGACGGCCGGTATCCGCTACCGGGACCGCTGGCAGAGCCTGGACGACGCGCCCGCGCCGCGCCTCAGCGGCACCTGGCTGTTGGTCGGCCCCGAGGGCCACCCAGGTCTCGCCGCCCTCGCCGACCATGGAGCGGAGCTCCGACGAGTCGACGGCCCAGCCGAACTCGCCCCGGCGGACGGCGTGTTGGCCACCGTCGCCGATCCTGCCGAACTGCTCGCGCTGCTTCAGGCGATGGACGAGGCCGCGATCGACGCGCCGCTGTGGTGCCTGACCGAGGGCGCGGTCGCCACCGGCCTCGGCGACGATCCGGTCGTCGACCCGGACCAGGCCGCCGTCTGGGGCATGGGCCGGGTGGCCGCGCTCGAACACCCGCAGCGGTGGGGCGGGCTGGTGGATCTGCCCGCGAACCCGGACGTCCGGGCGCGCGCGAGGCTGGCCGCTGTGCTCGCCGGGCAAGGCGAGGACCAGGTCGCGATCCGCACGTCAGGTGCCTTCGCCCGCCGGCTGGTGCGGGTCACCGACACGGGCGTCCCCACCGGGGAGAACGCGGCGTGGCGCCCCAGCGGCACCGTGCTGGTCACCGGCGGCGCGCACGGCGAGATCATCACCGACTGGCTGCTCGGCAACGGCGCCGACCGGGTCGTCACGCTCGACGACCCCGCCCGGACCGAGGAGTTGGTGACCCGCCTCGCCGACGAGGGGACCCCGGTCCGCGCGGTGGTGTACGCCGGCGCGCTCTACGAGCCCACGCCCCTGTCCGCGCTGACGCCGCGCCGCCTCGCCGAGGCGATGGCCGCCAAGGCCACGCCCGTGCGCCTCCTCGACCAGTTGCTCGGGGACTCTCTCGACGCGTTTGTCGTCTTCTCCTCCACCGCCGCCACCTGGGGCAACCCCGGCCTTGGCGCCTACGCCGCCGCACACGCCGGCGCGGAGGCGGTCGTGCACGCCCGGCGCGCGCGAGGCTGGCGCGCTACCTCGGTGGCCTGGGCGCCATGGGAGCTCGACGACAGCCCGCTGGACGCCGACCGGCTCCGCGAACAGGGCCTGCGTGCCCTCGCGCCAGCAGACGCCGTCGCCGAACTCCAGCGGGTGCTGGACCGCGACGAAGCCGCGGTGACCGTCGCCGACGTCGACTGGGCACGGTTCGCGCCGCTGGTCACCGCGGTCCGCCGCAGCCCGCTGCTGTCCGAACTGCCCGAGGTCCGCGAGGCGCTCACGGTGCGGTCCGACGCGGACGAGGGCGCCGGGGCTCTTGACGAGCGGTTCGCCGGGCTGGACGCCCAGGAGATCAAGGACGCGCTGGTCGAGCTGGTGCGCGAGGAGGCCGCGGCGGTGCTCGGGCACCCGTCGCCCCAGGCCATCGACGTCGCGCGAGCCTTCCGTGACCTCGGCTTCGACTCGTTGACGGCCGTCGAACTGCGCAACCGGCTCACCGCCGCCACCGGCGTACGGCTGCCCGCCACCCTCGTCTTCGACTACCCGTCAGCGCTGGGTCTCGCCCTGCACCTCGACGATCTGATCGCCCGACGCGCGGGCACCGCCGGCGAGATCGACGTGCGACGGCACACCGACGGCGACGAGCTGATCGCGATCGTCGGCATGGGCTGCCGCTTCCCCGGCGGGGTGGGATCGCCGGAGGACCTCTGGCGGCTGGTCGCCGAGGGACAGGACGCCGTCGCCGGCTTCCCCACCGACCGTGGGTGGGATCTCGACGCCCTCTACGACACCGACTACGAGAAGCCCGGCACCAGCTACACCCGCGAGGGCGGCTTCCTGGACAGCGCCTCGCAGTTCGACGCGAGCTTCTTCGGGATCTCGCCGCGCGAGGCGCTCGCGATGGACCCGCAGCAGCGGCTGCTGCTGGAGACGAGCTGGGAGGCCGTCGAACGCGCCGGCATCGACCCGGTGACGCTGCGCGGCAGCGGCACCGGAGTCTTCGCCGGGGTGACCTATCAGGACTACAGCGCGCTGCTCGGCGCCGCGTCCAACAGCTCGGAGTTCGAGGGCTATGTCAGCACCGGCAACTCGCCCAGCGTGCTCTCCGGCCGGGTGTCCTACACCCTCGGCCTTGAGGGCCCGGCCGTCACGGTGGACACCGCCTGCTCCTCCTCGCTGGTCACGTTGCATCTGGCCGCGCAGGCGCTGCGCCAGGGGGAGTGCTCCCTCGCGCTGGCCGGCGGGGTGACCGTGCTGTCGACCCCCGTCGGGTTCGTGGAGTTCTCGCGGCAGCGCGCGCTCTCCGAGGACGGGCGGTGCAAGTCGTTCGCGGCGGCGGCCGACGGCGCCGGCTGGGGCGAGGGCGCGGGGATGCTGGTGCTGGAGCGGTTGTCGGACGCGCGGCGGAACGGGCATCCGGTGCTTGCCGTGGTGGCCGGTTCGGCGGTGAACCAGGACGGCGCGTCCAACGGTCTGACGGCGCCGAACGGTCCGTCCCAACAGCGGGTGATCCGGCAGGCGTTGGCGTCGGCGGGGCTCACGACCGCCGATGTGGACGTGGTGGAGGCGCATGGCACGGGGACGACGCTGGGCGACCCGATCGAGGCGCAGGCGCTGCTGGCCACCTACGGCCAGGACCGCGACCCCGAACGTCCGCTCTGGCTGGGGTCGTTGAAGTCGAACATCGGCCACACCCAGGCCGCCGCCGGCGTGGGCGGCGTGATCAAGATGGTGATGGCGCTGCGGAACGGGACGCTCCCGAAGACGCTGCATGTGGACGAGCCCACCCCCCATGTCGACTGGTCGGAGGGCGCGGTGGAGTTGCTGACCGAGACCCGTCCCTGGGACTCGGGCAGCACCAGAAGGGCGGGCGTCTCCTCCTTCGGCATGAGTGGGACGAACGCGCATGTGATTGTGGAGGAGGCGCCGGAGGTTGGCGATGCTCCGGTGTCGGAGCCTGGGTTGGGTGTGGTGCCGTGGGTGTTGTCGGGGCGTTCGGTGGGTGCGGTGCGGGAGGCTGCTGGTCGGTTGGCGTCGGTGGATGCTGATGTTGCCGATGTGGCGTTCTCGTTGGCGGGTCGTTCGGTGTTTGAGCATCGGGCCGTGGTGGTGGGCGGGGATCGTGCGGGGTTGGCGGCGTTGGCTTCGGGTGTGCCGGCGGCTTCGGTGGTGTCGGGGTCCGTTGGTGCTGTCGGTGGTGGTGTGGTGATGGTTTTCCCTGGTCAGGGTTCGCAGTGGTTGGGGATGGCGGCGGGGTTGTGGGAGTCGTCTCCGGTGTTCCGGGAGTCGATGCTGGCGTGTGGTGAGGCGCTGAAGCCTTTTGTGGACTGGGACCTTGAGGTAGCTCTCGCTGATGAGGGGTTGTTGTCGCGGGTTGATGTGGTGCAGCCGGTGTTGTGGGCGGTGATGGTGTCGTTGGCGCGGGTGTGGGAGTCGTTTGGTGTGGTGCCTTCTGCGGTGGTGGGTCATTCGCAGGGGGAGATTGCCGCTGCGGTGGTGGCGGGTGGGTTGTCTCTTGGGGATGGTGCGCGGGTGGTGGCGTTGCGGTCGCGGTTGATCGCTGGCCGGCTCGCTGGTGGTGGTGGGATGGTGTCGGTGCCGCTGCCGGTGGATCAGTTGGAGTTGCCGGTGGGTGTGTCGGTTGCGGCGGTGAACGGTCCGAACTCGGTGGTGGTGGCCGGTGAAGTGGCCGGCTTGGAAACGGTGTTGGGGTCGGTTGAGCGGTCTCGTCGTATCGCCGTGGACTATGCCTCGCACTCCGCTCAGGTCGAGGTGATCCGGGACGAACTGCTCGATGTGCTGGCGCCGGTCGCGCCCAAGTCCGGTCGGGTGCCGTTCTACTCGGCGCTGACGGGCGGCCTGATCGACACGGCGGGGTTGAACGCCGCGTACTGGTTCGAGAATCTGCGGAACACGGTCGACTTCCAGGGCGCCACCCAGGCGCTGCTCGCGGACGGGTTCAGCACCTTTGTCGAGGTGTCCGCCCACCCGGTCCTTGGCGTTGGTCTGCGGGAGACGGTGGAGGACGCGGGGGCCGAGGCGGTGGTGTTGGGCACGTTGCGGCGTGACCAGGGTGGTATGGAGCGGATGCTGCTCTCCCTGGGCGAAGCCTTCGTCAACGGCGTGGACGTCGACTGGGGGTTGAGCGGACGGCGGGTCGAGCTGCCGACCTACCCGTTCCAACGTCAGCGCTACTGGCCCGAGTTCGCCCCCGCCGAACAGGAAGCCGTCGATGGCGAGTTCTGGGAGGCCGTGGAGAACGGGGACATCGAGCTCGACGAGTCCGCGCGGGACGCGCTCACCTCCTGGCGTCGGGACCGGGTGGAGAAGTCGACCGCCGACTCCTGGCGTTACCGCGTCGACTGGACGCAGCTCTCCGACGTCGCCGCGCCTGTCCTCGGCGGACGGTGGCTGGTGCTGCGTCCGGAGCGGGAGACCGAGTTCGTCGACGCGGTGGTCGACGGGCTGCGCGCCCACGGCGCCGAGGTCGTCGACGAGCCGACCGGCGAGATCGCCGGCGTGGTGTCGTTGCTCGCGCTGGACGACACCCCGCTCGGCAGCGGAGTGACCGCGGGGCTCACCCGAACGGTCCGCGCGGTACAGGACGCCGTCGACGCGCCGCTCTGGTGCCTCACCCGAGGGGGCGTGTCCGTCGGTGGCGGTGGCCACGACCAGGCCGACGGAATCCGGCCCGACCAGGCGGCGATCTGGGGCCTGGGCCGGGTGGCCGGCCTTGAGCAGCCGCAGAACTGGGGCGGCCTGGTGGATCTGCCGGCGGAGGTCGGCACTTCGGAGATCGGCCGGCTCGTCTCCGTCCTCGCCGGCGATCTGGGAGAGGACCAGCTCGCGATCCGCCCTTCGGGAACGTTCGCCCGCCGCTTCGTGCCGGCCGGCACGACCAGGGCCGGCCGGCCCTGGCACCCGTCGGGCACCGTTCTGATCACCGGCGGCACGGGCGCGTTGGGCGGTCGTCTCGCCCGCTGGCTGGGCGAGTTGGGCGCCGAGCATCTGCTGCTCACCAGTAGGCGCGGCCTGGCGGCGCCCGGTGCCCCGGAGCTGCGGGACGAACTGACGCGGCTCGGGGCCCGGGTCACCGTCGCCTCCTGCGACGTCGCCGACCGCGACGCCCTCGCGGTGCTGCTCGACGAGCACCAGGTCGACGCGGTCTTCCACACCGCTGGTGTGCTGGACGACGGGGTGCTCGCCTCGCTCACACCGGAGCGGTTCGAGACCGTCTTCCGGCCCAAGGTGGCCTCCGCGATCCATCTGCACGAGCTGACGAAGGACCGTGAACTGTCGGCGTTCGTGCTGTTCTCCTCCACCTCGGGGGTCTTCGGCAGCCCGGGCCAGGGCAACTACGCGGCGGCCAACGCCTATCTGGACGCGCTCGCCCAGCGGCGCCGCGCCGCCGGGCTGACCGCCACCTCCGTGGCGTGGGGCCCCTGGGCCGAGGGCGGGCTGGTCGGCTCCGCCGCCGAGCGCATGCGCCGCAGCGGCGTCCCCCCGATGCGCCCCGACCTGGCGATCTCCGCGCTGCACCGGGCCCTCGACCTGGACGACACGGCGCTCGCCGTCGCCGACATGGACTGGGCGGCGTTCATCCCGGGCTTCACCTCCGCCCGGCCGTCCCCGCTGCTGAGCGACGTGCCCGAGGTGCGCGCGCTGCGGACGGCGGATACGGCGGCGGCGCCCGGCGGTCCCCCGCTCGCCGACCAGCTCTCCCGGCTCAACGAGGCGGACCAGCACCGGCTGCTGGTCGACATGATCAGGACCCGTGCCGCCGCCGTGCTCGGGCTGCCAGACCCGAGCGCCGTCGATGCCGAACGCGCCTTCAGGGACCTGGGGTTCGACTCGCTGACCGCGGTGGAACTGCGCAACGCCCTGGGCACCGCCACCGGTCTGCGGCTACCGGCGACCATCGTCTTCGACCAGCCGAACACGGCGGTTCTCGCCAAGCACCTGCGCGCCGAACTCGCCCCGGAGAGCGGGGGTTCGGTGCTGGACGACCTGGAACGTCTTGAGGTCGGCCTGGTCGGTCTCGAAGCCGACAACCTGACCCGGACGAAGATCACCGCCCGGCTCAACGCCCTCATGGCGAAGTGGAACAACACGGAGCCGGGCGGCGCGGACGCGGCCACGGATCTCGACTCAGCGACCGACGACGAGATCTTCGCCTTTATCAACGAGGAGTTCGGCAGGGAGTCAGGCGCCGGGCAGTGACCCGCGCGATCCGGCGCGGTTAGGGGTGTTCAGCGCCCGGTTAGGGGTGCTGGGCCGATTTTCGATCCACAACACTGCTGGCGGGAAGCGCCCCCGCCGCAGCTCGACAGCATCCGTAGCGACACGACGTTCCGCACGTCGGTTGGAGAACACATGACCGCCATCTCCGCATGCCGTGTCTGCGGCAACCGCTCCCTCATTCCCGTGATCGATCTGGGCGACCAGGCCCTGACCAGCATCTTCCCGCGCAGCCGGGCGGAGGTGGTGCCAACGGGGCCGCTTGACCTGGTCAGATGCTCCCCGGACGGCTGCGGACTCGTCCAGTTGCGGCACACCGCTGATCTGACGATGATCCACGGGGACCACTACGAGTACCGGTCAGGAATTCGGCCGTACATGATCAACCATCTGCGGAGCAAGGTCGAGGCGGTCCTGCGGGTGGTGGATCTCGAATCCACCGATCTGGTCCTGGACATCGGCAGCAACGACTCCACTCTTCTCCAGGCGTATCCGTCCGATGGACCCACACTGGTCGGCGTGGATCCCACCGGGGAGAAGCTGCGTGAGTTCTATCCGCCGCATATCGAGCTGATCCCTGACTTCTTCACCCGGGAGAAGTTCCAGGAGCGGTACGGCGACCGCAAGGCCAAGATCGTCACCTCCATCGCGATGTTCTACAACCTGCCTGACCCGATGGGCTTCATGCGCGATGTGCACGCCATCCTCGCCGACGACGGCGTGTGGATGATCGAGGTCAGCAACCTCACGTCGATGATCGACGCCACCGCCTACGACGTGATGTGTCACGAGCATCTGGAGCTCTACGCGCTGCGCCAGATCGAGTGGATGGCCGACCGGGTCGGTTTCACGGTGGTGCGGGCCGAGATCACCGAGGTCTACAACGGCAGCCTCTGCGTCATCCTCGCCAAGTCCCCCACCCGCTACCGCGTGGACGAGGCCGGCATCGAGGAGCTGCGCCGGATCGAGGCCGCCGGAGGGCTGGACACCATGGCCCCGTTCGAGGCGTTCGCCACCCGCGTCCGCGACCACCGCGACCAGCTGCGGGAGTTCCTGGACAGCAGCCGGAAGGCCGGCCGGCTCACCGTCGGCTACGGCGCGTCCATCAAGGGCAATGTGATCCTCCAGTACTGCGGCCTCACCGAGGAGGACCTGCCGTGCATCGGCGAGGTCAGCCCGGGGAAGGCCGGCGGGTTCTCGCCCGGCAGCGGCATCCCCGTGGTCACCGAGGAGGAGGCGAAGGCGCTGGGCCCCGACCAACTCCTCGTTCTCCCCTGGATCTACCGCGCCGGCTTCGTCGAACGGGAGACGGAGTTCATGGCAGGCGGCGGCAAGTTGGTCTTCGCGCTGCCGACGCTCGACATCGTGACCGCCAAGTAACAGGAGAGAACGACGTGACCACGCGTGTATGGGACTACCTGGACGAGTACGGCAGCGAACGGGAGGACATCCTGGACGCCGTCTCCACCGTCTTCGAATCCGGCCAGTTGGTCCTCGGCCAGAGCGTCAACAACTTCGAGGCGGAGTTCGCCCGTTACCACGGTGTCGGACACTGCACCAGCGTCGACAACGGGACCAACGCCATCAAGCTGGGCCTGGAGGCCCTCGGTATCGGTCCCGGCGACGAGGTCATCACCGTCTCGAACACGGCGGCGCCCACCGTGATCGCGATCGTCGGCGCCGGTGCCACCCCGGTCTTCGTCGATGTCCGCGAGGACGACTTCCTGATGGACACCGACCAGGTCGAGGCGGCCATCACGCCCAGGACCAAGGCGCTGGTCCCGGTGCACCTGTACGGGCAGTGCGTGGACATGGCGCCGCTTGAGCGGCTGGCCGAGCGGCACGGGCTGAAGATCCTGGAGGACTGCGCCCAGGCGCACGGCGCCCGGCACCACGGGCGGATCGCCGGCTCGATGGGCGACGCGGCGGCGTTCTCCTTCTACCCGACCAAGGTCCTCGGCGCCTACGGCGACGGCGGCGCGGTCATCAGCCCGTCCGAGGAGGTGAACGCGGCGATGCGCCAACTGCGGTACTACGGCATGGAGAAGGTCTACTACGTGGTGCGGAGCCCGGGACACAACTCCCGCCTGGACGAGGTGCAGGCCGAGATCCTGCGGCGCAAGCTGACCCGCCTGGACGCCTATGTCGCCGGCCGCAACGAGGTGGCGCGCCGCTACGAGAAGGAGCTGGGCGACGTCGACGGCCTGCTGCTGCCGAGGACAAGCCCTGGCAACACGCATGTCTACTACGTCTATGTCGTCCGCCATCCGCGCCGCGACGACATCATCGAGGCGCTCAAGCGGTTCGACATCTCGCTCAACATCAGCTACCCCTGGCCGGTGCACACCATGTCGGGATTCGCCGACCTCGGGTATCGGGAGGGCTCGCTCCCCGTCACGGAGCGGTTGGCGAAGGAGATCTTCTCGCTGCCGATGTACCCCTCGTTGCCCACCGACACCCAGGACAAGGTCATCGGCGCGCTGCGCGACGTGCTGAGCGGTCTGTAGGCCCGAGGCCAGAAAGCGAGTTGCTTGTGGACATCGAGAAGCTGGACATCGAGGGGGCGTTCGCGTTCACGCCGCCCGTCTACCGGGACCAACGCGGCCTGTTCACCACGCCGTTCGAAGGCGCCGCCTTCGCCGAGGCCACCGGACGACCGCTGTTCACGGTCGGCCAGGTCAGTCACAACGTGTCGGCCGCCGGAGTGCTGCGGGGCATCCACTACACGGCCGTGCCCCCGGGGAAGGCCAAGTACGTCTACAGCCCCCACGGCCGGGTGCGGGACTTCATGGTGGACCTCCGGGTGGGCTCGCCCACCTTCGGCCGGTGGACGGAGCACCAGCTCGGCGGCGACACCGGCCGCGCGGTGTACATCCCGGTCGGCGTGGGGCACGCCTTCCAGGCCGAGGAGGACGACTCGATCGTGGTCTATGTGATGCCGGGCCACTACGTCCCGGCCAACGAGCTGACGGTCTCCCCGCTGGATCCGGCGATCGGTCTGCCGGTGGCGACCGAACCCCATCTGCTGTCCCAGCGGGACGCCGAGGCGCCGACCCTGGCCGAGGCCGGGGAACGAGGGCTGCTGCCCGACTACGACCGCTGCCGGGAACTGGAGTTGACGCTGTGAGCGACCGACCGCGCGTCGTGCTGCTGGGCGCGACCGGCTTCGTCGGCTCGACGATCCTCGCCGAGCTGGCCCGCGAGCCCCTGCGGGTCCGGGCCGTCGCCCGCCGCGAGGCGCTCCCACCGGCCGACGCGGTCGCCGACGTCGAGGTGCGGACCGCCGATCTGACCGAGCCGGGCGCCGTGGCCGAAGCGGTCGCCGACGCCGATGTCGTCATCCACTCGATCGCCTATATCGCCGGCTCGTCCAGCTGGCGGATCGAGGACGGCGACAAGGCCGCCGAACGCGTCAACGTCGATCTGGTGCGGGACGTGGTGCGGGCGCTGCGTGACCGCCCCGGGACTGGCCTGCTGTTCGTCGGCGCCTGCTCCCAGGTGGGCCCCTCCCAGAAGGCGGTGCTGGACGGCAGCGAACCGGACGAGCCCAAGGGCGAGTACGACCGGCAGAAGCTGGCCGCCGAACGGATCGTGCTGGACGCCACGGCCGCCGGCCTGGTGCGGGGCGCCTCGATCCGGCTGCCCACGGTGTTCGGGCCCAGCGCCCACCCGGAGACCAGGGACAAGGGGGTCGTCTCGCTGATGGCGGGGCGCGCCCTGGCCGGGCAGCCGATCACCATGTGGCACGACGGCACGGTCCGCCGGGACCTGCTCCCCGTGCGGGACGTGGCGCGCGCGCTGGTCGCCGCGCTCGGCCACGTCGACGCGCTGGCCGGCCGCCACTGGCTGTTGGGCACGGGCGTCGGCTCCCCGCTCGGCGACGTGTTCCGCACGGTCGCCGGGCTGGTCGCCGAGCGCACCGGCAAGCCGGAGGTGCCCGTCCTCTCGGTGGATCCGCCGGAGTACGCGGAGACGACGGACTTCCGCGACGTGGTGATCGACCCGTCGCGGTTCGCCTCGGTGACCGGCTGGCGCGCGCGGACGCCGCTGTCGGAGGCGCTGCGGGAGACCGTGGAGCACTGCCACACGGCGGCCGAGGCCCGCTGAACACCTGACCGCCCGACCCGGCCCGCCCGCCCCGACCACCGGGGGCGGGCGGGCCTTCGCGCTGCCCGTGGCGCTTCGGGGGCCGGTCATCCGCCATGCCGCCTCCGTGCCGTGACCGCCGGATGTCGGCGATCCGGCGCCTCGGCGTTGACGCAAATTCCTTGCGGTTCTTGCGGGTTGTCGGCCCGGCGTGTCGAGGACGGGCGTAAGCGGCAGTTCAACGGGGTCACGTCGTTTGCGTGCCGCGCGCAACCAGTTGGCGGGGCCGCCGAGTTGGCGAGCAAGAAGGCGTGCGCGACCTGTGGACACCTTGGCATGCTCCTGCAACTCTCTGATGTCAATACGCAAAATCATGCGCGCACGATGCATGGTCATGCGTGCCGTCGGGATGGGCCAGGGACGCCTGCCAGGGATGAGGGCACAGGGATGAGAGGCCAGGGATGAGACGAAGAGGTCTGGGAGCGCGGGCCGGAGCCGCCGCGCTCACCGCCATGCTGATGATCGGGGGTGGACTGACCGCCGGGGTCGCCACCGCCAGCGACACCGGGTTGGCCGCCGGGGCGCCAGCGACGGCCAGCAGCGTCGACGGCGAGCGCCTCGCCGCGCATGTCACCGACGGCGACCAGGGCAGCTACTGGGAGAGCGCCGCCGACGAGTTCCCCGCGTGGGTGGCCGTCGACCTCGGCGAGGTGGCCCGCGTCGACGGCGTGGTGCTCAGCCTGCCGGCCGACTGGGAGAGCAGGGAGCAGACGGTCGCCGTGCACGGAAGCATGGACGGCACCACCTTCACCACGCTGGCCAACGCCGCGACCCACGCCTTCGAGCAGGGCTCGGAGAACCGGGTGACGATTCCGCTGCCCGCGCAGCGCACCCGGTTCGTCCGGCTGGAGATCACGGCCAACAGCGCTGCGGACAAAGCCCAGTTGGCGGAGCTGGAGGTGAACAGGGCCGCCGAGTCGGAGGAGAACCTGGCGCTCGGGGCGACGTTCACCGCCAGCAGTTCGGCCGAGGGCGGCGAGGCCCCCCTCGCCGGCGACGGCGAGCGGAGCACCTACTGGCAGAGCGAGAGCGGCGAACTGCCGCAGTGGGTGCGCGCCGACCTCGGGGCCTCGGTGCCGCTGAACCGGATCGTGCTCGGCCTGCCGGGCGACTTCGAGCCGCGCACCCAGACGCTGACGCTCCAGGTGTCGCAGGACGGCACGGAGTTCACCGACCTCACCCCGGCCGAGGAGGCGCTCTTCGACGCCGAGGCCGGCGACAACACGGTGACCCTGGCCTTCGACAACACCACCGCCCGCCATGTGCGGGTGTGGGTCACCGGCAACACCGAGCAGGACGCCGCCCAGTTGGGCGAGCTGGAGATCTACGGCCCGACGGAGGGCGACACCGAGGCGCCCAGCGCACCCGGCGCCTTGACCAGCGCCGTCGCCGAGCCCGGACAGATCGGCCTGAGCTGGGAGGCCGCCGAGGACGACACCGGAGTGGCCGGCTACGAGATCTGGGCGGACGGGGTGCTGCGCACCACCGTCCCCGGCGACGCCACCACCCACACCGACACCCAGCCGGCGGACGCCACCGTCAGCTACACGGTGCGGGCGCTCGACGCGGCGGGGAACCGTTCGGCGGACAGCGAGACGGTCACCCACGAGGGTGAACTCAACGCCCAGGCCGTTGAGTTGGCGCGGGGCAAGCCGATCAGCGCGTCCTCCTTCGTGCACACCTTTGTCGCGGCCAACGCCAACGACGGTGACACGGACACCTACTGGGAGGGGGGCGCCTATCCGAGCGAGCTGACCGTCGAGTTGGGCGCCGAGGCCGAACTGGACTCGGTGGTAGTCCGGTTGAACCCGGGCAGCGCCTGGGGCGACCGCACCCAGCGGATCGCGGTGCTCGGCCGCTCCGGCTCGGGCGGCTTCGAAACGCTGGTCGCAGCCGCCGACTACGCCTTCTCCCCGACCACCGGGAACACGGTGACCATCCCGGTCAGCGGCCAGGCAGCCGATGTGCGGCTGGCCATCACCGCCAACTCCGGTGCGCCCGCAGGGCAGGTCGCCGAGCTGGAGGTGCACGGCGAGCCGGCCCCGAACCCCGACCTTGAGGTGGTCGCGCTGACCGCGACGCCGCCCGCCCCGCTGGAGTCCGACCCGGTGACCCTGACGGCGACCGTGCGCAACAGCGGCCCCGTCGCCTCGTCCGCCACCGAGGTGGCGTTCCTGGTGAACGGGGACGAGCAGGCCACCGCCGAGGTCGAGGGGCTTGAGCCGGGCGAAACCGCCGAGGTCTCGGCCGAGGTGGGCGTGTTCCCCGCGGGCGAGCTCACGGTGAGCGCCGTGGTCGACCCGGAGAACACCGTGGTCGAGCAGAACGAGGACAACAACACCTACGAGAGCCCCGAGCCGGTCGTGGTCGAGCCGGTGGCCAGCGCCGATCTGGTGGTGGCCGGCGTCACCTGGGATCCGGCGAACCCGTCGGCCGGCGACGAGGTCGACTTCTCGGTGCGGCTGGCCAACCGGGGCACCCTGGACACGACGGCCGGCGCCCACGAGATCACCCTGGCGATCGGCGACACCACGCTGACCGGCGAGTTCAACGGCGTGATCGCGGCCGGCAGCACCACATCGGCCATCGCGCTGGGGAGCTGGACGGCACAGGACGGCTCGTTCACCCTGGACACCACGGTCTCGGCGGACGCCAACGAGATCCCGGCCAAGCGCGGCAACAACACCGACACCCGCTCGTTCGCGGTCGGGCGCGGCGCGCAGATGCCGTACTCGATGTACGAGGCGGAGGACGCGACGACCGGCGGCGGCGCCGAGGTGGTCGGCCCCAACCGGGACGTCGGCGACATCGCGGGCGAGGCGTCCAACCGCCAAGCCGTGACGCTCGAATCGACCGGGGACTATGTCGAGTTCACCACCGGGGCGAGCACCAACACCCTGGTCACCCGGTTCTCCATCCCCGACAGCCCGAGCGGCGAGGGGATCGACAGCACCCTCAACGTCTATATCGACGGCGAGCCGCACGCCCCGCTCCAACTGACCTCGCGCTACGCCTGGTTGTACGGGGACGAGGCCAACCCGGGGAACTCGCCCGGCAGCGGCGGGCCGCGCCATATCTATGACGAGGCGCATCTGCTGCTGGACCGGACCGTGCCGGCCGGCAGCACCATCAGGCTCCAGAAGGACGCGGAGAACGACACCGAGTACGCCATCGACTTCATCAGCCTGGAGCAGGTGGCGCCGCTGCCCAACCCGGACCCGGCCGCCTACACCGAGCCGGAGGGCTTCACCCACCAGGACGTGCAGAACGCGCTCGACCGGGTGCGGATGGACACCACCGGAACCCTGGAGGGCGTCTACCTCCCGCCGGGCGACTACGAGACGTCCAACAAGTTCCAGGTCTACGGCGGCGCGGTCGACGTGGTGGGCGCCGGCGTCTGGTACACCCGCTTCCACGCGCCGACCACCCAGACCAACACGGACATCGGCTTCCGCGCCGACTCCACGGCCGGCGGCTCGCGGTTCGCGCACTTCGCCTACTTCGGCAACTACACCTCGCGGATCGACGGCCCAGGAAAGGTGTTCGACTTCTCCAATGTCGCGGACATCGTGATCGACGACATCTGGGTCGAGCACATGGTCTGCCTCTACTGGGGCGCCAACACCGACCGCGTCACCATCAGCAACTCGCGCATCCGCAACCTGTTCGCCGACGGCCTCAACATGACCAACGGCAGCACGGACAACCATGTCACCAACAACGAGGCGCGGGCGACCGGCGACGACAGCTTCGCGCTGTTCTCGGCGATCGACGCGGGCGGCGCCGACGAGACCGGCAACGTCTACGAGAACCTGACCTCGCTGCTGACCTGGCGCGCGGCTGGCCTGGCGGTCTACGGCGGCTACGACAACACCTTCCGCAACATCCGTATCGCGGACACCCTGGTCTACTCGGGCATCACCATCAGCTCGCTCGACTTCGGCTACCCGATGAACGGATTCGGTGAGATCCCGACCAACTTCGAGAACATCACCATCGAGAGAGCCGGCGGTCACTTCTGGGGCGACCAGGTCTTCCCCGGCATCTGGCTCTTCTCCGCCTCGGAGGTGTTCCAGGGCATCAGGGTCTCCGACGTGGACATCGTCGATCCCACCTATGTGGGGATCATGTTCCAGACCAACTACGTCGGCGGCCAGGCGGAGTACCCGGTGGCCGACACGATCCTCACCGACGTCACCATCAGCGGCGCGCGGCGCAGCGGTGACGCCTACGACCACAAGTCGGGGATCGGCGTCTGGGCCAACGAGATGGCGGAGGCCGGTCAGGGGCCGGCGGTCGGCGAGGCCACGTTCAACAACCTGGTGCTCGACGGCAACGCGGAGGACTTCCGCAACACCACCTCCACCTTCGAGTTCCACCTCAACCCCTAGCGAGAGGTCGAGGGACAGGGCGGGGCCGTCCGGCGCTCTCCGGGCGGCCCGGCACCCCGGGAAGTGTCAACCGACGGTTGACACTTCCCGGGGTGTCAACCTAAGGTTGACAGCATGACGGAACCCGTGGGAATGGCCTATCCCGTACGACTCGACGATCTGATCGACGCGATCAAGAAGGTGCACACCGACGCACTCGACCAGCTCACGGACGCCGTGATCGCCGGCGACCACCTGGGTGAGCTGGCCGACCACCTGATCGGCCACTTCGTGGACCAGGCCCGCCGTTCCGGCGCCTCCTGGTCGGAGATCGGCCGCAGCATGGGCGTGACCAGGCAGGCCGCGCAGAAGCGGTTCGTGCCCAAGGACCCCGCAGGGCAGGGCGGCGCGAGTGCCGAGGACGGCGCCGGGCTCGACCCGAGCCAGGGCTTCGGCCGGTTCACCACCCGGGCGAAGAACGTGGTGATGGCGGCGCAGAACGAGGCCAACGCGGCGCGCAACGACGAGATCACACCGGCACATCTGGCGCTCGGGCTGCTCGCCGAGCCCAAGGGCGTCGCGGTGCTCGCCATCGAGAGCCGGGGGGTGACCCCCGAGGCGCTGCGCGAGGCGCTGGTCGCCACCCTCCCGGCAGCCGCCGGCGAGGTGCCCGCGCTGATCCCCTACGACGCGGGCTCGCGCAAGGCCCTGGAGCTGACCTTCCGGGAGGCACTGCGCCTCGGGCACAACTACATCGGCACCGAGCACATCCTGCTGGCGCTGCTGGAGTTCGAGGACGGCGAGGGGCCGCTGCACGGCCTGGGCATCGACAAGGCGGGGGCCGAGGCGTTTGTGACGGACCTGCTCAGCCAGCTGGTCAAGGGGGACTGACCGGCCCGAGGGGCACGGCGTCGGCGGATCACATCAGCGTCAGCTGGGTGTCCGCCGGCGCCGGCGTGGGCGCGGGCTCCACGGGGGCCGCGGGCTCGGGGGAGCGGTGCGCGCCCGGCCGGCTCGGGCCTATCCCGCACTCGGCGGCGGCCTCGTGCACCTCGCGGGTGATCCGCCGCTGATACCACTTGGGGGCGTAGGCGCCATCCGCGTAGAGCGCCTCGTAGCGGCGGACCAGGCGCGGATGGTGTCGCGCCAGCCAGGCCATGTACCACTCCCTGGCCCCGGGGCGCAGATGCAGCGCCAGCGGGGTGACGGAGGAGGCGCCGGCCTCCGCGATCGCCCGCACCGTGCGCCGTAGCTGGTCGGGGGAGTCCGCCAGATAGGGCAGCACCGGGGCCATCAACACCGAACAGGGGATGCCGTGTTCGCGGAGCGTGCGGACGATGTCGAGCCGCCGCTCGGGCGCCGGGGTGCCCGGCTCGACCGCGCGCCACAGCGTCTCGTCCAGCAGGCCGACGGAGACGGAGATCCCCACCTCCGTGACGGCGGCGGCCTCGCGCAGCAGCGGCAGGTCCCGCAGGATCAGCGTGCCCTTGGTGAGGATGGAGAACGGGTTGGCCCGATCCCTGAGCGCCGCGATGATCCCCGGCATCAGCCGATAGCGGCCCTCGGCGCGCTGGTAGCAGTCGACGTTGGTGCCCATCGCGATGTGCTCGCCGCGCCAGCGGGCGGCGCCCAACTCGCGGCGCAGCAGCTCGGGCGCGTTCACCTTGACCACGATCTGGGTGTCGAAGTCGAGCCCCGTGTCGAGGTCCAGATAGCCGTGCGTCTTCCTGGCGAAGCAGTAGACGCAGGCGTGGGTGCAGCCGCGGTACGGGTTGACGGTGTAGGTGAACGGCATCCGGGAGGCGCCGGGCACGCGGTTGACGATGGACTTGGCGCGCACCTCGTGGAAGGTCACGCCCCGGAACTCGGGGGTGTCGATGGTCCGGCTGACCACATCGCTGCCGAAGAGCGCGGGGGGTGCCCCCGCCGATCCCTCGCTCAGCTGGTTCCAGCGCATGGGTGAACCCTCCTCGCCGCCGTGTTCTCGGTAATAGAACACAGGTTCGAAGGCGAGGTGTCAAGCCGATTTGGTCGGGGACGTCCGAAGTGGAAGGCTTGTCGAAGGTTCCATCTGCTCGACGCACCGTCCAACACACCGCCCGACAAACGGGTTTCACCGACACACGGGTTCACCGACGCATGGGGAGTGCTCGCATGGCGCAGATCGAGGTTGTCGCACGCCGGGAGATCGCGGCGCGGCCGGAGGAGGTGTACGCCGCCCTCGCCGACTTCAGGGAGGTCCACCCCCGGCTGCTGCCCGAGGAGTTCACCGACTACGAGGTCCGCGAGGGCGGCCACGGCGAGGGCACCGTGGTCTTCCTGAAGCTGCACGCCACCAAGAAGCGGGTGCGCTCCTGCCTGCTGGAGATCTCGGAACCGGAGGAGCGCACCCTGGTCGAGACCGACCGGAACTCCACCCTGGTCACCACCTGGACCACGGCCCCGGCCGCCGCGGAGGGCCGCGCCGAGGAGACCGATGTGACGGTGCGGACCGTCTGGGAGGGCTCCGGCGGCATCGGCGGCTTCTTCGAGGGGATCTTCGCGCCCCGGGTGCTCAAGGGCGTCTACGAGCGGCTGCTGGCCAACCTCGCGGCCGAGGTGGAGAAGGAGAGCCGGCCCTCCTGACGCCGGCCCCCAGGCCGGGGGGCGGACGAGACCGCCCCCGGCCTCGGGTCAGCCGACGTGCAGGCTCATCCCCGCCGTGCCGGGGCGCTCCCTGCCGGGACGCAGCACCAGATCCCGGGTGTAGTCCTCGTCGCGCAGGCTCAGATAGGGCACGGGCCGTTCGGTGAAGAGCCCCGCCAGCCGCTCCCGGTAGGCCGCGGTCACCCGGGCGAATCCCTCCTCGTCCAGGTCGGTCGCGTCATGGACGGGGAACGGCTCCAGCACGGTGAGACCGGTGAAGAACAACACCCCGTGCTGGAGCGGAAAGAGCACCTCGGCCAGCGGGCCGTGGATGCCGCGTCCGGAGAGCGAGGGCTCGCCGGCGCCGATGGTCACCGAGATCAGCGCCCGGCGGCCGGCCAGGGTGCCGTCGCCGTACTTGGGCATCGAGCTGTCGCCATAGCCGAAGCCGGCGGTGAACACCCGGTCGAACCAGCCCTTGAGGATCGCCGGCACCGAGAACCACCACAGCGGGAACTGGAACACCACGGCGTCGGCCCACAGCAGCTTCTCCTGCTCGGCCCGCACGTCGGCCGTCAACGTTCCGCCGTCGAACGCCAGCTGGGAGGCGCTGGCCACATCGAGCCGCTCGGCGGGGTCGTGGGCGGGGTAGTCGTCGCCGTCGACCGACGCCTTCCACTTCATCGCGTAGAGGTCGGAGGTCCGCACCTGGTGGCCGGCGGCGCGCAGCTCCGCTTCGGCGAAGGAGGCGAGCGAGGTGGTCAGCGAACGGGGCTCGGGGTGGGCATGGACGATCAACACCTTGCGGCCGGTCCCGGCCGCGTTGTCATGCGTGGTCATGCCCACAGTTCTCGCAGCTCGGCCGGGCCCCAGCCAGAGCCCGGTGTGACCGGCGGACCGGCGTTCCTGGTAACGGCGGTACCACCCTCGCGGGGCCGCGAACGCGTACGGGGGACATACTGAGAAAATGGCGTCGGAGACACTCAGGGACAGCGGCCGGGAGTTGGGGGCCTTTCTCCAGGCACGCCGGGCGCGGATCGCCCCGGAGAGCGTGGGCATCGGCGGCGCGCGCCGCCGCCGGGTGCGTGGCCTGCGCCGCGAGGAGCTGGCGCAGCTCGCCGGGATCAGTGTGGACTACTACGTGCGGCTGGAGCAGGGGCGGGCCAACCAGCCCTCCGCCGAGGTGCTGGACGCGCTGGCCGGGGCGCTCCGCCTCGACCACACCGCGCGCGCCCATCTGGTGGCGCTGGCCAACCGGCCGCGCGCCGTCCTCCCGCGCCCCGCGCCCTCGCCTGGCCCGATCACGGCCGGGCTGCGCCGGGTGCTGGACGGGATGGGCGAGCTGCCGGCCGTGGTGATCGACGAGCGGCTCCAGCTGCTCGCCTGGAACGCGCTGGGCTCCGCCCTCTTCGGCCGGCTCGACGAGCCGGCCGTCAGGGACCGCAACCAGGCCCGCTACCTGCTGCTCGACCCCTCGGCGAAGAAGACCTTCCTCGACTGGCCGGAGCGCTGCCAGGAGGTGGTCGCCCTGCTGCGGCACGCCGTGGGGCGTTACCCCGAGGACAGCCAACTCGCCGAGCTCGTCGCCGAGTTGGCCGAGCACAGTGCGGACTTCAGGGCTCGCTGGGCGGCCGGGGACGTGCGGATGTGCGGGGTGGGGAGCAAGCGTTTCTGGCATCCGGTGGTCGGCCCGCTTGAGCTCGACTACGAGACGCTGCATGTGCCGCCGCTGCCAGGCCGGATGGGGCAGCAGCTCCAGGTGTTCAGCGCCGCCCCCGGCACCGAGGGCGTCGAGGCCCTGCGCCGGCTCGCCGAGGAGGTGAACGGCGCACGCGGGGGCGCGCGCGATCTGGCTGTGGGCTGAGCGCGGCGGTAACGTCTCCCCCCATGACGAAGATCCTTATCTCCGCCGATATGGAGGGCGCCACCGGTGTCACCTGGCCGGCCGACTGCCTGCCGGGCACCCCCGAGTGGCAGCGCTGCCGGCCGATGCTCACCTCGGACGTCAACGCCGCCATCGCCGGCTTCCTCGCCGGCGGCGCGGACGAGGTCCTCGTCAACGAGGCGCATATGACCATGCGCAACCTGCTGCTCGAACAGCTCGACGACCGGGCCGAGTTGCTCACCGGCCGGCACAAGGACCTCAGCATGGTCGAGGGCGTCCAACACGGCGACGTGGACGGGATCGCGTTCGTCGGCTACCACACCGGAGCCGGCGCGCCCGGGGTGCTGGCCCACACCTATCTGGGGAACTCCCTCACCGGCGTCTTCGTGGACGGGGTGCGCGCCAGCGAGGGCCTGCTCAACACGCTGGTCGCCGCCGAGTACGGCACCCCCGTGGTGCTGGTCACCGGGGACGATCTGACCTGCGAGGACGCCAAGGGCTACGCCCCCGACGCGGTGGGCGTCGCGGTCAAGGATCATGTCTCCCGCTATGCGGCGATCTGCCGCACCCCCAGCCGCACCGCGGCCGACATCACCGAGGGCGCCACCCGCGCCGCCGCCCTCGCGGTGCGGCACGCCCCGGCCGAGCCCAGGCCGCGCACCGTGGAGATCGACTTCGACGCCGAACAGCTGGCCGGCGCGGCGGCGCTGGTCCCCGGCGTGGAGCAGATCGCCGAGCGGCGCGTCGCCTACACGGCGCCCACCATGTACGAGGGAATTCGCTGCTTCAAGACGGTCACCACCATGGTGTCCGCCGCCGTGGAGGAATGGTATGGCTGAGCCCCAGGCCCCGACGTCCACCCAGGCCAAGGCGTCCACCGGGGCGCGGGCGCCCGTCGACGGGCCGGCGCATGTCGACGCCCGGGCGCTGGACGAGGCGGTGCGCTTCACCTCCGAGCTGATCAGGATCGACACCACCAACCGGGGCGGCGGCGACGGGCACGAGCGCCCGGCCGCCGAGTACGTCGCCGAGCGCCTCGCCGAAGTCGGCGTCGAGCCCACGCTGTTGGAGAAGTCCCACGGCCGCACCAACGTGGTCGCGCGGATCGAGGGCAGCGACCCCTCGGCCGACGCCCTCCTCGTCCACGGCCATCTGGACGTGGTCCCGGCCGACCCCGACGAGTGGCAGGTCCACCCGTTCTCCGGTGAGATCAGCGACGGGGTGGTCTGGGGCCGGGGCGCGGTGGACATGAAGGACGCCGACGCCATGGTCCTCGCCGTGGTGCGCGCCTGGGCCCGCGCCGGCGTGCGCCCCCGGCGCTCGGTGGTGCTGGCCTTCACCGCCGACGAGGAGGACACCGCGTCCTTCGGCTCCGGCTTCCTCGCCGAACAGCACGCCGGGCTGTTCGACGGCTGCACCGAGTCCATCGGCGAGTCCGGCGCGTTCACCTTCCACGCCGGCGAGGGCCGCCGCCTCTACCCGCTGGCCGCCGGCGAGCGCGGCACCGCCTGGCTCACCCTCACCGCCCGGGGCCGCGCCGGACACGGCTCCAAGATCAACGCGGAGAACGCGGTCACCCGGCTGACCGCCGCCGTCACCAGGATCGGCGAACACCGCTGGCCCGTCAGGCTCGCCCCGACCGTCCGCGCCGGGCTCACCGAGCTGGCCACCCTCCACGGGGTGCCGCTGCCCGACCTCGACGACCCGGACCCCGAGCGGCTGGCCGCCTCGGTGGACGGGCTGCTCGCCCAGCTGGGGCCGGCCGCCGAGCTCCTCGCCCCCACCGTCCGCAACAGCGCCAACCCCACCATGCTGGACGCCGGTTACAAGGTGAACGTGATCCCCGGCAGCGCCGGCGCCCAGGTGGACGGGCGCGTACTCCCCGGCACCGAACGGGAGTTCGCCGCGACGTTGGACCAACTCACGGGCCCCGACGTCGACTGGGACTTCCTGCACCACGAGATCCCGCTCCAGGCACCCGTCGACGCGCCCACCTACGGCGTGCTCCGTGACGCGCTGCTGCACTTCGATCCCGAGGCGCATGTCGTCCCCTACTGCATGTCGGGCGGCACCGACGCCAAGCAGTTCTCGCGCCTCGGCGTCACCAACTACGGCTTCATGCCGCTGCGGCTGCCCGAAGGCTTCGACTACCAGGCGATGTTCCACGGCGTCGACGAGCGGGTGCCGGTCGAGGCCCTGCACTTCGGCACCCGTGTGCTGGACCGGGCGCTGCGCGCCCTCTGACGCGCCATCAGCTACCGCCACACCACCGCAGACTCGGGAGGACATCGGTCATGCCCCAGGCTCCGTACGGAAGTTGGCCCTCACCCATCGACGCGGGGCTGGTCGCCCAGCACGACGGGCGCCCCGAGGCGCTGGGCGTCGTCGGCGACGAGATCTGGTGGACGGCGCCCCGCCCCGCCGAGGGCGGCAGGCGCGCGTTGCTGCGGCTGCGCCCGGGGGACGCCGCGCCGGTCTCCGTGCTGCCGGCGCCCTGGAACGTCCGCAACCGGGTCATCGAGTACGGGGGCTTCCCCTGGGCCGGCGCGGCGCGCCCCGAGGGCGGCCCGCTGGTCGTCTTCACCGACTTCACCGACCAGCGCCTCCACGCCCTGGAGCCGGACGCCCCCGAGGGGGCGGCGCCCAGGCCGCTGACCCCGACCTCGGAGGTGGGCGGCGGGCTCCGCTGGTGCGATCCGGTGGTGGTGCCCGAACGCGACGAGGTCTGGTGCGTGCTGGAGGAGTTCACCGGGCCTGGGCCGAGCGATCTGCGCCGGCTGCTCGTCGCCGTGCCGCTGGACGGCTCGGCCGCCGAAGACCGCTCGGCGGTAAGGGAGTTGACGGACGACCGGCACCGTTTCGTCACGGGCCCTCGCCGTTCGCCCGACGGCTCCAGGATCGCCTGGCTGGCGTGGGACCACCCCAGGATGCCCTGGGACGGCACCGAGCTGCTGCTGGCCGAGGTGGCGGACGACGGCCGGCTCCGCCCGCCCCGCATCCTCGCCGGCGGCCAGGCCGAGTCCGTCACCCAGGTCGAATGGGCCTCGGACGGCGGCCTGTTGGCGCTCACCGACCGCGAGGGCTGGTGGCAGCCGCACCGGATCGATCCGGACACCGGGCAGGTGACCAACCTCTGCCAGCGGCAGGAGGAGTTCGGCGACGCGCTGTGGCGGATCGGGCTGCGCTGGATGGTCCCGCTGCCGCACGGCACCATCGCGGTGCTGCACGGCCTCGGCACCTCGCGGCTCTCCGTGCTCGATCCGGCCACCGGCACCCTGGCGGACGCCGCCGGCCCCTGGACCGCGTGGTGGCCCACGCTGGCCGTGCACGACGAGCGCGTCATCGGCGTCGCGGCGGGACCCGACCGGGACTACGAGGTGGTCTGCCTCGACACGGCCAGCGGGCACTGTCGGGTGCTCGCCGAGCACCACGAGGACCGGGTCGACCCGGAGCACCACTCCCGGCCCGTCGCCCGCGTCTTCGCCGACCCCGAGGGGCGCGAGGTGCACGCCTGGGTGCACCCGCCGCGCCACCCCCGCTTCACCGGGCCGCCAGGCGCGGCGCCGCCCTATGTGATCTGGGCGCACGGCGGCCCCACCAGCCATGTGCCGCTCGCCCTCGACCTGGAGATCGCCTACTTCACCTCGCGCGGCATCGGCGTCGCCGAGGTCAACTACGGCGGCTCCACCGGCTACGGCCGCGCCTACCGCGAGCGGCTGCGCGGCAACTGGGGCGTGGTGGACGTGGCGGACTGCGCCGCCGTCGCCCGCGGCCTGGTCGCCGAGGGCGCGGCCGACCCGGCCAGGCTCGCCATCAGGGGCGGCAGCGCCGGCGGCTACACCACCGCCTCCTCGCTCACCGACCAGGACACCGCCGGCCTCTATGCCGCCGGCACCATCATCTATCCGCTGCTGGACATGGTCAGCTGGTCGCGGGAGGGCACCCACGACTTCGAGTCGCACTATCTGGAGTCGCTGATCGGCCCGCTGGACGAGGTGCCCGACCGGTACCGGGAGCGTTCCCCCGTCCACCACGCCGAACGGATCGTCGCCCCCTTCGTGCTGCTCCAGGGCCTCGACGACCGGATCTGCCGGCCCGACCAGGCCGAACGGCTGCTGGCGGCCGTGGCGGGCGGCGGCGTGCCGCACGCGTATCTGAGCTTTGCCGGCGAGGGTCACGGCTTCCGCCGCGCGGCCACCATCGAACGTGCCCTTGAGGCCGAACTCGCCCTCTACGTCCACGCGTTCGGGCTGGAGAGGGACGACGTCCCACCGCTGGACCTCGACGGTGGCAGGGAGTCACGATGACGGAAGGACCCGGCCGGGAGATCACCGACCCCCGCGCCCTGCTGATCGGCTACCTGGACGCCTGCCGAAGGGCGCTCTGGGACAAGCTGTCCGGGCTCGACGAGGAGGAACTCGGCACCGCCAGGGTGCCATCGGCCTGGACCCCGGCCCAACTGGTCTGGCATCTCACGCTGATGGAGCGCCGCTGGCTGGTCTGGGGCTTTCGCGCGGAGCCGGTCGACGGCCCCTGGGACGACCATGACGCGGACGGGCGCTGGACGCTGCCCGAGGGAATCACCGTGGCCGAACTGCGCCGCCGCTACTGGGAGCAGGCCGAACGTTCCCGACAGGCCATCGGCGACGCCGAGCTGACCGAACGCGCGGCGATCGGTGGACGGTTCGACGGCACGGCGGAGACCCCACCCACGCTGGGCTGGATCCTCCTCCACCTCCTCCAGGAGTACGCACGTCACCTCGGCCACCTGGACGTCTCCCGGGAGCTGGCGGACGGCACCGTGGGGGAGTGAGGCCGCCGGATGGTCGCGGCGATCACCCGAATGGCGCAGACGGGGTGGAGCGGGGAGCATGGTGTGGAGGCATGAGAACCATCCAACCGAATCTTCGAGGAGGGACCCCTCATGACCATCGCCGCGGACATCATGAACCCCGGCGCGCAGTGGATTCCCGCCACCGAGAGCCTCGACCGGGGCGCGCAGCTGATGCGCGAGCTGGACGTGGGCGCCCTGCCGGTGAGCGATGTCGACGAACGCCTCTGCGGGATCGTCACCGACCGTGACATCGTGGTGCGGGTGGTGGCCGCCGGCCGCGATCCGGGCAAGGTCACGGCCGGGGAGCTGTGCCAGGGCACCCCGCGCTGGATCAACACCATGGCCGACGTGGACGAGGTGCTCGCCGAGATGGAGACGCACCAGATCCGCCGCCTGCCGGTGATCGACGAGAACAAGCGCCTGGCCGGAATGATCAGCGAGGCCGACCTGGCCCGTGTGCTGAGCGACGACCAGCTCGCCGAGTTCGTCGAGCGCGTCTACGCCTGAGCGTCCACCCGGGCGGTCGTCCCCCTTCCCGGCTCGGCGGGCGGACGGCCGCCTTCGCTCTCATCCTGGGGACATGACGACCAGGACGAGAGCCCCACGGACCAACGAGTTCTTCACTCCCGGCCGGATCATCATGCTGGTGATCGCCGTGGTGACGTTGATCTTCATCTTCGGCAACACCCGCCAGACCCGGATCAGGCTGTTGATCCCCGAGGTCACCATGCCGCTGTGGCTGGCGCTGCTCTTCACCCTCGCCATCGGCGCCCTCTGCGGCGTCTACGCCGCCAGGCGCCGCTGAACGCGCCTGTTCGGTCGCGCCCACACCCGCTCGGGCAGTTTCCGCGCGTCCGGGCCCGGAGCGGGCGGGGTACCGGTGTGAAACGGGCGAGCCGGGCGGCACTCCCGCCTCTCCATGCGCCCCTGAACTGCGCTGTCCGCCCGCCGTCCACGGCGGAGAACGGGCACAACCGGGCATGATCTCCGGGGACGGCACCCTGTTCCACCGCGCTTTCCGACGGTACAAATCTCCGTACGGGCCCATCCGGGCACACAGCTGGGAGAGACCGGACCGTCGTGGAGGCAGAGTGACCGCGGTAGAGCGTCAGCGCGCCATCGTCAGAGCGGCGCGCCGCGCGGGCTCCGTCGAGGTCGCGGAGCTGGCCAAGGAGTTGCGGGTGGCACGGGAAACCGTCCGCCGCGACCTGCGGGTGCTGGAGGCGCACGGACTGCTGCGCCGCACCCACGGCGGCGCCTACCCGGTGGAGAGCGCCGGGTTCGAGACCACCCTGGCCGCGCGCTCCACCCGCCATGTGCCGGAGAAACGGCGTATCGCGGCGGCGGCGGCCGAGCTGGTCGGCGACGCCGAGACCATCTTCGTCGATGAGGGCTACACCCCGCAGCTGATCGCCGAATGCCTGCCGCGTGACCGCCGACTCACCCTGGTCACCGCCTCGTTGGCGGTGGCCAGCTCGATGGCGCAGGTCAGCGAGTTCTCCGTGCTGCTGCTCGGTGGCCGGGTCCGGGAGGCGACGCTGGCCACGGTGGACAGCTGGACCACCAAGATGCTCGCCGGCTTCGTGATCGACCTGGGCTTCATCGGCGCCAACAGCATCTCCAGGGAACACGGCCTCACCACCCCCGACCCGGCCGTCGCCGAGGTGAAACGGCAGGCGGTGCTGGCCTCCAGGCGCCGCGTGTTCGCCGGCATCCACACCAAGTTCGGCGCCGCCAGCTTCTGCCGGTTCGCCGAGATCTCCGACCTCGACACCATCGTCACCAGCGTGCGCCTCCCGGCCGCCGAGGCCCACCGCTACCTCCATCAGGGGCCCCAGGTCATCCGCGTCTGACCCAACCGACCCCAACCGACCCGAACCGTGCCCACCCGCCGAGCGGGTGGGGTGATCCCGCACGGCTTCCACCACCTCAGGAGTACCCCCCATGTCCCTTTCGTCCCGACGCACCCGGTGCGCCCTGGCCGTCGCCACGGCGGCCGGAATGCTGGTCACCTCCTGCTCCGGAGCCGGCGGCTCCGGCTCGTCGGACGGCGACTCCATCAACGTGCTGATGGTCAACAACCCCCAGATGACCCAACTCCAGCAGCTGACGGCCGAGCACTTCACCGAAGAGACCGGCATCGAGGTCAACTTCACCGTCCTGCCGGAGAACGAGGTCAGGGACAAGATCAGCCAGGACTTCGCCAACCAGTCAGGTCAGTACGACGTCGCCACCATCTCCAACTACGAGACACCCATCTACGCCGGCAACGACTGGCTGCACACGCTCGACGACTACCTCGCCGACGACGCCGACTACGCCGTGGACGACATCCTGGAACCCATCCAGACCTCCCTCACCGGCGAGGACGGCAGCGTCTACGCCCAGCCGTTCTACGGCGAGTCGTCGTTCCTGATGTACCGCACCGACGTGTTCGAGGAACACGGGCTGACCATGCCGGACCGGCCCACCTGGACCGAGGTCGCCGACTTCGCCGCCCAGATCGACGGCGCCGAGGCCGACATGAAGGGCATCTGCCTCCGCGGGCTGCCCGGTTGGGGCGAGGTCATCGCGCCGCTGACCACCGTCGTCAACACGTTCGGCGGCACCTGGTTCGACGCCGACTGGGAAGCCAGGCTCACCGACCCCGAGTTCGTCGAGGCGGTCCAGTTCTATGTCGAACTGGTCCGTGAGCACGGGGAGTCGGGCGCCGCCCAGGCCGGCTACGCCGAATGCCTCAACAACATGGTCCAGGGCAACACCGCCATGTGGTACGACGCCACCGCCGGGGCCGGCTCCCTGGAGGCCGAGGACTCGCCGGTGCGCGGCCAGATCGGCTATGTCGCGGCGCCCGTCGAACAGACCGAGAGCTCCGGCTGGCTCTACACCTGGGCCTGGGGCGTCCAGAAGGCGTCCGACAACGCCGACGCCGCCTGGGAGTTCATCTCCTGGGCGTCCGGCACCGAGTACGAGGAGCTCGTCGGCGAGACCCTCGGCTGGGAGAACGTGCCGGCCGGCAAGCGCTCCTCCACCTACGACAACCCCGACTACCAGCAGGCCGCGGGGGCGTTCTACGAGGTGACCAGGAACGCCATCAACGAGGCCGACCCGATCAGCCCCGGCGTGCAGGAACGCCCGGCGCCCGGCGTGCAGTTCGTCGGCATCCCCGAGTTCGCCGACCTCGGCACCCGCGTCTCCCAGGAGATCAGCGGCGCCATCGCGGGACAGCAGAGCGTCGAGGACGCCCTGGCCGCGTCCCAGCGGCTCGCCGACGAGGTCGCGGAGAGGTACCGCGGCTGATGACCACCACCCTCCGAAGCGCCCACCCCGCAAGGGCGGTGGGCCGGTGACCACGACCGCGCACGACGCCGTCGGGCCGCGCCGTCCCCAGGGGACGGCGGCCCGCGGCCGGAGCCGGGCCAGGGCCTGGTCCACCAGGGCGCCGCTGCTGCCCGCCCTGGTGTTCCTCATCCTGGTCACCCAACTCCCGTTCGCCGCGACCCTGGTGATCTCGCTCTTCGAGTGGAACGCCCTCTACCCCGACGAACGGGCCTTCACCGGGTTCGACAACTACGACACGGTGCTCGGCGAAGCCAGCCTGCGGCGCGCCGTGTTCACCACGGCGCTGCTCACCGCCACGGTGGTCATCGTCAGCCTGCTGCTGGGGCTCGCCCTGGCTCTGCTGCTCGACCGCCGCTTCCGGGGACGCGGCCTCGTCCGCACCATGACCATCACCCCGTTCCTGCTGGTCCCCGTCGCCGCCGCGCTGATGTGGAAGCATCTGCTGTTCAACCCCGAATACGGCCTGCTCAACGGCATGTTGGCGAAGTTCGGCGACCTGTTCGGCTTCACCGCGCCCCAGCCGGACTGGATATCGGAGATGCCGCTGCTGGCCGTCGAGGTCTCGCTGATCTGGCAGTGGACCCCGTTCATGATGCTGATCCTGCTCGCCGGACTACAGAGCCGACCGCCCGAACTCGCCGAGGCGGCCAGGATCGACGGCGCGGGCGACTGGCAGATCTTCCGCTACCTCACGCTGCCGCACCTGCGGCGCTACCTCGAACTCGGCGCCCTGCTCGGCTCGATCTACATCGTGCAGAACTTCGACGCCGTCTTCACCCTCACCGGCGGCGCCCTGGACACCGCCAACCTCCCCTATGTCATCTACCGCGAGTTCTACCAGGCGCAGGACTACGGCGTGGCCTCGGCGGCCGGCGTGCTGGTGGTGCTCGGCTCCATCGCCATCGCCGTGTTCGCGCTGCGCGTGGTGTCCTCGCTCTTCCGAGAGGAGGGCAGCCGAGGATGAGCTCCCCGACGCCCACCGCCTCCCGCACCAGGCCACGTTCCGCCAAGGGCACGCTGCTCGGCCTGCTGGCCTGGTTCGCCGGCCTGGTCTTCTTCCTGCCCGTCGCCTGGATGGTGCTGACCTCCTTCCACGCCGAGTCGGACGCGGCCAGCAACCCGCCGGCCCTCACCGCGCCCCTCACCCTGGACGGCTACCGGGAGTTCTTCGGCGCCTCCACCGGCACCGACCCCTGGCCACCTCTGATCAACTCGCTGACCGCCTCGCTGGCGTCCACCGCGCTGGTGCTGCTGCTGGCGCTGCCCGCCGCCTACGCGCTCTCCATCCGGCCGGTGAAGGCCTGGCGCGATGTGCTGTTCTTCTTCCTCTCCACCAAGATGCTGCCCGTGGTGGCCGGGCTGCTGCCCATCTACCTCTTCGCCAAGAACACCGGACTGCTGGACAACATCTGGCTGTTGGTCCTCCTCTACACCTCCATGAACCTGCCGATCGCGGTGTGGATGCTCCAGTCCTTCCTCGCCGAGGTGCCGATCTCGGTGATTGAGGCGGCCCAACTCGACGGCGCCCGACTGCCCGTGCTGCTCAGCCGGGTGATCGCCCCGATCGTGCTGCCCGGCATCGCCGCCACCGCGCTGATCTGTTTCATCTTCAGCTGGAACGAGTTGCTCTTCGCCCGGGTGCTCACCGGCGTCGTCGCCGAGACCGCGCCGGTCTTCCTCACCAGCTTCATCACCAGCCAGGGCCTCTTCCTCGCCCAGCTGTCCGCCGCCGCCATCGCCATCTCGCTGCCGGTGCTCGCCGCCGGCTTCGCCGCCCAGGACAAACTCGTCCAGGGCCTCTCGCTAGGAGCAGTCAAGTGAAAGCCGCCCTGATCGAGTCCGTGGGCACGGTCACCGTCACCACCGTGCCCGACCCGGCCCCCGGCCCCCGCGAGGTGGTCGTCAGGGTCGCCGCCTGCGGACTGTGCGGCACCGATCTGCACATCCGACAGGGCGAGTTCGCCCCGACGCTGCCCGTGGTGCCGGGGCACGAGTTCGCCGGCGAGGTGGTCGCGGTGGGCGGTGACGTCCACGAACGCGCCATCGGCGACCGGGTCGCCGTCGACCCCTCCCTCTACTGCCACGAGTGCCGATACTGCCGCAGCGGCCACAGCAACCTCTGCGACCGGTGGGCCGCCATCGGCGTCACCGTCGCCGGCGGCGCCGCCGAGTACGCGGTGGCCCCCGTCGCCAACTGCGTGCCGCTGCCCGACCATGTCGCCACGGAGGACGCGGCGCTGATCGAGCCGCTGTCCTGCGCGGTGCGTGGCTACGACGTGCTGCGCTCCACGCTCGGCGCCCGGGTGCTGATCTACGGCTCGGGCACCATGGGCCTGATGATGCTGGAGTTGGCCAAACGGACCGGCGCCAGCGCCGTCGACGTGGTGGACATCAACCCCGAACGGCTCGCCACAGCCGGTCAGTTGGGCTGTTCCAACACGGCGGGCAACGCCGACGAGCTTGACCGCCCCCAGGGCTGGGACATCGTGGTGGACGCCACGGGCAACGCGGCGGCCATCCAGGACGGCCTCGGCCGGGTGGCCAAGGCCGGCACCTTCCTCCAATTCGGCGTCGCCGACTACGCCACCACCGCCACCATCGAGCCCTACCGCATCTACAACCAGGAGATCACCATCACCGGCTCGATGGCGGTGCTGCACAGCTACGAACGCGCCGCGGAGCTGTTCGCCACCGGCGTCCTCGACCCCGGCGTCTTCATCAGCGACCGGCTGCCGCTGGACGACTACCCGGCGGCCCTTGACCGCTTCGCCGCGGGCGTCGGCCGGAAGATCGTGGTCCGCCCCTGAGCGGGCGTCACCGCTGGGCGCCGCCCGGCCGCCCCGCCCGAGACGCTCGCTTATGCGGTCGAGAGCGTGGCGGATGGGCGCGGCCGGCGGCGGTCGCTTGACTGGGCCACATGACCACTCTGGCCCTGCTCGGCGCGCTCCTCACCCTGGTACTGGCGGCGGTCGTCGCCGGCACGTTCTTCGCGTTCTCCGTGTCGGTGCTGCCCGGCCTGAACACCCTGGAGCCCGAGCGGGCGGTCGCCTCCATGCGGGCGATGAACGCCAAGATCCTCAACCCGCTCTTCCTGACGCCCTTCATGGCCGTGCCGCTGACGGCGATCGCGACCGCGCTCGCGCTGCTGGCCCTCGGCCACCGAGCCGCCGCCCTCGCCTTCGTCGCCGCCGCGGTCACCTACGCGGTGGGCGCCTTCCTGCCCACGGTGGCGGTGAACGTCCCCCTCAACGAGGCCCTCGCCACGGGCACCGCCGACCCCGCCACCAGCTGGCAGGACTTCGCCCCCCGCTGGGCCCACTTCAACGCGCTGCGCACGGCCTCCGGCACGGCCACCGTCCTCCTCTCCGCCGTCGGCCTCCACCTGTGGCCCCGCTGATCGCTGCGCGCTGGCGCCAAGCGGTACCGGCCACCGGCCGAACCGGCGGCCTGGGCGTCCGCCCACCGGCCGGGACGGCCGTTCTCCCCACCCGGGCTCCCGCGCCGGGGGCGTGGTCGCCGGGGGGTGTTCGGGCGGGCGGCCGGGTCGTCCGCGCTGGCACGCGGGGCTGTTGGCCGGGTCGTCCGTTCTTCCCCGCCGGGGCGTTCGGCTACTGGCCGGGCCAGCGGTTCCCCCGCCGGGGCTCCCGCCCACCGGCCCGGGGCGGCCGTTCTCCCCGCCTGGGCTCCCGCGCTGGGGCGCGGTCGCCGGCGGGGGGTGTTTTGGGCGGCCGGTTGGGTGTTCGCGCTGGCGCGCGGGCCGTTGGCCGGGGGTGCGGTGCTGTTGCCCGGCATTGCGGCTGATCGCTGCGCGCTGGCGCTAAGCGGCACCGACCACCGGGCACGCCGGCGGCCCCCACCCGCGCTGGCGCGCGGGGCTACAGGCAGGGGCGGTCGTTGTCCCCGTCCGCGCCGTCCGCGCTGGCGCGCTCCCGGCCACCGGCCGGGACGGCCGCCCGGGGCGTTCCCGCTGGTGCGCGGGGCTACCGTCCGCGCTCCCGCGCCGTCCGCGCCGTCCGCGCTCCCGGCCACCGGCCGGGACGGTCGGTCGGGTGTTCGCGCTGGCGCGCTCCGCGCTCCCGCGTTGGCGCCAAGCGGTACCGACCACCGGCCGCGCCGGTCGTTCTCGCCGCCGTTCGCGCGGTCGCGCCGTCGCGCGGTCGCCGGTGGTTGGAGGGCTATGGCCGGCAGAGTAGTTCGCCGTGGGGGACGAGGAACCAGCCGTCGGGGTCGGTGCCCCAGGTGTGCCAGGCGGTGGCGGTGGCGTGCAGGTCCTCGGTGGTCGCGTGGCCGCCGAGGAGGGCGAGGTCGGCGAAGGGGGTGGCGGTCGTCCGCTCCGCCCACAGGCCGCTCCACCACGCGCGGTCGGCCTCGTCCGCGAAGCACCACGCCGAGGCGGTCGGGGTGATCTCGCCGAAGCCCGCCGCCCTGGCCCAGGCGAAGAGCCTGCGTCCCGCGTCCGGCTCGCCGCCCTCCGCCCGCGCCACCCGCCGATAGCGCTCCAGCCAGGTGTCAAGGCCCCGGTGCTCGGGGAACCACGTCATCGCCGCGTAGTCGGCGTCCCGGACGGCGACCACTCCGCCGGGGCGGCAGACCCGGCGCATCTCGCGCAGGGCGCGCACCGGGTCGGGGAGATGCTGGAGCACCTGGTGGGCGTGGACGACATCGAAGGAGTCGTCGTCGAAGGCCAGCGCATGGGCGTCGGCCGTTGCGAAACGGATGTCGGTGAGGCCCCTGGACTCCGCCTCGGCGCGGGCCGCCGCCAGGATGCCGGGCGCGTGGTCCACGGCGGTCACGGGCCCGGGGGCCACCCGCCCCGCCAGGTCGGCGGTGAGCGTGCCAGGGCCGCAGCCGATGTCCAACAGGGCCTGCCCGGGGCGCAGTTCGGGCAGCAGATAGGCGGCGGAGTTCTCCGCGGTGCGCCAGCGGTGGGAGCGCAGCACCGAGGCATGGTGCCCATGGACGTAACGGGACTCCTGAGGCGTCTTCGACATGCCGACACCCTCCCCCTCGTCTCAGAGTCCGGTCAATATCGTTCCGTATCATGGACGCCGTCACTGGATCGGCCCAGGGGGCCGGGCCGCCCGGATGGCCCCCAGGCGTGGCCGTGCTGCGCTGAAAGCGTGAGTCGCCGCGCGTTGGGAGAGGGGCCCCATGACGGACCGGACGGAACCAACCGAGCGGCCCGGGCCGGCCGCCAGCGCCGATCCGGGTGGCCGGCGGTCGACCCCGCCGCGCCCGCTCTTCCAGCGGCGGCTCTGGCCGCGCGGCTTCGCCGACCGGCTCACCGAGCCGCTGCCCGGGCTTCGCCCGATGCTGCGGGCCGTCCGGCAGGGCGCGCTGCGCCCCGGCGCCTCCGCCCGTTACGCCGCGGCCGGGCTGCCGGTCGCGCCCGAGCCGGTGCCGGACGTCGGCCCGGACACGGTGGCCGTCAGCTGGGCCGGGCACGCGAGTTGGGTGGTCCGCATCGGAGGGCTGACGGTGCTCACCGACCCCGTCTGGTCGCGCAAGATCCTCGGCACCCCGCCGCGGCTCACACCCGTCGGCGTGCCCTGGAGCGCGCTGCCGCCGGTGGACGCCGTGGTGATCTCGCACAACCACTACGACCACCTGGACGCGCCGACCCTCAAACGGCTGCCCCGGCTGACCCCGCTCTTCGTGCCGGCGGCGCTGGGCGACTGGTTCCGCCGCAAGGGCTTCACCCGGGTGACCGAGCTCGACTGGTGGGAGAGCGCCGAACTCCCCGCCGCCGGCGGGCCGGTGCGGTTCGACTTCGTGCCGGCCCACCACTGGTCGCGGCGCGGGCTGCTGGACACCTGCCGGACGCTCTGGGGCGGTTGGGTGCTCTCGGACGGCGCTGGCCAGCGGGTCTACTTCGCCGGGGACAGCGGCTATGGCCACTGGTTCGCCGAGATAGGCGCCCGCTATCCCGGCATCGACCTGGCGCTCCTGCCGATCGGCGCCTACGCCCCGCCCTGGCTGCTGCGGCCCGTCCATGTCGACCCCGAGGAGGCCGTCCGCGCCTGTCAGGACCTGGGTGCGACGCTGATGGCCCCGATGCACTGGGGCACGTTCTCCCTCTCCGCCGAGCCTCCGCTGGAGCCGCTGGTCCGCGTCCGCGCCGCCTGGCGCGCGGCCGGCCGCGCGCCCGAGGACCTCTGGGACCTCCCCATCGGCGCCAGCCGCGTCCTCGAACGCGACCCCTGACCGCCCGGATGCCCGGCGTGAAGGCTTTGAAGCGATTCCGTGGACCTGGTCTGCCCTCGGGCAGGCGTTTGCGGCATCTGGTGGACTTTAAGGTAATTCACTTACGCGAACGGCGTGTTGCGGCACTTCCTTCGATGTGTAGCGTGCGGTGTCCGACATTCATCGTTCGAGAGGTGCTTATGAACAGGCCCATACGCTTGGTCGCTCCCGCCGCGCTGGCTGCGGTCCTGATGGTCAGTGGTTGCAGTAGTGACGAAGAGAGTGAAGGGAGCGACGACGCGCGGGCCAGCGTGGACGCCGAGGAGAGCGAGGACGCGCCGGAGCAGGCCGAGGCGGCGACCGAGGAGCCTTCCGAGGAGACCGATGCCGCCTCGGCGGAGCCGGAGATAGCGGAGGAGCCGGGGGCCACCGACGACCAGGAGAGCGCCTCCACCCCGTTCGAGGGCTACTACCTTGACCAGAGCAGCGGCGAGGGCGGGCAGATGCTTCTGGTGGACGACGGCGCGGCGCTGTTCGTCGCCTCCTACCCGAACGGTGATGTCTGCGCGGGCACCCTCGACGGAACGCACCTGTCGTTGTCCTGCGAGGGAACGGGCGACAGCCCCTGGCTGGAGACGGAGGCGACCCTCGCGGCGCTGCCCGAACCGATGAAGGGCTTTGAGATGACGTGGTCGTCCGGTGTCACATCACGCAATCTCGTCCAGGCGGCATCGGATGTGCAGGACGTCAACGACAACGTGCGGAGCAGCGTTCCCGCGGTCGACGACTGGCTTCGAGCCCGCGCCTAGCGAGCACGCCGAGAGGCGCGGGCCGGGGCGTCAGTCGCCCTCGGGGGTGGCGGGGCGGCGGCGGAGGCGGGGTAGGGCGGCGATCAGGAGGGTGAGGGCGATGGCGGCCACCACGCCCTGCCAGGGGTGGGGGAAGAGCGCGCCGCCGACCACGCCGAGGAGCCCGTAGACGCCGGCCCAGGCGATCGTGGCCGGGAGGTTGCCGCGCAGATAGACATGGACGGGGGTCCGGGAGACCAGGCAGGCGAGCATCACGGGGAGCCGGCCGGCCGGGACCAGCCGGGAGACCAACAGCAGCACGGTGCCCTGGCGTTCAAGACGCCGCTGGGCGTTCTTCAGCGTCGCCGGGGAGACATGGGCGCTGATCCGGTCCAGCCAGCGGGACCCCCGGCGGCCCAGCAGGAACAGCGCCGTGTCGCCGAGGAACGCGGCGCCCGCCGCCACCACCCAGACCAGCAGCGAGGTGACCACCGGATCGCTGTGGTGCACGGCGACCACGGCGGCCGAGCTGACCAGCGCGCCGGTCGGCACCACGGGCACCAGCGAGCCGAGCAGCACCAGCGCGAACAGCGACGGATAGCCGATGGCCTGCTGGGCGCTCTCGCTGTTGACCGTCTCCTCCGCCGCCAGCGCGGCGCCGGCCAGCGCCACAGGCATCGCCGTCACCCGGCCACCGCCAGCCGCACGCTCTCCCCGTGGGTCAGCCGGTGCACCCGCACATCGGGCGCCAGCCGGGCGGCGTGCCGGTAGAACTCGTCGCCGGGGGCGTGGAACTCGTGCGGGCGCACAGCCGACATGCCCAGGGGCCAGTAGGTGCCGTAGTGCACCGGGACCGCGGTGCGGGGCCGCAGCCTGGCCAGCGCCTCGGCGGCGCGTTCCGCGTTGAGGTGGCCATGGCCGAGTCCCGGGCCCCAGCCGCCGACCGGCAGCAGCGCCGAGTCGACCGGGCCGACCTCCTCGGCCATCCCGCCGAAGAGGTCGGTGTCCCCGGCGAAGTAGGTCCTGGCCTCGCCCTCGACGACAAAGCCGAGCGCCGCCGCCCGGTGCCGCCCGAACGGCATCCGTCGCCCGTCGTGCTCGGCGGGCACCGCCCGCACCGTGATCGGCCCCATGGTCAGCCGATCTCCCGCGGTCAGCTCGCAGAAGTGCGGCCGGGGGGCCAGCCGGCGCAGCGCCGGCACCGCGTCGAGCGTGCCGCGCGGCAGCACCAGCGGGACGCCGGCGGGCAGGGTGGCCAGCGAGCGCAGATGCAGATGGTCCCGGTGCAGGTGGGAGACCAGCACCAGGTCCACGTCGCGGGCCCGGGGCGGCGGCAGCGTTCCCCGGCGGCGTCTCAGATGGGCGCAGCGGCGGGTGAGCAGCGGATCGGTGAGCACGGCCGTGCCGGAGTCGCGGACCGTGGCCGTGGCATGACCCCACCAGGTGATCTCCACGGACATGGGCGCTCCTCCCTCGATCGCGTGTTCGGTCGGTGGCGGGTCGGTGGGACGTCGGGCCGGTCGGCCCCGGTCAAGGATGCCAGGTGGCGCGCGGGGCGGCGGCGGGAGAAAGGGGGGCGCTCCGACGCCGGACCCCGCTGATCGGTAAGGATGGCAGAGGAGCGCGGCGGGCAGCGGATCGGGAACCGGAACGGAGGCGGTGCGGCGGTGGGCGGGTGGCGGAACGCGGGCGCGGCGGTGTTGCGTGTCCTGGCGGTATGGGCGGTGGCCACGGTCACCCTGATCGTGCTCGCCCTGCTGCTGCCGGACTTCCACCTCCAGTCGGCCGACGGCGACAGCCTCACCAGGGTGGGGCTCACGGCCGCGCTGGGCGCCGGGTTCTTCGGCCTGCTGAACGCCCTGGTGTGGCCGTGGCTGGTGCGCGCGCTGCTGCTGGTGCCCGCCCTCGCGCTCGGCTCCCTGGTGTTCCTGCTCAACGGTTCACTGATGCTGCTGGCGCTCAGCGCGGTGCCGGGCCGTGGCCAGGCCGGCGCGGGCACCGCCGTGGTGGTCGCCGCCGCCACCTCCGTGACGTCGTCGGCGACCAGCGCCTTCCTGGCCGTCAGGGATCGGGGCGCGGCCAGTCGCCGGCTGCGCCGGATGGCCGGACTGCGCTCATGGGGCTCCCGGCGTTCCACCCCGAAGCCCCGGAGCCGGGCCGCCGGCATGGTCATCCTCCAGCTGGACGGCATCGGGCTCGGCGTGCTGCGCGGGGCGATCATCGGTGAGCGTCCCGTGATGCCGACGCTGGCCGGGCTCTGCGCGCACACCCATCGGCTGACCGGCTGGCGCACCGACTGGTCCAGCCAGACCGGTGCCTCCCAGCTCGGCATCCTGCACGGCAGCAACGAGGACGTGCCGGCGTTCCGCTGGTACGAGAAGGAGACCGGGCAGGTGCTGGTGAGCAACCGGCCGTCCAGCGCCGCCGAGTTGCAGCGCAGGGCGCAGGCGCGGTCAGGGAGCGCCGGGCTGCTCGCCGAGGACGGCGCCAGCCGGGGCAACCTCTTCACCGGCGGCGCCGGACAGGCGGCGCTGGTGCTCTCGGTCGCGGCCAGGCGGCGCGCCGGCCAGCGTTCCAGGGCCGGCTACTTCGCCTACTTCTCCGATCCCGCGCACGCCGCGCGCACCGCGGGATCGTTCGTCGCCGAGCTGGTGCGGGAGGTCGGCCAGTCGCTCCGCGCCCGGCTCGCCGGGGTGCGGCCCCGGGTGTCGAGGGGCGGTCTCTACCCGCTGATCCGGGCGTTCGCCACGGTGGTGCAGCGGGACGTGGTCACGGCCTCGGTGGTGGGCGACATCCTCAACGGGCGTGGCGTGGTCTACGCGGATCTGGTCGCCTACGACGAGGTGGCGCACCACTCGGGCCCCCACAGCCGGGACACCCGGCAGGTGTTGGCCCGTCTCGACCGCTGCGTGGAGCTGATCACCCAGGCCGTCGACCACGCGCCGCGCCCCTACCACCTGGTGCTGCTCTCCGACCACGGGCAGAGCCACGGGCCGACGTTCGCCGGCGCGTTCGGGCACGGCCTTGAGGAGCTGGTGCGGATCGGCTGCGGGCAGCCGGTGCCCAGGATGCCGCGCCGGGAGGAGAGCGGGGCCGAGGCGAGGGGCGCGGCCCGGGTGGCGCTGCACCGTCCGGAGGAGCCGGCCGAGCCGCCGCCCCGGGAGCGTGACGAGCCCGGCTCCGACACCGCGCCCGTGGTGCTGGCCTCGGGCAACCTGGGCCTGGTGTCCTTTCCCGACCTGCCGGGGCGCGCGGATCGGCAGGCCATCGACGGTCGCTATCCGGCGCTGCTGCGGACCCTCGCCGAGCATCAGGGCATCGGGTTCCTGCTGGTGTGGGACGCGCTCCACGGCCCGGTGGTGCTGGGCGCGGGCGAGGCCGAACACCGGCTGGCCAGCGGGGAGATCAAGGGGGCCGACCCGCTCGCGCCGTTCGGCCCCGGGGCGGCGGAGGCGGTGCGGCGCACCGCCGGGTTCCGGCACTGCGCGGACATCATGGTCAACTCCGCCTACGATCCGGTCGCTGGCACGGTGCACGCCTTCGAGGAGCAGATCGGCTGCCACGGCGGCCTCGGCGGCGCGCAGAGCCGGGCGTTCCTGATGTCCCCCCACGCGCTGTCGCCGCCCGCTCGGGACGGCGAGCTGGTCGGCGCCGAGGCGCTGCACCGGGTGCTGCGCCGTTGGCTGGACGAGGCGGCCACCGGCCGGCCCGATCCGGCGGGCGCCCCCGCGCGGGCCGCCTCGTAGCGCGGATCGCCCCTGGCGGGCCTACGCTGGCGGGGAACGTGCTCGGAACGTGAGTGGAGGAGAGCGGCCATGGCACCGAAGCCGTTGAACGAGGTGGAGATCGGCGAGGTCCTCAGCGGCCTGCCTGGCTGGTCGTTCGGTGACGATCGGCTGGTGCGCGAGTACACCCTGGACGGTCCGCCGGCCGCCGTGGCGATGCTGGTGCATGTGTCGACCATCCAGGAGGAGCTCGACCACCACGCCAGCCTGACGGTCACCTACGACCAGCTGGGCGTCTCGGTCAACACCCACAGCGTGGGCGGCAAGGTCACCGAGTTGGACACCCAACTGGCCACCCGTATCGAGGAGATCGCGCCCGCCCACGGCGCCCGCTGACGGCCGCCCGGCGCCGGGAACTAAGCGGTGGAACGGGGGGCGGGCCCGTCGCATACTGACGCCCATGGCCGACCACCAGTTCGCCGACGCTGATCTCGCCGCGCTCTACGACCGTTTCCACCCCTGGGAGTCCAGGGGCGACTCCCCCTTCTATCTGCCGCGTGTGCTGGCGGCGCGCGCGGTGTTGGACATCGGCTGTGGCACGGGGATGCTGCTGCACCGCGCGCGGGACGCCGGACACACCGGCCGGCTCTGTGGACTCGACCCGGCCGTGGGGATGTTGGAACAGGCCCGACGGCGCACCGATGTCGAATGGGTCCAGGGCGATCTGGAAACCGTCGACTGGCACGGCGAGTTCGACCTGGCGGTGATGACGGGCCACGCCTTCCAGGTGCTGGTGGACGACGAGGAGCTGCGCGCCGCGCTCGCCGCCGTGCGTCAACTCCTCACCAGGGACGGCCGGTTCGCCTTCGAGACCCGCAATCCCGCGGTCCGCGTCTGGGAGCGTTGGACGCCCGAGAACGGCGCGTCCACCAGGGCCCCGGACGGCGCCCTGGTGCGGATGGAGCACCGCGTGCTGAGCCCCGCTCCCGGCGAGGCGCTGGCGGGGACGGTCACCTTCTCCACCACCTTCTCCAGCCCCGACTGGCCGCGTGACGACGAGAGTTCGAGCACGTTGCGGTTCCTGGACGTGTCCGAGCTCGACGCGTTTCTGGCCGAGGCGGGGCTGGAGGTGGCGGAGCGGTACGGGGACTGGGACGGCAACCCGTTCGACCCCGAACACAGCCCGGAGATCATCGTCTTCGCCCGCCGGAGCGAACGGGTGGCGCCGTAGCCCTGACGCGTCAGCCCTGCGGCATCAGCACCCCGTCGATGAGATAGACCGTGGCATTGGCGGTCTGCACGTTGCCGCAGACCACGGACGCCTCGTTGACCTGCCAGGACTCGCCCTCGCCCGAGACCGTCACGGTCTCGCCCTGGAGGGTCTCGAAGGAGCCCTGGGTCAGGTCCTCGGGCGCCAGCCGCTCGCCCACCACGTGGTAGGTGAGGACGCCGCCCAGCGCGTCGGGGTCGGCCAGCAGCCCGTTGAGGTCCTCCTCGGGAATCTCGGCGAACGCCGCGTTCACCGGGGCGAACACCGTCAGGTTCTCCGTGGAGTTGAGGGTGTCGCCGAGGCCGGCCGCCTCCACCGCGCTCACCAGTGTGGAGAGTTCGGGGTTGTTGCTGGCGGCGGTGGCCACCGGGTCCTGGGCCATGCCGTCGAAGCTGCCGGCCCCGTCCGAGGGAACGGCGGCGCAGGCGGGGCCGAACGGCTCGGCGGCCATGTCGCCCGAGGCGTCCTCCTCCGGCGGCGCCTCGTCCGTGCCGCCGTCCTCGTCGGCGGCGCCGTCGTCGCTTCCCGAGCTCTCCGAGCTCTCGTTCTGGTCGTCCGAGTCGTCGTCGGAGGAACAGGCCGCCAGGCTCAGCGGCAGCGCGGCGGCTGCCACCACGGCGACGGCGGTTCGGCGGGCTCGGTTCATGGTGATACGCATGAGATACAACTCCCTTGTGATGTAACGAAAATGATGTTCAGTCAGATGGTTCGGTCCGGCCGGCTCAGTCCACCCGCACCACCACCGAGTGGCGTCCGGTGGCGCCGTCGGGCACGGTGCCCTGCCGGTCGGCGGTCTGGGTCGCCCCCTCGCGATCGGTGGCGCGCACCTCGATGCGGTGCGAGCCCGCCTCCGGGGTCCAGCGCCAGTGCCACTGGCGCCAGGTGTCGACGGAGTCCTCGTCGGCCAACTCGGCCTCCTCCCAAGGGCCTTCGTCCACCCGCACCTCGACGCGGTCGATGCCGGTGTGCTGGGCCCAGGCGACGCCGGCCACCGGGACGGTCTCGCCGGCCCGCAGATCGGCGAAGCCCCGGGGGGTGTCGATCCGCGACTGGGTCTTGATCGGCGCCTCCACCGCCCAGCCGCGCCTGACCCAGTACGGGTCGAAGTCGCCGAAGGTGGTCAGCTCCAACTCCTCCAGCCATTTGCAGGCGGAGACATAGCCATAGAGCCCGGGCACCACCATCCGGGCCGGATAGCCGTGCTCGAACGGCAGCGGCTCCCCGTTCATCCCGATCGCCAACAGCGCGTCCCGGCCGTCGAACACGGCGGACAACGGGGTGCCAAGCGTCATGCCGTCCACCGACCTGGCCACCAACTGGTCCGCCTCGCCGCCCTGTTGCGGCGGGCGCACGCCGGCGGCGCGCAGCAGCTCGGGCAGTGGCACCCCCAGCCAACTGGCGTTGCCCACATAGGGGCCGCCGACCTCGTTGGAGACACAGGTCAGGGTGATCCGCCGCTCCACCAGCTCATGCGCCAGCAGGTCGGCGAAGCTCAGCGTCACAGGGCGGGAGACCCCACGGCCGTGGATCCGCAGCCGCCAGGTGTCGACATCCACCCGGGGCACCGTCAGCGCGGTGTCCACCCGGTAGAAGTCGCCATTGGGCGTACGGAACGGGGCGACGCCCGGTATGTCCAGGGCCGCGCCCGGCGGCAGCGGCGGCGCCGGGGAAGCGGGCGGCGGCAGCCGCAGCGCCTCGCGGGACGCCGCCACCTCGGCGGCGTCGGCGGCGTTGCGCCACCGCGCCAGCAGCCCGGCGCCCGAGGAGGCCACCGCGACCGCGCCGGCCGCCAGCAGAAAGCGCCGCCGCCCGGCGCCACCGGCCCAGATACCGGGGGACGCGGGGGGCGCCAACGCGCCGACCAGCGCCCACAGCGTGCCGGCCGCCACCACGGCGCCCAGCAGCGAGGGCAGGAAGTCCCAGCCGCCGGCGTCCGGACGCTCGGCCGCCGCCAGTGCGCCGACCCCGCCGAACGCCACCGCCACGCCGGCCACCAGCCGCCGCCAGCGGCGTGCCAACACCCCGGCCAGCAGGGCGAGTAGCGCGAGCACAGCGAGGATGCCCAGCCGCAACACCAGCTTGTCCTGGTCGCCGAAGGTGCGAATCGCCCAGTCCTTCACCGGGGTTGGCGTCCGGTCGATCGCCGCGCCGCCCACCGCCGTGACCGGCCCGGCCTCGCGCCGCACCGCCACGGCGGCCAGCAGTTCGGCCACCGCCAAGCCGGCCGCCACGGCCAGCAGACCGGCCAGCGCGGCCAACGCCCCTCTCAGCAACCTGTCTCTGTCCCTCACACCCCTGCTTCGGGCCCCAACGCCCCCCGGATGGGTCGGAGAAGAAGAAATCTCCAGAGAATCCTTCGGAGGGCGTTCAGAGAGGTCGTTCAGAGAAGTCGTTCAGAGAGGCGAGGCCGTTCGGGGAGGCCGGAGAGGGCGACCCCGCGCTGACCCGGCACTAGCCGGCGAAGGCCATCGTGGCCAGCGGCTCCGTGGTCGGCTGCGGTGAGCCGCCGGACGGCTCCACCGTGATGCCCATGCCGCCGGCCCCGTCGACCCGGCCGTCCATCAGCAGCGCGCTGTCGCCGGCGGCCGGATCCAGCAGGCCCGCCGGGCGCATCGTGCCCGCGTCGTCGAACCACAGCTGGTACACCCGGTCCGCCGGCGGTTCGGGCAGCCCGGAGGCGAGGAACGCCGCCTGGTCATGGCCGGGGGAGAGGACCACCGTCGCAGTGCCGCCGCCGGGCAACTCGCCCGTGGTGATACGGGCGTCCGGCGCGGCCAGCACCCGCGTCAACGCGTCGGCGTGCCGCTCGGCGCGCTCCACCCCCTCCCTGGCCCGCTCGGCCTCCTGCCACTGCCACACCGTCGTGCCGGCCAGGACGGCGGCGGCCAGACAGGCGGCCAGGGCGAACCTGGACATCCTGGGCGTCAGCCGCCGCACCAGGCCGGCCGGCGGCTCCTGCCGCACGGAGCCGATCCGCCGCAGCACCGTCTCCCGCATCGCCCGCGGCGGCACCCGCGCCGCCGCCACGCCCAACCGCCCCGCCGTCTCGGCGAGTTCGGCGACCTCATGGGCGCATGCCTCGCAGCGCCGCAGATGCCGCTCGAACCGGGCCCGCTCCTCGTCGGAGACGGCGTTGAGCGCGTAGGCGCCGCTCAGCGTGTGCGACTCGGCCTCGTATCGCTCGCTCATCCGGTCACCCCCAGGCAGTCCCGCAGCCGGATCAGCCCGTCCCGCAGCCTCGTCTTCACCGTACCCAGCGGCAGTGACAACAGCTGGGCCACCTCGCGGTAGGTGAGGCCCCGGTAGTAGGCCAGGGTCACCGACTCGCGCTGCCTGGGCGTGAGCGAACCCACGCAGCGCCGCACCTGCTCCCGTTCCAGCCGGGTCTCGACCTGCTCCGTCACCTCGTCGAACGGGGGCGTCCGGTCCAGCAGCGCGGCGCGCCGCTCGCGGTCGCTGGACGCCTGCGCCGACCGCACCCGGTCCACCGCGCGGCGGTGCGCCATGGTCATCACCCAGGCCATGGCCGAGCCGCGCTCGGGACGGTAGCGCGCGGCCTGCCGCCAGACGTCGAGCAACACCTCCTGCGCCACCTCCTCCGACTGCGCCGGATCCCGCAGCACGCTGCGCACCAGCCCCAGCACGGGCCCGGCGACGGCGTCGTAGACGGCGGCGAAGGCGTCGTGGTCGCCCTTGGCGACCTCGGCCAGCAGCGCCCCCAGATCCGGCACGGCCGCCCGCGCCGGGGCCACCGTCCGGGCCGGCTTCCTCACCACGAGGCACCTCCGCGCCGCCGACACGGCGTCCCGGTGGACGGACTGCTCGGGGGTGATGTCATGGTTCCTCCGTGGTGGACTGACCGGCTCGCTTCCCATTCGTCGCCGCGCCGGCCACGGATGGGTCAACGAGTCGAAGCGCTTCCGGCTTCGGCCCGCGCGGCTCCGGATACGCCACCGGGCCGTCTCCGCTGACGGGAGGCGGCCCGGTCAAGGGAGGTTCGCTCAGATCCAGTTGGCCTCGTCCGGGTCGGCGCCCACCCGGTTCGGGGTGTCGAGCGCGGCGATCGCGACGAGGTCCTCGTCGTCCAACGAGAAGCCGAACACGTCGAAGTTCTCGGTGATCCGCGCCGGGGTGACGGACTTGGGGATCACCACGTTGTCCAGCTGGAGATGCCAGCGCAGCACCACCTGGGCGGGGGTGCGCCCGTGCTTGGCCGCGATCCTGGCCAGCTCGGGCTCGTCCAGGAGGCCCTTGCCCGAGCCCAGCGGGGACCACGCCTCGGTGGCGATGCCGTGCTCCGCGTGGAAGGCGCGGGACTCGGCCTGCTGGAAGTTGGGGTGCAGCTCGATCTGGTTGAGCGCGGGCACGATGTCCGTCTCGTCCAGCAGCCGGCGCAGATGCTTGGGCTTGAAGTTGGAGACGCCGACCGCGCGGGCCCGGCCGTCGGCCAGGATCTGCTCCAGCGCCTTCCAGCTCTCGACGTAGTTGTCGTGGGCGGGGGCCGGCCAGTGGATCAGATAGAGGTCGACATAGTCGAGCCCCAGCTTGCCGAGCGAGCGGTCGAAGGCGGCGAGCGCCTTGTCGTGGCCGTGGTCGGTGTTCCACAGCTTGGTGGTGACGAACAGCTCCTCACGCGGCAGTCCTGAGGACGCCAGCGCCCGGCCGGTGCCCTCCTCGTTGCCGTATATGGCGGCGGTGTCGATGCTTCGGTACCCGGCGGCGAGGGCCTGACCGACCGCGATCTCGGCCTGGTCGTCCGGAACCTGCCAGACGCCGAAACCGAGCTGCGGCATCTGCACGCCATTGTTCAGAGTGACTTGGGGGACGCTACTCACGTGCTGTTTGGTCCTTTTCTGATCGCCCAGGATCGTTTAGCGGTGGTTCTGCGCATTCTGTCTTCATATTCCACGATGGGTCGCACCCATGCCTGGACGTCCGGTGCGATCCACCGCCGGGCAGGGAGGCCCCTTGACCGAACACCTGGACGACGCTCAGTGTTCCCGGGCGGTGTCGGCGAGCCCGACGAGTCGCTCGGCGCCGCTGTAGACGTTCATCGAGGTGCCGCGCAGGAAGCCGACCAGGGTCATTCCCGCCTCGGCCGCCAGATCGACGGCAAGCGACGAGGGCGCCGACACGGCGGCCAGCGCCGGGATGCCGGCCATCACCGCCTTCTGCACCAGCTCGAACGACGCCCGCCCCGACACCAGCAGCAGCGCGTCGCGCAGCGGCAGGGCGCCGGCCTGGAGCGCGTGCCCGACGATCTTGTCCACCGCGTTGTGCCGGCCCACGTCCTCCCGCACGTCGAGCAGCGTGCCGTCCGCCGCGCAGAGCGCCGCCGCGTGCAGTCCGCCGGTGCGGTCGAAGACGCGTTGGGCGGCGCGCAGCCGTCCCGGCAGCTCGGCCAGCACGGCGGGATCGATGGCCGGGCCCGCCGGCAGCGGCAGCGGCCAGCGGGCGGTGGTGCGCACCGAGTCCAGGCTGGCCTTGCCACACAGCCCGCACGACGAGGTGGTGTACACCTGCCGGGCCAGCGAGGCGTCCGGCGGCGGCACCCCGTCGGCGAGCCGCACATCCACGACGTTGTAGGTGTTGCCGCCCTCGGGGCCCGTCGCGCCGGCGCAGTAGGCGATCCTGGCCAGCTCGTCCCGCTCCGCCAGCACGCCCTCGCTCACCAGAAAGCCGCAGGCCAGGGCGAAATCGTCGCCCGGCGTTCGCATGGTGATCGCCAGCGGGCGTCCGTTCACCCGGATCTCCAGCGGCTCCTCGCCGACCAGTGTGTCGGCCCGTGTGTCGATGACCCCGTCCCTGACCCTGATGACGCGGCGGCGTTCGGTGACCCGTCCCATGCCAGCCATCATGGCACCGGCCCGCGCCCCCGGGGTCGGTGGCGCGGGCCCGGCCAGCTCAGTCGCGGGCGCGCAGGCTCTCCGGCGGGCCGAGGTAGCTGGGGCGGAGGCCGCCGGTGTCCACCACCAGCTTCTGCACGACCACCGTCGGGTCGACCATCCAGAACTTGAGCAGATGACGGCCCGGCTCGGAGACGGTGTGCTCGGTGGTGATCACGGTGGCGTTGTCCGAGGTGTTGCGCGCCCACTGCGGGTTCATGTTCTGGTCATCCGACCCGGTGAGCGCGGTGATGTTCACCGACTGGGGTGCCTCGTCGTCGAAGGAGACGGCATAGCTGAGACCGTCGGTCGGCAGCACGTTGTTGCGGGGGGAGAGATAGGACAGCACCCGCACCGTGCCCGAGGTGAAGAGCGTCAACTCGTACTCCAGGCGCGGCCCGCGCCCCCCGGGGGTCTGGCGCGGCGCGGTCACGGGGAACGGGGTGACGCCGGCACCGGTGCGGCCCAGATCGGGCAGCGTCCGCCAGGAGATCCCGGCGGTGTGCACGGCGCGGGTGTAGTGCGCGGCCTCCATCGACACATAGCCGCCCGCCTCGACAAAGCCGTGCAGCCGGCGGCGCGGCGTGCCCGGGTTGTCCACCTCGGCCACCACCTCGACCTCCCGGCCGGCGCCGGAGACCGTGACCGGCACGGTGTGCCGGCCGACCGGTGCCGCGTCGTAGTCGACGGACAGCTCCACCCGCACCTGGTCGGCGACCGTCCCCGTCGGCTCGCTGACCGTGAGCCAGGGCTCGGCCACGGTGATCCGGTAGTCGAAGGGCTCGCTGCCCCGGTTGAACACCTCGACATACTGCGGGGGGTGGCTCTGGTAGGGGCTGAACGCGGGCAGCACGGCGGGGCTGGTGGCATGCGGCCACCAGTCGGTCGACCCGTCGACGGCCACCCCCAACTCGGCCCCGGCGACCGGCTCGATCCGTCGCACCGGGGGGAACACCGCGTCCGGCAGGGCCACGTGGTCCGGGGTCTGCGGCTGCTGCCAGGGGGCGTCGGGTCCGTAGCGCTCCACGTCGCCGTAGCCGATCTTGGGCTGGGTCTGGAAGCCGGCCCACTTCCCGTCCGCCAGTTCGTTGTTGTAGAAGTCCGACATCGCCTGGTCGTCGGCGAACCTGGCGTCGGTGGCGTCCGCGAGCTCGTTGGTGGCCAGCCGGCCCTGTTCCGCGTAGTGCAGGCTGGTGAACTCGGCGGCCCGCAGGGCATAGAGGTTCGCCGTCGCCTCCACCTGGTACTGCACCAGCTGGTAGAAGGCCTCCTGGCTGTCCGCCGGCAGCCCGTCCCCTATCTGCTGTACCCGGGCGTCCAGTGCCTCCCATTCGGCGGTCACCCGTTCCAGCTCCCGGTAGTTGACCAGGCTGAACGGGGTGGCCTGGTCGTCGTGGACGACGGCGCTCGGGTCGGTGGCCAGGTCCTTCTCCGGGTCCACGGTGATCCGCCGGTTGAGCAGTTCGGGCTTCCTGCGCGCCTGGAGCACCCCGTAGGTGTGCAGCACCTCGGCGATCGCCTCGGCGTGCTCGGGCCCGAAGTTCTCCTGGGCGTACCGCCGTTCCCACGCGCCCAGCGCCTCGATGTCGAGGCGCTCCGGGTCCCAGGCGTAGTCGAGGAAGAACTGGAGCGGCATCTCCTCGGCCTTGAGGTCGCCCACATTGACCACCCAGAGGCGGTCGATGCCGTAGCGGTAGCCGAGGTGGAGCTGTTCCCAGGTGCTCGCCAGGTTGATCGTGTCGACCCACTTGTAGTTGCGGCCGACGCCCACATAGTCGAAGTGGTAGTAGAGGCCGTAGCCACCGGATCGCTCGGGCAGCCGGGGGTCCGGCACCTTGCGCAGGTTGCCCCAGTTGTCGTCACAGAAGATCACGGTGACGTCGTCCGGCGGACGCAGGCCCTCGTCCCAGTAGTGCTGAACCTCCTTGTAGAGCGTCTGGACCTGTGGAATGCCCGTCAACGCATCGTCGGTCAGCTCGTCCAGGATCTCGCGTTGGCTGGCGATGATGCTCTCCATCAGCTCGATGCCGTCCCCGTCGGGGAGGCTGACATCGCCGTTGCCGCGCATCCCGAGGGTGACCACGCCCTCGAAGCCCTCGTCCACCATCCGCCGCACGCCGTCGGCCCAGTACCGCTTGATGGCCTCGCCGTTGAAGCGGAAGCTCCACTCGCCGGTGCCGCCGTACGGGTCGCTGCCCGGGGTGACGATGTCGCCGTCCTCGTCCCGCTGGGCCGGCACCGCGTGCCGGTTCCACTCCTCGATCCCGCGCATCATCGGGCCCTCGTGCGAGGTGCCCATGACCACGCCGTAGGCGGTGGCGGTGGCGTGGTTGGCCGGGTCGTCCTCGGCGAACGCGCGGCCCCAGACCGCCGGCCAGAGGTAGTTGCCCTTCAGCCGCAGCAGCACCTCGAACACCTTGGCGTAGAAGCCGCTGTTGAACCCGCCCTCGTAGCCGGGCGCGTGCCCCGGGCCGAAGAACGCGGGCGCCCAGGTGCCCAGGGCCGGGTTCTCGTCGTTGATGAAGAAGCCCCGGTACTTGACGGCCGGCGTGCCCTGGGTGTGCCTGCCGGGCAGCGCGTAGAGGGCGTCCTGGTGCGGTGTGTGCACATCGTCCCACCAGTACCAGGGGGAGACGCCGGCCTGCCGGGAGACCTCGTAGACGCCGAAGATGGTGCCGCGCTGGTCGCTGCCGGCCAGCACCAGGGCGCGTCTGACCCCCGGCAGCGGGTCGATCACCACCTGCTGGCGGCTGGTCTCCCAGCGGCCCTCGATCCCGTCGACGTCGAGCTTGCCCGACTCGACGAGCCGGTCGATCAGCGGGCTCCGGCCGATGGTGCCGATGATGACGGCGACGTCCATCCGCCCGGCCGGCTCGCGCAGTATCTCGGGTGCGACATGGGTGACACGTTCGATGTCGGCGCGCAGGTCCTCGGCCACGCGGACGACTCCGGGGAAGTCGTCGTCGCTGACCAGGATCGGGGTTGCCCGCCCTTCGGCGACCAGGGGCAGGCTTCCGGGGCGCCAGGTGGAGGAGATGAAGGCGTCGCGCCGGTCGGCCGGCCTGGCGTGGGCGGGGGTGACGGTGGGGACGGCGGTGGCAGCGACGGTGAGCGGAAGGATGCTCAGAAAGGCACGCCGGCTCGTCATGATTTCAGCTCCGGGCGTTGAGGGGGTCACCGATAATTATCGGGGCAGTTCCGGAAGGCTAATGACGTGCTCACGACGGGTCAAGAGGCACGCAACGGGCGCCTGTCCAGCGGGTGTTGTGGGTCCCGTGGCCGAAAAGTTTTCAGTGCCTCGGCCCGGCGAACCGGCCGGGCGCCACCCGTGCTCCGCCCCGGCGCGGGGCACGGGTGAGGCCGCCCACCGTGCGTCCGGCGGGCTCGGCCCGCCGCCCCCGCTACCCGCCTGCGACCGCCCGGCGCGGGGCGCGCGTGGCGAGATACGCCCGCCAGCCACCGTGCCGGGAGATGTCGGGCGCGCCGGCCGTCGCATGGGGCTCGCAGAGGAAGCCGGTGACCGCCCGGCCGTCGGCCAGCCGGACGCGGCCCAGGGCCATGGGCGCGGGCAGCGCGGCCAGGAAGGCGCCGAGGGCGGCGGCGGGCAGCGACCACAGCTCCCCGCCGAGGGAGTGGCCCAACTCATCGGGCGCCACCCGCACCAGCCCGGGCCGGGCGGGCTCGCCCGGCAGCGCCACCATCCGGTACTCGGGGGCCGTCACCACCTCTTCCACCAACCGACCCCCGACACTTGTCAGTTGGTGGTTCAACGGCTGGCCGGAGAGGTGGGCGCCGAAGACGACCAGCGGCAGCCCGGGCGGGCCCCACCCCGGCGCGCCCTCGGGTTCGCCGGTGAGCAGCCGGGCGATATCGCCGGCCACCCGGTCGGCGAACGCGCGGGCGATCACGGTGACCCCGAACGGGCCGCCCCTCACCTCGCCGGCCGGCACCGCGACCGCCGAAAGGTCCAGCAGGTTCACGAAGTTGGTGAACACCCCGAGACGGCTGTTCACCCCGATCGGATCGGCCGCCACCTCGGCCAGCGTCGGGTGCTCGGGCGCGGTGGGCAGCAGCAACGCGTCACAGCCGTCGAGTCGCGCGAGCGCCTCGTGGCGGAGCCGGGTCAACAGCGCCCGGTCCGCCGCGTAGCGGTGGGCGGGCAGCCGGCCGGCCGCCGTGATGATGGACCGCACCCGCGGGTCGACGCCCGGCGCCCGGCCGGTGGCCTGATCGTCCAGGAACGCCCCCACGGCGGCATACCGCTCGGCGGCGAAGGCGCCGTCGTAGAGCAGTGCGGCGGCGCGCAGGAACGGGCCGATGTCGATGGTCGTGGTCCGCGCGCCGGCCGCTTCCAGACGGCGCACCGCGCCGTCGAACGCGGCCAGCCAGTCGGCGTCGAGCGCGCCGAGCCCCGCGGGCGAGGGGATCGCCACCACCGGCGCCGGCGGCGCGGCCAGCGGCGCGTCCGTCGGCCAGACCCGGCCGCCCGCGTCGGGCGGGCCGGCGTTGAGCACCGCGCCGACCTCCTCGGCGGCGCGCACGGAGCGGGCGAGCACCGTCACACAGTCGAAGGAGGCGGCGGCCGGCACCACGCCCTCGGTCGGCACCAGGCCCAGGGTGGGCTTGAGCCCGACGATGCCCTGGAACGCCGCCGGCACCCGGCCCGAACCAGCCGTGTCCGTGCCCAGTGCGAAGTCCACGATGCCCAGCGCGACCGCCACCGCCGAGCCCGAACTCGAACCGCCGCTGACCCGCTCGGGATCCCCGGCGGAGCGCACCGCGCCATGCGGGCTGCGGGTGCCGACCAGCCCGGTGGCGAACTGGTCGAGGGCGGTCTTGCCGACCACCAGGGCGCCCGCGGCCCGCAGCCGGGCCACGGCCGGCGCGTCCTCCTTCGGCTGGTAGGCGTAGCCGGGGCAGCCGGCCGTGGTGGGAAGCCCCGCGACATCGATGTTGTCCTTGACGCCGAACACCAGGCCGGCCAGCGGCAGCGGCTCACCCGCCGCCGCGCGTTCGTCCAACTCCGCCGCCTCGGCGCGGAGTTCGCCGGCTTCCCGGAGCGCGATCCAGGCCTCGGGCCTGGCCCCGTCGGCGAGCAGCCGCAGGCTCTCCTCGACCCGGGGGACGGCCCGGGGGACGGCCCGGGGTACGGCTCCCCGCCTTCCGGCGGTCGGGCGGTCGGGGACGGCGGGGGCGTGACTCACGGGACTCTCCTGGGGTGCGATCAGTGGCCGCGCAGGGCCTGTTGGGCGAGGGCGTGGGCGGCCCGTTCCTCGACGACCTCCAGGGACTCGCCCACATGGCGGTGCAACGCGGTCAGGGCGTCGCTGAGTCGATCGGCGAGCACCAACTCGACGATTTCCAAATGCTCGACGATGGTGCTGCGCACCCGGTCGGCCGTGAGGTAGTCGTACATCCGCACCGGCCGGATGCGGCGGCTCACGGACTCCAGCGCCTCGGTGAGCCGGGGATTGCCCGAGGCGCGCAGCAGCGTGTGGTGGAAGTCCTCGTCCTGGGCGACGAAACCCGGTTCGGGCGCCGGGGGTTGGGCGCTCAGCGCCCGCCACCGGTCCCGCAGCGGCACCAGCAGGCGCACGTCATGGGTCACGCCGGGGGACTCCAACGCCCGTGCGATGCCCCGCAGTTCGACGGTGACGCGCAGCTCGTAGAGATCCCGCAGCTCGTCCAGGTCGGGGCGCGCCGGGTAGTAGCCCTCCCCGCGCCGCTCCACGAGACCGTCCGCGACCAGCCGCACCAGCGCCTCCCGCACGGGAGTGCGGGACACCCCCAGCCGCTCGGCGAGGCGCACCTCGACGAGCCGCTCGCGGACGTCGAACGCGCCCCGCAGCAGCAGTTCGCGCAGCGCGGCGTGCGCCTCGGCCCTGCGGTCCCGGCCGGCCCTGGCCCCGGACACGGCCGCCACCTGCGGCACGGCCGACGCGTCATCCGGCGCGTCCGCCTGCTCGGCGGGGGGCACCCCGGCGGTCTCCGTGGCCTCCTCGGCCGCTGTGGACGAGGGTGCATACAGCGGTGCATCCATGGAAAGCGACCGTAGGAAGCACCCGTTACCAGCGTTCCGACCGTCGGATTGCGCTCATGTTACGGATCGGGCCCGCATGTTACGACGCCGCGCACGGGCCGCCGATCGCCGCCCGCCCGGCCCGTGGACAGGCGGTTGACGCGGGCGCCGGCCGCTGTTCCACTGGTGGGCATGAGGTTTCCGCGGCTTCTGGTCACCCGCGACCACATCGACTTCGGTCGCGTGTGGTCCGCCGCGTGTCGCCGCGCCATCGCCGGCTGAGTCGACCCCCGCCCCGCCTCAGCGACCGGCCACCCTTCCGCACCCGGTTCCTCCCGGGACGCGGCGCCCCACGCCCGCGCGTCCCACCTCTCCCGACACCCCGCCTCCCTGACGGAGGCGACCCGGCCGAAAGGCAGCGTTCGCCATGCCCGTGGAATTCCTCGGTATCGCCGCGACCAACGACGGTTCGGAGACCACCCCCCGCTCCGGTGCCTCCTTCGACCCCGACTACACCCTCCGGCTCGCCCGGGCCCACGAGGACCACGGCTGGGACCGCGTGCTGTTCGCCTACAGCTCCGGCTCGCCCGACCCGGCCGCTGGCGCGGCCCTGCTCGCCGCCCGCCTCGACCGCCTCCAGATCCTCCTCGCCCACCGGCCCAACGTCTCCTATCCGACCTATGCCGCGCGGGCCTTCGCCACCCTCGACCGGATCAGCGGCGGCCGGCTGACCGTCCACTTCATCACCGGTGGCAGCGACCACGAGCAGCGCAGGGAGGGCGACACCCTCGCCAAGGACCAGCGCTACGACCGCACCCGCGAGTACATCGAGATCGTCAAGCGGGTGTGGACCAGCCACGAGCCCTTCGACCACGAGGGCGCGCACTACCAGTTCCAGGACTATGTGAGCGATGTCTTCCCCGTCCAACGGCCGCGCCCCCGCGTGTCGTTCGGCGGCTCGTCGCCCGCCGCCTACGCCGCGGGCGGCGCGGAGGCCGACATCTACTGCCTCTGGGGCGAGCCGCTGGCCCGCACCGCCGAGCAGATCGCCGAGGTGCGCCGCGCCGCCGCAGCCGCCGGGCGCGCCCAACCCCCGCGGATCCAGGTCGCGTTCCGCCCGATCATCGCCGCCACCGAGGAGCTGGCCTGGGAGAAGGCGCACCGCACGGTGGGCGCCATCCGCGCCCGCGCCGCCTCGGGGGCGACCACCCGCAGGCGCTCCGTCGATCCCCGCTCGCCCGAGAACACGGGCTCCCAAAGGCTGTTGGCCATCGCGGAGCAGGGCGAGCGCTACGACCGCGCGCTGTGGACCCCGACCGCCGCCGCCACCGGCGGCGCCGGCAACTCCAACGCGCTCGTCGGCACCCCCGAGACCGTCGCCGAGGCGCTGCTGGACTACTACGACCTGGGTGTGGACATCATCTCGGCCCGAGGCTACGACCTGCTGGACGACGCCATCGACTTCGGGCGCCATGTCATCCCCCTGGTCCGCGCCGAGGTGGCCAGGCGCGACGCCCGCGCCGCGGCCACCGCGCGGCCGTCCGACGCGGTGAGCTCGCCGACACCCGTCGCGACCCCTTGACGGCTCTCCGTCCTGAGCCGGACAATCCCACGGAAGGCCCGGTCCCGGGTCACGTCTGACGGAACGGACGGAGCGCCATGGCGGAGGGTACGACGGAGGCGCGGCACGCTGCCCCCCTCCTCGCCCTGACCGCGCCAGCGACTCCCGCCCCCCGGCTGTTGACATGCCGGCGTCATATCGATCTGCTGCGCGTCTGTAGCGCTGGTTAACGCCTGCCGCACGGCGGTCGTGGGTCCCGCCCCACGACCGCCCCTCTCTCCTGCCCCCGTGCCTTTTCGTGTAGACGTCCCTGAGGGAGAGCCATGCCCGAGACGATGCCGAACTCACCGACCGCCGCAGCCCCTTCCGTCATCCGTGAACGTATCGGCCCGGACGCCAAGAGCGGGCACTACCCCGCGCCACACCGCTACCAACTCCATGTGTCGCTGTCCTGTCCCGGCGGGCTGCGCGTCGCGATCACCCATGGACTGCTCGAACTCGCCGAACGGCTGCCGATGTCGATGCTGCCGGCGCTGCCGGACGACGAGCGCGGCCATGCCGTGCTGCGCGACGCCTACGCGGCCACGGTGCACGGCTTCACCGGCCCGGCCCTCGGCCCCGCCCTGGTCGACCGCTGGACCGGGCGCCTGGTCAGCAACCACGTGCCCGACATCCTCGCCGACCTCAGCCTCCGCTTCCACCGCCCTGGGCTGCCCGAGCTGCGTCCGCGCGGCGAGGAGGCCGCGATCGACGCGCTGACGGTGCGCTGCGAACAGGACATCGCCGAGGCGGCCCAGCTCGCCGGCGAGGCGGGCGCCGGCGAAGCCGGTGAACGAGCGCTGGAACGGCTCCTCGGCACCCTCTCCGAACTCCAGGAACGCCTCACCACAGGCCCGTTCCTGCTGGGGCGGACCCTGACCGCCGCCGACGTCGAACTCTGGGTCGCGCTCGTCCAGTTGGACACCGTCCACCGCTGCCATCTGGGCGCCGACGCGGTGCGGCGGATCGCCGACCACCCGAGGCTGTGGGCCTATGTCCGCCGCCTCCGCGCCATCCCCGCCTTCGGCGACCAGCTCCGCCTCGCCGACATCGCCCGCCGCCACGAGCACTGCTGCCGTGGCCTGGAAGCCGCCGGGGCCGCCGTCCAGATCATCGACTGGACCGCGGCCCCCAACGTTCTCACCCGCTGACCGGTGGCTCAGGACGGGGCCCCGCACAGCTCCCGGTCGACGAGGGTGCGCATGGCCTCCTGGGTGTCCTCGCCGCCGTCACTGGTGACATACACCGTGGCGCTCCGGGTCCCGTCCCGGGTGACGCCGACCCAGGTGTGGTAGCCGAGCAGTTCCCCGAAGTGGCCGAAGAACTCGCCGCCGCAGGACAGCGGGATCTCGGCCAGACCGAGTCCGTACCGCACGCCCAGCGCGGGCGCCGGCGTGGTGGTCGTCATCTCGTCGAGCCGCGCCGGCGCCAGCAGGTCGCCGCCGAGCAGCGCGGTGTGAAAGCGGTTCAGATCCTGCGCGGTGCTGATGATCGAGCCGGCGCCGACGGCCATGCTCGGGTTGAGCACCGTGACGTCGGTGTCGGTCTCGGTGCCGAACGAGGCGTAGGCGCGGGCGTGCGGGCCGGGAACGAAGGGGAAGGCGCCGGGCACGACGGTGTCCGACAGGTCCAGCGGCTGGATGATCCGTTCGTCCACCTCCCGGGCCCAACTCCGGCCGGTGACCTCCTGGATGATCATCGCGGCCAGAACGTAGTTGGTGTTGGAGTACCCCCAGTCCGTGCCAGGGGGGAACGCCGGCGGGTGCCGCATCGCCAGCCGCACCAACTCCTCGGGGGAGTAGGTGCGGAACCGCTCGGCCCGATAGCCCTCCGCGCTGTGCAGCGCGGGGATCTCGGGGCCGGCCTCGGGGAGGCCGCTGGTGTGGCGCAGCAGGTCCCGGACGGTGATCAGGCCGCCGTCGTAGTCGCTGCCCCTGACCACTTCTGGCAGCCACTGACCGACGGTGTCCTCCAGGGACAGTTCGCCCTCGCCGACGAGTTGCAGCACGATCGTCGCGGTGAAGGTCTTGGTGACGCTGCCGATGCGGAACCCGCCGTCCCACGGCATCGGCCGCCCCGTGCCGGGATCGGCCGTCCCGGCGCGCGCGCTGGCCCCGGCGCCCGGCGACGTCACCTCGGCGAACACCCCGACGGCCCCGGTGTCGTGGATCGCGTCCACCCGCTGTTGGAGCGGATCGGCCGCTCGCGGCTCCGCCGTCGCGGCCGGCCCCGGCGAGGCGGCCAGCAGCAGGGCGGCCAGGCCGGTCAGGACGGTCAGGACGAGCGGGCCGCGCGGACGCCTGCCACACACACGCATGGGATCTCTCCTCCGTTCGGGATGCCGGCCCGCCCGAGGGGCGCCCCGCGGTCGGCTCGCTCAGGAGCCGACGGCCGCGACCCATCCCACCAGCGGAACGCGCGCCGGCCCATCCGGCACTCCCCCCCGGGGGAACGGGGGTTACCCCCCCCGTCGGCGAGCGATCCCGATAATGGCCTCATGGCCTGGTTCCCCTGGCGTCGTGGACGTGCCCACGACGTACCCGCGCATCTGGCCGAGGTCTGGCATGTCCGGCAGCATCCGACGCCACGGCGGGAACGCGACCGCCACGGGCCGTTCTTCGCCGGCTTCTGCTCCTGTGGATGGCTGAGCGCCATCCACGATGCGAGCGATCCCGACGCCTCGGCCAGGGTTCGGGCCGAGGCGACCGCCCACACCCCGAACGTCGCGGAGGAGATCGTCGACCTGACCGTGGAGCCGCGCCCCGCCCCGGCATCCGGCCGGGGCTGTTCGACCCGGACCTCACGGGATGTGCTGGCCGGTGATGGCGCGCGCGATGACCAGGCGTTGGATCTCGCTGGTGCCCTCGAAGATGGTGTAGATCTTGGCGTCGCGGTACATCCGTTCCACCGGGTGGTCCCGGCTGTAGCCGGCGCCGCCGAGGATCTGGACGGCCTGTTCGGCGGCGCGGACGGCCAGTTCGCCGGCGCGGAGCTTGGACATGGAGCCCTGGCCGGCGGTGAACGGCTTCTCGTTGCGGCCCATCCAGGCGGCCTGCCAGATCAGCAGCCTGACCGCCTCGATCTCGGTGCGCAGGTCGGCGAGGGCGAAGGCGATGGACTGGTTGCGCACGATCGGGCGGCCGAAGGCGACCCGCTCGCCCGCGTAGTCGAGGGCGTACTCGTAGGCCGCCCTGGCGATGCCGAGCGCCTGGGCGCCGACCGTCGGGCGGGACACCTCGAACGTGGCCATCGCCGCCTGTCCCTTGGCCCGGCCGCCTTCCCGGGCGCGGGCCAGCCGCCGCTCCAGTCGGTCCCGGCCGCCCAACAGGCAGTGGCCCGGCACCCGCACCTCGTCGAGGAAGACGTCGGCGGTGTGCGAGGCGCGCAGCCCCAGCTTCTTGATGCCGGGCCCCGCGGTCAGCCCCGCCGTGCCCGGTGGGACGACGAACGCGGCCTGTCCCCTGGCGCCCAACTCGGGGTCCACGCTGGCCACCACGACATGGACGTCGGCGATGCCCCCGTTGGTGATCCAGGCCTTCTGGCCGCTGATCACCCACGCGTCCCCGGCCTCGTCATAGCGTGCCCTGGTGCGCATCGCCGCGACATCGGAGCCGGCCTGCGGCTCGGAGACGCAGAACGCGGCGACCTTGGGCTCGCGCGCGTCGCCGAAGCACTGCGGCACCCACTCCACCAGCTGTTCCGAGGTGCCGGCCGAGAAGATCCCGGCCACCGCGAGGGAGGTGCCGAAGAGGGCCATGCCGATCCCGGCGTCGCCCCAGAACAGCTCCTCGTTGGCGATCTGGAGGGAGAGCCCCGAGGGGTCGCCGAACATCTCGGCCAGGGACTCGAAGCCGTAGAGCCCGATCTTGGCCGCCTCCTGGATCACGGGCCAGGGCGTCTCCTCGCGCTCGTCCCACTCCTTCGCCGCCGGGCGGACCACGCCGGTGGCGAAGCCGTGCACCCACTCCTTCAGGTCCCGTTGTTCCTGGCTGAGTTCGAGAGAGAATCCGGTCATGGCGCGGTCAGCCCCTCGGGATGTCGAAGAGCCGGGCGAGCCCCGACGCCAGGCCGATATCGCCGGCGATCCGGATCTTGCGGGTCATGAACATCGTGACCGGGCTGCCGTTTCCGGAGGCGAGGCGGAGGAACTCCACGTCGGACAGGGTGAGCGTGACCCGTGGCTCCTCCGTGTGGGCGCCCTCGCGCGCGGTGCAGACGCCGTCGGCGACGCTGGTCTCGTAGACGGCGAGGGACTCGCCGGTGATCTCCCAGCGGATCACCGCGCTGAGCGAGCCGGCGTTCTCCGGCTTGAACCGCTGTTCCATCCGGGCGAACACCTCGCCCAGCACCCGGGCGCGTTGCTCGCCGTGCAGCAGCCGGCTCAACTCCCTGGCCGGGGTCCGCTTCACCAGCGCGGTGAACTCCTCGGGGGTGACCTGGGCGAAGTCAAGATCGCTGAGGTCGGAACCGCTGTCGGCCATGGCTCGTCCATCCTTACCGATGTCGCCCGGCGTACCGGCGCGCAGGCGCGCGCTGTACTTACCGTCAAGTAGACTTACTGAGAAGTAAGATTACGTCCGATACGGGGATGCTGACAAGATTGACTGATGAGAAGCCCAGGCGACGTCTCCCCCGGAGCGTGCGCGAGCGGGAGATCGTCGAGGCGGCGCTGCGGGTGTTCGCCCAACGGGGTTACCACGCGGCGGTGGTGGACGAGATCGCCGAGGTGGCGGGGATCTCCAAGCCCATGGTCTATCTCTACCTCGGGTCGAAGGAGGCCCTGTTCGCCGCGTGCATCCGGCATGCCTCGGCCGCCATGACGGCGGCCTTCCGGCAGGCGGCCGACGGCGGCGACGCGCCCGAACTCCGCCTGTGGCGGGGGCTTTCGGCGTTCTTCGGCTTTGTCGCCGAGCACCGGGACAGCTGGGTCGTCCTGCACCGGCAGGCGCCCCAGCTCGGTGAGGCCATCGCCGGGGAGCTGACGCAGGCGCGCGGTGCGGTGATGGACGAGGTCAGGGGCCTGGTGTGGCGCGGAATCGCCGACGCCGAAGGGGACGGGGGCGAGGGGCGCGGGGTCGAGGGGCGACTCGGCGAGGAGGACGCCGACTTCGTGGCCTCGGCCCTGGTGGGCGCGGCCGACTCGCTCACCGACTGGATGGAGGCGCACCCGGAGGAGCCGTCCGAGCGGGTGGCGCTGCGCCTGATGAACATGGTCTGGGTCGGCATGCGGGATGTGCTCGACGGCGAGGTCTGGACCCCGCCGGCCTGAGCCCGCGCTTCCGCCGCGCGCGGGCCCGGGCCGGGGGCGCCGGCATGGCCGGGGCGTCAGATGATGGTGGCGCCGTACTGGGCCAACACCGGGGCCATCGGCTGGTAGAAGGTGGTGCCGCCCACCGAGCAGTTGCCGCTGCCGCCGACGGGGATACCGATCAGCATGGTGCCGGCGGTCAGCCCGCTGCCGAAGTCATAGGGTTCCGAGCAGAGGTTGGTTCGGATCAGGCCGCTGATGACCCATCCGTTGCCGAAGTCGACGGTGACGTTGACCGCGGAGATGGTCCCGCTGCGGCACCCCGTGGCGGTGGAGCCGGTGGTGACCGTCTGGCCCAACGCGGGATAGCCGACGGAGTCGATGATGTCGCCGCCGCCACAGACCCGGGTCTGTTCCGCCGGGATCGTCGCGTTCTGGTAGGCGAAGATGCCGTGGGTGAACTGGGAGTCGACGGTCGGGCCGAGGCGGATGGTCCGTTGCGGGTCCGCGTACCAGTCGGGATAGGTGTCGGTGCAGGCGCCCGGCAGCAGGCCGAAGGCCGAGCCGCTGATCCGGAGGTTCACCGCCAGGGTGCAGGTGTGGCCGGTGGAGGAGTACACCTGGGTGCCGCCGGCCAGCAGGGGTTGGGCCCCCTCGGCCGTCGCCCCGGCGTCAGCCGCCGTCGTATCGGCGTCGAACGCCGTTGCCCCGGTGTCAACCGCCGTCGCCCCGGCGTCGAACGCCGTCCCGGGGGTGGCCGGGACGGCGTTCGAGGGCGCGGAGGCGGTGCCGGCGGCCGTGGCGGCGCCGGCGGCGGACAGGGTCAGGAGCGAGACCAGGACCGCCAGCGCCGACAGCGCGGCCACGAGGCGTGGGGGACGTGCGAGGAGCGGGGCGTGCCGGGGGTGTTCCGTGCTCACGAGTCCTCCTGAAGGAGATCGGGCCGTCGCGAACTCGACGTGCCCCTGACAAATTGTGGGCTCTGGCGCTCCGGCTCCGACACCCTGTCAGGGCGCCCTTTTCGGCCAACTCCCGACGTCCGCCCGCCTGCTGCGCGCTCCTCTCCGGGAGCGGGGTCAGCCCACGATCGCCCGCCAGGTCACCGGCCCGGCCAGGCCGTCCACCGCCAGGCGGTTCCCGCTCTGGAAGGTGCGCACCGCCGTGTTGGTCACCGCGCCGAAGCCGCCGTCGACGGCCAGTCCCGCGCTGCGCTTGTTGAGCCCGGCCTGGAGCGCGCGGACATGGTGGCCGCTGGCGCCCTGCTGGAGCGAGTACACCAGCTTCTGCCAGGTGAGCGGGCCCACCTGGCCGTCCGCCACCAGGCCGTTGCCGGACTGGAAGGTGCGCACGGCGCCGCTGGAGACGGAGCCGTAGTCGCCGTCGACGGCCAGGTTCGCGCCCCGCTGGTTGAGCAGGTGCTGGATGACGCGCACCCGCTGCCCCGAGGCGCCCGGGTTGATGCTCGACCAGCCGCGCTGGAGGTTGACGCCGCGCGCGGTGGCGAACGGCACCGGGTTCACGGCGTTGCCGAGGCTGCCCGAGTGGGTCTCGAAGTGCAGGTGCGGGCCGGTGACATTGCCGGTCGTGCCCATGTCGCCGATGCGTTGGCCGGCGCTGACCCGGGCGTTGAGGTTCACCCGGAAGGCGTTGAGGTGGCCGTAGTAGGTGAAGAGGCCGCCGGCGTGTTGGATCACGATGCCGTTGCCCGTGCGTCCTGGGAGCACGGCGACGCCGCGCCGGATCACCGTGCCGGCCGCAGCCGCGTAGACAAAGGTCCCGGAGGAGTTGGAGATGTCCTGGCCGGCGTGGCTCCCGCTGCCCCTGGGGGCGCCGAAGTGGCCGCCCGCGGGAAAGGTGCCCTGGGTGGGGTTGCACCAGGCGCCGTTCAGGGCGAGCACGCCGATGCCGTCGGCGCCGTCGGCGTCGAACCCGCTCTCGGCGCCGGGCGCGCCGCTGTTCGCCGATGCGGTGCCGGCCGCCGCGACCAGGGCGAGCGAGAAGCCGGCGCCGACGCCGGCCAACATGCCTCTTCGGGAGATGCCGTGGGCCCGCTGGGCGGCGGGGTGGGCGGCGGAGCCGCTGTGGTCTTCGCACATGTCGAGTCCTCCTTCGTCGGCCTCGTCCACGGCGATCGAGCGCCTTCGGCGTGGACGGGCGGTGGGGGCACCCGGGCGCACCGGCCCGGGGTTCGTCCCCCACCTTGGCCGGAACGGGGGCGCCAGTCAACGCCCGTAGACAGCTTCGGACTTGGGGATTTCCCCGGCGGGCGGGGCCGGCCCCGGATGGCCGGTTCCGGTTCAGCGGAGGCAGGGGGCGGGCGGTGGGGAGACCGTGCCGGTCAGCTGGACGCGGCCGTCCTCGGCGGTCAGGGTGAACGTCCGGTCGCGGCCCTCCGCCGTGGCGGCGAAGGTGGGGCGGGCGGGCAGGAGGACGGGGGCCAGGAACCGGACATGGACGGCGAACGCGTCCGGCAGCGTCGGCCAGAGCGCGGACAGGGCCCTGGCCTTGCTCCACATGCCGTGCGCGATGGGGCGGCGGAAGCCGAACGGGCGGGCGGTCAGCGGGTGCAGATGGATCGGGTTGCGGTCGCCCGAGACCGCGGCGTAGCGCCGGCCGAGCGCGGCCGGCAGCTCCCAACGTTCGCCGCTGGCCGGTGAGTTGACGGCCGCGGTGTCGACGGTCGGCTGCCGCGGTTCCCGCGCGCCGCCGCCCCGCCGGTGCAGATAGCCGCTGCTGGCCCGCCAGACCACCGCGCCCCGCGCGTCCCTGGCCTCGGCCCGCACCTCGAAGGCGGTGCCCCGGGGGTGGGGGCGCGCGGCGGTGGCCCACACGCGGGGGGCGAGCGGCTCGTCGGCGGCGAGTGGCCTGAGCTGCTCCACCACGTTCTCGGTGTGCACCAGGCCCAGCGGCGGATACGGGAAGTCGCGCGCGGTGAGCAGCGCCATGGTCAGCGGGAACGCCAACAGGTGCGGGTAGCAGGGCGGGAGGGCGGCCGGATCGGGGAAGGCGCAGAGCCGGCGGTAGCGGGCCAGCCGCGCCGGATCGGCCCTGGCCGCCCGCAGGCCGAGCACCCGGTCCGGCACGCTGGACGCGCGGTGGGGCCGGGGGAGCAGCGCCCTGGCGTAGCTGAGCGGCAGCGCGGGCGGGCGGGGGAGCGGTGGCTCGGGGGCCGGCATCGCCGCCTCACGCCCCCAACAGCGCCTGGCCGCACACCCGCAGCACCTGGCCGCTGACCGCGCTGGTGCCGGGGGCCGCCAGATAGGCGACCGCCTCGGCCACATCGACCGGCTGCCCGCCCTGGCCCAGGCTGTTGAGCCGCCGCCCGGCCTGCCGGACGAGGAACGGCACCGCCGCCGTCATCCGGGTCTTGACAAAGCCGGGCGCCACGGCGTTGACGGTGATCCCGCGGTCGATGACGATGGGCGCCAGCTCCTCCACCAGGCCGATCAACCCGGCCTTGCTGGCCGCGTAGTTGGTCTGGCCCATGTTGCCAGCCAGCCCGCTGATGGAGGATGTGCAGACGATCCGGCCGCCGTGGTTCAGCCGGGGCAGCAGCGCTTCGGTGAGGCGTTCCACGGCGATCAGGTTGACGTCGAGCACCGCGCGCCAGTCGTCCACCGGCATCCGCGCCAGCGTGCGGTCCCTGGTGATCCCGGCGTTGTGCACCAGAACGTCCAACGAGCCGCTCGCCTCGAAGAACTGGGTCAGCAGCTGGTCGGGCGCCTCGTCCGAGGTGAGGTCCAACGGGATGGGCACACCGCCCACTCGGGCGGCGACCCGCCGCAGCTCGTCCCGTTGGCCCGGGGTGTCGAGACACAGCACCAGGGCGCCGTCCCGGTGCAGCACCTCGGCGGTGGCCGCGCCGATGCCCCGGGCGGCGCCGGTGACCAGCGCGGTGCGGCCGGCCAGCGGGCGCGCCCAGTCCACCTCGGGGCCGTCGGGGGCGCCCGCCATCAGGCGCAGGGTCTGGCCCGAGACATAGGCGGAGCGGGCGGAGAGCGCGAACCTGACGGTGGACTCGATCGACTCGGCGCGCTCGGCGCCCGGTTCGAGCAGCAGCAGATGGGCGGTGGCTCCGCCGCGCAGCTCCTTGGCCAGCGAGCGCGTGAAGCCCTCCAGGGCGCGCTGCGCCGCGGCCTGCGCCGGCCGCGCCGTGTCCTCGGGCGGCGTGCCGAGCACCACCACCCGGCCGTGCGGCGCGAGGCGGCGCAGCCGGGGGTGGAAGAAGGCGTGCAGCTGGTCGAGTTCGGCCGCCGAGGCGATGCCGGTGGCGTCGAAGAGCAGCGCCGCCGGACGGGGGGACCGCGCGTCGACGGTGACCCCGCCGGCGTCGAGCACCTCGCGCAGCGCCCCCTCGGCGCGGGCGCGCTCGGCGCTCCCCACCACCACGGGCCCGGTGACCAGCGGCGCACCGCGCCGGTGCCGACGCAGCGGCACCGGGCTCGGGAGCCCGAGCCGGCGCGTGAGCCGGGCGCCGACCCGGGTGCTCGCGAAGGACAGGTAGCGGTCCGCCATTGATTTCCTCCCTACCGAAGGGTAAGTCTACTGACAAGTTAAACCCGTGCCCTCGGCCTCACAAGGGGCCGACCCCCCGCCCGGGCCCACCCTGCCGGTGTGCGGTGGGCAGACTCGCAGACGAAGGAGTGACGCGTTGACCGTGACCGGACGCCGGGTGGCCATTCTCGGCGGAAACCGTATCCCGTTCGCCCGTTCCGACGGCGCCTACGCCACCGCCTCCAACCAGCGGATGCTCTCCGCCGCGCTGGCCGGGCTGGTCGAACGCTTCGCGCTGCGCGGCGAGTTGCTGGGCGAGTTCGTCGCCGGCGCCGTGGTCAAACACAGCCGGGACTTCAACCTCGCCAGGGAGACGGTGCTGGGGAGCGCGCTTGACCGACGCACCCCCGCCTTCGACATCCAACAGGCGTGCGGCACCGGGCTTGAGGCCGTGATCCTGGTCGCCAACAAGATCGCGCTCGGGCAGATCGAAGTGGGTGTCGCCGGCGGCGTCGACACCGCGAGCGATGTGCCGCTGGCGCTCGACGACCGGCTGCGCACCGTTCTGTTGCGCACCCGCCGGGCCAAGAGCGTACGGGCCAGGGCCCGTTCGCTCGGCGGTTTGCGCCCCGGGCAGCTGGTGCCGGAGATCCCCCGCAACGCGGAGCCGCGCACCGGCCTTTCGATGGGGGAGCACGCGGCGCGCACCGCCGCCGAGTGGGGGGTGACCCGCGCCGACCAGGACCGGCTCGCCGCCACCAGCCATCAGCGGCTCGCCGCCGCCTACGAGGAGGGCTTCTTCGACGATCTGACGACCCCGTTCCTGGGGCTCGACCGGGACGCCAACCTGCGCCCGGACAGCACCCCCGAGCGCCTCGCCCGGCTGCGCCCGGTCTTCGGCGTCGAGGGCCCCGAACCGACGATGACGGCCGGCAACTCGACGCCGCTGACCGACGGCGCGGCGACCGTGCTGCTGGCCAGCGAGGAGTGGGCCGCCGCCCGGGGGCTGCCGGTGCTGGCCCACCTCAGCCACGCCCGCACCGGGGCCGTCGACTTCGTGGACGGCCCCGACGGGCTGCTCACCGCCCCGGTCCAGGTGGTGCCACGGCTGCTGGACGCGGCGGGGCTCCGCCTGGCGGACATCGACCTGCTGGAGCTGCACGAGGCGTTCGCCTCCCAGGTGTTGGCCACCCTGGCGGCCTGGGCCGATCCCGACTACTGCGCGCGCCGGCTGGGCCGGGACGCCCCGGTGGGCACGGTGGCCCGTGACCGGCTCAACGTCGTCGGCTCCTCGCTGGCCTGCGGCCATCCGTTCGCCGCCACCGGCGCCCGGATCGTGCCGACGCTGGCCAAGCTGCTCAGCCGGCGCGCGGCCGAACGCGGCCCCGACGAACCGCCGGTGCGCGGACTGATCTCCGTCTGCGCGGCCGGCGGACTCGGGGTGACGGCGCTGCTGGAACGCTGACCTGCCCACGAAAGTGGGGAACGGTGTGGTCCGAGAGAACCCGACGGGCGAAGTACTGAGGAGAGCGAGATGGGCATCAGGCGAGACATGGCCCGCGTGCGGGCACGCGGCGGCTGGACCGAACGGGCGGTGCCGGAGACCATCAGGGACGGCACGGGGGTGCGGCGGGTCTCGGTGCCGCCGCTGGTGCCCCCGCCCACCGAGGGCAGCATCGCCGACATCCCGTTCCGCAACGCCGCCGAGGCGCCCGACGCGGTGGTGATGCGGCGCAAGGAGGCCGGGCGCTGGGTGCCGGTCACCGCGCGGGAGTTCGCCGAGCTGGTGACCGGGGTGGCCAGGGGGCTGATCGCCGCCGGGCTGCCCCTCGGCGGCCGGGTCGCGCTGATGTCCCGCACCCGCTACGAGTGGGCCGTGCTGGACTTCGCGATCCTCGCCGCCGGCGGCCAGTGCGTCCCCGTCTACCCCACCTCCTCCGCCGACCAACTGGCCTGGCTGGTCGAGGACTCGGGCGCCTGCCAGCTGATCGTCGAGACCGCCGAGCACGCCGAGACCGCCGAACGCGCCCTCGCCGGCCTTCCCGAGGGTTCCCAACGCCCCACCGTCTGGCGGCTGGACGAGGACGCCGTGGGGCAACTCGTCGAAAGGGGCCGCGAGACACCCGAGGCGGAGGTCACCGCGCGCCGCGCCGCACTGGGCCCGGAGAGCGTCGCCACCCTCACCTACACATCGGGCACCACCGGGCGGCCCAAGGGTTGCGTCCTCACCCACGCCAACCTGCACGCCGAGTCCGCCAACCTGGTCGAACTGCTGATCCCGGTCTTCCGGGAGGTCACCGGGCAGACGCCCAGCACCCTGGTCTTCCTGCCGCTGGCCCATGTCCTCGGCCGCACCATCCAACTCGCCTGCGTCTTCGCCCGGGTGGTCATCGGCCACTGCCCCAGCGTCAAACCCGACGAGCTGCGCCCGGAACTGGCCTCGTTCCAGCCGACGTTCGTGGTCGGCGTGCCCTATCTCTTCGAGAAGATCCACGACACCGGGCGGGCCACCGCCGAACGCCTCGGGCGCGGCGCCTCGTTCGACCGGGCCGACCGGATCGCCGTCGCCTGGGCCGAGGCCGAGCTGCGCGCCTACCGGGGCACCGGACCCGGCCCTGGGCTGAGGCTGCGCGCCGCGAAGGCGCTCTACGACCTGCTGGTATACCGCCGTGTCCGGGCCGCGCTCGGCGGCCGGCTGCGGTGCGCCGTCAGCGGCGGCTCCCCGCTCGACCCTCGGCTGAGCCTGTTCTTCTTCGGCTGCGGCATCCTGATCTACGAGGGCTACGGCCTGACCGAGACCACCTCGGCCGCCACCCTCAACCCGCCGCTGGCGCCCCGCTTCGGCAGCGTCGGGCAGCCGGTGCCCGGCATCTCGGTGCGGATCGCCGAGGACGGCGAGGTGCAGATCAGCGGCAGCACCATCTTCGGCGGATACCGGGGCGACGAGGCCGCGAGCCGCGCGGTGTTGGACGAGGGCTGGTTCCGCACCGGGGATCTGGGGCGCCTCGACGAGGACGGCTATCTCACCATCACGGGGCGCGCGAAGGACATCCTCGTCACCAGCGGCGGCAAGAACGTCTCGCCGAGCCTCCTGGAGGACCGGCTGCGCGGTCGTCCGCTGATCGGCCCGTGCATGGCGGTGGGCGAGGGGCGCTCCTATGTGGCGGCGCTGATCACCCTCGAACCGGAGGCCAGGGACCACTGGTTGCGGGTGCGGAACCGGCCGCTGGACACCCCCGTCGACCAACTGCGCGCCGACGAGGAGCTGTTGGCCGCCGTCCAACAGGCCGTCGACTATGCCAACGAGGCGGTCTCCCGGGCTGAGTCCATCCGGAGGTTCGCTCTGGTCGAGGGGGAGTTCACCGAGGACAACGGGCTGCTGACCCCGTCCCTGAAGGTCCGCCGGGCCGCCGTCGCCGCCGCCTACGCCGAGGAGATCGAACGCCTCTACTCCTGAGCCCGGCCCCGTCGGCCCGCGAGCTCTCCGTAGCCGGACGGGCACCCATCGACGCGCCACGCGAGGGGGCGCGTTCCGTTTGGGTCGGTCCCTGGGGAGACTGAAGTCGGTTGGCTAACGGGCGAGTTGCCGCACTAACCGTTGGGCTTGGGATGTCCTACGATCTGGCCGGGGCTGACGCACGGTCCCCGATGTGCCTCTGACGGTGATCGAGTTCGTGCGAAGGACATGGATATGGCTCAGCACGGTACGGACGTTCTGGCCTGGCGCAAGAGCAGCTACAGCGGAGCCTCCGGCGGGGACTGCGTCGAGGTCGCACGAGGCGCGCGCGGGAAGGTTCCGCTACGGGACAGCAAGCGCGCGGGCGGCCCGGTGGTCGCCGTCTCGACGGCGGCCTGGCGGGCCTTTGTCGGCGCGATGGAGACACCGGCGCGTGCCGGTTGACCCCGTTCTCGGCGGGGCAACAATGCGCCGCCGGGGGCCGGGGTCTGTCATTCGTTCGGTGGAACGGGCGGCGTAGCGGGGGAGCAAGGAGGCGATCGGCCAGAAGGATACGGGCGTGCCAGACGATGTGCTCAACGCCTTTCCGTTCTTTCCCCGACCGGTCGCCGTTCCGCCGCTGACGCCCCGACAGCCGGCCTGTGGCCGGTGCGGGCGGGCGCTGTGGCCGGACGTCACGGTGCCAGGGCGGCCCCCGGTGTGGGCCTGTGCCTTCTGCGGCACGCCTGAGGGCCGCTTCTGGCATCCGCACCACGGGCGGCACTGCCCCCATGGCTACCCGTGGCCGCTGTTGCGCGACTCGCCGGCCCAACTCTTCATCTGCTACTGACGGTTCGTTACCGGGCGCGGCGCTGCCTGGCCGCCTCGTAGAGCACGACGCTCGCCGCGTTGGCCGCGTTCAGCGAGCTGGCCGTGCCGGTCATCGGGATGGAGAGCAGCGTGTCGCAGCGCTCCCGCCACGCCGTGCTCAGCCCACTGGTCTCGTTGCCGATCAGCAGCAACACGGGGCCGGTCAGGTCGAAGGCGTCCACCGGGGCCGAGCCGCCCTCGTCCGTGCCCACCACCGTCACCGCCCGCCCGTGCCGGCCCGCGCCGTCCAGCCAGGCCAGCACCTCCCGGTGGCCGGGACTGCGCACCACCGGCAGGCCGAAGAGCGAACCCGTGCTGGCCCGCACCGACTTGGGGTCGTAGACATCGGCCGCATGGCCCGTCACCACCACGCCCGACGCGCCGAACGCATCCGCCGAACGGACAACGCTGCCGATGTTGCCCGGGCTGGTCGGCCGGTCGAAGACCAGGCCGACGAAGTCGGGGCCGACCGGGATTCGCGTCAGCTCGTCCGGCGGCAACTCGGCGACCGCGATCAGCTCCGGGGCGCCCTCGTCCTTCTCGCCCAACTCGGCCAGCAGCTCGGGTGCCATCGCCACCTGCTCGGCCGGCACCTCGCCGAGCAGGCCCCGCGCCCAGCGGCTCAGCTCGCGTTCCGCGTCGTAGAGCAGCGTCCTGATTGGCCAGCCGTGCTCCACCGCGAGGGAGACCGGCCGCACACCCTGCACCAGGAACTCGCCGGCGCGCTGTCGCTTGGTGCGGTTGGTCAGCTGTGCCTGCCACTGTTGAAAGCGCGCGTTCCGGGTCGTGATCCGCCGCACCGCCACCGTTGTTCCCCGCCTTGTGAGACTCGCGCCAAGAGCTGCTCTGCTTCCGCCCGAAGACGGTACCCCGAGCGGCCCCACCGCCGCAGCACCGTTCGCCGAGGCGGCCGGCTCCCTCATGCCTCGGCCAGGCCGGCGCGCCACGCCCAGGCGGCCAGCCCGACGCGATTGCGGACGGCGAGCCGGCGTTGGGCGCTCGCCAGATGTGTCTTCACCGTGCCGGGGGAGATGAACAGCTCCGCGCCGATCTCCGCGTTGGTGAGCCCGGCGGCCACCAGCCGCACCACATCCTTCTCCCGTTCGGTCAGCCGTTCGGCCAGCCGGTCGGTGCGCTCGTCCGTCCGCCGCCCGTCGGTGGTGCGGGCGTTCAGATCGCGCAGCAGGCGCACGGTGATCGAGGGGCTGAGCAGCGCCTCGCCTGACATCGCCGCCCGCACCGCCTCCACCAGGAGCGTCGGCCCGGCACGCTTGAGCAGATAGCCGGCGGCGCCGTCGCGCAACGCCAACTGGACATACTCGTCGTGGTCGAAGGTGGTGACCACGACCACCCGGGGGCCCGGCTCGGCGCCTGGCCCTGCCAGCCTGCGCACCACTTCGAGCCCGTCCAGCCTGGGCATCCGGATGTCGGCGAGGAGCACATCGGGCTGGAGCAGGCGGGCGGCCTCCAGCGCGGCGACGCCGTCGGCGGCCTCCCCGACGACGGTCATGTCCGGCTGGGCGTCGAGCACCAACCGGAATCCATGTCGGATGAGCTCCTGATCATCGGCGATCACGATGCGCGTCGTCATGCCCATCATGCTGTCAGAGCTGGTGAGAGCTGGTGGGGGAGGCGGTCACCGGTCCGGCTCCGCTCCGAGGGCCGGCCGGGCGGTGACCGATGCGGTGACCGATGCGGTGGCCGGGGCTGCGGCTGTCGGGGCAGCGGCTGTGGGGGCAGCGGCTGTGAGGGGAGGCAGCGGCAGATGGGCCGCGAGACGCCAACGCCCCTCGTCCGTCCGGCCCGCCGTACACGACCCGCCTATCTCGCGCGCCGCGCGGGTCAGCCCCGGCAGGCCGAGGCCGCTGCCCCGCCGGCCGCCGGCAGGCCGGCCCCGGCCGTCGTCCGTCACGCTGACGCACAGCGCGTCGGCCTCGCGCCGCACCGCGACCTCGATCCGGATGGCGTCCGGCGAGTGCCGGCGAACGTTGGTCAACCCCTCAAGCACCACCCGGTGGGCCAACGCCGAAAGCCGTTCCGGAGGCGCCGGAGCGAACGCCGCCGGATCCGCGTCCCAGATGACCTCAGCGGGGAGGCCGGCGCCGAAGCGCTCCACCAACGCCGCCACATCGGCCAGCCCCGGCTCCGCCGCTTCAGGATCCGGATCGGGCCCCGTGCCGTCGTCGTGCAGCATCCGGACCGAGCGGTCCAGGGAGGCGAGCGCGCGCTGGCCGGCCTCCTCGACGCGGCGCAGCGCGGCCAGCGCCACCGCCGGATCCGAGGCGCCCACCAGCCGGCCCGCCTGCGCCTGCACCAGCATGCCGCTCACCTCGTGCGCCACGGAGTCATGCAGATCGCGCGCCAGCGCCAGGCGCTGCTCGCGCCGCGCCGCCGCGACCGCCCGCAGCCGCCGGCGGTCCAGCAGGCTCAGATAGCGGCCGGCCGCCACGGCGGCGAGCCCGAGCATGGCCCAGGTCAGGCAGAGCGCCAGCAACTCGGCGGGCTCGGCCGGCGGATCCATCCGCAGCCCAAGACGCAGCGGCAGCACGGTGACGGCCACGGCCAGCGGTGCACCGGCGAGCGCCCACCCGCCGGGCGGCGGGCGCCGCACCACCAGGAGGAAGAGGGCGAGCAGGCCCACCGTCTCGGCGCACCACCACAGGGCAGCCTGGTTAGGCGCCGAACCCCCGTACGCCGCGGTGGCGATCAGCGACAGCAGCGCTGCGGCGGCGCCGAGCGCCGCCAGCCCGCCCCTGCGGAGCGCCGGCCGCCACGCCAGCGGCGGGTAGAGCGCGAGGCCCGCCGCGGCGATCGCCAGCGCGCCCGGCGCCACGATCAGCCATCCGACGGCCGACACGTCGACGCCGGCCCAGGCCACCGCCAGGGCGACGATCGCCGGACCCACCCAGGCGCCTCCCCGCATTTCGCGCATCCCCTGCATCTCTCGCATCCCCCGCATCTCGTACATCCGAACGCAGCTTAGGAGGTCGGATGTACCTCCCGCCTCTGCCGAATGGCAGAGACCTTCGCCGCGCGGCGGGCTTTCCTCCGGCCGAAGGGCCGATGCCCCGGACGCCCGGGCGGCGGCAGGCTACTGGGCATGCACAACAACGACGAGACAGCCGCGACGACTTCGGCCCCACGCCCGCCCCGAGCCACCCGAGCGCGCCGGACCGCCCCCTGGGCGGCGGGCGCCCTGCTGGTGGCCACGGCGGTCGCGGTCGGCGTCGGGGTGCGGGCCCACGGCGATCAGAGGGCCGACGGGGGAGGTCATCTGCTGGCCGACACGGACAGGGACGGCTGGGTCACCGAGCAGGACGCCTCGGAGAAGGACACCTGGACGGACAGCAGGGGCGCGATCGTGCTGCCCAACGTGGACGACGACGCGGTGCGCTGCGGTGTCCTCGTCCCCGAGGGGCAGCGGCTGCCCGACGAGCAGTTGGCCGCGTGTCACGACGGCGCCGACGAGCAGGTGAACGGCGCCGCCGACGCCGAGGATCTGGCGCCGCTTCGGGTGACCCCGGCGCGCGGCGTCGGCGACGACGCGCGCGCCACCGTGACCGTGGACGAGGCCTCAGCGCCGCACACCCGGCTCTTCCTCCGCGGCCCCGACGCCGCGTACGCCCCGCTGACCGAGGACACCGAACTGACCGCGAGGCAGCTCAGGGACGGCGTCGAACTGGCCCTTGAGGCAACGGACGTCGTCCGCGATCCGGAGCTCTGGAACGGCCTGGTCGACGTCACGCTGACCGTCACCGACGGCGACTCCACCCAGACCGACCGGGTGCGGCTACGCGTCGCGCCGCTGCTCCTCACCCACGATCTGATGCCGATCGACCGGGTGGTGGTCAGCGACAACGGCACCACTCCGGAGCAGGCTGAACGCGAGGGCTACGACCCCATCACGCCGGCCGAGCCGATACACGAGGGTGAGGAGACCTTCCGGGCGGAGCTGCGCGACGGCCTTGCCGCCGCCGGCGTGGACGACCAGCTGGTGGACTACCCGACCGGCGGCGACCCCTGGATGCGGGACCAGTTCATCACCGGCTACGCGGTCGCCCCGGGCCCGAACGGCGAGCAGCGCCGGATCAGCGTGCTGCTGCGGTCAGCCGATGTGATGCCGGAGGAGAGCAGTCAGGAGTTCCCGCTGCGCGACGCCGGCCGGCCGATCTTCTCGGTCTTCCGCGGCCCGGGGGTCGCGGGCGTCCAGCAGTACCGGGAGGACCGCGTCGGCGACGACGAACGGGCCCTGCTCTGGGGCTCGTTCAGCTCCACCGGCAACTTCCTCGTCGCCCCGCCGCACGCCACGGAGCAGGGGGCCTACCCGACCGGCCGGGTGCTCTACGGCTCCGACGGCGCCGAAGCGGCGCCCGACGCGGAGTTCACGGGGCTGCTCGCAGCGCAGGGCGAGCAGGACCCGCTCGCGGTGGACACCAGCTGGCTGGGGGTCGGGCACATAGACGAGTTCCTGTCGTTCGTGCCGGCGGACAACGAGCGGGGCTGGGCCGCGCTCGTCGCCGACCCGGAGCTCGGCTGGGAGCTGCTCGACGAGCTGGTGGACGCCGGCCTCGGCGATCAGCCCGTGGTGCGCGGTGTGGCCCAGGAGAACAACCCGCATCCCGAAGCGACCGTGGCCGAGGCCCTCCAGCTGCCGGAGCTGCACGAGGGCCAGCGGCTGGCCACCGAGGGGGTGAACGCCGCCATCGAGGTGCTCACCGCCGAGCTGGGGCTCACCGACGACGAGATCGTGCGGGTGCCGGCGCTCTTCCACCGCCTGGAGATCCCCGACTACCCGCGCCAGGACATCGTGGCCAACTACCTGCCGGCGATAGCCAACGGACTCCAGCCGGGCACCGACACCTACCTGTCGCCCAAGCCGCACGCGCCGGCCGACGCCGAGGGCCGCGACATCTTCCAGCGCGCCACGGAGGAGGCGCTGGCCCCGCACGGCGTGGATGTCGCCTGGGTCGACGACTGGCAGTACGCACACGGGGTGGGAACGGTCGGTGGCAATGTGCACTGCGTGACCAACGCGTTCCGTCAGCTGCCCGACGATCTCGCCTGGTGGCGTTGATCAGGACTGGTAGCCCTCGACCTCGCGGGCCGGGCGCTGGGCGGCGCCGTCCGGGTCGTCGCCGAACTCGGCCCGGGCCCGGCGCTGCCTGAGCAGATCCCAGCACTGGTCGAGCCGCACCTCCAGATCGCTGAGGCGGAGCCGCTCGTCCTCCCCGAGGCCGCGCCCGGTGCCGTGTTCGCGCAGCGCCCGCTCCTCCGAGACCAGCTCGTCGACACGGGCCAGAATGTCCTGGTCGTCCATGTCGTCAGGGTAGGGCGGCCGGCCGTGGTCGGCCATTCGGCGCCGGCCGGCCGCCGCTGCCCCCGGGCGGGCGGGGGCCTCAGGGGGCGGCGTCGAAGAGCGCGTCCAGGAAGGCGTTGCGGAAGCACCCCTCGGGGTCGAGTGAGGCGGCCAGTCGCCGGAAGTCGGCGAACCGGGGGAAGAGCTCCACCACCGTCGCCGGGGTGGCGCAGGTGAGCTTCCCCCAGTGCGGGCGGGCGCCCAGCGGCAGCAGCCGGGACTCGACGGCGGCGAGCACCGGCAGCACCGCCGCCTGGTCCTTGACCCAGGTGAAGTGGAGGGCCACCGAGTCCCGGCCCTGCGCCGGGCTCAGCCACAGCTCGTCCGCCGCGATGGTGCGGATCTCGGCGATCTGGAGCACCCCGGCGAACTGGGCCGCGATCTCCCGCAGCGCCGCCACCGCGTCGGCGGCCCGTTCGCGCGGCAGGAACAGCTCGGACTGCAACTCCTCGCCGCCGCTGGGCGTGAACTCGGAGCGGAAGTGCGGCAGCCGCTCGTGCCACGGGCCCGGCACGCCTCCCTGCCGGGTGCAGAAGGTGGCCGGCATCCCGGGGATCGGGTGCCAGGGCCCGGCGGCCGGCGTGCCGCCGAACCACCGCTCGCCCGGCCGTCCGGCGTCCTCCCGGTCGGTGCGGCGCTTGAGCCAGACGGTGGCCTCGCCGCTGTGCCAGTCGGTGAAGACGCTGACGCTGTAGGCGCTGGCGGAGATCTCCGGATAGTGGGCGGCCACGGCGTCCAGCGGCACCCCGGTGTAGACCCACTGGGCCACCTCGAAGGTCGGCTCCGTCTCCAGGGTCAGGGCCGTCACCACGCCCAGCGCCCCCAGATGCACCACCGCGCCGGGGAAGCGCTCCGGATCGGACTCGGCGTCGACGGTGTGCGTCTCGCCGTCCGGGCCGACGAACTCCATCGCCCGCACCGCCGAGGCCAGCCCGCGCCGCTCGTTCCCCGAGCCATGGGTGCCGGTCGCGACCGAGCCGGCGACCGAGATATGCGGCAGCGAGGCCAGATTGGCCAACGCGAGGCCGGCCGCGTGGAGTTCGGCGGTCAACTCGCCGTAGCGCAGGCCGGCGCTGAGCGTGACCGTGCGGCGGTCCCGATCGATCTCCACCCGGCGGGGCAACCTGTCCACCCGGATCAGATCGCCCGCCGTGTCGGCGATCGTGTTGAACGAGTGCCCGCTGCCCAGCACATGGGCCCGCTCGGCGCCGGCGACGATACGCCGCAGCTCGTCGATGGAGGTCGGCCGGTGCAGCCGAGCCGCGCCGAAGGTGATGTTTCCGGCCCAGTTGTGGGCCAGAGCCCCGGTGGTCTGCATGTGTCGACGGTATTACGGAACCCAGGGGGACGCGTAGGGCCCCCGGCCTTCCGCCCCCCGGCGTTCCGGGCCGCGACTCCCGAGGCCGGGCGCGCGGCCGGACGGCTTCACCCCGTCCGCCCGGCGGGCGAGCGTCGGAAACCGGCCATTTCCGGGGCCCGTTGCTGCGCCGGGTCGCGGCCATGAGCTCTGATGGTTCCCGAGAATCCGGGGCCGGCCAGGCCACGGGAGGGGAGACGGGGAGGGTGTCGTCGATGGCCGAGCGTGGCAGTGGGCCGACCGCAGGGCCGGGCGGCCGGGCCAACGGGAACACCGACTGGGTCCGCCGCTACCACCCCAACCCGCACGCGCCTTTCCGGCTGGTGGCGCTGCCGCACGCCGGCGGGTCCGCCAGCTACTTCTTCCGCTTCGCCGAGCTGATGGCGCCCACCGCCGAGGTGCTGGCCGTCCAGTACCCGGGCCGACAGGACCGGATCGCGGACCCGCCGCTGCCCAGCGTCGAACTGCTCGCCGACGCCGCCCACCTGGCGCTCCGGCCCTTCGCCGACCGGCCGTTGGCCTTCTTCGGGCACAGCATGGGCGCCGTCCTCGCCTACGAGGTGGCGCGCCGCTTCGAGGCCACCGACGGGCTGGTCGCCCAGGGGCTCTTCCTCTCCGGGCGTCGCGCACCGACGGTCCACCGCACCGAGACGGTGCACCAGCGCGACGACGACGGGCTGATCGCCGAGGTGGTTTCGCTCAGCGGCACCGATGCGGCGGTGCTGCGCGACCCGAGCATCGTGGCCATGGTGCTGCCGGCGCTGCGGGGCGACTACACGGCCATCGAGACCCACCGCCACCGCCCTGGCCCGCCGCTGCGCGCCCCGCTGCACGTCCTGCTGGGCGATGTGGACCCGCGCGTCGACGAGGAGGAGGGCCGGGCCTGGGCGCCGCTGAGCGAGGGGCCGTTCAGCCTGGACACCTTCCCCGGTGCCCACTTCTACCTCGCCGACCACTGGGAGGCGGTGGCCCGGCGGGTGGCGGCGGCGCTGGCGTCCTCGCCCCTGCCGGACTCCGCCGCGCGCTGAGGCCCTCCCCCGGTGCCGGGCCGTCCCGTGCGACGGCCCGGCGGCGGCGTGCGCCAGCGGGTCAGCCGGTGGTGCCCCAGGCCTCGGCGAGCAGCCGGTAGGACCGGACCCGGTCCGCGTGGTCGTGGGTGATGGTGGTGATCAGCAGCTCGTCGGCGCCGGTCGCCGCGCGCAGCCGGGTCAGCCCCTCCACGACCTGGCCCGGGGTGCCGACGAACTGGGTGTCCAACCGGTCGGCGACCAGCCGCCGTTCCTCCGCCGTCCAGCTGAGCGACGCGGCCTCCTCCGGCGTCGGGAACGGGATGGCGCCGCGCCCGTCCCGGATCGCGCGCACCCAGGGCGCGTAGCCGCTGGCCAGCTGGCGCGCCGTCGCCTCGTCCTCGGCCACCACCACATCGGCCGACACCTGCACCAGGGGCTCGGACAGCTCGGCCGACGGCACGAACGCCTTGCGGTAGGCGGCCACCGTCTCCAGCACGGTGCCGGGGCTGACATGGTAGTTGGCGGTGAACGGCAGGCCCCGTTCGCCGGCGACCCTGGCGCTCTCGCCCCCGCTGCTGCCCAGCACCCACAGCTGGATGTCGGCGCCCTCCCCCGGCGTCGCATGCGCGTCAAGACCCTCGGGGGAGCGGTAGGTGCCGTCCAGCAGCGCCCGGATCTCGTCCACCTGCTCGGCGTAGTCGCGCGGTTCGGAGCCCGGCGCGTGCAACAGCCGCTGGTGCACGGCGAATCGGGGCGAGGCGAGCAGCTTTCCCGGGTTGAAGGGAGGCGGGATCAACAGCCCCTCGACCTCGCGCGCCTCGACGGGCGCGGGCTCCGGCCTGGGCTTGTCGGCCTCGTGCCCCCGCTTCGCCCGATGGCCCGAGCGGCCGAGGCCCAGATCGACGCGGCCAGGGGCGAGGGCGTCCAGGATGCCGAACTGCTCCACCACCGCCAACGCCGTCTGGTGGCCGAGCTGGACCGCGCCCGAACCCACCCGGATTCGCCGGGTGGCGCCGGCGATCAGGCCGATCACCAGGGCGGGCTGCGAGCTGGCCACGCCGGGGACCAGATGGTGCTCGGCCAGCCAGTAGCGGTGGTAGCCCAACTCCTCGGCGTGCCGGGCCAGATCCGCGGTGTTGCGCAGCGCCTGGCCGGCGGTGCCTCCGGAGCTGATGGGGACCAGGTCGAGTATGGACAGCGGCACGGACTCGTGCGACATGCGCACCCCTCTCAGTGGCGGTTCACTCGGGTGACCGGCCGGTCGACGGGCGGGGGACGGGGGGCGGGGAGGCCACGGGTGTCCCGTCCCCCGCGTCGACGACCGGGCGGCGGTGGTCCGTCAGCGCGCTGCGGGCACCAGCCTGTCGGCGGGCTGGCTCGGCGACCGGCCGGCCGGGCGGGGCAGACCGTAGTGCTCGCGCAGTGTGCTGCCGGTGTACTCGGATCGGAACAGGCCGCGTTGCCGCAGGATCGGCACCACCTGCTCGGCGAAGACGTCGAAGCCGCCGGTCAGCCAGGGCGGCATGATGTTGAAGCCGTCGGCGGCCCCGTTCTCGAACCACTCCTGGATCTGGTCGGCGACCTGCTCCGGGGTGCCGGTGACCACCCGGTGACCCCTGGCCCCGGCGAGCTGGTGCAACAGCTGCCGCACGGTGGGCTGTTCGCGGTCGATGATGTCGAGGATCACCTGGAACCTGCTGCCGTTGCCGCGTTCGCCGCCGGTCTCGATCAGCTCGCGCGGCACCGGGCCGTCCAGCTGCTCGGTGGTCAGCCGCACGCCCAGGACGCGGTCCAGCATCCGCAACGAGTACTCCGGCTGCGTCAGCTCGTCGAACTCGGCGTGCAGCGCCCGGGCTTCGGCCTCCGTCGAGCCGATGAACGGGCTGATGCCGGGCAGCACCAGCAGTTGGTCGGGGTCACGCCCCGCGGCTGCCGCGCGCCGCTTCAGGTCGGCGTAGAACTCCTGCCCGCTGGCCAGGGTCTGATGGGCCGTGAACACCGCCTCGGCGAAGCGCGCGGCGAACGCCCTTCCGTCCTCGGACGAGCCGGCCTGCACATAGACCGGGCGGCCCTGCGGCGTGCGCGGGATGTTGAGCGGCCCGCGCACCGTGAAGTGCCGGCCCAGGTGCTCGATGGGGTGCACCCGGTCGGTGTCGGCGAAGAGCCCGGACGCCGGGTCGGCGACCAGCGCCTCGTCCTCCCAGCTGTCCCACAGCTTGCTGACCACCTCGACGAACTCCCGCGCCCGGTCGTAGCGTTCGGCGTGCGCCGGATGGGCCTCCAGGCCGAAGTTCGCCGCCGCCTGCGGCGCGCCGGTGGTGACGATGTTCCAGCCGGCCCTGCCCTTGCTCAGATGGTCGAGCGAGGCGAGGAGACGGGCCAGGTTGTAGGGCTCGAAGTAGGTGGTGGAGGCGGTGGCGATCAGCCCGATCCGCTCGGTGACCGCCGCCAGGGTCGCCAGCGAGGTGAACGGCTCCAGCCGGAACCTGCTGGCGTAACGGACGTTGTCGGCGAGCGCGGGACCGTCGGCGAGGAAGATCCCGTCGAACTTCTCCGCCTCGGCTCGGCGCGCGATGTCCTGGTAGTAGTGGATGTCCAACAGGCGCTCGGGCGCCGAACCCCGGTAGCGCCAGGCTGCCTCGTGGTGACCGCCCGGGTAGATGAAGAGGTTGAGGTGCAGTTGACGGCGCGAGCGCTCATCTGCCTGACGGGTCACGGGAGTTCGCCCTCCTCGACGCTGGGGCTGACGGAGTCGCCGGCCGGGTCCACACCCAGCAGGGTGAGCAGCTCGGTGCGGAGCGCCGCATAGCGCGCGGTGCCGGGGCTGCGCGGCGGCGGCAGGTCCACCGGCAGATCGGCGGCGATCCGGCCCTCGTCCAGCACCACCACCCGGTCGGCCAGCGCGATCGCCTCGTCCACATCGTGCGTGACCAGCAGCACGGCCGGCCGGTGCCGGGCGCAGAGCTGACGGAGCAACGTGTGCATCCGCAGCCGCGTCAGCGCGTCCAGCGCGCCGAACGGCTCGTCCGCCAGGAGCAGTTCGGGATCACGCACCAGCGAGCGGGCCAGCGCGACGCGCTGCTGCTCGCCCCCCGACAGCTCCACCGGCCAGGCCCGTTCCCGCCCCTCAAGGCCGACCTCGGCCAGCGCCGTCCTCGCGCGCGCCTCGGCGTCGTGGCCGCCGAGGCCAAGCGCCACGTTGTCCAGGACCCGCTTCCAGGGCAGCAGCCTGGCGTCCTGGAAGACCACGGAGACCTTCTCCGGCGCGGCCAGCTCCTGATAGGACGTCACCTCGTGGTCGATGCCGGCCAGAACGCGCAGCAGCGTGCTCTTCCCGGAGCCGCTGCGCCCGATCAGGGCCACGAACTCGTCGGACGCGATGTCGAGATCCAGCCCGTCCAACACCCGCCGCTCGCCGAACCGTCGGGTCAGCGAGGCGATGTGCACCGCGGAGCCGGCCGGTGCGGCGGCCGTCAGTCCGCCAGCGTGCGCTGCCATGACAGTGCCCTTCGTTGCGCGAGCCTCACCAGGCCGTCGGAGATCAGGCCCAGCAGTCCGTAGACCACCAGGCCCACGAGGATGACGTCGGTCTGGCCGTAGGTGCGCGCCAGCTCCATCATGTAGCCGATGCCGCTGGTCGCGTTGACCTGTTCGACCACCACCAGGGAGAGCCACGCCGAGGTGACGGCGAACCGCAGGCCCAACAGGAATCCGGGCAGCGCGCCCGGCAACACCACATGCCGCAGGAAGGCCCACCGGCTCAGCCGCAGGGTCTCGGCCAGCTCCACATAGCGGCTGTCGATGCCGCGCAGCCCGTGGTGGGTGTGGATATAGATCGGGACCAGCACGCCGAGGGTGATGGTGATGACCTTCATGGACTCGCCGATGCCGAACCAGAGGATCAGCAGCGGGATCAGCGCCAGCGAGGGAATCGACCGCTTGATCTGCACCGGACCGTCGATCACCCCCTCGCCCAGCCGGCTGAGGCCGGCGACCAGCGCCAGCACAAGACCGGCGGCGACGCCGAACGCGAGACCGGAGAGGGCGCGTTCGGTCGACGCCCACAGGTGGTCCTGGAGCCGGCCCTCCTCGATCAGCTCCCCAGCGGTGGCGACCACGTCCCATGGCGCCGACAGGTTCCGCTCGTCGATCAGCCCGGCGGCCGAGCCCATGGCCCAGACGGCCAGCAGCAGCGCGGGGCCGATGGCCCAGCCGAACGGGATGGGGCGGCCGGGGCCGAGACGCCGCCGGCGCCGCCTGAGGCGGGTGGCGGCGGGGCGGGTGGCCGCGGCTTGCCGGGGGGCCGGCTCGGGCGGGGCATCGGGGCCGGTGACCGCCGGCTTGGACAGCTCGGTGCTCATCCCTCGTCACCCCCTTCGGCCGCGTCGCCGGCCGCCGGGCCGCCGGTCGCGGCGACGGCGTCGGACCAGGCTTCGGCGGCCACGGCCTCGAAGCGGCGGTCGAAGAGGATCTCCGCGTCGAACGACTCGTTGTCCAACTCCGCCGCCAGCAGGTCGATCGTCTGCTGCTGCCGCTCGATGGCGTCCGTCCAGTCCGCCGGGATGTCGGGGTGGCCGCTCTGCTCGACCAGATAGGCGCCGTCCTCGTAGGAGAGGCCCTGATCGGCGATGTAGTAGCCCTCGATCCACTCCTCGGGGTGCTCGTCGATCCAGAGCTGGGCGCGGGCCCAGATCCTGACGAACTCCCTGATGGCGGCGGCCTTCTCGGGATCGCTCACCGACGAGGTGGGCACCCACAGATGGCCCGGGTCGTCGCGCAGGCCGTGCGGGATCAGGCTGCCGCCCTCGTCGCCGTACTGTTCCGCGTAGCGGCGGATGTGCACCGAGCCCAGCGGCGCCACCTCGACCTGGCCGCTGCCGAGCGCCGTGGGGTAGACGTCGCCCGTGCTGGGCAGCTCGACCAACTCCACATCGTCGTGGCCGAGTCCGGCCGCGTCCAACACGCGCAGGATCAGGGCGCCCTGGGCCTGGCCGGGGCTGAAGGCGATCTTCTTGCCGCGCAGGTCGGACAGCTCCTCGACCTCGACTCCCGGCGCGACGCCCAGCTCGTAGATGGGGTGCGCGATCGGGTCGTCGCGGAACTCGGCGGCCACCAGCCTGGTGTCCAACCCCGTCCAGTGGGCGTGGATGGACGGGATCTCGGCCGCCGAGCAGATGTCGAGGGAGTCGGCCCGGAACGCCTCGGAGCACTGGGGTCCGCCGCTCAGGTTGGCCCACTCGACTTCGAAGGGGATCTCGTCGATGAGGCCCGAGAGTTCGAGGGCGACCTCGATCTCCGGGGTGCCGATGGTCAGCTTGGTGTCGGGGGAGACGGTGTCGGGGATCGGGGTGTCGGCGAGGTCCGAGGCGCTCGCGGTCGCGGTGTCGTCGGCGCAGCCGGTGGTCAACAGCAGGGAGCCGAGCAGCAGCGCGGTGCCGAGGACGGCGGGGCGCGAGGCGCCACGGAGACGCGGGGGTGATCCATACCTGGGCATAGGTGGTTCCAAGAGGTGAGGAATCGCCGCAGGGGCCGTGCGACGGTTCGACCGGCGCCAGGACGGGCGCCGCGTGGCGCGGGGGCGCGTGGCGTCGGTGGGCAGGGGAAGCCGGCCGGTGGGGCGGAGGGGCCCGTCGGCTGGGGGGAGTGCGCCTGAGCCGGTGAACGGCTGCCGCAGCGGCGTCGATGCGGGGGCGCGGCCGGGGAGCGGAGCGCGGGGGTCAGTGACAGATGGCGGTGCTCACGCGCATCAGGTCGACGGCGCGGCGCTCGGTGAAACGCTCGGAGGTCCGCATGTCGGGGAACGTAGCGAACGTCTGCGCGAAGGGTCAAGACACCTCACACCGGTCCGTCGCGGGGGCGGGACGCGCTTGGTGCGGAGGACATGAGGCGGCAATGTTGTGACGTCCAACTCCCTTATGAGGCACGTTAGTTGGGCATCTCTTGCGGTGTTGGAACGCCATGTGAAATCGGTATGGCATGGCGCCAGGTGCGAACGTGCGTCCTCGCTTTCGAGGACGCGCCCGCGCCGCGCCCGACACCGGCCGGCCGCGCGCCGGCCGGACGACGGGGGCGGGCAATCGTTCGGTATGGCGCGGCGATCGATGATCGAAACCCTCTAGTCCTCAGAGTGAAAAGCGCATTATCGTCCTCTCTGGCTGTATTGCAGGTTCACCTCTTGGAGGCAGTGACCATGCCCGAACCACTGGGCGTTCAGCTCTATACCGTGCGCGAGGCGATCGCGAACGATCGCGACGGCGCCCTGCGCCGGATCGCCGACATCGGATTCACCGCCGTCGAACCCTATGACCCCACCAACGACCCCACGGGCTTCCGCCGGGTGGCCGACGACCTGGGCTTCACCGTCCCCGTCATCCACGCTGTCGCCCTGGTCAGGGAAGACGAGCCGGGGCCGGTCTTCGACGCGATCAACACCATCGGCACCAAGGCCGCCATCGTCCCCGCCGGCATCCCCGAGGAGGACTTCACCACCCGGGACGGCATCGCCCGCGCCGCCGACCTGCTCAACGGACTGGCCCAGCAGGCCGCCACCCACGGCATCCAGCTCGGCTACCACAACCACTGGTGGGAACTGGAGCCGGTGATCGAGGGCCGCCACGCCCTGGAACTCCTCGCCGAACTCCTCGACCCCGCCGTCTTCCTGGAGCTGGACACCTACTGGGCCGCCCTCGGCGGTGCCGACGTCCCCCGCCTGTTGACCGACCTGGGCGAGCGGGTGCGGGCCCTGCACGTCAAGGACGGGCCCCTCACCCGGGACGGCGCCCATCTCGCCGTCGGCGCCGGAGTGATGCCGGTGCGCGACATCCTCGCCGCCGCCCCCGACGCGCTGCGCATCGTCGAACTCGACAGCTGTGACACCGACCTCTTCGAGGCCTTGGCCGCGAGCCGCGCCTACCTCACCACCCTGGAGCCCGCATGACCACCGGCCCCGTGGGCGTCGCAGTCGTCGGCGCCGGAGTCATCAGCGACGCCTACCTCAAGGCCCTCACCAGCTTCCCCGACACCCGGGTGCTCGCCGTCGCCGACCTGGACACCGAGCGCGCCGCCCGGGTGGCCACCGAGCACCAGGTGCCCGTCGCCGGCGATCTGGACACGGTGTTGGCGGTGCCCGAGGTCGAGATCGTCGTCAACCTCACCGTGCCCGCCGCCCATGCCGAGGTGGCCGAAGCCGCCGTCCGGGCGGGCAAGCACATCTACGGCGAGAAGCCCCTGACCACCCTGCCCGAACAGGGCGAACAGCTGCTGGCACGGGCCGCCGAACGCGGACTGCTGGTGGGCAACGCTCCCGACACCTTCCTCGGCGCCGGCATACAGACCGCGCTCCGCGCCGTCCGGGCCGGCCACATCGGCACCCCGATAGCCGCACACACCGCCGTGCAGAGCCTGGGCCCCGAGGGGTGGCACCCCGACCCGGCCTTCTTCTACCAGCCGGGCGCCGGGCCGCTCTACGACATCGGCCCCTACTACCTCACCTCCCTGGTCGCTCTCTTCGGTGGCGTGGCGAGGGTCGCCGCCACCGCCCGCCGGGGCCGCGACCGCAGGGTCACCGGCTCGGGCCCCAAGGCGGGCCAGCAGTTCCCCGTTGACGTGCCCACCCATGTGAGCGCGCTGTTGGAGTTCCACTCGGGCCCGAGCGCCGCCTCGGTCTTCAGCTTCGACTCGGCCAACCGCCGGATCATGTTCGAGGTCATCGGCAGCGAGGGCGCCCTCGCCGTGCCCGACCCCAACACCTTCACCGGCCCCGTCCAGGTCAGGGCCAACGACTCCGACGAGTGGCAGGACCTCCCGGTCACCGGGACGACCGCCGGCCGAGGCATCGGTGTCCTGGAGATGGCCAGGGCCCTGCGCACCGGCCAACCACACCGCGCCTCCGGCGAGTTGGCGCTCCATGTGCTGCGCACCATGGCCGCCATCACGGACTCGGCCGAGGCACACACCTTCACCGACGAGAGCGTCGACACCCCCCTTCCCGCCCCGAGCCCGCTGCCCGAGGACTGGGACCCCTACGCCGCGGAACTCGGCTGACCGACCGGCATCTCCCCACGCCGCGCCACCTCTCTCCGCTCGTTCCTCCTTCCCGGCTCCTTCGTCCCGGCTCCTCCTTCTCGGCTCCTTCGTCCTCCGCTGTCTACTCCTCTGCCCCTCCTCTCTCTCGGGCCAGGCGCGTCACCTCCCGGCGCCGCGCCGACCGCCCGCAGCCGCCCGGCCCCGCACCCTGGCCCGGCGGCTGCGGCCTTCCCTGCCGAAGGCGCCACCCACGTCCTAGACGCTACGCGTGATCACAGAGAGTCGCAATCACCCGTTGGGGTTCACTCTCCGTACAGGGATTGCCGTTTCGGATCTCCGCCGTCCAGGGCCTTCAGCGGAACCCGCTCGTTGCCGAACCTCTGGGAGACGGCCTCCGGCGAGGCCGTCGCGCGCTCCGCGACCCCGCGATCGCGACCGCGCGGTAGCCCTGCCCCAACCTTGGAGGACGGATGCCCGGCAGAGAGACGCCCCCGATGGAGGTCGCCCCCGGCGTTCACCGCATGGGCGATGAAGCGGTCAACTTCTATCTGGTGCGCTCCGATGAGGGGCTGATCCTGATCGATGCCGGTCTTCCCGCGCATCTCGGCCAGCTCCGGGATTATCTGGTGAGCATCGGGCATGATCTGGAGGACATCCGGGCGGTGTTGCTCACCCACGCCCATCCCGACCACACCGGCCTCGCCGCCCCGCTCCATGGCGCCGGCTCCGCCGTCCTGGTGCACGCCGAGGACGCGCCCATCCTCCGCGACGGCCCGCGCAGCACGTTCCGGCACGCCAAGCCCGAGCGCTCCCTCGCCCGCTATCTGCTGCGTCGCCCCGCCGCGCTGGCGATCCCGCTGCACGTCGCGCGCAAGGGCGGTTTCACCGCGCGCCCCGTCGCCGGGGCCACCGCCTTCGCTGCGGACCAGCGGCTGGAGTCCGTGCCCGGGCGCCCCATGGCGCTGTCGCTCCCCGGGCACACCCCCGGCTCCACGGCCTTCCACTTCCCCGAGCGGAGCCTGCTCTTCACCGGTGACGCCCTGGTCGCCGCCGACCGCATCGTCGGACACATCGGCCCCTGCCTGGTCCCTCGCGGGTTCACGCACGACGGGGCCGCCGCCCTTGCCGCGCTCGACCGGATCGATCAACTCCCCTACGAGACCTTGCTGTTGCCCGGCCACGGCGCCCCCATCGCCGGACCGCCAACGGAGGCCACCCGGCTGGCCCGCCAGTTTGGTGTCCGCTGACCGCCCCCGCCAAGCGGCTCGTTCCGTCGTTCGCACGCCGATGAGTTCTGCGCCCAGGAACGGTCTATCCCTCGGCAGTTCCCACACGTCGAGGACGAGGAGTCCGGCATGCAGAAGATCATCACGCACTTCTGGTTCGATCAGCAGGCGGAAGAGGCGGCGCGGCTCTACACGTCGATCTTCGACAACTCCCGCATCCTGGAGATCCAGCGCTACGGAGAGTCGGGGCCCGGCGAGCCGGGCTCGGTGATGACGGTGGCCTTCGAGTTGTTCGGGCAGCGGTTCATCGGTCTCAACGGCGGCCCCGAGTTCACCTTCAACGAGGCGATCTCGCTCTATGTGGAGTGTGAGTCCCAGGAGGAGGTCGACAACTACTGGACGAAGCTGACCGCCGATGGCGGGCAGGAGGTCCAGTGTGGATGGCTCAAGGACAAGTTCGGCGTCTCCTGGCAGATCGTGCCGAAGGTCCTTACGGAGTTGATCGCCGACCCCGACCCCGAGAAGTCCCAGCGGGTGATGGCGGCGATGCTCGGCATGAAGAAGATCGACATCCAGGGACTCAAGGACGCGTACGCGGGCTGATCGCACGAGCACCGGCCGGGAGCCGGGGGCGGCACGGCCCCCGGTTCGCGGCCTCCGGCCCCCAGCCGTCATTTCTCGCTGTTGCCGGCCTCGACGTAGTGGCCGTGGAGCATCCCGGTCGCTTGACCGACCTCGATCAGATAGCCATCGGGATCGCGCAGATAGCAGCGGATCTCCGCCCCTCTGTCCAGGGGCTCCGTGACGAACTCGGCGCCCCTGCCGCGCCATTCGTCATAACGGGCCTGGATGTCCGCGACCCGGAGGTTCAGAAAGGCGGAGGCGGTGTCGGGATCGGTTGGCGCGGCGAGGCTGATGCCTGGCTTGTCGGGGGTGGGCCCGCCGCAGGGGTTCATGATGATCCAGGTGTTGGCGAGCCTGACGGTGCAGGGGTTCTCGGCGAGGACGATCTCCCCGCCCAGGACCTCGCTGTAGAAGTGGCGGGCACGGGCCACGTCCCGCACGGTCAGGAAGTGGGCCACCAAGAGGCCCTGTTCGGCCGTGGGCGCGGGAAAGGACTGGTTCGCCATGGAGGATCCTTCGAGGTGAACGGTGGGGTCCGGGGCTTATCATCCGTTGGTTCGCCGGCGGGGGACGGTACGGCGCGCGGTGCGCTGGCCACGCGGTGCGCTGGGCACGCGGTGCGCTGGGCGCGCGGTGCGCTGGGCGCGCCGGCGTGAGCGTGTGGGGGTGCGCTGGGCGCGACGTGTTCGCGCCCTGCCCGGTGGGCGGGTGACGGATGGTGAGAGAGGGGCACGATGGTGGATCGGCTGCCGGTGGACGAGGTGGCGCCGGAGAGCGGCCTGCTCTATGTGGCGCGGCTCGACGGTCGGCGGATGGGTGATCGGGACGGGGTGTTCGCCCGGTTCCAGGAGGAGCTCCGGCTCCCTGACTACTTCGGATGGAACTGGGATGCCCTGATCGACTGCCTGCGGGATCTGCGCTGGCTGGGCGCGGAGCGCTGCCTCCTGGTCGTCGAACACGCCGAGGCGCTGCTGGCCGACCACCCCGGGGAACGGGCGGAGCTGCTGGAGACCCTGGAGCGGCTGAGCGCGGGGAGCGCGGGGGGCGCCGGCCGTGGGCGGGTCCCCCTGCGGGTGGTGTTGCTGGCCGACTGACGCGGCCCCTGCGGCTTGCCGGGCGTGGCATGTCCCTGGCGAGGGGTAGTCGCCGCCGTGGCGGTCACCGCGAGTCATGTGCCCGGCGTTCGATGCGTTGGACGGCCGGTGCGTTATGACCCCATGACGGACGGCTGGCTCCGCCAGACCCGTTGGCCGGGTAGCCGCGCCGGATGGCCGGCGGCGTCGGAGGATTTGGCCCGCGGGGCTCCGTGGCGGGCAGCGGCCCGCGTAGTCGCGGCCCCTGCGGCTTGCCGGGGTCCGAATCCCGCGCCGGATGGCCGGCGGTGTCGTGGCCGCCGGGCCCTGGGGCCCTCGTGACCAGCGGGCGCCGTGCCCAGCGGCCCGCGCTGGTCGGTTCAGTCGCTGGTCGGTCAGGTGTGGTGGGTGGGCGAGGCCGCCTGTTGCAGGGCCTGTGCCGAAGCGGCGTGGAGTGCGGTGGGGGCGCCGGGCCAGGCGAGGGTGTGAAGGGCCAGGTCGGCGGTGCGGAGGGGTTGGTCGGGGTGGCCGAGGCCGTCGGCGCGGAGGTTGGGGAGGGTCTCTGTCAGCCGGAAGACCGTGTCGTCCGCCGGATCGGCCCGGTAGCCGTCGGTCGGCGGCGTCGGGATCTCGTCCAACACGGCCTGGGAGAGCTCCCGATAGCGCAGCCGCAGCGCGTTCCGCTGCTCGTGGAAGCGGGCGAACCGTTCGGTGCGGACCTCGGGCAGGAGATAGAGGATGCCCAGGTTCCAGGGGCTGGTCCACAGCTGGAGGGCGTCGGCGTGGCAGAGCGCGTGCAGCCGGACGGGCGCGGCGAGGGGGAGTCGCGCCAGCGCGTCGGCGATGTGCAGCGGGCCGGCGACCGTGCCGCTGAGCAGGGCCTCCAGAATGTCGTCCTTGGTTCTGAAGTGGTGGTAGAGGGACGGCTGACGCATGCCGACGGCCTCGGCGATCTTCCGGGTCGAGGTCGCGGCATAGCCGCGGGTGGTGAACAACTCCCCGGCCGCGTCGAGGACTTCGTCTCTCGGTGTGGTGCCGGGCCGGCGTTTCTGTGCGAGCCGGGGGCGCCCCGGGACACTGGTGCTCACCGCACCAGGATGCCAGGGGCGCCCCGCCCGGTGGTCAGCGGGCCGGTGCCAGGTCGGCGTCGGGGGAACGGGGAGCGGCCGGGGCCGAGGGCGCGGACGGGGGCGGCCCGGCGGGATCGGTGGCCGGGCTGAGCGCGGCGACCGTCAGATAGGCGAGCAACGAGGCCCCCGCGGCGAGGAAGGTCGACCAGCCGTCGATCGATTCCGACAGGATGTCGTTGGAGACATGGAGCAGGGTGTTCTCGGTGCCATAGATGGTGGGGGTGAGCACAAAACACACCAACCGCACCGCGATGCCCACCACGATCGCCGCGCCAGCCGCCCGCGCCCCGCCGCGCCGCCAGAAGGTGCCGAGGACAAAGGGCGCGATCAGGCTGGCGAGCAGCAGGTCGAAGGTGAGCGTCAGCAGGATGCCGGTCTGCGGGACGCGGAGCGCGACCACGGTGGCCGCCACGGCGATCGGCAGCATGGTGACGCGGGTGGCGCGCAGCACCCGGGGGGTCATCGCGCTGGCGCCGGCGTCCACCCGCAACACGTTCCTGACCACCACGGACGAGGTGGCCAGCAGGATGCCGCCGATGGTGGTCAGGCTGGCGGCCAGCAGGCCGGCGAGGACGACCACGGCCAGCCAGGTCGGGGCGTGGTGGCCCAACAGCACGTAGAGGATGGGGCCTTCGGCGGCGCGGTCGCCCACCACGGTGACGGCGGCCAGGGCGACGAAGGACAGCGGGAGGCAGAACACCAGAATGCCTCCCGCCGCTGAGAGCGCCGCGCGGCGTGCGTCCCCGGGGCCGCGCGCGGAGAAGATCCGCTGCATCAGGTCGATGGCGACGAGGTTGCCCAGGCCCAGGGCGATGATGGTGGCCCAGTTGACGGCCGCGCCGTGCTCGGTCGAGGTCAGCTGTTCCAGGTCGCCTGGGCCGAGCCCGGCCGGGATGTCGAATCCGTGGGTGGTGGCCATCCAGATCACCAGGGCCAGGATGCCGACCGTGTTCAGCGCGAACTGGGCGAGTCCGGTGGACAGTCCGGCGAACATGCCGCCGGAGAGGGTGTAGAGGAGCACGATCGGGATGGTCACGACGATGCCCGTGGTGTAGCTGAGGCCGGAGAAGAACTCGAAGAGGAAGCCGATGGCGACCAGGTTTCCGGCGAGCAGGATGGCGAAGCTGCCGACGGTGAGCACGGAGGAGGCCAACTGCACGCCCCGGCCGAAGCGTTGCTCGAAGAAGTCGGGCAGGGTGACTGCCTCGCTTGAGCGGATGCGGCGGGCGAAGAACAGCCCCATCAGCAGCAGGCAGAGGGCGAGGCCGATCGGCAGCGCGGCGCCGGCCCAGAAGCCGAAGCCGGACGCGAGATCGGCGTTGCCCAGCGTCGCGTTGGAGTCCACGGCCTGCGAGATGAGCAGGGTGGCCACCAGCGCGGCGGGCAGACTGCGGCCGGCCACCAGGTAGTTGGCCGGGTCGCCCTGGACGCGGCGGGCGGAGAGTACGCCGATCGCTGTGATCAGCGCCATGCAGATACCGACGCCGGTGATGATCATGTGGTGCTCCAAACGGGCGAGGAGGGGCGGGGAGCGAGCCCAGCGTCGGCGTCGGAGTCGCGTGCGGGGGAAGCAGGGGACAAGGGGGATGGGGGCGTACCGGCTGGTCAGCCGGGGTGGGCGGCCTGTCGCTGTTTGGCCTCCTGGCCGAAGGAGGCCGGCGGACGGGCGTTCTCGGGCAGCGTCAGGCTGCCGTCGGCGAGGCGTTTCCGCAGGTAACGGAAGCTCTGCGCCGTCTGCGCGAACAGGTGCTCGCCGGCCACCAAAGGCGGCTGTGTCGGCTGGCGTTCGTCGACGAGGGCCGGCAGCGGTGCGACGGCGGTGTCGTAGTCCACGTTGAAGAACAGCGGGAACGAGTACCGTTCCGCTGGCACCTTGCGGACCCGGTGGGTGGTCGCGGTGAACTCACCGTTGGTCCAAACCTCCAGCAGATCACCGATGTTCAGCACGAACGCGTTCTCGACGAAGGGCACGTCGAGCCAGTCACCGGCGCCGTTCATCACCTCAAGGCCGCCGGTGGTGGGACGCAGCAGGGTGAGGCATTCGTAGTCGGTGTGCGCGCCGATGCCGGGGCGGTCCTGGGCGGCGGCGTCGAACGGGTAGTGGATCAGCCGCAGTTGGGCCGGCGGGGCGCTGACATGGCGGTCGAAGCGGTCCGCTGGTTCGCCGAGCGCCTCGGCGAAGGCGCGGAGCAGCACGCGGGCGAGGTCGAAGACCGCCAGATAGTAGGCCAGCACCGGTTCGCGGAAGTCGGCCAGATCGGGCCACTGGTTGGGGCCCAGCAGCGGATTGCCCGCGAGATAGCGGGGGTCGTCCGCCGGAAGGTCGAGGGAGAGGTCGAACGCCTCCTTGTGGTCGGGCGTCGCGCCCGCGAACACCTCCTCGCCGATGGGCACATAGCCCCGGTGGTTGCTGGAGCGGCCGATATAGGAGCGCATCTTCGCCTCGGTCGGCAGGTCGAAGAACCGCCTGGTGGCGGCAAGGAGTTGGTCGAAGAGGGCCGGGTCCACGCCATGGCCGACCAGTTGGGCGAAGCCGACGCGGCGGCCGGCGTCCCCGAGCCGGGCGATCGTGGCCGCGCGGTCCTGGTGGCCGGCGGTCAGCAGCGGCGCGATGTCGAGCACCGGGACATCGGTGAAGTCCGTTGTTTCCATGGGGGGTTCCTCTCTCCGGGCGTCAGGCCACGGCGAGCGTCCAGACCGTTCGGGTGGGGTGTCCCTCGGGGGTGTGGTCGGCGACGGTCAGCCGTCCCGGCTCGCCACCGGGGACGGGGGCGAGGTCGGTTCCGACCCGCCAGGGCAGGGTGGAGCGGACGATGCGCCAGACCTCGCCGCGACCGTCGTCCGGGCCCACGATGCGGCCCATGGACAGTTCGAAATCGACCAGTTGGCGGGCACGGTGAATGTCCGGTGCGGCCTCGCGCAGCTGGTCGAGCAGCGAGGTGTCGTCCCGTAGCGTGCCTGGCGCGCGGTCCCGGACATAGCCGAAGTGGTCGCCGAGCCGGAGCAGCAGACCCTGCCGTCCGTCGGGGCCGCGCAGCGGCGTCTCCCGGACGGTGGGCGACATGGGCGGCGGCGCCGCGACCCAGCGCTCGGTGTAGGGCCGGTGCACGCCGGTCTCGATCAGCGCGCCGTCGGGGCCGCGGTGGAGCCGGCCGGCGTCGGGGGTGGGCCCGGCGGGGTGCAGGGAGAGCGGCCTGGTCCACTCCACCCGGTCGCCCTGGTCCAGCAGCCGGCCGGCGAACGCCTCCTGGCCGGCCAGGGCCAGCACCTCGTCGACGTCCAGGCCGGCCAACGAGGCGGCGGTGGAGCGCTGTTCGGCCGGCGGCTGCCGTAGGTCGCAGTAGTGGACGTCTAGGTGCAGCCAGTGAACCTCGGTGCGGGTGTCCGGCGGCAGGTCGGGCAGCCTGATCCAGTCGCGTCGCCACAGCCGGCGGCGGGGCAGGGCGTGGGCCCCCACCGCCTCGGGCGCCTTCATCGTCCCGCTCCGGCCGGTTCCCCATCGGGGGCGATGACCACCAGCGGGTCCCCCGCCGCGACCTGGGCGCCGGCGCCGACCACCACCTCGTGGACCACGCCGGCGCTGGGCGCGGTGACCAGGGTCTCCATCTTCATGGCCTCAAGCGCGAGCAACGGCTGGCCGGCCTTAACGTGTTCGCCCCTGGCCACGTCGACCCGCCAGACGTTGGAGACGAACGGGGCGTCCACCCGCGCGCCGCCCTCGGGAAGGACCAGCTCGGTGGCCGGTGGGGGAGCGGCGGCCGACTCGGCACGGCTGGCGCGGTCGAACTCGCCCGCCGCCTCCCACTGGGCGCGCTCCCGGGCGAAGGCGGCCGTCTGGCGAGCCCGGAAGGCGGCGATGGACGTGGCGTTCTCGGCCAGGAACTGTTCATGGGCGGCGAGCGAGAAGGTGCCGTCCTCGATCTCCGGCCGGGCGCGGCCGGCCGCCATGTCGGCGCGCAGTTCCAGGAGTTCGTCGGCGCTGACCGGGTACCAGGAGATGCGGTCGAAGAACCGCAGCAGCCAGGGGCGGTCGGGGGCGAACGGCGGGGTGCGGCGGAAGCGGCTCCACACCTGGGTGGTGCGGCCGACGAACTGGTATCCGCCGGGCCCCTCCATGCCGTAGACACAGAGATAGGCCCCGCCGATGCCGACCGAGTTCTCCGCCGTCCAGGTGCGGGCCGGGTTGTACTTGGTGGTGACCAGCCGGTGACGCGGGTCCAGTGGGGTGGCCACCGGCGCGCCCAGATACACGTCGCCCAGGCCCAGTACGAGGTACTCCGCGCCAAAGACGGTCTCCAGCACGTCGTCCACGCTCGCCAGCCCGTTGACCCGTCGGATGAACTCGATGTTCCACGGGCACCAGGGCGCGTCGTCGCGGACGCCCGTCATATAGCGTTCGACGGCTTCCCTGGTCGCCGGATCGTCCCAGCTCAGCGGCAGTCGGACGCGGCGGCTCGGCACCACCAGGCGCGAGGTCGCGGGCAGCGCGCCCTCGATCTCGACGAGCGCGCCGAGCAGCTTCCCGAGCGGCAGCACATCGGGGTCGGTGTGCACCTGGAGGGAGCGGATGCCGGGGGTCAGATCGACGATGCCCGCCAGCTCGCCGCGCTCCCGCAGCTGGTCGAGCCGGGTGTGCAGGGCGTGCACGCGGGCGCGCAGCGCCAGGTCGAGCACCATCTCGCCGTACTCGACCAGGAGATGGTCGTCGCCGCCACGCCGGTAGGTGACCGCCGGCGCGCCGTCGCCGCCGGGCCGGCGGGCCAGCACCCCGTCGTCCCCGTCCCCGCCGTCGGGCGGGACGGCGCGGCGGGCGGCGCCGCGCGCGGGGGAGAGGTCGCCGCGCGAGGGCGCGGTGTCCGCGCGCACCGGCACGAAGCGCACGGTGTCGCCCGGCCGCAGCTGCCCCAACTTCCAGCGCTCGGCGCCGATCACCGTCACCGGGCAGACGAATCCGCCGAGGCTGGGCCCGTCGGGGCCGAGCAGGATCGGCGTGTCCCCGGTGAAGTCCAGGGCGCCGACGGCATAGGCGGTGTCGTGGATGTTGGACGGGTGGAGCCCGGCCTCGCCGCCGTCGGCGCGGGCCCAGGCCGGTTGGGGGCCGTCAAGACGCACCCCGGTTCTGGCCGAGTTGAAGTGCACGGTGTAGGCACTGCGGTAGAGCGTGCCGATGTCCTCGTGGGTGAAGAACTCCGGTGCCCCGTGCGGGCCCTCGGTGACCGCCAGCTCCCAGGCGTCGGTCAGCGCCGGGCGCCGGTCGGCCGGCACCTGGCCGACCGGCGCGCCGGCCGCCGTCCCGGTGCGCAGCACATCGCCGACGCGCAGCGCCCGCCCGCCGTGGCCGCCGAAGCCCCCGAGGGTGAACGTCGATGCGCTGCCCAGATAGAGCGGAACGTCGAGGCCGCCGGCGAACAGCAGATAGGTGCGCAGCCCAGGACCGGGCGCGGCGCCGATGTCCAGTGCGCCGCCGGCCGGCACGGTGAACGGCTCCCAGAGCGGCATCTCGGCACCGTCCACGGTCACCGGGCACGGTGCGCCGGTCACACAGACGGTCGTGGCATGGCTGAAGCTCAGCGCGGGCCCCTGTGCTGTGCACTCCAGGCCAGGGGCTCCTTCCGGGTTGCCCAGGGCCGCGTTGCCCAGCCGGAAGGACAGTTCGTCCATCGGGCCGCTCGGCGGAACCCCCACCTGCCACAGGCCGATCCGGCCGGGCGCGTCCTGCACGGTGCTCAACAGTCCCGGCCTGGTCACGGTGATCCGGGGCGTGGGATCGGCGACGGTGTCCAGGGTGGCCGTGTGGTGGGTCGCCGCCCGTACCTCGGGATGTTCGGTCAGCGCGGCCAACAGGCCCAGATTCACCTCGATGCCGTGCATGGTGGTGGCGCGCAGTGCCTTCCCGAGCCGATCGAGCGCCGCGTCCCTGGTCGGTCCTGTGGTGATCACCTTGGCCAACAGCGGGTCGTAGCAGGTCGACACCTCGGTGCCGGACTCGACCCAGCCGTCCACCCGGACGGGTGGCCCGGCGGGCAGGACGACCTCGGTCAGCAGCCCCGCGCTCGGCGCGAACCCGCGCGCCGGGTCCTCCGCGTAGACGCGGGCCTCCACCGCGTGCCCCGTGACCGGGACCGCGCCGCTGGTGGCGCCCTCGGGGAGATGGGGGTCGAGCACCCCGCGCTCGCCGCGCGCCAGCCGCAGCATCCAGGCCACCAGATCGACGCCGGTGACCTCCTCGGTGACCGGATGTTCCACCTGGAGACGGGCGTTGACCTCAAGGAACGACGCCTCTTCGCGGCGCGGGTCGTAGACGAACTCCACGGTGCCCGCCCCTCGGTAGGCGACCGAGGCGGCCAGGGCGCGGGCGGAGGCGTGCAGCCGTGCGCGCAGCGCTTCGGGGAGGTCGGGGGCGGGTGCCTCCTCCACCACCTTCTGGTGGCGGCGTTGGAGCGAGCAGTCCCGGTCGCCCAGCGAGACCACCCGCCCGGTGCCGTCGCCGAAGATCTGCACCTCGACATGGCGGGCGCGCTCCACATAGCGTTCGGCGAAGACGCCGGCGGTGCTGAAGCTGGTCGCGGCCAGCCGACTGACCGCCGCATAGCGCTCGTTGAGTTCCTGGGCGTCGTGGCAGACCCGCATCCCGATGCCGCCCCCGCCGCCGGTGGCCTTGAGGATCACCGGATAGCCGATCTCGTCGGCCGCGGCGACGGCCGCCGCCGCGTCGGGCAGCAGCTCGGTGCCGGGAAAGACGGGCACCCCGGCGGCCCTGGCCGCGGCGCGCGCGGTGTGTTTGGTGCCGAAGATCCGCAGCTGCTCGGGCGTGGGGCCGACGAAGACCAGCCCGGCGGCTGTGACCGCCTCGGCGAACGCGGCGTCCTCGGAGAGGAACCCGTAGCCCGGGTGCACCGCGCCGGCACCGGTGCGGGCCGCGGCCTCCAGCAGGGCGTCCCGCCGCAGATAGCTCTCGCTCGCCGGGGCCGGGCCCAACCGGACGGCCTCGTCGGCGAGGTGGACATGGGGGGCGCCCCGGTCGACGTCCGAGAACACCGCGACCGTGCGCAGTCCCAGCATCCTGGCCGAGCGGATGATCCGGCAGGCGATCTCGCCCCGGTTGGCGACCAACAGGGTCTCGAACGCGGGTGGTCGGGTCATGCGGTGGCCCCCGGCTCAGGCCGGGTGACGACCATCCGCACCGGCGTCGGGTCGAAGGCGTTGCAGGGGTTGTTGATCTGCGGGCAGTTGGAGACCAGGACCAGGGTGTCGACATCGGCACGCACGGCGACCCGTTTGCCCGGGGCCGAGAGGCCGTCCACGATGCCCAGTGCGCCGTCCGGATCGACCGGGACGTTCATGAACCAGTTGATATTGGGCGCCAGATCCCGGGCGGTCAGCCCATGACGTGCCCCTTCGCGGAGAAAGTTTTCTTTGCAGCTGTGTTGATGTTCGGTGTGATGCCCGTAGCGAAGGGAGTTGGACTCCTTGGAGCAGGCGCCGCCCAGGGTGTCGTGCGCGCCCACCTCGTCGTCCACCACGGTCATCAGGGCCTCGCCGGTGTCGGCGCGCAGCACCGATCCGGTGGTGAGGAGGATTCCGCCCTGGCGACGCACGGTCTCCGGCGCCGAGTAGCGCACGGCGGTGTCCCGCGCGGCATAGAGCAGGCAGTCCACGGCCTGGTTCCCCGCCAGATCCACGATGGTCAGCACATCCCCGGCTGCCACCACCGCCGACCAGGGCGCGCGGGCGGCCACCAGCTGGTCGAGCAGCACCTCTCCCGGCACCAACGCCGGTGCGGTGGAAGGGAGTTGCTCCATGCTCGCGGTCATCGCACACCCCTCGCCAGCAGATCGGAATCGGTGTTGGCGATGGCCGCCAGATGCTCGGGGCCCAGCTCGCCCAGCAGCTCCCCGGCGGCCAGCGCCGCGAGGTCCGCCTCGGCGCGCCAGGCCCTGATCTCCAGGGGGGAGCAGCTGAACTCAGCCCTCGGGTCCAGTGGATGCGCGGTGTTGGCGATCAGGACCAGGGTGTCCAGATGGGTCAGCAGCTCGACGGAGCGGCCGGGGCCCGCCGACCCCAGAAAGCCGAGGCGGCCGGCCGCGTCCACCCGCACCCCCTGGAAGAAGGAGACGGACGGCGGCAGGTCACGGACCGTCAGATCGTGCTTGAGCGCGCCCATCAGGAGCAGCTCCCGGCCGGCCGGCGTGGTGGAGAACGGTGCGGACGCGCCGTAGCGCGCGTTGTTGCCGGCCGCGGTGCTGGTGCCGGTGAGCGCGTCATGGTGCCCTTCGGCGGTGTCGGCGACCACCGTGGCCAGCACCCGGCCGAATCCGCTCAGCAGCGGATGCCCGGTGGTGGGATACGCCTGCCAGGGCACCTTGACCGTGTCAGCGACGCTGAGCCGCTCCTGGGTGGCGCCGGCCCGGTGCAGGAGCAGGTGCGCACAGGCGTCGCCGGCCGGGTCGGTCAGCCCCAGCCGGGTGCCCCTGGCCAGCGCGGCGGTGGTGTACCCGCCGGGGGCCACGGTCTCCGCCCAGGTGAGGGGCCCGGGCAGCGGCCCTTCCTGGCCCGGGATCCGGGGTGCGCGCTCCGGGGGCACATGGCGCATATGGGGGGCGACCCGTCCGTGCTGGTCCCGCGCGTGGGCTCTGGCCCCGGCGGTGGTGGCGGTGCCGGCAGCGGCTCCGCCTGGCGTCGATGTCACATCCACTCCCGCGACGATGGTTTCTATCAACTGATCCGAAAGGGTCTCGGCCGTCGATTTCCGCCGGGCCGCCCGGGGCGAGAACAGCGTGTTGCGGGAGGTGGGTTGGTGTTTCCGCCGTATGGCGGAAGGCTCACGCCGGCGCGTCCCGGCGGGCGCCCTCGGCCTCGTCCGGCGCCGTGCCGCCCCTCGTCATCGCGCTCCCCTCCGGGCCGCGAGTGTTTCCGGCGTGTTGCTGGGGTGCTCCGGTGCGGACTCTGGGGGTGCAACCCCAGTACCCGGGTGGGCGGGTGGCGGGACATTGGCCCTTATCGGGACACCGGCTATCGCGACTGCAAAGCAAACGAACGGGGGCGAGGCCGCCTCCAGGTGAGGGACCGGAGGTGCCACCGCGCCGCGAGTCGTCCCGGAACGTCGTAGAGCTGTCGAGTATCCGCAGAAAGGGTCAGGAATGATTACCGTTCCGCAGGAGAACGCCAAGCTGGGCATCGCCGTCGAGGACTTCGACCCGCTCCAGGTGTCTCCCGAGCAACTGACCGAACTGAAGCAACTCGTCTACCAGCACCGGATCGTGGTTCTGCGGAACCAGACGCTCTCCTCGGCCGAGTTCGTCGCCTTCGGCCGGCGCCTGGGCGAGGTGGAGACCTACTACCAGCCGATGTACCACCACGCCGAGCACAAGGAGATCTTCGTCTCCTCCAATGTGAAGAAGGACGGCGAACAGGTCGGAGTGCCGCAGACCGGGAAGTTCTGGCACCACGACTACTCGTTCATGCCCCGGCCGTTCGGGCTCACCCTGATCTACCCCCAGGTCGTGCCCCAGAAGAACCGGGGCACGTTCTTCATCGACATGGCGAAGGCCCACGCGGACCTCACCGACGAGTTGAAGGCCGAGGCGGCCGACACCCGCGTCCTCAACAGCGTGCGGCGCTACTTCAAGATCCGCCCGACCGATGTCTACCGCCCCATCACCGACATCATGGCCGAGGTCGAGCGGGAGACGCCGGCCGTCGCCCACCCCACCGTCTTCAACCACCCGGTCACCGGCGAGACCCTCCTCTATCTGAGCGAGGCCGTCAGCTACCAGATCGAGACCGCCGACGGCCGGCCCGCGCGCGCCGGGCTGCTGGAGGATCTGCTGGAGGCATGCGGCCAGGCGGACACCACCTTCGAGCACGAGAACATCCACCTCCAGACCTTCGACAAGGGCGATCTGCTGGTGTGGGACAACCGGGCGCTCGTCCACCGGGCCCTGCACACCCCGAACCCCGAGCCGACCGTCTCCCACCGCGTCACCGTGCACGACGAGCACCCGTTCTACCCGGGAATCGGCGCCGAATGACGTCCGGGGGGGAGAGAACAGCCATGGAGTTCGGGCACGACAAGGTGCTGCTGGACCGCGTGCTGAAGGTGTACAAGCCGCACTGCCGCTATCTCCTGACGACCTCGGTGCGGGCGGACGGGGACCCGGGGGAGCCCGACGGGCTCATCCGGCTGCGCGGGGACTTCCGTATCTCCGAGTCCTGCTATATCGACGACACCGGCCATTTCAACGCGGTCGAGTTCAATATCTGTTTCAACCAGATGATCTACTTCATCATGGCCAAGTCGCTCCAGGAGCGGGTCCTGGGAGTCTTCTCCTCCTGGGACATGGACACCTTCTGGCGCCGTCAGTTGCCCGACATGTTCATCGTGGACTTCTCCAGCTCGTTCCGACGCCCCATGCGCGGGCGGGAATTCTGGGGGGAGTTGGACATCGTCCGCGCCACCCGGCGCGACGGTGGTAACGGCCCGCTGGTCTTCCTCGACACCCTCTGCCGGTTCGGCGAGGCGGCGGCGCCCGCGTGCCGGGGCAAGGTCCGGCTGGCGCTGCGCGAGCCGGATCCGGGGAGCACATGACGACCGGGGCACCGCGCGCCGAGAGCTGGCGCCCCAGCCCACCGCACCCGCCCACCCCGTGAGCCGAGGAGCACGATGACCAGGACGACCCGCGCACAGACCACACCGCGTTCTCCCACCATCCCCGCCACCGCGGCCCACCACGCTCGGACCCGGCCCGATGACACGGCCATCGAGTGCGGGGGCCGCGTCGTCACCTTTCGTGAATTCCACCAGCGGGGCGAGCACACCGCGCGCGCCCTGCTCGCCGCCGGGATCTCGGCCGGCGACCGGCTGGCCTATCTGGGGCAGGACAGCGAGCACGCCTACGACCTGCTGCTGGCCTGCGCCAGGGTCGGCGCCGTCCTGGTGCCCGTCGACCCCCGGCTGGCGCCCAAGGAGATCGGGCATGTGCTCGCCGACTCCGGCGCGGCGCTGGTCTTCGCCGGCCCCGAACACCTCGCCGACCTGGCCGGGATCGGCCCGGCCGAAGCGGACCGGCCCACCGTCGTCGCGCTGGACGACGCCGGCGACGGCACGCCCACCATCGACGCCTGGCGGGCCACGGGCGCGGCCGGGCACGACGCGCCGCTCCCGGCCGAGCCGGGCCCGGACGGCGAGCTGATCCAGCTCTACACCAGCGGAACGACCGGGGCCCCCAAGGGAGTCGTCCTCTCCCAGGGCTCGTTCTGGGCCATCGGCGACCTGCTGGCCCGGCACGAGTTGGACTGGCTCGACTGGCGCCCGGAGGACCGCAGCCTCAACCTGCTCCCCGGGCATCACGTGGGCGGCCCCTGGTGGTTCCTCCAGGGGTTCAGGGCCGGCGCGACCAACATCATCGCCCAGGGCTTCGAGGTCGAGCGGGTGCTCGCGCTGATCCGGGACGGCGGCGTCACCACCACCCTGGTGGTGCCCTCCATGCTCCGGTTCCTGCTCGCCGAACCCGACGCCGACGCCGAGGCGTTCGCCGGGCTGCGCAAGGTGGTCTACGGCGGCTCGCCGATGCCCGAGGCGCTGTTGGTCGAGTGCCTCAAGGTGATGGGGTGTGAGTTCGCCCAGATCTACGGACTGACCGAGACCTGCGCCTCCGCCGTCTGCCTGCCCCCGGCCGACCACGTACCGGGCAACCCCCGGCTGCGGGCGGCCGGTCGACCCTACCCGGGCGTCGCCGTCGAGACCGTGGACGGCGACGGCCGGCCGCTGCCGCCCGGCGAGGCCGGCGAGGTCAGGATCGACACCCCGGCGGTGATGGCCGGCTACTGGAACCAGCCGGACCAGACCGCCGCCGTGCTGCGGGACGGTTGGCTCCACACCGGGGACGCCGGCTACCTCGACGAGGACGGCTATGTCTATCTCCACGACCGGATCAAGGACGTGATCCTGGTCGCCGGGGAGAACGTCTACCCGGCCGAGGTGGAGTCGGCGCTGCGGACCCACCCCGGGGTGGCCGACGCCGCCGTCGTGGGGATACCGGACGAGGTGCGCGGCGAGGCCGTCCGCGCCTGTGTGGTGCCCCGCCCCGGCGCCCGGCCGACCGTCGGCGAGCTCCGGATCTTCCTCCGGGACCTGCTGGCCGACTACAAGGCGCCCACCGACTACGTGTTCCTGGACGACCTGCCGCGCAACGCGGCGGGGAAGACGTTGCGCCGCCAGCTGCGGGAAGGCTGAGCCACGGCCCGGGCGGGCGCCGGAAGCCCCGCCCGGGCCGCGCGCTGTCAGTCGGGACGCGTGGCCAACTGATCGATCAGCAGCGGAAGTTGACCGTCCCGCAGCGGTGCGGCGGTCGGCTCGGGCGGCGCCTCCCGCTCGGCGCCGCAGAGCGCCTCGTCCAGATGGAGGATCACCGCGAGATCGGCCGGATGTGGCTCCAGGGTGCCGTCCTCGGCCGGTATCCCGTAGTGCGACGCGTTGTAGCCGATCGCGGCCTGGCTCTCCCCGTCCGGGCTGGAGAAGGCCAGCGTCGAGGCGCCCCAGGCGACCCCGTCGTGCCCCCAGAAGGTGCCGCAGGACAGGTTGACCGGATACACCCCAAGACCGTAGGCGCCGATGACATCGCCGTCGAGGTCCTCGACCGGCACCGTCTCCAGCATCTCGGCCAGCTGCTCGTCCGGCAGCAGCTCCCCGCCGAACAGGGCGGCCTGGAACGTGTTGAGATCCGCCATCGTGGTGACCAGCGAACCGGCCGTGCCCGCCCAGGACATGTCGTAGACGGAGTAGTCGCGTGGCCGCTCCAGCAGCCCGTGGAGCGAGGTGTACATCCGGGGGTGCGGCGCCCGGATGACGGGCGACTCGGGGAACGCGGTGTCCCGCAGCCCGGCCGGCTCGATCACCCGCTCGGTGATGTACCGCTCCGCCGGCACGCCGGTGACCTCGCCCAACAGCAGCCCCGCCAGGATGTAGTTGGTGTTGGAGTAGGAGTGCCGCTCGCCCGGCACGCCGGTGGCCGGCGCGGAGAGGCCCAGGGCCACCAACTCCTCGGGCGCGATCTGACGGAACCTGTGCTCGTCCAGGCTGTGGCCCGAGTTCTCCGCCAACGAGGGGAAGGCGGGCACCACATAGTCCCCGATGCCGCTGGTGTGGTTGAGCAGCATCCGCACCGTGACCGCGTCGGCCAGCTCCGCCGGGAGCGGCCCCGCCGGCAGATAACGCCCCACGGGCGCGTCCAACTCGACGTTGCCCTCGGCGACTTGCTGGAGCACCCCGACCGAGACAAAGGTCTTGGTGACGCTGGCGACCCGATGCCGCATCTCCGGCCGGGTGGGCCCCTCCGTCCGCAGGTCGGCGACCCCGGCGGCACCCGTCCACCGGTCGTCGCCGACGGAAGCGGCGGCGAGGGCCCCCGGCAGCCCGGCGTCCGGGACCGCCGCCAGCGAGGCGTCCAACCTCTCGTCACGGGAGGGGCCTTCGTCCGCCAGCGCGGGCATCGTCAGGGAGGTGGCGCAGAGCGCGACGGAGGCCGCGCCGATCGTCAGGGCTCGTACACGTCGTGGGGGTGAGGCTGTCACACCGGTCTCTCTCTGTTGTCACGTTCTTGTCCTGCGGTGGAGCCCTCACATTCTCGGCCGGACGGTGGGCCGATGGCTTCCCTCTCAGGGGGGCGATCGGCGGGGAGGGTCTACGACCTGGTGATGAGACGTCCCCTCGGGGATGCCCGCTCCGGTGGTCTTGGCAGTGGGATGGGGCTGTGCCACGCTCCTTGGTGTGACGGCCCTCCCGTGGTTCGGCCTCTACCGCCGCCTGCACGTGGATCTGGGGCGCGTGCACACGGCCGTCTGTCGCCGACGCTGAACTCCCCCCGAGCAGCCCACCGTTCAGCCGTCGCCGCACCGAAGGACCCGCCATGAGCAGTCACGAGCACGCGCACCACCACGAGCACGACCACGGCCGTCCCGCCGACCCCACGCTCTACCGTTCGCCGCGAGAGGCGGTGGCGGCGCCGGCCGAACCGCTCGCCTATGTGGTCGGCTTCGACCGCGCGGGCCAACGCCCCGACGCCCTCTTCACGGTGGACACCGACCCCGCGTCCGCCCGGTACGGCCAGGTGGTCGGCGAGACCCGACTCACCACGCTGGGCGACGAGTTGCACCACTTCGGCTGGAACGCCTGCTCCAGCGCGCTGGCCCACGCGGGGCACCACAGCCCGGAGCGCCGCTATCTGCTGCTGCCCGGGCTGCGCTCCTCCCGGCTGCATGTCTACGACACCCACCCGGACCCGGTGCGCCCGCGCCTGGTGAAGGTGATCGAGGCCGCCGAGCTCGCCGAGCGCGCGGGGTACTCGCGCCCGCACACCCTGCACTGCGGCCCCGACGGCGTCTTCCTCTCCTGCCTCGGCGGCGTCGACGGGAACGAAGGCCCGGGCGGCGTGGCCCTGTTGGACCACGAGACCTTCGACGTGCTGCGCGCCTGGGAGACCGAACGCGGCCCCCAGCGGCTCGCCTATGACGTGTGGTGGCACCTCGACAGCGATATCGCCGTGACCAGCGAGTGGGGCACCCCCGGCATGGTGGAGAACGGCCTGGACCCGGAGCTGCTGCTGGGCCGCCGCTATGGCCACGCACTGCACTTCTGGGATCTGGGCACCGGCCGGCACCGACAGCGGGTGGACCTCGGGGACCAGCACCAGATGGTGCTCGAACTGCGCCCGGCCCACGACCCCGGGGCCAGTTGGGGCTTCGCCGGCGTCGTGGTGAACGTGGCGGATCTCTCCGCCTCCGTCTGGCTCTGGCACCGGGAGGACGAAGGCGCCGACGACGGGGGCTCCTTCGCGGTGCGCAAGGTGATCACGCTGCCGGCCCGGCCCGCCGAGCCCGACCAACTGCCGCCCGCGCTCCGCCCGTTCGGCGCGGTGCCACCGTTGATCACCGACATCAACCTGAGCGTGGACGACCGTTGGCTCTATGTCTCCGCCTGGGGCACCGGCGAGCTGCACCAGTACGACGTGTCCGATCCGTTCCACCCCCGGCACACCGCCTCCGTGCGGCTCGGCGGGATCACCGAGCGCGCGGCGCATCCGGCCGAGCCCGACACCCCGCTGACCGGGGGCCCGCAGATGGTCGAGCTCAGCCGCGACGGGCGGCGGGTCTACCTCACCAACTCGCTCTACGGCTCCTGGGACGACCAGTTCTACCCGGACGGGATCGAGCCCTGGCTCGCCAAGCTGGACGCGGATCCCGAGCACGGCGGCCTCGTGCCCGACCCGGGGTTCTTCCCCCACGGCGAGGCGTTCGCCGGGCTGCGCGTGCACCAGACGCACCTCGCCGGCGGGGACGCCTCCTCGGACTCCTACTGCTACCGCTGACGGCGCCCCGCGCCGGGGCCGACCGGTTACCGGCCGGTCGGTCCGGTGCGGGCCGCTTGGGACGGGACCGAGGCGGGTACTCGGCCGCTCTGACTCTCGGCGCCTGGAGGTGGAGCATGAGCCGGACCCGTGTGGTGATCGTCGGAGCGGGGTTCGCCGGTTATCGAGCCGCTCGGATTCTGAACCGGACCGCACGGCGGCATGTGGAGGTGGTGCTGCTCAATCCCACCGACTACTTCCTCTACCTGCCGCTGCTGCCGCAGGTGGCGGCCGGCATCCTGGAGCCACGGCGGGTCAGCGTCTCGCTGACCGGCACCCTGCCGCACACCAAGCTGGTCCTTGGCGAGGCACAGAGAGTGGACCTCTCCTCGCGCACCGTGCACTTCACCGACCCCGAGGACCGGCCCGGCGAGCTGCGCTACGACATGCTGATCCTCTCGGTCGGCAGCGTCAACCGGCTGCTGCCCATTCCGGGCGTCGCTGAGCACGCACACGGCTTCCGTGGGCTACCCGAGGCCCTGTATCTGCGCGATCATGTGGTGCGCCAGCTGGAGCTGGCGGCCCATGCCTCCGATCCGGCCGAGCGGCAGGCCAGGGCCACCTTCGTGGTGGTGGGCGCCGGCTACACCGGTACCGAGGTGGCCGCCCAGGGGGCGATGTTCGCCGATGCCGTGGTCCGGGGGCAGCAGTCGGAGGCACGGGTCTCCCCGCGCTGGCTGCTGCTGGATATCGCCGATCGGGTGTTGCCCGAGTTGGACGAGAGACTCAGCCGCACCGCTGACCGCGTGTTGCGTAAACGGGGCGTGGACGTTCGTACCGGCATGTCGGTGAAGGAGGCCACCCGGGACGGGGTGCTGCTCCAGGACGGCGAGTTCGTCCCGTCGAGGTCCCTCGTCTGGTGCGTCGGGGTGCGCCCCGATCCGCTGGTGGCCGATCTCGGCCTGGACACCGAACGGGGCCGGCTGGTGGTGGACAGCTTCCTCAACGTGCCAGGACACCCCGAGGTGTTCGCCGCCGGCGACGCCGCCGCGGTGCCCGATCTGACCCGGCCGGGGGAGTTCACCCCGATGACCGCCCAGCACGCCTGGCGGCAGGGCAAGACGGCGGCCCGCAACGTGTCGGCCCGGCTCGGCCTCGCCTCCGAGCCGCGCCCCTATGAGCACCACGACCTGGGGTTCGCCGTGGACCTGGGCGGCGTGCAGGGCGCGGCCAACCCGTTGGGCGCCTCGCTCTCCGGGCCGCTGGCCGGAGCGGTGACCCGGGGCTATCACCTGATGTCGATGCCGGGGAACCGGGTGCGGGTGGGTGCCGACTGGCTGTTGGAGGCGGCACTGCCCCGGCAGGCCGTGCAACTGGGCATGGTGCGCTCCGGCTCGGTGCCTCTGGACACCGCGTCCCCCGAACTGGTCCGGGTGCCCCGCACCGACCGGCCGGACGAGTAGGGCGACGAGGGGCCCGGCCGGAGCCCGATGCCCGTGGCCCTGGACGAAGGGGCCGCGGGCATCCGGCTGCCGCCGGCCGGAGCGGGCCGGAGCCGGTCGGAGCGGTTCAGGCGGCCGTGCGGTCGGAGTCCCGTTCCCAGACGCGGTGTTGGGCGACCACATCGGCGAAGGCGGTCACCACGGTGGCGGCGTCCGTGCCGGTGACCACGCCGAGGTTGTCGACGGCGCGGTCGCCCACGTCGGCCAGCCGGATGCCCGGCAGTCCGATCTCGCGCAGCAGGCCGACGCCGGAGCCCAGCGCCGCGATCGCCTTGCCGTGCTTGAACGCCTGCGCGACATAGTGCAACGCCAGCCCGTCGCGGCTCAGTTCGAGCACGCTGGCCTCCCCGCCGGGGACCACGACGGCGTCGTAGAGCACCGACGACATGGTGCTCATCGCGCGGTCCACCTTGACCGCCCCACCGTCCTCGGACCCGACCTCGCCGTCGTGCGCGGCCAGCACCTCGGGCACGGCCCCGCCGCCCCTCAGCGCGTCGCGCGCGGCCATCACATCGGTCGCCGAGACGCCGTCGGCGACCAGGATGGCGATCTTCCTGGTCGCGATGGTGCCCGGCTGGCCGACGGCCATGCTCAGCGCGGGGGAGGTGCGCCCCGCGTTCTCGGCGACCGGCTCCGCCGGCGGCTGGACGCCGATGCCCACGGCGACCGAGACGGCCAACTCGTGGTCGATGTGGTTGAGTTGCTCGACGGTCCGCTCCCTGACCTGGCGCGCGTCGACCTTGCCGAGTTCGAAGCGGTAGGCCGCGACGATATGGCTCTTCTCCCAGGGCGCCATGCTGTTCCAGAAGAGCTGGGCCTGGCTGTAGTGGTCGGAGAAGCTGTCGCTGCGCTTGCGGATCTTGTCGCCGTCGACGCGCACCTGGTGGTGTCGGAACGCGCCGGCGTCGACGGAGGCCATCGCGGGGCAGCCGCCGCCCAGGCTGTTGGGCGCGTAGGCGGTCGGGTCGGGATGGATGCGGTGCTGGCCGTAGCCGTCCCGCTGGTTGTTGCGGACCGTGGCGAGGGGCTGGTTGACCGGCAGCTGCTGGAAGTTGGGGCCGCCCAGCCGGATCAGCTGGGTGTCCAGATAGGAGAAGTTCCGGCCCTGGAGCAGCGGGTCGTTGGTGAAGTCGATGCCGGGAACCACATGCGCGGTGTGGAACGCGACCTGCTCGGTCTCGGCGAAGAAGTTGTCCGGGTTGCGGTCCAGCGTCATCCGGCCGATCGGCCGCAGGGGGACGATCTCCTCGGGGATGATCTTGGTGGGGTCGAGCAGGTCGAAGTCGAACGAGAACTCGTCCTCCTCCGGCACGAGTTGGACGGCCAGCTCGTACTCGGGAAAGGCGCCGGACGCGATGGCGTCCCAGAGGTCCCGCCGGTTGAAGTCCGGGTCGGCGCCGGCGATCTGCTGGCACTCGTCCCAGACCAGGGAGTGGGTGCCGAGCAGCGGGCGCCAGTGGAACTTCACAAAGGTGCCCCGGCCCTGGGCGTTCACCAGCCGGAAGGTGTGCACCCCGAAGCCCTGCATCATCCGGTAGCTGCGGGGCAGCGCCCGGTCCGACATCAGCCACATCACGGTGTGCAGGGTCTCCGGCTGGAGCGAGACGAAGTCCCAGAAGGTGTTGTGCGCCGAGGCCGCCTGCGGCATCTCGTTGTTGGGCTCCGGCTTGACCGCGTGCACGAAGTCCGGGAACTTGATCGCGTCCTGCACGAAGAAGACCGGAAAGTTATTGCCGACCAGATCGTAGTTGCCCTCGCGGGTATAGAACTTGGTCGCGAAGCCGCGCACGTCGCGCACCGTGTCGGCCGAGCCGCGCGAGCCGGCCACCGTGGAGAAGCGGACGAAGACCGGGGTGCTGCGGGACGGGTCCTGGAGGAAGTCCGCCCTGGTGAGATCGGCCAACGACTCGTACGGGCGGAAGTGCCCGTAGGCGCCGGCACCCCGCGCGTGCACCACCCGCTCGGGGATGCGCTCGTGGTCGAAGTGGGTGATCTTCTCCCGGAAGTGGAAGTCCTCCAGCAGGGTCGGCCCGCGTTCACCGGCGCTCAGCGAGTTGTCGGTGTCATCGACCTTGGTACCGAAGTTGGTGCTGAATGGGGCGTCCTCGCCCCGGTCGCGCAGCGGATCCAGCTGCCGCTGCTTGTCCAGTGGTTCCTCGCCGGGCATCGGCTCTCCTTCGCATCGGTCCAGGGCCGCGGGTGTGGGCGCAGCCGGGCGGCACCCGTATCGGGTGCCGCCCGGGGGCTCGGCGCGCCGCGAGCCGGTCCACGGCGCGCGCCGCCGGCGCCGAGTTTCCCGCGCCAACGGGGACAAAGCCGTGCAAACCGGCGCCTCCGGCGTGGCGCGGACCGGGCCGGAGGCGGCAGGGGCCGACGAGGGTCCGACGAAGGCCCTGCGGAGGCTCAGCCGGGGCTCAGCGCGGCCCGCCCGGTCAGGGCGGCCACCGCGCTCAGCAACTCCTCGTCGCCGATCGCGTCAAGGCTGGGCACATCCCGATCACCGAGACGCAGATGCGGCACCCGATAGGGCAGCAGATGGTCGGAGCCCAGACAGGGCGGCAGCAGGCTGACGATCGGGGTGTGCACCGCGGCGGCGAGCTGGGCGGGCGCGGTGGCCCCGGCGACCATGGCCCTGGCGCCGGCGATGACGCCCGCCAGCCGGGGCAGCCCGGTCAGCCCCCCCAGGTCCAGGGCGCGCCCACCGGCCACCCGCCGCGTCAACGCGCGCTCGTCCGGGCCCCCCGTCACCACCACCCGGTGTCCTGCGTCAGCCAGGGCGGCCACCGCGCCCTCGGCCCGCGCCGGCGTCCAGGCGCGCTCGGCCACCGTCCCTCCCGGGTGGACCACCAGATACTCGCCCGTTCCGGTCAGCCCGCCGGCCCCCGGATGGGCCCTGATGCCCAGCGCGCCGTCGTCGCCCACCGGCAGCGGGAAGCCGGCGGCGGCGGCCAGGTCCAGGGCGGCCTCCGCCTCGTGCCGCCGCTCGGCCCGCCGGTTGCGGAGCCGCAGCAGCGGTCCCGGGGCGTGCTCGCAGTCGGCCGCCACCCAGGGCACCCCGGCGAGCTTGAGCAGCAGCGCCGCGGGCAGCGGGCTCTGCCGGGGCGAGGCGAAGATCAACGCGCGGTCGAAGCGCCGCTCGGCCAGGCGTTCCACCAGCTCGTTCACGGTGGAACGCTGGACCGCCGGCGGTGAGATGGACACCCGTGGCGCGTCGTAGACCAGTACCTCGTCCACCCCGGGCAGCAGCCGTCCCGCCGCGTGGCCGCGTGGACCGCACAGCAGCGTGGTGGACATCGAGCCGGCCGCCACCGCCCGTACGGCGGGGCCGGCCAGCAGCACGTCGCCCGCGCCGTCGAGGCGGACGACCAGGGTGTGCGGTGCCTGGCTCATGCGCGGGCGAGTCTCCTGATCCGCCCGGGGCAAACCCGCGACGGGACGCGGACGCGCCGGCGGCCGGCGCCACGGGGGCGCCGGCCGCCGGCTGACGGTCTCTGGGTGCCGCTGGCGCGCTATCCGCGCACCCGGGCGCTCTCCCGCGCGGCGGCCGTGACGGGCACCTTGGCCGGGGCCTGCGTCGGCTCGTCGCCCTCGATCGCGGCCCTGACCCGCTCACAGGCCCGGTTCAGCAGCCGGGAGACATGCATCTGCGAGATGCCCAGTTGATCGGCGATCCGGCTCTGTGTCATGCCGTGGAAGTACCGCAGATACAGGATGTGCCGCTCCCGTTCGGGCAGCGAGCGCAGCGGATGGCGGACCGCCTCCCGATCCACCACCCGGTCGAACCCCGGCTCCAGCGTGCCCAGGGTGTCAAGCAGCGAGTAGTCGCCGTCCGCGCCCGGGAGTTCGGCGTTCAGCGACAGGGTGCTGTAGCTGTCCAGGGCCTCAAGGCCGGTCCGCACCTCGTCCTCGGTGAGCCCGCTGTGCTCGGCCAGCTGCGCGACGCTCGGCCCCCGGTCGTCCAGCCGGAAGCTCAGCTGCCGCGCGGAGGCGCGCACCCTGTTCCGCAGCTCCTGGGTCCGCCTGGGCACGTGCAGGCCCCACATGTGGTCGCGGAAGTGCCGCTTGACCTCGCCCACGATGGTGGGCACGGCATAGCTCTCGAAGGGGCGCCCCCGGCTGGGGTCGTAGCGGTGCACCGCCTTCACCAGGCCGAGCGCCGCCACCTGTTCCAGATCCTCCAGGGCCTCGCCGCGATCCCTGAACGTGCGGGCCAGCCGGTCCGCCATCGGAATCCAGGCGCAGATGACATCCCGGTACAGCGCCTCGCGTTCCGGACACGGTGGCAGTTCCGCGATGCGGAGGAACTGCCGGCTGGTATCCGGCGCGTCGTCGTGCGGATGGCGCTTCTTACGGGGGCGTGCTGGGGTATTCATTCCTGCTCTCCCAGGTGAGGGTGGGCGTGCGATTCCGCGCTGAACTCGCCACGGGAAGAGACCGCTGTCCCTCAGTCTGCACGCGAAAGCCGCCCCCCACATCTTGAGCGGGACGAGCGCCCCGAAAGCCCTTCGGCGGGGATGGCGAGAGGGTTATCCCGGCCGCGTCCGGTTACCCGCCTGCCAAGGGGGCGAACAGCAGAGAATCGCCCCCGATGGCCCATTGGAAAGGAACGCCATCATGACCTATGGAACCTTTATGTCCACCGTCAGGGAACGGGGAGAATACGCCGCGGACGAGGCCGAGCGCATTGTCGAGGCGGTTATCGGCACCCTCGGTGAACGGCTGCCCGACACCTCAGCCGAACATCTGGCCGACCAGCTGCCCACGCCGCTCGCCGACATCGTCGACAGGTCCGAGGGGCCGGCGCGGACCTGGGGCGTCGAGGAGTTCATCAGCCGGGTCGCCGAGCACGCCGAGGAGGACGAGGACAGCGCCGGGGACCACACCCGGATCGTGCTCTCCGTGCTCGCCGACCAGATCACCGGGGGCGAGATGAACAAGCTGATCAGCCAACTGCCGTCCGGCTACGCGGAGCTGTTCGGCCACGGCGAACTGAGCTGAGCCGAACGAGCCGCGCCGCACGGGCCGGGCGGCACGGGCCGGGTGGCGCCCCGCCCACGGACGGCCCAAAGCGCCCCGCCATGGCCGGGCCGCAGTACAACGGGTGCCGCGAGCCGGGCGAGAGGACACCATGGCGACGTTGGCACCACCACGGCCCGGGCCGCCCAGGGACGGGCCGCGCCGACCCGCCAGGCCCTCCCCGGTTGAGTGGCTGACCACCACCGACCACAAGCGGATCGGGCAGCTCTATCTGGCCACCTCGTTCCTCTTCTTCCTACTGGCCGGCGTGCTCGCGCTGCTGATGCGCGCCGAACTGGCCAGGCCCGGCCTCCAGTTGCTCAGCGCCGAGCAGTACAACCAGGCGTTCACCCTGCACGGCACCGTGATGATGCTGCTCTTCGCGACGCCGCTCTTCATCGGCTTCGGCAATGTCGTCGTGCCGCTCCAGATCGGCGCCGCCGATGTGGCCTTCCCCCGGATGAACGCGCTGGCGTACTGGCTGTTCCTGTTCGGCGGACTGATGGTGGTCGGCTCGCTGCTCACCCCCGAGGGCCCGGCGGCCTTCGGCTGGTTCGCCTACGCTCCGCTGAACAGCGCCGTCTACTCGCCGGGCGTGGGCCCCGACCTCTGGGTGATGGGCCTGTCGCTCTCCGGCTTCGGCACCATCATGGGCGCGGTCAACTTCATCACGACGATCATCTGCCTCCGCGCGCCCGGGATGACGATGTTCCGGATGCCGATCTTCACCTGGAACGTGCTGCTGACCAGCGTGCTGGTGCTGCTGGCCTTCCCGGTCCTGGCCGCGACGCTGTTCGCCCTGGCGTCCGACCGGATCCTCGGCTCCCACGTGTTCGACGCGGCCAACGGGGGAGCGCTGCTGTGGCAGCACCTCTTCTGGTTCTTCGGCCACCCGGAGGTCTACATCATCGCGTTGCCGTTCTTCGGCATCGTCTCGGAGATCATCCCGGTCTTCAGCCGTAAACCGATCTTCGGCTATCTGGGGCTGGTCGCGGCGACGGTGACGATCACCGGGCTCTCGGCTGTGGTGTGGGCCCACCACATGTTCGCGACCGGCGCCGTGCTGCTGCCTTTCTTCTCGCTGCTGTCCTTTCTCATCGCGGTACCGACCGGCGTCAAGTTCTTCAACTGGATCGGCACCATGATGAAGGGCTCGCTCTCCTTCGAGACGCCCATGCTCTGGTGCGTGGGATTTCTGGTGACGTTCCTCTTCGGCGGGTTGACCGGTGTGCTCCTGGCGTCGCCACCGCTCGACTTCCAGGTGACGGACAGCTACTTCGTGGTGGGCCACTTCCATTACGTGGTCTTTGGCACCGTGGTCTTCGCGATGTTCGCCGGATTCCACTTCTGGTGGCCGAAGATGACCGGGCGTCTGCTCGACGAACGGCTCGGGAGAATTCACTTCTGGACGCTCTTCGTCGGTTTTCACACGACCTTCCTGGTCCAGCACTGGCTCGGCGCCGAGGGCATGCCGCGCCGTTACGCCGACTATCTCGCCGCTGACGGCTTCACGGGGCTCAACATGATCTCCAGCATCGGGGCCTTTCTGCTGGGCCTCTCCACGCTGCCGTTCCTCTACAACGTGTGGCACACCACGCGCACCGCTCCCGTGGTCGGGTGCGACGACCCCTGGGGGTACGGGCGCTCCCTGGAGTGGGCCACCTCCTGCCCGCCGCCGCGCCACAACTTCACCACGCTGCCCCGCGTCCGCTCGGAGTCACCGGCCTTCGACCTGCACCACCCCGAGGTGGCCAGGGACGACCAGCGGCGGCACACGCGCCGGGACGCTCTCGACACCGCCGGCTGAGCCGGGGGCAGGGCCCGGGGCCCGCTCAGGGGTGACGCCAGTGGTCGGTCTCCAGCGCCGACGAGCCGGTGGGGCCCATCGTCAGCATCCCGCCGTCAACGGGCCAGGACGCCCCCGTGACATAGCTGGCCCGCTCGCTCGCCAGAAACGCGATCACCTCGCCGACCTCGCTCGGGTCGCCCGGGCGCCGCAGCGGGATGCCGGGACGCTCCAGGGTGTGCACGTCGACATCCACATAGCCGTTCATCGGCGTCGCGATCTCGCCGGGCGCCACCGCGTTGACCCGGATGCCGTGCTGGGCCAGCTCCAGGGCCATCACCTGGGTGAGCAGCCCGAGCCCGCCCTTGGCCGCGCAGTAGGGCGCGGTGCGCACCCGGGGCTGGTGCTCGTGCACGCTGGTCACATTGACGATGCTGCCGCCGCCGCCCTGGCGGATCATCCAGCGTGCCGCGCGCTGTGCGAGCAGCATCGGGCCGATCATGTTGACGTTCAGCACCCGGTACATCTCCGGGAGTTCCACGTCCAGAAAGTCGACGTTGCTCCCTGTGCCGGCGTTGTTGACCAGGATGTCGAGGCGGCCGAACCGTTCCGCCAACACGTCCACCACATCGGCGGCCTCGGGCAGCCGGGCGAGATCCACCTCCGCCGTCTCCGCGCGGCGCCCGGCAGCGGTGACCGCGCGGGCCGTGGTCTCGGCGGCCTCCGCGTCGCCGAACCAGGCGATGCCCACATCCACGCCCTGCCGCGCGAGAGCGATCGCCGTGGCGCGGCCGATCCCCGAGTTGGCACCCGTGACGACGGCCACCGGCGCGGCCGTCGCTTCCCCCGAGGTCGTTTCCGGGGAGTTCCGTTCCGTCATGAGTCACACTCCGTGCTCGTTCGCTCGCTCTTGCGTCCGCGTGGCGCGGCGCGCATCGAGCCCTACCCTCGCGCAGCCGCCGTCAGCACGGCGCGCGGGGTCAACGAACGGCGCGCGTCCGGTGTCCCGCGCCCCCCGGGGACCGCTGGTTTACACCACCCCTGGACGGATACTCGCGCTCCATGAGCGATCAGCTGCCCTCGCAGGCCGAGGGGGAGCGGGACGAGGAACTGCCCCCGGACGTCGAGTCCGACGACGAGCGGGCGCGCAGCGGCCACGACCACCCCCGGCAGACCCCCTCGCAGGCCGAGGGCGAGCGGATGGACGACCGCGACGACGAGTGACGGGGGCCTAATCGCCCTCGGAGGTCGCCGGGCCCACCAGCTCGGCCAGCACGTCCTCCATCGTCACGAAGCCCAGCAGGGTGCCGCGCTCGTTGACCACCGAGGCCAGATGGGTCTCCGCGGCGCGCATCGCGGTCAACACGTCGTCCAGCCTGGTGTCGAGACGGACCTGGACCACCGGATGCAGCAGCCGGCGGGGGAACGGGCGGTCGCGGGCGGTCGTGGCCAGCGCGTCCTTCACATGGAGGAAGCCCAGCACGGTCCGCCCGGGCCCGGTCACCGGCAGCCGGGAGAAGCCCGAGGTCGCCGAAGCGTGCTCCAGTTGACGTGGGGTGACCAGATGCCCCACCGTGACCATCCGGCTGGCCGGCACCATGATCTCGGTCACCGTGCGGCTGCCCAACTCCAAGGCGTCCCGCAGGCGTTCGCTCTCCTCGGCGGCCAGCAGCCCCGCCGCGTTGGAGTCGGCCACCATCTCCGCCAGCTCCATCTCGGTGAAGACCGCCGCCACCTCGTCCCTCGGCTCGACGCGCAGCAGCCGCAGCAGCACGTTGGCGAACGCGTTGATGCCGAAGATCACCGGGCGCAGCGCCTGGGTCAGCGCCACCAGCGAGGGGCCCAGCAGCAGCGCCGTCCGCTCCGGCGCGGCCAGCGCGATGTTCTTCGGCACCATCTCGCCGAAGAGCATGTGCACATAGGTCGCCACCGAGAGCGCCAGCGCGAAGGAGATCGGGTGCACCAGCGAGGCGGGCACCCCGGCCGCGTCGAACGCCGGTTCCAGCAGATGCGCCATCGCCGGCTCGGCCACCGCGCCCAGCACCAGCGAGGTCACCGTGATGCCCAGCTGGGCCGTGGCCATCATCGCCGACAGATGCCGCAGCGCCCACAGCACCGTGGCCGCGCCCCGCTCGCCCCGTTCGGCGCGTGGCTCGATCTGGTCCCTGCGGACCGAGATCAGCGCGAACTCGGCGCCGACGAAGAACGCGTTGGCCAGGATGGACAGCGCGCCGAGCGTCAGTTGGACCGCGATCATCGCGCCCCCTCCCGGCCCTGGGCGTCCGCTTCGGGTGGGGGCGCGGTGATCCCCACCCGCTCCGCGCGGTGCCGGGCCGTCCGCAGCACGGTCAGCCGCCAGCCGGCGACCTCCACCGTGTCGCCCGTCGCCGGGATGCGGGCCAGCTCCGTCGCCAGCAGCCCGGCGACCGTCTCATAGGGCCCCTCCGGCACCTGGAGCCCGATCGCGGCCAGCTGGTCGACCCGGGCGCTGCCGCCCGCCTCCCAGTGCCCAGGCCCTATCGGCGCCAGATCGGGGGTCTGCTGCGGATCGTGCTCGTCCCGCACCTCGCCGACGACCTCCTCGACGATGTCCTCCAGGGTGACCACGCCAGCGGTGCCGCCGTACTCGTCGACGACCACGCCCAGCGAACGGGTGCCTCGCAGCCGCTCCAGCAGCCGGTCGACGGGGAGGCTGTCCGGCACCAGCACCGGCTCGGTCAGCAGGTCGAGCACGGAGGTCTCGGCCCTCGCCGGCCCTTCGAGCGCCAGCACGTCCTTGATGTGCACCATCCCCACCACCTCGTCCAGGGTCCGCTCGTAGACGGGGAACCGGGACAGGCCCGTCTCCCTGGTCAGCTCAGCCGCGTCCGAGCCGGTCGCCGTCGCCGGCAGGGCCCGCACATCGACCCGGGGCGTCATCACGTTCTGCGTGGTCAGCTCCGCCAGGTGCAGGGTCCGCACGAACAGCTCGGCCGAGTCGCGCGGCAGCACCCCCTCGGCCGCCGAGTGCCGCGCCAGCGCCACCAGCTCCTGCGGGGACCGAGCCGACGCCAGCTCCTCCGTCGGCTCGATGCCGAAGCCGCGCACCAGCCGGTTCGCCATCCCGTTGAGATGCCGGATGAACGGGCCGAACACGTTGGTGAACAGCCGGTGCGGGGTGGCGATCGCGCGGGCCACCGGCACCGGGCGGGAGATCGCCCAGTTCTTCGGCACCAGCTCGCCCACCACCATCAGCACCACCGTGGAGAGACCCACGCCCAGCACCAGGGCCAGCGTCGACGAGGCCCCGGACGGCAGGCCCGTCGCGTCCAGCGGGCCGCGCAGCAGCGCCGAGACCGACGGCTCGGCGAGCATGCCGATCACCACCGAGGTCACCGTGATGCCGAGCTGCGCCCCGGACAGCTGGAACGTCAGCTCGCGCACGGCGCGCACCGCGCTGGCCGCGCCCGGCTGGCCCTCGCGGGCCGCCCGCTCCAGCTGGCCGCGTTCCACCGTGGTCAACGAGAACTCGGCCGCCACGAACACCGCGCAGGTCAGCGTCAGACCCAGCGCCACAAACAACAGCAGGACTTCCGTCACGCGCCCATCCTCCCCTCGTCCCCCGCCGGTTCGTCGGATGTACCGCGTTTGCCCCGGTAGCGCCCGGGTACTCGGCGCGGCGCCACAACGCACGGCCGGCGGGGACGAAAGGGAGCTGCCGCGATGGAGCAGGAGATCGACCCCTATGTGGCGGCCCGGCCCTCGGCCGACGGGCGCGAACTGCTGGTCACGCTGGGCTCGGGCCGGGTGGTGCGGATGCGCTGTAGCGTCCCCGTGCCCGGCGTGCTGCGGATCCGCACGGCCGACGGGGCGGCCGACGACGGGACGCCCGTGCTGGTCCCGTTGGACGACCGGCCGGCCACCCTCACCCGCACGGCGGACGGCGTGGAGATCACCGGGCCCGAGGTGCGCGCCATCTGGGACACCGGCGGCGAGGAGGGCGGCCCCGATATCGTGCAGGGCCTGCGGTTCGGCGCCTTCCGACGCTTCGCCACCCCGGACGCCGACACCGTGCCCTACCGCGCCGGCTACCGGCCGGCCGCGAACGGGCGGCCCGCCGGCTGGCTGGAGACCGTCCATCTGGCGCCCGGCGCGGCCGTCTACGGCGGCGGCGAGAGCTATCAGGGCATCGACCTGCGCGGACGGCTCCGCCGGATGCGCAACACCGAACAGAACCGGGACGGCGGCCGTGACTCCGCCTACCTCAACATCCCGCTGCTCTGGTCCGACGCCGGCTGGGGCCTCTTCGCGCACACCGGCGCCCAGGTGGACGCCGACGTCGGGGCCACCCACTCGGAGGCCGGCTGTATCCGGATCGACGGCGAGGACCTGGACCTGTTCCTGATCAACGGGGACGCCCCCACCATCCTCGCCCGCTATCTGGCGCTGACAGGGCGTCCCCGCACGCTGCCCGACTGGGCCTTCGGCGTGTGGATGAGCCGCTCCTCCTACTTCACCGCCGACGAGGTCGTGGAGACCGTCGACGAACTGCTCAGGGCCGGCTGCCCGGTCGACGTGATCCATGTCGACGAATGGCTCGACGAGTCCGTCCTCGCCGACGCGGCCTGGTACACCGAGGCCGACCGCGCCCGCTTCCCCGAGGGCTGGGCCCACCGCCTCGCCGAACGCGGGGTGCGGCTGAGCCTGTGGATCAACCCCTACATCAAACGGGACAGCCCGCTGGGCGACGAGCTGGCCGCACGCGGCTATCTGGTCCAGGACGGCGAAGGCCGGCCGGCCGCCATCGCCGACGACCCCCGCACCTGCGCGCTGGACTTCACCCGACCGGAGGCGCGCGAATGGTGGTGCGAACGACTGGCGACGACCCTGCGCACCGAACACAACGCGGCCGTGCTCTCCGACTTCGGTGAGGAGATCCCCGACGACGCGGTCTTCGCCGACGGACACCGGGGCACCGACTGGCACAACACCTATGGGCTGATCTACCAGGACACCGTGCACGAGGCGGGACGCCGGGCCAGGGCGGGCGACTTCGTCGCCATCTCCCGTTCCGGCACGGCCGGTTCACAGCGCGATCCGGCGCACTGGGCCGGCGATCTGCCGTCCACCTGGACGGGGCTCGTGTCCACGCTGCGCGCGGTGCTGTCCATGTCGCTCAGCGGATGTTCAGTGGTCACCCATGACGCGGGCGGCTTCTGGACACCCGCGTCCCTGCGCAGAGCCAAGGAGCTGCGCGCCACCATGACGCCGGACGCCGTGCGCAGCGATGTGGACCCGGAACTGTACGGGCGCTGGGCCCAGTGGGCCGCGTTCTCCCCGCTGATGCGCTTCCACGGGCTCGGCCGGCGCGAGCCCACCGCCTACCCCGAGCCGGCGCGCGGCGCGGCGATCGCCGCCTGTCGGCTCAGGCGGCGGCTGCGCCGCTATGTCGCCTCCTCCTCCGAGCGCGGCGCGGCCGACAACCTGCCGCTGATGCGCCCCATGCCGCTCGCCTACCCCGGCGTCCCCGAGGCGCGCGGCGCCGACGCGCAGTATCTGCTGGGCCCCGATGTGCTGGTCGCCCCCGTGCTGGAACCAGGCGGCCGACGGCTGCTCTGGGTGCCGGAAGGCGACTGGATCCCGCTGGTCGGCTGCCCGCCGCTGAGCGGTCCAGGATGGCACGAAGTGCGCTGCGCGGCCGACGAGTTCCCCGCCTTCGTCCGCGCGGAACGGGGCGTGCGGGCCGTCCTCGACGACGAGGACGCCGTCGAGGAGACGGTCGGGGACGCCGCCGAACGCCCCGACAGCCGCCGTTAGTCGCCGTTGGTCGCCGTCAGTCCCCTGGCTTGTCCGGTTGGCCGCGGAAGGCCGACAGGATCTCGTCGGCGGCCAGCGTCGGCGTCAACGTCCCGTCCCGCACCCGCCGTTCGAGCGTCGGGGACAGCTCGCGCACCGCGGGGTGCTGGTGCAGCTCGCCGAGCAGCTGGTCCCTGACCATGTTCCACGTCCACCGCACCCGCTGGTCGTCCCGCTTCGCCGCCAGCCGGCCGTGCGTCTCCAGGGTGTCCCGATGCTGCCTGACGCGCTCCCAGATCTTGTCGAGCCCGGTCTCCTCGCGCGCGCTACAGGAGAGCACCGGCGGCGTCCAGATCGCGTCCACCGGCTGCATCATCCGGAGCGCGCCGCGCAACTCCCGCGCCGCGCCCCGAGCGTCCCGCTCGTGCGGACCGTCCGCCTTGTTGACGGCGAGCACGTCCGCCAGCTCCAACACGCCCTTCTTGATGCCCTGGAGCTGGTCCCCTGTTCTGGCGAGCGTCAACAGCAGGAAGGTGTCGACCATGTCGGCGACCGCCGTCTCCGACTGGCCGACGCCCACCGTCTCCACCAGCACGACGTCATGCCCCGCCGCCTCCATCACGACGATGGCCTCCTGGGTGGCCTTGGCCACCCCGCCCAGCGTGCCCGCGCTCGGCGAGGGACGGACGAACGCGTGGGGATCGACGGCGAGCCGCTCCATCCGGGTCTTGTCGCCCAGGATGGAGCCGCCGGTGCGCGTCGACGACGGGTCGACGGCCAGCACGGCGACCCGGTGCCCCTCACTGGTGAGCAGGGTGCCGAAGGCGTCGATGAAGGTGGACTTCCCGACGCCGGGCACCCCGCTGACCCCGATCCGGTGCGCCTTGCCCGCGTGCGGCAGCAACTCCAGCAGCAACTGCTGCGCGAGCACCCGGTGGGCGGGCTTGCGGGACTCGATGAGGGTGATGGCACGCGCCACCCAGGAGCGGGTGCCGGCCAGCACCCCCTCGGTGTACGTGGCGAGGTCGGGAGCCGTCACCGATCGTGCCCCAGGTTGGTCGCGAGCTGATCCAGCAGATCGATGGCGCACTCGGGGATGACCGTGCCGGGCGGGAACACGGCGGCGGCGCCCGCCTCGTGGAGCGCGGGGATGTCCCCCGGCGGGATCACGCCGCCCACCACGATGGTGATGTCCTCCCGGCCCGCCTTCGCCAACTCCTCGCGCAGCGCCGGCACCAGGATGAGGTGACCGGCGGCCAGCGAGGAGACGCCGACGACATGCACGTCGGCCTCCACCGCCTGCCGCGCGACCTCCTCCGGCGTCTGGAACAGCGGGCCGACGTCCACGTCGAAGCCGAGGTCGGCGAACGCGGTGGCGATCACCTTCTGGCCCCGGTCGTGGCCGTCCTGGCCCATCTTGGCGATGAGGATCCGGGGGCGGCGCCCCTCGGCCTCCTCGAAGGCGACGACCTGGGCCCTGGCCCGCTCGATCGTCGACGAGGAGCCTGCTTCCTGGCGGTACACCCCCGTGATGGTACGGATGTTTCCGGCATGCCGCCCGAAGACCTTCTCCAACGCGTCGGAGATCTCGCCCACCGTCGCCTGCGCGCGGGCCGCGTTCACCGCCGCCTCCAGCAGGTTGCCCCGCTCCGGGCTCTCCGCCACCCGGGTCAGCACCTCAAGCGCCTCGCCGCAGGCCACGCCGTCCCTGGTCTCGCGCAGCCGGCGCAGCTTCTCCAACTGCTGCGCGCGCACCGAGGTGTTGTCGACCTTGAGCACATCGATCTGCTCCTCGGCCGAGACCCGGTACTTGTTGATGCCGATCACCGGCTGCCGGCCCGAGTCGATCCGCGCCTGGGTGCGCGCCGCCGCCTCCTCCACCCGCAGCTTGGGGATGCCGGCGTCGATCGCCTTGGCCATGCCGCCGGCCGCCTCGATCTCCTGGATGTGGTGCCAGGAGCGGACCGCGAGATCGTGGGTCAGCCGCTCCACATACGAGCTGCCGCCCCACGGGTCGATGACCCGGGTGGTGCCGGACTCCTGCTGGAGCAGGATCTGGGTGTTCCGCGCGATCCTCGCCGAGAAGTCGGTGGGCAGCGCCAGCGCCTCGTCCAGCGCGTTGGTGTGCAGCGACTGGGTGTGGCCCTGGGTGGCGGCCATGGCCTCCACACAGGTGCGGGTCACGTTGTTGAACACGTCCTGCGCCGTCAGCGACCAGCCGGAGGTCTGCGAATGGGTGCGCAGCGAGAGGGACTTCGGGTTCTTCGGATCGAACTGCCCGACCAGCTTCGCCCAGAGCAGGCGCGCCGCGCGGAGCTTCGCCACCTCCATGAAGAAGTTCATCCCGATGCCCCAGAAGAACGAGAGACGGGGCGCGAACGCGTCCACGTCCAACCCCACCGCGCGCCCGGCGCGAATGTACTCGACGCCGTCGGCCAGCGTGTAGGCCAGCTCCAGGTCGGCCGTGGCACCGGCCTCCTGGATGTGGTAGCCGGAGATGGAGATGGAGTTGTAGCGCGGCATCCGCTGCGAGGTGTACGCGAAGATGTCGGAGATGATCCGCATCGAGGGGCTCGGCGGATAGATGTAGGTGTTGCGGACCATGAACTCCTTGAGGATGTCGTTCTGGATGGTCCCCGCCAGCTTCTCCGGCGGCACCCCCTGCTCCTCGGCCGCCACGATGTACAGCGCCAGCACGGGCAGCACCGCGCCGTTCATGGTCATCGAGACGCTCATCCGGTCCAGCGGGATGCCGTCGAACAGCTGCCGCATGTCCAGGATGGAGTCGATCGCCACCCCCGCCATGCCCACATCGCCGGTGACTCGGGGGTGGTCGCTGTCGTAGCCCCGGTGCGTCGGCAGGTCGAAGGCGACCGAGAGCCCCTTCTGCCCCGCGGCCAGGTTGCGGCGGTAGAACGCGTTGGACTCCTCGGCGGTGGAGAACCCGGCGTACTGACGGATCGTCCACGGCTGGTTCACATACATCGTCGGATAGGGGCCCCGCAGGAACGGCGCCACCCCCGGATAGGTCCGGAGGAAGTCCACGCCCTCCAGATCGTCCGCCGTGTACAGCGGCTTCACGTCGATGCCCTCCGGCGTGTGCCAGAGCAACTCCTCGGTGCTGTGCCCGGTCCGCTCCTTCACGGCCGAGCGCCAACGCTCCAACGAGCCCGGGTCGTCGGGCTCCGCGCCCAGCTCGACCGTGCTGAAATCGGGGATCACACTCATCGTCCGGCAACTCCCGTCACGTCCAGCGCCGTGGTCAGCACGGACACCGCGTCGCACTTCAGATAGACGAACTCGTCGACGCCTTCCGGCGTCTCGGGCAGCCGCCCGGCGAGATACACCCGCGCGGCGCCCGCCTCCCGCAGCGCCAGCGCGACCTCAGCGGCCCGCTCCTCGTAGAGGGCGTCCGTGCCGCAGACACAGGCGACCGCCGCCCCGCTGGCGCGGAACGCCTCGCCCGCCGTGGCCCCGTCGACCGAGGCGGCGGGCCGCACCGGCTCGATGCCGCCGGCCTGGAACAGGTTGGCGGCGAACGTGGCCCGCGCGGTGTGCGCCGCGACCGGGCCCAGCGTGGCCAGGAAGACCTTGGGACGCTCCCCGGTCTCCGCCAGACGCGCGTCCGACCGGGCCCGCAGCGCCTCGTACGCCTCGTCCCTGCGCACCCGGGGCAGCCCGCCGCCCGGCCTGGGCGGCGCCGGCTCCCGCACCACCGGCTCCTCGGCCAGGTTGGGGAACTCGCTGACCCCGGTGACCGGTTCACGCCGGGTCGCCAGCGCCTTCGAACGCCGCTCCCAGCCGGCGGCCAGCCGATCGGCCACCAGACCCGAGCCCAAAGCGGCGGCCTGACCGCCGCTCGACTCGATCTCCTGGAACCAGGCCCACGCCGCCTCGCTGAGATCCTCCGTCAGCCGCTCCACATACCAGGAGCCACCCGCCGGATCGATCACCCGGCCCAGATGCGACTCCTCCAGCAGGATCGTCGAGGTGTTGCGGGCGATCCGGCGGGCGAAGCCGTCGGGCGCGCCGAGCGGCTCGTCGAACGGCAGCACCGTCACCGCGTCCGCACCGCCGACCCCGGCCGCCATGCTGGCGACCGTCGTCCGCAGCATGTTCACCCACGGATCCCGTCTGGTCATCATCACCCGGGACGTCACCGCGTGCTGCGCCTGCGCGCCCGCGCCCCGCGAGGCGCCGCTGGCCTGCGCCACCCGGGCCCAGAGCCGCCGCGCGGCGCGGAACTTCGCGATCGAGAGGAACTGGTCGGCGTCCGTCGCGAACCGGAACTCCAACTGCCCCAGCGCCTCGTCGACCGTGAGACCCACCGCGGTCAGCTGCCGCAGATAGGCGACGCCGGTGGCCAGCGCGCAGCCGAGCTCCTGCGCCGGCGAGCCACCCGCCTCGTGGTACGGCAGCCCGTCCACCACCAGCGCCCGCACCCCGGGGAACTTCCGGGCGGCGCGCACCGCCAGCGCGACGGCCGGCGCCAGCTCGACGGCCCGCCCGGTGGCGGCCCGCACCCCCAGCGGGTCGGCGCCCAGCCGTCCCAGCGCCTTCTCCGGCGCCACCCCGCGCTCGGCGAACAGCGCCAACAGCGCGTCCCCGGCGGCGGCGAAGTCCTCGCCGGCGTCCAGCACCACGGGGGCCAGATCGAGCAACACGCCGTCCAGCGCGGTCGGCAGCTCGGCGATGGGCAGCGCGGCGCCGCCGACCGCGATCCACAGCGAGCTGACGCCCAGCTCCAGATCGGTCAGCAGCGCCTCGTTCAACACCGCCGGACGCGATTCGGCGTGGTACTGGCGCACATCCCAGCCGGCCAGCGCGTTGCCCTCGGCCCGCCCGCCCCGCGCGAACGGCGCGAAGCCGGGAAAGCCGGCCGGCGCCGCGTCGTTCTCCGCCGTGTACAGGGGCAGGGCGACCAGCGAGTCCTCCAGCCTGGTCGCCAGCCGCTGCTCGGCCTCCTCACCGGTGAGATCTCCGATGCCCGACTTCTTCAGCACGCCGACCGCGAGCGACCGCCACTGCTGCCGGTCGCCGACGGGAAACTCACCGGCCAGGGATAGGCCGTCGTCGGGCTGGGCTGTCAACTCCATGACCACGCGCTTCCGCTAGGGGATCGTCCACGGGGGAACGTCCGAGGGGGAACCTCTCAAGGAAAGTCCAGAAGAACGCTTCAGGGAACTCCACAGCGGCCCTTCGGACAAAGTCTGGGGTAAGGCAGGGGGGTGGGGGCCATTCCCCCGGGGTACCGCCCCGGACGCCTCTAAGGGGGTGCCCGATCCACGGACGCGGGGGACACCACCCGGTCGCAGCGACCCCTGGACGCGGCCACCAGCTCGGCGTTGAGCCGGTCGTTGTCGTCCACCCAGGCGCGGGCCGCCGCCGCGTCCCTGCCGTGCCGGCGGTGCCGGGCGACCAGCCGCGCGTCACACACCGCTGCCGGCGTCTCCACGTACCACAGCTCGTCGATATGGGCCCTGGCCGACCGCCACCCCGGCGCGTCCAGGGCGAGGTAGTTCCCCTCGGTGACGATCAGCCCGGCCGTCGGCGACACCACATGGCGCGCCGCCACCGGCTCGTCCAACGCGCGGTCGAAATCCGGCACATACACCACCTCCCGGCCCACCGCCGCCACCAGCCGGGCCAGCAACGCGGCATAGCCCAAAGCGTCGAAACTGGGCTCCGACCCCTTCCGGGACCGCAGCCCCAACCGGTCGAGCTGGGCGTTGGAGAGATGGAAACCGTCCAGCGGCACATAGGCGGCGGCGCCGCCGAGCGCCCGCACCAGCGATCTGGCCAGCGTGGACTTCCCCGCGCCTGGCGGGCCCGCCAGGCCCAGCACGGCACGGCCGACGGGGGGCAACAGCGCCCTGGCGTCGTCGGCCAACGAGGTGGAGTCCATGCCTCTCAGCGTAGGTTAACGGCGGTTCGCCGTCAGCGGCGCGTGGGTGGCAGCCGGGCCTCGCCCGGCGCGCGATCCTGGCGCAGTCCACGCCAGGAGGGCTGCCGTAGCCGCCCCTCCCTCGTCCAGGCCCGGAACGCCACCTCGCCCACCAGGCTCGGCGCCACCCACCGCGCCAGCCGCGCCCGCTCCCTCGGCACCGGCTCGTCGAACGGCGGCCGATCCCTGGCCAGCCCGCCGAGCCGGGTGCGCAGATCCGCCAGCACCGCCTCGCTGAACCCGCTCCCCACATGGCCGATATAGCGCAGCCGGCCCGCGTCGTCATGCGCGCCCACCAGCAGGGAACCCACCGTCCCCGCGCGCCGGCCGCCCCCGGGCTGCCAGCCGCCGACCACCACCTCCAACGTCTTCACCAGCGGCGTCTTCACCCAGCGCGGGGAGCGCCCGCCCGGTTGGTAGGGCGAGTCCAGACGCTTGGCCATCAGCCCTTCGAGGCCGTGCCGCTCGGCGATCCCCAGCAGCTGGGCCGGGTCCGCCGCCGGGCCCGCGTAGTAGGGCGGGACCGCCACCCGCCCTGACGGGTCAGGGGGCAACCCCTCCAGCAGGGCGCGCCGACGCCGGTAGGGCTCGGCCAGCAGCCGCTCCCCGGCCAACAGCAGCAGGTCGAAGGCGAAGAAGGTCACCGGGATCTCGGCCAGCAGCGCGGCGGACGGATGCCGGCGCTGGTGCCGCCGCTGCAACCGGCCGAAGTCGGGCCCGCCGTCCGCGCCGAGAACCACGATCTCGCCGTCCAGCACCGCCGAACGCCCGGCCAGCAGCTCGGGGGCGAGCCGGCCGACCTCCGGGTAGGTCGGGGTGAGGTCGTTCCCGTTCCTGCTGGTCAGCCGCACGGTGCCATCGGGCGCCGCCCGCAGGCAGCAGCGGTAGCCGTCCCACTTCCACTCGTAGCCCCAGGCCCCGCTGGGCGGTGGCCCGTCCACCGCCAGCATCGGCGCCACCGCGTCGGGCACCCGGCCCGCCCCGTCCCCCGCGTCCCCCGTCTGGTTTCGTCGCACCCGCCCAGTACACGCGGCGCGCCCCGCCGGGACGGGGACCCGCAGGGGCGCGCCGGGCCAGGTGCCCCGGGCGGACGCCGGCGCCCGCCGGTGGTGCGGGGGGCCGGTCCTGAGCGCACCCGTCGGCAGGGCGGCGCCCCTGAGGCCAACGGGCCTCGGGGGCGCGCACCGTGTGTCCGTGCCGGGTCAGTCGATGGGCGTCCAGGTGAAGTCGACCTGGTCGCCGGCGGCGATCTGGAACTGGCAGCCGCCGACCGGGGTGGCCACCCCGTTGACCTCGATCAGCCAGAAGTCGTCGGCGGTCTGGGTGTGTCCGTCGATCGTGGTCACCAGATAGTCGTCGAAGGAGGCGTACCAGACGCCGTCCCAGTCGAAGCCGCCCAGCGCGGCGGCGTCGTCCAGGGCGGCGGTCGGGGTGGCGCCCGGGGTCGGGTTCGCCCCGTTGTTGGTGCCGTCACAGGGGTGTGCGCCGCCGCTCGGCGGGTTGACGGTGTGGCCGTCGGTGGTGATCTCGTCGTCGAAGATCACCCCGTTCGGGCCGGTCACGGTGAAGTCGACGGTGACCGGGGCCGCCGCCTCGACCCCGCCGTCGGCCTGGGCGCTGGGGATGGTGGCCAGCAGGGCGAGGCCGAGCGCGGCGGTGGCGGTGACGGCTCGTCTGCGCAGAGTGGTCATCGTGGTGCTGGACATGGCGATCTCCTCGGTGAGCGGTGGGAGTTGCTGTCACTTCAGGTGGTGCGGTGGTGCGGTTCTGGGGGCACGAGGGCAGGGGGGCACGACCGGCCGGCCGCGCGGGCCTCGGGAGGCCCGGCGGTCGGTCGGGTGCCTGGTCGGGTGCTTGGTCGGGTGGGGACGGTGTGGCGGCCGGTCAGGCGACGGGGCGGCGGCGGGAGTTGGCCAGGGCCCAGATACCGCCGCCGGCGGCGAGCAGCGCGGCGGCCCAGCCGATCAGCGGCAGCACATCGCTGCCGGTGTCTGCCAGGTTGCCGCCGGGGCCGCCGCCCGAGCCGCCGGCGGTCGGACCGTCGGAGGAGCCACCGCTCGACCGGGGCGCGGGGTCGTTGGGGTCGCCGCCGCCGCCGCCGCCGCTGCCGTCGGTGCCGCCCGCGCCGGCGTCGCCGGTCGCGGCGCCGCCGGAGTCCGTCGAGCCGGTGTCGCCCGAGGCGCCGCCGTCCGCGCCGCCGTCGGTCGAGCCGCCGGCGTCCGCGCCGCCGTCGGCTCCGCCCTGGTCGGAGCCCTGGCTGGTGCCGCCGGAGCCGTCGTCGGGGGAGCAGTCGATCACGGCCGGGTCGGGCGCGGCGCCCGAGCCGTCGATCTCGCCCAGCGGCTGCCCGGCCAGCGCCGGGATCACCTGGGCGGTGGCGCGCAGCGCCATGCCGTTGATCACCGGCTCCATGTAGCCCACGCCGCCCCGGTCCTCGGCGTTCGCGGCGCAGCCGGCCTGGAGGGAGCGCAGCCAGGCGTCGCCCGCCTCGGCGGCGTCGGCGCGGCCACCGGCGATCAGCGCCTGGACGGCGAGTGCCGTCGAGTTGGAGTTGGGCGGGCTGGTGGCGTTGTAGCCGAAGCCGCCGGTCTCCTGCTGCTGGCCCTCCAGCCAGTCGAGCGCGGGCTCGGCGTCGGCGGTGCGGCCCGCGTCCAGCAGCGCCTGGACGGCCATGCCGGTGCTGTCGGTGTCCGAGGTGCACCGGTCGGGCTGGCGCCGCAGGGAGAGCGGGTAGCCGCCGTCGGCGCAGCGGGTGGAGGCCAGGAAGTCGACGGCGAGATCGGGGAGTTCACCGGTGCGGCGCAGCGCGAGCACACCGAGGGACTGGGTGAACTGGTTGGACATGTCCCCGGCCGGGCCCGCGTCCGTGAACCGCCCGTCCGCGTTGATCCGCTCCAACAGCAGCCCGGTCAGGTCGTGTCCGCCGAAGTCGCCGGGGTCGCGGTGCTGGATGGCGGCGACCAGGGCCAGCTTCGCGGTGCCGCCGGCGTTGACCGCCTCGGCGCCGCCGCGCCGCACATAGCTGGTGGCGTTCTGCTCCAGCCAGTCGGTGGCGCGGTCGGCCGCTTCGCCGGCGGTGCCGGTGGAGGCGAACGCCATCACCAGGTCGGCGGTCAGGCCGTGGTCCTCGGACGCGTGGGCGCCGTCGGTGAGTTGGGCGAGCGACCAGGTGACGGCGGCCTCGGCCGGGGAGGCCAGCTCGGGCGGCGCGTCGCCGCGCGCGGCGGTCGGGGCCAGCAGGGTGCCGGCGAGCAGGGCGCCGGTGGCCAGGGCCGTCACCCGTCGCCAGGGTCTGGGACGGACGGTTATGGGCGCGACGAGGGAGTCGTTCATCGCGGGGCCTGACCTTTCCCACGGCCGAGACATGGCCCCGGCAGTCCTCAGGGCACGAAAAACCCCGGCGCACGCGGGACGCGAGCGGCGGGGGCCGGCCAGCCCTGGGGCTGTGGGCTCCACGCTGTGAACCATGACAGAGAGAAGCGGATACCACGTCGCAGGCCGGGCGATCCGACTCGCGGCGCCGGGCGGGCGCCGCTCACGGTTGCAGGTCAGTGCCGGAATTCCACCGGACTTCCCCCGGACCATACGCGTCTGAGTTGTCCATCCGCCGGAGCGGAATCCCTCCAAGAGTAAAGAGAGCGCGCCGATTTGACCAGCCACCCTCGGGCGGCGGCTCGGGATGGCGAGGGGCCCGGCGCCGCCGACGGGGGCGGTGCCGGGCCCGAAGTCCCGTCGCTGACAGGCCGGTTACTCGGCGGCCTCGGCGAAGGTCACCTTGTGCAGCTGCCCGGGCAGGTCGTTGACCACGTACAGCTCGCCGTCACCGTCCTCGCCGAACGCCGTCACCTGGGTGGGGAACTCCCCGATCACGGCGTCCTTATAGCCGCCGGACCCGTCGGTGCGCAGCCCCCAGCCGGTGGAGGAGCAGTAGTCCGTGGCCACATAGGTGCCCTCGGCGAGGTCGGCGAACTCCGCGCCCCGGTAGACATGGCCGCCGATCACGGCGCAGCCCTCGGCCGAGGTGGCGTAGGTGAAGATCGGGTCGGTGAACTCGGCGCCGTCCCCGCACTGGCCGGGATCGAACTCGTCCAGGCCCTCCCGGCAGGCCCAGCCGAAGTTGGCGCCACCGCCGTCGGCCGCCAGGTGGTTGACCTCCTCCCACGCGCCCTGCCCGACATCGCCTATCCACAGCGAGCCGTCCGCGTGGTCGAAGGAGAACCGCCACGGGTTGCGCAGTCCCCAGGCCCAGATCTCGTCGCGGGCCTCGGGGTCGCCGACGAACGGGTTGTCCTCCGGTACGCAGTAGGCGAGTTCGCCACAGGACTGGCTGACGTCCAGCCGCAGGATGGTGCCCAACAGGGTGTCCAGGCGCTGCCCGTTGCCGTCCGGGTCGCCGGCGCCGCCGCCGTCGCCGAGGCCCCAGTAGAGATAGCCGTCGGTGCCGAAGGCCAACTGGCCGCCGTTGTGGTTGGTCTCGGGGTGCTCCTGGCTGAGCAGCACCTCAAGCGAGTCGTCCGAGAGGCCGTAGCGGGCCAGCGTCACATCGCCGTCGGGCAGCGCGGTGTACGCCAGATACAGCTCCTGGCTCTCGGCGAAGTCGGGCGCCACCTCGATGCCCAGCAGGCCGCGCTCGTTGCCCGAGCCGTTCACCACGTCGGTGAGATCCACCAACGGCTCCTCGGCCAGGCCGCTTTCGGGCTCATAGACCCGGATCACGCCGGGCTTCTCGGTGATGAACAGGCGGTTGGTCCCGTCGTCGGGACCGGCGATCGCGGTGGGCCGCTCCAGGCCCTGCCCGATCTGCTCGGTGGCGAGCGTCAGGCTCTCCAGCGGGACGGCCAGCGGGTCGGGCGCGGTCTCCTCGGCCGCGCCCGCGGTCCAGGCGAGGGTGCCGAGCGGCACGACGGCGGCCAGGGAGGCGCCGATCAGCAGCCGTCGGACGGGGTGACGGGAGGGGGTGGACGATGCGCGTCGTGGCATGGTGACTCCAGGAATGTGGGGCTTCCTTGGGGCTTCCTAGGGCACGTCGGGCAACGCCGTCGCCGGGTGCGCCCGAGAACGTGGGGGACGACGAGGCACCGGGCGGCCGTCTGGACGCTACCCGCACGGCAGCGGTCGCACCAGGGGGCGTCCCGAGGAACGTGTGGCGAGCCGGGTTCCGGGACCATCTCCCTTGACTGCGACGGGAGTTGGGGGCCCGGCGCGCGGGAGTGGGGAAGTCGGTTGCCGCATGAGGCGTCGACCTGCTCGGATGGTGCCATGAGCGCCACACCTGCCGGAGACGACGACGGACTCCTCGCCCGCTACGACCTGCGGATGCGGCGCGAGGCCGCGCCGGACGAGCCGGGCGCCCGGGTGGAGCGCGCCGGGCGGGTGGTCCGCCAGGTGAACGGGGACAGCGGCGGGGGCGTGGTGCTCTGGTCGGATCTCGCGTCGGCCGCCGACGCCGACGCGGCGATCGCCGAACAGCTCGCCTACTTCGGCGCGTTGGGCCGCTCCTTCGAGTGGAAGCTCTACGCCCACGACCGGCCGGCCGACCTCGGCGAGCGGCTGACCGCCGCCGGCTTCGAGGCCCAGGAGCCGGAGACCCTGATGGTCGCCGAGATCGCCGCGCTGGACCGGCGGCCCGTCTGGCCCGCCGGCACCACGGTCCGCCGGGTCACCGACGCCGACGGCGTGCGGGCGGTGATCGAGGTGCACGGCGCGGTCTTCGGCGGCGACCAGGAGCCGCTGCGCCGCCGGCTGCTGGCGCAGCTGGCCCGCGATCCCGAGCGGGTCCGGGTGCTGCTGGTGCTGGCCGGCGAACGCCCGGTCTGCGCCGCCAGGTTGGAGCTGACCCCCGGCACCGGCTTCGCCAGCCTCTGGGGCGGCGGCACCCTCCCCGAGTGGCGCGGGAAGGGCGTCTACCGCGCGCTGGTCGCGCACCGCGCCGCGCTGGCCGCCGAGGCCGGCTACCACTATCTCCAGGTGGACGCCTCCGACCAGAGCCGGCCCGTCCTCGAACGCCTCGGCTTCACCGCGCTCACCGCCACCACCCCCTACATCCATACCCACTCGGCCGCCTCGCCCGCGTGAACGCGCGGCCCGGCCGTCAGGAGCCCGTGAGGACGACCAGCTGCCGGGTCGCCCGGGTCATCGCGACATAGCGGTCGACCGCTCCCTCGATCCCGGTGCCGAACGACTCGGGGTCGACGAGGACCACCAGGTCGAACTCAAGGCCCTTCGCCAGCTGGGGCGTCAGCGACCGGACGCGGGGCCTCTCCCGGAAGGTCGGATCGCCGATGACGCAGGCGATCCCGTGGGTGTGCTCGGCGAGCCACCCTTCGACGGTCGGGCGCAGCTCCGCGACCGCGCCATAGGTCACCGGGACGCCGTTGCCCCGGATGGACGTCGGCACGTTGGCGTCCGGGAGCGCGGCCCGGATGACCGACTCGGCCTCGGCCATGACCTCTTCCGGCGTGCGGTAGTTGACGGTCAGGGACGCCACCCGCGCCCGGTCGAGCCCGACCCTGGCGAGCCGCTCCGTCCAGGACTCGGCGAACCCGTGCCTGGCCTGGGCCCGGTCCCCGACGATGGTGAAGCTCCGCGACGGGCAGCGCGTCAGCAGCATCTGCCACTCGGCGTCGGTCAACTCCTGGGCCTCGTCCACGACCACGTGCGCGAACGGTCCGACGAGCGGCTCGGGGGCGGCGCTGGGCAGCACGTTCTCGTCGACCAGGGTGTCCCGCAGGTCCTGGCCGCGCAGCATGGTCACCGCGCCCTCGCCGTCGGGATCGGCGTCGAGCACGTTGTCGATCACATCGGCCATCCGGGCGCGTTCGGCGGCGAGCGCCGCGTCGTGCCGGCGTTTGCGCTGCGACGCCCCCGGGTCGCCGAGCCGCTGACGGGCCACGTCCAGCAGCGGCAGATCCGACACCGTCCACGCCTGGGCGTCCGCGCGGCGCAGCCGCCGGACGTCGTCCGGGCCGAGCCAGGGCGCGCACATCCGCAGATAGGCCGGCACCGACCACAGGTCGCCGACCAGATCGGCGGCCTCAAGCAGCGGCCAGGCCCGGTAGAGGGCCCGCAGCAGCTCCTTGTGGCGGCGCATGGCGTTCAGAAACAGCTCATGCGGAACGTCCTTGACGCACTTGCCGTGCAGCATGTCGACCAACTCGGCCCAGATCTGCTCCCTGGCGTCGTTGTGCGGTGTGCCGGGCTCCGCCGCGTCGAACGCCTCGGCCCAGTCGTCGGCGGTCAGCCGGATGTCGCCCCAGTCGGTGGTGATCGTGGTGCCCTCGGTGGGCGGCTCCTCGTAGAACCTGACGGCCGTCTCGATGGCCCGCACCATCTCGACGGACGACTTCAGGCGGGCCACCTCGGGATCCGCCTCGACCGTCGCGCCGGCCCCCTCGGCGACCAGGTCCCGCAGGGTGCAGGTGCGCACGCCCTCCTCGCCCAGGCTGGGCAGCACATCGGCCACATACGACAGATAGGGCTGGTGCGGGCCGACGAACAACACGCCGCCCCTGCGGTGCCCGAGGCGCGGGTCGGAGTAGAGCAGATAGGCGGAACGGTGCAGGGCGACGACCGTCTTCCCCGTTCCTGGGCCGCCGTCCACGACCAGCGCGCCGCGCGATCCGGCCCGGATGATGGCGTCCTGGTCGGACTGGATGGTGGCCAGCACATCGCGCATCCGGTCCGACCTGTCGCCGCCCAGGCTGGCGATGAACGCGGACTGGTCGTCGAGCGCGGCATGGCCGTCCAGGCCGTCGGCGGTGAACACCTCGTCCCAGTAGTCGCTGATCCGGCCCCGCGACCAGCGGTACCTGCGGCGGCTCGCCAGCCCCATCGGGGTGGCGTGGGTGGCGGCGAAGAACGGCTCGGCGGCGGGGGAGCGCCAGTCCAGCAGCAGCCGGCGCCCGTCGCTGTCGGTGAGACCGAGGCGGCCGATATACAGCGGCTCGGCGCTGTCGGCGCCGACGACGCGCCCCAGGCACAGGTCGAGACCGAAGCGCCGCAGGGCGCGCAGCCGCGCGGTCAGCCGGTGGATCTCCGCGTCCCGCTCCATCGCCTGCCGGCCCAGCCCGCCGGGCGCCCTGCGCTCGGCGTCCAGGCTCTCGGACAGTTCGGCGATCGACTGCTCCAGGCTCTCAGCGATGGCCGCGAAGTGCCGCTCGTCATCGGCGATCAGCGCCGGATCGGCCTTGGCGGCGAGGCGCTCGGGCAGGTCGAACGCACTGGTGGTCAACAAAAATCTCTCATTTCCGCAAGATCTGGTCTCAGCCAGGGAATTCTGCGGCACGAGGGGGGCCTTGCGGCAAGCCCCCCGGTGCGCTATAGGTTAAGAGTGGCAAGAGGTGGTTCCCCCTCTTGCCTTTGTCATGCTCGCCTTTGTCATGAGCCGGGCCCGGCTCAGCCGGCCGGCTGAGCCCAGACCGTTCGGCCCGGCTCGTCCAGCCACACCGAGGCCCGCCCGTCAGCGGCCACCGTCATCCCCAGCCGGTCCACGCCCGGCTCCCCGGCCGCGCGCCACCAGCGGTAGGCGTCCAGAAACTCGTCCCACAGGGGGCGGGGCCCCGCCTGCCGCACCCACACCCCTGGCCCGACGCCGCTCCGCCGCACGCCGGCCGTCCAGCCGCCGCCCGCCAGGTCGTACAGCCACTGGGTGTGCCCGTCGTCGTGCCGCTGCACCGCGTAGGACGCGTCCCGCAGGCGCAGACCGGCGAGAAAGGGGAACGGATGCCAGCCGTGTGGGGGCCAGGCGTCGGACCTGATGTCATGGAACGGCAGCTCCGCCGCCCGCGGTGGGGAGCCGTCCCGCTGAGCGCGCAGGCGCATGAACGAGACCAGCTGGAGGAAACGCCCCTCGGCCGTCCCGTCCGGCCGTGCCGTCAGCCGCAGCAGCGCGTCGCGATGCAGCGTGAACGGAGTGCCCCAGGGGATGAGGGCATGCCCGCCGGGAGCCAACTGGCGGAGCCACGCCGGCGGGATCCGCCGCACCCCGCACGTCACGATCAGCCGGTCGAACGGGCCGTGCTCGGGGGCGCCCGCAGCGCCGTCCCCGACCAGCACCCGGGGGCACGGGCCCGCCCGGGCCAGCGACCGCTCGGCCGCCTCGGCGACCGCCGGATCGATCTCCACCGTGGTGACCAGGTCGGCGCCCAACCGGTGCGCCAGCAGCGCGGCGTTCCAGCCGGTGCCCGTGCCGATCTCCAACACGCGCATGCCCGGGGCCACATCGAGCGCGGCGAGCATCGCGGCGACCAGCGAGGGCTTGGACGCCGAGCTCGTCGCCTCACGCCCCGGCGCCTCACCGGCGTGCGCGCCGTCGTCCCACTGGGTGACCACCGGCACATCGCCCTCGGCGGCGGCCCGCCAGCCCGCCGGATCCACCCGCGCGTCGAGGCGGGCGAACGTCTCCCTCTCCTGGTCGTGCGACCAGATCACCGGCGGCAGAAAGGCGGCGCGGGGCACCTCGGCGAACGCGCCGGCCCACCCGGCCGGCACCTCGAAGCCGGCCCCCGACGCACCCGCACCGCCCTGGGGCACTACGCGCCGTCCTCGTGGTCGTCGCCCTCCCGATGCTGCCCTTCCCCGGCCGGGGCACTGCCGTCCGTGGAGGGCTGCGGCGGCTCGTAGGGCGTTCCCGGCAGCCCGTCCGAGCCGAGGCCGCCTTGCCCGTCGCCGTGTTGACCAGCCATTCCGCTCTCCCTCGTCGATGCCAGGAAGGACGTTAGGGGGCGTGCGGGGGCGTGTGGAAGGCGCGCGCGGGGTGCGTCCCCCGGCCGGGGGACCATCGGCTAGCTGTCCGAGGTGGCGGCGAGGTGGTGGCGGAAGAAGGCGACGGCGTCGGCGGCGGCGCGGGGGCGGGCGGTGGGGTCGGCCGGGGGGTCGGCGATGAAGTCGTCGTGGCGGACGTCCGCGCCGAGGGAGCGGCCGTCGGCGGTGGGGATATGTGTCAGATACGGCTCGACCTGCTCAGCGAAGGGGGTGATGGTGTCCGCGCCTCCCCAGCGGATGCCCACCGGGACGCGCACCGCGCGCAGGCTCTCGGCGCTGACCAGGGGACCAACGGCGGGGGCGATCTGGAAGACGGCGCGGACCCTGGGGTCGGTCAGGTCCGCCTCCGGGTCCGACGCGGCGAATCGGGCGCGCAGCTCCTCGGGTCCCGCCTTCGCGGCGAGGGCCTCCAGCAGGTCGGGGAACTCGGGGATCGGCGGCAGCGGGACCTGGCTGTCGAGCACCGCCTCCAGGACCTTCCGGTCGGCGCGCCCGCCGGCGAGGGCGGCCACCGTGTAGCCGCCGACCGAGAAGCCGGCGGCGCCGACCGGGCCGATGGGCCGCTCGGCGGCCAGCCGGTCCAGCGCGAAGCTGAGGTCCCTGGGACGCTCCCAGATGTAGAGGAAACCCTCCGGGTCGTACCCGTCGACGAAGTTGTTGCCGTGGTGGTCGACGGAGATCACCTCGAACCCGGCCGCGGCCAGCGGCTCCGCGAGCCAGCCCATGGAGCCGCCGGAGCCGCCGGTGCCGTGCGAGACGACGATCAGCGGGGCCGGTTCCGCCGGACCGGGAGCGGGCCGCCACCGGTAGACGCGGACGGGCCGGGGCCGGTCCGGCGAGCGGTAGTCGCGGCGGGACTCGTCGTACCACAGATGTATGGCGGGCTCTGGCGGGTTGTCCGTTGTCATGGGCGGCATCGTAACCAGGGCGCCGCCGGGGCCGGCTGGTGCCCGGCTTTACGCGACTTCGCGCAACCAGCCCGCCCAGCGGTCGAGTTGGGCCAGCTCCAGGCGCAGCTCCGCCAGATACCCCAGGGCGTGGCGGTGCGCGTCCGCGCGCTCCGGCGGCGAGACCGGGCGGTGGCCCAGGGCCCGCCAGAGCATGAGGGCGGCGCCGCCCAGGCGTTGGTCGATCAGCCCGCCGAAGGCCGCCGGCACGGGCGCGACGGGCGCGCCGCCGGCCGCGCGGTACGCGTTCAGCACCTCGACGAAGCCGGCGCGGTCCCAGCCGTCCGCCGTGCGGCTGAACGCGAGGGCCGTGCGGGTCGCCTCCCAGGGCGCCAGATCGCGCCCCGCGCCCTCCCAGTCCAGCAGCACCGGGGTGTCGGCGGTGCGCAGGATGTTGTCCGGCTTGATATCCCGATGGGTGAACACCCAGAGCCCGTCCGGAAGTTGGTCGCCCGCCTCGGTGATGGTCCGATAGGCGAGCGCCACGTCGGGGAGATGGTCGGCGATGGCGCGGACGAACGCCGGGTCGGTATCCGGGCCCGCCTCGTCGAGCCACCGCCGCCACGCGTCGGCGGGGTGCGGCGGGTAGACGTTCCCCTCCTCCGCGTTCCCGGCCGGCGTCAGGGCGTGCAGCCGCGCCAGCGTGGCGCCGACCCAACGGCGCAGCTCAGGAGGGGCGTCGGTCTCGGCGACCTGGCTGCCGTGGCACCACTCCCAGGCCAGGAAGCTCACCGGCTCCGGCTCCTCGGCCACCGTCAGGTCGACCAGCGGGCCGGCGCCGGGGTGCGGCGGCTCGACCGGGCGGGGCATCGCGATGCCGGCGGCGAGCGCGGCCCGCTCGATCCTGACGGCCAGCAGGTGGTCCTGCCACCACCAGTCCTCCCGTGACCGGTTGAGACGCTTGACAGCCCATTCACCGTGCGCGGTGCGCAGTCGGAACAGCGGGTGCGAACGGCCACCCCCCACCGGCTGCCAGTCGCCCGTCACCGGGCCCAGATCGAAGGCGGCGGCGACGGCGGCCGGCAGTTCGGCGGTCGTGGTGGCGACGGGGGGAGGTTGCGAAGGCACGGAGGGCACGCTAGCAGCGGGCCGCCAGGGCCAGGGTGCGGCGGGCGCCGGCGACGACGGCGGGGTCCACGAACCTGCCGTCCGCCAGGGCCAGCGCGCCCGCCTCGGTCTCGGCCGCGCCCACCACCTCCCTGGCCGCCGCGATCTCGGCGGCGGTGGGCAGGAACGCCCGCTCGATGACGGGCAGTTGACGTGGATGCAGGGCGGTGCGGCCGAGGAAGCCCAGCGCGCGCCCGGCCGCGCAGGAGGCGGCGAGTCCGGTGAGATCGCGCACGTCCGGATAGACCGACTGGGCCGGCGGCGGCAGTCCCGCGGCCCGGGCCGCGACCACCGCCCGGCCCCGCGCCCAGGCCAGTCCCTCGTCGGCCGCGACGCCGAGGTCCGCCCGCAGATCGGCCTCGCCGAGGGCGAGTCCGGCCACCGCCGGATGCCCCCCGGCCACGGCGAACGCCGCCTCCAGGCCCAACGCGCTCTCCAACAGGGGATACAGCGGCGGCACGGGGCGCCCCTCGGCCCACTCGGCGACCAGGGCGAGTTGGCGCGCCGACTCGACCTTGGGCAGCCGCAGACCGGCGAGCCCGGGCAGCCCGACCAGCCGCCGCACCTCGGCCTCCGCCCTGGGCCCGCCCGGCGCGTTCGTCCGCACCTGCACCGGGACGGGGAGCGGCGTGCCGAGCAACTCCTCGGTGGCGTCCAGCGCATAGCGTTTGCGCTCCGGGGCGACCGCGTCCTCCAGGTCCACGATCACCACATCGGCCCCGGAACGCAGTGCCTTGGCGACGACTTCCGGACGGTCACCAGGCACATAGAGCCAGGTGAGGCTCAGCTGCTCAACGGGAGGCGCCCCGCTCGGGGTGTGCGTGCTCATAGCGTGCCCGCCGTTCGGAGGCGGGCGATCTCCTCGGCCGACAGGCCCAGTTCGCCCAGCACCGCTTCGGTGTCCGCGCCATGCGGCCGGCCGGCCCAGCGGATGGCGCCCGGCGTCCCGGAGAGCCGGAAGAGCACGTTCTGCATCCGCAGCGGGCCCAACTCCTCGTCCTGGACCTCGGTGACGCTGTCCAGCGCCCGGTACTGGGGGTCGTCCAGCACGTCCCGCACATCGTGGATCGGCGCGATCGCCGCCTCGGCCGCCTCGAAGGCGGCGAGCACGGCGGCCTTGTCATGGCGGGCGATCCAGGCGCCGACCGCCTCGTCCAGCGTGTCGGCGTGCGCGGCGCGGCCGGCGCCCGAGGTGAACCACGGCTCGTCGACCAGCTCGGGGCGGCCCACGAGCCGCATCACCCGCTCGGCGATGGACTGGGCCGAGGTGGAGACGGCGACCCACTGCCCGTCCGAGGTGCGGTAGGTGTTGCGGGGCGCGTTGTTGGTGGACCGGTTGCCGGTACGCGGCTGCACATAGCCCAGCTGGTCGTACCAGAGCGGCTGCGGGCCGAGCACCGTCAGCATCGGTTCGATGATCGCCAGATCCACCACCTGGCCGACGCCGGTGGTGGCGCGGCCCGCGAGCGCGGTCATCACCGCGTAGGCGGTGGAGAGCGCGGCGATGGAGTCGGCCAGGCCGAACGGTGGGAGCGTGGGCGGCCCTTCCGGCTCGCCGGTGACGGCGGCGAAGCCGCTCATCGCCTCGGCCAGGGTGCCGAACCCGGGGCGCCTGGCATAGGGGCCGAACTGGCCGAAGCCCGTGACCCTGGCCAGCACCAACCTGGGGTTGGCCGCGTGGAGTTGATCCCAGCCCAGGCCCCACTTCTCCAGTGTGCCGGGGCGGAAGTTCTCGATCACCACGTCCGCGTCCGCCGCCAGCCGGAGCAGCAGCGCCCGGCCCTCCTCGGTGGACAGGTCGAGCGTCATGGTGCGCTTGTTGCGGCCCAGCAGCTTCCACCAGAGGCCGACGCCGTTCTTGCTGGGGCCGTGGCCCCGCGACGGGTCGGGGCGGCGTGGGTGCTCGACCTTGATCACCTCGGCGCCGAAGTCCCCCAGCAGGGTGGCGGCGAGGGGGCCGGCGAAGAGGGTGGCCAGATCCAGCACCCGAAGACCGGCCAGCGGCCCCCGGGGCCGGTCGGAGGTCTCGTCGGTGTTGGGTGAGTCGGCGTCGGGCGCGGTGTGGTTCACGGTGCTTCCCTGGGGTGGGGGGCGGTGCGGTGCAGGGCGTCGATCTCGGCCCGGTGCGGCATCGACGAGGCGGCGCCCCGGCGGCTGACGGAGAGGGCGGCGGCGCCGGCGGCCCACGCCATGGCGCGCGGCATCGGCCAGCCCTCGCCCACGGCGACGGCCAGCGCGCCGACAAAGGTGTCGCCCGCCGCCGTGCTGTCCACGGCCCGCACGGCGACGGCGGGTACGCTCACCGGCTCGGCGTTCCGCGCGGCATAGAGGCTGCCCGCCGCGCCCAGCGTGATCACCACCTCGGGAACGACGTCCAGAAACGCGCGCGCCGCGGCCAGCGGCTCATGGTGGCCGGTCAGCGCGGCGGCCTCGTGTTCGTTGGGCACCAACAGATCGGTGAGGGAGAGGAGTTCGTCCGGCAGCGGGCAGGCGGGCGCGGGCGTGAGCACGGTGCGCGCGCCGTGCGCGCGGGCGGCGCGCGCCCCGGCCAGCACCGCCTCCAGGGGGAGTTCGAGCTGCATCAGCAGGGTGTCGGCATCGGCGATCCGCTGCTCGTCGCCCTCGCCGAGGCCGGTCACGGTGCCATTGGCGCCCGGCACCACCACGATGGAGTTGCCGCCCTCGTCGTCCACCACGATATGGGCGATGCCACTGGGCCCCGGCTCGGTGCGCAACCCCACGGTGTCCACGCGCGCCTCGTTGAGCGTGGCCCGCAGCCGGGGCCCGAACTCGTCGTCGCCCACGGCGCCGATCATGGTGACGGAGCCGCCGGCGCGGGCGGCGGCGATCGCCTGGTTGGCGCCCTTCCCCCCGGGCACGGTGCGGAACTCGCGGCCCGACACCGTCTCCCCCCGGCGTGGCGCGGCGGCCACATAGGCCACCAGATCCATATTGGTCGAGCCCAGCACGGCGACGGCGGTGGCACGGTCTTCGGTCACGGGGTTACCTCCGGGTTCACGCGGAAACCTCCCGGGTCAGGGCGGCCAGGGCGTCGAAGCCGATGCCGTCGAAACCCGTGATGGAGCTGGCCAGTCGGTTGCGCAGCGGCGCCGTCCAGCGGCTGGGCAGCGCCTCGGGGGCGCCGGCCAGCGCGCCAGCGACGGAGCCGGCGGTCGCGCCGTTGGAGTCGGTGTCCAGGCCCCCGGCCACGGCCCGGCAGATGGACGCGGTGAAATCCCCGTCCGCATGGGTGAGCGCGGCGGCCAACAGCGCGGCGTTGGGCAGCACATGCACCCAGTGGTGACCTTCGAACCGCGCGTGCAGCAGATCGACCACGGTGTCGAAGTCGCCGTGCGCGCGGGCCGTCTCGATACCCAGCGTCACGGCGGCGGCGTAACGGGAGCCCGGCGGCACGACGTTGAGCCCGGCCGCCAGACAGCGGTGCACGTCGCTCGCGCCGCCGACCGCCTCCGAGACCACGGCCGCGACAAACATCGCCCCGTAGACGCCGTTCGCGGTGTGCGTCAACACGGCGTCCCGGTGGGCGAGTTCGGCGGCGGTCGCCGGATCGCCCGGATGGGTCCAGCCGAACACATCGGCGCGGATCTGCGCGCCGATCCACTCCCGGAACGGGTTGCGGTACGTCGCCGTCGCCGGCGGCTCCACGCCCGCCAACAGGTTGCGGTAGGCGACACGTTCGGCGGTGAACGTACGTCCGGCCGGCACCTCGTCCAACCACAGCCCGGCGACATCGGCGGTGTCGAACGCGTCCCCGTGCCGGCGCAGCAACAGCAGCCCCAGCAGCGGGTAGTTGAGGTCGTCGTCCTCGGGGGCGCCGTCGATGGTCTCGGCCAGCGAGGTGGGCGCCGAGCGCCGGTTCCACGGGTAGGCGGCGGCCAGCTCGGACGGCACGCCCCTCGCGGTGAACCAGTCGTCCAGCGGCCAGTTCCCCGTGGCCCTGGCCAGCGCCCTGATGCCGGTCAGCGGCAGCTTCTCCACGGGCTTGCCCAGCACACAGCCGGCCGCCCGGCCCAGCCAGGCCGCCGTCAGCCTCCGCACCCCCGCCGGCGCCGAGAGCACCGGCCGCGCCGGCCAGTCGGGGCAGGCCGCCCGGATGGCGGCCAGCTCCGTCGGCTCCCGCCGCGCAGAGGGCAGCTCAAGCGCCGCCAACGCGTCGAGCGACTCCTCGGCCAGCCGGCGCAGCGCGGGCGACGCCGGCGTCGCCGAGGCGCCGGCCCGTTCCGGGGCCGGCGACCCGCCGGCCGCCAGCCACCGGTCGGCGATCGCGCCCGCGTCCCGGCCGTCCTGCGCGGCCTGGGCCAGCTCATGACCCACCAGATCCTCCGGCTGCACCCAGGTCAGCCGCAGCGGACGCCGCCCCTGGCCCGTCACGGCGCCTCCGTCAGGGCGGCGAACCCGGCCTCGTGCGCGCGGCGGCGCGCCACGTCCCGGGCGAACACCTCGCGGGTCACCTCGGTGAGCGCCACGGCCGGCGCCCGCAGATCGAGCCGGCTGGCCCGGCCGACCTCGGCGCTCCACTCCTCGGGCACCGCCCGCTCGCCGCGCAGCGCGCCGACGATGGCGCCGCTCATCGTGGCGATCGAGTCGCAGTCCCGGCCGTAGTTGACCGAACCCAGCACCGTCTCCCGGAAGTCGCCGCCGCCGACCAGCAACATGCCCAGGGCGACGGGCAGTTCCTCGATGGCATGCAGCCGGGACGGCCGCCGGGCGCCCAGCGACGGCTTGCGGTAGTCCGGGCCGACGGTGTCGAACGGGGCGACGGCCGCCCGCAGCGGCGCCAGCGCCGCCTCGAAGTCCCGGTAGTCGGCGGCCACTTCGCAGACCGCCTCGATCGCGGCCCGGGTGCCGTCCTTGGCCAGCGCGAGGGCCGCCTCCACCACCGACTCGGGCGTCGCGTCCGGCCGCAGCGCGGCGGCGACGGAGGCGGCGAACACCCCGGCCGCCTCCCGCCCATAGCTCGACTGGTGGGCGCCGGCCACATCGAGCGCCTCCGCGTAGGCGGCCTCCGGATGCGCCGCGTTGACCACCCCGACCGGCGCCATGTACATCGCCGCGCCGCAGTTGACGATGTTCCCGACGCCCGCCTCGCGCGGATCGACATGGCCGTAGTGCAGCCGGGCCACCATCCACTTCTCGGCCAGGAAGATCCGCTGCAACGGCAGGGCCTCCGCCTCCAGTTCGGGAATCCAGCGCGGCGTGGTGATCAGATCGGGCACCAGATGGTCGGCCACCGCGTAGGCGTCGAGATGGTCCCGCACCCGCTCGTAGACCCGGACCAGCGCATGGGTCATCAGGGTGTCGTCGGTGACATGCCCATCGCCCTTGTGGTACGGCGCGATCGGCCGGGCGGTGCGCCAGTCGTCCTTGTGGAACGGCTCGACGATGCCCCGGACGCGGCCACCGTGCCGTTCCACGATCGCCTCGGGCGTCCAGCCCTCCACGGGGCCGCCGAGCGCGTCGCCCACGGCCGCGCCCACCAGGACGCCGGCCGTGCGCTCCGCCAACGACGGCCGGGAGGTGACGAGTTGGGTCTGGCTCATGCTCTGGCTCACGTGCGGACTCCTTCGGGTGAGGTGGAGTGGGGGGAAGCCTGCGGAAGGGACGGTGGGGCGTGGATCAGCTCAAGCTGGTCGGCGATCTCCACCAGATCGACTCCGGCGAGTTGGGGCAGGGCGCAGCCGGCCAGCGTGCGGCAGGCGTCGCGCCAGCTGGTGGGCAGCGCGTCCGCGCCGCCCACCACGCCGGTGAGCGCCCCGGCGAGCGCCGGCGCCGAATCGGCCACCCGGGACAGACACGCCGCGCTCGGCACCGCCTCGGTGACGGCGCCGGCGGCGGCCGTGGCCACCGCCAACGCCACCGGCACCGTCTCGGCCGCCGCGATGCCATAGCTGTAGACGTGGTCGACGATCTCGTGCTCCAGCACCGGGACCAGCGCGAACGCGTTCCCCGGCAGGCCGGGCCTGGCCGCTGCCGCCGCCTGTCCCAACTCCACGGCGCGCAGCGCGTTGCGCCTGATCTCGGTGTCCTCCGGCAGCTGACGCAGGGCCGCCGCCACACAGAGGTCCATCGAATCGCCGCCCAGCGCGGTGGCAACGGCCGCCGCTATGGCGCGGGCGCCGTGCACCCCGTCGTCGTCCTGTGTGTAGCGGGCGTCGAACTCGGCCAGGTCGGCGGCGGCCTCCGGGGCTCCCGGGTGCACCACGGCCAACACGGCGGCCCGCACGCAGGCGGCGTCGTCGAAGTAGTGCGGATTGTCGTGTCCGGTCGCCGGGGGCCGCAGCCCGGCCGCCAGGTTCCCGAGACCGGCGCGCACCGAGATCCGGGCGCGCAGCGGGATATGCGCCGACTCGATCTCGGGCGCCCGGCTGGCCGCCGCCGCCACCTCGTCCGCCAGCGTGTTCCACGCCAACGCCAGGGCGGAGCGCACCCGTTGGTCCGCCGGCAGATCACTGCCGCCCGACCCCGTCGCGGACAGCACCGACCTGGCGGTGAACGCCGCCCACTCGGCGTCGTCCGAGGGGCCGAGGCGCAGCGGGTCGGGCGGCTGGTTGAGGGCGATCGGCACGGGCAGCGTGGTCGTCGCGTTCTGCTCGGCGAAGGTGTCCAACTCCCTGGTCAGCCGGCGGGTCCAGTCCGGCAGCCGCGTCGCCCGATGCCGCCCCGAGGGCCACCCGGCGGCATCGCCGGCGGCGATGCCCAGCAGCAACCCCTCCACTCGCGCACCGCTCATCGCACGGCTCCCGTCCGGCCGCTTCCCACGGGCGCCTCGCTCCCCGCACGCCACCGCCCTGGGGCCGCCGCCCCACCGCCCGAGGGGCCGGCGCCCGCAGCCGGGGCGTTGTCGCCCCAGCCGGCCCCGGGAGGGGCGCCGCCCGGCAGGTACCGACCTCGACTGCCTTCCCGGCCGTCGACCGGCCCGGCGCCGCGCGTCGGCCTTGCCGGCCGGGCGCCGCCGACCGAGGCCGCGCCGCCCGCGCCGCCCTTGTCGTCGGCCGGGGCTGTGTCGGCCGTGCCGGTGCGCTCGTCGGTGGTGTCGGTGCTTTTCGCCGGGGGGTGGGTGGCTACTGGGCCCGGGTGTGGCTCGGTGCCGCCGGCCGAGGCCGCGCCCGTGCTCTCCCGGCCGGTGGTCGGTCTTGCGCCGCTCGCCGGGGCGTGCCCCGCCCCGGTGGCCGGCGGCGTCCGCGCCTCCGCCGGCGCTGGTTCGGTCGTGGTTCCGGGCCCTCGCCCCGCCGCTGGCGTCATCCTGCCGGGCATCGCCCCCGCCTCGGCGGCGGATCCGGCTCCCGCCGGCGGCGCAGCCGCACCCGCCGGGGGCGTCCTCGGGGTCAGCAGGTCGGCTACTTCGAGGACGTGGCGGCCGGCCATGGAGGGGAGGCAGCTGCCCCGGACGGGGCCGATGGCGGCCGACCAGTCGGTGGGGATCGCGGCCACGCCGCGCAACGCGCCGGCCAGCGCGCCGGCGACCGCCGCCGTGGTGTCCGCGTCGCGGCCCATGTTGACGGCGGTGCCGACCGCCGCGCGGAACTCGCCGCGCGCGGCGGCGAACGCGCCGAACGCCAGGCCGACGGCCTCGGGCGCGAGGTCCGTCCAGGGATAGCCGCCGATCACGGTGGCCGAGCGGACCGCGCGTTCCACCGACAGCTGGGTGGCCGCCGGATCGTGCCGGGCGCGCCGCGCCGCCGACACCGCGCGGTGCAGCGATCTGGCCGTCCAGGAGTCCTCGGGGACCACCGAGAGGGCGGCCTGGACCACCACGTCCGGCTCGTGGCCGACCATCGCCGCGGCCACCCCGGCGGCCACGGCGCGCCCGCCGTAGATGCCCTCGCCGTCGTGCGAGACGGTGCCGTCGATGGCGACCAGGCGGGCCGCCTCGGCCGGTCGGCCGGCCGCGAAGACGCCGAACGGCGCGGCGCGCATGGCCAGTCCGTCGCTCCAGGCGTGCCGGTGCTGCGCCGAGATCGGCGCTGCCAGGCCACGGCGGAGGTTCTCCAGGGTGCCGCGCTCGCTGAATCCCGCGCCCCGGAACGGGCCCTCGTCCCGGTCGGCGATCCACTCGTGCCAGGCGGACTCGACCTGGGCGACGGTCAGCGCCGAGCCGTGCCGGGCGAGCAGCAGCCCGGAGAAGATGGCGTACTCGGTGTCGTCGGTGCCGGCCGGGTCGTCCCGGACGAAGCCGTCGATGCGGCCCCAACGCTCCCTGATCTGGGAGGGGGTGAGGTTCTCGGCCGGCGCGCCCAGCGCGTCGCCGACGGCCAGGCCGAGCATCGCGCCCCTGGCGCGGTCGCGCGGCACGATCGGTTGCCCTGGCGTCGCCGGCGACGACCGACGCGGTGCGGGAACGGGATCGATGCTGACACTCATGGTGTTCGTGCTCATTTCTGGGTTGTGCGGGGGCCGCGCGACGACGGCGCGGGCGAGGCGCTAACGCTGGTAGCGGTCGAGGATCCGGTTGCCGTCGTCGGTGAGCTTGTCCCGAAGCGTGTCCAGACCGATGGCCCCGCTGTAGTACTCCTGTAGCGCGGGGGTGGCGATCTTGTCCTTCCATTCCGGATAGCCGCGCACCCCGAGCACCGGGGAGGGGCGCAGCTCGCTCGCTATTCGGGTCCCGGTGCGCCAGCCGTACTCCTCGGTGTCCAACGCCGGGTCGGCGAGGGCCTGTTGGCTGGTCGGGAGCATCCAGTCGCCCTGCGCGAGGGCCACCTGGTGTTCGGGCTGGGCGAGGAAGGCGATGAAGTCGGCGGCGGCCCGCTGGTGGTCGCTGTCCTCGGCGACGGAGAGGGTCTGCGGCGCGACGCCCTGGGCCAGGCCGTGTCGGGGCCCGCCGCTCGGCATCGGGAGCACCGTCCAGTCGAAGCCGTCGGGCGCCTGTTGGGCGACCTGCTGCCGGAAGGAGAAGTTGAGCGGCAGCATCGCGTAGCGGCCGGCGAAGAACCCCGGCAGGGTGTCCGAGCCGGTCATGCCCAGGCTGCCGCGCGCGGCGGTGCCGTCCTCGTGCACCTGACGGTGGATCAGCTCGGCGACGGCCGAGTCGGCCGGGTCGTAGCGGACCTCGTTCTTGCCGTCCCGCCGGGTGAAGACCTCGCCGCCGGTGGACAGCGACAGGTTGACGGTCTGGGTGACCGGTTCCCTCATCGACCAGGCCACGCCGTAGGTGTCGGTGTCGCCGTCCCCGTCGGCGTCCTCGGTGAGCGCGGCGCCCGCGGCCTCGAACTCGGGCCAGCTCCACGGCTCTTCGGGCGTCGGCAGGCGGACCCCGGCGCGTTCCAGCAGGGTGGTGTTGGCGACCAGCACCCGGGGCTCCTGGAGGAACGGCACCCCGTAGATCCCGCCCTCGTAGGTGGTGGTGGACCAGGCCGCCTCTGGGACGTCGGCCAGCAGCGCGTCGGGCAGTAGCGGCGAAAGGTCGGCCAGGAAGCCGCCGTTGGCGAAGTCCGTCAGGTCGGACGCGTCGTTGTGGATGACGTCCGGCGCCTCGCCGCCCTCGAACGAGGTGAGCAGATGGTCGTGGATGTTGTCCCAGGAGCCCTGGACGTAGCGGACCTGGACATCGGGATTGGCCGCGTTCCACTGTTCGACGAGGGCCTCGTTGGCCGCCACCGACTCCGCCTGCCAGGCCAGGCTCAGGAACTCCAACGTGACCCGGCCGTCGTCGTCCGGTGAGCCGCCGCCGCAGCCGGCGGCCCCCAGCAGGGCCAACGTCCATGCGCCGGCGATGAGTCGGGCACGCGTCAGGCGCCTCATCCCTTCACCGCCCCGGCGAGCATCCCGCTGACCAGCCGCCGTTGGAGCAGCGCGAAGAACAGCAGGCTGGGCAGCGTGGCCAGCAGCGCGGCGGCGGCCAGCGGGCCCAGGTCGGCGACGCCCTCGGCGCCGATGAAGTGGGTCAGGATCACGGACATCGTCTGCTTCTCCGGAGACTTGAGCAGGACCAGGGCGAAGAAGAACTCGTTCCAGGCGGTGACGAAGGAGAACATCAGCGTGGCGACCAGGCCAGGCGTCAGCAGCGGCAGCACCACGCTGGTCAACGTCCGCAGCCGGCTGGCGCCGTCCACCGCGGCGGCCTCCTCCAGGGATATCGGCACCGCCCGCACATAGCCCCGCAGCATCCACAGCGCGAACGGCAGGTTCCACACCACGTAGACGATGACAAGACCCGGGAGCTGGTTGATCAGATGGAGGTTCCGCAGCACCAGGAAGAGCGGGATGATCACCAGCACGAACGGGAACATCTGGCTGACCAGGATCCACACCGTGCCGGCCCGGCTGATCCGGGAGCGGTGGCGGACCATCACATAGGCGGCCGGCACCGCGATGGCCACCGCGATCACCGCCGCGCTGGTCGCCACCACCAGACTGTTGAGGGCGGACCTGAGCAGCGGCTGGGCGTCGAAGGCGGCCCGGAAGTTCGCAAGGCTCGGGTCCCTCGGGATCCAGCTCGGGTCGATGGAGCCCAGCTCCTGCGGCGACTTGAGCGAGGTGGAGAGCAGCCACAGCAGCGGGAAGCCGAGGAAGACCAGATAGCACAGCAGCGCCAGATACTGCCCGGCGCGGCCGGCGCCCCTGGCGAGCCTGCGGCGCGCCGGCGGCCTCGTGGCGGGGGGCCCGGTGACGGGCGGCGCCGGGTCGGTGCGGCTCATCGCGCGTCCTCCTTGAGCTTGCGGCGCAGGAACAGCACCAGCAGCACCGCGATCAGGGCGATCATCGCCAGCCCCATCGCCGCCGCGTAGCCGTACTGGCCGTACTTGAACGCCTCCTCGTAGGCGAAGAGCGACGGCAGCCGCGTCCGGCCGCCGGGACCGCCCTGGGTCAGCACGTAGATCAGGCCGAACGAGTTGAAGTTCCAGATGAAGTTGAGCGCGGTGATCGCCAGCACCACGGGACGGATCGCCGGCCAGGTGACGGTGGTGAACCGGCGCCAGGCCCCGGCGCCGTCCAGCGCCGCCGCCTCCCGCAGTTCGAGGGGCACGTTCTGCAGGCCGGCCAGCAGCACCACCGTGGTCTGCGGCATGCCCGCCCAGACGCCGACCACGATCACGGCTGGCAGCGCCAGCGTCATCGAGGAGAGCCAGTCCACCTGGCCGTCGATCAGGCCGAGTTGGGCGAGCGTCTTGTTCAGGATGCCGGCGTCCTGGTGGTAGACCAGCCGCCACATGACGCCGACCACCACCTCGGGCATCGCCCAGGGGACCAGCGCCAACGTCCTGGCCAGCCAGCGGAACCTGAGGTTCTGGTCCAGCAGCAGCGCGAGACCCAGGGCGAGGAGGAACTGGAGGGTGGTGACGCAGAGCGCCCACACCAGGCCGATCCGGAAGGACTCCCAGAACAGCGAGTCGTGCCTGAGGTCCGTGAAGTTGAGCAGGCCCACGAACTGGGTGGGCGAGGTGCGGCCCGCCTGGGCGTCGGTGAAGGCGAGGGAGACCGCATAGACCAGCGGGCCAACGCTCAGCAGCAGGATGGGTATCAGGGCGGGAAGCAGCAGAAACCAGGCACCCCTGTCCAGGCCCAGCGCACGTTTGCGCTGCCTGGGCGTTCTGGGCGGCGGGGTGCCGCGGCTGCCCGGGACGGCCTTGGCCCGGGGCTTGAGCAGACTCATCGAATCCTCATGGTGTCGGGGTCGGCCGCCGCACCGTGGAGGCGCGGACGACGAGGCGGGGCAGGGCGGTCGTGGTGCGGGGCGCTTCGGGCGGGGCGGCCTCGGTGGCGGTCCCGGCCTCGCCGTCGGCGGGTGGCGCCGATCGGTCGGGGGAGCGGTCGGCGAGCCGTCGCAGTAGCAACTCGGCGGCGCGCCGGCCGCGTTCGGAGGAGCCGAGGTCCACGCTGGTCAGCGGTGGCCAGCCGGCACGCGCCAACTGGCTGTCGTCCATCCCGGCCACCGCCAGGTCCTCGGGTATGCGCAGCCCACGGGCGAGCAGCGCGTGCGCCGCGCCCAGCGCGAGCTGGTCGTTGGCGCAGAAGATCGCGTCGGGCCGGGCGGGCAGCAGCCGTCCGGCGGCCTCGGCGCCGGCGTCGATGCCGAAGTCGGTGTGGACGACCAGCGCCTCCTCGTAGGGCAGGCCGCACTCGGCGAGGGCGCTCCGGAACCCGAGGTCGCGGTTGTGTCCTGGCACGGTGTCGGCCGGGCCGTTCACAAAGGCGATCCGGCGGCGCCCGGTGGCGTGCAGATGGCGGACCGCGAGGGCGGCGCCGGCCACCGAATCGGCCCGCACGCTGTCCACCGGCACGCCGGGCGGCAGCGAGCCGATCACCACCACGGGGCCCGCCGCCTCGCGCAGCGCGGCGATATGCGCGTCGGTGATCCGGATCGGGCAGAGGATCAGCCCGTCGCTGGTGCGGTCGGCGAGGCTGCGCAGCACGGCCAGCTCGTCCTCCGCCACCGCGTCCGTCGAGTGCAGCAGCAGCCGGTACCCGGCGGCCTTGGTCACCTCCTGGATGGCCCGGACCATCGCCACATAGACGGGGTTGCCGATGTCGGGCATGGCAAAGGTGAGTTGGCGGGTCCTGCCGTCCTTGAGGGAACGCGCGACCGCGTTGGGCACATAGCCGAGATCGGCGGCGGCGCGCCGGACCCGCTCGGTGGTGTCCCGGCGCGCGCCCTGCCCGTTGAGCACCCGGGACACGGAGGCGATGGAGACGCCGGCGCGTTCGGCGATCGACACGATGGTCGGCTTTCCGCCGTTGGACATGCCCTTGTCTCCTTCTCCCGTTGTCTCAGCTCCGCGGGCCGCCTGTTCCGGTGTGGGGTGGAATGGCGGGGTTCCGGTAAACGTTTCCAGCTGCTGGAATCGTTTACAGATGCTGCGGGTTGAGACCGCGTGCGTCAAGAGGCCGCCCGTTCCTGGCGCGCGGTCGTGCCAACTATGGGTGGTTTACCCGGATATGTGGCAAGCAGGCGTCACGCACACCAATGCGCCGGCGTGCGCTGCTTGGTATGCGCCGGCGTGCGGACGTTTGACGGCGTGGCGGCCCGCTTCGGACCGCCGCCCGGCGGCCCGTTAATCGCGGGTGATGCGCCCGCCGGTCCCCTAAGCTCTTCCCTCATGTCCGACCCGACCACTCAGCGCCCGGCCGCCGCCGATGCCGAACTGCCGCGCATACAGGGCTTCTTGGCCGACTTCGCCCGCCGGCAGGCCCAGCACGCCACCCCGCTGCCCGGTGGATTCGCCGTGCGCGACGACGCGTTGCCGCACTCGCGTGCCGACAACCAGATCTTCGTCGACCAGCCGGTCGTGGACGCCGGGGCGCTGCCCACACTGGCCGACGAGGCGCTCGCCGGGCTTCCGCACCGCCTGATCACCGTGCTGCACGACCAGGCCGGCCAGGCCGTCGCGCCGACGCTGGTCGCGGCCGGCTATGAGCACTCCGTGTATCTGCTGATGCTGCACACCGGACCGGTACCGAAGCCCGGCAGCACCGCGCGTGAAGCCGAGGAAGTGGACCTCGACGCACTGCGCGGGCCGATCGCCCGCCGCTGGCGGGGGTTTCTGCCGGACGCCGAGGACGAGGTGATCCGTCAGCTGGTGGACCGCAGGCTCGCGCGTCGACGCGGCGCCGAAGCCGTGCACTTCATCGCGTCCCGGGACGAGGACGGCGAGGCCGCCTGCTGGGCCGATCTCTACGCCGACCCGGCCACCGGGGTCGCGCAGATCGAGGACGTGCTCACCGACGAGGCGCGGCTGCGGCGCGGCCACGGGAACGCGGTGCTGGCCGAGGCGCTGCGCCGGGCCGAGGGCGCGGGGTGCGCCACCCGCTTCCTGATCGCGGACGCCGACGACTGGCCGCGCCACTGGTACGAGCGGCTCGGCTTCACCACCATCGCGCACGCCCACTCCTTCGAACGGGGCTGAGCCCACGTCCCGCCCCCGACGGCCGAGGCCGTCGGGGGCGGCGGGAGGTCAGTGCGACGTGGGGCTCAACTCGTCCTCGCGCGGCTCCGGTTGGTGGCCGGCGGCCGGCACGGCGGGGGCCTCGCCTATCGGCCGCAGACCGCGCAGCGCGCGGACGGCCACCGCCGAGAGGAAGAGGACCGTACCGGCGGCGACCAGGGTGGTGATCCCGGCTCCGTTGCTGAACGCTTCCCGCGCGGTGCTCAGGAAGTCGTCCCCGACGCCGCTCGGCAGCGTCTCGACGACCCCGACCGCCCCGGGGAGGCTGTCTTCGGCGAGCGTGGCGGCCTCCTGCGGCAGGCCGTCCGGGCTGGCACCGGACATGTCGGAGCGGTAGACGGCGGCGCCGACGCTGCCCAGCACCGCGATGCCCAGCGCCATGCCCAGTTCGGTGGAGGTCTCGGAGAGCGAGGACGCGGCCCCGGCCTTCTCCGGCGGCGCCGAGCCCAGCACCAGATCGGTGCCGAGCACCATCGCGGGCGACAGGCCGACCGACGCGATCAGCAGGCCCGTCACGCCCAGACCCAGCGAGCTGGCGTCCCAGGACATCACCAGATAGCCGCTCGCGGAGAGCGCGAGTCCGGCCGCCACCACCCGGCCCGGTGGGATCCGGCGGGCCAGCATCGGCGCCAGCACCGAGCCGACGACCATGCCGGCCGTCATGGGCAACATCCACAGCCCGGCCCGCAGCGAGGACATGCCCTGCACCATCTGGAGGCCCTGGATGAAGAAGAGCATCACGCCGCCGGAGGTGAAGGCGGCGCCCAGCAGCAGGGCCAGGGCGGCGCTGAAGGAGCCGTTGCGGAAGAGCTTGATGTCCATCAGCGGCGCCGGCAGGGAACGCTGCCGCCGCACGAAGAGCAGCCCCATCAGCGAGCCGAACATCAACGAGGCGAGCGGCAGCGGTTCGAGGCCGTCCTTGGCGAGCTCCTTGATGCCGTAGATCAGCGGGATCATCGCGGCCAGGGACTGACCGACGCTGATCGGGTCCAGCTTGCCCGGCTTGTCGTCGCGGTACTCGGGCAGCAGCAGCGGCGCGGCGATCAGCAGCACCACCATCACCGGGACACCCAGCAGGAACACCGAGCCCCACCAGAACGCCTCCAGCATCACCCCGCCCAGCACCGGCCCCACGGCCGCGCCGGCGGAGAAGCAGATGATCCACACGCCGATCGCCACCGACCGCTGCTTCACGTCCTTGAACATGTTGCTGATCAGGGCCAGCGTGCTGGGCATCAGCGTCGCTCCCGCGATGCCGAGCAGCGCGCGGGTGATGATCAGCATCAGCGGCGAGTTGGCGTAGGCGGCCACCACCGAGGCGGCACCGAACGCGGTCGCGCCGATCATCAGCAGCTTCCGCCGCCCGATCCGGTCGCCCAGGGTGCCCATCGTCACCAGAAAGCCGGCGATCATAAAGCCGTACACATCGAGGATCCACAGCAGCTCGCTGCTGGTCGCCCCGAGGTCGGCGCTCAGATGTGGTGCCGCCAGATGCAACACGCTGATGTCCAACGCCAACAGCAGCGTCGGCAGTGCCAGCACCCCCAGCCCCACCCACTCGCGAGTCCCGGCCCGCTCCGTGGCCTCCGCGACACTCATCGCACGGTCCTTCCCCTGAAAAAGTCGGTCACCCACCGGGCGCCAGAACCGACCTGGCGGCGCGCAGATCCGGTCTAGCATCGCTGCTGGGCCCGCCTATTCCCCAGCGGTTTTCCTCGTCGGCGGCCCCTCCGGGGACGGCGGCACGCGCGGAAAACCCGGGCGCCGCGACCGGGGGCGCGGCTACCGTGGTCGGTCATGGGGACACGGGTGGTGGGGGACGGCGCTCGTTGGGTGGCATCCGGGCCCGGGGGGCCGCTGGGGGAGCTGGCCCGGGTGCGACGCCCTGACGGGCACACGTTCCTGCTGCCCAGGGGGGTGGGCGAGGAGGCGTGGGGGCCGCTGCTCGACGCCGCGATCGGCGGATTCCGGGGCACCGAGCTGTTCGTCGAGATCGACGGGGCCGACGAGGGCGCCGGGCCCCGGGCGCTCGCGGAGCGGGGGTTCGTGGTCCACCGGTGTGACCACCATTACACCGTGCCCACCGCCGAAGCGGGCCGGCCGGCGCCGGCCGGGGTCGGGGTGGTGGACGCCGCCGCGGCGGATCCGGAGCGGCTGCGGCTGCTGGACGAGGAGCTGCGGCGCGATGTTCCGGGGGTGGGGGAGTGGCGCAACGATCCGGAGCGGTTCGCCGCCGAGCTGCGCGCCGACCCCGAGTTCGATCCGGCCACCTTCCTGCTGGCCGTCGACCTCGGCACCGGCGCCTATCTGGGCCTGGTCCGGGTGTGGATCAGGGCAGCGGGGCCGCCCAGGCTCGGCCTGGTCGGCGTGCGGCGGGCCGCGCGCCGACGCGGCCTCGCGGGCGTGCTGCTGAGCCGGGTCCTCGCCGTGCTGCACCGGCGCGGCGTGGCGGCCGTGACCGCGGAGGTGGACGAGGGGAACGTCGGGTCCAACCGGCTGCTGCGGTCGTTCGGGGCCCGACGCACGGGCGGCGGCGTGGAGTTGGTGCGCCGGGCGGGCACCGCCGACGGGTCAGCGCACGGTGCCCCCGCCGGCCTCGATCAGGTCGAGTAAGGCCGCCGCGTCCCGCGCGACCCGCTGGGGCCGGCCCGGGCGGAGCAGCCCGCCGGCCTTGTCGCCCCAGCCGGGGGAGACGTGGTAGCGGGTGCCGTGCAGCCGCAGCCGGACCGTTCGGCCGCCGGTGAAGCGGACCCGCACGGCGCTGACCTCCGCCACGGGGGCCCGTCCGATCAGCCGACCGTTGCTGCCGAGCAGGGTCAACGTGCCGTCGGCGACGGTCACCTGGCCGTGTTGGGCGACCGGCCGCACGCCCTTGCCGATCTGCACCTCGTCGAACTTCCTGGCGTCGTCCTGGTGGTGTTCCTCTCGCGTGGCCATGGTGGGGACGCTCCCTCGTGGATCGTCGGCGGGCCGCTCACGGCCCCGGAGGGAACGGGTACCCGGTGTGGCGCCGCGTAAGACGGCGCGCCACCGGGCGTTACGGCTACTCGTCGACCGCCAGGTGCCGTTGGGCGAGGAACCGGAGGTAGACGTCGTGGTCCAGTGGGTCGCCGTCCCGGCGGGCGCGGGTCGGGGGCGCGTTCCGCACCGGTCGGTCGCCGCCCGGGCGCGCCCCGTGTGCGGCCTCGCCCCTGGTCAGCCCGGGGAGGGCGGTGGTGATCCGGGGCACGAGGCGGCTCGGCACCTCCACGGTGAGCGCCCAGACGTCGCCGGCCTCGGCCGAGTCGAGGATCCGGCCGGCGTGGCCGGTGAGCAGCCCGGTGACGGCGCTCAACGTGTCCGGGGGGATCTCGATCTCCAGGGTGAGACAGGGCTCGAAGACCGTGGTGCCCGCCGCCTGGAGGGCGCGCAGCAGCACGATCGGGGTGAGCCCCCGGAAGTCGGCCGCCGTGCTGGCCGGTGCGTGCTGGCCGGCGAGGAAGAGCGTCACCGCGCAGTCGGTGACCTCCCAGCCGGCCAGCCCCTGCCGCAGGGTGCGGAGGACGGACTCCTCGATGGCGCGGTGGAACGCGGCGGGCATCACCCCCCGTTCGGCGCGGTGGTGGAAGCGCACCCCGCTGCCGGGCGCGGTGGGCTCGACGCGCAGTCCGACGGTCGCCCAGAAGTCGTTGTGGGCACGGGAGTTCAGCTCCTGGGCGGCCTCGCCGACGCCGTTGGGGCGTTCGAAGTAGACCGGGGTGACCGGCTCGAAGACGGCCCGCAGACCGAAGTCCCTGGCCAGCCGCTCCGCGATCACCTCGCGCTGCACGGCGCCGTAGAGCAGCACCGAGGTGCTGCCGTCGGCGTCGCTCCGCGTTCTGATCAGCGGATCCTCGTCGGCCAGCGCGGTGAGCGCGGCATGGAGCGCCGTCTTCCGTTCGGGGTCGGCCGGCCGGACCACCGTCTCCAGGCTGGGCGGCGCGAAGTGCGTGCCGGTCGACTCGCGTGGCGGGCGGCCGAGCCGGTCCCCGATCCGCACCCGGGGCAGCCCGTAGAGCCGGGCGATCCCTCCGGCGCGCAGCCGCCGCCCGGCCGGGGCGCCGGCCTCGCCCTCGGCCCCGACCACCTCGACCCGGCTGATCCGGCCGGTGAACTCACCGACGCCGCCGTCCGGTTCGCGCCGGTGGAAGGTGACCAGGCGACGCGCGGCCAACTGACCGTCGAAGAGCCGCAGATAGGCCGCCTTCTCGCCGGCCCCGGTGCGTTCGATGGCGAAGACGGTGCCGCTGGGCGCGGCGTGGGGGTCGGCGGCCGGCGGTCGGAGCAGGGTGCGCAGCGCCTCGACGAGTTGGGCGCTGCCCGCGCCGGTGAGCGCCGAGCCGCAGAGCACCGGATGCACCAGACCCGCCGCGGTCTGCTCGACCAGCGCCCTGCCCAACGCCCGGGCGGACGGCGGCCGTTCGTCGACCAACTGGCCGAGCAGCGCCTCGTCCTGCTCGGCCAGCACAGCGGCGACCTCGGCACGGACCTCCGGCGCGTCCAGCGGGCGCGGCAGCGCGCCGGCCCCGGGGGTGCCGGGGTCGGTCACGGTGGTCAGCGGGACGAGGTGCGGGGCGAGCCTGGCCCTGACCTCGCCCAGCAGCGACTCGGGGCGCGCCCCCGGGCGGTCGATCTTGTTGAGGAACAGCAGGGTGGGCAGGCCGAGCCGGCGGAGCGAGCGCATCAGCACCCGGGTCTGGGCCTGGACGCCCTCCACGGCGGAGAGCACCAGCACGGCGGCGTCCAGCACGGAGAGGGCGCGCTCGACCTCGGCGATGAAGTCGGGATGCCCCGGGGTGTCCACGAGGTTGACCTGGAGGTCGCCGGTGGTGAACGTCGCGACGGCGGAGCGGATGGTGATGCCACGCTCGCGTTCCAACGCACCGGTGTCGGTGCGGGTGCTGCCGGCATCGACGCTGCCCAGCTCGGGGATGGCGCCGTTGTCGAAGAGCAGGCGTTCGGTGAGGCTGGTCTTACCAGCGTCGATATGGGCCAGTACGCCGATGTTCAGGGTGCTCGGGAGGGAATTTCGGGAGGAGTTGGGCTGGGGATGCGAAGGCAAAACGGTCCTCGGGCGTCAGGAGGTGAACAGGGGGTGTCTCGACCGCTCCGAGGTGACGCCGCATCCCGTTCTTCCCTTCGTCGCACCGGTGAAGCTCGAAGCCGGTGTTCTCCGCCTGGTCGTTCCGTTTCGTCGGGCAGGGGCCCGCCGGGCAGGTTACCCGGACCCGTGGGGAACGCCAGCGAATAACGCTCCGCTGGTCCGGCGCGGTGCCCGCCTTGGCGGTCTGTCTAATCCTGGATAAAGTGTCTTGGACGGCGCCGGGCCAGGCCCGGCGGGGGAGCCGGCGACGAGAGGAGCCCCGTGCCATCCAGCGAGCCTGCCGCCGCGCCCTGCCTGGTCGACCCCAGATCAGGGCGCACCTATCCGCTCGATCCGCTGCGCTGGCGCGGCGACGACGGGGCGCCGCTCACCGTCTCCCCACTCCCGGCGCCCGCCCCCGGCGCGATCGATGCCGGCGAGCGCTCCCTGTGGCGCTACCGCGCCGCCCTCCCGTCCGCCGCCGGGGCCGCCCCGGTGAGCTTGGGCGAGGGGCGCACCCCGCTGCTCCAACGGGACTGGCGCGGCGGCCCGTTGGCGTTCAAGCTGGAGTGGTTCAACCCCACGGGAAGCTTCAAGGACCGGGGCACGAGCGTCATGATCAGCGCCCTGGCCGGCGCCGGGGTCACCGAGGTCATCGAGGACAGCTCGGGCAACGGCGGCTCCTCGGTCGCCGCCTACTGCGCCGCCGCCGGCCTCCAGGCCGAGATCCTGGTGCCCGAGGGCACCTCGCCCGCCAAGGTCACCCAGACCCGGGCGTTCGGCGCCCGCGTCAGGGCCGTGCCAGGCGACCGGGCCGCCGCCTCGGCCGAGGCCCTTCGACGCTCAGCTCGGGTCCCCTACGCCGGGCACAACTGGCATCCGTTCTTCCTCCAGGGCACCAAGACCCTCGCCTACGAGCTGTGGGAGGACCTCGGCTTCGAGGCGCCCGACGCGGTGGTGACGGTCGCCGGCGCCGGCAGTCTGGTCCTCGGCTGCGATCTGGGGTTCGGCGAGCTGCTGGCGGCGGGTCTGATCCGCCGCCGGCCCCGGCTGTTGGTCGCCCAGCCCGCCGCCTGCGCCCCCGTGCACGCGGCGTTCCAGGGCGTCGAGCCGCCGCCGTTCGGGCCGACGATCGCGGAGGGCGCCGCGATCCGCGCGCCCGTCAGGCTGCCCGAGGTGGTGGCGGCCGTGCGCCGCTCCGGCGGCGACACGGTCGCCGTCCCGGAGCAGCGGATCGCCGACTCCGTCAGGGAGTTGGCCGCCGCCGGGCTGTACGCGGAGCCGACCAGCGCCACCGCAGCCGCGGCCGTGGACGTGTTCCGCGAGCGTGGCGCGATCCGCGCGGGTGAGCGGACGGTCGTGGTGCTGACGGGCACAGCGCTCAAGGCGTCCGGCTTCATGAACGGTCTCTTCCCCGCCCCGGAGGACGCGTGAGCGGCCCCGGTGACGAGGACGAGGACGCGCTGCTGCTCCGCGAGGCGGAGAAGATCGTCACCGCCATCGGCCGCATGTTCCCCGGGCTGTGCGAGGTCGTGCTGCACGACCTGCGCGACCCCGAGCACGCCGTCCGCACCATCGAGAACAACCTCTCCGGGCGCGACATCGGCGATCCGGCCACCGAGCTCGGCCTGGCCCGCATCGCGGACCCGGCGTACCCGGACGTGCTACAGAACTACCCCAACCGCTTCCCCGACGGCCGCCCGGCCAAGAGCACCTCCATCGGCATCAGGAACGGCGCGGGCCACTACGTCGCCGCCATCTGCCTGAACCTGGACGTCTCCCTCTTCGCCGTCGTGTCCAGAAGCCTCGCCCAGCTCGTCGCGACCGAGGAGCCCGACCAGCCGGTGCGGGAGTCGCTGAACAGCCGCAGCACGGGCGAACTCCGCAGCGCCGTCGAGGAGTTCGCCAGCGCCCACGGCCAGACGCCACGCGGCCTCGGCGCCTCGGCCCGCAGGGAGCTGGTCCGCTCGCTCAGGGCCAGGGGCTTCCTTGAGGTCAGACACTCGGTGCGCACCCTCACCGACCTGCTGGGCGTCTCCCGCGCCACGGTCTACAACGACCTCCGCTGACCGGAGTGGCCGGCGGCGCGGCGAACGCGTCCTGGGAAGCGTCGCTGGTTCCACAGCGGCGGTGCACATAGAGTGAACGGCAGCTCCAAGGGGGCGTTGCCGAGCGGACGGTGGGATCGGTCCGACGGTGACCACTGACAGCGGACATCGGAGTCGGCCCGGCATGGTGTACCAGGTTCCACCGGCAACAGCACACTTCGTCGATCGGGAGGACGAACAGGCCCGCGCCTTTCGGGCCGTCTCCGACTGGAAGCACCCGTCCCGGCCGCTGTGCCTGGCGCTCAGCGGCCTCGGCGGGACCGGCAAGACCGAGCTGGCCTACCGCCTGGCCCGCACCCTGCGCGACCGCTACCCCGACGGGGTCCTGCGGGTCGACCTCAACGAGCTGCGCCGCGACGGAGTCGTCGAAGTGACGGACGCCCTGGGCGAGTTGCTCGCCCCGCTGGACGTCGAAGGCCGCTGGCTCCACCAGACGCTCCGCGACCGCAGCCGCCAGTACTGGGACCGCACGGACGGCCGTCGGCTGATCGTGCTCGTCGACAACGCGCGCACCGCGGCCGAGGTGCTGCCGCTGCTGCCCGCCTCGGGGGACAGCCTGGTGATCGTCGCCAGCCACGGCCCGCTGCACGACCTCGAACACGGCTCCGCCGTCGAGCTGCCGCTCGCGCCCCTCGCCGACCAGGACGCCGCCGAACTGCTCGAAATGATCGTCGACGACCCCCGCCTCACCGACGAACCCGACGCGCTCCAGGGGTTGTTGCGCGTCTGTGCCGGTCTGCCGGCCGCCGTGCGGGTCGCCGGGCAGTGGCTGCGCCGCCACCGCAGACGCCCCCTCTCCCGGCTGCTCGCCGAGCTCGACACCGAACTCCAGGACAGGGGGCTACCGATGGTCGAGGCGGTGTGGGACGCGGCCTACCGCGCGCTGGACGAGGACGCCGCGCTGCTCTACCGGCTCCTCCCCGCCTACCCGGGCGGCGCCCTCACCCCCGAGGGCGTCGCGGTGTTCCTCGGCCGGGGCCGCGAGGCCGCCGACGACTCGCTGGACGCGCTGGAGGCCGCCGGGCTCCTCGACGCCAGGCACGAACGCGCCCGGCTCCCCGAGCCGTTGCGCGCCCACGCCGACCGCCGCGCCCGCGAGGACGGCACCCCGGGGGAACGGGAGACGGCGCTGCGCCGCGTCATCCGCTGGTACCTGCGGCAGGCCCAGCGCGCCGATCTGCTCGCCGCCGGCCCGCGACTGACCATCGCCGACCCCGTCCCGCCGGAGCCGGACGCCCAGGACATCGCCTTCGGCGCCCCGGGGGAGGGCCGACCGGCCGACGGACAGCGCTGGTTGGAGGCCGAGCGGCATGCCGTCCACGGCTGTGTCACCGAGGCCAACCGGCTCGGCATGGACACCGAGACCTGGGCGCTGTGCGAGCCGCTGTGGACCCACTTCCTCGACCATCCGCACCACGCCGACGCGGCCGACTCCTTCCGGCTCGGCATCGCCTCCGCCCAACGCGCGGAACACATCCCGGCGTTGGCCCGGATGCGCGCCCAACTCGCCCGTGCGCTGTGGGAGCAGGACGAGTTCGACGCCGCCGCCGAGCAACTCGCCGCCGCGCTGGCCGCCGTCGAGCTGCTCGACGACACCCCCCGGGACCGCAAACTGGCCGCCTCCGTCGTCGAGTTCCGAGGCACCCTGCACGGCAGGCGCGGCGACTGGCAGTCGGCCGCCGCCGACTTCGCCTCGGCCCGGCAGGTGCACCGAGCGATCGGCAACGCCTACGGCGTCCTGCTCGGGACCTACCGCCTGGGCGAGGCGCTCGCCGCCCTGGGCGAGCTGGACCGCGCCGAGGAACTCCTGGCCCAGGCCCATGAGTTGGCGGGTGCGCAGGGCCGGGAGCGGATCGCGGCCCGCGTCGCCTTCGCCCTGGCCGGGGTCCTGGCCCGCCTCGGCCGCCCCGAACGGGCCCGTCCGCTCTACGAGTCGGCCCTCGCCGCCGCGCGGGCGCGCGGCGCCGAGTTCGACGAGGCCAGAGTCCTGGACCCGCTCGCCGACCTCGTCGCCGAGCTGGGCGAGCCCGACCGGGCGGCCGAACTCCGCGCGACGGCCCGGGAGATCAGGCGGCGCCACGGCGGATAGCCGCCGACGCCGTGGCCCCCCACCGACCGATCGCGGGGGGCCACGGCCCGGAGATCAGACGGTGCGATAGGCGTCGATGATCGTCAGCTCCGTGGTGTTGCCGTCCCGGTCGGTCAGCTCCGCGTGGAACGACACCGAACCGCCGGCCGCCGGATTGGTCACCGCTACCGCGCCGTCGGCGACCGGCGCCCCCTGCCAGGACGCGCCGCCGTCGTAGGACACCTGGACCGTCAGGGAGTCCGGGCCGCTCTCCGCCGCCGCGCCCTCCATGGTGACCGGCACGCTCGTCTCCCGCCCGGCCGGCGCCGTGCTGTCGGATGCCAGCTCGGGGGAGAAGCGCACGAGCGAGACCGGCAGCGGTCGCGTCTCGTCGGCCGGGACGGACGCCGAGGTGAACCCGAACGTCGCCGAGATCTCCGTGCTCACCCCCGCGTCGGGCCGCAGCGCCGTGGTGGTCAGCTCGTAGCGGCCCTCGGCGGACGGCACCTCGAAACTCGCCCAGCCACGGAGGAAGTCGTCCTCCGTGTGGATCACCTCACCGTCGTAGGACAGCGTGGTGGTGCCGTGGCCGCCCGAGAGGTAGCCGTGGTGCCCCGCCCCGTCCGACACGGTGGTGACGAAGGCGTCGAGCCGGTCCCCGCTGCGCGTCAGCCCGTCGTCGCCCGGCGGCCGGGGCGCGAACACCCCCACGCCCATGCTGTCGTGGTACGTCCGGCCGGCGGTGAAGTCCCCCGAGTAGACGGAGAACGAGCCCGCCTCGCCAGGGCCGGTGAAGTACAGCGTGTACGACCAGGCGCCGCCGGTCACATACAGCGTGGTGTCGGCCGGCAGGGCGCGCTCCGGGCCGATGCCGCCCCGGCGTCCGCCCACGACCTCAAGCTCTCCCGTGGTGCCCTCGGTCGGCGCCCCGAGGGTCAGCCGCACCTCGGCCAGGTCCTCATGGGTGAACTCCCGCTGGTGCCCTGTGAAGTTGGTGCCGGCCCGCTCGATCAGCGTGTGGTACTCGGTGTCGCCGGCCGCCCAGGACGTCTGGTGGGAGACGAGCAGTTCGTCCTCCGCCAACGCGGGCCCCATGTGCTGGGTGAGCAGCACCTCCTCGCCCGAGCCCTCCGAGCCGTGGGTGATCCCCAGGGCCGGCAGCGCCACGCTGCTGGAGGTGTAGAACGGTTCGGCGCTCTCGTCGGGCACCGACAGGTCGATCTCCCTGGCCTCCCGGGCGTCCAGCGTCACGGTGGTGTCCTCGTCCAGGGTGGGCAGCACAACGGTGTGGCGCGCCTCCCAGCCCTCGCCCCGCGTGGTGGTCAACAGCAGGTAGTCGCCGCCGTCGGGCAGCCGCAGGACGGACGAGTCGCTGTCGGGGAAGAGGAGCGTCGTCACGCCCGTCGAGCGGTCGACCAGCGTCGCCCACCAGTCACCGACGGCCGTGCCGTCCAGCCCGACGGCCCGCACGGTCAGGACGTGGAACTCGCCCAGCAGGTCGATCGCGCCGGCGGTGGTGACGGTGTGCCCTTCCCCCGCCGCCGTCACGAACACGCTGTAGGCGCCCGCCGGGTTCTCGACGGTCCCGGTGTCGAACGCGGTGTCGGCGGTCGCCTCGACGCCGGCGGTGCCGCCGGCCGGCACGGTGACCGTCTCGGCGCCGAGCCGGAAGGCGCCCTCGGGAGCGGGGCCGCCGTCAGGGCCGACCGTGGTCAGCGACAGGTCCAGCGTGATGTCCTCGGTGCCGAGGTTGCGGTAGGTCAGCTCCCGCGTCACCGGCTCGTTGTCCGAGTGCGGCCACTCCTGCGCGCCGAAGGAGAGGGACACCGGCTCGGCCACGACGGTCTGCCCGATCGCCGCGGCCACATCCGTGCGCCCCGCGCCCTGTTGGAACGCGCTGTAGCCAGCGACGGGAGTCGAGGAGGCGACGAGCGCGGCCTTCAGGCGCTCGCCCGTCCAGTCCGGGTGCTGCTGCGCGAGCAGCGCCGCGGCCCCGGCGACATGCGGTGCGGCCATCGACGTGCCGGACAGGTGCATATAGCCCTCGCCGGCCGGTTCGCCGCCCTCCGCGAGCCAGCTGCCCTCGGCCGCCGCCGCGGCGATGCCCACCCCGGGGGCCGTCAGGTCCGGCTTCAGCGCCGCGTCGTCCACGCGCGGGCCGATCGACGAGGACCGCGCCAGGGCGTCGTCCCTGTCGACCGAGCCCACGGTCAACGCCGCGTCCGCGCTGCCGGGCGAGCCCAAGGTGCCAGGCCCAGGACCGCCGTTCCCCGCGGAGAGGACGAACAGGACGTCGGTCTCGTCCGACAGCCGGTTCACCGCCTCCTCCAACAGGTCGACGCCCGGCGTGTCGTCGCCGCCCAGGCTCATGTTGACGATGTCGGCGCCGTGTTCGACGGCCCACTCCATGCCGGCGACGATCCCTGACTCCACGCCGCTGCCGAAGTCGTCGAGCACCTTGCCGTTCAGCAGCGAGACCCCGGGCGCCACCCCGGTGAACGCGCCACGCGAGCCCGCCGCGATGGACGCGACGTGCGTGCCGTGGCCGTAGCGGTCCTCGACGCCCTCCGCGTCGCTGAAGTTGGCCGCCGCGACGACCTTCCCCTCGTCGAGGTCGGGGTGCGTCGTGTCGATGCCCGTGTCCAGGACGGCGACGGTCACTCCGGTGCCGTCGAAGCCGGCGTCCCAGGCGGCCGGCGCCCCGATCCGCGGCACGCTGCGGTCCAGCGCCGCCGTCCTGACGCTGTCCAGGGAGAGCGACGAGACCCCGGCGGCCAGCGTCCTCGGGCCGGTCAACGACTCCCACACCCCGGCCGCACCGTCCGGGGGCACCGTCAGCGCCTCGGCGTCGATGCTCGGCAACTCGGTGCGCACCCGCACGCCGGCGTCGGCGAACAGCGTGGCGGGCCGCTCGCCCGCATAGGAGACGATCAGCGGAACACCGTCCCCGACCAGTCGGGCGTACTCGGGGCGGGTCAGCTCCGTGACGTCGAACAGCCGCTGGTCGACGAGCCCTTCGGCGATCAGACGGCGCGCGTCCGACGGGATCACGAAGGTGCGATCGCTCCCCTCGGACACGGTCACCGGTATGGACTCGCGGCCTGGGGCGGGCCGGACGGCGAGGACGCCGCCATCGGCGTCGAGCCGCACCCGGTCCCCGGTGATCAGCGTGATCTCGTGGGCCGCCCCGGCCTCGGCGGCCGGCCCGCCGCCCGGGGGGCCGGCCGCGCCGGCGGTGGCGGGCGCGGCCAGCAGCGGACCGCCGACCACGGCCACGGCCAGGGCGACGGCCGCGACCGTCCTGCCGCGCCTCGGGCGCCCGCCCCGATCGCGCCGCGTCGGATGATGTGGGGGCACTCGGCTCCCCGCGTTCTCAGAGTTGTCTCGCACACGGGGAGCGTACGCGGCTGCGTCCAAGCCATGTGCGGGTGCGAATCGTCACCTTCTCCGGTACCCCGGAATCAGTCGATTTTCCCAGCTTCCCCGAGGCGTCACCCGTGTTCGAGGCGTTCTTGTCCGGTCGATCACAGGGGAGTTGACCCTCGATGGAGCTGGCCGGAAAAGAACGACGCATGGCGTGAGCCTCGGAACATGGACCGTCACATGGGCGAAGAGACGCGCCCAAGCCCGCCCGGCGGGTCACAGGGGATGGTCGGCGTCCTCGGGGGTCGCCGGGGCGAGGGTGGTGGGGAAGACATGGTGGCCGACGCGGGTGTCGAACGCGGCACGCCCTCCTGGACACCGGGTGAGCCAGGCGTGCGCGGCGCAGAGCACGGCGGCCGGGTCGGTGTGGACCAGCCGCCCCTCGACCGGCAGCGGCGCCAACTCCAGCCGCAGCAACGCCCCGGCACGCGTCCGCAGCACCGCGCGGGTGGCGGAGAGCACCACCCCGGCCAGGGCACAGCCCGGGTAGCGGCGCAGCGTCTCGTCGATCCAGCCGGCGGCCGTCCACGCCACCAGGTGCGGCGCGGCCGGCGCCGCGCCGCCAGCGCGCCGGTAGAGCAACCCCGCGCTCTGCGCCTGCCGTTCGCTCGCCGCGCCCTGCTCGGCGGCGAGCAGCCTGGCCGGCCGCTCCCGCCAGGGCGGGAAGCGCTCCACGGTCACCAGCGCGTCGCCCACCACGTCCGCGTTCACCGCGCAGGCCACCGGCTCGCGTGCCGCCCGTCTCGGCGTCGGCAGCGGCTCGGGCGCCGGCGGCGGGCCGACCGGGGCCAGCCCGAGCAGCGCGTACAGCTCCTCGCGCAACAGCTCCAGGGCGCGCCCGCGTTCGGCGAAGGCCAGCGCCGCCAGGGCGGGCCCGACGCCGCGCGCGGCGGACGCCGCCCGCCACGCCTCGGCCAGCCCGTCCGCCGACGTCAACCGGGGGCTGGCCGCCAGCAGCCGGGCCATCGGACTGCCGGGGATCAGCTCGTCGCCGCCGTCGTAGGCCGCGATCACCGGGCGGTCGAGCGCCGCCGCGTAGAGCGCCGTCGAACCGTGGTCGGTGATCACCGCGTCGGCCGCGACCAGCAGGCTGCCCCATTCGGCGTGCGGCCCGGGCAGCGACAGGCCCGCGTCCAGCGCGGGCGCGAGGCTCTGCGCCAGATCCAACGAGCCCAGCCGGCTGCGCTCGTTGGGATGCAGGATCAGCGCCAACTGGTAGCCGTCCAAGGGGAGTCGGGCCAGCAGCTCGGCCGCGAGCCCAGGACGCCGGCGCAGCAGCGACTCCGGGCCCCAGGTGGAGGTGAGCACCAGCAGCCGACGGGCCCCCGTGCCCAACGCGGCCCGGAACCGGCTCCGTTGACCGACCGAGGCGAGCAGCCGTTCCAACGTCGGGTCTCCCACCACCACGGCGCGGGCCGCCGCGCGCGGGCTGAACGCCGCCAGCTGGTCCACCTGTTGGGGGTGGGCCAGCGCGTGCAGGGCGGCCAGCGGCTCCCCGTCGGCGAGCAGGAACTCCGGGTCCAGACCGGATGGCGCGCCCGGGGTGCCCTCCCCCGGGAGGGTCTTGCCGAAGCCGGCGCCGTGCGGCAGCAACACCCGTTCCCCGGCGAGCAGTTCGAGCCGTCCCTTGGGGCTGGCCGCCAGGATCAGGTCAAAGCCGAGGCCCCGCGCCTGTTCCCACGGCACCGTCCGGCCGCCGGCCCGCTCCACGGCGGCCAGCGCGTCCACGTCGAACGCGGAGCCGGGAACCAGCGTGAAGCGGCGGGCGATCCGGTCGTCCCCCGCGAAGACGGGAAGGACGTCGAGCAGACGGTGGAGCGCGGTCGCCGACCGCGCGGCGAAGAGCACCGTGCGGCAGGTCGGGCGGTTGTCCGACGTGGCCTGGGCGGGCCCCTGAACAGGCTCGTTCCCGCTGGTCACCGACGGTTGCGTGGGTTGTCAGGACACATGGCTCGATCGTACTCGTCGGGGGTGGGAGGGGCAGCCGGGGCGGGAAGAATAACCGCATGACGGAGTGGGGAGTGGCGTTGATCGCGGCCGGCTCGGCGTTGGTGGCCAGCCTGATCAGCGGGATCTTCGCCCGGTCGGCCGGCCGGCGGCAGGCGGCGGCCATGCTGGAGACGGTGCGGATCACCGTGGAACAGCAGCGGCGGGAGCGGGCGCTGGCCGCCCGCCTCGCCACCTATCTGCGTTTCCTGGACGCCGCCGAGACGGTGCTCCTCGCCCGCCGGGCCGGTGGCGGCTCGGCGGAGGACCGCGCCGCGCTCCAACGCGCCCTGGGCGCCGTCCAGTTGGACGGGGCGGCGGCCACGGAGGCGGGCGCCCTGCTGGACGCGCTGCGCCGCGAACGCGGCCTGGACGAGCTGGAACGCGCGCGCTTCGCGTTCATCCACGCGGCCCGCGAGGCGCTGCGCGCGCCGGACCCGCCACCGAGCTGACCACCGCACGGCCACCGGCCCCACGCCCTTCCCGTCCGGCCGCGCCCCCGTGCCCGGGGCACCGGCCTTCGCCACTGGTCGGCCCGAGCCACAGCCTCGGCGGTGTGGCGGCTCCGCCGCCGTGTTCCGGTCTGTCCGCCGCCCGGGGCCGGCCCTGCCCTGCCGCCTCGGCGGTGCGGCGACGTTCCGCCCCGGGCCCGCGGCCCCGTTCGCACGGGGTCAACGAGGCCGGCCGGCCCCTTCCCGCCCGTAGGGCCGCGGCCGGGGGCCGGCGTGGCGGCGCCCCGTCCGGGCCTGCGGCCCCGTTCCCCGCGCGTTCGCGCGGCGTCGCGGCGCGGGGCCAGTGTGGCCGGCGGCCCCGGCCGGCTCGTTCCCGCCCGAGGCGTGTGGCGGCTCCGCCGCTCCGGCCGTGTCGCGGCGGGGACCGCCATGTCCCGGCCCGCAGGGCCGCAGCCGGGGGCCGGCGTGGCGGCGGTCCCTGCTCGGGCAGTGGACCGCGGTGGCCCAGGGCCGCTGCCAAGGCCCGGGCGGCCCTAGCCCACCGCGATGAGGAGTTTGCCCCGGTTGGCCGCGCGGTTGGTGTAGAGGTTCTGGTAGGCGACGGGGAAGGCGTCGAAGCCCTGGTGCACCGTCTCGTCGAAGACGATCTCGCCGCGCCGCACCAGGCCGCCGACGTCCCGCAGCAGAATGGCCAGGTTCTCTTCGGTGAACCACTCCTCGGCGAAGATGCCTCGGATCGTGGTGCGCGGGAACATGATGTAGGGCAGCAGCCGGGGCCCGATCCAGTCGCCGTTGACGGTGGTGGACCACTGCCAGCAGACGGCCACCCGGCTGTGCGGGCGCAGCATGCGGAACGCCGCGTCGGTGACGCTGCCGCCGAGGTTGTCGAAGTAGCGGTCGATGCCGTCGGTCGCCGCGAGCAGCGCCTTGTGGGTCTCGTCCACGTCGTCGCCCTGGCGGTAGCGCACCACCTGGTCGAAGCCGAAGCGCGTCAGGTAGTCGACCTTCTCCTCGGACGAGGTGGTGCCGATCACCTTGGCCGCCCCGGCGCGCTTGGCCAGCTGCGCGGCCAGCGTGCCGATCGCCCCGCTGGCGCCGCTGATCAGCACCGTGTCGCCCGGCGTCACGTCGAGGAACTTGGTCATGGTGCCCCAGGCGGTGATGCCGGGGGTGCCCATGATGCCCAACGCCGTGGAGATCGGCAGCCGTTGGTTGTCGTAGTCGGCGGGGTCGAGGCGACGGAACGGGGGCAGTCGCAGCGGGAAGCCGCCGTTCTGCCAGACCCAGGCCCGGCCGTCGCTCACCAGATGGGTGCGCCAGCCGCCGAAGCCCTGCACCAGGTCCCCGACGCCGAAGTCGGCGCGCGGCCCGGCGTCGACGACCTCCATGATGGAGTCGCCACCGACGTGTTGGCCCAGCGGCGTCTCCTGGGAGAGGCCCACCAGATAGGGGTCGACGGAGACATAGCGGGTGCGGAGCAGCATCTCGTCGTCCCGCAGCGTGACGTCGAGTTCCTCGGTGACCTTCTCGTAGATCCGCTCGGCCTCGGGGATACCGGCCACATGTTCGCGGACGACCCACTTCTCGATCTTCAACAGGCGCTCCTCGGTGTGGTGTTCACGGTGGTGGCGGTGGTCGCGGTGTGTCGGGCCGCCCCCACGGGCTCGCGGGGCGCGGGTGACGCCGCCTCGTCGGGGCGCGGCCCGACGGGCACGACGCGTTGGCGCGGCGGCGGCAGGTGGTCGTCGATCTCGGCGGTGAACTCCCGCCCGTCGTCCCGGCAGATGAACTGGACGACCTGGCGCCCGGCCGCCACCGCCCGGATCAGGCCGCCCACGGTCACCCAGACCCCGGACATGTAGAAGTTGGCCAGCCCCGGCAGCACGGGACCGTTGCGGTTGATCTCCTTCTCCAGCGCCTCGCCGCCGTCGTCCATGAACGGCTGCCAGCCGGGGAAGGACCCGTTGTGGGAGGCGGTGTAGCGGATCTGGGTCAGCGGCGTGGACACGTCCCGGACGGCGACGGACTCGCGCAGCCCGGGGAAGCGCTCGTCGAGGAACGTCTCCACGGTGATCCGGGCACGCCGCTTGGCCGCCGCGTACGCCTTGCCGTGCCGCACCGGCAGGGTGTGCAGGATCTGCCCCCTGCGCGGTCGGCTGGCCTGTTCGGGCCCGTCCCGCAGCGCGCGCCAGGGGGCCGCCTCGGAGAAGTAAGTGGCGTACACCACGCTGGTCTCCTCGGGGGACAGTTCGGGATAGTGCTGGTTGCGGAACTGGACGTTGATGCTGGGATGGCGCAGCCCGAGCAGCTTTTCGGCCCGTTGCTCGTCCAGCAGATAGGTGGTGCAGGGGTCGGCCTCGGGGAACGGGCGGCGCAGTCCGAGGAAGACGCTCACATAGCCGGGGGAGAGCATTCCCGGCTGGTCGATGGTCTCGGAGTACAGCCGCCGGTAGGTGTCGTTGAGGTAGCGCCCGCCGAGCATGCCCAGCAGGGTGCTGCGCCCGTCGCACGCGGAGACGACGATGTCGGCGCGGAACTCCCTTCCGTCGGTCAACCGCACCCCGACGGCCCGGTCGTCCTCCACCAGGATCTCCTCGACCAGGGCGTTGTACGTGATCTCCCCGCCGAGCCGCCGATAGCGGTCCTCGACGGATCGCGCCAGGCCGAGCGAGCCGCCCTCGGGCACGCCCGCCGTGTGGTTGGCGTGCGAGGCGAGCTGGAAGTAGAACGGCAGCACCGGGAAGTCGGGGTGCTTCTCGTAGAGGATGAAGTTGAACGCCTCGCGCAGCAGCGGGTGTTGGAACCGCCGCGAGTAGTCGGTCATCAGCTCGGTGATCGACTTGCGGATGGCGTTGAAGTAGGGGAGGAACGAGAGCAGCATCCGCCAGCGTTCCGCGCGGCCCATCATGCCGACGGGCTTGAGGAACGGGTAGACGGCCAGCGCCTTGCGGAAGGTGCGCAGGTTCTGGCAGAAGTGCCGGATCCGGCGGGCGTCCGCCGGGGAGATCTCCGTCAGATGCCGCTGGAGCCGGTCCGGGTCCGAGTAGAAGTAGACGGCCTGACCGTCCCGGCCGCGGACGATGTTGAAGACGTCGAACTGCCGCATCTCCTTGCCCTGGATGGCGCCCAACTCCAGCCAGATCTGGTGCATCTCGTTGCCCGGGCCGCTGCCCAGCAGCCAGGAGACGCACCAGTCGAAGGTGAAGTCACCGCGATCCCAGGACGTGCAGGACCCACCGGGGATCTCGTGCATCTCCAGGATGTGGGTGCGGTACCCGCTCATCCGTGCGTAGGCGCCGGTGGCGAGGCCACCGAGGCCGCCACCGATGATGATCATGCTCTCTCTGGTGTTCCGCGTCCGCGGTTTCATGAGTCGGTCACACTCCTCCTTGTCGCATCCCCCACGCACCGAACTCAGGCGGGTGCCTCGCCGGTCAGCAGCCCCCGTACCAACTCCGCGTTGTCACCGACGCGTTCGGCGTCCAGCAGCTCGGCATGGCGGCCGGCGCCGCGCAGCACCACCGTCCGCGTGGTGGAGGAACCGTGCCAACTGCCGGGCGCCTCCACCGCGTAGAGCGCGGCGTTGTCCTGCTCGCTGATCACCCCGAGCACCGCCGCCACCGTGCCCACGTTGGCCGTGCGGCTGGCGAACTCCAGGTAGTCGCGGGCCTGTCGACGGGTCTCGTCGGCGACGCCCCTGGACCCGGTGTGACGCCGCAGATGGTCGTGCAGCTCCTCCTCGAACGCGGCCACCGCCTGCTCGGAGAGCGGGTAGGGTGCCGCGACCCGCGGCGAGTCCACCAGCACCACGCGGCGCACCCGACGTCCGCGCGCCTCAAGCACCTTGGCCACCTCGAAGGCGAGGTTTCCGCCCAGTGAGTAGCCCAGCAGGTCCAGCGGTCCCTCCGGGCGCAGCTCGGTCACCAGATCGGCGTAGCGGGCGACCTTGTCGTCGCCGGTCAGGTAGTTGAACCCGACCAGCTGCCACTCCGGCAGCGCACCGGCCAGCCGCCGGTAGACCAGGCCGTGGCCGCCGGCCGGCGGGAAGCAGAACACCGCCGGTTCGCGGTCGAGGTTGAACCTGAGGTAGGGCTTGGCCCCGCCGGTCCGCCCGGTGACGATGGCCTCCAGCGCGCCGGCCATCCCGTGCAGCGTGGTCACCTTGAACAGCTGGCTCACCGGGATGGAGATCTGGAACTCGCCTTGGAGCAGGTGGATCAGCTCGATCAGCCGCACCGAGCTGCCGCCGACCGCGAAGAAGTCATGGCGCAGACCCACGCGTTCGACGCCGAGCAACTGCCGCCAGCGCTCGGCCATCCGCTCCTCGTAGAGGGTCACGGGAGCCTCGTACTCGACCTCGTCGCCGCTGGTCCTCGGGGCCGGCAGCGCGGCCGTGTCGACCTTGCCGTTGGGGGTGAGCGGCAGCCGCTCCAGGGCCAGAAGATGGGTGGGGATCATAAAGGTGGGCAGCGCGCTGGCCAGCCAGCGCCGCAGCTCGGCGGCGTTCTCCGGGCCGCTCCCGGCTTCCGGCGCCGGCACCCAGTAGCCGCAGAGCGTCGGCTCGCCAGCGGCGTCGGGACGCACAGCGACCACGGCCTGTGCGACGCCGGGGCCGGCCAGCAGGCGGGCCTCGACCTCGCCCGGCTCGATCCGGTGGCCGCGCACCTTCACCTGGGAGTCGGCGCGGCCCACCAGCCACACCCGGCCCTCGGCGTCGAACGAGGCCAGGTCCCCGGTGCGGTAGAGCCGCTCGTCGCCGCCCAGCAGGCCGCTGACGAACCGCTCGGCCGTCAGCTCGGGATCGCCCACATAGCCGAGGGCGACGCCCGTGCCGCCGATCCACAACTCGCCGGTGACGCCCGGCGGTACGGGCTCGCCGCGCCCGTCCAGCACATAGAGCTCGCTGCCGGGGAACGGCCGGCCGATCGGCACCATCCGATGGGGGTCGAGCTCGTCCGCCTCGCCCTCGAACCAGCTGCTGTCCACGGCGGCCTCGGTCACCCCGTAGGAGTTGACCACCCGGGTGTCCGGGCCAGCGAGGGAACGCAGCCGCCGGTACTCGCCGACCTTCCAGGAGTCGGAGCCCACCACCAACAGCCGCAGGAAGTCCAGCCGTTCGCCGGTGGCCTCGCAGTGCGCCAGCAGGGCGCGAGCCACCACGGGGACGAACTCCGCGCAGTCGACCCGTTCCTGACGCATCGTCCGGTAGAGGGAGGCGGCGTTGAAGAGCAGCTCGCGGCCGACCAGCACCAGCCGGCCGCCGGAGCAGAGCGCGCGCACGGTGTCCCCGGTGAACACGTCGAACGACGGCGACGCCATCTGGAGATGGACCGACACCTCGCTCTCCAGCCGGTACTCGGCCCGCCAACCCGCGTACGCCGAGGCCAGGTTGCGGTGGCTGACCGCCACCGCCTTGGGCCGCCCGGTGGATCCCGAGGTGTAGATGACATAGGCGGGGGAGTCCGGCGCGTCGCCCTCCCCGACCGGCGGCCCGGGATCGTGCGCCACCGGCTCCTCCAACGTGCTCAACGGCACCACGGCACCGGGCAGTTCGAGCGTCGAACCGTCGCCGACCAGGGTCCGGGCGGCGCCGGCGGCCCGCGCCATATAGGCGAGCCGCTCCGCCGGGTACTCCGGGTCGAGGGGCAGATAGGCGCCACCCGCCTTGAGCACCGCCAGCAGCGCCACCAGCAGCTCGGGCGACTTCGGCAGGCAGAGCGCGACCACCGTGCCCCGCACCACCCCGTGCTCCCGCAGCCGGTGCGCCACCACATTGGCCCGCCCCTCCAACTCCCGGTAGGTCAGCCGGCGCACCGCGCCCGACTCGGCCGGCGCCACCACCGCCACCCGGTCGGGGCCCTGGGCCACGGCCCGTTCGAAGAGCCGGTGCACCGGCTCCGCGCAGTCCACGCGCTGCCCGGCGCCGCTGAACTCGGTGAGCAGCCGCCGCCGTTCGGCCGCGCCCAGCATCGGCAGCCGCGCCGTGGACGCCTCGCCCCGCGCCCGCGTCAGGCCGTCGAGGAGCTGGGTGTAGTGGTCCGCCATCCGGCGCACCGTCTCCGCCCCGAACAGGTCCGAGTTGTACTTCAGCACGCAGTGGAACCGGCCGTCCGCCGCCTCCTCGTACGCGGAGAGCGTGAGGTCGAACTGGCCTTCCTCCTCCGGGAGTTCGATGTACTCCAGGCGGTAGCCGTACCTCTCCGTCGCCACCTTGTGGTGCAGCAGGATGAACATCGCCTGGAACACCGCGGACCGGCTCGGGTCATGGCGCAGGCCAAGACGCTCCACCAGCAGCGTGAACGGGTACTCCTGGTGGTCGAGCCCGCCCAGCACCGTCTCCCTGACCTGCGCCAGCAGTTCGGCGACCGTCGGTTGCCCGGACAGGTCGGCGGTCAGCGGCAGCGGGTTGACGAAGTAGCCGTAGACCGAGGCGAACTCCTCCTCGGTGCGCCCGGTCACCGGGCTGCCCACCACGATCCGTTCCTGGCCCGAGTAGCGGTGCAGCAACAGGTAGTAGGTCGCCAACAGCACCATGAACACGGTGGTGTTGTGCTCGGTGGCCAGCGCGTGGGTGCGGGCGCTCAGCTCCGCGTCCAGCACGAAGAACTCCGAGGCGCCGTTGTGGGTCTGAACCGGCGGACGGGGCCGGTCCGTCGGCAGTTCGAGCACCGGCGTCTCGGCGGGCAGCCGATCCCGCCAGTAGGCGAACATCCGCTCGGCCTCAGGACCCGCGAGGAACGCGTTCTGCCAGTTGAGGAAGTCCAGATAGCGGGTGGTCAGCGGCTCCAGCTCGCCGGCGCCGCCCTGCCGCAGGTCCTCGTAGACCGCCAGCAGCTCCTCGATGAAGACGAAGGTGGAGATCGCGTCCGAGACGATGTGGTGCACCGCCTTGGTGATGATCCACCGGTCGTCGGCCCGGCGCAGCAGCCGCAGCCGCACCAGCGGGTCCCGCTCCAGGTCGTAGGGCCGGCGGTACTCCCGGATGATCAGCTGGTAGATCGCCTCCCACGGCTGCCCGGCGACATCGAAGATCGCGCTGTCCTCGCGCGCCTCCGGCGAGATCCGCGCCTCGGGAACGCCGTCCCGCAGCGCGAAGTTGGCACGCAGCGACGGGTGCCGGGCGAGCAGCCGGCGGTACGCCTCCAGCATCAGCGCCGGGTCGAGCTCGGCCCGCACCTCCACGGCGCCGCCGATGTTGTAGGCGAAGCCCTCCGGGTTGAGCTGCTTGAGGAACCAGAGCGCCTTCTGGTTCTGCGTCAGCGGATAGCGGCTCTCGTCGGTGTACACCTCCACCGCCGCCGAGGCCACCTCCGCGCCCCGGCCCGCGAGCCGCTCCAGCAGGGCGTCGCCCAGCCGCTCCATCAGCTCCCGCGCGCTGGCGCCGCCAAGCAGCGCCACCACGGGCAGCGCCACGCCCAGCTCGGTATGCAGCCTGGCCCGCAGCTCCATCGCCAACAACGAGTCCAGGCCCAGCAGTTGCAGGCTCAGCTCCGGATCGAACCGGTCCGCTGGGACGCGCAGCACCGCGCCCACCACGGCGGTGAACCGCTCCGTCAGCAGCCGCCCGCGCTCCGCCTCGTCCGCCGCGCCGAAGGCGTCCAGGAAGCTGCCCGACTCGCCGTGCCCCGTCGTCTCGCCGGCCGCGGCAAGCTCCTCGACCAGCCTCGGCGGCGTCGGATACCAGGCCAGGAAGGTGGGCCAGTCCACCACCGTCGCCACCAGCAGCTGGGCGACGTCCTGCCCGATGATCCGCTCCAGCACGGCCATCCCGGCCTCGGGCGACAGGGAGGACATGCCCCGGCTGTGCCGGTAGTGGTCGACCAGCCCCAGCTCCTCGATCATGCCGGTGGCCCACGGGCCCCAGTCCACGCTCAGCGCGGGCAGCCCCAGCGCCCTGCGGTGGTGCGCCAACGCGTCCAGAAAGGCGTTGCCCGCCGCGTAGTTGGTCTGCCCCGCCGTCGGCAGCCAGGCCGCCACCGAGGCGAAGAGCACGAAGTGCTCCAGCGGCTCGTCCGCCAGCCGCCGGTGCAGCGCCCAGGCGCCGCGCACCTTCGGGTCGTGCACCGCGTCGAACGCCGCCCGGTCCATCTCGGGGACCAGGGTGTCGCGCACCTGGCCCGCCAGATGGAAGACGCCCCGGATCGGGGGCAGCGCCTGTGCCCGGTGCTCGGCCAGCCAGCCGGCCACCGCCGCCTCGTCGGTGACATCCACGGCCGCCACCAGCACCTGGACGCCCAGCGCCTCCAACTCCCGTACGAACCGCACTCGTTCGGCGGCGTCCGGGGAGAGCCTCGGATCCCGCCAGTCGGCGCGGGCCGGCAGCGGGGTGCGGCCCAGCAGCACAAGCCGCCGCGCCCCGCGCGTCGCCAGCGTCCGGCACAGCAGCCGGCCCAGCGCGCCGAAGGCGCCCGTCACCAGATAGCAGCCGTCCGCGCGCAGCCGCAGCGGCAACGGCCGGGTGAGCCCCTCGGCCGGCCGCAGCCGGCAGGTGAACCTGCGCCCGCCGCGCAGCGCCACCTCGTCCTCGTCCGCGCTCGCGATCTCCGCGAGCAGCGCCTCGGCCTCCACCCTGGGCTCGGCCGGTGCCAGCGCCGCCAGGTCGATCAACTTGCCACGCCAGTCCGTGAGTTCCTGGTGCCCCAGGACCCGGCCCAGGCCCCAGGCGCGGGCTCCGAGCGGCGTCACCCGATCCCCGGCGAGCACCGCCTGGGTGCCCCGGGTGACCAGATGCAGCCGGCCGCTCCCACCGTCGGCCAGCAGCTGGCGGGCCAGCACCACCAGGCGGTAGGCGCCGGCCGACGCGTCCGCCGGCAGCGGCCCCGCCGGGTCGGACGCGGGCGGTTCGGTGTCCCACAGATGCAGCACGGCGTCGAAGCCGCCGCCGGTCTCGGCGAAGAGCCGCGCCAGTTCCTCGGCCGAGCCGGGAGCCAGCACCGACTCCCCGGTCACCGGATCGCGCCGGTACGCCCCGCCAGGCCGCACCAGCTCGCAGTGGCCGCCCTGCTCCGCCACCAGCTTGGCCAGCGCGTCCCCCACCCCGCCGGGCGCGTCGGCGAAGACCAGCAGCCGGCGCGGCACCGCCGCCGACTCCACGGCGAGCGTGGGCAGTTCACTCCAGTCCGCGGTGCACAGCCAGCTGTCGACGGTCGCGGTGGTGACCGTGCCGCCGGCCCGTTCCACGTCCTCGGCGCGGAAGCCGCTGACCGCGCCGAGCGGCGCCCCGTCGTCCCCGTGGATCGTCAGCTCGCCGACCAGCCGCTCGGGCGTCCGCTCCGTGACCGTGGCCCGTACCCAGACCGGCCGGTCGTCCACCTGGGCGAGGCGCACCTCGCCGATGGCCAGCGGCAGTCGGACGCCGGCGCCCTCGCGCCGTTCCTCCAGGATGGTGGGCGTGAGCAGGGTCTGGAAGCAGGAGTCCAGCAGCACGGGATGCATCTGGTGCCCGGCGCCGCCACCGCCCGCCGCGGCCGGCAGCCGCACCCGCGCGAGGGCCTCGTCCGGCCCGATCCACACCTCCTCGATGCCCTGGAACGCCGGCCCGTAGTGGTAGCCCAACTCGGCCAGCGCCGCGTAGCACTCCGGACCCGTGCGGTGCGCGGTGGCCCGTGCGCGTACCGCGTCCGCGTCCAACGGGCCGGCGAGCGGCCTGGGTTGACCCGTGCGCACGGTGCCGGTCGCATGCACGGAGGGTTCGGTCTCCGAGACGGTGGTCACGGCGAAGGCCGCCGATCCGGCGGCGAACGAGAGCCGCACGGTCGGTGGTCGGTCCTCCGGCAGGAAGAGCGCCTTGCGCAGCTCCACCTCGGCCAGCGCCGTCTGCGCGCCACCGCTCAGCGTCCGCACCGCCTGGGCCGCCATCTCCAGATAGCCGGCGGCGGGGAAGAGCGCGTTGCCCTGGATGCGGTGGTCCCGCAGATAGGGCGTCGACTCCGGGTCGAGCCTGACCTCCCAGGTCGGCTCCGCGCCGGCGAGCCGGCGGCCGAGCAGCGGATGGTCCACCTCGCCGCGTCGCACCCGGGCGAACTGCTCGGGCTCCGCCCAGTAGCGGTCCCGCCGCCACGGGTAGCGCGGCAACGGCACCTGGCGGCCCGCCGGTTGCAGCCCGTGCCAGTCCACCTCGAACCCGAGCGTGAAGAGCGCGCCCAGGCTCCGGGTGAATCGTTCGGTCTCGTCCTCCTGCCGGCGGATGGACGGCAGCGCGAGCCCCGGCACCTCGCGGCGCGCCAGGCATTCGCCGATCGAGTGGCTGAGGACCGGATGCGGGCCGATCTCAAGGAACAGCTCGAAGCCGTCGTCGACCAGGCGGTCGACGGCCGCCTGGAACCAGACGGTGTCCCGCACGTTGTGCCACCAGTAGTCGGCGTCCAGCTCCTCGCCGCGCGCCACCGCGCCGGGCAACGCCGTCAGATAGAGCGGCAGTTGGGCGCGGTGCGGCTTGATATCGGCCAGGGCGTCGCGCAGCTCGTCCTCGATCAGCCCCATGCCGGCGCTGTGGTACGGCACGGTCACGGCGAGCCGGCGGGCGAAGATCTGCTCGCCCGCGAGCTGTTGGGCCAGCTCGTCGAGCGCCGCCTCGTCCCCGGCCAGGGTGATCGCGCCCGGGCTGTTGACGGCGGCCAGATCGATCCGGCCGGCGTGGGAGCGGACCCGGCGCGCGGCCTCGGCCTCGGTGAGGCCGACCGCCAACATCCCGCCGGTGCCGACCAGTCGGTGCTGGAGCCGGCTGCGGTGCAGCGCCACGGTGACCGCGTCGGCCAGGGTGTAGACGCCCGCCTCGTAGAAGGCGGCGATCTCCCCCGTGCTGTGCCCGACGACCGCGTCGGGGGTCACGCCCCGGCTGCGCCAGAGCGCGGCCAGCGCGATCTGTAGCGCGAAGTTCGCCGGCTGGGCCAGCCAGGTCTCCGCCATCCGGGAGTCCGCCTCGTCGGCCAGCAGCTCGTCCCGGAGCGACCAGTCGGCCAGCCGGGAGAACTCCTGGTCACAGCGGTCGATCACCTCGCGGTAGACCGGTTCCTCGGCGTAGAGCCGGCGGCCCATGCCCCACCACTGCGGGCCCATTCCGGTGAACACCCAGACGAGCCGGCGGCGCAGCCCCTCCCGGCGCTGACCCGTGACGACCAGCGGGTGTGGCTCGCTGGCGGCAGCGGCGGTCAGTGCCTCGTCCAGCTCCTCGGGTGAGGAGTAGGCCACCGCCATCCGGTGGTCCAGATGCTCCCTGCGATGCGCCAAGGTGTGGGCGACATCGGTCAGTTGACTGGCCGTCAGCTCCGCTTGGAGGGAGCCGGCCAGCTCGGGGAGCGCCTCGGCCGCGCGGGCGGTCAGCGGCAGCAGGGTGTGGCGGGGCGGTTCGGCGACCGGCTCGACCGGGGGCGCGGGCGGGGGTTCCTCCAGCAGCACATGGGCGTTGGTGCCGCCGAAGCCGAAGGCGTTGACGCCGGCTCGCGCCGGGCCCCGGTGCGGGGGCCAGGGGGTGGCCTCCAGCGGGATGCGGAAGGGCGGTCCGTCGGCGGTGATCCTGGGGTTGACCGTCCGCAGGTTGATCTGCGGGGGTATGACGCCGTGCTTGAGGGCCAGCGCCGTCTTGATCAGTCCGGCGATGCCGGCGGTCGACTCGGTGTGCCCGATGTTGGCCTTGACCGAGCCGACATAGGCGGGGTCGCCCTCGGCGCGGCCGACGGACAGGGCGCGGCCCAGCGCCTCGGCCTCGATCGGGTCGCCGACGGCCGTCGAGGTGCTGTGCGCCTCGACGTACTGGAGGTCGCCAGGGGTGATGCCGGCGCGGGCGCAGACCTCCTGGATCAGCTGGACCTGCGCGTCGGCGCGCGGCACGGTGATACCGCTGGTGTGGCCGTCCTGGTTGACGCCGCTGCCGATGATCACGGAGTGGATCTGGTCGCCGTCGGCCAGCGCGTCCGCCAGCCGTTTGACCGCGATCAGGGCGACGCCCTCGGCCCGCACATAGCCGTCCGCCTCGGCGTCCATCGGCCGGGAGAGCCCGGCGGGGGAGAGGAACCCGCCCTTCGTCTCGGCGATGGTGTATTGCGGCGCGCTGTGCAGCAGGGTGCCGCCGGCCAGCGCCAGCCGGGTCTCGCCCCTGGCGAGGCTCTGGCAGGCCAGATGGACGGCGACCAGGGAGGAGCTGCACGCGGTGTCGAGGGAGACGCTGGGCCCCCGGAAGTCGAAGCAGTACGAGATCCGGTTGGACACCATCGTCATCATGGTGCCGGTGGCCGTGTGCGCGGCCAGGGTCTCGAAGTCGAGACCGGCGAACTGGAGGATCTTGTAGTCCAGGGTGAACGCGCCGACGAAGACGCCCACATCGGTGCCGGCGAGGCTGCCGGGACGTTGCCCGGCGTCCTCCAGGGCCTCCCAGGCGACTTCGAGCAACTTCCGCTGCTGCGGGTCGAGTTGGGCGGCCTCGCGGGGGCTGATGCCGAAGAACGCCGGGTCGAACTCGTCGAAGCCGTCGATATAGCCGCCGCGCCCGCCGACCAGCCGTCCGGGCTTGTCCTTGTCCGTGCTGCCCAGGGTCCTGACGTCGTAGCGACTCCGCGGGGTCGGGGTGAGGCAGTCCCGTCCCGCGAGCAGGTTGCGCCAGTACGAGCGGTGGTCGTTGGCGCCGCCGGGGAAGCGGCAGCCGATGCCGATGACGGCGTATCTGTCAGCGCTTCTGTCGGGGTTCTCGTCGAGGTTCTTGTCGGAGCCGCTGTCGGAGTTTCCGGGGACGGGGAAGGTGTCCTTCATGGTGATCCTTGGGTGATGACGCTGGGACGGGGCAGCAGGGGAGAGGGGGGACCGCTTGCCGTGATCGCCGTACGCAGTGAAGGCAACGCGCCAACAGAACCGGGAAAGTCGTACAAGACATTTCTCGTGTGGTGAGTCGATTTTCGTATGTGGGCTCATGGTAAAGGCGGTGTGTTGTCGCTATGTGTTGCCCCGTCACCCCAACTCCGCTGTGGAGCAGGCGAATCTCGCGGTGTTTCAACGCTTCGCAACGGCTCTGAAGTGCTCGGTTGGCGGCGAGGTGCGCCGGCGCCCGTTTCCTGGCACCTGCTCCCGCCCTCCTCGAATTGGTGATAGAGGAAACGTATTTGTGATTTTCACGTTCGAAGAGTTGATCGGTTTTTAGGGTTGGGTCCTGGGAAGGCCCGGGGTGCGGAATTCGGCACCGGCGTGGATGGGCGATGAGGGGCGCGGCCCTGAGTGACGGTCCACGGGAGTGGCCTCCGGCGCGCGGCGCCCGGGAGGGGCGCCCCCGGGTGAGGGGGTGGCGCGGTGACTCCGGGTCAGTATCCGGTTTTTGCGCGAACCGCTATGGATTTTGCGTCGACTCATGGACTTTCTGCGGCATCGCTTCTAGTCTCTGCGGCAACCCGCGATCCTCCCCCACAGGCAAGGACCCGACGGCTGTGAACCCCACGTCCGAGACACCCGTGTCCCCGTCCCCAACCTCCAGACGCCGCCCGCGTGTTCGTGGCCTCTCCGGAGCGCTGTCCCTGCTGTTGGTCGCCGCCGGCGCGGCGGTCGCCACGGTGGGGAGCGCGCCCGGCGCCACGGCGGCGGCAGCGCCGGCGGCCTCCCCCTTCGACGTCCAGGGCCGGGGCGCCACCGTCCCGTTCGTCGAGCAGGAGGCAGAGAACGCCGACTACGACGGCGAGTTGATCGGACCCGACCGCGTCTATGGCACGCTGCCCTCGGAGGCGTCAGGGCGACAGGCCGTCACCCTGGACGCCGTCGGCGAGTATGTGGAGTTCACGCTCACCGAGCCGGCCAACGCGATGACCTTCCGCTACTCCCTGCCGGACAGCCCCGAGGGCACCGGACGGGACGCCGAGATCGATCTGCTGCTGAACGGCGGGGCGGCGCAGAGCCTCCCCGTGACCTCCAAGTACGGGTGGTACTACGGCGGTTACCCGTTCAACAACAACCCGGACGACACCAACCCGCACCACTTCTACGACGAGACCCGCACCATGTTCGGCGAGACGCTGCCGGCCGGCAGCACGGTGCGGCTCCAGGTCTCCTCGGTGGCGGACTCGCCCAGCTTCACCATCGACCTGGCCGACTTCGAGGTGGTGGCGCCCCCGATCGCCAAGCCGTCGGGCGCCATCGACGTGGTCGCGGACTTCGGCGCCGACCCGACCGGAGCCGAGGACGCGACGGCCCTGATCCAGGCCGCCGTCGACGCGGGCACCGCCGAGGGCCGGGAGGTCTATCTGCCCGAGGGCACCTTCCAGGTGCGCGACCACGTCATCGTGGACCAGGTGACCCTGCGCGGCGCCGGTCCCTGGTACAGCGTGCTCACCGGACGGGACCCGGTGGACCGCACCAAGGCCGTGGGCGTGTACGGAAAGTACGCGCACGAGGGTGGCAGCAGCGGTGTCACCCTGCGGGACTTCGCCATCATCGGCGATATCCAGGAGCGGGTGGACGAGGATCAGGTGAACGCGATCGGCGGCGCCATGTCCGACTCCGTGGTGGACAACGTCTGGCTCCAGCACACCAAGTGCGGCGCCTGGATGACCGGGCCGATGGACAACTTCGAGATCCGGAACAGCCGCATTCTGGACCAGACGGCCGACGGAGTGAACTTCCATATGGGGGTCACCAACTCCACCGTCACGAACACGTTCGTCCGCAACACCGGGGACGACGCGCTGGCGATGTGGGCGGAGAACATCCCCAACGAGAACAACGCGTTCACCCACAACACGGTGATCCTGCCGATTCTCGCCAATCACATCGTGACCTATGGCGGCCGGGACATCACCCTCTCGGACAATGTTCTGGCCGAATCCATCACCAACGGCGGCGGGCTGCATATCGCCAACCGCTATCCCGGGGTGACCTCCGGCAACGGCACGGCCGTCGACGGGCATATCACGGCGGAGCGCAACACCCTGATCAGGACCGGGAACAACGACTACAACTGGCAGTTCGGCGTGGGCGCCATCTGGTTCGCCGGCCTCAACGAGCCGATCGAGGGCGCCGACATCCTGATCGCCGACACGGAGGTGCTGGACAGCTCCTATGCCGCGATCCACCTGATCGAGGGCGCCAGCAGGGGCGTCACCTTCGACCGTGTCACCATCGACGGGACCGGCACCTACGCCCTCCAGGTCCAGTCACCCGGCAGCATGACGTTCAACGACGTGGTGGCCACCGGCGTCGCGCAGGAGAACCCGATCCACAACTGCGTCGGCGACGGCTTCGAGATCATCCAGGGCGAGGGCAACTCCGGCTGGTACGCGGACCCGCCCGCGTGTACGGGCGTCTGGCCGGACCCGGTGTGGTGACCGATCCGGCGAACCCCGCCCGACAGGACTCCTGAACGTTCCACGCCAGGGCTCTCGTTCAGGACCGGCCCCACACCCCGCGCGATACCGGGGTGTGGGGCCACCACGTTCCGGGCCGGAACTCCGCCGGGTCGGACGCCGGGCACCCGAGCCACGGGGAGCCGGGGCAGGCGGCGCCCGCTGCCGGCGTCCCCGTAGGCTTTCACCCCATGAGTGCACCAAATTCCAACAACAACGAGCAGGATTCAATTAGGGCCCGAATGCGCGCCGGCCGCCTCTACATCGATGTCGGAGAGGGGCTCGACGAGGAGCGGGGGCGCTGCCAGGAGCTGCTGTACGACTTCAACCACACCCGGCCCAGCGCGACCGAGGAGCGGGCGCGCCTCCTCGGCGAGCTGCTCGGCGCGTTCGGCGAAGGCGGCTGGATCGAGCCACCGCTGCGGATGGCCTATGGCTCCCGTGTCCATATCGGCAAGAACTTCTACGCCAACTTCAACCTGACGCTCGTCGATGACGTCGAGGTGTACATCGGTGACCGGGTGATGATCGGCCCCAATGTGACGGTGACCACCACCGGCCACCCCGTGGACCCCGGGCTGCGCGTCGGCGGCACCCAGTTCTCGTTCCCCGTGCGGATCGGGCACGACGTGTGGATCGGCTCCAACGTGGTGCTGCTGCCCGGGGTCACGATCGGCGACGGCTCGGTGATCGGCGCCGGCAGCGTGGTCACCCGGGACGTCCCCGAGCGAGTCGTCGCGGTGGGCAACCCCTGCCGGGTGCTGCGGCCGATCACCGAGCGGGACCAGCACTACTACCACCGCGACCGCCCGGTGGACTGGCGTCCCGAGGGCTGACCGCCGGCGTCGGTCAGCCGAACGCCGGCGGCAACCCGGCGCCGCCCCGGTAGCGGGCCCCTGGGTGGCTGGCGGGCAGCCGGGTGCGGCCGGGGCCGAAGAGCCGCTCGCGCAGGGTGTCCTCCTCGTACTTGGTCCGGTACAGGCCACGGCTCTGGAGCTCGGGCACCACCAGTTCGACGAAGTCCTCGGCGGTGCCGGGGGTGAGGAACTGCCGCAGGTTGAAGCCGTCCAGATCCGTCTCCCGCACCCACAGCTCGATCGCGTCGGCCACCTCGGACGGCGTTCCGATGGCGAAGAACGGCGGCCGGTCGAAGCGGGTCACCTCGCGCAGCGCGTCCGCGACCGTGCCGCTCATCCCGTGGAAACGGGTGCGCGGGGCGCGGTCCCGGCCGGCCGCCCGCTCCGCCGCCAGCACATCGGACATCAGCGTCTCGGGCGGGTAGGCGGCGAGATCGACCCCGCCGCCGCCCGCGTGCGCCAGATAGCCCTCGGCCCGGGAGAGCCGCTCGTACTCCTCGGCCTTGCGCCGCGCCTCCTCACGGGTGCGGCCCACGATCACCACCGCCATGGCGAACGCCTTGACGTCCGCCGGCGCCCGCCCGTGCTCGGCCGCCCGCCGGCGGACGTCGGCGACATTGGCCCGCACCGTGGCGAAGTCACGGCCGGCGACGAAGATCGCCTCCGCGTGCTTCCCCGCGAACGCCCGGCCAGGGGCCGAGCTGCCCGCCTGGAAGAGCACCGGGGTGCGCTGCGGCGACGGCTGCGACAGATGCGGCCCCGCCACCCGGAACCAGCGCCCCTCGTGGTTGATCGGCCGCACCCGCGCGGGGTCGGTGTAGACATGCCGCTCCCGGTCCTGGAGCACGGCGTCCTCGTCCCAGGAGCCCTCCCACAGCTTGTAGAGGACATCGAGGTACTCGTCGGCGATCTGGTAGCGGGTGGCGTGCTCCACCTCGTCCGGCAGGCCGAAGTTCCGTGCCGCGTTGGGCAGATAGGAGGTCACCACGTTCCAGCCGAAGCGTCCTCCCGTCAGATGGTCCAGGGTGCTGGCCCGCCGGGCGAAGGCGAACGGGGGCTCGTAGGTGGTGGAGAACGTCGCGGCGAACCCCAGGTGCCGGGTGGCCGCGGCCATCGCCGGGATCACCAACAGGGGGTCGTTGCTGGGTATCTGCACGGACTCACGGAGCGCGGTCTCGGGCCCGTCGCGGTAGCCGTCGTAGGCGCCGATCACATCGGCCAGGAAGACCGCGTCGAAGAGCCCCTCCTCCAGCAGCTTCGCCTCCTCCACCCAGAAGTCCAGCTCGTTGAACCGGTGCCGGTTGTTCTCCGGGTGGGTCCACAGCCCGTGGGAGATATGGCCGACGCAGTTCATCTCGAACAGGTTGAACGCGATCTGCCTGGGCTCGCCACCTCGGGGCGTCGGATCGGTCATGCCACGGGCTCCCATCGGGGTAGAGCGGCCAGGAGTTGTCGGGTGTAGGGCGCCCGGGGCGCGGCGAGGACCTCGTCCACCGGGCCCTCCTCGACCACCCGGCCGTCCTTCATCACCAGCACCCGGTCACTGACGTGGTGGATCACGCCCAGATCGTGCGAGATGAAGAGACAGGCGACGCCCAACTCGGACTTGAGGTCGGCGAACAGGTCCAACACCCGTGCCTGCACGGAGACATCGAGCGCCGACACCGGCTCGTCACAGACCAGCAGCTCGGGGCGCGGGGCCAACGCCCTGGCGATCGCGACCCGTTGACGTTGGCCCCCGGAGAGCCGCAGCGGGCGGGCCGCCAGGTGGTGTTCTTCGAGCCCCACCTGCTCCAGCAACTCCACGCTCCGGGCGCGGACATCGTCCACCGGGTTCGGGTCGGTGGCCACCGCGTCGGCCAGCACCTGGGCGACGGTCCAGCGGGGGTCGAACGAGCTGAGCGGATCCTGTGCCACCAGGCCGACGCGGTGCCGCAGCGGACGGCGGCGCGCCGCGCCGGTCTCCGTCCAGGGCGCGCCGTCCAGCAGCACCCGGCCCTCGTCGGGCGCCAGCAGCGCCAGCGCCATCCGGGCCGTGGTGGTCTTCCCCGAACCGGACTCGCCGACGATGCCGAGGGTCTCGCCGGGGCGCAGTTCGAAGGAGACCCGGTCCACCGCCGTCCGCACCCGGCCGTCCGGGCCCCGATACCGCTTCACCAGATCGGTGGCGGTCAGCAGCGGTCCGGTCAGCCGCGGCCCATCGCCCGGGGGGCGTCTCGCCGCCGCCGGGCCCCGGGCCCGCCGGGGCTCGGGGGAGAGCCGGGTGCCCCGGGTGCGGGCGGTCGGGATCGCGTCCAACAACGCCTGGGTGTAGGGGTGTCGTGGGGAACGCAGCACCTCGTGGGCGGGGCCCTGCTCGACGATCTCGCCGTCCCTGAGCACCGCGATCTCGTCGGCGAGGCGGGCCACCACCGCCAGATCGTGGCTGATCAGCACCAGCGCCCTGCCGCGCGCCAACGTGTCCGCCAGCACGTCCAACACCTGTGCCTGCACGGTGACATCGAGCGCGGTGGTGGGCTCGTCGGCGATCACCAGATCGGGGTCCAGGGCCAACGCCGAGGCGATCAGGGCCCGTTGTCGCAAGCCCCCGGACAGCTCGTAGGGGCGTTGCGCGGCGCGCAGTTCGGGCTCCGGCACGCCCACCTCGGCCAGCACGTCGAGCACCCTGGCCCGCCGGGAGCGCCGGTCGCCGCGCCGGTGGGCGCGCAGCGGCTCGGCCACCTCGGCGCCCACCGTGCGGAGTTGGTCCAGAGAGACGAGCGCGTCCTGGAGGACGAAGCCGATCTCCCGGCCCCGGATCGCCCGCCACCGCCGTTCCGAGAGGCCGCGCAGATCCCGGCCCCGCCACTCCAGCCGGTCCGCTTCCACCACCGCCCCCGGGCCGGCCAGCCCCACCAGGGTGCGGGCCGTCACGCTCTTGCCCGATCCGGACTCGCCGACGATCGCCAGGCAGCGGCCCGGACGTATCTCGAAGGAGACACCCCCGACCACCGGGGTCACCGTGCCGGCGTGGTCGAAGCCGATCCGCAGATTGTCGACCCTGATCAGCGGGGTCCCGGCGCTCTCCCGGGGGTGGTCGGCCGCCCGGGTCGCTGTGCTGGTCACGCCTGTGCTCCTTCGAGTCGCCTACGAACCGCCCGGCCGAGCGTGGTCACCGCGAGCGCCACCGAAACGATGGCCAGCCCCGGCATCACCTCGATCCACCAGGAGGTGGTCACATAGAGCCGCCCGCCCTCCAGCAGCGCGCCCCACTCGGGCGACGGCGGCGCCACGCCGAGGCCGAGGAACGCGAGGCCGGAGGCCCAGACGATGGACTGGCCGACGCCCAGGGTGAACATCGCCAACAGTGGACGGAGCGCGTTGGGCAACACGTGCCGGACGACCACCCGCGTCGGCCGGTGGCCCAGCGCGTGCGCCGCCTCCACATAGGGCTGGCCTCGCACCGCCAGGACCTGGCCGCGCACCATCCGGGCATAGCCGGGTGCCGAGCCGACGCCCACCGCGATCACCAGCGTGGTCACCGACGGGCCGCGCACCGCGACCAGCAGCAGGGCCAGCAGCAACACGGGGAAGGCGAAGGCCACTTCGAGCAGCCGGCCGACCACCAGATCCACCAGCCTGCCGCCGAGCCCGGAGAGCAGGCCGAGCAGCACCGCCAGCGACAGGGCGAGCGTCGTGGCACCGAGACCGATCAGCAGCGAGGGACGGGCACCGTGCACGATCCGGGTATAGAGGTCACGTCCCGACTGGTCGGTGCCCAGAACGTGGTCCCACGAGGGTGGTTGGGCGGCCCGGTGGATGTCGACGGCCAGCGGATCACCGGGCGCCAGCAGGCTCGGCCAGAGCGCCGCCACGGCGAAGAACAGCACCACGGCCAGGCAGAGCGCGTTCACCGGGCCGATCGCCCGCAGCCGCGCCCAGGCGGCCGAAGGGCTCGCCGTGCTCGCCGCCGTCCCGGAACGGAGCGTCGTGCTCATCGTTCACCGATCCTCGGGTCGATCAGGGTGTAGGCGAGGTCGACCAGCAGATTGGCCACCACATAGACCAGGGCGACCACCATCACCACCCCGGCCACCACCGGCACATCCCGGGCGTTGACCGCGTTGAGCAGCACCTGGCCGAGGCCCGGCCGGGAGAACACCCGCTCGACCAGGACCGCCCCGGAGAACAGCGCGCCCAGGGCCCAACCGGAGAGGGTGAGCGCCGGCAGCACCGAGTGCCGCAGCACATGCCGCACGCGCACCGCCAGATCACCGACGCCCCGGGCACGCGCCGAGACGACGAACGGTTGGTCCAACGTCCGTTCGAACTCGTCACGTGTCACCTGGCCGAGGAAGCCGGCCAGCGGGACCGCCAGGGTCAGCACCGGCAGCGCCAGCGCCGCCGGCCCCGAGCCGCCGACCACGGGGAACCAGCGCAGCTCCACCGCGAAGACCACCAGCAGGATCACCCCCAGCCAGTAGTGCGGCAGGCTCGCCGCCAGCGCCTCGAAGCCCGAGCCGAGCGCGGAACGCGCCCGTCCCCGGCGTGCCGTCAGCAGGATCAGGCCGAGCGCCAGCAGCCAGGCCACCAGCAGCGCGCCGCAGGTCAGCAGCAGGGTGGGCGCCAACTGGTCGGAGATCACCTCGGTCACCGGCTTCAACTGCTGGTAGGAGGTGCCCAGATCGCCGCCGGCCAGGCCGCGCAGATACTCCAGGTACTGGGCGGGAAGCGGCTCGTCGAAGCCGAACCGCTCGTTGATCGGGGCGAGTTCCTCCGGGGTGCGCTCCACGGTCTGCCCGGTGCTGAGGTTCAGCAGCAGGGTGGCCCGGTCGCCCGGCATCAGCACCTGGGCGAGAAAGGTGACGGTCGCCGCGGCCCAGAGCACGCCCAGGGCGGACAGCGCGGTGGTGGCGATCGTGCCGAGCCGCCGCCCCGTGGGGCGGGGAGGAGCCTTCGACGCCGGTGGGGTGGCTGGGGCCGGGGCGGCCTCGGGGGGCCGCAGGATCGCGCTCACCGGACGAAGTAGGCGTCGTGGAAGACGGGTTCGCCCTGCGAGTCCTCGATCCACACGTCCTTGAGGTCGCGGGCCACCGCCAGCGAGGTGGTCTGGGTGTACAGGCCGAGCGTCGCCGCCTCGTCCGAGATCAACCGCTGTGCCCGGCCGTAGAGTTCGTCCGCCTCCGCGCGGGTAGCGGCCGAGTTGGCCCGGACGATCAGCTCCTCCAGCTCCGGGTTGTTGTAGAACTGCGAATTCGACTTGTTGGGCTTCTCCGGCAGGTCCTGACGGAACGTGATGTAGAGGATGCCGGCGGTGGGGCTGGTCCAGTAGGAGGGGTAGGCGTCATAGGCGTCGGGGCCCGCATAGGTGCCGGAGAGGATCTCGGCCTGGGTCGCCGGGATCAGCGTGACATGGAAGCCCACCTCCTTCACCTGCGCCTGGAGGTTCTGCAACATGGTGGCTCCTTCGGGGGTGAAGACGTAGCCGGCGCCGTAGACCAGCGTGATCCTCAGCTCCTCGCCGTCCCTCACGCGGTAGCCGTCGTCGTTGAACTCGGTCCAACCGGCCTCGTCGAGAAGGGCGTTGGCGCGTTCGGGATCGTACGGATAGTCGTCGGCCGCATCCGGGTCGTAGCCGGGCGTCGACTGGCTGACGGAGCCGTTGCCCTCGAACGGGATCACCCCGTTGAAGGCGCTGCGCACCGACCCCTCGCGGTCCCCGGCGTGGGCGAACGCCTGGCGTACCCGGAGGTCGGTGAACGGGCCCTTCACCGTGTTCAGTGCCAGCGAGACCGGACGTCCAGGGGTGATGTACTGCTCGACCTGGAACAGTTCCTGGGCACGGGACCACTCGGGGGTCGGCACGTCATAGATGACATCGGTCTCGCCGCTGGTCAGCGAGCCGTAGCGGGCCACGGGATCGTGCAGGAACTTCCAGACCAGCCGCTCCACATGGGCCGGACCCTGGTGCCTGGCGTTGGCCGGGCCCCACTGGTAGTCCGGGTTCCTGGTGAAGGTGACGCCGTCCCCGCGCCGCCACTCCTCGACGACGAACGGGCCGCTGCCGACCGGCTGTTCACAGTTGGCCTCCGGGCCCCTGGCCAGCGCGGTGGGCGACTGGATGCCGAAGTACGCCTGGGAGAGCGCGGAGAGCAGCGGCGTGTAGGGCCGGGACAGGGAGAGCTCGAAGGTGGTGGGGTCCACGGCCCGGCTGGTCTCGTAGTAGTCCGCCAGATAGGCGCCGACCGTGCCGTTGCCCTGCTCGTCGAGCCAGAACTCGAAGTTCCGGCTGACCGCCCGCGCGTCCAGCGGGGTGCCGTCGCTGAACCGCACCCCTTCCCGCAGGGTGAACGTCCAGGTCAGCTGGTCGTCGGAGACCTCCCAGGCGTCCGCGAGCCAGGGCACGATCTCCCCGTCGTCGTCCTGGGAGACCAGCGAGTCGAGGAACTGCCGCGAGAGATAGGCCTGTTGGATCCACCCGCCGTAGAGGCAGGGCGGCTCCTGGTCGTGCCCGTAGGTGATGGTGCCCCCGGTGAGAGGGGTGCCCTCACCGGTGGGCACCGCGTCGACGCCGCAGGCGGTGAGCGCGCCGACCAGCAGCAGCGCGCCGGCCAGCAGCCCGCCTCGGCGGGCGGTGGAACGGTCGCTCATGACGCCGCTGCGGGGGAGGTGAACGGGGTGACGGTGGGCGTCGCCCGTGCGGCGGCGCGGGGGTGGCTCCACAGCCCGTCGGCGGCCAGCAGCGGCAGCACGCCCTCGCCGAACCAGTACGCCTCCTCCAGATGGGGGTAGCCGGAGAGCACGAACTCCTGGATGCCGACGGCCTGGTACTCCTTGATCAGCCCGGCGACCTCCGCGTGGCTGCCGACCAGGGCCGTCCCCGCGCCGCCGCGCACCAGCCCGATGCCGGCCCACAGCCCCGGGTGGATCTCCAGGCTGTCCCTGGTGCCGCCGTGCAGGGCCAGCATCCGCTTCTGCCCCTCCGACTCGCTCTTCCCCAGGCCCTGTTGCACGGCCTGGACGGTTGCCGTGTCGAAGCCGGCGAGCAGCCGCTGGGCCTCGGCCCAGGCGTTCGCCGAGGTGTCCCTGGTGATCACATGCAGCCGGATGCCGAAGCGCACGCTGCGGCCCTCCGCCGCCGCGAGCCGGCGGATCCAGCCGATCTTCTCGGCGACCTGGGCCGGCGGTTCGCCCCAGGTGAGATAGACATCCGAGTGCCGTGCCGCCACCGGGCCGGCGGCCTGGGACGAGCCGCCGAAGTACACCTCGGGGATCGGATCGGGGAGCCGGTGCAGCACGGCCTGCTCCACCTGGAGATGCTCGCCCTGGTGGTCGACGGTCTCGCCCGTCCACAGGGCACGGACAATGCTCAGGAACTCGTCGGTGCGCGCATAGCGGCCGTCCTTGTCCAGCCGGTCGCCGTAGGCCCGCTGCTCATGGCTCTCCCCGCCGGTGACCACGTTGAGCAGCAGCCGGCCGCCGCTCTGCCGCTGGTAGGTGGACGCCATCTGGGCGGCCAGCGTCGGCGAGACGAAACCGGGCCGGAAGGCGACCAGGAACTTCAGATGCTCGGTGTGCTGGCTGATCATCGCCGTGGTCAGCCAGGCGTCCTCGCACCAGGCGCCGGTCGGCGTCAACGCCGCCACAAAGCCCACCTGTTCGGCGGCGCGGGCGATCTGCGTCAGATAGCCGACCGTCGGAGGCCGGTCGCCACCGGCGCTGGTGGCCGGCGTGCCATGGCCGCCGCCGACCACATGGCGGCTGTCGCCGTTGGTGGGCAGGAACCAGTGAAAGGTCAGACTCATGGGGGGTTACTCCTCGGAGTGCGTGCACGGTCGGTGGCCGCTGGGGCCCAGCGCGGGGCCGGTGCGGGCCTAGAGCAGGCCGTGGCGGGGCGGCGGGGTGCCGTTGAGCAGGTGACGGCCGAGGTGCTGCACCTTCCAGCGCGCCGGATCGTGCAGCGTGTGGGTGCGGGCGTCCCGCCAGTGCCGGTGCAGGTTGAGGCTCGCCAACGCCGAGCGCGTCCCGGCGACTTCGAAGAGCGCGCTGCCCAGCTCGACGGCCGCCCTCCCGGTGACCACCTTCGCCGCGGCCACCGCGAGCGAAGCCGCCGCGGCCGTCTCGTCGGTGAGGCCACCGCGGGCCAGGTCCACCGCGCGCGCCGCCTCCACCAGCAGCGCCTCGGCGGCGCGCACCTCGATGGCCAGCTCGCCGAAACGCTGGATCAACAGCGGATCGTCGCTCGCCGCCTCGAAGCCGCTCTCGAACCACGGCCGGCTCTTGGTGCGGACGAACTCAACCGCCTCGGCCAGCGCCCCGGCGGCGATCCCGGCGTCGATGGCGGCATGGAGCAACTGGGCCACCGCGCCGTGCAGTTGCGGCCCGGTGAAGGTCAGATGGTGCGGCACGATCCGATCCGCCGGCACCCGCACCCCGTCCAGCCGGACGCTGCCGCTGGCCGTGGTGCGCTGGCCGAGACCGTCCCAGTCGTCCACCACGGTCAGCCCCGGGGCGTCGCGCGGCACATACGCCACATGGAGCGCGTCGCCCGCGCCCCTGGCCAGCACGGGGATCCAGTCGGCGAAGAGCGCACCGGTGGCGTAGTGCTTGAGTCCGGTCAACTCCCAGGCTCCGTCCGGCTGTTCCACCAGCCGGGTGCGGATGTCCTGAACATGCCTGGTGCCCGCCTCCGACTGGGCGTTGCCGAGCCGCCGGCCGGCCAGCACCTCGCCGAAGAAGAACGCCCGCTGAGCCTCGGTGCCCTGCGCCCGCAGCACATTGAGGTAGACGAAGTGGCTCTGCGGGATCTGCGCCAGGCTGGCGTCCGCGGCGGCCAGCAGCCGGACGACCTCGGCGAGGGTCTCCTGACGGACATCCGCCCCACCGTGCTTCGCCGGCACGGTCACGGCCAGCAGGCCCGAGGCCGAGAGACGCGCCAACTCGGCCCGGGGCAGCTCGCGTTCGGCGTCCCGCCGGGCCGCTCCCTGGCGGAACTCGGCGGCCAGCTCGGCGGCGACGGCCAGCGCCTCGGCGTCGTCCCCGATCACCCGGGCGGCGCTCATCCGGCCGCCGCCAGCACCGTGGGGGTGGCGGCGGCCCGCAGGTCGAGCGCGGTGGAGAACGCGTCGACCACCTGGGCCAGCGCCTCGGCCGACGGCTCGGCGACGGTCAGCGTGCCGTCCTCGGCGACCGTGATGTCCTTGTCCAGGGTGAACCAGCCCGGCAGGATATGCGTCGCGCCCATCGAGCTGAGCACAGGCCGCAGGGCGTAGTCGATGGCCAGCACATGCGCCGTGGTGCCGCCGGTGGCCAGCGGCAGCACCGTCTTCTCCGTGAGCGCGTACTGCGGCAGCAGGTCCAGCAGGGTCTTGAGCAGCCCCGAGTAGGCAGCCTTGTAGACGGGGGTGCCGACCACCACGCCGTCCGCCTGCGCGAACAGCTCGGTGGCCTTGACGATCGCCGGATGCCGGAAGTCCGCGTGCAGCAGCGCCTCGGCGGGGATGGTCCGGACATCCAGGGGTATCACCCGGTGTCCCTGGGCGATGAGCCGCGCGTCCAGATGACGCAGCAGGCGTCCGGTGCGTGAGGTCGGTGAGGGGCTTCCGGAGACGGACAACACCGTTGACATGACGGTCCTTTCGGGTCCGGTGAGCGGGGTGGGGGAGAGCGGCGGACGGTACGGCGAGTAGAAAGGCCGCCGCGGGAAAACCGGGTGCCGGCGTGGTCGACCCATGGGAGAAGAGGGGAAATCGGGGAGGGAGGTTACGCGCGTGACAGAGTTCTCCGCCGGCTTTTCGGGAATGCCGAAACAGGGGGAGTGGCGCGAGATCGAATATCCCGAGGGAAACCGGGCGAAATGCCTTTACCGTTCAGTGTTTGACGGTCGCATCCGCTGGGCGCGTTCGGTTGGGGAGAGCGAGGTCACCGGGAGTGACAGGCCGGGGCGTGGTGGCCTCGACGGCGGTGGATCCGGCGGTGACTAACAGCAACAGGCGGAGCTGGAGACGCGAGCGAGGTCGACGTGGCGTCGCCGCGTGAGGTCCTGTCGCTTCATTTCACCGATCCAACCAGGAGATGTCACAGCCGGTCAAGAGAAGTCCTGATGTGTCTCACATCCCGGACCTGGCGCGGCACTTGGCAAATGTCGTGGCCGCGCTTACGAGATTACCCGCTGGGGCTTGGGAAAAGCGAGACGGCATCCACGAGGGCGTGATAGGGGAACCCTTGCACCGAACGCCTTTGCCGGGCATTCTTCCTGGGTGCGGACCGAACAGCTTGAGTACATCGCGGCAGTCACCCGCCTGGGTTCGCTCCGCCGGGCGGCTGAGGAACTGCACCTCTCCCAACCCGCGCTGAGCGAGAGCGTGCGCAACCTCGAACGGGAGCTGGGCCTCGACCTGTTGGAGCGTAAGCGCTCGGGCGCCACCATCAGTGACGAGGGCCGGGAGCTGCTCCCCCACATCATCGAGGTGATCGAGGCGGTCGACCGACTGCGCCGCGCCGCAGGGGACGAGCAACGCGCCGGGGGAATGGTCCGCCTCGGCACGGTCAACACGGCGACGGTGCCGCTGCTGATCCCCACCGTCCAGGAGTTCCGCGCCCGCCACCCCACCACCCAGGTCGAGGTGGTCGGTGCCCAACAGGACGATATCCACCGGGGGTTGCTGGAGGGTGGCTTCGATCTCGGCCTTGTCAACCAGCTGACGGGCGACGACGCGCCGCCGTCCTTCGAGACGGTCGAGCTCCTTCGGGGCCGCCCGGTGGTCTGTGTCCGCCCGGACAGCGCGCTGGCCCGCCTCGACCGCGTCGGCGCGGCCGACCTGCTCACCGAGCCGCTGATCGTGATGCGGGCCGGCTATGTGATGCACCGCTATGTCCACCGCCTGCTCGACGGTCGCTCGCCCTCCTTCTCCTACTCGACGGACGGCGCCGAGATGGGCAAGCTGATGGTGGCCGAGGGCCTGGGCGCCACGGTGCTCCCCGACTTCAGCGTGCGCGGCGACCCGCTGGAACGCCATGGCGCCATCACCTGGCGTCCCCTGGCCGCCGACACCCCCGAAGTCCTGCTGGTCCTCCAGCGGCGCCAGCCAGGGCTGGTGCCCCGAGCGGCTCGCGACCTGCACGCCCTCCTGGTCGGGCGGGCCGAGGAGGTCCGCGCGAAGCGGGCGTCCTGACCTGGGCGGGGTCAGCCGGTCGGCCAGTTGCGGAGGGCGGCGTCGGCGATACGGCGCAGTTCCTCGCGGGTGGCGCCGGCGGCGGCCTGGACCGCGATGCCGTCCGCCATGGCCAGGAGGTAGTGGGCGAGGACGTCCGGGTCGGCGTCGGCGGGCAGGTCGCCTTCCTCGACGGCGCGCCGGAAGCGGTCGCGGAAGCTCGCGCGGTTGCGGTCGCGCCAGGCGTCGAGCGCGTCGGCGGCCCGCTGCCCGAGGTGGTTGGCGGCGAGGGACGCCTGGACGCCGAGGCATCCGGCGGGGCAGTCGTCCCGGGTGGTGCCCTCGACGGAGGCGGTGAGGTAGGCGGCGGCCACCTCCCGCGCGGTGGGCTGCTCCCGAACCCGCTCACCGTAGGCGGATCGGCTGTCGGCGTAGCGCTCCAGGGTCTTCCGGAAGAGGTCCTCCTTGTTGCCGAAGGCCGCGTACATGCTCGTCTTGGTGATCCCCATGGCGCGGGTCAGGTCGGTGAGGCTGACGCCGTCGTAGCCGTGCTCCCAGAAGGTGAGCATCGCGCGCTCCAGGGCCTGGCCGGTGTCGAACCCGCGCGGCCGTCCGATCGGCGCCCTTCCCGTCTCTTCCACCCCCTCACCCTACCTTTCTGTCCCGATCGGAACAGAAGTGCTACGGTTGGCCTTCTGTTCCGATCGGGACAGAAAGAAAGGGGCAGGTCATGGGGACACTCGAAGGCAAGACGGCCGTGGTCACCGGCGGCGGCACGCGGGGCATCGGCCGGGCCACGGCCGCCCGGCTGGCGGCCGAGGGCGCGCACGTGTTCATCACCGGCCGGCGCGAGGCCGAACTGAGGGAGGCGGCCGAGTCCATCGGCGCCGCGGTCACCGCGGTGCCCGGCGACATCACCGACCCGGCCGACCTGGACCGGCTGTACGACCTGGTGCGCGAACGCGGGCAGGGCCTGGACGTGCTGTTCGCCAACGCGGCCACCGCCTCGTTCGCGACGCTGGACCAGATCACCGTCGAGGACTTCGACCGCACCTTCGGGGTGAACGTCAAGGGCACTCTGCTGACCGTGCAGAAGGCGCTGCCGCACCTCAACGACGGCGCTTCGGTCATCCTGAACGCCTCCACCAACGCCGACCGGGGCGCTGCGGCGTTCGGCCTGTACGCGGCGTCCAAGGCCGCCGTCCGGTCCTTCGCGCGCACCTGGGCCAGCGAACTCACCGCCCGCGGCATCCGCGTCAACGCCATCTCGCCGGGACCGATCGACACCTCCGGCGTCACCGAGCTCGTCGGTGAGGAGAACTCGGCCGCCTACAAGGCGCAGATCGCCACCCAGGTCCCGGCCGGCCGGATCGGGCGCCCGGAGGAGGTCGCCGCCGCGGTGGCCTTCCTCGCCTCCCCGGAGAGCGGCTACGTCATGGGCACCAACCTCTACGTCGACGGCGGGGCGAACCAGATCTGACCCCCGCGCACGCGGAAACGGCCTCCCTCCCCGACGCGTCGACGCCCGCCGGTCGGCGCGAGGCCGGCCACAGCGGCGACGGGGAGTACCGGGAGGTGTGCGACGGGCACCGGGACGGCGAGCGGCTCGCCGGGCCGGCCGTCGTCCTCGGCGCCGCCAGCTCGGCCCCTGCTCGCGCCCCTCCGCCGTGCCGTTCCGTGCAAGACTCCCCCATGGCTGACATGAGGGCGTTCCGCGAGGCGGTCACCGGCTGGGCGGCCGGCGGCCACGTCGGGGCGGCGGGGGAGTTGGCGGCGCGGCTGCCCGTCAGGGCGGTGGTGCTGCTCGAAGGGCCGAGCGATGTCGCGGCGGTCGAGGCGTTGGCCGCTCGACGCGGCAGGGAGCTGGCGGCCGAGGGCGTCTGCGTGCTGGCGATGGGCGGCGCCATGAGCGTCGGCCGGTTCGCCCAGCTGCTCGGCCCTGCCGGGCTCGGCCTCCGTCTTGTCGGGCTCTGCGACGAGCGCGAACGCCCCTTCTACGCCCGCGCGTTGGAGCCGGGCCCTACCCCCGCGCAGCCGTTCTTCGTCTGTGCGGCGGATCTGGAGGACGAGCTGATCCGCGCGCTGGGGACCGCGAGGGTGACGGAGCTGGTCCGCGCGGAGGGCGACGCCCGTGCCCTCCAGACCTTTCTGCACCAGCCAGCGCAGCGGGGCCGCACCGCGCAGCAGCAGCTGCGTCGCTTCTTCGGCACCAAGAAGGGCCGCAAGATCCACTATGGCCGCGTCCTCGTCGAGGCCCTCGACCCCGCCCGCACCCCCGCCCCGCTCGACGACCTCTTCGCCGCGCTGTGACGGGATTTGGCGCTCACGGGGCGATACATGGCACGGAGAGCGTCGTGCTGACGGTTCGTCAGAGTGCATCTTGGTCGGATGACACACAGACGGAGCATCCCCGCCGCCCTGGCCGCCGCAGGGCTGGTCCTCGGACTGGCCGCCTGCGGCGGCGATGACGACGGCGGCGGTGAGGAGAGCAGGGAGGTGCTCCAGTACTCCGTCGCCGAGGAGGAGTTGGACGCCGGATGGGTTGCCCTCCTGATGGATGACGCCGGCCCTCCGCACGCCATGGCGGCCATCGGCCACTACGCCGGGAGTCTCGACGCGTCGACGGACGTCACCATCACCGTCTACCGGAACGTGGAGCGGACCGCCGTCATCTGCGAGGCCCGCTGGCCGGACTTCAAGGTCAACATCAGCTGCCCCGACGAGACCGTCAACATGGTCGACGACTCGATCAACGACTGACGCGTAGGCGTCCGGCCGCGACGCCCGGCCCCGCCCCCGGAAGGGCTCAGCGGGGCTCGGGGCCGGCCAGCAGCGCTTCGGTGAGGGGCTTGAGGGCCGGGTTGGGGTTGTCCGGGTTCCAGCAGGCGTGGAGGGTGACGGAGTGGGTGTCGGCCGGGACCAGCTCCCGGTAGCGGACGCCCTGGACGGACATCGTGGTGATGGAGCGGGGCACCAGGGCGCAGCCGAGCCCGGCCCGGACCAGGGCCAGCATGGTGGGGACCTGCGAGGTCAGCTGGCTGACGGCGTAGCGGTCCACGCCGATCATCGCGGCGCAGATGTCGTGCAGGTACTGGGAGCCCTCGGGGGCGTAGCCGATGTAGTCGTCGGTGACATCGGCCAGGCCGATCGGGGTGTCGCCCTCGGCCTGGGGGTGGTCGGCCGGTAGCGCGAGCAGCAGCTCCTCCGAGTGCACCAGCACGGAGGCGTAGGGCTCGGGGATCGGCGGGCGCACCAGGCCCAGATCGACACGCAGCTCGCCCAGGGCGGTGAACTGGTCGGCGCTGACCATCTCGGCCAACTCCACCGCCGCGTGCGGCAGCTGACGGCCCACCAGATCCAGGGTCTCGGCCAGCACGGCGAACGCGCCGATGGCGGTGAAGCCGAGGCGCAGGGTGCTGGGGTGGTCGTCCGCGGCGCGTCGGGCGGCGGCGGGGCCGGCCTCCAGCAGGGCCAGCACCCGTTGGCCGTAGGCGAGCAGGGTCTCGCCCGCCGGGGTGATCCGCACGCCCCTGCCCACCCGCTCGAAGAGCAGCACCCCGAGGCCGCGCTCGATCGCCTGGATCTGGCGTGAAAGCGGCGGCTGGGTCATGTTGAGCCGCGCGGCGGCGCGGCCGAAGTGCTGCTCCTCGGCCACGGCCACAAACCCGCGCAGCTGCTGGAGGGAGATATCCATACCGGCACAGTATCGGATGATGCAGAACGGGGCTTGGACGGGCATAACTGCCGGCTCTACCGTAACGGCCACCTTCACCGTTTCGGCCAAGGAGCCAGGTTGTTGAAACTCGCCGTCGCCATGACCGCCCAGCGTGCCGAGGATGTCTGCGGTCCTCAGGCCAGAGCCCTGATGGAGGAGCGCTTCGCCACCACCTGGGCGGCTGAGCCGCTCACCGCCGAGGGCGTCACGGGGCTGGCCGCCGGTCATGACGTGCTGCTCACCAGCTGGGGCACCCCCCATCTGGACTCCGCGATCTGGTCGGACGGAGACGGACCGCGCGTCGTCGCCCACGCCGCCGGCACCGTCAAGCGGCTGATCGACCGCGAGGTGCTCGACCAGGGCGTCACGGTCTTCTCGGCCGCGGGACGCATCGCCTGGTCGGTCGGCGAGTACTGCCTGGCCTCGATGCTGACGCTCGCCAGGCGGTTGCCCAGGTTCGACGCGGCGGTACGCGGCGGCGGCTGGAAGCAGACCGCGTTCCGGGGCGGCGAACTCGCCGGCCAGCGGGTCGGGTTGATCGGCGCCAGCGCCACCGCCCGCGCGCTGATCAGCCTGCTGGAGCCGTTCCGCTGCGAGGTGCTGGTCTACGACCCCTATCTGGACGAGGACCGGGCCGCCGCGCTCGGCGTCCGCCGGGCCTCCCTCGAAGAGGCGCTGGCCTGCCCCTTCGCCTCGCTCCATGTGCCGGACCTGCCGGCCACCAAGGGCATGGTGACCAGGGCGATGATCGAGCGGGTCATCCCCGACGGGGCCGTCGTCGTCAACTCGGCCCGTGGGCCCTCGATCGACCAGGACGCGCTCTTCGAGGCGGCCCTGGCCGGTCGGATCTCCGCCGCGCTCGACGTCTACGACCCCGAGCCGCCGACCCTGCCCGAGGCGGTGCTCGGCTGTCCCAACCTGCTCTTCACCCCGCATGTCGCCGGGGACACCGTGGACGGCCATCTCGCTCTGGCCGGCGCGGTGTTGGGCGATGCGTTGGGCTGGCTCGACCACGGCACGCTCGGTCCGACCCATGTCGACCCGGCGGCCTGGCCGACTGCCGCCTGAGCGCTCGCCAGGACCACCCACCGGTACGTCCCCCCCTCGAAAGGAACACCTGCCATGTCGCGCATCACGGCGGTCGAGGTCTTTGCCGTGACCGTCCCGTTCGCCCGACGTTTCGTGCTGGGCAGCGGCGCTGTTGGCACCCCCGACCAGGCCGGAGCCGTCGTCTTCGTCAAGCTCACCACCGAGGACGGCGTCGTCGGCTGGGGCGAGCAGCGGGCGCTGCCCAGCTGGAGCTATGAGACGGCCGAGACCATCGCGGTCGTCATCCGACGCCATCTGACGCCCATCCTGCTCGAACTCACCCCCTTTGACGTGGAGTTGTTCCACCGCGAGGCCAACCGCCGGCTCAGCCCCTCCGTCTCCAACGGCTTCCCGTTCGCCCGTGCCGCCGTCGATATCGCGCTCCATGACGCGGCCGGCAAACTCGCCGGGCTGCCGGTGCACGCGCTGCTCGGCGGCCGGGTGCGGGACGAGCTGCCGCTCTGCTCCGCCATCGGCGTCGGCACCCCCGAGGCCGTCAGGGAACACGCCCTGGCCTCCGCCGACTACGCCGCCTACAAGGTGAAGATCGGCGGCGATGTCGAGGCCGACACCCGTGCGGTGCGCACCGTCGCCGAGGCCGTCGACGGCAAGCCCATCTGGCTGGACGCCAACCAGTCCTACCGCCCCGCCGCGCTGCTCCAACTGCTGGACGGCGTCCGGGACGTGCCCGGCATCCACTGCGTGGAACAGCCGGTGCCCTCCACCGACACCCTGGGGCTCAGCCGGCTGCGCACGCTGATCGACCTGCCGCTCGCGATCGACGAGGGCAGCTTCAGCGCGCAGGACCTGTCCCGGGCGATGCGCCTGGACGCCGCCGATCTGGTGGTCGTCAAGATCTGCAAGGCCGGCGGCATCCGCAACGCGCTCAAGACCGCCCAGGTCGCGTTGGCCGGCGGCGTCGAGGTGTTGGCCAGCGGCCTCACCGACTGCGGCATCGGCTTCGCCGCCGCCGTGCACCTCTTCAGCCAACTGGAGCTGGCCCTGCCCGCCGAGCTCAACGGGCCCGAGCTGCTCTCCGATCTCTATGTCGACAACCTGTCCATCGAGGCGGCCGTCGCGGCCGTTCCCACCGCCCCCGGCCTCGGCGTCGAGGTCGACGAGGAGCGGATAAGGGCCGAGGCGTTGGACCTCGCCCTCAACTGACCACGCGAGGAGACGACGATGTCCGCCGCTACCAACACGTTCAAGGGAAGTCAGGGGATCTCCCGCCGCTCCCTGCTGCGGGGTGCCGCCGCCTTCGGCTCTCTGACCGCCGCCGGCTCCCTGGCCGGCTGCTCGTCGGGGCCGCCGGACGGCACCGCCACCTGGTCCATGTGGTCGTCGAGCCCGGAGGAGGGCCAGGTCTGGGCGGACTTCGGCGCCCATGTCGAGGAGCGGCTCGGCATCCGGTCGGCCTCCCAACTGACCCCGTCCGACGGCTATGTGACCAAGCTCGACCTCCAGCTGGTCAGCGGCACCGCCAGCCTGGTCACCGCCCTCAACGGCTGGCTCATACCGACCTACGCCGCGCGCGGCGCGCACCGCGAGCTGGACGATCTGATCGCGGCCGACCCCGAGTTCGATCCGGAGGACTTCTACCCCGACATCCGTTCCATCTCGTCCTTCGACGATCGCACCTTCGCCATCGGATTCGATGTCGCGCCCACCGTCCTCTACTACAACAGGACGCTGCTGGCGGAGAACGGCGTCGAGCCGCCGCACCCGACCGAGCCCATGGACTGGGACACCTTCCGCGAGCTGACCATCCAACTCAGCGGCCCGGACAACCAGTACGGCTTCACCTGCGCACCGTCCATCGACGACCTGGTCTCCTGGATCTACTCGGCCGGCGGCAACGTGATGAACGAGCGCGAGGACGCCAGCGCGCTGGACGCGCCCGAGGCGATGGAGGCGCTGCACTATGTGATCGACCTCTTCGTCCGCGACCGCGTCACCCCGCCGATCAGCAACCTGGTCACCGAGAACTCCCTCGCGAACTTCCTCGAAGGCAACGTCGCGTTCATGCAGAACGGGCCCTGGCAGGTGGTGAACGTGCGGGGCGCCTCGTTCGACTGGGACATCGTGCCCTTCCCGGCCGGGCCCGCCGGCAGCAAGCCGCGGGTGTCCGGGTCCAGCTTCGCCATCCCCGCCGCGGTGCGCGGCGACGACCTGGAGCTGGCCTGGGAGTTGCTCAAGGTGCTGACCTCGACCGACGCCCTCAACATCTATGCCAGGGCCGGCCGCAACAACCCGGCCAGGCTGTCGGCCGGCACCGCCTTCGCGCCGCCCCCCGACAACCTCTCGGTGGTGCAACGGATTCTGGCCGGCGAGGTCGCCGGCGGCCACCCGTTCGACGTCACGACGAACTGGAACCAGGTGCGGCAGCTGCTCGGGCAGGACCTGCCGCGCGCGTTCCTCGGGCAGCGCGGCGTCACCGAGACCATCGACGGGCTCACCCCGCGCCTCAACGTCCTGATGCGCCAGCACCAGGACCACATCCGGGCCGGCGCCGCGCACTGACCGGCCGTGGTCCCCCCAGTCGCCCATCCGCGTGACACCCCCCATCCCCAACCCACCCGTTCGCTCGGCACCAGGAGGACGCCATGGCCGTCGAGACACCCATCGCCACATCGGGGAGCCCACCGGGCCGACCCCGGCGTCGGGGGCGCCCGAGCCGCTTCGGCTCGGAGACCTTCGCCGCCTGGCTCTTTCTCACGCCGAGTTTCGTCGGCTTTCTGATCTTCACGGCCGGCCCCGTGGTCGCCGCCGGCGTGATCTCGCTGCTCCACTGGAACCTCTTCAGCCCACCCACCTTCGCTGGCCTTTCGAACTACACCCGGCTGGGGCCCGATCCGACCTTCTGGTCGGCGCTCGGCAACACCGCCTACTTCACCCTGGTCAGCGTCCCGTTGACGATGGTGGTCAGCCTGGCGCTGGCGCTGCTGCTCAACCACGGGCTGCGCCGGATGGCGATCTTCCGCTCGCTGTTGCTGCTGCCCTACGCCACCATCACCGTGGCCGTGGCCTTCGTCTGGATCTGGCTCTACATACCGCACGACGGGCTGATGAACAGTGTGCTCGGCCTGGTGGGCATCGACGGACCCGCCTGGCTGATCTCCGACACCTGGGCGATGCCCTCGCTGATCCTGATGAGCGTCTGGAAGAGCTTCGGTTTCGGCATGGTGATCTTTCTGGCCGGCCTCCAAGCCATTCCGCAACAGCTCTATGAGGCAGCCAAGGTGGATGGAACATCTGCCTGGGGGTCTTTTCGCAATGTGACGCTGCCGCTGCTGTCGCCCTCGATGTTCTTTGTGATCGTCACTTCGGTGATCGGTTCGTTCCAGGTCTTCGACCAGGCGTTGGTGATGACCAACGGCGGGCCGGGCTCCAGCACCACCACGCTGGTCATGTACATCTATCAGTCCGGATTCCAGAACTACGAACAGGGCTACGCCGCCGCCCAGTCCCTGGTGCTGTTCGCCTTCATCGCCCTGATCACCGGGATCCAGTTCCTCTTCCAGCGGAGGCTGGTGCACTATGACATCTGACGCCCCGCCGCTGGTCCAGCCGCGTCGCGCCGCGCCGGCGCCCCGCCCGGTGCCGACCCGCCAGCTGGTCAGACGCAAGCTGCTGGTCTTCGCCTGCTTCCTGGTCACCGGCATCACGCTGCTCCCCATCGTGATGATGGTGCTGGTGGCCTTCCAGTCGGACGCCGAGTCCATGGCCGCCCAGCCGTCGTTCTGGCCCAGCACCTGGCACTGGGAGAACATCGGCCGCACCTTCGACCTGGTGCCCCTGGGCCGCTACCTGCTCAACACCGTGTTCTTCGCCGGCGGCACCGCGCTGCTGGAGACCGTCACGGCCGCACTGGCCGCCTACGCCTTCGCCCGTCTCAACTTCCCAGGGCGCAACGCCATCTTCGGCGTCTATCTGGCCACCCTGATGATCCCGGCCCAGGTCACCCTGATCCCGCAGTTCATCATCGTGGCCAAGATGCACGGCGTGGACACCTGGCCGGGGATGATCCTGCCGCACGCGTTCACCGCGCTGGGCGTCTTCCTGCTGCGGCAGTTCTTCCTCGGCATCCCCAGGGACTACGAGGAGGCCGCCCGACTCGACGGCGCCAACCGTTGGCAAGTGTTTCTCCGGGTGATCGTTCCACTCGCGGTACCCGCCATCGCGACACTCTTTGTCTTCAAGTTCATCAGCCAGTGGAACAACCTGCTGTGGCCGCTGGTCATCTCGAACAGCGACGCCACCAGGACCGCGTCCGTCGGACTCCAGGTGTTCCAGGACACCAACGGCACCCAGTGGAACCTGCTGCTGATGGCCGCCACCCTCACCACCATTCCGCTGATCGTGCTCTTCTTCCTGACCCAACGCTGGTTCGTCCGAGGCATCACCATGAGCGGGCTCGGAGGCCGCTGAACCCATGTCATTCCACTGGTCCGTCTTCACCAAGCCCTGGCTGTCCCTGCCCGCCGACGAGTTGGGCCCGCTGGTCGCCCGGCTCGGCTTCACCGGCGCCGAGGTCCCCGTCAGGGACGGCGCCCGTCTCACCCCGGCCGACGCCGAGCGCACCCTGCCGGCCTTCGCCCGCAGGCTGCGCGCCGACGGCGTCGAAGTGATCAGCGTCGCCAGCGAGTTGACCGAGCCGGTCTTCGCCGCCTGCGCAGCGGCCGAGGTGCCGCTGATCCGGATCATGGCCGAACTCGGCCCCGACGGCTACGCGGCCTCCGTCATCAGGAACCGCGAACAGCTGGCCGCCGTCGCGCCGTTGGCCGAGCGCTACGGTGTGCGGGTGGGCGTCCAGCCCCACCACGGACGCTGGATCTCCACCACGCTCGGCGTGCTCGACCTGCTGGACGGGCTGCCGCCCGAGCACTTCCAACTGGTCTGGGACGCCGCGCACGACGCCCTGGCCGGCGACGACCCCCGCGTCACCCTGCCGCTGGCCGCCGACCGGCTGGCCATCGTCAACCTGAAGAACGCCCACTACGCCAGGACCGAGGAGCCGTCGGGCGCGGTGGGCGGGGACTGGCGCACCTGGTTCGTCCCCGCGCCCGACGGGCTCGCCAACTGGTCGGCGGCCCTTGGCACGTTGACCACCCTGGGCTGGGCGGGCCCGGTCTGCCTCTCCGGCCAGTACAACGAGCCGGCCGTCCCGGTGGCCGAGCTGCTGGCCACCGATCTCGACTGGGCCAGGAAGGCGGCCACCCCCGGAACGGAGCGCGGATGCTGATCACCGGCGCCACGATCACCCCCGTGGCCTTCCGCGACCCGCCGCTGCGCAATGTGCACGGGGTGCACCAGCCCTACGCGCTGCGCGCCATCATCCAGGTGCGCACCGACGAGGGCCTCGTCGGACTGGGCGAGACCTATGGCGACCGGGGGGTGTTGGACGCCCTGGCGGCCGTCGCACCCCGGCTCGCCGGGTCCGACCCGTTCGACCTCAACGCGTTGGAGCGGCTGGTCGCCGAGGCGCTGGCCGGCTCGGCCGGGCCGGCCACCCACGGTCTGATCGGCGCCCCCGGGCACGCGAAGACGGTCGCCACGGTGGTCTCCGCCTTCGAGGTGGCCTGCTGGGACCTGCGCGGCAAGGCGCTGGGCCGCCCGGTGGCGGAACTGCTCGGCGGCCGGGTCAGGGACGCCGTGCCGTTCAGCGGCTATCTGTTCTTCAAGCACGCCGCGCACGTTCCCGACCCCGGCTATCCGGCGGACGGGTGGGGCGAGGCGATGGACCCGGACGGGGTGGTCGCCCAGGCCCGGCGGATGGTCGACCGGTACGGCTTCCGTTCGCTGAAGCTCAAGGGCGGGGTGCTGCCGCCGATGGCGGAGGCCGAGGCGATCGAGGCGCTGCGCGCCGCCTTCCCCGAACACCCGCTGCGGCTCGACCCCAACACCGCCTGGACGGTGCCGACCAGCCTGGCCGTGGCGCGGCGGCTCGCCGGCGTGGTGGAGTACCTGGAGGACCCGACGGCCGGCATCGGCGGCATGGCCGAGGTCGCCCGCCGGACGGAGGTGCCGTTGGCCACCAACATGTGCGTCACCCAGTTCGACCATCTGCCGCCGGCCGTCGCGAAGGGCGCGGTGCGGATCGTGCTCTCCGACCACCACTACTGGGGCGGGCTGCGGGCCTCGCTCCGACTGGCCGCGATCTGCCGGACGTTCGGCCTCGGCCTGTCCATGCACTCCAACTCGCATCTGGGTATCAGCCTCGCCGCGATGACCCAACTGGCCGCAGCCGTACCGGAGTTGACCTATGCCTGCGACACCCACCACCCCTATCTGACCGAGGACGTGGTGCGGCCGGGTGCCTTCCGGTTCACCGACGGCTCCCTCGCCGTGCCCGAAGGCCCTGGCCTCGGCGTGGAGTTGGCCGAGGACGCGCTGGGCGAGCTGGCCGAGCAGTACCTGCGCTGCGGCTTCGACACCCGCGACGACATCACCCCGATGCGGGCCGTCGATCCCGGTTGGGACCCGGTGATGCCGCGCTGGTGAGCGGCGTGCCATGAGACGTGCGACGGTCGAGGAGCCGGCCCGCCGCTGGGCGGGCCGGCCGCTGCTTCACGAGATCACCGAGAAAGGCATGGCGACCCTGGCATGAACGACACCCCGACCCCGCCCACGCTGGTGATGGTGCCCCCGCACGCCGACGCCACCGCGGACTGGCCGCGCCGGCTGGCCGACGAGGTGCCAGGGCTGCGTGTGCTGCGCCCGGAGACGGAGGAGGCGGCGGCCGACGCGCTGGCCGGAGCGGACGCCGCCTATGGCACGCTGTCGCCCGAACTCCTGGCGCGCGCACCGAGGTTGCGCTGGCTCCAGGCGCCGCAGGCCGGCCCGCCGCCCGGCTTCTACCACCCGGACCTGGTGGCGCACCCGGCCCAGGTGACCAATATGCGCGACACCTACACCGACCATGTCGCCGTCCACACCCTGGCGTTGGTCCTCGCCCTGGCCCGGGACCTGCCCGGCTATGTCCGCGCGCAGTCGGCCGCCGTCTGGGCGCCGAACTGGGACGCCGCCGCCGTGTGGCCGCCGGCGGGTGCCACCGCGCTGGTCGTCGGCGCCGGCGCGGTGGGGGCCGAGGTGGGCCGGCTGCTGGCCGCGTTCGGCTGCCGGGTGGTCGGCGTGGACGCCCGGCTGACGGAGGCGCCGCCCGGGTTCGCCGCGCTGCATCCGGCGGACGCGCTGGACGCCCGGCTGCCCGAGGCCGACCTGGTCGTCCTCACCGTGCCGCACACCCCGCGCACCGAGGGGCTGTTGGACGCCCGCAGGCTGGCGCTGCTGCGGCCCGAGGCGCTGCTGGTCAACGTGGGGCGCGGCCCGATCGTGCGGCTGGACGCCCTGGTCGAGGCGCTGGACGCGGGGCGGCTGCGGGCCGCCGCGCTCGACGTGTTCGAGACGGAGCCGCTGCCGGCGGACCATCCGCTGTGGCGCCACCCGCGCGCCCTGCTCACCCCCCATGTGGCCGGTGCGGGGCCGCACGCGGACGAGCGGCGTTTCGATGTGCTGCGGGAGAACGCCCGCCGCTTCGTCGAGGGCGCCGAACTGGTCAATGTCGTGGACAAGTCCGAGTGGTTCTGACGCGTGGGCGTTCGCTTCCGCAATCCGGTGAACTCGGTGACCGCCCCCAACAGCACCCGCGGCCGTGCGGAGCTCGGCGGGATGTCCGGTTCGGCCGGCGCGGTCCGGTCTTCCGCTTCGGCCGCCGGGCCTCTCGTCGCCGACCGGGGCGCCATCCGGCTTCCCCAGGACAGAGCGCATATGGTGGCCGGTCGGATTCATGAGGGCGGTGGCCCGCGGGGGTTCCGCTTGGGGCCGGTAGCCGCCGGGTGACCGGGGGCGACGACAGGCGCCACCATCAGGTCACCGACGGCCGCTTCGCGGCGGGCGTCCACCCGCAGGCCACCGGGCCACCGCTGCCGGCGCGCCGGGAGACGCGTGTTCGATGGCAGGTCCTTGCGGGTGCGATTCGACGGAACGGGAAACTCCCGGCAGGATGCGCCGTGCAGCCGTGGGGGCGGCAGTCTCCTCGGCAACGCGGGTGCTCGACCGGCACCAGCGGGGGAACGCACGATGGGGACCGCATGATCCACGGCAGAACCACCACGCTCAGAAAACGGGAGTGCCTGCGGGAGACCGTCGCACACGCCCTGCGCGCCGCCATCATCTCCGGCGAGATGGAGCCGGGCACGGTGTACTCGGCGCCGGCGCTCGGGGGGCGGTTCGGGGTCTCGGCCACCCCGGTCAGGGAGGCGATGCTGGACCTGGTGCGCGAGGGCATGGTGACCTCGCTGCCGAACCGGGGGTTCCGGGTGACGGAGGTGTCGCAGGCGGATCTGGAACACATCACCGAACTACGGCTGTTGATCGAGCCGGTCACCGTCCGGCGGGTGGTGCCGCTGATCCCGCGCGAGGACCTCCCGGGGCTGCGCGCGCTGGCCGTGCGGACGGTCGAGACCGCGACCCGGGGCGAGCTGCTCGACTACGCGGAGGCGGACCGGGACTTCCACCTGGAGCTGCTGCGCTACGCGGGGAACCCGAGGATCGTCGAGACCGTCTCCCAACTCGGCTTACAGACACGGCTGCACGCGCTCGCCCCGCTGGCCAGACACGGCCGGCTGCGGGCCTCGGCCGAGGAGCATCTGACGCTGGTCGACCTCGTCCGACAGCGCGACCAGCAGGGCGTCTTCGCGCTGATGGACCGTCATATCGCCCGCCAGCACGACCATTGCTGAGCCGCTGGCGTCGCGCGAACGAACGAACCCGCCGCACCAGTGGTGCGGCGGGCGTTTCGCTCAGGCTCAACCCAGCGTGGAGATGGCCTCGTTGAACGTCTTCGACGGGCGCATCACGGCCGCCGCCTTGGCGGCGTCCGGCAGGTAGTATCCGCCGATGTCGACCGGCGAGCCCTGCACGGCGACCAGCTCGGCGACGATGGTCTCCTCCTGCTCACCCAGGGTCTTGGCCAGCGCCCCGAAGGCCTCGGCCAGCGCCGGGTCCTCGGTCTGGGCGGCCAGCTCCCTGGCCCAGTACAGCGCCAGGTAGAAGTGGCTGCCCCGGTTGTCGATGCCGCCCAGGCGACGGCTGGGCGACTTGTCCTCGTTGAGGAACGTGGCGGTCGCCCGGTCCAGCGTGTCGGCCAGGATCTGGGCCCGCGCGTTGCCCGTCCGCTGGGCGAGGTGCTCGAAGCTGACCGCGAGGGCCAGGAACTCGCCCAGGCTGTCCCAACGCAGATAGTTCTCCTTGACCAGCTGCTGCACATGCTTGGGCGCCGAGCCGCCGGCCCCCGTCTCGAAGAGGCCGCCACCGTTGATCAGCGGGACCACGGAGAGCATCTTGGCGCTGGTGCCCAGCTCCAGGATCGGGAACAGGTCGGTCAGATAGTCACGCAGCACATTGCCGGTGACCGAGATGGTGTTCTCGCCCCTGCGGATGCGCTCCAGGGAGAGCGCGATGGCGTCCACGGGCGCCAGGATCTCGATCCGCAGGCCCTCCGTGTCGTGCTCGGGCAGGTAGGCGCGGACCTTCTCGATCAGGCTGGCGTCGTGCGCGCGGGTCTCGTCCAGCCAGAAGATCGCCGGGTCCCCGGTGGCGCGGGCGCGGTTGACGGCCAGCTTGACCCAGTCGCGGACCGGAACATCCTTCGTCTGGCACATCCGCCAGATGTCACCGGTGCTGACCTCGTGCTCCAGCACCACGGCACCCGAGCCGTCCACCACGCGCACCGTGCCGTCGGCCGGGATCTCGAAGGTCTTGTCGTGGCTGCCGTACTCCTCGGCCTTCTGCGCCATCAGCCCGACGTTGGGCACCGAGCCCATGGTCGAGGGGTCGAAGGCGCCGTTGGCGCGGCAGTCGTCGATGGCCACCTGGTAGATGCCGGCGTAGCTGCTGTCCGGGATGACGGCCAGCGTGTCGGCCTCCGCCCCGTCCGGGCCCCACATGTGGCCCGAGGTGCGGATCATCGCGGGCATCGAGGCGTCCACGATGACATCGCTGGGGACATGCAGGTTGGTGATGCCCCGGTCGGAGTCCACCATGGCCAGCTCCGGTCCCGCGGCCAGCTCGGCGTCGAACGAGGCCTTGATCTCGGCGCCCCGCGGGTGGCTCTCAAGGCCCTTGAGGATGCTGCCCAGGCCGTCGTTGGGGCTCAGCCCGGCGGCGGCGAGGGTCTCGCCGTGGGCGGCGAAGGTCTTCGGGAAGAAGGCGCGCACCACATGGCCGAAGATGATCGGGTCGGAGACCTTCATCATGGTGGCCTTCAGATGCACGGAGAACAGCACGCCCTCGGCCTTGGCACGGGCGATCTGCGCGGTCAGGAACTCCCGCAGCGCCGCGACCCGCAGCACCGAGGCGTCCACGATCTCGCCGTCCAGCACCGGTACGGACTCGCGCAGCACCGTGCTGGTGCCGTCCGCCGCCGCCAGCTCGATGCGCAGCGACGTCGCGGCGGGGATGATCGCCGAGCGCTCGCTGGTGCGGAAGTCGTCGGCGGTCATATGCGCCACATTGGTCCTGGACTCGGCCGACCAGGCGCCCATCCGGTGCGGGTGGGTCCTGGCGTAGTTCTTCACCGAGGCGGGGGCGCGGCGGTCGGAGTTGCCCTCGCGCAGCACCGGGTTGACGGCGCTGCCCTTGACCTTGTCGTAGCGGGCGCGCACCTCCCGCTCCTCGTCGGTGCGCGGCTCGTCCGGGTAGTCCGGCAGGTCGTAGCCGCGCTCCCGCAGCTCGGCGACGGCCGCCTTGAGCTGGGGGATGGATGCCGAGATGTTCGGCAGCTTGATGATGTTCGCCCCGGGGGTCCCGGCCAGCTCGCCCAGCTCGGCGAGGGCGTCCTCGACGCGCTGACCCTCGTCGAGCCGCTCGGGGAAGCTGGCGATGATCCGGCCCGCCAGCGAGATGTCACGGATCTCCACACGGACCCCGGCGGTCGCGGCATAGGCCTCGACCACCGGCAACAGGGAATACGTCGCCAGGGCCGGGGCCTCGTCGGTTTGTGTGTAGATGACGGTCGACTCAGTCACCGGATGCTCCACTCCACGTCTGCAACATTGCTCGACATCAAGATATCTCGTGCCGCCGCCGGACTCGACAGCCGCTCCCCACGGGGCCCGCGTCGCGGGCGTCGGCCAGGCCCTATCCGTGGGTGGTGGTGAACGCGGCCCAGGTGAACGGGGCGTCGGCGAGGTCCCCGTGCCGGCGCCAGCGCACGGCCCGCTCGCGCTGCCAGTCGTTGAGCGCGACCACCGGATCGGGGGCGTCCTGCGCCGCGTCCACGGCGATCACGGACGCCGGCACCACCGTGGTCCCGGGGGCTGCGCCGGCGGCGAAGCGGCGCACCCCCTCGTCGGTCGGCAGCGTCCAGCGGGTCGACACCACATACTCGGCGCCGGTGTGGATCGCCGCCGCCACCAGCCCCGTCGGCTCGGCGAACCGCACCTCGCCGCCGCTCTCGCAGGCCACCAGCGCCACCCGGTTGGGCATCCGCCACGGCCTGGGGTCGTCCGGGCGGTGGCCGAGCACCAGATCGGCGGCGGTCAGCGGCCGGTGCCCGCCGAGCGGGGCGGCCCGCCCGGTGCTGTCCACGCCGCAGCCCAGATGGAGCCGCGCGTCCAGGCCGTGGTCCGCCGTGGTCACATGCCCCACATAGAGGAACCTGGACGCCTCCGCCAGCAGCGGCTCCAGCACCTCCCTGCTCAGCCCGGGGCGGCGGAAGGCGTCCGCCGCCGACCCCGTGGGGCGCAGCCGTTCGCCGAGCCGGGTCACCATCGCGGCCAGCGGCGAATCCGCCGCGACCGGGCCCAACACCGAGCCGAGCCCGGTGTGGTCGGCGAACCCCGGCACCCTGGGGTCGAGCGCCGCCACCACGGGCCCCTCCGGCCGCCACGGGGAGATCCGGCGCTCGGGCGAGTGCCGCACCGTGGCGGGCGGCAGCGTGGCCACGTCCAGGACCTCGACGAGGCGCTCCTCGTCGTCCACGCGCAGCGCCTCCCAGGGCACCTGGCCGGTCGAGGGCGACGGCTGGACGCGCAGCCGGGGCCGGATGCCGCGCTCCACCAGCAGGCGCAGCTCGGCGCCCAGCGGATACGGGATCAGCGCCGTGGTCAGCCGGCCGAGCAGATCGCTCTCCCGTGCCACGTCCACCAGCGGGCCACGGGTCAACGCCCTGGTCAGCGCCTCCTCGATGGTCTCGCCCGGCAGCGGGGTCGGCAGCGCGCGGGCCAGCTCGTCCAGCACCCCGGCCACCTCGCTCCGCTCGAAGAGCATGACCCGGGGCTCGTCGGGGGCGTGCTCCCAGCGCCAGGTGAGATAGAGGTCGCCCGCGTCCACGTACTTCAGCTGAACCGTCGGTTGGAAGGTGTGGACGGTGCCGTCCAGGTTCTCCACCACGCGGAGGTCGAGCGGGGGGTTGGCCGACTTTCTCACCGTGTTCTCCTCTGCCTGGTCCGCACCCCGGTGCGGTTCTCGTCCCGTCGGCCAGCTGTTTTCGGCCAGTGTTCGGCGGTGCTCGCCGGTCACCAGACCGGCAGCCGGTCGTCCGAGCGGATCCGGCGGCCGTAGCGCTCCTCGCCGGCCTCGATCCAGTGGTCCAACTCGGTCTCCTCGGCGTCGAAGATCCGCAGCCGGGGCGGCAGCGCGAAGCGCGGCGCGGGGAACGCGTCCGAACCGCCCTGGCTCCCCGTCCAGACCATCGAGGCGGCGAACGCCCCGACGCCCGCCTCGGCCGGGACGGGGAACGGCTCCGGCACGATCGCCCCCGGCGAGGAGTCCGTCAGCAGCCCCCGGACGTCGTCCGCGAGAGGACGCGGCGCCCGGTCGAGCACCAGCGTGCTGGACGCGGCGAGGTTCTCGACCAACTCCATGGCGAGCCGGGGCTGTTGGAGGAGCGTCAGAATCCGCAGCGTCACCGTCACCGCCGGCCCCGTGACCTCCCGCGACCACCGCTCCCTGGTCGGCCCCGGCGGGAAGCCGTGCCGCATCGCGTCGGTGGCCAGCGCCGCTGGCAGCGCCAGGTTGAGCGCGGCCCCCAGCCGGCGCTCCCGCTCCTTGCGGCGGACCGCGAACCGCAGCGTCTCGATCACCACCCGGGCCCGCCGCACATCGATCCGGGCCGTGTCATGCAGCCTGCCCGCCGCCACACAGTGAGCCCGCGCGGCCAGATAGTGGTCCTCGGCCAGCTTGAAACGCAGCGCGCACGCCGCGATATCGCCCGCCAGCAGCTCGCACTCGACCAGCGCCGACACCTCGCCGACCCGCTCCAGCGGCGGCGCCGCCTCCCGCAGGATCTTCCGGGCGCGCAGCGGCCGGCCACGCAGGAAGGCCACCAGCGCCTCCCCGAACCTGGCGCCGGCCGCCTGGTGTTCGGCACCGAGCCCGGAGTACGCCCGACGCGCCTGCTGGAAACGCCGCTCGGCCTCCCCGAGACGGCGCCCCTCCAACGCCACCCGCGCCAGGTTCTCCTCCAGCAGCGCCAGCGCCGAGGGGTCGCCGGCCAGCTCGTGGAACTCCCCGGCCTGCCGCAGACGCGCCAGGGTGCCGGCCGCGTCGCCCGAACGCTGCGCCAGCAGGCCCAGGTTGGTGTAGGCGTGCCCGGCGAGCCGTGGCTCCCGCTCAAGCGCCAGGGCCAGCGCCCGCTGGATCTCGGCCTCCGCCTCGGCATAGCGCTCCAGGCCGATCAGCACACAGCCCCTGGTGTTGTGCAGATGGAAACCGAGCAGCGCTGCATGGCCGGTGTAGGGGCCCGTGGAGAGCGTGGCGGCGCGGTCGCAGTCGGCCAGCGCGTCCTCGAACCGGCCCGGCACCTGAAGCGTCTGCGCCCGGTTGATCAGCACGCTGACCAGCACGGCGCTGGTGGAGCGCGTGTCGCCCAGCAGGCGTTCCGCCGCCTCGCCAGCCGCCAGCGCCTCGTCGGCCAGCCGCAGCGCCTCGGCCACCTCGCCCCTGCCCTCGGCGAGCGCGGCGAGGTTGCCCAGCACCCGGGCGCGCAGATCCAGCCCCTCACCGTCCACGTCCGGCACCTCGGTGGCCCGCAGCGCCCGTTCCAGCAGGGGCACCGCTCGCTTCCCACCGTTGCGCCCGTGCCGCACCACGGCCTTGTTGACCAGCGCGGCGTGCTCCGCCCAGCGCGGGCCGTAGGGCACCCCGGCACGGACGCCGAGCACTCCGTCCAACTCGGCCTCCGTCGGCCCTCCGGCGCCGTCGCCGGGCACCTCGCGTCGCTCGCTCACCATGCGCGCACCACCTCGGCGGAGCGGATCGGGAAGCCATAGCGTTCCTCGGCCCGCTCGATCCACGGCTCCAGCGGCGACGGCACCTCAGTCGCCACCCGGACCCGGGGCGGCAGCGCCAGCTGGGGCGCGGGGAACGCCTCGTCGCCCGTGGACACCAGGCCGAGCCCGGCAGCGGCATAGGAGAGCTGGTCGTTCGTGAGGGGGGCGGGCGTCGGCAGCGGCACCGTCAGCACATCGGGGGGCCCGGCGCTCGGGACGCTCGCGGCCGGCTCGTGCAGGCGCAGCGAGACGGTCGCCGCGAGGTGGTCGAGCAGCGCGACGCCCAGCGCCGCGTCCCCGAGGCTCCGGATGGCGAGCAGCGCCGCCCGGGTGGCGGGGGCGGCGGCCAGCGCCACCCAGCGCTCCCGGGCGACGCCGGCCGTGAAGAACTGGCGCGCCGCCTCGGCGGCCAGGGCCGCCGGCACCGCCAAGTCCAGCGCCGTGTCCAGCAACGGGGCACGCTGGGCCTCGTCGGCCAGATCCGCGGCCCAGTTGATATGCGTGTGGGCCCGCCACCAGTCCACGGTCAGCGCGAGATGCCAACCGTAGTGGTCCTGCCCGAGGCGCCGGGCGGTCAGCAGACAGCGCTCCGCCTCGGCGTGGTTGTCGAGCGCGGCATGGGCGCTGCCCGCCACCTGGTGGAAGGCGATCTCCACCAGCGGCGTCCGGCCCTCGCCCCACTCGTCGAGGGCCTGTCGCAACAGCGCCAGGCCCTCCTCCGCCCGGCCCGAGCTCACCGCAACCGCCGCCCGGCCATGCCGGCAGGCCGCGCGCATCTGGGCGGCGCCCTCCGGGGGCAGCAGCGCCTCCGCCGCGTCGTAGTGCCGCCGCGCCTCCTCGGGGCGCTCCGCCAGATAGTCCAGGCGCCCCAGGCTCACCAGGGTCGCCACCTCGCCCTCGGTCTCGCCCAGCGCCGCGAACAGCTCCCTGGCCAGCCGCAGCCGGGTCGCGCTGGTCTCGTTGTCGCCGATGCCGCTCGCCTGTTCGGCCAACATCACATACGCGCGGGGCGCCAGCCACGGCGCGTGCTCCTGCGCCAGGGCCAGCGCGCGCTCGCCCTCGTCGGCGGCCTCGGCGAACCGTCCCGTCACCATGAGCAGCGTGGTCCGCAGCAGCCGCCACCACACCTCGGCCGCGTGCCGCCCCGCGCCCAGCGAGGGCAGGAGCTCCTCGACGCGCGCCAGCTCGGCCAACGCCTCGGCGTGGCGGCCGAGTTCGCGCAGCATGGCGGCGCGCAGCTGGCGTGCCTGCGCCAGCACGGCCGCCGCGCCGTGGTCGGCGCCCACCGCCGTGACCACCGTGACCAGCGCCTCCACCGCCTCCTCGGCGAACCCCAGCGCGCCCTCCGCGTCCCCACGGGTGCTGGCGATCCCGGTGCGGTTGATCAGCACGTTGGCACGGCAGAACAACGCGTCGAGGCCACCCCCGACCGTCCGGGTGGCACGTTCCGCCGCCTGGAACAGGCCGTCGGCCTCGGCGAGTTGATGGGTGGCGACATGCCGCACCCCCTCCAGGTTCAGCGCCACGGAACGACGCCAACGCGGGCCGAGCGGCCAGGGCGCCAACTCGGCGCGGGAGCCGGGGGCGAGCACCGCGGGATCGGGCGCGCCGTCGTCCGCGCCCACCATCACGATGCCGTCCGCCGTCCCCCACTCCTCGGCCGTCAGCGCCGGATCCTCGGCGATCCGGCGGAACTCCTCGGCAGCCTCCGGGTTGTCGCAGGCCAGCGCGATCCGGGCCAGGTTGTCGCAGGGGTAGACGGCCAGTTCGGGGCGGAACGCCAGCGCGATGTCCAGCGCGATCAGCGCCTCCTGCTCCGCCTCGGCCAGCTCGCCGGTGACCATCCACAGCGTGGTGCGCGCGCCATGCAGCGTGAACGCCAGCAGATCGCCCGGCTCCGGCAGCTCGTCGGCGACCGCGAAGGCCCGCGCCAGATCGGCGTCGGCCGCCGTCGGCCGGCCGGTCGACATCGCCAACTGGGCGCGGGACACCAGCGAGTTGACCAGCGTGGCCTGGGCCCCGGCATAGCCGCCCAGGCCGGCGGACAGCTCGACGGACTCGGTGATCAGCCGCTCCGCCTCGGCCAGGTCGCCTTCCGCCTCGGCCACTCCGGCCATGTTGGTGGCCGTGGTGGCCCGGTGCAGCAGGCCCTCCTCGTCCACGTCCTGGACCTGGGTCTCGGCGTAGGCCGCTGCCAACGGACTCCGGGCGTGGTGCGGTCGGCCGTCCTGGAGGAGCAGGGTGCCCTCGTTGTGCAGATCCCGCCAGCGGTGCCAGCGGGGCGAAGCGGCCCCCACGCCCGGCAGGCCCACCGGCTCCTTCTCCTCGTCGGCCATGCCGACCCCTCCCGCCTCTCCGGTTCCCCTGGCCGCCCGACGACGGCCAGCTCCCGTGCCTCAGCCCTCGTCGTGCCCCAGCAGCGCCGCGGCCCGCTCGGCGAGCGAGCCGTCCGGCGCGGCCAACCGGGCCCGCGCATACGCGATCACCGCCGACTGGCGCTCGACCAGCTCGGCGGCCGGCGCGGGTTCGGCCCCGGCCGGCGCGAACTCCGGCGCCCAGACGACGACGCGGCGCCGCGCCGCCGGCACCAGCAGCGCGGTCGGCTCCACCGCCCCCGCGCCGACGAACTCCCGCCCGTCGTCCGACATCCCCAGCTCGAACTCGACCCCGTCGCCGCGCGCCCGCAGCGGCGCCGCCGCCTCGACCGGGGCGCCAGGCGCGCGGGGCACCGCCACCTCAAGCAGCGAACGGTCCTGCCGCCGCACCAGGGCCCAGCGCAGCTCGGCGCCCGCGTCCACCAGACCCGCGGGCACCAGCGTCCAGTCCACGGGGCCGCCGCCGCGCGGCCCGCCGAGGCCGTCGCCGACCGCGCCGCCGGCGGCCAGCGCCCAGGCCGCCGGCCGTGGCTCGGCGCGCGCCGGCGCGGTGGGCGGCACCCCCCACGCCTCCGCGACCTCCGCCAGCCGCTGGGCCAACTCCATGGCCTGATCGCCCAGTTCGGGGTGGTCGAACAGCGCCGCCAGCGCGGCCGGCGGATGCCCGGACGCGGTGGCCCGCAGCAGCAGCCGCTCCACCGCGTCCTCGTCGTCCAACAGCTCCTCCACATCGGCGGCGACGACCGCCGCCTCGACGAGCCGCAGCGCGGCCGGCAGCGCCGGCACGCCGGCCACGAAGGAGGCCGGCCACCACGCCTCCTGCCAGCCGAGCAGGGCCAGCCGCCGCAGCGCCAGCGCCACGGGCGAGCGACCCGCGTCGGGAGGCAGCGCGACCTCGGCGAGCGCTTCGCCGTCGGAGACGGCCAGCACCGCGTCCGCGGCCGAGCCGTAGACCTGCCACAGCCAGTCGGCGGCCGGCGCCGGATCGTGGATCTCGGCCGCCGGCACCGGCGCTTCGGCCGTCACGTCCCAGGTCAGCACCGCGCCCCTGGCCTCGACCAGCGCCGTCCACTCCGGATGCGTCGGCGGCGCCCCCACCCGCAGCGCCCCGTCGACCCGCCGCACCCGCACCGTCCCGCTCATGGCCGACGCTCCTCGCCGCTCGGCGAGTCGGCCGGCGAGTCGGTGGCCGGGCCGGTCGGTGGGTCGGCCGGCCCGCCGGAGACCGCGGCCCGATCCAACACCGCGCGCAGCCGGTCACGTTGGTCCATGATCACGGAGCGGAGCACCCCGTCCAGCAGATCCCACAGCACCTCGGCGGCCAGCGGCTCGCCGCGCAGCTCCCGGCCGTGCAGCCGCACCCACAGCCGACGCAGATACGCCTGCCGCACCTCAAGAACGCCGGCGCCGGCCGGCCGGGGCAGGCGCAGCGCGCGGTGCACGAAGGGCTCGCGCCGCCAGCGGGCCGCCAGCCGGACCGCCGCGTCCGTGCCCGCCGCGTCCGTGCCCGCCGTGCGTTCCGGATCCAGCCCGGCGCTGGCCCGCCGCCCCAGCACCATCGCGAGCCGCCCCGCCTCGTCGGCCAACTGCCAGGGCGCCGCCGAACGGTGGATCTCCTGCCGGACCAGGGCCGGCAGGCCCGGCATGGTGGACCGGTGGAACGTGGCGGTGAACCCGGCGAAGAGCCGCTCGAAGACGGAACGGTCGAACGGCGGCGGCAGGTTCCGCTTGGAGGCGCGCTCGCCCAACTCCGGGGCCACCACCCGCTCCCGCCTGGTCAGCCCACAGTCCAGGGCGGCGCCGGGCGCCGCCAGCGAGGCCGCGTCCCGCGAGCCGAGCCCCTGGGCCAGCAGCGCGGCCAGCAGCGCCCGGTCCGGGCCGGAGGCGAGCTGGTCCAGCAGCGCCGCCAACTCCGGCGGATCGGCCGGGACCTCCGCGCCCTGGTCGGTGGCCGCGCGGGCCGCCCAGGCGGCCGTCAGCTCCGCGCGTAGCGCCGCGGCCTGGGCCGGGTCGGTGACAAACCGGCGCAGCGCCTCCACGGTCAACTCGCCGGCCGCCTCGCGGATCTCGTCGACCACCTCGGCGGCCACCCGCGGCGCGTCGGCGCCCGGCGGGCCCAGCGTGCTCGCCAACTCGTAGCAGCGCTGGAAGTAACGGTCCTGCGGGTTGCCCTCGGTGATCCGGGCGGCGCGCCTGGCCCGCTTCAGCTGGGTGAACCAGGCGGCGGTCGCGGCCAGTCTCGGGCCGGCCTCGCGCAGCGTGGCGCGCAGCTCGTCGACGTGCTCGCCGCGCACCGGGCCGGCCGCGAACCTGGGGTTGAGCACGGGGCGCAGCACCAGCGGATCGAGCAGCAGTTTCACCGTGCGGGCCAGCGGCTGGCCCAGGCCGTTGCTCAACGGCGCGACGTCCGCGCCGAACTCGGCCCAGACCTCGGCGATCAGCAGCGCCCTCGGCACGGTCGCCGGCGCGCGGGCGGTGGTGGCGGTCGCGGGGGACATGCTCGCATGGTAACCGGCTCGATCTGCGCGGTGATCCCGTTGGCCGTTTCTGTGATCGGTAGCTGTCGGACGTCCGCCACCTTGGAACTCTCAAGCCCTCGACGGGAGGAGAGGACCGTGCGACACCAGGCGACCCACGCGGCGTCGGCCGGCGGATCGAGCCGGTGGAACCCGCCGCGCGTACCGGGGCGGATCACCTCGCCCTACGGCACGCCGAACGAGCCGCGTATCCCCGCTCCGGTCCGATCGAGGCGCGGTTTCGGCCTGCGCTTCGCCCTGCTGCCGCTGGGCATCACCGGCCTCGTCTTCGGCACGATCTGGACGGCCATGCCCGACCCCACCGTCTCCATCCAGCCGGGGCTCGGCATCGCCGCCACCCCGAGGGGCGCGCTGGCGCTGGTGCCCTACGAGCGGGACGGCAACACCAACCCCGTCCAGATGATGTTCGGCGACATGTGGCAGAAGCGGCTGGTCGCGGTGGACCTGAGGACCGGCGACCGGGTCTGGGACGTCCGCCTCTCCGACGAACTCATCTGGGAGGCGGCCGTGTTGGCGACCAGCCCGGAGTATGTCTACCTCGTCACCGACGACGGGCTGCGGATCGTCGACCTGCTCGACGGCTCGACCGTGGCGCACCCGGACGAGATCCCGGGCCTCGGCGCCGACTACATCGCCTCGGACGACGCCTACGCCTACGACAGCGCCCGCCGGATGGTGGTCGCCCTGGACATGATGGGCGAGGTGCGCGGCATTCCGCTGGGCGGGATCGAGGCGGTGCCCGCCGACGAGGACACCGCGGCCACCTGGGCCGATCGCCTCGGCGACAGCGCGTTGAACGTGGACGAGCAGGCCACCACCGGGAGTTCGGCGTCGGCGGGCGACTGGGGCTCCCTCGCGATGATCCCCAGGTCACCCGGTGCCCCCGCCAGCACGCTGGTGCTCACCGACCCGGAGCGCCGGGAGCGGCAGTTGGGCGGACAGGTCTTCCGGGAGGGGGAGATCCTGCTCACCTCCGGGCTGCGGGCGGCGATGGCCGACGCCGTCGGCCTGGAGGGCGTGGACTCCCTGCCGGCCGAGGAACTCACCGAGCAGCTCGTCGACCTGCTGCCCGACGGCATGCCGCCCGGGGTGACCGACCAGTTGCGCGAGCAGCTGGAGGCGGCGCTCGACACCGGCGCCGACGGGCTGCCGGGGCTTCCAGGGCTGCCGGACACGGCGTGGCTGCCCGGTCTCCCCGGCGCCGCCAACCTGGACGAGCCGACGCTGGTCGCCATGGGCGCGGACCAGGGGCATGTGCTGATCCAGGACGCGGCCGACGCGGCGGGGGAGAACTACCGGCTGACGGTGGTCTCCCTGGAGACCGGCGAGGTCCTCTCCAGCCGCGTCATCGGGGAGAAGCTCGGCAACCCCCTCTCGGCGCCCGGCGGTCAGAGCGTGCTCCCCGCCGCGGGCCCCGACGCGCGGCTGAGCGACCTCGACGAGCTGCTGCTGGTCGGCCCGGACGGCTCCCTCCGGGTGGTCTCCATCGGCGGCACCGACTTCTTCGGCAACCCGAACTGACCGAGCACGTACTGACAACCCGTACTGCTCGAACAAATCTCGAAAGGAACAATGACCATGAAGGTGTTCGCCTGGCTGCTCGCCGCGATCGGCGTCGCGCTCAGCATTCCCTATGTCCTGACCGGTCTCGCGGGGGACGACGGCCTCGCCTGGCTGAACGGCTGGCTGGTCGGCCCGGCGCTGTTGATCTTCTTTGTGCCGCACCTCTTCACCGTGGGCCGGATGCTGGAGGGCGCGACCGGCGTCAAGGTGTCGAAGAAGTTCCGCGACGCGCCCATCGGCATGGGCACCGTCGTGTCGATGGAACGCACCGGGCTGACCGTCAACGACCAGCCGCAGATGGACATCCTGCTCGATGTCGACACCCTGGACGGCCAGTCCTTCCGCGGGGTGGCCAGGCAGCTCGTCGACCTCACGGAGCTGGCGCTCGTGGTGCCCGGCACCGTGGTCCCGGTGCGCTACCTGCCCGGCAGCACGGACGGCAAGGTCGCGCTCGCCACCGACGCGCCGCCGGACGAGATGCAGGCGGCCATCAACCGGGTCAGGGTGGCCAAGGGGGAGATGACCCCCAAGCAACTGCGGATCGCCGAGGCCGGCTACCTGACCCGCGCCGTGGTCCTTGAGATGCGGCCCACCGGCGAGGTGGAGGGCAACCGTTCGGTGCTGGTGTACACGCTGCGGGTGTCCCGCCCCGACGGCTCCTCCTTCGACATCGAGCAGAGCAAGGCCGTGCCGCCCTCGGCGATCCCGCAGCTTCAGCCGGGGATGGTGGTCAAGGCGCAGTACCTGCCGCACGACGAGTCCGAGGTCGTGGTGGCCATCCGCGCCAACGCCTGAGCCGGCGCGGCGCCGCTCGCGCGCCGGCGCGGGGACGCCCGCCGCCCGCGCCCGGTTCGGCGCCGGGTGGGAGGCGAGGTCCCGGGGTGGGCAGGGATAGACCCGGACGCCGAGGCGGAGGGCCTGAGGCGAGCCGGTCTCCCGTCGTCATCGGAGGACCGGCTACCAGCGGGACCCGGGCGAGGCACCGGGATCACCCAGGGAAAGGGGCATCTCATGACGCGGGAACACATCGGGGCGACCGGCGGTGGGCCGGGGTGGGAGTTCGAGGACGATCGGGGGGTGCGGGTGACGCTGTCCCGTCCGCCGGAGCGGGTCGTCGGCTACGGGCAGATCGCGGCGGCGCTGTGGGACGAGGGGGTGCGTCCGGCCGGGCACTTCGGTTCGCAGCACGACGGGGACACCCCCGATCCGGCGAAGTCCGGGCTGCTGCCGCTGGACGAGGTCCCGTACTTCGGCGCGGGCGGCGCCCTGCACGTCGAGCGACTGCTGGCCGCCGAGCCGGAGTTGCTCGTCGGCGTGACCTATGACGGCAAGTCGCTCTACGGCGTGGACGAGCGGGTGGCCCAGGAGCTGGCGGCCCGGGTCCCGGTGGTCGCCCTGGACGTCGGCCCGGGGCGGGGCCTCGGCGAGGTGGCGGGGCGGCTGGTCGCCTTGGTCCGGTCCCTGGGCGTCACCGGGGACGTGGCCACGGCCGATGGCGCCGAGCAACTGACCGGCGCGGGGGAGCGGTTGCGCGCGGTGGCCGCCTCGGGCCCCGAGGTCAGGGTGCTGGCGCTGTCCCCAGCCGGTGCCGACGCCGCCTATCTGGCCAGGGGAACGGTCTGGCCCGATCTGCGGGCGCTGGCCGAGCACGGGGTGACGCTGGTCGCCCCGCCGGCGGGGGAGGGGACGAACTGGGCCGCCGGCGGCTGGGCGGATGCCCTGGCGCTCGCTCCCGGCATCGTGCTCACCGATGTGCGGGCCAACGCCGCCCGCCCGGACGTCTTCGAACACACCGACGGCTGGCGGGCGTTGGCGTCCTCGGCGGTGGTGGTGCCGTGGAATCCGGAGCTCCCGCCCAGCCGTTCGGCGCAGGCCAGGTTCTTCGACACCCTGGCCGGGGCCATCGGCCGGGCGCGCGGGGAGTGACCCGCGCGACGGGCGCCGGAGGCCGCCGCCTCCGGCGCCCGGTCGGGCGGGTCACTGCCGGTCGGCTGACGGGTCAGCAGCTGAGGTCGCGCAGATAGGCGTAGCCGACATCGGCCGTGTGCAGCGGGGTCACATCCGGGGTGTCGTTCTCCACGATGTACTCCCGCACCGGATGGGCGCGGAAGATCCGGGGGAAGTCGATCATGCCGGTGCCGGGGTCCGCCATGTCGCCGGTCTCCGGGTCGCGGTCCTTCACGTGGTACTGGAGGGTCCGCTGGGGCGCCGAGCGGATCACGTCCAGGGTGTAGCGCTCGGGGTCGTCGACGCCGTCGCCGCTCTCGATGGCGGCGGTGACGGCCCAGTAGATGTCGATCTCCAGATGGACCAGGCGCGGATCGAGCTCCGAGGTGAGGATCGACCAGGGCGTCAGCCCGCCGCCGAGGTCGGTGGTGAACTCGTGCGCGTGGTTGTGGTAGCCGTAACGCAGCCCGTAGCGGCGGGCCTTGGCCGCCTCGTGGTTCATCTGCTCGGCCCAGCGCCGCCAGTCGTCGGCGTCCTCCGAGGAGAGCCAGGGCACGTTGATGAAGGACTGCCCCAGCGTCCTGGCGTCCTTCAGCTTGGTCTTCAACTCCTCTTCGTCCGGGCTGATGTCGTTGTGGCTGGACGTGGCGCGGATGCCCAACTGGCGGTAGAAGGCGCGGAGTTCCTTGGCGGTCCGGCCGAAGAAGCCGAGCGCCTGCTCGACCCTCGGGTAGCCGGCGCCGGCGATATGGCGCAGTGAGTCGTCGAACCCCGGTTCGCCGGTCAGCGCGTCGCGCACGGTGTAGAGCTGGATGCTGATCCGGTCCCGTGGCACCCGGAGCCGGCCGCCGCCTCGGCGGGGCGCGGCCGAGGCCGCCGGCGCCGTCGCCACGCCGGCGGCGAGGGCCGAGGCGCCCAGCGCCCCGGCCGCCGCGCCGCGCAGCATCGCGCGTCTGCTGGGGGAGAGCCCGGCGCGGGCGGTGGCCAGCGCCTTGTCGTCAGAGATTCCGTAACACATGGGCGAGGTCCTGCCGTTCCTACGAGGTGCGAATCCTGCGTTCTGCACGACGGGCGGGACGCCTGCACCGCGTTCGCCACGGCGCACAACGTAGGAATGCCTTTGCCCCGCGTCAAGAGAAAGTTCCGCCTCTCCCGGCGAAAGTGCGCCCTGGGCGCCGCCGCATATTGGTACAGACCTTTTCGCCTGGGAGCCTTGGCAGCGGCCCCGGTGGCGGTTAGCGTCGAAGAGGCCCTACGAGATCTTGGAGTCGGCACGTGCGGGACGACGCGCAGCAGACGACGGCAGCCACCACCACCGAGAACACCGAAGGGGCACCGCCCCTCATCCCCCGCCCCGAGACGCTGCGGACGCGTCCGGGCCGCCTCGCCCTCGGCCCCGAGGCCGGCGTCCAGGCGCCGGACGGGGTCGCCGAGCTGGTCCGCGACTACCTCGGCCTCACCGGCTCGGGGCCCGGGATCGAACTGACCCTGCGGGACGACCAGAGCCTGGGCGACGAGGGCTACCGGCTGGTGATCGACGAGGACGGGGCGCGCGGCACCGCCGCCACGTTGACCGGCCTGGGCTGGGCGGTGCAGACCCTGCGTCAGCTCTGGCGCGACGGCGGGCTCCCGCTGGTCGAGATCGAGGACCGGCCGCGCTACCGCTGGCGCGGCTCGCATCTGGACGTGGCACGGCACTGGTTCCCGCTCTCCTTCCTCCGTCGCTATGTCGACCTGATGGCGCTCTACAAGCTCAACACGCTCCATCTCCACCTCACCGACGACCAGGGCTGGCGCTTCGAGGTGGCGCGCTATCCGCTGCTGACCGAGATCGGCGCGCACCGCACGGGAACGCCGGTCGGCCACGCCCGGGACGGGCGCAACAACTCCGTTCCGCACGGCGGCTTCTACACCCAGGGCGAGCTGCGCGAGCTGGTCGCCCACGCCGCCGCGCGCGGCGTGCGGATCATGCCCGAGATCGACGCGCCCGGCCATATGCAGGCCGCCATCTCCGCCTATCCCTGGCTCGGCAACGACCCCGAGCGCCAGCTGCCGGTGCGCATCGAGTGGGGCATCTCCCGTCATGTGCTCAACGCCCGCGAGCGGACGGTGGAGTTCGTCACCGATGTGCTGGACGAGCTGGTGGACGTCTTCCCGTTCGAGTATGTGCACATCGGCGGCGACGAGGTGCCGACCCACGAGTGGGTGGCCAGCGCCGAGGCGCGCGAACGGGCGGCGGCCGAGGGCCTGGCCGGCCCCGAGCGGCTGCTGGGCTGGTGGTCCGGGCGGCTGGCCGACCATCTGGCCAAGCGCGGGCGGCGGGTCGGCGTCTGGGACGAGCTGATCGAGGAGGGCGTGCCCGAGGGCGCCGCCGTCTTCGCCTGGCAGAACGTCGAACGGGTGGCGCTCGCCGAACGTTCGGGGCTCGACCTGGTCGCCGCCCCCGAGGAGCACACCTATCTGAACTACGCCGAGAGCGAGGGCCCGGACGAGCCGCTGGCCATCGGCGCCGGCCTGCCGCTTGAGAAGGTCTACGGCTATCGGCCGCCCGCCACCGCCCTGGGCGTCCAGGCGCAGTTGTGGAGCGAGTACCTGCCGACGACCGCGCTCGCCGAGTGGCAGGCGTTCCCCCGGCTGGGCGCCGTCGCCGAGATCGGCTGGTCCGCCGAGCCACGGGACCTCGCCGACTTCCGGCGCCGGCTGGCCGGCCACCTCCCGCTGCTCGACGCCCTCGGCGTCCACTACCGCCCGCCGTCCGCACCCTGAGCACGCCCAGCGCCCCGAGGCCCTGAGTGCCCTGAGTACCCCGAGGCCCTGAGCGCACGCCCCGGCACCCATCGTGCCGGGGCGCGCGCGTGCTGAGTCAGCGCTCAGGAAGCGTCGGCGACCGTTCAGAAAGAGGGCGCGCGAGGTCCCGCACGGCGCTCGGGTCGAGACCCTTTCGCGCCCGCCAGCTGGCTGTATACAGTGACGGGGGCGTGTTATCGCCCGAGCGCCCGAGCCAGCAGGCACAGCGTCGTGCCCTGTGCCAGGCTCGGAGCACGATCAGCCTCCCGACGGAACCCCCGCGTGGGGTCCTTTGGGATGCCAGGAGTTGGAGGACGCCGTGCCTTTGCACGAGAGGTCAGAGAGTGTCTACGCCGAGGTGCTGGCCAGGAACCCGGGGGAGGAGGAGTTCCACCAGGCCGTCCGGGAGGTCCTGGAGAGCATCGGCCCCGTCCTCGGCAAGCACCCCAGGTACACCGACGCGAAGATCGTCGCGCGCCTCTGCGAGCCCGAGCGCCAGATCATCTTCCGGATCCCCTGGGAGGACGACCGCGGCGAGATCCACATCAACCGCGGCTTCCGCGTCGAGTTCAACAGCACCCTCGGCCCCTACAAGGGCGGCCTGCGCTTCCACCCCTCCGTGCGTCTCGGCACCGTCAAGTTCCTCGGCTTCGAGCAGATCTTCAAGAACGCGCTGACCGGGCTGCCCATCGGCGGCGGCAAGGGCGGCGCCGACTTCGACCCCAAGGGCCGCTCGGACCGCGAGGTGATGCGGTTCTGTCAGAGCTTCATGACCGAACTGCACCGCCATATCGGCGAGTACACCGATGTGCCGGCCGGCGACGTCGGCGTCGGCGGCCGGGAGATCGGCTATCTCTTCGGCCAGTACAAGCGGATCACCAACCGCTACGAGTCCGGCGTCCTCACCGGCAAGGGGCTCACCTACGGCGGCGCCCAGGTGCGGGCCGAGGCCACCGGCTACGGCTGCGTCTTCTTCGTCCAGGAGATGCTGCTGGCCAGGGGCGACAGCCTGGAGGGCAAGACCGTCACGGTCTCCGGATCCGGCAACGTCGCCATCTACGCCATAGAGAAGGCCCACCAACTCGGCGCCCGGGTCGTCGGCTGCTCCGACTCCGGCGGCTATGTCCACGACGAGAAGGGCATCGACGTCGCCCTGCTCAAGGAGATCAAGGAAGAGCGCCGCGAGCGGCTCGACGTCTACGCGGACACCGTCCGGCACGCGAGGTTCGTGCCGGGCCGGCAGGTCTGGGACATTCCCAGCCAGGTGGCCCTGCCCTGCGCGACGCAGAACGAGATCACCGGCAAGGAGGCCGCGCTGCTCCTCGAGAACGGCTGCGTCGCGGTCGGCGAGGGCGCCAACATGCCCACCACGCCCGAGGGCATCCGGATCTTCCAGGACGCCGGCATCGCCTACGGCCCGGGCAAGGCGGCCAACGCTGGCGGCGTCGCGACCTCGGCACTGGAGATGCAGCAGAACGCCTCCCGCGACTCCTGGAGCTTCGACTACTCCGAGCGGCGGCTACAGGAGATCATGCGCGGCATCCACACCAGCTGCGCCGAGACCGCGGACGAGTACGGGATGCCGGGCAACTACGTGGCCGGTGCCAACATCGCCGCCTACACCAAGGTCGCCGACGCGATGCTCTCCCTCGGCCTGATCTGAGGCCCGGCCCGAGGCCGGCCACCGCCCCCCTCAGCGCCGCGCTCCGCTGGCGCAGGGTACGCAGGTGCGGGCGGTGGGGCGGGCGTCGAGGCGGGCTGGGGCGATCGGTTCGCCGCAGCGTTCGCACACCCGGTAGGTCCCCTCGCGCAGCCGTTCGGCGGCCAGGTCGAGCGCTTCGAGTTCGGCGCGCACCTGGTCCCTTCTGGCCCTGAGCTGTTCGCGCTCGAACGCCAGGGTCGAGCCCTCGGGATCGTGCTCGTCGTCGTTGTTGGTCCCGGCGGCGGCGTCGACCACGCCGTCCCAGAGCCGGGTGAGGGACGCGGCGAGCCGTTCCGCCTCGTCCCTGGCCCGCTCGATCCGCATCGCCGCCTCCCGGTCCTCGTCCGACGGCGGCGGGGGTGGTGTGCTCTGCTCCATACCGGGAGCAGAGCACACCACGCCCCGTATCGCGCGGGTCATCGGGGATGGCGGGTTCGGGACGGTCACCGCTCCCGGACGGCGTAGGTCACATGCGTCGCCCTCGGGGAGGGCTCGGCACGGACCTGCTCCAGGGCCACGCGGCCCGCGTCCACGCCCTCGAACAGGCGGACTCCGGAGCCGAACAGCACCGGGGACAGCGCGATCGAGAACTCGTCGACCAGGCCCGCGTTGACGTACTCCAGGATCGTCGCGCCGCCGCCGGCGACGCGGACGTCCCGGTCGCCGGCGGCCTCGCCGGCCTGGCCGAGCGCGGACTCGATGCCGTCGTTGACGAAGTGGAACGTGGTTCCGCCCGGCAGCTCCCAGGGGTCACGCCTCTCGTGTGTCACGACGAAGACCGGCGTGTGGAACGGCGCCTCCTCGGGCCACATCCGCTCGCCGGCGTCGAACATGCGCTTGCCCATCACGCTCGCGCCGGTGCGCTCGAACGTCTCCCGCACGATGTCGTTGTCGCGCCCCTCCTCGCCGCCCTCGCCCAGCTTCAGGTTCTCCCGGAAGAACCGCTGCGGGAAGACCCACCGCTGGAGTTCCATCCACTGCCGCCCCATCAACTCCTCGGAGGACTCGGGCGCGATGAAACCGTCCAGCGACATCGACACGCTGAAGAACACCTTGCCGGCCATCAGCCCTCGACTCCCTTCCGAAGGGTCTCGGTGACATAGGCGGCCAGGTTGCCCAGGGTCTGCCGGCCGCCCTCGACCGCGTGGTACTTCTCGACCGCCTCGTCGCGCAGCTCCTTGGTGGGGAACACCGTGAGCATCTCGACCCGGGTCGCCGCGCCGTCGGGCTCGAACGTTAGGACCGACTCGAAGGCGTTCGGGTCGTCCCGGGTCTCACCGTGGAGCATCGCGATCCGCTCCGGCGGGACGAGCTCGGTCCAGGAGATCCACTCCTGGTAGTCCGTCCCGTCCGGTCCGTGCATCACGAAGTCCCACGCCCCGCCGACGCGGAACTCGAACGCCCGGGTGGTGGTGGTGAACCCCTCAGGACCCCACCACCGCGACAGGTGCCGCACCTCCGTGAACGCCTCGAACACCAGCTCCCGGGGGGCGTCGACCACCCGGGAGATCACGATCTCGCGGTCGGCCGTCGCCGACCGCGCCGGCGTTCCCTCTCCTGGCGTGCTCATCAGCTACTCCGTTTCCCTTGTCTGCTTCAGGTCCCGCACATAGGCGTCCAGTCGGTCGAAGCTCTCGTTCCAGAACCGCTCGAAACCGCCGGTCCACTCGTGGACCGCGCGCAGCCCGTCGGCGTCAAGGCCGTACAGGCGCCGCTTGCCCGCCCTGCGGTCGCGCACAAGACCGACCTCCCGGAGCACCCGCAGGTGTTTGGACGCCCCCGGCTGGGTCATCCCCAACTCCTCGGCCAACTCGGTCACCGACCGCTCACCCGCCCGCAGCAGCACCAGGATCTCCCGGCGCTGCGGCTCGGCTATCGCGTTGAAGACGTCCGACGTCGTCGCTGCTCGTGCCATGCGACGATCGTATGCCGATATCGGCATACGTCAAGCCGGCGCCCGGGCGCCCGACCACCCCGGGGCGCGCCGGCGGGAAAACGACCCGCGGACCGCTCGGCGGCCCCAGTAGGCTCACCCGGATGCCGGACCAACGGAGACGTCCACCCCTGGCCGCCGACGAACGCACCCAACTGCTCGGCTGGTTGGCGCTGCAACGCCAGATCGTGCGGCTCAAGTGCGAGGACCTGAGCGAGGCCGACGCGCACCGCTCCGTGCTGCCGTCCTCCCCGCTGATGACCGTGGCGGGACTGGTCCGCCATCTGCGCTGGGTCGAGCACGCCTGGTTCGAGGTGAAGTTCCTCGACCGCTCCGGCGCCGACAACCCGCAGTTCTCCGGCGTCAAGGACGACGGCATGCGGGCCGCCGGCATCCCGCTCGCCCACCTGCTCGACGACTACGCCCGCCAGTGCGCCGTCTCCGACGAGATCGTCGCGGCCCACTCCCTCGACGACGTCGGCCGCAACCGCGAGCGCGCCGAGGGGGACGCCAGCCTGCGCTGGATGCTGCTGCACATGCTGGAGGAGACCGCACGCCATGCCGGCCATCTGGACGCCATCCGCGAACTGATCGACGGGCGCACCGGCTACTGGTGAGGGCCCACGGCCGGCGTGCCCCCCTCGACGGGCGGACGCCGGCCCTGCACCGAGTAGAGGACGCTGGACGCCGCGCGGAACGACGGATCGTTCATCACGGCGCGCACCTCGGCGAGTTCCCCGTGCGTCATCCCGGCGGCCAGCAGCCGCTCCCTGAGGTGGTGGGTGTGGTGCACCTGGAGCCGCAGGCTCGCGGATTCGGGGGTGCGGAGCTCGATATGCGGGCGCGGGTCGATCTCGACGAGCCCGGCGTCGCGCATCGCCGAGGCCACCTGCCGGCCCCAGTGCGGATTGCCGCCGGCCGCGCGCATCACCGCCGCCTTGGCGGCCAGGAACTTCCGGTAGAGCCGCTCGGCCCGCACATCGGGGGTCAGCAGCGGCGGCTCGTAGGAGACGTCGAACTCGTCGATCTGGAGCCAGCCGCCCGGCGCCAGCGCCCCGACCAGCCGCTCCAGCACGGCCTGCCGGCCCGGCAGGTGCTGGAGCAGCAGCCGCACCACGATCAGGTCGAACCGGCCGGGCGGCATCGGGTCGTTGACGATGTCATGCGCCAGCGGCACCAGCCCGAGCCCCGTCAGATCGGGCGACGGGGCCAGATCGGTGGCGACCACCTCCCCCTCGGGGGCGACCCGCTCGGCCAGCCAGCGCGCCACGCTGCCGGCGCCGGCGCCCACGTCCAGACAGCGCCAGCCCCTGGTGACGCCGGTGGCGGCCAGCCGGGTCAGGGTGACCGGGTCGAAGGCGGCCGAGAGCCATCGGTGGTGCTCGCCGCTGTGCACCCGGTGCGGCTCGAAGACGTAGTGCGGGTCGGCCGCTCCCCGCACGTCGGCCATCACGTCCACCGCCCGGTGCCCGAGGTGTCGGAGCGGCCGGTCAGCCGCTCCAGCAGCGCGTGCCGGCGCACCTTCCCCGTGCCGGTGCGGGGCACCGCCGCCTCGGTCATCGCCACCGGCTCGTCCAGCGGTGGGAGGTCCTCGACGGCGCTCTTGAACGCCACCCCGTCCAGCGTCCCGTCGGCCGTGACCAGCACCGGCAGCGGGCGCCGGCCCGCCGGGGTGAGCAGCACGCACTCCCGCACCCACGGCAGCCGGCTCTCCAGCACGTCCTCCAGTTCGAGGCAGCTGACGCCGGGCACGTGATCCACCTCCCGGTCCAGCAGCCGCACCGCCCCCGACCGGTCGCGGACGGCGATGTCGCCCGTGTTCCACCAGGCGCCCCGCGCCTTCGCCCGCCAGCGTCCGACCTCCCCGACATAGGAGGGCGCGCGGGCCGCCGTCCTGACCAGGACCAGCCCGGGGCGGCCCGCCGGGAGCGGCGCGAACGTCGCCGGGTCCACCACCCGCAGCCTGGTCTTGAACGGCACCGGACGCCCCAGGTGCCTGGCGTCCGTCGCATCGGTGCGGCGCAGCCCGCGCCTGGTGTGGAAACGGAACGTCAAGGGTCCCGTCTCGGTCTGCCCCCAGCCCTGCATCCACACCGCGCCCCGACGCCCGGTGGCCCCCAGATAGGCGCGCAGGGTCGGCGGGTGCACCGCGTCATAGGTGCTGATGAAGAGCCGGACGCGACGGAACGGCTGGTCCAACCGGGCGGTCAGCGGGCGGAGTTCGGCGAAGGTGGCGGGCAGCGCCTCCAGCACGGTCGGCGGGTGGGCGCGCAGGAAGAGATCAGCCTCGTCGACGGTCTGGCGGGTGAGGATCGCGATCTCCCTGGGCGCCAGACAGAACACGCTGGCCGTCCAGCAGAACGTCCGGCCATGCGCGTAGGAGCTGGCGTTGACCACCGTGTCGTCCCGCCGGACGGCGATTTTCGGCAGCCGCACGGCCTCGGGGCGGGCCAGCTTGTGGATGATCGTCCGCGTCGAGTGCCCCACCAGCTTCGGCACACCGGTGGTGCCTGAGGTGTGGTGGATGACGAGAAGCTCGTCATCGCCCCGCCCCCTGGGCGCGGGCGCGGTGGAGCCGCGCACCTCGTCGACGGGGATCGCGCCCTCGATCGGCGCGTCCAGCACCACCGTGCGCTCGGCGAGCCCCGCCGGATCGAGCCCGGCCGCGCGCTCCCGCCGCAGCAGCGCGGCGGTGGTGACCAGCAGCCGCGGACTCAGCCGCGCCAGCAACACCATCAGCGGCTCGCCCGTCAGCCGCGCGGTCAGCTGCGCCGGCACGGCGCCGAGCCGGATGGCCGCGCAGGCCAGCAGGTCGTAGTCCCAGTGGTTGTCCTTGACGATCGCCACCAGGTGCCCGGGGCCGACGCCGGCGGCGGCCAGCCAGCCGGCCGTCTCCTCGACAAGCGTGGCGAGTTGGGCCAGGTCATAGCTGGTCCTGCGCTCCGTCGGCAGGTCGAAGGGACGGTCCAGATGGACCAGGGTGGCGCCACCCCGCTGGGCGCACTCGTCGAACAGCACCCCCATGTCATGCGGTCTCACGGCTGACTCCCCTCTCTCGTGTCCATGCCTCGGTGTTCTCCCGCGCGGCCTCGGCGCCCAGCCTGCTCAGCACCCGCGCGGCGGCCAGCGCCCCCGAGCGCACCGCGCCCTCGCTCGCCGGGCGCAGCATCACCCAGTCCCCGGCGTACTCGACGGGCCCGGGCGGACGGTCCTGGAAAGCGGCGCGCAGCCCCAGCGCCGCCGGCGTCGCCTCGGGCAGACCGTGGGCGAAGGCGTGCACCCTGGCCTCCAGCAGCGCCTCGGTCAGCCCCGGCACAAAGCGCTCCCCGGCCCGGGTGAGCCGGTGGACCACCTCGTCCGGCGGCGCGCCGAGCAGCGCCGGCACCTGCCGTGGGCTGGCGATCAGGCTCAGCAGCCCACGGCCGGCCGGCGCCCGCCCGGGGTGCTTGGCGTGGTCGACGACGATCCCGGCCAGGGTGTCCTCCTCGGCCTCCGGGGTGAGCAGCACATACAGCGCGCCCCGGGCACGCGGCGCCAGCGGCCGGCGCAGCGCGCAACTCACCTTGAGCACCGGCGTGAACGAGCAGGCGTCCAGGAACCGCCGCTCCTCGTCCGGGGCGTTGACGCAGAGCTGGAACGCCACCGGCGCCGGCACCGCCACCACCACGGCCCGCGCCGTCAACGTCCGCCCGCCGACGGTGAGTCGGGCCGTGTTCCCGTCGGCGACGATCTCCCGCACCGGGCTGCCGGTCGTCACGTCGAGCCGGGCGGCGAGGCGGCGGGCCAGGGTGTCCATGCCGTCCCGGTAGGTGCGCCAGGCCGACACCGGGCCCACCTCGCGCAGCAGGCTCACGGCCGGCCCCGCGGTGGATCTGGCGGTGTGCCAGCCGAAGAACGCGCCGGTCAGCGGCTGGAGCAGATAGTCGTGCAGGTCCGGGTGGTAGCGGCGGGCGAACTCGGCGACCGTCGCGGCGCCGAGCGGACCGCGCTCCGGGTGGTCGCAGTCCAGCAGGTCACCGGCCCGTGCCGTCCAGGCCAGGAAACGCGCCAGGTCGAGACGGGCCCGGGGGGCGAGCCCCGCGCCGGTGAGCACCGCGAGGGAACCGCCCACGCCGACATGCGCCCGGCCGTTCCGCCAGACGCCGACGCCACGGCCGATCCGTGGCACCTCGGCTGGCCGCAGCCCCGCGCGGCGCACCAACTGCCAGGTGGCGCGGTAGCCCTGGGCCGAGATCTGCTCGGCGCCCTCGTCGATGGTGAAGCCGTTCTGGCGCAGGCTGCGCATCCGGCCGCCCACCCGGTCCAGCGCCTCGAAGACCCGCACCTCGCGCCCGGCGCGCCGCAGCTCCGTGGCGGCGCTCAGACCGGCGATGCCGGCGCCAACCACCGCCACGTCCAGCTCCGTTCTCATCCCCAACCCCCCGCGCCGACCGCGACGTTGACCCCGATCAGCAGCGCGAACGACAGCCGGTGCACCGTGAAGCCAAGGGCCCGTGCCCGCATGATGTCGCCGCTCGCGAACCCGAGTCCGAACCCGATCGCGAACTGCCGCAGCCGCAGCGCGGTCACCGGCAGCATCGCCAGCACGAACCACCACGGCGCCACCCCGGTCAGCGACGCCACCGCGCCGACCAGGAACTCGCCGGCCGAAAGCAGCCCGATGAACACCGCGTTGCCCCGGGGCGAGACGGAGGCCGCCACGGTGCGCCGGCCGACGGACCGGTCGCCGGCGATGTCGTTGGTGTTGGAGTACACCCCGAACAACAGCGGGCCGCAGCCGAAGAGCACGCCCTGCACCAGTACGAAGCCGGAGAACTCGCCGGCGACCAGGGCGTAGGGCGCCACCACCAGACCGGCGCCGAGGCCGGCCAGGAAGATCTCCTGGAAGCCGTGGTAGCTGATCTTGACGCCGTAGGAGTACTGGAGGGCGACCACGAACAGCACCCCGATCAGGAGCAGCGCCCAGCCCGGCCGGTGCGGGGCGATCGCCACCCCCGCCGCCCAGAGCGCGGCGCCGGCCCCGGCGCAGCCCCATGCGAAGCGGTGTGCCTCCCGCAGCGTCAGCGTTCCGGCCACCAGGGGCTTGCGGAGCACGTTGCGCAACGGGTGGTCGGGGCCGTAGTTGGCCGCGTCGCTGCCGTCGTGGTAGCCGGTGATGTCGTCCAGGGCCACCATCGCCATCACGACGAGGACCTCGCCGAAGAGGAAGAGCGCCAGTGTGCCGGCGGCGTCGGCACCGAACCGCGCGAGTGGGAACATCGCGGCGGAGAGGGCCACCGCGATGCTCGGGTAGTAGTCGTAGACGTCCAGTTTGCCCAGCCGGGCATAGCTGCGGAGCTTGCTCTCCGGACGCTGCGCGACCCGGGGTGGGGCCGCGACGTGACGGGTCATGGGGTGGGTGCCTCCGGCATCTGCGAGCGGCGTGCCAACGGGTGGGAAACGGGCCGACGTGCGGTGAACTCCGTGACGCGATCGGCTACGTAATCGACCTGGTCATCGGTGAGGCCCGGGTGGAGCGGCAGGGAGACCAGCCGGGCGCTGGCCCGCTCGGCCCGGGGCCACCGCGCGCCGGGCGGTGCGTGGCGGGCGAACGCGGCATGCCGGGGCAGCGGGCGCGGATAGTAGACATGGGTCGCCACGCCCCGTTCCTGGAGGTAGCGCGACAGGGCATCCCGATTGTCGGCGAGCACGGTGTAGACATAGGCGCAGCGCCCCTCGTCGCCGCCCGGCGGCACCAGCACGCCGCGTTCCGCGAGCGGCGCCAGCCGCTCCGTGTAGCGGTCGGCGATGGCGGCGCGGCGCGCCAACCGGCCGGCCAGCCCTGCGAGTCGGTGCAGCTGGAAGCGGGCCTGGAGTTCGTCGAACCTGCTGTTCCAGCCGATCATCCGGTGGGTGAACCGCTCGCCGGCGCGCTGGCCGTGGTTGCGGAACATCCGCAGCAGCTCGGCGAGCCGGTCGTCGTCGGTGACCAGAGCGCCGCCCTCGCCCGGCATGCCGAAGGACTTGACCTGGACGAAGGAGAGGATCCCGATCTCCCCCCACCGGCCGGCGGGCCGGCCCTGGAGCACGGCGCCCTGGGCGACCGCCGAATCCTCCACCAGGCGCAGCCCCCGCCGCTTCGCCAGGTCGGCGAAGCGCGGCATGTCGGCCATCACGGAGAACAGATGCGCCGGCACCACCGCGCGGGTGCGCGGAGTGACGCGGGCCTCCGCGTCCTCGGGGTCCATGGTCAGGGTCAGCGGGTCCACGTCGGCGAAGACCGGGACCGCGTCCAGGGAGACGGCGGCGGCGGCCAGCGGGGCGCAGCCGAGCGCCGGCACCAGCACCTCGTCGCCGGCGCCGACGCCCACGGCGGCCAGGGCCATGGTGAGCGCGCTGGTGCCGCTGCCGCAGAGCACCACCTGCCCCGCGCCGAGACGGTCGGCCAGCTCGCGCTCCAACCGGGCGCTGAACTCACCGAGGATGAACCGCTGTTCGGGCGCGGTGCCGATCTCATGGATCAACCGCAGCGCCCTCTCGCGGTCCTCCTCGAAGAGACGCGGCGAGAAGAACGGGATGGACGGCTCGGTCATCGCCGACGCTCCTGGTAGAAGGCGGCGATCCGGTCGCAGACCAACTCCAGCTGCCGCTCGGTCAGATCGGGATAGAGCGGCAGTGCGACGGCGCGCCCGCTCGCCGCCTCGGCCACCGGGAATCGGCCGGGCCCGTATCCGAGTTCCGCGAAACAGGGCTGGAGATGCAGCGGAACCGGATAGTACGTCTCCGTGCCGATGCCCTCGTCGGCCAGCCGGGCCACGAGTTCGTCCCGCTCTTCCACCTCCACCAGATAGACGTAGAACACGCCACGGGAATCGTCACTCGTCGGGAAAGGCGCCGGCAGTCGGCGTACTTCGGGAATGGCGCGCAGGCGTTTCCCGTAGGCGGCGGCGAGTTCGGCGCGGCGGCGGATGGCGGCGTCGAGTTCGGGGAGTCTCGCCCGGAGCACCGCCGCCTGGAAGTCGTCCATCTTGCTGTTGACGCCCGGCAGCACGGTCTCCTCCGAGATGCCGGGAAAGTGCGCCAGGGTGCGCCCGAACCGGCCGTGGTGGCGCAGCGCGGCCACCGTCTGGGCCACCTCGGGGTCGTGGGTGAGCACGGCGCCCGCGTCGCCGATGGCGCCCAGCGTCTTGCTGGGGAAGAAGGAGAGCACCCCGCCCCGGCCGTGCAGCCCGGCGTGCTCGCCGCCCTGTCGCATGCCGATGGCCTCGGCGCTGTCCTCCACCACGGTCAGCCCGTGCGCGGCGGCGATCGAGCCGATCGCGGCCATGTCGGCCTGCTGGTGGAAGAGATGCGTCGGCATGACGAAGCGGCTGTCGCCGGTGATCTCGGCCCGCAGCGCCGCCGGGTCCATGGCGTAGCTGGCCGGGTCGATGTCCACGAACCTGGGGCGCCCGCCGGCGAGCACCACGGACGAGGCGGTGGCGACGAACGAGTAGGCGGGCACCAGCACCTCGTCCCCGGGCCGCAGACCGCAGGCCCGGAGCAGCAGCACCAGCGCGTCGGTGCCGCTGTTCACCCCGATGACGAAGCCGGCCCCCGTGTAGTCGGCCAACTCCCGCTCCAGCGCGGCCACCTGGGCGCCGTGGGAGAACTTGCCGTCGTCGAAGACCTCATGGATCCTGGCGGCCGTTCGGGGCCACTGCCGTTCGAACGAGGCGGCCTGGGAGAAGAACGGAACGCCTTCCCGTAACGCCTGTTCGGAATTCCGAAAAGCCAAGGAGAGCCCGCCAAGGGTGAGAGGAATAACGGGGATTGTTCGAGGCGGCGCCGCTTGGGCGCCCGGTCGCTTCCGGTTGTTTCTCACGACCGGCCTCAGTGGGCCCAAACCTATAGCGCTCGTTCCACCGCGCGCGCCCCACCCAGGGCGATTCACACTTTAAGGTATCAGCTGTTCGAATTACTTGACACTCTCCGGATTCGGCTGTGACAGTCGCCCGGACATGTGATCACCGGAGCGCATCTCGCCCAGTCGAAGCGGGAGTTGCCCTGGGAAAGGAACGACGTTGACCTCACCACGCCGCATCGGCGTCGCCGGTCTCGGCGCCACCGCCCGCTGCTATCTGGCGGCCGTCGAGGAACTGCCCCAGTGGGACCTGGTCGCCGTCTGCGACCAGGGGCCGCCCGCCGGCTCGCTCCCCCGGCACGTCGCCCACCACACCGGCCACCTGGCCATGCTGGCCGGGGCCGACCTCGACGCGCTGGTGGTAACCGGCCCCGCCGGCACCCACGCCGAGCTCTGCCGGGACGCGCTGCTGGCCGGCGTTCCCGTCTGCGTGGAGAAGCCGCTGGCGCTGAACCCCACCCAGGGACGGGAGTTGGCGGCGCTCGCCCAGGCCCGTGACCTCCCCCTGTTCACGGCCTTCCACCGGCGCTACAACGACCGGGTACGCGCGCTGCTGCGTCGGCTGCCGGTCGAGGTGCCGGTGCGGTCCGTCGTCGTCCGCTATCTGGAGCGGATCGAGGAGCAGGTCGGCGACGACACCTGGCAGCTCGACCCGGCGCACCGCGGCGGCGGCTGTGTGGCCGACAACGGGCCGCACGCCTTCGATCTGGTCCGTCAACTCCTGGGCCAGGTAAGGGTGGTGGACGCCCGGGTGGTCAGGGACGGGCGGGGCGTGGACCGGCTGGCCACCGTCTGGCTGACCGCGGCCATGGGCGCCGAGGCGCGGGTGGAGCTGGACTGGTCCCACCCGGGGGAGACCAAGGACGTGGCCGTCCTGCTGGCCGACGGCACGGAGATCCACGCCGACATGCTGGCGGACCACCCGGGCTTCAGGGCCTCGCTGCGCCACGAGTACCGGGGCCTGCTCACGGAGTTCGCCGAGGTGGTCGCCGCCGGCCGGCCGGCGCACCGGGACGGGCTGAGCGCCCTGGAGCTGGTCGCCGACACCTATGACCTGGAGCGCGCCGAGCGCTTCCACCACCTCGACTGGCGCGCCGCGGCGAGCTGAGGCCCTCCACGCGAAATCCCCGACCGTTCGGCCGGGTGCCACCTGGACGGTCGGGGACGCGATGGACGGCGGAGGCGGGGCGGCGGCCGTGAAGGCCGCCGCCCCGCCCGTTGGGAACGCTCAGCCGAGCAGTTCCACGTCCAGCTGGCCGAAGTGGTACTGACGGATCGCGGCGAGCAGCTCCTCCTGGGAGAGCTCACCATCGCCGTTGGTGTCCACCTGCTGGAACGCGTCCTTCGCGGACGTGGTGTCCAGGCCGAGCGCGGTCAGCCAGGACTGGAACTCCTCGCCGTTGATCTGGCCGTCGTCGTTCTTGTCGCACAGACCGACGAGGCCGCTGACCACCGGGCCGAGGGCGCGGTTGAACGCGGCCTCGCCCTGGTTGTAGATCAGGTCGCCGGCGGCCTTCTCGAACTCCTCGCGGGAGAGCGAGGAGGCGGAGCCCTCGGTCGCCGCGGCGAGGTAGTCGAACAGCGCGTGGAACGCGTCCCGCAGGGCCGCCACCTCGGGAGCGTCGGACGGCTTGCCGAAGGAGCGAGCGATCCGCGCGGCCTCCTGCTCGAAGTCCTCGCGCTCAAGCAGACCGTTGCGGTCGAAGTCCCACTTGTCGAAGCGCTTGCTCAGCCGAGTGTCAACAACCGGGTTGGCCATGGCTCATCTCCTGGATGTGTTGGTGTTGTTGGGCGTGCGCGGTGCTGACCGCGCCACGCGTGGCTCGCGCGTCGCGGGTGGTGCGGATGGTGCGGATGGTGCGCGGCCGGGCCGGGAGGCCCGCGCCGTCCTGGGGGCTTCGCGCGCGGTGGCGCGCACCCGTGCCAGGGCTGGGGGCCGGACGCGCTCGGGGAGCGGGTCCGGGATGGGTGGGGCCGAGTGCCGAACGGTCAGAGCAGCGTCACGCGCGCGCCGGCCGTCTTGCCCCTGGTGTCCAGCAACGCGCAGGGCGCCTGGACGAGTTGATGGGCCGGATAGGCGGAGTGGTCCTGGAGCAGAATGGCCAGATCGGCCCGGGCGAGCGCCTCGGTCAGCTCTGTCTCCCTGGGCACGGGCACCCCGTCGGAGTCGAACTCGGCGACCAGCGGGTCGTGATAGGCCACCTCGGCGCCGGCCTGCCGCAGTATCCGCGCGACGGGGAAGGCGGGCGACTCCCTGACATCGGCCACGTCGGGCTTGTAGGAGACGCCCAGCAGCAGCACCCGGGAGCCGGCCAACGTCCGGCCCGTCCCGCGCAGCACGTCGGCCGCCCGCTCCACCACGCGTTCCGGCATCGCGGATATCACCCGGCGCGCGGCGGCCAGCAGTTGGAAGGTGAACCCGTCCTCGGCGGCCCGCGCGTCGAGGTAGTGCGGATCGACCGGCACGCAGTGCCCGCCGACCCCGGGGCCTGGCTGGAACGCCGCGTACCCGAACGGCTTGGTGCCCGCGCAGTGCAGCACGTCCCAGACGTCGATTTCCGCCTTCTCGCAGTAGCGGGCCACCTCGTTCACCAACGCGATATTCACATACCGATAGGTGTTCTCCAGGAGTTTCGCCATTTCCGCTTCTCTGGTGCCGACGGACAACACCAGACGATCGACGAGGCGTTGATAGAAGGCTGTGGCGTGTTTCAGGCAGAGCGGAGTGAAACCACTCACGATTTTGGGAGTGTTGTGAAGACGGTAGACCGTGTTGCCCGGGTCGATGCGCTCGGGGGAGTAGGCAAGGTGGAAATCCTCGCCCGCGCGCAGCCCGCTCTCCCTTTCGAGGATTTCACGCAACAGCGTGTCGGTGGTGCCCGGATGGCTCGTCGATTCGAGCACCACCAGGGTGCCGGGCCGCAGCGCGGCGCCGACGGCGTGCCCCGCGGCCCGCAGGGCGGAGAGGTCGGGCCGGCCGAGGTGGTCGAGGCCGGTGGGCACGCAGATGACGACCGTGTCGCACCGCCCGAGCGCCGAACCGTCGACCGTGGCCGTGAAGCCGCGCTCCCGCATGGCGGCCACGGCCGCTGACGGCACGTCCCCGACATGGGAGCGGCCCGCGTTGAGGCCGGCCACCACCTCGGGAGAGACGTCGTACCCCACGGTCCCGATGCCGACCTCGCACGCCCGCCTGGCCAGCGGCAGGCCCACATAGCCAAGGCCAACCACCGCCAGCGTCTCCCTGGTCACCCCGGTGCACTTCCTCTCCGTCGAGCCGGTCGATCGATCAGGCGGAGAAGCTGCCGGTGCCGGGGGCCACGTGCGAGCCGTAGCCGGGCTCGACGGTCAGGCTCGGGGTCAGGCAGAACGGGTCGCCGTAGCCCCGGACGGGCGCGTCGGTGTTGTTGGTCAGCACATGCGCGTCCAGCGGGAGCTTCTGACAGCCCGCCGGGTCCTGGTACGTGGTGACCGGGGAGAGTTCGGTGCTGAAGACCGAGACCTCACCGGTGGCGGCATGGGCGGGAAGCGTGAAAACGGCCGCGGAGAGACAGAGAGCACCCGTAACCGAAAAGAGAGTCGAACGCACAGATCAGCTCCTGCTGCGAAATGAATGGCTAACGGGATTATTTCTGATCCGGGGCGGCGTTCTCGACGATCCGGGGGAAAAGAGCCCACACGGGCGACGGTCGGCACGGATGTACTACCGGCGCGTTCCGCTTCGCCCTCTTCTCCCTTTCCGCGTACGGGAGTTGACGTTTGCTCCGAGTTCCGCGCGGGGTGCCTTCAGGTGGCCTCGCGCGCCGGCGCGCAATGCTCCCGTTTCGTCACAGTGTGGCCGGTGAATGTGTGCCGGGCGTCCGGGATTGCTAGCCTGCCCCGAGCGAACAGGTGCACGACACGGGGGACGAGATGAGCCATATGCAGGGCTATCCGGGGCCGGCGGGCGCGCCGGGGCCACACCATCCGGGGCAGGGGCCAGGGACGGCGGACCAGGGGCGGCGCCTCGGCATTCTGGCGCTGGTCGTCGTCGTGCTGGTGGCCCTCTCCTTCGGACTGGCCAAGGCCACCGGGGCGGACGCCAGGGACAACGGCGCCTCCGGCGGCCAGATGCCCGACATGGGGGGCATGGACGACTACGGGGACATCGGGGACTTCGGCGGTGGCGAACTTGACCTCGACGGGATACCCGACCCGGGGGACTTGGGCGATCCGGACGATCTGGGCCTCGACACCGGCGGCGGCGACCTCGGCGGCTCGGGCGGCACCGGAGGCCAGCCGCCGACCGACAACCCCACGCCCGATCCGACCGACCCCACCATGGACCTGTACCAGCAGGTCAGCGCCGGTAACTGCCTGGGAAACTGGATGGTCAACGAGACCGACTGGGCCAGCACCAACCCTGAGATGGTCGACTGCTCGGCGGACAACGCCGGGGTCTGGGTCTCCCAGACCAGCGGATCGGTCAGCGACTGCCCCGTCGACGCCGGCCGTTCCTACCTCTCCTACAGCTTCAACGGGGAGACCGTGGCGCTCTGCGTCACCCGGCAGTTCGAGATCGGCCAGTGCTTCCTGGGGATGTCGGACGGCAGCGGCAACCTGATGAGCTGGGTGGACTGCCAGGGCGGCACCGTGCCCTCGCCCTACAGCCAGAAGTTCAACGTGATCGCGGTCTACGCGGCACCGTCCAACCCGACGGGCAACGAGTGCTCGTCGGACGCGGGGAACCAGCAGTACTACTGGTGGACGATGGACGGCGACTCGACGCTGCTCTGCGCCGTCACCTACAGCGGGTGAGCGGGATGGGCCCGGCCCACGCGGACACGCCGTCGGCACAGGACCGGCCGTCGGCACAGGATCAATGGGGGAAAGCATGAGTCAGCCCTGGCAACAACCACAACCACCGGGACCGCCCGGCCAGCCCTCGGGCCCCGGCTACGGCTATCCGCAGCAACCCCAGGCTCCACAGCCCGGCTACGGCTACCCGCAGGCGCCGCAGGCACCACAGCCTGGGTACGGCTACCCGCAGGGCCCGCCGGGCCCCGGGATGCCGGGCCCGCCCTTCCCGCCGCCGCCCCCGAAGCGCGGCAACGCGGGCGGGGCCGTCGCCCTGGTCATCGGCCTCACCGTGGTGCTCCTCTTCGTCTACGGGTTCGTCACCGGCATGGTGGTGGACCTGGAAGACCTGATCAGGGAGGCCATGGAGAACGGCGACCCGGAGATCGACGTCGCCCAACTCACCTGGCTGGCGCCGCTGATCGGCGCGCTGATCGGCCTGCCGGCGGCGAAGCTGGCCCCCGGACAGGTGGGGGTCTACTGGGTCGCGGCCGTGGGCGCCCTGGTGGCCATGCTGCTCGGTGAGACCTTCGCCTCGGCCGTCCTGGCCTCGGAGGCGACGGACGGCGCCAAGAGCGCCTTCGAGTTCTTCTTCGAGGACTTCTCCGACATCTTCGAGAGCTGGACGGAGAACAGCAACGGCTTCACCTGGCCGCTGATGGCGCTCGCCCCGGCCACCGCGGCCTTCACCGGCTACTTCGTCGGCGGCACCAACAAGCCCCAGGCCCCGCCCGGCGCCTGGCGGTAGGCCGCGCACCTCAGGCGAACGTGACGGCGTCGGGCGGAAAGTGCCCGGCGCCGTCGACGTTTCCACCGCCCGTCACATGGATCCTGAGATCCGGCAGGTCACGCAGCGGCCGGAGGTCCACGAGCACGCCCGGATGGGTGACGATCACCAGCCGGCTGAGCCGGGGGAAGGCGACGCGCACCGCCCCCAGGTCGACGGTCAGGCGCGTGTTGAGCGTCAACCGGGTGACCTGCGGCAGCTCCGGGCGCTCGGCCAGCAGTCCGATGGCCTCGCTGCCCTGGAGCCGGAGATGACGGAGCGCCGGCAGCTCGGCCAGCTCCTGGATCGCGGTGACCGTGGTGCCCAGCGTGACGCGGCCCAACGTGGGCCACCGGCCGATGCCGGCGAGTGAGACACCGCGCCCGATGCCCCGGTGCAGGGCCAGCTCGGTCAACGGAGCCTCGATCGCCAGGCTGCCGATCCTGGCCCCCGCCAGCGAGGTGTGGAGCGCCAACTCCCGCAGGGTGCCCACCCGGGCCAGCCCGGCGGGAGCGCGCGACGCGCAGGAGACCAGCGTCAACGAGCGGATCGCGCTGTCGGCCAGCGGGCTCAGGTCCTCCACCGCCGGGCAGCGGCGGAGGTTGAGCGAGTCCAGCCTCGGCAGCCGGCTCACCCAGTTCAGCGAGCGCAGCGTGTCGTTGTCCAGGATGTCCAGCCGGACGAGATGGTCAGGGGTCAGCGCGGCGATCAGCGCCGAGGCGGAGAAGTCGCCCCTCAGGGTGATGCCGGCGATCCGCGACAACTGGCGCAGCACGGCCAGCTGTTCCGGCGTGGAGACCAGCACGTGGTCAAGCGCCGGCAGATGGGCCAGCACCTCCCTGGCGTAGTCCCCGGGGTCGAACTGGTCCCAGGCGTCCTGGAGTTCCCTGCGCACCTGCCAGCGCTCGTCCGTGCGGAACCGCTTCATCAGCGGCAGCGCCGCGTCACCGCCGATCAGCCCGGCGGCGTGCACCACCGCCTCAGCCTCGTTGAGCTGTAGCCCTCCGGGGCCGGGCAGCAGATCGAGGATCAGCGGCCCCACCTCGGCCAACTCCCTTGCCCGCTCCCTGTCCTGCGGCGGCAGAAGCCGCGCCGCGTGCCGTTCGACCGTGGATCGGACGTGCGGGGAGACCTCCTCGGCGTGGGTCAGACAGGCCGCGGCCAGCAGCTGGAGGCGGGTGCGGTGGGCCCGCTCCTCGATGCCGCGTTCGATCAGGCCGAGCAGCAGCGTGGCGCACTCGTCGGGGCGGGCCTGGGCCACCGCCATCCGCAGCACGTCCTCCCACTGCGGATCGTGACCGTGGCCGACCAACAGCGGCAGGTCCATGCCCTGAAGCGCGGCCCTGGCGCCCAGATAGTCCTGGAAGGTGCGGTGCACGAAGTCGACCGCATCGGTGGCGGGCGCGCGCAACAGGCCGCTGCGGGCCAGCAGATGCTCCAGGATCTGCTCGGCCGACCCCTGCTCGGCGACCTTGGGCATCGATGGCAGGGCGTCCCGGAGCAGGGCCAGCGCGACCGAGCGGTGCAACTCCGTCTGGCCGTTGCGGATCAGCCAGTACGCCAGCCGTTGCAGCAGCTTGAGGCTGGCGTCCCGGCTGAGCACGATCCCCTCGGGCGCCTGGATATCGCGCTCGCTGTCCCGTCGGACCAGCAACATGGAGAGCGCCGCCTCGTACAACTCCATCCGGCTGTCCGGCAGATGGCCACGCCGATCGCGGTGCAGCGCGCACAGCAGGGCGGAGAGCAGCGGCGTGGAGGCGAGCCGGGTGAAGTCCCGCTGGGCCCGCAACGTGTCGGTCAACTGGTCCCGCAGCTGGCCGAGATGACCCCGCTCGTCCGGATCGTCGGTGCCGGCGATCGCCGCCGCGTGCCAGCGGGCGACAAAGACCATGACGTCCCGGACACTCATCGGACGCACCGTCAGCGGGGCGAGGCCGACGTCGGCCAGCCAGCCCTCGGGAACGGCCGAGGGGCGGGTGGTCACCGCGACCGACGCGTCCGGATAGGCCGCCAGCAGCTCCCGCAGCCACTCCTCCGTCTCGCCGCGCCGCTCCTGCGGCACCTCGTCCAGACCGTCGATCAACACCAACGCGCGGCCAGCGGCCAGCAGTTGGTGGGCCCACCCCTCGGGCTGCCGATCGGCCAGCGGGCAGCCGACCGCCGCCAGAAAGCCGCCTGGCGCCGGCAGCGGACCGCGACGGACCAGGGTCCGCAGCGGCAGCAGAAACGGCACCCGGTCCCGCAGATGGCGCAGCTCGTCGGGGAGTTCGGCGCGCGCCGACGAGACGGTCAGCCACTGCAACAGCGTCGTCTTGCCGCTGCCGGCCAACCCCCTTACCAGCACCCGGTGATGGCCGGCCAGCGCGCGCTCGGCCCGTTCGATCCTGGTCTCCGTCGTCGGCGCGCCACGGCTGGCGACCTCCCAGGGCGCCGTCCGCGCCGGCACCGCGAACTCCAGACTCAGATACGCCGTGTCCAGCGGCCAACGGGCCCGACCACGGTGCGTCAGATCCAGGCCCACCACGGACAACTGCCCGTGCCTGCGCCCCAGATAGGAACGGTAGTCGTCCTCGAACGACGCCTTCGCCGGGCGGGCGCGCGGCGGCGCGGCCTGGTCGCGCAGGTCCAGCAGCGGCGCCGGATCGGTGCCCAGCGCCTTGGCCAACCTGATCACGGTTGCCTCGGTGGGCAGATGCGCGCCGTTCAACGCGTGGCTGACCGTGGTGTGGCCCAGACCGGCGCGCAGCTCAAGACCCGACATGCCGAGCCCGCGTTCCAGCTGGCGCCGCCGCAGCCGTGCCTTCAACTCCGCCAGGGCCTGCTCCGGCGTCACCAAGCCACCTTTCGCCGTGTCGCCGCTCAGGGACCCGTCCATCTTCGTTCAGCGCGCACGCGAGTGTACGCCGAACACGCCATCTTCCTTGCACAGATGGTCCGTTGACCGTCGTCGCCGCCGGAGGAGAGACCCCGAGATGTCCCCGACCACCACCCTCGCCATGCTGCTGCTCGCCCTGCTCGCCATCCTGCCGCTCGCGCTGCTGACCGCCGCCGCCACCGCCGTGCTCGCGCGGTGGGACGGCGCGAGCTGGCCGGCCGCCGCGCTCCGGGCCGGCCGCGCCTTCGGCGCCGCCCTCACCGTGCTCACGGCCGTCGCGACCCTGGCCGTGACGGTGCTGCGCTGACGCTCAGCGCAGCCGAGCGACCAGACTGCGGCCGTACACCTGACGCGTGCGCACCTCGACGCGGGTGCCGCCGGCGACCCGGCGCACCCGGACCCCCTCGTCCGTCTCCACCGCCCGCAGCCGGCGCCCGCGCAGGGTGACCGCGATCTCGTCCCGCTGGGTCGTCGGATCGGCGACGGCCAGCGAGACGCCGCCGTCCGGCGTCTCGCGCACCAGCACGGACGCCGCGCCCTCGACGATCAGCCGCTCGGCGCGATGGACGCCGGGGGTGAAGGTGTTGACGGCCAGCAGCCCGAGGCCCGCGTGGAGCACGGCCTGGATCCGCTCGTTGTTGTGCGGCACCGTCACCTCGCCGCCGGCGTAGCCGGCCAGCCGCTCCTCGGTGGCGTGCGGGACCAGGGCGCAGGCGACCGAACCCGGCGCGTGCGCGCCGGCCGGCCTCCGCGCCACCAGCGAGAAGACCCGCTTGGTCACCTCCGTGTCCGGGTTGGCGACCCGCACCACCCGGCGGCTGCGGGTCACCGTCTCCAACGAGACGTCCGCCCGTGCCCCGTCCAGGAAGACATAGCCGATCGCCGTGGACTGCTCGGCGTTGACATAGCGCAGCCAGGCGGGCGGCCTTCCCGAGCCGGGTGACCACTCCCGCCCGTCGGCCAGCCGACCGGTCAGCTCCACGGTGTCCGTCGGCGCGGCGATCCGGCTGTCCAGGGTGGTGGTCACCGCGCGCCCCGCCCGGTCGCGCACCCCGGCGGCCAACAGCACGATCTCGTCGTCGAACATGAACCAGGAGCGAATCGCCTCGGCGTTGCGGTAGGCGACGAAGTCGTCGGGCAGCAGCCCCTCCCGCTGCGCCTGGTACGCCACGTCGTCGGACTGTGCCATGCCGACCGCGCCATAGCCGTCCAGGCTGGCCCCGCCCGAGTAGGAACGGGTGCCGCGCGGAAAGTAGACATAGGTGTTCTGTGACTCGGACGAGGAGGTGAACCCCACCTCCGGGTTGTCGTACCAGAGCTCCCCATACAGCTCGGGAACCGTCTCCCTTGACTCGACCGGCGCTGTGACACCTGCCAGTCGATAGGGCGACACGGTGGTGAAGTAGTCCACACCGAACACCTGCGTCTGGTCCTGCCCCGACAGATAGAGGTAGTGCGCGCCGTCGCCCTGGAACCAGGGCATCAGGTTCTCGCCGCTCATGTACTCGTACTTGCTGATCCGGTCCGAACTCCTGGCCAGCGCGAAGGCGTATCCGGGCCGCCGGTGCACCGTGCGGTCCATCGCGTTGAACGGCACGTTCCGCTCGGCCGGGCCCAGATCCTCCGCCGGCGCCGAGTCGTCCGCCAGGATGTCGGCGAACCTGGCGACGCTCACCGGCGAGACGAAGCCCGCCGGGTCGAGCGCCACCGGCGAGGTCTCCCGCAGATGCCGGACATAGCCGCGGAGCGCGGTCGCCTCCGCCTCGTCCTCGACGGCCGCCGACAGGTCGACGGCGGCCTCGACCACGGCGGCCGTCGCGGCGTAGCCGCTGGCGGTGCGGGACACCGCCCGCCCCCTGACCAGCTCCATCATCCAGCCCTCGAAGATCAGCGGCGCGAACCCGTTCACCATCCAGCCGCGCACCACGCCCACCAGCGCCTCGTGCGCCACATAGCCCGTGCCGTCCAGGATCCTGAACGACTGGGTGGCCCGGGCCAGCAACGAGGTGCCGTAGGAGCCGGTGTAGGCGACGGACGCGTGTTGCAGAAACGAACCGTCCGCGTAGAAGCCGTCGGTGACGCCGTGCCGCAGCGCATAGGGGTCGATCGGGTCGAAGACCGTCCCCAGGTCGCTGACGGCCTTGACGATCCGCGCCTCGTCGCCGAGCACCGCGCCCTGGAGGACCCGGTTGACGGTGATGTCGGCGAGGTTGGCGCCGGTGTGGAACCGCGAGTCGAGGTCGACGTCGCCGTCCTTCCCGTTGCGCAGATAGGCGTCCATCGAGGCCACATAGGTGGCCGGCAACTCGGGCGCGTGCGCGTCCAGTCGCTCGCGCAGCAGCACCAGCGTGCGGCTGACGGAGGTCGGCACGCCGATCTCCCAGTTGAACCAGTTGCCGTAGTAACCGGCCTCAAGATCGCCGAAGTACCGTTCGTGCAACCAGCCGAGTGCGTCGATCACCTGCCGCTGCACCGTCGCGTTGTCACGAAGGTCCGACGGCACCTCGCCGGGGGCGCGGGTCGCCAGCGCGATCTCGTAGAGGTGCAGATAGCTGGCGTGCAGATTGGCGTCACTGGTACCCAGGGGCAGCCCGTCGAACAGCTCGTCGGGTCCGGCCGTCTCCAGCGCGGCCAGCCAGGTCCGCGCGGTGCTCTCGATCGCGGCCAGCTTCTGCGCGACCTCGGGCCGCGCATTGGACTCGGGAGTGCCGGCGAACGTCGCCAACATGTTGGCCATCAGCCGCCCGAATCCCTCCTCCGCCCCGAGTGGCGAGGCGGGCCGACCCACCGAACGCGCCCAGGCAGGCGCCGAGTTGGCAAGAACGGTCGCGGCGGGAACGGCCGGGACGAGCGACAGCAGAGCACGACGGGAGAGCGGCAAGGGACACTCCAACGGCTGGTGGGACGTCCGTGGCATCCAACCAAGCGGATGGTCGGCTGTCACTAGATCGGACGGCAGCCGCCGCCGAAGGAACCGACGCTCCTCCGACCGCTGAGGGAAGCGCGATCGACCACGGAACGACGCCGGGGCGCCACCCCGTGGGTCAACTCCGGCCCGCGCCGGCCGGCTCGACCAGGCGCGAGAGGTCGCACCGCCAGGCGGTGACCGCATCGTCGCCCGCGCCGACCAGCAGCCCGTCGAAGCTGAGCGCGAGTGCGGTCACCTCGTGGTGGGGACGGAACGACAGCGCGCCGTCCCCCGGCAGGCCGAGCAGCTCCACAAGGCCGTTCGCCCAGGAGACCGCAACCACCGCACCGAGCGAGGTGTGTGCGGCGACCAGCGCCATCGGCACCGACGCGCGGCCCAGCAGCGGCACGCTCGACGGCGCCTCGGGCGGCCCCCACAGCAGCACCCGCCCGTCGGCCACCGCGCCGACCACCAGGACCCGTCCGTTGCCCAGCCGCAGACAGTCCACGGCCGTCACCGGCACCTCGGCGAGCCGCACGGACCACTGCCGGGCACCCCGCTCATACACCGTGACCCGACCCGACTCGTCACCACACACCAGCAGTCGCCCCGCCGGATCGCCGCCGAGGCAACTCACCGCACGCTGCCCGGCGTTCAGCACGTCGAAGGGCACCGGCGTCGGCGCCTCGCCGCCCGACCCGACCAGCCGCACCGTGCCCCCGTCGCTCAGCACGGCCCACGCACCGCCGCCGAGGGCGACCAGCCCCGCGACGGGGGCGCGCGCGTCATGCACGATCCGGCCCTCGGGGGCACCGGTCGCGACGTCCAACCGCCGCAGCTGGCCCAGCGGATCGGCCGCGACCAGCCTCGGCGGCGCGTCCGCCGAGGGAACGTCCAGGGCGAGCGCCCGCACCGCGCCCGGCCAGCGTTCCCCCTTCGCCGGCCCGCTGGCCACGGTCACCCGCCGCCGCACCCGGGACCACCGGGCCAGGACCGGATGGCCCTCGGCCGCCGGGGCGAGCAGCCCCGCCAGACGCGGCGCCCGCGCCAGCGCCCCGGCGTGCAGGATCGCGGCCCGCTCGGCGAGCCCCTCGCCCGCCAGGGCGAGCGCCGGCCCGACCGCGCGCCACACCGCCCGCAGGGCAGGCGGGGCCGGCAGCCCGGGGCGATCCAGCAGCCCAGCGATGTCCGAGACCGAACCATGAACGAGGAACCCCGGATCGCTCAGCAGCCGCGCCGCCGCATCCTCGGTCGCGGCATGCCCGGCGATGTGGTCACGCACATAGCGCGGCGCGTCCGCCCAGTTGGCTATACCCCGCGCGTTCGTCGGCACCAGTGAGAGCAGCGCGTCAAAGACATCCAACTCCGTCTCGGCGAGGGCGCGTTCGACCAACGCCGGCGAGGCGAGATGGAACGGGCCCGCGCCCAACACCCCGGCCGCCGCAGAGACATCCGCGTCCTCCCGGTGCGCTGCGGCATGCACCGCGCGCCAGACCTCCAGGTCGACGCGCCCCCGCAACCGCGCCAGGGTGCCCAACCCCCGCCGCACCGCGCCGTCCTGGCTCTCCCACCAGGCCCCGGGGATCGCCCGGTCGATCCCCTCACCCGCCGCCGGCGCCGCCGAGAGCCCGGCCGCCAACCGCCCCAACACCGGATGCGGATACGGCACGTCGGCCGGCACCGGCGGCGGGCCACCGGGGGCAAGCCCCGCGTACCAGTCCGCGTAGCCCTCCGGGTCGGTGAACCGGGGATCGTCCAGGTCGATCACGGTCGCCTCCCTACTGAACTCGCTGGCCGCGACCGATCCCACCTCGGCGACGACCCGCACCCAGGGCTGCCGCAGCAACGGCTCCACCAGCTCCGGCACCAGCCGAAAACCGGTCCTGTGCTCCCTGGCCTCCGCCCGGTGCAGATCGGCGAACCCGATCAACAGCGGACGCCTGTCCCCTGCGGCACGGGCCAACAGCTCGGGTAACGTCCGTGCGTCCCAGTCGAGTTGCCGCGCCAGCTCCCACAGCACGGCGGTCGGCGTCAACCCGGCCGCCGGCACCACGGCATTGACCCGAACCGCGGCATGGCCCGCGCCGTGCGCGGCGAACCACGCCAGCAGATGACTCTTCCCCGCCCCCCGCGCACCGCCGACCACACAGAGCCGCGGCGCGTCCCCCCGCCCGGCCCACCCCAACAACGCCCGCCCCGCGACCCCACGCCCGGCCCCCAACGACGGCCAGTCGCCGAGGACATCGGATCCTGACGCGGACTCTGGCGGAGCCGCCATGGGAAACTCCTTCGATTCGGGCGGGTATGAGACCACTGACGCTGATCAGAAGTCGGTCAGGGTCGACAGAAGCCAGTAGCGCCAGGCACTTTCGGGCAGAGCGGTCGCCATCGGATCCAGCGCCTCGAACTCATCGGCCAACGCGTTAGCGATCGGCGTCCGGACGGTGTAGTGGGTGGGTCCCACGAGAATGTCCCATCGACCGTGGACGGAGATCAGGCATTGTGCGAACAGGTCGAGTCGGGTATTGAGGATGTAGGCTTCTGATCGCCCTTCAGGTACGAGCCAGACAATGCCGGTTGCACCGTCCAGGAAAGTTTCGTGATCTTGACTGAACCCGAGGCCCACCCAGTGGTTGGCCGTTTCAGGAAGTCCTTCCAGATAGTCGAATTCCGGTTCGAAGTCGTGGGCGTTCGGTAGGCCGGAATCCAGATAATTTAGCGGTGCGTAGAGGGAGTCGTCATCCCCCGGGAGCCCCACCTCGGCGAGGAAGCGCCGGCTCTCCGGGTGGACGACCAACGGGTTGAGCCGCTCCGGTGGGATGACGGTCACGTGGTCGGCGCCGAACGCGGCTTCCAGGTCCGCACGGGACACAGAGGAAGTCATGGATCAGAAATCCGTCAGGCTTGACAGGACCCAGAAGCGCCAGGCGCTTTCGGGGACGGCGCTCGCCGCCGGGTCCAGTGCCTCGAACTCGTCGGCCAGTTCGTCGGCGATCGGGGTGCGGACGGTGTAGTGGGTGGTACCCGCCAGGATGTCCCAGTGACGGTGGACGGAGACCAGGCATTGTGCGAAGAGGTCCAGGCGCGTATTGAGGATGAGTGCTTCTGACTCCCCTTCCGGTAGGAGCCAGACGATTCCGGTGGCGCCGTCCAGGTAGGTTCCGTGGGCCTGGCAGAAGCCGAGGCCGATCCAGTGGTCGGCTGTCTCGGGCAGCGCTTCCAAATCTCCGAACCACGGGTAGAAATCCTGGGCGCTCGGCAGGCCGGAGTCCAGGTACTCCAAGGCCACGTAGAGGAAGCGGTCCAGTGCGGGGAGCCCCACCTCGGCGAGGAAGCGCCGGCTCTCCGGGTGGACGACCAACGGGTTGAGCCGCTCCGGTGGGATGACGGTCACGTGGTCGGCGCCGAACGCGGCTTCCAGGTCCGCACGGGACACAGCGAAACTCATGAATCCCCCTGCTGCTGGGCCGCCGTCTCGCGGAGCAGCGCCAGGAAGCCGGCCTCGCGCTCCTCGGCGGTGTCGCCGTAGTCGAAGGAGTGCGTGAACCGCGCCTCGGGGAAAGTGCCGGCCAGCCAAAGCGCGCAGTAGTGGCCGGGCAGGAAGCACGCCTCCAACTCGGTGTACACCTCTTTGACCTGTTCGGGCCGGACGCCGGACTCGGCCAGCTCCTCCCAGAGCCGTTCCTCCGGATGTAGACACAGCGCACCGGAGCTGGTGGCGATCTGCTTCTTCCCCTGGGCGTCGATGATCTCGAAGGACGCGTAGCCGGAGTGCGTCATCGTGTGCCGCACGTCCTGGAGCACGGTCAGCCACCAGGAGTCGGGGCTCTCCATCGGTTCGAGGTCGGCGACGGCGATTCGCCGCGCCAACGCTCTGATCAGCTCGGCGCGTTCGGGAACGGACCTGGTGGCGGCGAGGGAGGAGATGCCCTCGTCCAGCGCCAACAGGGACTCCAGGAACGCCGTCACTGACACATTGACCAGCAGACCGGGTTCCTGAATGCCCACGAACTCGGCCCGCACGGTCCCGCTGGCATCGACACAGATCTGCGCGCCCCGATCGCCGCCGACGCGAGTCCAGGACGCCTGCGGTCCTTCGGGTACGCGGGCGCCGACAGCTTGGGCATATGCGCCGAGTTGGGCGGGGGAGTCGTCACCGGCCGCGGTGAAGTAGGGGCCCACCTGTCGGGGGACGCCGCACTCGGCCAACAGGGCGGCGTCCGCCGCTGGCAGCGACGCGTCCGGAGCGGTGATCCGCCGCAGCCCCGAAGGGCCGAACCGTGAAACCAACCGCCGTCGGAGATCCTCGGACTCAGCACTCCCGCCACTCATGCGACTCATGCTAACGCCTTCCGTTATGACCGCCCCGCACGACCGAACAACCTGTCCTGGTAGCCGGTATCGCCGAACAGCTCCCCCACGTAGGCATCGTGCGCGTCGTTCCCCCTCGCTCGACTCACTCTGTCGCCGTACTCGAAGCTCCCGGAGACGGGGAGGTCCCCGCCGAAATAGTGGGCAAGCCAGGTGGCGCAGTTTCGACCACCATTTGGTATGCCACAGGGATCTCGCTCGGTGTACACCTCGGTGACGCGTCCGGTGAGGCGGTCCCGAGCCGCGAGGAAGGGGCTTCCGACAGCCTGTTCTGAATGGGTATTTGACGTTCGATCGCTTTTTCCGACGAGGATGAAGTCCCCGTCGTCGCCCTGGTAACGGAAGGCCGCGTAGTTGTCTGCCCCACGGTTTCCGTCCGCCAGGCGGGCACGCTGGGTCGCTCGGGAGAGCTCGGTGCTGCCGGGATCGACCCGCTCCGAGTTCACTACTCCGTTGGTTCGCCTCTTTCGCGGGGGTAGGAGGTTCTGCCCGCTCCGATGTGGCGTTGCCCGGCCGTCCGGGCCCAGGAGGTTGTGGACGCCGGAGTTGTCCGAGCCGCTCACCGGGCGGGTGGAGCCGTCCGGCATCAACTGGCGTACGTTGCCGTCGTTGTCGACCTGGTAGGTCGGGACCCGGTCGGTGATGCGTCGTTCCGACTCGTCGAAGCGGTCGGCCGCCGTGTTGACGCGCTCCGAGATGCGGCGGTGCCCGCGCTCCATCCCCTGCGGCATCTTGCGGGCTATGTCGTCGAGGATGTTGCGCACGGGTTCGGCGATGCGCCGTCCTAAGCCGGCCACGTTCAGCCCCCGGTGGCGAAGGTCAGTCCCGAAACCCGGGAGGCGAACTGTTCGCCCGCTGTGAGGTTGCCGTCCGCCTGCCCCAGGATGGTGCCGCCCAGGGCCCGCATCTCGTCCGTTCTCAGTTGGAGCCTCGGCAGCGGCTCACCGGCCGCGATGTCGGCGGCCTCCTCGTACGCCAGCCGCTCCACGGCCGTGAGTATCTGATCCTGTACCGGACCTATCACGCCGTCCACCAGGGCGCCGATCGCCTCTTCCTCGAAGCGTTGGACGATCTCGTTCACCAGCCGCCGCTGTAACTGCTGCGTGGCCACCGCCGTGCCGGAGGCCAGACCGAAGGTGGCTGCCGAGGCGGCTAACGCTGCGGTCATCTGGCCGGCGGCTATGCCGAGTTGGGTGAGGCATCGGGTCTTCATGCCCTCGACGGCGACGGCTGCCACGTCGAGCCCGTCGGCCAGTAGCTCGCAGCCGTCTATGAGGGCCCGCATATGGCTGGAGGACTGCTGGCCCCACAGCTCGGCGAGAGCGCCGTACGACTGGGCCTGGTACACCTGCTCCAGATCGTTGCCGACGACGCCCGACGTCGCGTCGAGGGAGTCCTCGCACTCCTGGGCGTAGGCACGCAGGCCGTCGGCCGCCTCGCGGAGTTCGTCCTCGTCTATGTCGGGCCAGTTGAAACCGAGCCAGTCCACGACCTCCGCGAGCCAGCCGGGCAGATTGATCGACATCCGCTACCCCCCAGGTACGCGATCTGTCCCACTTTCTTCAACAACCATCGTAGGAAGCGCCGAACCCGCCCCCAAGGTCGCGTGGCGTGCTGGGGCACCCTTGTGACATGACCGTGAAAGGGGCCCCAACTAGCCTTCTGAGTGCATGACTTGATACTACGTCGACGCGTTCGCGGACGCGCTTCGTGCGTGGAGACCGCCAGACCGTTCCCGGGGTTCGGTAGGCCCGGGGTCACGGTCACAGGAGCAGCGCCTCCAGCTCCGGAAGTCGGGCGAAGAGGTCGGGGAGGCCGCGCACCCCGTTGTGCGCGGCCTCGTGCGACAGGGCGAGGTCAGGGCCGGTGCTCGCCTCGACACCGGCGAGGCACCGGAGGATGTTCCACCTCGTGTGTCCCAGCCAGCCACCGAGCATGAACACGAACCAGCTCGGCCCCGACGGCGGCAGCGCTCCGCCCCCCGCGACATAGCCGTCGAGAACCGAGCGGAAGATGGCGGGCTCGATGTCGTCGAAGCCAGGTCCCTTCGCGAGGCTCAGGGCGGTCGAGCCGAGCTCACCGGAGAGGTCGAGCGTCCCCGAGAGCTCCCAGTCGAGCACCACCGGCCGACCCTCGCGAGCGAGCAGGTTCCACGGTTGGACGTCCCGGTGGGTCAGCACGACGGGGCCCGGCCGTTCGCAGGTGTCGACGAAGCGGCCCATCGCGCGGAACGTCTCGACGTGGGAGGCGAGTTCGTCGGCCCACGGCTGTCCGGTCGCCGCCGCCCGCGCGGCGAGCTCGGGCCAGTCCCATGACGTCGGATCCTCGATCGGCGCCGGGGTCCACGCGACGTCGAGCGCGTGGACGCGCGCGAGGATCTCACCGATCTCGAACGCGTACGCAGCCGACACCGGCGCTTCGGGCACCTTCTCGCCCTCGACCCATCGGTGCACGAGCGTGTCGTGGCTGGCCGAGATCGGCTCCGGCATCGGAATCCCGGCGGCGAAGGCCGCCCGCTCCAACCTGAACACGTCGTCCACGGGGCAGGCCCAGCGGCGGTCGACGAGGTTCAACTCCTTCACCGCGAACGACCCCTGGTCGGTGTCGAGTCGGTACATCCGGTTGGCGAACCCGCCGTGGACGCGGATCATCGCCCCGGTCGGTGTGCCGAGCTGCGAAAGGTCCACCGAGGCATTCTAGGAGCTGGCGGATCATCGACGCGTCGGACGCGTTCCGGACGCGCGCACGATCACCGCCGCTCCGACGGATGGCCGATGGTCGGGTTGCCTTCGGGCTGTCCGCTTCGCGGGCGGCGCTACTGGCCCACCCGGCCGTCGAGGCGTTCGCGCAGGAGGTCGGCGTGGCCGCAGTGGCGGGCGTATTCCTCGATGCGGTGGATCCACAGCTCTCGGACGGCGCCGGGGGAGGTGCCGCCGTGGACGACGCGGGCGCCCAGGTCCGGGTGTTGGGCCAACGCGGCGTCGGTCGCGGCCTGTTCACGGTCGAGGTCGGCGAAGGCGGTGTCGACGAGGGTCTGGTCCGCGTGGGCTCCGTCGAAGTCGCCGTCCCGGCCCCCGTAGAGCCGTGGCGCCGGGTCGTCCGGCGCGATCCACGTGCGCCAGTCCCGTTCCACCTCGGCAAGATGGCGAACCAGTCCCAGCAGGGACATGTTCGATGGGGGTACCGATCGGCGGGCCAGTTGTTCCGGAGTCAGCCCGTCACACTTCATCCGCAGGGTGTGGCGGTAGTCCTTGAGGAACTCCTGGAGCGTCGCCAACTCGCCGTCCGGGGCGGCCCCGTCGCTGTTGCGGGGGTCGTCGTCGGGGTCCACCCACATATCGGGATAGACGGTTGCCTGGGTCCAACGCTCGGGTGTGTCGTTCACCGTCGGCATGATTCTGAGCGGCGCTCGGACAGGCAAGTGATTATCTCCGGCGCGGTGGCTGGCCGCGATGCCGTGGATCCTCGAAGGCGTCGGCGGCCAGCCACCGGGGGCTCGGCCTGCCCGAACGCCATGACGACCGCGAGCGGTTCCGCGCCGGCGTCGACGTCGTCCTGGCCGGGATCCAAGCCGGCTCGCCCCCGGGGAACGCGTCAGGGCGCGAGCGGGCGGCGGGGCGGGTGGTTGTGGTAGGGGCTGGTGAAGAGCCCGGCGGTGCGCGCGAGTTGTTCGAGTACGCCGATGCGTTGACCCTGGAGGAGTTGGAGCGCGGGGAAGCGGCCGGGTTCGAAGAGCAGGATGTTGAGCGATCCGCCGTACTGGAAGTTGCCGACCTTCTCGCCCTTCTCGACAGGGACGGGCGTCGACGGAGTGCCGCCCTTGAACTTGTCCAGGAAGTTCACCGAGCCGATGGAGTTCAACCCGACCGGAACCAGGCCGACATAGCCCTCGCCGTCCGGTCCGCCCTGCGCGTCCTGGTAGCGCGTCCGAATGATGACATAGCCCCGGCGGAAATTGCTGAACAGCGCGTAGTCATAGCCGTATCCGACGTTTCCCTTGTTGAGCAGCTCCGCGAAGTTGCGCATTCCGTAGTACTGGCCGCCGATATCGTCCCTGGACTCCACCACCTCGCCGCCGACCGGGGCGTGGTACCAGTGGTAGCTGTCGGGCAGCAGCACGCAGGAGACCGCCGTGCCGCCGAGGAACCTGGCGGCGTAGGGGGAGTCGTCCAGCAGCTGACGGATGTTCATGGTGACCGTCTTGACCGGTATGGGCGTGGTGTCGGTCAACTCGTCCACGATCATGTTGATCACGCAGTCCGCCGAGGCGACGACCACGCTGTTGTCGTCCTTGGCGTCGATCGGCCTTTTGCCGTCGGCGAGTTCACGGGCGAAGAACGCGTTGAAGTTGGGCCAGTCGGCCACCTTGTAGTCGGCCATCCGCTTGGGCCCGAGTTCGGCGACCCACTTCTTGATGAGGTCCTTGGACTCCGGTGAATCCATCCACCGGCCCTGGAGGTTGGTGAAGTCGGCGGTCATCTTGTACCCGGGCCCGCGGGTGACGAAGACCATGCCGTAGTCGTTCTCGTAGTTGATCCAGCTGAACTTCTCGATGTAGTTCAGCCCGTTGTTGACGCCCGACTCCCAGTGGTACCACTCGCGGAAGAAGTCGCAGAGAAAGCGGATGTTGCGGTTCTTCCAGTCGCAGCGCACCTCGTTGGGCGTGTCCTCCGGCATCGGCACCACATGGGCGACGGCCGCGTCGTAGAGGGTTCGGAAGCCCTCGTGGTCGGTCTCGTACCATCTGGCGATCTTCGCCAGGAACTCCTCAAGGCTCTCCGAGTACTCGTCGTCCCGCGACATCGTTGTCCCGTTCTCCTCGGCTGGACTGTCCCCCACACCGCCTCAATGCCCTCTGGACACGGGAGTTACGCCGCGCGGCAGTTCGGACCACCCCGCTGCCGCCTGACGCGTTCCGGTTCGGCGGCGCGGACGGGACCGGCCCGCTCGTCACGGCCGGTGGGGCGGCCGGTCCCGGGCGAGAGCGGTGACGAAGGCGCGCCAGCTGTCGCCCGGGAAGAGGAGGACGCCGCGAGCGCGGTCCTTGGTGTCGCGGACGGCCTGGTCCCCGGAGGCCAACACGCCGCGCTCCACGCAGTTGTTGTTGCTGCCGCTGTGGCTGCTCCGGTGCCAGCGGGCACCCGGGAGATCAGCCGCCGCAGGGGGGTGCGCGCGGTTCGGGGCTCTCATGTCACGCGTCCTTGATCAGCTCACGCAGGTAGTCCGACGAAGCGACGGGAGACAGCGCGGCGGCCGTCATCTCATCCCAGATATCGAGGTAGTGAGGAACGTCCTTCCGCTGTTGCAGAAGCGTACCGCCGGTGACGTGCTCCAACCAGACGACGTCGGCCGGAGGGTCGCCCCGCAGGCTGAGAACGGTGAAGGGCGGCCACTGGTTGACCGTGAGGGTCGCGTCCAGCGGCAACACCTGAAGGCTCACATTGGTCCGCTCCGCCACCTTGAGCAGATGCTCCAGCTGCTCCCGCCGCTCGCGCCTGGGCCCGGGGAGCCGATGGAGCGCCGGCACATCGAGGACCACCCGCAGCATGAAGTCCGGTGGGTCGACAAGGAGTTGCTGTCGCCTGAGCCGGGTCTCCACCAGGGTCTCCAGCCGCCCGGGCTCGACCGCCGCGATCACCCGGCGCATATACGCCTCGGTCTGCAACAGGCCGGGGACCACCTGGTTCTCGTAGCCGCGGATCAGCTGGGAGTCCCACTCCAGCGTGAGGTAGTCCTTGAGCTCGTCGTGCAGGACCGGCCCCGAGTTGCTCCACCAGTCAACCTTGTGGACGTCCTTGGCGAGCCGCTTGAGGTTGCCGCGGAGCCGCTCGTCCGTCACCCCGTAGAGGTCGAGCAGCAGCGTCAGATCGAGCTGGCGGATGCCGCGCTTGCCGTTCTCGATCTGGCTGATCTTCGGGTGGCCGCACTCCAGCCGCTCGGCCACCTCCTGGACCTTGAGCCCGGCTTCCGTCCGCAGCTCCCGAAGTGCCCCACCCAGTCGGCGGCTTCGCATCGTTGGCATATCGCTTTGAGGCATGAGTTCATGATGTTCCGACCGTGACTCCGGACTAACCGGCGTCTGCCCTGTTCACCCGAACGGGTAAAGTCCCGGGGGAACAATTTCGGTAGGACAATGGTCGGGATGTTCCCGCGAACGTTCCTCGGTGGTGTCGTTGCGGATGGCGCCGGCCAGCTGTTCGTGGAACTCGCGGGGCAGGGTGTGGGGCCCATGGCGGCCACGACCATGGGAGAGTCCGCGCCGCCGAGTCCTTTCCCTGGCGCCGGCGTCAGCCGGATCGGCCGGCGACGGTGAGGAAGGCCACCGCGCCGATGGCGACCAGGGCGACGGACAGCAGGCACCAGCGGCGGGCGGTGTGGAACGCGGCCCGGATCTGCCAGACATGGGCCATGGCCAGCAGCCAGCGGACCTGGGGGTCGGTTCTGGCGATGTTCGCACGGGCGCGCAGCAGATGGCGCTGGAGATGGTCCCGGCGGCGCGGGTCGGCCTCGGCGAGCAGGGCGCGGTGGACGTTGGCGGCGATGGTGCGGTGGCGCAGCAGATCGGCCACGCTCTCGGCCGCGGAGCCGAAGAAGTCCGCCGGTGCCGCGTCGATCATCCGGCACAACGGCCGGACCGAGGGGTCGGTCAACGTCGCCGTTGTGGTGATCGGCGGCACCAGCACCTGGCTGATGTGCCAGATGGCGAGCGTCACTCCCGTGAGGGCGAGCAACAGCGCGGCGCCAGCGGTCAGCGCTTCGCCCAGCCCGTCGATCCTGCCGACCGCGACGAGTGGACCACCGCCGATCAGCGCCGCCCCGACCGCGCCGAAGGCCGCGATCAACCACCGTGCCGCCGCCCGCAGTTCGGGAACGGCCTCCAGGGGGGACGGCAGCGCGGTGGCGGTGGCGGTGGCTTCGGGGGGTGCCGCGCTCACGCGGGATCGTCCCCCCGGCTCACCGCGTTGGGCGCGGCGTCGTCCTCGGGAACGTCGGGGTAGGGGACCCAGGCCGTTCCGTCGAAGAACTCCAGCTCGCCGTCCTCGCCAAGCCGCACATCGTTGGTCCTCGGCGCCCGCTCCATCCGTTCAGTATGGCAGTCGGGGCGCTCAACCACGCGCTGTTCGCAGGGTGTTGAGGTAGTGCAGCACGCCGGCGACGGCGGCGCGGTGCATCGGGTGGACCAGGCCGGTGGCGAGCGCCTCGTCGCGGGAGCCGGCGAGGATCTCCTCAAGGGGCGGGACGATCGCGCCGAGCAGCGGATCGGCCCGGAAGTCGTCGAGGGCCTCCCCGGCCGCATCGGCCATCGCCGTCTGACCGGCCGCCGCCGCGACGACATTCCCCAACGGCAGGCCCAGATGCATCGCCGTCCAGAGCTCGACCCGGACGGTCACCCGGCCGGCGAGCGCGTCCAGGGCCCGGGTCGCCACCGGCGTGTCCAACGCGGACAGGTCGGCGAGCACGGAGGGGGAGCGTGCCCCGTCGAGCAGTTGGCGCAGCACCGCCGCCAACGGGGAGAAGTTCGGTGCCAGCGCGTCGAGTTGGGTGAGGCGTTGGCGCAGCTTCACCCTGGCGGCGCTGTTGCCCCGGTCGGCGGCGACCAGCGCGGCGAGCAGCGGCTCCCACACCATGCCCCAGACGGCCTCGGTCAGCGCCGCGCTGTCGCCCAGCTGTGCCGCCTGTTGGCGCGCCTCGGTGACGAGGGCCGTGAGGGTGCGGTCGAGATCGTCCGGTCGGGCGACGAGGCGGCCGAGCAGCCGGCCGAGGTCGACGCCCGGCACCTCGTCCACCCGCGCCGACAACTCGGCGAGATCCAGGGGGAGTCGGGCCGCGCTGCCGAACTCGACGAGGTCGCCGGCGAGGGCGTGCAGCGACTCGGCGGTTCTGCTCCCGGTGCAGGCGGCAAGCAGCGCGGCGGCACAGTGGTGCGCGCTCGCGCCCGCCGCGTCCCTGGCGTGGACCTTGAGGTAGGTGCCCAGGTTCACATGGCCCACCACGACGACCCCGGGAACGCCCGCGCGGTAGGCGTAGCGCAGCGCGTCCCGCTCGCGGGCGATGGCGACCTCGCCGTGGCCGCGCACATCCTCGACGTTGGCGAGCGCGCCGAACACCTCGCCGAGCCAGAGCGGATCGCGCGCCTCCTCGAACACCGCGCGGCACGCCTCCAGCAGCTCCAGTGCCTCCGGCAGCCGGCCGAGGCGCAGCAGCGGCATATAGGAGGGGAAACGGGCCTCGGCGATATCCGTCTCCGGCGCGCCGCGCGCCCGTTTGGCGGCGTGGGCGGCGTCGCCATGCTCGATCGCCCGTTGCCAGGCGCCGCCGTTGACGGCCGCGCGCTGCGCGGTGTCGTGCAGTTCCTCCCAGACCTGCCACCACTCCACGGCCTCGCCGTTCAGCCGCTCCTTCGGCAGGGCGTCCATCCGGCCGCGCAGTCGGTCCACGGCGGTCAGCACCTCGGTCGACCGTCCCTGCTCCGCCATCACCCTCAAGCGCTGGGCCTCGCTGTGGAGTCGGGTCCATGGCCCGTGCCCGGCCCGTCGGGTGGCGGCGATCGCCGCCTCGGCGTGCGTCAGGGCCTCGTCGAGGTGGCCGGTGCGCACGCACAGCCCGGCCAGGGCGCTCGACGCCGAGGCGACGGCCGCGTCGTTGCCGTCCGCCACCGCCCTGGCCAGCTCGGCGCGCGCCTGCCGCTCGGCCGTCGCCCGGTCGAGCACCCCCAGGGCCTGGGCGAGGGCGCCACTCCTCGGCGGTCCGGCGTCGTCCGAAGCGGACTGTGTCGACTGTGCGGACAGCGCGGCCAGCCGTCGCAGCACCGGCAGCACCCGGGCGAGCGTGGGCCGCGCCTGATCCCGCCGCAGCACCGCCTCCAGCAGCACCTCGGCCGCCATCCACTCCCGCAGTCGGATCAGATACGGCGAGGCGGAGAGCCCGGCCCGCGCGATCAACGGGCCGGCCAGGCGGGCGTGTTGGGCGTCGGTGCCCTCGCGCTGCCAGGCCATCTTGAAGACCGTCATCCAGTAGCCCGACAGCTGCTCGTCCACCCGCCGCCGGAAGGCCGCGCCCGCCCGGGTGCGGCCCTGATCGGCCACCGTCGACTGGACCTCGTAGCTGTGGGCGTCGCCGTCCGCACCCCGCCGCACGGTGAGCAGTCCGCCGGCGGCGAGCGCCGTCAGGCCCTCGTCCAGTGCCGCGACCGGCGTCTCGTCCGGGTGGTCGAGCCGGCCGCGCGGCGATCGCCAGGTGTGCTCGATCGTCGGACGAGTGCGGTCGTCCTCCTCAAGGCAGCAGACGAAGTGGAACAAGTCGCGGTGCGCCGGGGGCAGTTCGTCGACGATGCCGTCGGCCCAGGCGCGGAGCACACGCGGGTGGTCGGCCTCGTCCGGGGTGAGCCCGTCCACCTCGGCCCACGTGCGGGCCGCCGTCGCCAGGAGCCCGGCGAGCCGCTCGGGGTCGGACGCCTGGGCGTCGACCAGCTCCAGCAGCTTGGGATGGCCGCGCGCCGTCTCCAGCAGCCCCGTCCCCCAGCGGCGGGCGGCGCGCGCGCTCATCCCCGGCACTCGGCCCTCGACCAGACGCGCCAGCCGCGGCAACTCCCGTACCAGCAGCAGAACCTCGTCCAGACTCAGCAGCGGGACCGCCTCGGCGGCCAGCGCCAGCCCGGCCGGCACCACCCGGCCAGTGACGATCAGCCGGCTGGCGCCCAGGGGCGTGGCGAGGGCGCTCAGCAACGTGGCCCAGCGCTGGTCGCGCCACGCGCCGGCCGGTGTCACCAGGGCGTCGACGCGGTCAAGCACGAGGAGCAGTCGGGAGCGGGCCAGGTGCTGGGTGACGTCGGCGATGAACGCGCCGAAGAGATCCGGCTCTTCGAGCAGTTGGACGAGGTCCGGGGCGGCCGGGGCCTGTTCCAGCGCCAGCGCGAGATCGGCCAGGACCGCGCCCGCGTCCACCACGCGGTCCGCCCTCGGCTCCGGCACCTCGAACCACACGACGCGCGCGAAGGCGTGCTCGTGCGTCGAGGCCAACTCCCAGGCGCAGGAGGTCTTTCCGACGCCGGGCATGCCGTGGAGCAGCACGCCGCCCCGGCGTCCGCCGGGCGAAAGCGCCGCGCTGGCCCGCGCGAGGAGGGCGACGCGGCCGACGAACCGCTCGGGCGCGTCCGGCAGCCGCGCCCCTCCGGGGGCCGCGGCTCCCGCCGGTGCGGGTAGGGGTGCGTGTGCGGGGGTCAGCGTCAGGTTCGCGGCGCGTGCGCCGAACAGAGCCGGCGCCATCGCCCGGAGCGCCCCTGGCCTGCTCCCCCCGTCGGAGGCGTCCGCGTGCAGGCCGGTCAGGGCCATCGCCAGGGCTCGGGGCAGCGGCTGCCCGTCCAGGAGCAGCGAACGGTAGAGCCGCTCGGCGAGCGCGATGGCGTACCCGTCCTCCACCGGATAGCGCATCGCCAGCACCGCGCATCCCAGCCGGTCCACCAGCTCCGTCGCGGTGGCGGCGACGGGACGTCCAGCTGGCCCCCGGCCATGCCTCGGTGCCTCGACGAGGGGCAGGTCGAGGAGTCGCCGCTGCTCGTTCGCCGCCATGGTCGCCGACCAACAGGCGGAGAGACTCACCAGCCGCACCCCGCGCGCGGTGGCCAGCAGCTCCACCAGGTCCGCCTCCTGGACCCGGTCGGGGCGGCCGTCGTCCGTCTCCAACAGCAGCTCCCCCGGGGTGCCGTGGCCCGACAGATGCACCACGTCCCAGCCGTGCGGACGGGCGAGCATCTCGTGCAGCCGCTCGCGCGTCACGCCGTACTGGAGGGTGTGCAACTCGACGTCGCGGCCGGCGCGGCGGGCCTCGGCGAAGAGCCGGGTCAGGGTCAGCCGCTCCCGGCGGAGATGGAGCGCCCGACTGCCCTCCGGCAGGCTGAACAGGGCCAGCGCCCGGATCGGTCCGTCGCTCTCCCGCGTGGCGCGGTCCGCGGCGGCCCCGCCGTCGAACTCCATGACCAGCGACACGTCCTGGAGGGCGATGGGCCGCCCGCCCACCCGCGCCAACTCCAGTGGTGTGAAGAGCAGTCGACGTGCGGCCGGCGGTACGACGACACGCACCACGGCGGGAGCGGCGGCCACCAACGCCGGCGCGACGGGGCCCAACACCTCCTCCGCGATCCAGTCGCCCACCGCTCGGATGATCTCCCCCTCCCGGTCGGCCTGGACATCGGGGGCGACATGGCGGCGCAGATAGGCGTGGAGGTCGGTGAACGCCTCGTACTCGGGGCGCTCCCGGTCGAGACGCACCCGGTGGCTGACCACCACCCGGCCGCCCGACCCGTCGCCGTTCGGCTCGGTCAGCACCCAACGCCACTGGTCGGTGGCTACCAAGTCGTCGACGTGCAGGTGGAGTTCGGCCATGCCTCTCCTTCTCCTGTGCGCCGGTCAGATCCCGAGGGAGCGCCTCACCTGCTGGAGGTGCCGGACGGTCGCCTCTATCCCGGGCCGCGCGGGGTGGTTGCGGGGCAGGGCTCGCAGGCCGCGTTCGTACATCGTCTGGGCCTCAAGGAAATGGCTCACGGAACCCGCCCCTCCCAGGCCCAACAGCGCCCCGCCCAGGTTGATGTGCCGGGCCGGAAGCATGGGATCACCGGGCGGCGTGTCGCGCAGCGCGGCGCGGGCGTGCTCGACCGCCTCACGTTGCAGCTCGGCGTCGGGGTGGTGGGTGGTGCGGCGCAGCAGGGCGTTGGCCAGGTTGGACTCCAGGCCGGCATGCTCGGGATCGTGGTGCGGGACGAGGTCGAGGGCCCCTCGGGAGAGCGCGATCGACTCGTCGATGGCCTCGACGTCCCGGGTGGCTTCGAACAGCTCCTGCAAGCTCATCGCGAGCGACGACATATGACGGGGCATCAACGCGTCCCCGGGTAGCGAGACCTCGACGGCCTGCCGGCCGTAGGCCACCGATGTGTCCAGCGAACGGCGGTCGTGGGCCCGTTCCCAGAGCAGGCGGTAGATCATGCACAGCCCGGAGAGGGACGCCGCATGGCGCGGATCGTCCGTGCCGTAGTGATCCTTGGCGCGCGATGTCGCCCTTCGCGCGTCCTCAAGAAGCCCGGGATCGCCGGTGTCCCGGTGCGCCAGCCGGAGCCGCTCGGCGGCCTCGAACGGGTCGGAGTCATCCGGTGTCTGCCGCGATTCGCTGAACCAGCTGGCCACGCCCACCCCCTGGTGTCGACATGCCGCTCCCCGCCGTTCACGGTAGCCCTCCTACGGGGATCGGTCCACCGTCCCCCGCCCGGACCCGGCGGGCATGCTGTCCCCCGCGAACGGGACGGAGGCGCGCCCGCCGCGTGCCCGGCACGACCTGACAGCGGCGCTGCGCCAGCGCTTTGCCCTGATCGGACGGTCCGCCCCGGGCTCCCTGACCACGCGAGCAACTGCGAGTGGTGTGGGGCCGATCCGCTGTCGCCGTCAGGTCGGCTCTCGCGGCCCCCGGCGTCAGGTCGTGGGGGCTTCGGGGTAGGCCAGGGCGCTGGGGGTGCGGCGGCCGACGATGGCGGGGGCTTGCCGGATGAGGGTGTCGTCGGTGAGGGCCGCCACCATGAACAGGGCGAAGTCGACCCGCCGGGTGAGGTTGCTGGCGAGGATCGGGTCCCCGGGGAGCGGGTCATCGCCGCCGCGATGGCGCTGGGCGACGAGAGGAGGGCGGCCGGCGTCACCATGCGGGCGATCGCCGCGCGGCTGGGCGTCGAGGCGATGTCGCTCTACAACCATGTCGCCGGCCGGGACGACCTCATCGACGGGATGGTCGACGCGGTGTTCCGCGAGATCGAACTGCCGGCGCCGGGCGCGGACTGGAAGGCGGCCATGCGCGGGCGCGCCGCCTCCGCGCGCGCGGCGCTGCGTCGCCACCCCTGGGCCGTCGGCCTGTTGGACTCCCGCGACCAGCCGGGCCCGGCCACGCTGCGTCACCACGACGCCGTGCTGGGCGCGCTGCGCACCGGCGGTTTCTCCGTCGCGATGGCCGCCCACGCCTTCTCCCTGATCGACAGCTACCTCTACGGGTTCGTCCTCCAGGAGCTGAGCCTGCCGTTCACCGACCGCGCCGGGTTCGACGAGGTCGCGGGCGGCATTCTGGACGGCCTGCCGAGCGGCGACTACCCCCACCTCGCCGAGCTGATCAGCGAACACGCCCTCAAGCCGGACTACGACCACGCCGCCGAGTTCGCGTTCGGCCTCACCCTGATCCTGGACTCGCTCCACCCCGACGAGCGGTAGGTCCTGTCCAACCGGATGCGCGTCATGGCCCCTCGCTGACAGAATCACGACAACGGGTGCCGGTCAGGCGGCAGTTGGGACGGGTGAGCGGGGGAAAAGTGGTGTGGTGGGTGGTTTTGGGGTGCCTGGTCCTCGCGGCGACGCCGCTGCTGGCCCTCGGTACCGTCGCGGTCCGGGAGGGCGCCGCCGCGATCGCCGCGGACGCGCTGGACGTCAACGTGGAGACGGTCGTCCCCTTCCGGGTGACGGACCCGCGCGCCGCCACCGGTGGGAACTCCGGCCGCCTCCAGGCGCTGGAGCCGCCGGCGGTCGTCACGCCGCGCGACATCGGCGGCGACACGGACCGTGACGTCGTCCCGGACGCCCGCCCCGGGATCGGGGCCGCGCCGCTCGGGGCGCTGGAGGAGAGCACCGGCGGCTGGGGCATCGGCGTCGACCAGGTCGACGCCGGCGCGAAGGGGATCGAGCCGGTCGGGACCCGCAGCGCCACCGTCCGTCGCTTACCGCGAATGCGGAATTCCGCTAGTCGAGTTGGTTGACGTCTGTTTATCTCCTGGAAACACAACGAGGGGCAACGTTAAGTCCCGGCCACACATGGGGCGTTAGCGTGGTGTTCACCCAAGGGCGTGGCCGGGAAGGAATATTGGGTTCGGCGCCCGAGACGGCTGCCATCCCCACCCGCCGGTGCCCCGACCGGCATCCGCTCACTGAAGGAGACGAGCCGTGCACAGCAACGAGATGGCCGTTTTCGGAGTCTCCGAGCCGGAGGAGAAGGTTTATCGGCATTTTCTACGCCATCCCGAAACCAGCGGTCAGGGTATTCATCTGGTGCTCGGCGAGGACGAGGAGACGGTGGCCGATGCCGTCGAGAGACTTGTGCGGTTGCATCTGCTGAGACCCGGGGATCGGCCGGAGGATTTGGTCCCGGCCGATCCCGAGCTCGCCGTCGCCCGGCTGACGGAGCTGCGCCTGCGGGACATGTATCAGGAGATCCAGCGGATCACCCAGAGCCATCACGTGCTCGCCGAACTACGCGCGGAGAGCGCCGCCCGGGATCACGCCCGCTCCGCGCCCGGCTCGTTCACCGAGCAGGGTGTGGAGGAGCTGGACGGCCGCGAGGAGCTGCGCGGCCGGATGGAGGATCTGGTCTTCTTCGCCAGGGAGGAGATCGTATCCGTCGAGCCCGGGATCCATCTGATGGCCGAACAGGTGGGCCAGGCCCAGGGGTTGGAGTGGCGCGCGCTGCGCAGGGGGGTGAGCAGGCGGCTGGTGGTGCCGAGGGCCGCGCTGCACCACCAGCCGGTGGCCGGCTATCTGCGGGAGCTGATGGCGCGCGGCGGCCGGGTGCGGGTGGCCACGGAGATGTCGGACCAGGTCGTGGTCTACGACCGCAGGGTCGCGCTGATGCCGCAGGACCCGAAGAACATCGAGCACGGCGCCCTGCTGGTGCGCGGCCGGGCGCTGGTCTCCACGCTGCTGGGGCTCTTCGAGAAGGTGTGGGAGCAGGCGGAGGATGTGACGGTCGAGCTGCGGGATCCGGCGGAGAGCCAGCTGCCCGAGCTGTCCGAGGCGGAGCTGCGGGTCCTCCATGTGATGTGCGTCGTGGGCAAGGACGAGACGGGCGCCCGCGATCTCGGCGTCTCCGTGCGCACCTACCGACGCCATGTCGCCGATGTGATGCGGCGCCTGGGCGCCTCCACGCGCGCCCAGGCGGCGCTGCTGGCCAGGGAGCGCGGCTGGCTCTGAGCGGGGCCGGCCTCCGGCGCGGGTCAGTCCCGCCCCGCGTCCGGCTTGCGGGCGATGACGATGCCGAAGCTGGTCCAGCGGCCCGCGTCGACGCGCAGCGTCGTGGGGTCGCCGTCGGGGTCCGCCTTGGCGAACGGGTCGTGACGCGCGAACTCGTCCCACCAGGCGGTGGCGTCGGCCGCGTACTCGGCATGGACGATCTCGAACCCGGCCTTGCTGACCTGGGCCACGGTGCTGGTCAGATCGCTGAAGCACTCGGCCCAGGAGAAGTCTCCCCGTGTCACATACGGTCGCAGATCGTCAGGGATGGGCACCTCCAGGTGCATGGGCTCACCGAGGCCGAACACGCCGCCCGGCTTGAGGATGCGGTGCACCTCGCCGAGCGCCGCCTGGTAGCCCGCCTCGCCCTGCAGGCTGCGGATCATCTCCAACGTCGTGGTGGAGTAGGCGAAGTCGAAGGAGCGGCTGGCGAACCCGGTGTCGGGCACGCCCGCCCGCAGCGCGAACACCCGGTCCGTCACGCCCCACGCGCGGGCGTTGTCGGCGACATGGTCGACCATCGGGCGGCTGTCCTCCCTGTCCTCCCACGGGTCCAGGGCCAGCGCGGTGACCCCGTACTCCTTGGCGAGAAAGCAGGTCCCCAGGCCGCGGTTGGAGCCGATGTCGACCAGCGTGGCGGCGTTCCGCAGCCCCATCGCCTCCGCCATGTGCTCGGCCAGCCGCAGCCCGCCAGGACCGCTGCACTGCGCGTAGACATGATCGAGATCGGGATAGGCGTCGGCGCGGCGCGATACGTGGGGGCTGTCGTTGTGCATGGAGCGAGGCTGGGCCCATTTCCGCTCCCGCCGCAACCGGATTTCGCCGATTCGCGCGGATCCGTGCCCCGGGCCCGCGCGGTCAGCTCTCCACGCGCCAGCCCGAGAAGGCGTGGTGCGCGAGGGCGTCCCACATGGCGCGGCGGGCCTGGGTGGGGCCGTCGTCCGCGGGAACGGCGATGCGGAGGCGGATGCGTTCGGGCTCGACGAGCAGGCCGTGCGGGACGTGGGCGCGCAGCAGCCAGAACAGCCGTACCGCGGTGGTCTCGGCGGGCAGCGCGTCCAGGCCGCCACGGACCACGGCCACCTCCTGGACGCTGTGCGGGAAGCTCACCCGGACTCCTCGCTCGGTGCCGGCGCGTGCCCGGCGCGCGCCGCCCCCGACTCCCGTTCCCGGTGGAACGCGTGACAGGCGGCGGTGACCAGGGCCTCGGCGCCGGTGGGCAGCGCGGTGCGCACATCGGGCGCGAACGCGGGGGAGTGGTTGGCGGGAACGGCACGTCCCCCCTCGGCGGCGGCGCGCCAGGCGGCGGCGGAAACGGTGCCCAGCATCCAGTAGCCGAGGCGGACGTCCCGGTGGCCGTGGGACGTCGCCCCTTCGGGGCCGAACCAGCCGAAGTCCTCGGCGGCGGTCGCGGGCGACCAGGGCAGCACCCGGCCCTGGCCGAACGCCTTGGTGTGCGCGGCGCCCAACTCGGCGGTGAGCGCGCCGTCGGGGAGCAGCGCCCGGGAACGGGAGCGGACGGTGATCTCCGGCGGGCGTGGCGCGCCGGCGGCCTCGGCCTCGGCGGTCAGCACCCGGCGCACGGCGGCGAGCAGCCGCTCCAGCGTCGGCTCGGCGAACGCCCGCAGGCTCAGGCCGAGTTCGGCGTGGTCGGGGATCACGTTGGACTCGGTGCCGGCGCGCAGCCGGCCCACGGTGAGCACGGCCTGCTCCGCTGGCGCGGTCTCGCGGGAGATCACGGTCTGTAGTCGGAGCACGGCGGAGGCCGCCGCCACCACCGGGTCCACCGCCATGTGCGGTGCCCCCGCGTGGCCGCCGACACCGTGCAGCACGGCGTCGAGGGCGATCGTGCCGGCCAGCATGGGGCCCTGGCCGTGCGCGACGGTGCCGGCGGGCAGCGGCGCGGTGTGCTGGGCGAGCACGGTGTCCGGCGGGCCCGCCAGCTGGTAGAGGCCGTCGTCGAGCATGGCGCGGGCGCCGCTCAGGGTCTCCTCGGCGGGCTGGCCGACGATCAGCAGCGTGCCGCGCCAGCCGTCGGTGTCCCTCGCCAGCATCCTGGCGGCGCCGGCCAGGGCGGCCAGATGCAGATCGTGACCACAGGCGTGGGAGACGCCGGGGACCTCGCTGCGGTAGGGGAGGCCGGTCTCCTCCGCCACCGGCAGCGCGTCGAGTTCGGCGCGCAACAGCACGGTGGGGCCCTCGCCCCGGCGAAGCACCCCGGCCACGCCGTGCCCACCGATGTCCCCGGTGACGGCGTAGCCGTCCTCCGCCAGCCAGGAGGCGAGCCGTCCGGCCGTGTCCCGCTCGGCCCCCGACAGTTCGGGCCTGAGGTGGAGCGCGACATAGAGCTCGACGGCGGACCGGAGGACATCCGGCGGCACGGCCATGGCGGTGCTCCTCTCTGACCGTCGCCCATCCTGCCGGACCTCTTGATCACCGAGGACACAGGGCGCTGTCACCTGACGTCAGTGGCGTGACAGCGGAACCGGTGTGGGGGTGCCAGCGCGTCGAGTTGTCATGGTCGAGACAGAGGCGACCGTCGTGTTCCCGGGGGTCGTCCCAGCCGATCGAAGGAGCCCAAGATGTCTGACAAGCCGCAGCTGTCCTCGCTCGCCGACGAGATCCTTGAGCTGGAGTCGGAGACCTTCGAGATCTCCGACTACTCGGACCAGGCCGAGGTCGTGCTGGCCGGTTCCACCTCGTGTTCCTCGACCTCGACCTGCTCCAGCACCACCAGCACCACCTCCTGCAGCGCGTAGGCGCTGGGCGCACTGCCCAAGCAGCCCTCCCGGGACCGGACTCCGTCCTCCCGCGAGGGCTGCGGGCGTTCGCGGCGCGGCCCCGCGGGGGCTCGGCGGCTCTACGAGGGCCACGGCTTCGCCGTGGAGTCCGGGGGTCCGGGTCGACGTCCTCGCGGCGCGATCGGCCCGGTTCGGGCGCTGACAGCGGATGTCAGTGGGCTGACAGCGTTAGTGCGTGCCGGGTGGCAGTGCGGACCGGTGTGATGGTGCGCACAGATGTGACCGTCCCGTGAACGGGCGGTCGCCCCCATACCGAAGGAGTCCACATGTCTGACAAGCCGCAGCTGTCCTCGCTGGCCGACGAGATCCTTGAGCTGGAGTCGGAGACCTTCGAGATCGCGGACTACTCGGACCAGGCCGAGGTCGTGCTGGCCGGTTCCACCTCGTGTTCCTCGACCTCGACCTGCTCCAGCACCTGCAGCACCACCTCCTGCAGCGCCTGATCGCTGCCACCAGTCGCAGCGGCCCTCCCGGGAGCGGACCTGTCCGAAAGGTCCGCCCCTCCTCCCGGTGAGGGCCGCTGTCACGCGCTGACAGCGGCGTGACAGCGGGGCGTGGACGCGGTGGCGGCGGCACCGGGTGGGATGGGACGAGCAGACGCGACCGCGGGGGAGTCCGGCGGTCGCCCGTCGAACGAGGGAGCCCACGATGTCCGAGAAGCCGCAGCTGTCCACGCTGGCCGACGAGATCCTTGAGCTGGAGTCGGAGACCTTCGAGATCGCGGACTACGCGGACGACGCCGAGGTCGTGCTGGCCGGTTCCACCTCGACCTCCTCGACGTCGACCTGTTCCGCCACCACCAGCACCACCTCGTGCAGCGCCTGAGTCGCTAGGGTGCGTCGGCTGTCAGCAGCCCCCGTGGACGTCCACGGGGGCTGTCGCTCGTTCGGGTGGCCGGGCGGGCTGCCGTCGTGGGCCCAACTCCCGTGCGGCGAGGGGCGATCGGGGCACTTTCGAGCGCTTCTGACCTGCGAAGGCGTTCTGGTCGGCCGGTCGGGGCCGCCCATAGCCTGCCGCCGTATCCGTGGGGCCCACAACGGGCGGCACGGGAAATCGGAGGAGAATCACGATGGGATTCAGAAGTGTCGTCGCACGCCTGTGGTCGGTCGCGGCGGTTCTGACGCTCGCCGCCGGTGGTGTCACGCTGACCGCGCCCGCGGCGGCGGCCGACTCCAGCCAGTGCCCGAACGGCTCGTTCTGTGTCTGGGAACACTCCAGCTACACCGGCAGGTTCCTGCACTCCGGCTCGTCCGTGGGCAATGTCGGCAACGACATGAACGACCGCATGACCTCGTACTGGAACCGCACCGGCAAGACCGTCAGCGTCTATGAGCACTCCAACTACACCGGCTGTATGTTCTCCGTCGCCCCCGGGAAGTCCGAGGCGGCCGTCGCCTCGCACTTCAACGACAAGATGACCTCCTTCCGGGTGGGCAGCGGCTGCTGATCCGCACCCGTCAGGGGAAGGGGTGCGGGACGGTGTTCCACTCCCCTTCCCTCTCCCGCAGGCGGGGCATGCGCAGCGCCCGTTGGCGGTGCCAGCCGAAGTCCAGCGGCAGCAGCCCGGGGACGAGGGTGGCGACGGTGTGCAGGCCGAGGGCGCGCTGCTCGGGGGAGGTCTGGTCGACGGCGATCACATCGTGGCCGGCGTCGGTCAGCGCGTCGGTGAGCAGCCGTAGATCGTCCAACAGCTCGTGGGAGCGCGGGCGTTGGCCGTCCCAGTCGGCGAAGACCCCGGCCAGCGGGCGGGCCGGCGCCTCGGTCAGGAACGCGGCGGCGTATGGCGCCATCCGGGGGAGGCCGTAGAGCTGGGCGTGGTCCTTGAGCTGCCGCACCAGGCCGAAGTCCTCGGCCATCGCCTCCAGTTCGGCCTGGCGTTCGGCGACCTGGTAGGGCAGGTGCGGGATATAGGTGAGCACCTCGCTGAGCGCGCCGGTGAGGGCCGCCTCCGGGTCGAGGCTGGCCGCCGCGCCGAAGGAGAGCAGCCCGGGGCCGCCGTCCGCCCGGATGGCGAGGGCGGTCACCACGGGCACGCCCACATCGCTGCTGGTGTCGAAGGCCCGCACCTCGTAGCCGAGCAGCGCGGCGCGGTCGAGCATGCCGCGCACCGCCTGGTCGCCGGCGGAGCGCGGGTCGACGCGGGCGAGCGCGCGCGGGCGGTACCAGGCCAGCAGGAACGCGTCCCGTTCGACGAGTTCGAGCAGGCCGAAGAGGATCGCCTCGGCGAGGGTGCCTCCGGTGGCACAGCCGTTGGAGCACTCGAAGACGAAGTTGTCGGCCGGCACGCCCGCGCTGTAGTGGACCAGGCGGGCCGGCACCAGCAGCGGGCGGTCGTCGCGCAGCGAGTGTCCCCAGATCCAGGGGATGGGGCGCGTCGGGTCGAAGGGGCTGACCATCGGGTCGTCGCGGTAGGTCTCCGGCGCGTAGTCGCCGCAGCGCAGCGGGTCGAGCACGGCCGACTCGCCTTCCCGGTCGACCAGTTCGGCGTAGGAGGCGACCAGGGGGGTGAGGCCGCGTCGGGCGTGGGTGCCGGCGTAGCGTTCCAGGCCCTCCAGATAGGCGAGGGTGCGGCTGGTCGCGTAGGCGTCGGCCTGGCCGCTCCAGGTGACGTCGTTGAGGCCGGCGTAGCCGCGCACGAAGTTGCTGCCGGAGATCGGCGCGGTGGTGGTGGAGGCCGGGTTGAGATGAGTGGTCGAGCCCAGCGCGCCGCAGACCGGGTTGGCCAACGCCCGCTCCGGCAGGGCCAGTTGGTCGAGCGATCCGGTGCGGTAGATGTCCGGGGCCGGCTTGGGCGACGGCGTCAGGAGCATCCGGCCGTGTTCGGGCCCGTCCGGCGTCGGCGTGACGCAGTGCGGGCAGAGCGGCTCGGGCAGCAGCGGGAAGGTGGCCAGGGCCAGGGTGCCGAGGTCGATCCTGGTGACGCGGGGGAGTTCGCCGTCGCGCGGGCGGGCGGCGATCGCCCGGCAGACGGCGAGCACGGCGTCCATGGCGTGGTCGGTGAGGATCGGCCAGCGTTCGGCGCCCGTCGGCTCGCCGCCGCCCTCCAGGGCCTCGCGTTCGGAGCGGGTCCGCAGCCGCTGCCAGCGGGCCGCCAGGCAACGGCCGCAGGCCGACGGGCTGTTGTCGGCCGCGCCCCAGGGGCCTACCAGCACGGCGCGGGAGGTGAGATGCACGGTGGCGGCTGGTCGCGTTTCGGTGTGCGGGTCGCGGTCGGCGGCGAGGGTGTCGGTGGCGCCAAGCGGCACCACGCGGGGCGCCGGGCCCTCGCCGCCCTCGGCGGGCCAGCGCCGTTCCAGCGCGTCGGCGAGGTGCCGGGTGGCGGCGCCGAGCGGGCCGGCGGCGGAAGGAGCGCCCTCGCTCGCGGTCAGGGTCACGAGCGGTCGCTCCAGCGGAAGGTGCGGAACGCGATCGCACCGAAGACCAGCGCGAACGCGACCAGTCCGCCGCAGGCCAGGAGGATGTCGCCGCTGTCGCCCGAGTCGGTGAGAGCGGCCGAGAGCCCGTCGTTGAGATGCCGAAGCGGCAGCACCCAGGAGAACGTCTCCATCCAGGACGGCATCGCGTCCAGGGGGTAGAAGGAGCCGGAGAGGAACGCCATCGGCACCATCAGGCAGTTGGCGACGGCGGCGACCGCCTCGGGCGTGGTGGTGAAGGAGCCGACGATGGCGCCCAGCGCCAGAAAGGCCGTGATGCCCAGGACCAGCACCGGAAGGCCAAGCGGCCAGCCGGACTCGACGGTCAGGCCCAGCGCGGGGAGCAGCGCCACGGCGACGAAGACGACGGCCTGGACCAGGCCGATGCCCAGCGCCAGCACATAGCGGGAGCCGAGCACCGCGCCGAGCGGGGTGGGCGTCATCCGGATCAGCCGCAGGATGTCGTCCCTGCGCCACTGCATCAGGACGAACCCCACCCCGAAGACGGCCGCGTTGGCAACGCCCCAGGACAGCACGCCTGGCGCGATATAGCTGATGTAGGGCCGGCCGCTCTCCTCCACCGTCTGCCCGTTGAAGATCAGGCCGAAGACGATCAGGAACAGCAGCGGGAAGGCGAAGGTGAAGAAGAGCGTGGTCTTGTCCCGGGTGTAGGCCCGGTATCCGGCCTCCGCCAGCGCGGAATGGGCACTCATGTGGTGGCTCCGAGGGTGAGTGGGGAACGGGTCGAGAAAGTGGCCTGGCGGGTGAGCAACCGCTACTCCTGCCCGGTGAGTTCGAGGTAGACGTCCTCCAGGCTGGCGGTGCGGGTGCGCACCCCCTCCAGACCGGCGATCCTCTCCACGGCGGCGAGGACCGGGCCTGCCTCTTCGGTGCGCAGCACCACCGAGTCGCCGTCCAGGGTGACCTCGGTGACGCCCGGCAGGGTGCGGGCGTCGTCCAGGCTGAGCCGCTCGGCCGGCACCAGCAGGGAGACGCCCGAGGCGCCGCGCGCCACCAGCTTCCCCGGGCTGTCCAGCGCGGTGATCCGGCCCTTGGTGACGATCGCGACCCGGTCGCAGAGCGCCTCGGCCTCGTCCAGGTGGTGGGTGGTGTAGACGATGGTGCGGCCCGCGCGCTTCAACTCCCGCAGCACGCCCCAGAGGTTGCGCCTGGCCTGCGGGTCGAGCGCCGCGGTCGGCTCGTCGAGGAAGATCAGCTCGGGGGAGTGCACCAGCGCCGAGGCGATGGCCAGCCGTTGCCGCTGCCCGCCGGAGAGGTCCTCGACGCGGACGCCGGCCTGTTCGGTGAGGCCGACCAGCTCCAGCGTGCTGTGCACGGCCGCGCGATCCACCCGGTAGAGCGCGGCGACGGTCTTGAGGTGTTCGAACGCGGTGAGCCGCACGAAGAACGCCGAACTCTGCGTCTGCACGCCCAACTTGGGCAGCAGCTCGGCGTCCCGTGGCCAGGGCGCGCGGTCGAGCACCCGGACGGTGCCCGAGTCGGCCTGGCGCAGGCCCTCCATGATCTCGATGAGCGTGGTCTTGCCGGCGCCGTTGGGCCCGAGCAGACCGAAGAACTCGCCGCGCTCGACCGTGAACGAGACGTCGTCCACCGCCCGGATGTCGCCATAGCTCTTCCGAACCGCCTCCAGGCGGACGGCCGGGCTCTCCCCGGTGGGGTTGTCGGGCACGGGGCTCTCCTTCACGAGACGGTCATGAGACGTTCAACAGGGCCTGGACGAGCAGGATCAGCGCGGTCACCAGCAGGGCCACCACCAGCACGGCGCCCACACCGTACGCCCGGTAGGCGGTGCGGGCCCGCCGGGGGTAGGCGGCGGCGCCCGGCGCGCGGCGCAGGGCCGACGTCCAGTAGACGCGGGTGGACTCGGCCAGCTTGGCGGTGCCCAGGAGCTGGCCGACGATGGTGTAGCCGTCCAGCGGGGGCAGCGGCACCAGCATCGCCGCGGCCTGGAGGGTGCCGAGGAACAGCAGCCCGGCCAGCCCCTCCCTGGTGTCGCCTTCGGGGGCCAGCGCCCACCAGACGAAGAACGGCAGCAGAAAGAGGAGATTCATCACCGCCCCGGCGCCCGCCACCACGATGCGGTGCCAACGCGTCGACATGTACGGGTAGTTGTCCACGGTGCAGTACATGATCACCACCGGCAGCCGCCAGCGGAGCCCGATCTCCCCGACCTGCCCGCCGTAGTGCCTGGCGGCCACGCCGTGCGCGAGTTCGTGCAGCGCGGTGGAGAACCACAGCAGGGTGGCGACGCCCATCAGCAGCACGGGGTGGGTGAAGACGGTGGCGGTGCCCTCGATCAGCGCGCCCAGGTTGAGCGCGAGGGCCCCCAGCATCACGGTGAGGGCGGCCAGCAGGGCGATCCCCCAGGCGCGGCTCAGCAGAAAGCCGGTGTGGCGGTGCAGCCGGCCGGCCGTCGTATGCGCGTCGGCGACCAGCTTGACGCTGCCGCCCAGCAGCCCGTTGGCGGGTTTCGCCTCGGCCTCTCCGGCCGGCGGCCGGGGGGCGCCTTCGAGCAGCCCACGGCCGCCCAACAGGCCGAGCAACTGGCCCCACTGGGCGTCGCCCAGGCGCTTGCCGAACGTCTCCGCGTAGTCGGTGCCGATCTCGGCGAGGGTGCGGTCGCCGTCCATCCGCACCATCAGGAACCGTTCGCGGGCACCCACCTCGAAGGACTGCCCGCTGTCGGTGTCCTTCACCAGATGCACGGTCCTGGGCCCCAGCAGCAGCGGTTCGCTGATCAGGACCTCGGGTCTGAGTCGGGGCCGGTGCTTGGCCAGGGAGTCCATCGGCTCACCGCCCCGGGCCGGCGTCGGCGGGCGCGGGGCGCAGCGCCCGGCCCAGCACATGGGAGAGATACGCCTCGTCCTGGAGCGTCACATGGAGCCGGTTGTTGGTCATGTGCATATAGGGGGAGAGCAGCCGCTCAAGCGCCTCGTCCGGATCGGTGACCGGCTCGTCGGCCGTGCCGTCCCAGGAGCGGAAGACCAGCCGGCCGTCCTCGGCCAGGGCGGTGACACGCTCCCGCAGCTCCCGGCAGTGCGCGGCCCAGCCGGCGAGGAACGCGGGCAGCGCCGGCGCCTCGTCGCCGGCCTCGGCCGCGCGGACCCGCGCGAACCAGCGGGCCAGCTCGGGCGCGACCTCGTCGGCCTTCCGCTCGTACTCGTCGCTGGTGATGAAGCCGGTGTCGGGGAAGAGGCGGTGCCAGAACTCGTAGTAGCGGCGCAGGAAGTCGACCAGCCGGGTCTCGTCCCGGATGAAGGCGGCGGACATCACCATCATCAACTGGGCCGAGGTGCCCAGCAGTACGGTCCGCAGATGGAGGTTCTTGGTGCGCAGCGCCTCCAGCACCAGATCGCTGGAGCGCGCGAAGTGCCACTCGGCCAGCTCGATGCCGTCCTGGCCGCCGTACTTGCCGTACTCGGGCTCGTACGGCAGCCAGCTGCGGGAGTTGTTGGGCCGCACGTTCATCCGGCCCTCGTCGTCCAGATAGCCGGCGCGTTCGTCGGCGCTGAACTCGATGTCGAAGAGCTGGTTGTAGAACTCGTTGAGGAAACCGGAGTCCACCTCGTAGAGCGCGGGCCGCTCCGCGAGGAACGCGTCGATCGCCTCCTCGGCGCGGCGCCGCACCTCGGGCTCCGCCGCCTCGGACGAGGGCTTGAGGCGGAGCCGCACATGCGGCCCCTCCAACCAGTAGTTGATATAGAACCAGCCGTCGACCAGACCTTCCTCACGCAGCTCGGCGACCAGCGGTCGCACACAACTCAGCAGCAGCGGAACGGGGTTGGCGGCGTAGTAGATATGGACGGCCTGCCACTGTCCGGGTCGGTTCACCAGGAGTCCCCTTCCGGGCGGGTGTGGTGGTGGGCGGATGTCGCGGTCTCCACGGCCAACTCCATGACATGGGCGCCGCGTTCGGTCCGCAGATGGGGGCCTTCCTCGTCGGGCAGCGCCTCGCGGAAGGTGACGACGGCCTCGTTCGAGCGCAGCAGCCCCTCGAAGGCCAGCAGTGAGAGCGGGCTGTCGACATCGACGAACTGCGGTTTGGCGCCGGTCGCGCCGCGCGCCGCGCTGTCCTTGACGGTGGCGAAGACCCGTGCCGGCAGGCCGTGTTCACGCCGCCACCGCTGCCAGGAGAGGAACCAGGCGGCGTCGCCCGAGCCGGCCGCGCGCGGCGGCAGCACCTCGGCCGGTGCCCGCCAGCTGCGCCGGGCCAGCACCAGCCGGCCGTACCGCACCCGGGGCCGGCGGGTGACGCCCCGCTCCGGCTCGGCCTCGGGGACGCCGCCCCACACGTCGAGCGGCGCCATCGACGTCGGCGAGAGCAGCAGCAGGGTGCGGGGCACCTCGGGCAGCGCCAGCGGCACCAGATAGCCGAGATAGACCGGGATCACCTCGCACCCCAGGCGGGCGGAGCGCAGGCTCAGCCGGTCGGTGTCCTTGTCGTGGACAATCGAGAGGTCTTCCAGGCGCAGTTGACGGTCCGCCGGCACCGAGCTGGTCTCGCCTGGGCAGACGATCTCGTAGTCCGTCAGCCGGCCGTGCAGGTTGAGGTTGCTGGTCACCGGGCCGCCGGTGACCTCGGCGAAGACCGCGCCCGGCGGCTGGAGCCGGCGGGCGTGCTCGCGCAGCTCGACGGAGAGCGCGCCCCTGGCGTCCCCGTCGTCGAAGCAGTGGGTGAAGCGGCTGAAGGGGAAGTGCAGCCCGCCGTAGGAGCGGTTGAGGACCACCAGCGGCTCCTCGCCGGCCAGCTGCACATGGTGGCTGTGGTGTGCCGGCTCCCGTGGCAGCGCCCCGAGCTCGGCCTCCGTCGCGTCGAACAGGCCGTCGTCCAGGACCAGTTCACCGTCCGTGCCGGCCTCCTGCCGGGCGGCCCAGCGCGCCCTGACCCCGTCGACGAACGTCCGACGGGCCGCGTCCACGGCGCGCAGCTGGGGCAGGCCCAGCCAGTTCTCCTCCGGGACGTAGTCGCCCTTGGCGTTGAAGGCGGTGCGGCGCGAGGTGAACGACAGATACTGGTCGAAGAAGTCCTCGTGGAAGTCGTGGATCAGCTTGAGCAGATCGTCGCAGCGCCCGCCGGCGCCATAGCGGGCCAGGAAGAAGCCACGGAAGGTGAGGCGCTGCGGCAGCGTCAGGTCGAACGCCGGCAGCACCCGCTCCACCGAGCGCAGCGGCTCGGCCAGCGCCTCCGTCCAGGCGTCCCGCCCGGCCGTCACCTCGGGCGCGACGGTGTCCTCATAGAGCACGGTGCGCGGCACCCGGGGCTCGGCGATGCCCAACTCCCGCTGGATATCGGCCAGCTGGCCGCGCAGCTCCGCCAGCAGCGCGCGCCGCCCCGCCGGATCGGCGGCCGGGAAGCGCCGCAGGCAGTCCGCCGGACCGTCCAGCGCGTTCGCGACCCGCACCGCCCAGGGGCGCTCCAGGGTGCGCAGCGAACGCTGGAACGCCACCAGCGGATCGGTGTCATGGGCCTGGAGGCTCAGACACGGCACCCGCACCATGCCCACGTCGAGCAGCGCGGCGAGATAGCGCTCCACCTCGTCGGGGGCCGCGTCCAGATCCTTGGCCAGCCACGCCGCGACCTCCCCGTACCGCACCTGCTCGGCGCGGTCGAAGAGGGCCAGCATCCGGTCCAGCACCCCGCTGCGGCGCAGGAAGAACAGCCGGTCCTTGACGGTGTCGAAGGTGACGGCCGTGTCGTCGTCGCCCGCCGTGACCCAGCGCCGCACATAGCGCACCCGGTCCTCGTCCAGGCCCCAGCCGGGCGCGGGCGCGACCGGCAGATCGGCGCGCCGCGCCGGGTCGGCGACCACGGCGTCCGCGATCCGGCCCACCGCCAGCACGTTCAGCCGGGGGTGGCCACGCCAGTCGCCCGCCACGGCCGCCGCCCCCGGGCCCTGGCCCTCCTCGGCGAGGCGGCCGAGCGCCACGCCGGTGAAGGTGCTGAACGGGCTGGTCTTCCGGGCGGTCCGGTAGAGATAGGCCAGCAGCGAACGTTCGATCTTGCGCCCGCGTTTGTCCGCCCGGTTCGGCGGCGTTCCGGCGAACGCGTCCAGCTGACCGTCCAGCGCCGGCGAGGCGAGCAACACCCCGTCGCGCAGCCGCTCCTCGGCCAGCAGCTCCCGCAAAGCGGCGCGGGTGCGCGTCAGTTCGGCGGTCAGCAGCGCGTCGCCCGCCGCCTCGGCCTCGGCCAGCGTGGCCCGCTCCGACAGCCAGCGCGCCAGCGGCGGCGCGGCCTCGGGATCCACCGAGGCGACCAGCGCCAACGCGGCGTCCGGGTTCCTCGGCAGCCGCAGGTTGAAGACCTCGCGGCGCAGCTTCAACAGGGCCCGCCGCACCGCCTCGTCGTCCCGTCCCGCGACCAGATCGTGCAGCAGATCCCCGAGGGACTCGGCGGCGGCCCGCAGCCGCTCCCGTTCGGCCAGCACCTCGTCGGCCCAGTCGCGCGCGGCGGGGGAGCGCAGCGCCCGCACCGCGTCGACCGGCAGCCCTGCGACCCGCAGCACAAACCTCGGCCCCAGCTCCGACTCGGCGCGTTCAGCCGCGAACTGACCCCCGTCGGTGGTCGGCGTGCCCTGCATATGCGTTGCTCCTCTCCTGCGCCGGCGTCGGCTCAGGCGATCTCGAACCGGAAGTCGGACGGGTCGGGGCGCTCATGGCCCAGCATCATGATCAACAGCGGTGCCTCGTCGGTGTCCAGCAGATCGAGCCGCTCGCGGTAGGAGATGTTGTCGAAGCCGAGCGCGACCCCACAGCCCACGTCGAGCGCCGAGGCCGCCGTGTACGTGGCCTGGGCGACGCCGCCGATCAGCGCGTTCACCAGCCGGTAGCCCCGATCCCCGACCGCGTCCAGCACCGCGTGGGTGCGGACCGTCGGCACCAGCACGGCGCCGGCCCGCTCCAGGTTGTAGTTGGCCAGGAAGTAGTTCTTCTGTAGGAAGGGACCCGGCGGCTCGTCCGTGACCTGCCGCAGCTCGGCGTCCTCGCCCGGCGTGTAGGCGTACACGCCGGGCGCCACCCCGTCCACGTGGTTGACGAAGGCGTAGAGCTTCACCAGCCCGTCGGCGCCGGCATCAGCCGCGTCCCCGCCCAGCCGCGAACCGGCCAGCGCGGCGGCCAGGCAGGCCGACAACGCGCCGCCGGCCAGCGGCCGTTCGGCCGCGAACCGGCCGAAGCTGCTGCGCCGCCCGCGCAGCGCGCCGCGCACCGCGGCTTCGAGCGGCGCCCGCGCGGGCAGCGGCCTCGCCGGCCACTCGGCCGGCGGCGACAGCGCCGCCGCCGGGGCCAGTGCCCCGGCCCGCGGGCGGCGCGACGCCTCCGCCGATGTCGTCTCCTGCATGGCGGTCAGCGCCTCGAACGACAGCACCGTGCGGGACCGCTCCTGATCCCGGTGGGCCACCGACACCTCGGGCGCCTCGGCCTGGGCTTCGGAGGGGGCGCCGGCCCAGGGCAGGGGCACCACGGCGAAGACGCCCTCCTCGGTGCCACGCACGCCGAGCAGCCCGGCCAGCCGCTCCTCGTCGAACCACAGCGCCGGCTCCAGCGGCAGCCCACGCGCCCCGGCCCACATCCGCCAGGTGCCCAGCAGCGCGCCGAGGTCCATGCTGACGGCGTGGAAGGAGAAGCTGTTGTACTTGAACGCGTTCTGCCAGTACTTGATGCCCAACACCAGGTACTGGTCCGTCGGTTGGCCCGGCGCGCCGTCGCCGAGCGCCTCCCGCACCACGCCGCTGACGTCCCCGGTCAGCAGCCGCCGCATCGCGTGGTGGCGCGCCGAGTAGTAGTGCACCCCGGGCGGCACCGGGCCGCCGGCGCCGGAGACCCAGTACACCGACACCGGGTAGAGCCCGCCGCCGGACGCGGTGCCGCGCGACCAGTTGGCCATCGGATAGAACGGCAGCGCGCCCAGGTCCGTGTTGGCCTGCACGCCGAGGCGGCGGCCGACCAGACCGTAGGAGTCCCGCAGCAGCCCGGAGAGCGTGCCCAGATCGAACGCGGCCGGCTCCTCGGGGTCCGCCGGCTCGGGCGGGGCCAGCAGGCCGCGTTCCACGGTGGCCTCCGCCGGGTAGGCGGGTCCCGCAGGCAGCGGCAGCCGCTCGGTGCCCGGGTAGTGCTTGGTCTTCCGTGGCCCGTCCGCCCAGTTGGGCACGTAGTCCACCGGCTCCATCGGCACCCGCCCGCGATGCATGATCGCGGTGGCGTAGTCGCGGGCGTATCCCATGCTCATAAGCTCCTTTGCGCGGCTGACACGGTCCGGTCGGACGGGCTGGTGTTGGTGCGGGTCAGCTGGTATCCGTGCGGGTCAGGGGAACGGGTGGGGCGCGGGGTTGAGGTCGGCCGGGGTGAGGTCGCGCTCCCGCAGCCCCGCCTCGCGCAGCCCGGTGCGCATCCGGGGCAGGGTCAGGGCCCGCTGGCGGGAGAAGCCGAAGTCGATGGGCAGCAGCCCCGGCACGATCACGCTCACCGTCCAGAGCCCCAACGCGCGCTGGCCCGGCATCGTCTGGTCCACCACGATCACCTCGAAGCCGGCCTTCTCGACGGCCGCCACACAGGCCAGCACGTCGTCGCGCAGATCGCCGGAGGCGGGCAACGCCCGTTCCCCCGCGAAGTGTTCGGCCAACGCGTGCCGGGGCGGCCGGGGCGCCCCTGGCGCGCCGGTGAGGAACTCGGCGTGCCGGCCCATCTCCGGGACCCCGTACACCAACGGGTGGTCGTGCAGCGCCAACACCTGGTCGAAGTCGGCGGCCATCGCGCGCAGTCGGCTCTCGTCGCGTTCGGTGCGCCCGGCCAGGTTGACGGCGTCCGTGGCGATCTCGTCCAGCGCGGAGGCGAGCGCCGCCTCCGGATCGAGCCCGGCGCCCGCGCCGAAGCACATCCGGCCCCGGCCGCCGTCGAACCGCTCGGCCACCCCGACGACCACCGGGATCGGGAACGTCACGCCGGCGTCGAAGAACCGCGCCTCGTAGCCGTACATCGCCAGCCGGTCGACCATCTGGCGGGTGGCCGCGCGGCGGCTGGACGCCGGGTCGAGCTCGACGAGCGGCTGCCGCCCGTACCACGCCAGCAGGAACGCGTCCCGCTCGACGACCTCCATCAGCCCGAAGTACACCGCCTCGGCGGCGGAGCCGCCGGAGGCGCAGCCGTTGGAGCTCTCCTGCACGAACCGTTCGGCGAGTCCTGGCGTGTGGTAGTACGTCAGCACCTCCGGCACCAGCACCTGACGGTCCTCGGTGAGCGACTGGCCCCACACCCAGCGGATCTCCCGATCCGGGGCGAACGGCGTGACATGCGGCTCGCGGCGGTGGAACTCCTCGGAGTAGAGCCCGCAGCGACGTGGGTCGAGCGCCGGGCGCCCCTCGGCCAGCAGCTGTTCGAGGCTGGCGCGCACGGCGTCGCCCCGGGCGCGGGGCCGCATCCCGGCGTAGCGCTCCAGGCCCTCCAGGATGCCGATCCGCACGCTGTCCCGGAACGTGTCCGCGTGCCCGCCCCAGAACGTCTCCCGCAGGTAGTCGCCCGAACGCAGCGAGAAACAGCCGATGGTCGCCGAGGTCGAGGTGGACGAGACGTCATAGACCACGGTCGGGCCCAACGCCCCGCACACCGGGTTGGCGTATGCCTCGGTCGGCAGCGCGTAGTCGTCCAGGCCCCGGACGCGGAACGAGCCCGGTCGGTGCACGGGCGAGGGCGCCAACTCCAACGGGGCGGCCTCGGTGGGGCTCCGGCAGGGACACTCGGGGTCGGGCAGCAGCGGATAGCGGCGCACGGTCAGCGTCGCCAGATCCACCAGCCGCACCTCGCCCCCGGGGGCGGTCGGCGACCGCAGCCACGCGGCGAGAACCCCGGCGATGGCGCTGGCGGCGAACGGTGTCCCATGCGGCGGCGTGCCCACCGCCGTGGTGCCGGAACCGAGCTCGATCGCCTCCCGCAACGCCTGGGACCTGGCGGCCTGCCAACGCCGCTCCAGGCACCGTGGACACGGCCCGTCGCCGTCCCCGGACGGCAACGGCCCCACCACGGCATGGTGCCCGTACACCCTGACGGGAACCCCACGCGACTGCCCGTCCCGGGCCTCGCCACCACCGCCCGCCGGGCCGGTGGCGGGTGTCGTGCCGGCGGGCGTCGGGCCGGGGGTGGGTGCTGGGCCGCCGGAGGCGAAGGCGTCGTGGAGGGCGAGGGGGGCGAGGTCGACGGGGGTGGGGGTGCCGAGGGCCTGGAGCTCCCTGGTGACCAGGGTCGCCAGGTCGGCGCAGGCCGCCCGCAGGAGGTCAGTTGGGGGCATGGCCGGCCGCCTTGGTGAGGACGACGCGGGCCGTGTGGAGGCCGGCGGAGCGCAGGTCGGCCGGGGTGGTGTCGCGGTGCAGTACGTCCTGGCCGGCGGTGCGGAGCCGCTCCAGCAGGGTGGGGAAGTCGACGGGTGACACCGCCTCGGCCGGCCCGGTGACGGGAATCGTGGCGGGGGCCAGATCGCCGAGCAGCGAGTCGCCGGTGTCCGGATCCTCGCCGGTCTCGGCGGCCAGTTGGGCCTGCCCGAGCAGGTCGCGCAGCGCCGCCACCGAGGCGTCCTCGCGGGTCAGCGCGGAACTCACGGCCCACCGGCCGGCGCCGCCGCGCTCCCTGGCCAGCACCACGGGCGCGGGAGCGCTGTCGCTCAGGTCCAGCAGTTCGACGGCCAGCGACAGGGTGCCGGCGGATCGGCCGAGGAAGACCAACTCGGGCCCGGCGTCCCGGTCGTCGACCGGCAGCGCCCTGGCCGGGGCCGCGCCGCGCACCGCGCGCAGCAGCGCCTCGTGGGCCAGCGCGGAGAGCAGCGCGTGCCCGGCGGCCTCGCCGGACGTCTCGCCCGCGCCGCTGCCCCAGGAGCCCGGCAGGACCAGCCGGTCGCGGTTGGGTGGGCCCAGCGGACGCACCGCCGCCGTGGGGACGGCCAGCTGCTCCTTGGTCAGCAGGGAGGTGACCAGCGTCCAGGAGTCCACCGCCGCGCCGAGGCCGCCGTCGGCGATCAGCTGATCGGGCGTCAACCGCACGATGCCGGCGGGGAGTTCGGTGGCCACCGTGGCCGGCACCGCGTGCTCCTCGTAGACGCCGGCCGCCGCCCGGAGCGCGCGCTGACGGGCGCCGGCCAGATGGTGCACGTCGAAGGCGGCGATCAACCGGGTGCCGTGCGCGCCCAGCGGCACCTCGACACGGGTCACCTTCAACGGGGTCTGGGTGAGCGTCTCGTCGTCGTAGCGGGTGAAGACGCCGGCATGGGGGCGGACCACCGCGTCGCTGAGCCGGTTGAGGCCGGCGACCAGCTCCTCCGCGTCCCGCGCCGACTCCACCGTCACCGTCCGCGCCACCGTCAACTCCTCGCCCAGCTCGCCCGGTTCGGCGGCATCGGCGCAGCGCGGGCAGCGCGGGTGGGGGCGCAGCGGTTCGGCGATGACGTCCAGCGAGTCCAGATCCTGGATCAGCACGGCGCCGTCGGTCTCGGCGGGCAGCGCGCCCGTCGTGGTGCGGAAGATCTCGTAGCCCAGCAGGTTGCCGACCATCGCGGCCACGGGGCCCGCCAGCGGCCCGCCGGGCGCGGCCGGCGCGGCCACCGCGCCGCCGGCCAGCTCGCTCCAGATCCGGGTGGCGGCGGCCAGGTCCGTGGTGTCCCCCAGGCGCAGCAGCGCGCAGCCGAGGCAGCTGGTCGAGGCCGGACCCGAGCGCGGCCCGACCACCACCCGGTTGCCGAACGTCCAAGCCGGGATGAGGAGTTGGTTCTCGGCGAGCCCCTGGCCCAGCAGCCGGTGGGTGCGGGCGGCGGCGTCCGCGCCGGTGACCACCAGCACGTCATAGCCGGCGAGTCCGGCGCCGGGGGCCAGCGGGGTGACGGCCACGGGGCAGCCCGCATCGGCCAGCTCCCGCGCCTCCTCCTCGGCGCGCGGGGCGGGCGATTCGACGGCGATCTCGGCGCAGCCGTTGCGCACCAGGCTCAGCGCACACCAGGCGGCGGTCTCGCCCTCGCCCAGCACCGCGACCCTGGTGTCGCGGAAGCGGGTGAACCTGGCCCCGGCGTCGTCCCGGTAGTGGTCCACATAGGCGATCTGGGCGGCGAACCGCTCCGCCACATCGCCTTCGGGGCCCGGCCCGGTGGCTGGCCTGACATCGCGGGCGAAGTCCCGCTCCAGCAGCGAGTTGACCAACTCGGCCACCATCGCGCGCTGTTGTTCGCCCAGCCCCGCGCAGATCTCCGCCAGCGGCCGGCCGCCGTCCAGGTGCGGCACGATCAGCGAGGCGAACCGGTAGGCGGTGCGGCCCATGAGGTGGAACCCGCCGTCGGCGTTGTGGAAGAGCACGCCACCCGGGGTCTGGGTGAACAGCACATCCCGGCGGAGCCGTGGCCGGATCCCGGCGAGGCCGTCGAACGCTGTTGCCATTCCTCTCACACCTTCTGTCTTGGTTGGACGGGCTGTCTGGTTCTGATCGGGCCATGGGCCCAGCGGGCGGTGCGGCGCGCGTGCAGCCGCAGCAGCGGGTGCATGTGGTAGGGGCCCGGCGGACCGTCCTCCAACAGGCCGGTGTCGGCGAGCTGTTCCAACACGTCGTCGCTCTCCGCCGGCGAGCGGCCCAGCATCGGGGCGCAGTCGGCCGCTTCGAAGGCGGCGGCGTCGAGCTCGCCCAACGCCGCGTAGACGTCGACGAGTTCGGGCCCGAGCCGGTCGACGGCGCCGTCCAGCAGACGGGCCACGGACATCCGGGGGTCGCCGGTCAGCGTCAGCCGGGCCAGCGGGTCCTCGGCCAGCCAGCTGACGCAGTCGGCCAGGGCCAGCGCCGGCCGGGTCTGGAGCCGGGCGGCGGCGATCACCAGCGCCAGCGGGTGGTGGCCACAGGCCGTGGCCAACTCCCTGGCCGCGTCCGGCTCCCCGGCCACCCGCTCGGCGCCCAGCACGGACACCAGCAGCGCGTGCGACTCGCGGGCCGCCAGCGCGGCCAACCGGTGCACCCGCACGCCGTGGGTGGCGACCAGACCGGCCAGCCCGAGGCGGCTGGTGATCACCACCGTGTGCCCGGCGAGCTCGGAGAGCACCGTGCGGGCCTGCCCCGCGTCCACCACGTCGTCCAGCAGCAGCAGGGCGCGGCCCCTGCGGTCCGCGTCGTCGAGCGCGGCGGCCAGTTCGGCGCGCACCTCGGCCACCGGGCGTGGCCCGCCGTCCGGTTCGGCCATCCGCACCAGCAGTTGCCCGCCGGGGAAACGGTCCCGCGTCAGATGGGCGGCCTGCCGGGCCAGCGCGGTCTTGCCGATCCCGGGGGCGCCACAGAGCAGTTCGGCGGCCGGCGCGCCCGAGGCGTCCGGTGCCTCGTCCAACCGCCGTGTCAGCGCCGCCAGTTCGGCGTCCCTGCCGCTGAACCACGGCACGGCGGGCAGCGCCGGCCCCGGCTCGGTGGGCTCGACGGGGGCGGGCGGCAGCGCCAGGCGGACCGGCGCCTCGGCGACCGGGCCCAGATCCTCGCCGCGCAGAATCGACAGCTCCAACTGGCGCAGCGTCTGCGACGGGTCGACGCCGAGCCCCTCCAACAGGTAGTCCTTGAACCGCCGGTACTCGGCGAGCGCCTCCGTCTGCCGGCCGGTGCGGTAGAGCGCCTCGATCAACTGCTCCCGGAACCTGCCGTGATCGGGATGCGCGCGGGTCACCGTCCACAGCTCCACCAGGGCCTGCCCGCACTGCCCGAGCGAGAGCCACAGATCGCACATCCGCTCCACCGCGCGCAGCCGCTCCTCCACCAGGCGCGGCACCTCGTCCCGGTGCAGCACCTCGGAGCGGACGTTCGCCAGCACGCCGGTCTGCCACAGACCCAGCGCCTCCCGCATCGCGGCGAGCGCCGCCTCGGGGCCCTCCTCCGCGTGCTCGGCCCGCCGCACCCGGTCCCGGAACTCGACCAGGTCGAGGGAGCGGGCGTCAGCCGTGATCCGGTAGCCGCCGGGCACCGCCTCGATGGGCGTGTCCACCACGCCGTGCTTGACGAACAGCCGGCGCAGCCGCAGCACACACGTCTGGAGCGCCGCCCTGGCGGTGGCCGGCTGCTCGTCGCCCCAGACCATCCGTTGCAGGTAGTCGACGGAGACGATCGCGTTGGAGTTGAGCAGCAGCGCCGCCAACAGGTTGGCGGGCTTCGACGGTTGGAGCACGACGGTGTCCTGGCCGTCGGTGATGCTGAGCGGTCCGAGGAGTTGGAACCGCACGGGCCTCACCTCCCGCACCCGGCGCGCACGGTGGTTACGCTGGGACGGGTTCTGTGAGCGGTGCGGGTGGTGCGGGTGCGTCGGGTGGTGGGGAGAGCGGGGGAGTGGGGCGCGAGCGGTGTCGTCATGCGGGGGCCACCTGGATCTGCGACGTTCTCCTTGTGGGGGCACCCCGACGCTACTCGCGTCGACCGGGCCTGGGCAGGGGCGATGGCGTCAGGAACCTGTCGCGCTTCGGCGCAGCTTGCTGTCAGATCCGGTCGAAGGGCAATGACATGGACGCGGTCTCAGCGGCATCCGCCCCGGGCATGACGAGGCCCCGCCGCGCGCCCTGACGGCGCGGGACGGGGCCCTGACGCGTCCGCCGTCGCCCTCAGGGCATGGCGACCACGGTGGCGGCGAACGAGAGACCGGCGCCGAAGCCGATCAGCAGCGCCAGATCCCCCGGGCCCACGTCGTTGCTGGCCAGCAACGCGTCCACGGCCAGCGGGATGGACGCCCCCGACGTGTTCCCCGAGCTGGTCACGTCCCGCGCGACCACCGTCGACTCCGGCAGGTCCAGGCCGCGCACCATCGCGTCGATGATGCGCACGTTGGCCTGGTGCGGGACGAACACATCGATGTCCGCCATGGTGAGTCCGGCCGCCGCCACCGCCCGCCTGGCCACCTCGGCGACCTCGTACACCGCCCAGCGGAACACCTGCTGGCCCTTCTGCGTCAGCGCCGGCCAGCGCGACTCGCGGTCGTCGCGCAGCGCGTCCCACGGCACGGTCTGGGTGACCGCGTCCTGCTGGGAGCCGTCGGCGCCCCAGATCACCGGGCCGATGGCCGGCGTCTCGGACGGGCCCACCACCATCGCGCCGGCGCCGTCGCCGAAGATGATGGCCGTGGCGCGGTCCTCAAGGTCCAGCAGGTCCGTCATCCGCTCGGTGCCGACGACCAGCACATGCCCGCCCTCGGCCCGCACGGTGTGCGAGGCCAGGGCCAGGGCGTGCACGAACCCGGCGCAGCCGGCGGAGACGTCGAAGGCGGCGGCCCGGTCGGCGCCGAGCCGGTGCGCGATGCCGGTGGCCACCGCCGGGGTCTGCCAGAGGTGCGTGAAGGTGGCCACGATGAGGCCGCCCAGGGCGTCCGCCGTGATGCCGGCCGCCGCCAGGGCCTTGCCCGACGCGGCCACCGCCATCTCGGTGAGCGTCTCGTCGGGCTCCGCCCACCCCCGGGTGACGATGCCGGTGCGGGTCCTGATCCACTCGTCGGAGGAGTCGATCCGCTCGCACACCTCCTCGTTGGTCACCACGCGGCGTGGGCGGTAGCCGCCCACGCCGAGCACCCGGGCGTGCGGTGCGCCGACGGCGGGTGTGATCCGCGCCTTCATCTGCAGTCCTTCCTCAGGCGTACGTGACGCGGGCCAGCGGCTCCAACCGGCCCTCTGTCAACAGCGCGCGACACCGGCCCCGCTGGATCACCCCGCTCGGGGTCCCGGGCGGCACCTCGCGCCACGGGAACGGGCACTCGCCTCAGCGCCACTGACGGACCTCTCCAGCGCCACCGCCGCCGCGTGGTCGGCGATGGGCTGCGAGTCCTTCGGCCTACCCCGGGGCCCGGAGCGTCGGCTCCGGGCCCTGGGCCCGAGGCGCCGACGTCCACCACCGCGACACACCCTCTTCGGAGCTGGGTGTGGCTGTCGAAGGCCGACTCTATCCCGGAGGCGTGGACCTCGCGTCCGCCGGCCGGCCGCCAGGACGACCCGCGCCATCGGCTCAGCGGCGGGCCCGCACCCGCCGCCGGCCGGGGCGCGCCTCGGTGCCCAGCGTCGCGCCGAGGTCGGCCGGCGCCTCGAACGTCGGCGCGGTGCCGTAGGAGGCCTTCCGCGAGGCGCGCCGCAACGTGGCCAGGATCGCCGGGCCGAGCACCAGGATCGCCACCGTGTTGGTGATGGCCCGCCCGGTGTCCCAACCCGCCGTCGACGTCAACAGCGTGAACACCGCGAACCGGTGCAGGTTCTCCCCGATCGAGTCACCCGGCACATACGAGATATGCCCGTCGTGGTAGGGCACCTCGGCGCCGGTGATGAACGGCCAGAACCACAGGTTCATCAGAAAGCCGAAAAGGTACGCCACCACGATCCCGTAGCCCACCAGCATGGCGATCTCCGCCCGCCCCGTCACCCGGCGCGGCAGCAGCCCGGCGCCCATCCCGATCCACGCCGAACACAGCATCTGGAACGGCAGCCAGGGGCCGACGCCCGCCGTCAGCAGCGCCGAGGCGAACAGCGACGTACAGCCCAGCACGAAGCCGAACCCGGCGCCGAAGACCCGGCCGGCCAGCACCAGCATGAAGAACACCGTCTCGATGCCGGCCGTCCCCGCGCCCAGCGGGCGCAGCGCCGCGTTGATCGCCGACAGCACGCCGAGCATCGCCAGCGCCTTGGAGTCCATGCCGCCCTCGGAGAGTTCGGCGAGCACGATGACGATCAGGATCGGCAGGATGCCCATGAACACGAACGGCGCGTCCGGGCCGTGCTGCATGCTCTGCGGCTCCACCCGCACCAGCAGCGGCCAGACGAACATCATCAGCCCGGCCAACGAGGCCAACGTCAGCACCACGGCCGAACGCGGGCCCACCCGGATCGCCTGGTCGGGCCGGCCCCACCGGCGGGTTCGGCGCCTCATCGCACCCCTCCTGGCAGAGTGGCCGCCACCTCGTCGACGGTCAGCCAGTCCTCGCCGAGGATCTTCGCCACCTGCGGGGCGAAGGCGGGCGAGCCGCCCAGGACCTCCACGGTCGGGCCGTCCGAGACGATCTCCCCCTCGGCCATCACGATCACCCGGTCCGCCACCGTCGCCACGAACTCCACGTCGTGGGTGGCCACCACCACCGCCCGGCCCTCGCGCGCCAGCTCCCTGACCATCACGCCCAACGCCGCCTTGGCCGTGTAGTCCAGGCCGCGCGTCGGCTCGTCCAGCAGCATGATCCGCGGCACGGCGGACAGCTGGACCGCGAGCACCAGGGAGAGACGCTGCCCCTCGGACAGGTCACGCGGGTGCGCCGCCGGGTCGATACCGGGCGCCAACCGCTCCAACAGGGCGCGACAGAAACCGGGTTCGGCGTCCGACTCGACGTCGGCCGCGGCGCACTCCTCGGCGACCGTCTCCAGATAGAGCAGATCGCTCGCGGTCTGCGGCACCAGACCGACGACCTTCCGCGCCTTGGCGCCGGACAGCTCCTTCGGGTCGACCCCGCCGGCCCGCACCCCGCCGCCCTGGCGTGGGCCCGAGCCCTGGAGCGCCCACAGCAGTGACGACTTGCCCGAACCGTTGCGGCCCATCATCGCGATCACCTTCCCGCCGTGCAGGTCCAGATCCAGGCCCCGCACCGCGACCGTGGGCCCGTAGCGCACCACCACCCCGTCCGCGCTCAGCAGCGGCTCCTCATCGCCGGCCGGCGTCGACCGCGCCGGCGGTGGGCAGGACGCGAGGCGCTCCCGCAGCGACACGGCGGCGCGGCGCGCGTCCCGCACCGAAAGCGGCAGCGGCTGCCAGCCGGCGAACCGGCCAAGCCGGACGATCGGCGGCGCGATCGAGGTGTCCCGCAGCACCTCGGCCGGCGTCCCGTCCCGCACCCCGCCGTCCCCGGGCGCGTAGAGCATCCGGTCGGCGAACGGGATCACCCGCTCCATCCGGTGCTCCGCCATCAGGACCGTGGTGCCCAGATCCTGCACCAGCCGGGCCAGCGTGGCCAGCACGTCCTCGGCGGCCGTCGGGTCGAGCGCCGACGTCGGCTCGTCCAACACCAGAACCTTCGGGTGCGTCGTCAACACGGAGCCGATCGCCACCCGTTGCTGCTGCCCGCCCGACAGGGTGCGCAGCGCGCGGCGCCGCAGCTCCGCGATGCCCAGCAGATCGAGCGTCTCCTCCACCCGGCGCCGCATCACCTGCGGCGCCAGGCCCAGCTGCTCCATGCCGTAGGCGAACTCGTCCTCCACCGTGTCCGTCACAAAACCGGCCAGCGGGTCCTGGCCGACCACGCCCACCAGATGGGCGAACTCACGCGGCGGACGCTCCCGGGTCGACACCCCGGCCACCGAGACCGAGCCCTCCAGATGCCCGCCGGTGAAATGCGGCACCAGCCCGTTGACCGTCCCCAGCAGCGTCGACTTGCCGGCGCCCGTGCGCCCGGCCAGCAACACCAACTCGCCCTCGCCGACGGACAGATCGATATCCGCCAACACCGGCTCCGGCTGTCCGTGGTACCAGAACGAAACCCCGCGCCACTCGATCACCTCAGCGCACCTCCTCGGTCTGCTCGGTCGGCTCCGCCGCCGGGGCGGCCGAAGCGACATGGGGGGATTCGGGGGGCGGGGAGAGGAAGGCAGGCAGCACCCCCAGCAGCACCCCGACCAGCGGCGGCCAGGACAGCATCGGCCAGTCCAGGTTGATCAGCGACGGGTTGAGGTTCGTCGGATCGACGCTCGACGTGGCGAACAGCATCACCGCCACCGCGACCCCGCTCGCCGCCACCACCAGCTCGGGCAGCCGCCACCGGTCCGGCCGATACCTGGTGCGCGGCACCCGCGCCCCCGCCAACCTGAAGCCGACCAGCGCCACCAGCAGGCTCGGCACCAGCACCGGCGTCGCCAGGAAGCGTGGCGTGGTCCCGTCCAACGTGGCGTAGACCCCCACACAGACGCCCAACAGGCCGACGATCATCAACAACCCGGTCAGCAGCCGCGCCCGCGTCGCGACCTTCCCCGCGCGACCGTAGCCACGGGAGTCCATCGACGCCGCCAGCCGCAGCGAACGGTCCAACGCGTCGGCCAGCACGGGGATGACGATCGCCCGCAGCCCGTTCATCCGGCGCTCGCCGCCGCCCCCGCGCAACCTCCGCGCCCGCCGCACCCGTTGCACGCTCTCCGCCAGCTGCGGAAACACGGAGAGGGCGATCACCACGGCCGTCCCCACCTCGTACAGCGCCGGCGGCATCGCCTTCAGCAGCCGCTTCGGGTTGGCCAACGCGTTGGCCGCGCCCAGACAGATCACCATCGTCGCCAGCCGCAGCCCGTCATAGAACCCACCCAGCAGCGACTCGGCCGACACGTCGCCGAAGAGCCGGATCCCCGCCGCCCAGGCCGGCAGCGGGATCTCCGGCAGCCGCAGCACGATCGTCGACCCCTCGGCACCGCCGAACACCAGCCGAAAGAACACCCGGATCAGCACGATCGCCAGACCGAGCCACAGATACATCCGGAACGCCATCGCCCAGGGCGCGTCCGACCTGCGGGACACCACCACATGGCAGGCGATGGCCACCACCGTCAGCAGCAGCCACGGATTGGTCGTCCGGCTCGCGGCCACCGCGAGCCCCAACGCCCACACCCACCAGGCGGCCGGATGCAGGTCCCGGGGCAGGAAGTACGTGGTGAACGCCGCCCGGCGGATCATGCTTCGCGCACTCGCCTACGGCGTCGGGCGGTCAGCCAGCTCGCCGCGACAAGCAGCAGCAGCGCCCCCCCGGCCACCCAGGGCGCGGCCGAACTCGCCCCGGACTGCTCCCTGATGACGTCGTTGACATCCGACGCCTCCTCGCCGCCGGTGAACGTCACGTTCTGCTCGGGATCGGGCGGCGTGGACGGATCAGCGCTCGGCCGGGGCACGGGCGGCGGCAGCGCGCCGTCCTCGCCGTCCGCGCCCTCCTCGTCCGCCGACTCGTCCTGATCCCCGGCCTCGCCGCCGTCTCCACCGCCGTTCCCGGTCTCGTTCCCGTTCCCGGGGGTGCCACCGCCGTTGCCGCCGTTGTCTCCGTCGCCGCCCGACGTGCCGCCGTCGGTGCCGTCCGGGCCCTGGCCCACGCCCGGGGCCTGGGAGCCGGGCTGGCGCTCGTCGGGGTCGTTGGTGATCGGTCCCGGCTCGTCGGGCGCGTCGCACTCGCCGCCCTCGGTGCCCGGCCGGACCGGCGCGATCCTGGGCGTCGGATTGGAGTCGGCGGTCGCGTTCAACGAGAACGACCAGCCCTCGAAGCCACCGGGGACGAAGTCCCGGTTCTTCACACCCCACTGGCTGTACTGCCAGGCGCAGTTGTTGCCCGCGTGCCAGTACGACCAGTAGGCGGAGGCCGGCGGCGTGTCGACGCACGCCTCCCGATAGCCCTCGTTGTCCTCGATCGGGATCTCCTCGACCGCCGAGGGCCGGTTCTCGATGCGGCAGACGAACGACTCACCCCACCGCTGCACCCCGGCGATCTGGAACCCCGCGCCCTTCAGCGCGTCAAGCCCGGTGCCCCGGGTACCCGAGGGATAGCAGCGCACGATGGTGGTCCCGCCCAGCTCCTGGAAGTCGATCACCACCGTCACGCCGGTGCCGTTCTCGCAGAACCCCGGCTGCCCCTTGCTGTGGTCGATGGCCCGCGCCGCCGGCGCGGGCCCCAGCAGCGCCGCGAACAGCACGGCCACCGCCATCAGCCCCAGCAGCCTCGCCCAGGGCACGTTCGGAAGGGCCTTCACGTTCGGGAGGGACGTCACGCTGCCACCGCCTTGCGTGTCTTGATCCGGTTGATGAGATGACGCACCGCGAAGAGCAGCGCCACGGCGACGGCGAACCCGCCGGCCACAAGACCGGAGATCGTCCAGGCCGACAGGCCGTCGTCGGCCGCCCCCGCGCCGGGCCGGCCGTCGCCCGACCGGTCGGCCGCGTCCACGGCGGCGGAACCGCCCGTTGTCACGGGGGAGTCGGGGGCGCTGGTCCAGGAGGCGCCGGCCACGCCAGGGGCCACGGCGATGCTGGTCGGCAGCTCGCTCTCCGCGCCGGGCTCCGGCGCGATGCCGCCGTCCTCGCCGAGCAGGCCGCCCAACGAGCGCGCGGTGTCCGAGACATCGATCCCGGCCGCCTGCCGAGCGCCGGCGAGGGCGGCGCTCAGCACGATGTCGGCCTCGCCGTCGTCGCCCACGACCAGGCCGTCGGCGCCGGGCGCGGCGTTCAACGCCGCGACGGCCGCGGCGAGGGCCTCGCCGCGCTCGGGCGTGACCTCGCCCCCGCCGTCCGGCGCGTGGCCGGCCAGGGCCTCGACCGCCAGGGCGGTGGCGAACGGGTCGCCCTCGCCCTCGCCTTCGCCTTCGTCGGCGTCGGCGTCGGCGGTCAGGGTTTCGGGGAAGGTCCCGTCGCCGCGCTGCGCCTCGACCAGCACGGCGAGCGGCGCCGCGTTCGCGGAGCCGCCGTCGGCGGTGGTCGCGAGCGTGGCCCAGGCGTGCCGGCGGGTCCCGTCGGAGGGGTCGGCATAGGTTCCGACGTCGACGAACCGCCCGTCCTCCGTCCGCAACGCGGCCAACTGGTCGCTGAGTTCCTGCGCGGTGTCCTGCGCGGTGTCCTGCGCGGACGGCGCTCCGCCGCCACTGCCGGCGTCCGCCACGTTCCCGGCGGAGCCGGACCCCTCGGCGTCACCGGTCGCCCCGTCGCTGTCGCTGTCGCCGCCGGCGGGGCCGGACGTGTCGGCTGTGTCGCCATCGGCGGAGCCGGAGCCCTCCGGGTCGCCGCTGTCGCCGGCTTCGCCGTTGCTGCCAGTGCTGGACCCGTTGGTGTGACCGCTCGCAGCGTTGCTGCCGCCGTCGGTATCGCCGTTCCCGGCGGTGCCGGATCCCTCGGCGTCACCGTGGGCGCTGGCCGGGCCGTCGCCGCGGGAGGCGGTATCCGCCGCGTTCCCGGCGGAGCCGGAGCCTTCGGCGTGACCGGTCGCCCCGTCGCTGCCGCCGCCGTTGCCGGCGGGGCCGGACGTGTCGGCTGTGTCGCCGTCGGCGGAGCCCGAGCCCTCCGGGTCGCCGTTGTCGCCGGCTTCGCCGTTGCTGCCGCCGTCGGCATCGCCGTTCCCAGCGGTGCCGGATCCCTCGGCGTCGCCGTTGTCGCTGGCCGGGCCGTCGCCGCCGGAGGCGTCGTCGCTGCTACCACCGCCGGAGGCGTCCTCGGCGTCGCCGTTGGCGCTTCGGTTCAGGAAGCCGGCGATGAGGCGGAGTTTGGCGAGGGGTTCGGCGTAGGCGGCGTCGGACTCCTCGTAGGGGGCGCCGTGGGCGTAGGCCGCGATCGCCTCCGGGGTCAGCAGGAACTCCGTGGCGCGGGCGACCGCTTCGGGCTGTTCGTCGAGGGTGCGCAGCGCCAGCACCAGGTCAGCGGTGGCGTCGTAGTCGACGTAGGTCTCGCCGTCCTGGACGATCTCGACGTGGTCGCCGTTGGACAGCTGCCCCGCCAGGTAGGCGCCGAGGCGGCCGGCCGGGGTGTCGGAGCCTGGTTCGGCCGCGTTCTCCTCGGGGACCACGACCTCGCCGCCGTCCGTACCGGGGGGCGGGGGAGGGGGACGGTCGCCGTCCGGCCAGCCGCCAGGCTCGTCCGTGCGGCCGGCGCCGCGTTCGCCGCCGTCCGAAGTGCCGTCGCCGCCACGGGAGTCGCCGGGGTCGTCGGCGGGGTCGCGCGGGGTCTCGCCGGACGGCGGGGGTGACGGCGGCGGGTCCTCGCCGTCGCCTGGGCCGGGGTTCGGGGGTGGGGTCAGGCCCCGGGTCAGCTCGTGGAAGCCGGTCCCGGCGAGGCCGAGGGACGCCTGCGCGGTGGCCCGGATCCAGGTGTCGGTGCCGACCATGCCGCCGGTGCGGGCCGCCTGGTAGTCCTCGGGGGTGTAGGCGATGGCGCCGATCTGGTCGGCGAGCGCGTTGTCCGCGTCGGAGTCGGCGTTGACCTGTGCCGCGCGCAGGTAGTCCCGTCCTCGGGTCACCGATCCGCCGGCGCCGCCGGCGTCGGCGAGTGCCTGGACGATGAGGCCCGTGCTGTTGGTGTTGGGCGCCTCGGTGCTGACGCCGCCACCCCAACCGCCGTTGTCCGCCTGGTTGGTGCGCAGCCACTCCACGGTGCGGCCGATGGGCTCGTCGAGCCCGGCGGCGCCGGCGGCGCGGGCGGCCAGCATCGCGGAGAGGGCGAGGCCCGTCGTGTCGCCGTCCGGCGCGGACTGGCCGAACTCCCTGCCCTCGTCGCAGGTGGAGAGCTTCTGCCCGCGTTCGTTGACGTGGTCGCCGGTCTCGTCGGTGGGGATGTAGCCGAAGAAGACGCGGAAGTAGCCCTCGGAGCACTGCTGGCTGAGCAGCCGGTCGATGGCCAGCTGGTCGTTCTCGCCGACGCCGGCGAGGCCGATGACGGCCAGCGACTGGCCGAACATGTTGGCGTTGTTGCTGACGAAGCCGGCGAAGTCCGGGTTCTTGGAGTAGTCGCTGATCCGGCCCTTGTCCGGGCCCGAGCGCATGATCGCGTCGCGGGTCTCGGCGACCATGTCGTAGCCGCCGAAGTCGCGCGGGTCGCGGTCGGCGACCTCGGCCGCCACCAGGACCTTGGCCGCGGCGCCGCCGACGATGATGGCGTCGTAGCCCTGGCCGGGCACCAGGCCGTCCCAGGTGAAGTAGTCGCTGGCGTGCCGCTGGTCGTCCAGATGGTCGACGATCGGGTCGGCCAACGCGCCGTCCCCCGAGGCGTGCAGCGCGAACAGGGTGTCGATCATCAGCCCGTAGTCGGGCAGCGTGCCGCCCAGCGGGTTGCGGAGGGTGCCGTCGTCGTCGAGTTGGTCGGCCAGCCATCGGCCGCTGCTGCTCGCCGCTGCCCCGTCGTTCGACGCGTGGGCGGTAGGGGCGGCGGATCCGCCGGTGAGGACCAGCCCGACCAGCAGGAAGGTGGTCAGCAACGCGACCAGATGCCTGGGGGGCCTGGGGAGCCGGGGAACCGGTCTCCCCGACGTGTCAACCGACCGCGACATCTCTTCCATCCCCCATCTCTTGCGAGAAGACGAGGGGAACGGCGCGGGAGGCCGGATGTCACCCCCCTGTTTTCGCGACAGCGGTCCGACGAACCCCCCATGCGGTAACCCGACTCGCCACGTCGTCGTGGCCCACGGTTGCGCGACAGTGCCGGACTTGGACCGGCTTCCCCGTCATGGGAGGTGATATGGAGTTCTCTTCACACGAACTGAACAAGCGTAGCAGCCGCCCTCCGGGGAGCGGTGGTTCGCTGCCCGGCGTCCGGGAGGCGGCGCCTCCCGGGGTGTGGCGGCCGGGCCCTCCCGCTGTCCCGCCCGCGATCCGATGTTCGCGGCGGCGAACATTCGTGCGATCGTCCGGTGTCCCCCCGGCCTCCCGGGCGTCGACGGGCAAAAGACGTCGGGGAGTTGATGTAATGTGAGCACATAGTGGGCCATGGGTCGTCCGCTGCCGTCCGGTTCCCAGTCGTCGCGAATTATTAATCTTCGTGCAGTAGACTGCGCGCTTTCCCGGATTGTTGCTGTGGTATGGAGCCCCGTCGAGGGCCCATCCTCTTTGTTTCGTTCGCCGGTTGCCAATACACGTGCGAACACGTTGTGATTCGGACATTGTTCCCGGGGGCGGCACGCCGTGGTTATGGTGGTCGCTGACCCACCGTCGGACGTTGATCTTCGCGTGCCTTAACGCCGGGGACGGTAGCGGATGTGACCTCCTTTTCCCGCCGTTCCTCGGTGCGCCCGTTTCGGGGGCGCGGTCGCCTGTGCGCCGGCGGGTTCGGAGTGCTGGGGGCGCGGGCCGAAGCGGACGCCGGCCGGTCTGCGCCGGCGTGCGATCGGCGTACGCCCGGGCGCGGTTGGCGCGGAACGTCCCGAAGGTCTCCGGTCCGTGATCGCGAAGGTCGCGGGCCCGCGGGGGCGGCCGGAGGCGTCGCGCCGCGGTCGGCCCGACGCGCGCCCCGAGGGCACTTCACGGAGAAAGCGGAACGCGTCCTCGCGTATCCAGGGAATGTCCATATTGGTCCGCAGAGTCGGTTGAAATCTGACATCGAGGGAAAAATAATCCCGCATATCGCGGATTGGTGTTACATGAATGTGACGAGCTTCATGCTGGGCCCTCGTTGCGCCTGTCGGGCTTGCCTGGCGTTTACCTGCTCTGAGAGGATCACTTCAAATTCCTTGAAGGACCGAGCAGTTGACCACTGCTGCGGGTCGGCCTGATCCGCGTCTTTCTCAAGATCCTTCGAGTCGAATCCGTCTACACCGTAGATAAAGCTGTCAGGGGGCCAGCCGGATGATCGCTGTGGGTTCATTGACTTGCAATCCAAGTGCATGGAGTGCCGCAGTAGCAGTTGCAAAACTTTTGTGCAGATCTTATTCATGCGCCGTCCAGAGGTATGAAGGGGCGGTGGCGCGTGATGTCTGACGGTACCGCTTCCGAGTATCGCGACCTCATCGAACGTCAGGGGCAGTCCCGCGTCCTTTCCGACGCGTTGACCGCCTGCCGCACGCGGCGATCCGGGGGACTCGTCCTCGTCGAGGGCGGGTTCGGCACCGGCAAGTCCACGCTGTTGCGACGCGTGCGTTCGCAGGCCCAGTATCAGGGCTTCACCGTGCTGCGGGCCCGTGGCAACGTCGAGGAGAGCGCCTTCTCCTACGGGGTGGCGCGGCAACTCGTGGAACCCCTGCTGGACCAGGCCGTCTCCCGGGACGACGACACCGCGTTGTCAGGAGCCATGACCGCCGCGGTCCACCTCCTCGGCTGGGAGAAGTACGGCCGGGGAACGGAGGAGGAGACCCTCCTCCCCCTCGGGCTCCGCGGCCTGCTGGCCGAACTCGCCAGGCGCCGCCCGCTTCTGCTGCTGGTCGACGACCTGCACTGGGCCGACGCCGCCTCGTTGCGCCTGATCCGCGCCCTGGCCACGGACCCGGGGACCCGCTCGGTCCTGTGCTGCGCCACGGCCGCACGGCCCGGCAGGGCCGACCTCACCCAGCTCACCGTGGCCTTCGAACAGGCGTCGCGGCTGAGCCGGTTGAGCCTGCCCGCCCTCAGCGAGGAGGGCGTCGGCAAGTTCCTCGACGGCGTCGTGGGGCCGGTCGACGCCGAAACCGCCCACGCCTGCTTCGAGGCCACCGGCGGCAACCCGTTCCTCCTCCACGAGCTCGTCGAGGAACTGCGCGGAGCCGGCCATGTCGAGGCGTTCTCGGCGCCGGGCCGCATCGCCCGCACGGGCACCGGCAACGTGGCGCGCTCCACCCTCACCTGGATCGAGCACGCCGCGCCGGGCCAGGCCAGGAACGCCAGCGCCGTGGCCCGCGCCCTCGCCGTCCTCCGGACGGCGAGCGACACCGCGCAACTGGCCGCCGTCGCCGACCTCGGCCCCGCCGAGACCGCCGACGCCGTCCGCGCCCTGCGGGCCCTCGGCGTGCTGGCGCCCGGCACACCCCTGCGGTTCGTCTCCCCGATGGTCCGCAACGCGCTCTACCAACAGCTGCCACAGGCGCTCCGCTACCGTCTCCACTACGCGGCGGCGGAGGCCCTGGAGGCCGCCGAGGCGGAGCCCAGGCAGGTCGCTGAGCACCTCAGATACGGGCCGCCGAGGCAGAGCGGCCGGTCGGCCATCCTGCTGGTCGCCGCCGGTGGCGCGGCGCTCGGCGAGGGCGACTACGCCTCGGCCATGGAGTTCTACCGCGCCGCCCTGCGCGAGCCGGTGCCCGAACGGGCGCTGCCCACGCTGCTGGCCGGGCTCGGCGAGGCCGAGCTGCGCAGCGGCGACACCGCCGGACTCGACCGGCTCAGGCGCGCGGCGGAGCTCACCAGGGAGCCGGACCGCAGGGCCGCGATCGCCCTCCGGCTCAGCAGCGCGCTGAGCGTCGCCGTCCGCTACGGGGAGGCGCTCGACGTGCTGCGCGCGGCCCACGAGGTCATCGGCGGCGGGCACGGCGAGCTCACCCGCCGGGTCGCCGAGGAACAGGCCAGGATCACGGAGCTGCTGCCAGCGATGCGCGCGCTCGTGACCCCCACCGCCCCGCGGGGGCAGGACCAGAGCGCCGACTCCCAGGGCGAGCGCGTCCAACGGGCCTACGAGGCGCTGATCGTCGGCCGGAGCGCCGACCAGGTCACCCGGCTCTGCCAGGAGGTGCTCACCGACCGCGTGACGGTGCACGCCGGTGACGGGGGCGCCCGCGCCCCCTGGCTCATCGCCTTCTGCCTGGTGCACTGCTGCCGCTACGCCGAGGCCAGAACGGTGCTCGACGGCGCCATCCAGCAGGTCGAGGCGCTCGGCGACCACCGCGCGCTCAGCGACCTGCGGGCCCTGCGCGCCTACGCCAACGCCAAGGGCGGCACCCTCGCCGAGGCGGAGGGCGACGCCCGCGCCGCGCTGCGCGGGAGCGCCGCCGGCCAGCCCCTCGGCCTGGGGCGGCCCTACGCCGTCCTGGCGCTGGTCTCGGTAAGTCTCGAACGCCATCAGATCGCGCTCGCCGAGCGCGCCCTCGATCGCTATGGCGCCGTCCCTGAACCCCCCTACCAGGCCGCGTTCATCCCGCTGTTGACGGCCAGGGCGCGGGTGCGGCTGGTCGGGGGCGATGTCGCCGTCGGCGTCGACGACCTGCTGAGGGCCATCCGGCTGCTCGACGAGTGGGGCGCCACCAGCCCGTCCTTCAGCCCGGCCCCGCAGGCGGTGCACGGGCTCCTCCAACTCGGCAGGCCGGACGAGGCGCGCCGCCTGGCGACCGGGTACCTCGCCGAGGCCCGTGCCTTCGGCGCCCCCGAGCTCACCGCGACGGCCCTGTGCGCCCACGCCCGCACCGTCGCGGGAACCCGTTCCATCGACTCGCTTGAGGAGGCCGTGGCGCTCCTCGACGACGCGGCCACCCCCAAGGTGCGCTGCTCGGTCCTGCTGCGACTCGGCACGGCGCTCAGGGAGTCGGGGCTGACCACCAGCGCCCGCCAACGCCTGCGCACCGCCGACGACATAGCCGAGGCCGCCGGGCTCACCGCGCTGGGGCGGAGCGCCCGTCAGGAGCTGGCCGCCATGGGCGTCCGCATCGGGGCCTCGCCCCGGACCAACGCCTCCGGGCTGACCCCCAGGGAGCGGCGCGTCGCCGAACTCGCCACCGAGGGCAAGCGGAACCAGGAGATCGCCAACATCCTCTTCGTCACCGTCAAGACCGTCGAATGGCACCTCAGCCAGGCGTACCGGAAGCTCGGCATCACCTCGCGGGCCGACCTGCCCAAGCTCACGTCGACGGCCGAGGGGGTCAAACGAGTCCAGGCTGGGGTGAGTCCCGGGGGTGGTCCCGGAGGCCGTGAGGGCCGGGCCGGCAGAGACTCAAGGCTTCCCGCACATCTGGGTGAGCCAGCCGAGAGGACTCGTCGCGGCCCCAGGACCCGGACGGTCTTCCTGACCAGGCGCTGACCCTGCCCCACTATCGATGGAGCGTGATCTTCAGTGAGCCTTCCCCATCCCAACGTGTTCCTGCGCGGGGGGCCCCTCGACGCCGCGGCGCCCCAGCGTCTCCTGCACGTTCCCGACACCCGACGGACCCTCAAGATCCCGGTCGGCCACGCCTACGAGCACTTCCAGCCCACCTCGGAGACCGTCGAACGTGAGGGCAACAGCCTCCAGGTGTTCGAGTGGAGCCGGCGGACCTACGTCGCGGAGTGACCCCGGCCCTCTGGGGTGCTAGCTGGGGTGACCCCCAGGGCCCCCGGGGGCGCCGAAACACAGAATTGCCATCAGTATCCAGCAGCCGACTGCCGTGAGCGGCGTCGGATGCTCCACTCCTGTGCCCTTTGCCTAGCTGTGGGAGCTTCCTTCCGGTGTCTGCGAACGAAGAAAAGCTACGTGATTACCTGAAGTTGGTCACCGCCGACCTCCGCCAGACCCGGCAGCAGCTCCAGGAGGCGGAGACTCGGCAACACGAGCCGATCGCCATCGTCGCGATGGCCTGTCGGTTCCCCGGAGGGGTGAACTCACCCGAGGAGCTGTGGCGCCTGATCGCCGACGGCGCCGAGGTGATCTCACCCCTCCCCGAGGACCGTGGCTGGGACCTGGAGAACCTCTACGACGCGGACCACCTGGCGCCCGGCAAGAGCTATCTGCGGGGCGGCGGGTTCCTGTCCGACGCGGCCGACTTCGACCCCGACCTGTTCGGGATCGCGCCGCGCGAGGCACTGGCCATGGACCCACAGCAACGGGTGCTGCTGGAAACCGCCTGGGAGACCTTCGAACGCGCGGGCATCCCCGTCAGGACGCTCCACGGCGACGACGTCGGCGTCTTCGTCGGGGGCGTCCCCCAGGACTACGCCCCCGCCGTCGGCGACCCGGTCGGCCACGAGGTGGAGGGGCATATCGCGGTGGGCAACACCACCAGCGTGATGTCCGGCCGGATCTCCTACACCTTCGGGCTGCGCGGACCCGCCATCTCCGTCGACACCGCCTGCTCCTCGTCGCTGGTCGCCCTGCACCTCGCCGTTCAGTCGCTGCGCAGGGGCGAGTGCTCCCTGGCGCTGGCCGGCGGCGTCACCGTCATGTCGAGCCCCGGCTGGATCGTGGACCTCAGCCGCCAGCACGGGCTCTCCCCCGACGGCCGCTGCAAGGCGTTCTCCGACGACGCCGACGGCTTCGGGCCGTCCGAGGGCGCCGGCCTGCTCCTCGTCGAGCGGCTCTCCGACGCGCGGCGCAACGGGCACCAGGTGCTCGCCGTCATCCGGGGCTCAGCCGTCAACCAGGACGGGGCCAGCAACGGCCTCACCGCGCCCAACGACGAGGCGCAGGAGGACGTCATCCGCCGCGCTCTCGCCGACGCCAGGCTGTCGGACCACGAGGTCGACGCGGTGGAGGCGCACGGCACCGGCACCAGGCTCGGCGACCCCATCGAGGCGCAGGCACTGCTCGCGACCTACGGCCGGGCCCGCCCCGCGGACCAGCCGCTGCGCCTCGGCACCGTGAAGACCAACATCGGGCACACCCAGGCCGCCGCCGGCGTCGCCGGCGTCATCAAGATGGTGCAGGCGATGCGCCACGGTGTGCTGCCGAAGACGCTGAACGTGGCCGCGCCCTCCCCGCATATCGACTGGGAGGCCGGCGCGCTTGAGCTGTTGACCGAGGCCCGCGACTGGCCCAGGGGGGAAGCTCCGCGGCGCGCGGGCGTCTCGTCCTTCGGCATCAGCGGGACCAACGCGCATCTGATTCTTGAGGACGTACCGTCCGACGACGCGGCCCCCTCGCGGGTGCCGGCCGCGCCCGTCGAGGGCGCGGCGGTGGTGCCGTGGGCCCTCTCCTCGGGGAGCGCCGACGGCGTGCGCGCGCAGGCGCGGCGGCTGCGGGACTTCCTGAACGGCCAGGGCGCCGACGCGTCCATCGCCGACGTGTCCTGGTCGCTTAGCGCCACCAGGGTCGCGCTCCCGCACCGCGCGGTCGTGATCGGGGACTCCAGGCACGAACTCCTCGCCGGGCTCGACGCGTTGGCCGGTGGCGAACCGGCCGGCCAGGTCGCGACAGGGGCGACCGGGGCCGGTTCCAACGCGGTGTTCGTGTTCCCGGGTCAGGGGGCGCAGTGGGTCGGTATGGGCCTGGAACTGGCCGAGGAGTACCCGGTGTTCGGGGAAGCGCTGCGGGAGTGTGCGGGGGCGTTGTCGCGGTGGGTGGAGTGGGATGTTGATGAGGAGTTGCGGGGTGATCTGTCGCGGGTTGATGTGGTGCAGCCGTTGTCGTGGGCGGTGATGGTGTCGCTTGGTCGGTTGTGGGAGTCGTTTGGTGTGGTGCCGGCGGCTGTGGTGGGGCATTCGCAGGGTGAGATCGCGGCGGCGGTGGTGGCTGGTGGGCTTTCGCTTGAGGATGGTGCGCGGGTGGTGGCGTTGCGGTCTCGGGTGATCGCGGGGCGGCTCGCCGGTCGTGGTGCGATGGCGTCGGTGGGTCTTTCGGTCGACGAGGTGTCGGGCTGGCTCGAAGGCGTCTCCGGTGTCTCCGTCGCGGCGGTGAATGGGCCGGAGTCGACGGTGGTGGCCGGTGATCCGGGGGTTGTTGGGGAGTTGTTGGGTCGTTGGGAGTCGGGTGGGGTGTGGGCGCGGCGGATCGCGGTGGATTATGCGTCGCATTCGGAGCATGTGGAGGGTGTGCGGGGGGAGTTGTTGGCGGAGTTGGCTGGGGTGGTGCCGGTTTCGGGGCGGGTGCCGTTTTATTCGGCGTTGACGGGTGGGTTGTTGGATATGGCGGGGTTGGATGCGGGGTATTGGTTTGAGAATTTGCGGAATGCGGTGCGGTTTGAGGATGCGACGCGTGCGGTGTTGGGGGATGGGTTTGGGACGTTTGTTGAGGTGTCGGCGCATCCGGTGTTGGGTGTGGCGTTGGGTGAGACGGCTCGGGCCGTGGGTGTGGAGATCTCCGTCGTTGGTTCCCTGCGCAGGAACGAGGGCGGCGCGCGCCGGATGCTGCTCTCCGTCGGCGAGGCGTTCGCCGCCGGACTGCCCGTGGACTGGCATGTCCAGGGAGAGCGTGTCGACCTGCCGACCTACGCCTTCCAGCGTCGGCGGTTCTGGCTGGGCGACCACGCGGCGGCCGGTGGCGGCCGGGTGGACGCGGCGGGCCTTGGTCTCTCCGGTGCGGATCACCCGTTGTTGGGTGCCTCCGTGGGGTTGGCGCAGGGCGATGAGTTCGTGTTGACGGGCCGGCTGTCGTTGGCCTCGCATGCCTGGTTGGCGGATCACGCGGTGCGTGGTGTGGTGTTGTTGCCGGGTACGGGGTTTGTGGAGTTGGCGGTGCGGGCCGGTGACCAGGTGGGTGCTGGTTCGGTCGAGGAGTTGACGCTGGAGGCGCCGTTGGTGTTCTCCGGTGAGGCGGGGGTGCGGCTTCAGGTTGTCGTGGGTGGTGTTGACGGGAGTGGGCGTCGTTCGGTGGCGGTGTATTCGCGGCCGGAGGATGTCGAGGAGTCGGAGAGCTGGGTGCGGCACGCCAGTGGTGTGCTGGGTGTCGAGGTCACCGGTGCGTCTTCCGTGGCCGAGGGGGTGTGGCCGCCCGAGGGCGCCGAGGCCCTCGAAGTCGAGGACTTCTACGCGTCGGCGGCCGAAGCGGGTTACGACTACGGCCCCGCGTTCCGGGGGCTGAGGGCCGCCTGGCGGCGTGGCGGCGAGCTCTTCGCCGAGGTGGTCCTCCCCGAGGAGCAGCGGGCCGACGCCACCAGGTTCGGCGTCCACCCCGCGCTGCTCGACGCGGCGCTCCATGTCTTCCGGTTCAGCCCCGTCAGCGGCGAGGAGGGCGAGCAGCGGCTGCCGTTCTCCTGGGAAGGGGTGTCCCTGCACGCGTCCGGCGCGACCGAACTCCGCGTGCGACTCACCGATGTGGGCACCGACGCGGTGGCCCTGGTCGCCGAGGACCCGACGGGCCAGCCCGTCATCACCGTGCCGTCCCTGGCGGTCCGCGCGATATCCGAGGAGCAGCTGCGGCAGGCCCGCGACGAGGTCTCCGACGCGCTGTTCCAGGTCGACTGGGTCCTGGCCGGGGCGGCCGACGCGCCGGACGCCGCCGAGCTCGGTCCCTGGGCGCGGATCGGCGCCCAGGAGACCGCGTACCCGGATCTGGCCGCGCTGCGCGCCGCGTTGGACGCGGACGCCTCGGTGCCCGGCATCGTGGTGTGGGACGTTCCCGCCGTCGGTGCCGACGCCGACCAGGCGACCGAGGTACGCGCCCTGCTGGTGAGGGTGCTGGGCGAGATACAGGCATGGCTGGCCGAGGACCGCCTGGCGGCCTCCCGGCTCGTGCTGCTGACCCGGGGCGCCGTCGCTGGAACCGACCCGGCGGCCACCTCGGTCTGGGGTCTGCTGCGCTCCGCGCAGAGCGAGCACCCCGACCGGTTCCTCCTGATCGACGTCGACACGGACGCCGAAAGCGCCGACGGCGCACTGGAGTCCGCGCTCGCCCGCGCCGTCGACCAGGACGAACCGCAGCTCTCGCTCCGCGCCGACGGGCTCTTCGTGCCCCGCCTCGCGCGCGCCGTGACCGCCGACGCCAACGCCCGGGAGTGGAACCCCGAGGGCACGGTGGTGGTGACGGGCGGTCTGGGCACGGTGGGGCGTCATGTGGCGCGCCATGTGGTGGTCAGTCGTGGGGTGCGTCATGTGGTGTTGACCAGCCGGCGCGGCCTGGAGGCCCCGGGGGCGGTCGAGGTGCGGGACGAGTTGGCGGCGTTGGGTGCCGAGGTGTCGGTGGTGGCGTGTGACACGGCCGAACGGGAGGCGGTGGCGGCGCTGTTGGCCGGCATTCCGGCCGACCGCCCGCTGACGGCGTTGATCCACTCGGCTGGCGTGCTGGACGACGGTGTCGTCGAGGCGCTCACCGCCGAGCAGGTGGACCGGGTGCTGCGGCCCAAGCTGGACGCGGCGCTGCATCTGGACGAGCTGACGCGCGGCATGGACCTCGCCGCCTTTGTGGTCTTCTCCTCGGCCGCCGGGGTGCTCGGCACCCCTGGGCAGGGCAACTACGCGGCGGCGAACGCCTGGTTGGACGCGTTGGCGCTGCGGCGTCGCGCGGCCGGGCTGCCGGCGGTCTCGATGGCGTGGGGCCTGTGGGCCGAGGCCAGCGGCATGACGGGCCATCTCAGCCGGGAGGACCTGGCGCGCATGGCGCGGCTCGGCGTCTCCCCGTTCACCAGCGACCAGGGCCTCGCCCTGTTCGACGCGGCGCTGGGCGCCGAGGAGGCCTTGGTCGCCCCCGTGCGTCTTGACACCCGCGCGCTGCGGGCGCGGGCGGCGGAGAACGGTGTACCGGGGATGCTCCGCGGCCTGGTGCGGGTGCCGGTGCGGCGTGCCGTAGCGGGCGCGGCTGCCGGTGAGTCGTCGCTGGTGGCGCGGCTCGCCGGGCTGTCCGATGCCCGTCGCGAGCAGGTGCTCACCGATCTGGTGCGCGAGCACACGTCCGCCGTGTTGGGCCACGCTGGTTCCGGGGCCGTCGAGGCGGGGCGCGGGTTCAAGGACCTGGGTCTCGACTCGCTGATGGCCGTCGAGCTGCGGAACCGTCTCAACGCCGCGACCGGGCTGCGCCTCTCGGCGACGGTGATCTTCGACTATCCGACGCCGGCCCGCCTCGCCGGGCTGCTCGGTGAGGAACTCGCCGACTCCGGACCGGCCAGCACGGACACCTCCGCGACGCGCGGTGCGGTCGCCATCGCGGCGGGTGTGGACGAGCCGATCGCGATCGTGGGGATGGCGTGCCGTTTCCCCGGTGGGGTCGGTTCGCCGGAGGATCTGTGGCGGTTGGTGGACGAGCGCGGCGAAGTGGTCTCCGATCCGCCGGAGTGGCGGGAGTGGGACGCGACGGGGTTCTATCACCCGGATCCCGAGCATCCGGGGACCAGCCATGTGCGCAGGGGTGGGTTCCTTGAGGAGGCGGATCGGTTCGACGCCGAGCTGTTCGGGATCTCGCCGCGTGAGGCGCTCGCGATGGATCCGCAGCAGCGGGTGCTGTTGGAGACGGCGTGGGAGGTCTTCGAGCGGGCCGGCATCGACGTGGACACGCTGCGCGGCAGCGACACCGGCGTCTTCACCGGGATCATGTCCCAGGGGTACGCCTCCCGTCTGCACGAGGTGCCGGAGGAGGTCGAGGGCTATCTGAGCACCGGCAGCGCGGGCAGCGTCGGCTCGGGTCGGCTCTCCTACAGCTTCGGTCTCGAAGGCCCAGCGGTGACGGTGGACACGGCGTGCTCCTCGTCGCTGGTGGCGCTGCATCTGGCGGTGCAGTCGCTGCGTCAGGGGGAGTGCTCCCTGGCGCTGGTCGGCGGCGTGACGGTGATGTCCGAGCCGAGTCTCTTCGTCGAGTTCGGCCGCCAGGGTGGTCTGTCCGTCGATGGTCGCTGCAAGGCGTTCGCGGATGACGCGGACGGTTTCGGTCCGTCGGAGGGCGCTGGTCTGCTGTTGGTTGAGCGGTTGTCGGACGCGCGGCGCAACGGGCACCGGGTGCTGGCGGTGGTGCGTGGTTCGGCCGTCAACCAGGATGGTGCGTCGAGTGGGTTGACGGCGCCGAACGGTCCTTCGCAGCAGCGGGTGATCCGCCAGGCGCTGGCCAACGCGCGGCTCACGCCGGGGGATGTCGACGTCGTCGAGGCACACGGCACCGGCACCCCGCTCGGCGACCCGATCGAGGCGCAGGCGTTGATGGCGACGTATGGGCGTGAGCGGGGTGAGCGTGGCCCGCTGTGGTTGGGGTCGGTGAAGTCGAACATCGGTCACACGCAGGCCGCCGCGGGTGTGGCGGGTGTGATCAAGATGGTGATGGCGATGCGGCACGGGGTGTTGCCGGGGACGCTGCATGTGGATGAGCCGTCCTCGCATATCGACTGGGACGCCGGCGCCGTGGAGCTGCTCACCGAGTCGAGGCCGTGGGCGGAGGACGGTGGGCGCCGTCGCGCCGCCGTCTCCTCCTTCGGTATCAGCGGCACCAACGCGCACGTGATCCTGGAGGCTCCGGAGCGGGCTGACGTCGAGGTGCCCGCAGTGGTCGAGGAACTGCCCGTGGATGGTTCTGGGGTGGTGCCGTTGGTGGTGTCGGGGAAGTCCGAGGGTGCGTTGCGGGGTGTGGCGGGTCGGTTGGTTGATTTTGTGGGGTCTGGTTCTGGTTCTGTGAGTGGGGTTGCGGGTGCGTTGGTGGGTGGGCGTTCGGTGTTGGACTGGCGGGGTGTGGTGGTGGCTGGGGATCGGGACGAGGCGTTGGTGGGGTTGGGTGGGTTGGCTTTGGGTGAGCCGGTGGGGTCGGTGGTTGAGGGTTCGGTGGTGGCGGGTGGTGCTCGGGTGGTGTTTGTGTTTCCGGGGCAGGGGTCTCAGTGGGTGGGGATGGCGCGGGAGTTGTGGGGTTCTTCTGAGGTGTTTCGGGGGTCGATGGTGGCGTGTGGTGAGGCGTTGAGGCCGTTTGTTGATTTTGATTTTGAGGTGGCGTTGGAGGATGAGGGGTTGTTGTCGCGGGTTGATGTGGTGCAGCCGGTGTTGTGGGCGGTGATGGTGTCGTTGGCGCGGGTGTGGGAGTCCTTCGGCGTGGTGCCTTCTGCGGTGGTGGGTCATTCGCAGGGGGAGATCGCTGCCGCTGTGGTGGCGGGTGGGTTGTCTTTGGAGGATGGTGCGCGGGTGGTGGCGTTGCGGTCGCGGTTGATCGCGGGTCGGTTGGCTGGTGGTGGGGGCATGGTGTCGGTGCCGCTGCCGGTGGAGGAGTTGGAGTTGCCCGAGGGCGTGTCCGTCGCGGCGGTGAACGGTCCGAACTCCGTGGTGGTGGCCGGTGAGGTGGCGGGCGTGGAGGCCGTGTTGGCATCCGTGGAGCGGTCTCGTCGGATCGCGGTGGACTATGCGTCGCATTCGGCGCAGGTGGAGGTGATCCGGGACGAGCTGCTGGAGGTTTTGGCTGGGGTGGAGCCGGTTTCAGGTGTGGTGCCGTTCTATTCGTCGTTGACGGGTGGGTTGTTGGATATGGCGGGGTTGGATGCGGGGTATTGGTTTGAGAATTTGCGGAATACGGTGCGGTTTGAGGATGCGACGCGTGCGTTGTTGGGTGATGGGTTGAATGTGTTGGTGGAGGTGTCGGCGCATCCGGTGTTGGGTGTGGCGTTGGGGGAGACGGTTGAGGTGGTGGGTGGTGATGCGGTGGTGACGGGGACGTTGCGTCGTGGTGAGGGTGGTTTGCGTCGGTTGTTGGTGTCGTTGGGTGAGGTGTTTGTGGCGGGGGTGTCGGTGGATTGGAGTCCGGTGGTTCCTGTGGGTGGTGGGGTGTTGGTGTCGGGTGTGGATTTGCCGACGTATGCGTTTCAGCGTGAGCGTTTTTGGTTGTCGGGGTCGGTGCGTTCGGTGGGTGGGGTGGATGAGGAGTTGTGGGGTGCGGTGGAGCGTGGTGAGTTGGATTTGGGTGCGGAGGCGGTTGCCGCGTTGCGGGTGTGGCGTGAGGGGTCTCGGGCGCGGGCTGAGGTGGATTCTTGGCGGTATGGGGTTGATTGGGTTCCGGTTTCGGTTGGGGGTGGCGGTTCGTTGTCGGGGACGTGGGTGGTTGCTGGTGCGGAGTCGGGTGAGCGGGATGTGTGGGTGGAGCGGTTGCGGGGTTGGGGTGCGGAGGTGGTGGTGAGTGGGTTGGATGTGGTGGCGAAGGTGTTTACGGAGGTGGATGCGGCGTCGGTGGTGGGTGTGGTGTCGTTGTCGGTTGATCCGTTGGAGGTGTTGGGTCTGGTTCGTGTGTTGTGGGGTGAGGTGGAGTTTGGTGGTCGGTTGTGGTTGGTGTCGCGGGGTGGGGCGTTGGGTGTGGTGGGTTCGGATGTGGGGTCGGTGTTGGAGGCGTCGCAGGTGTGGGGTTTGGGTCGGGTGGTGGGGTTGGAGCATCCGGGGGGTTGGGGTGGTTTGTTGGATGTTCCGGTGGTGGTGGATGAGTTGGTGTGGCGTGGGGTGTTGGGGGTTTTGTCGGGTGGTGCGGGTGATGAGGATCAGTTGGCGGTGCGGGGTTCGGGTGTGTTGGGGCGGCGGTTGGTGCGGCGGCCGTTGGGTGGTCGTGTGGCGGTGCGGTCCTGGCGGCCTCGGGGCACGGTCCTGGTCACCGGCGGCACCGGCGCCCTGGGAGGGCATATCGCCCGTTGGTTGGCGCGGAACGGTGCCGAGCGTCTGGTGTTGACGAGTCGGCGTGGTCGGGCGGCCGAGGGTGCGGTGGAGTTGGAGCGGGAGTTGGTCGAGGCCGGGGTCGAGGTGACGATCGCCGCGTGTGACGTGGCGGATCGGGAGGGGTTGGCCGAGGCGCTGGCCGGCCTGGACATCACCGCCGTCTTCCACACCGCGGGAGTGGGGTGGCACGTCCCCGTCGTGGAGGTGTCCTCCGAGCAGTACCTCGACACGACGGCTTCGAAGGTGCTGGGCACCCGGAATCTGCACGAGGTGCTCGGCGACTCGCTGGAAGCGTTCGTGCTCTACTCCTCGAACGCCGGGGTCTGGGGCAGCGCGGGGCAGAGCGCCTATGCGGCGGCCAACGCGTATCTCGACGCGTTCGCCGAGTGGCGCCGGTCCCAGGGGCTGGTCGCGACCTCGGTGGCCTGGGGCGCCTGGGCCGGCGACGGGCTCGCCGCCGACGATGAGACGGACGAGTTCCTGCGGCGTCGCGGTGTGCTGGGCATGGCGCCCGAGACGGCCGTCCAGGCGCTGGTGCAGGCCGTGGAGCACGACGAGACGTTTGTCGCGGTCGCCGATGTGGACTGGGAGACCTTCACTCCCACCTACACCGCGCTGCGGCGGCGTCCGCTGATCGAGGCGGTGCCGGAGGTGGCCGCGTTGCTGGCGGCGGAGGCCGAGGCGGACGGCGCGTCATCGTCGTCGCGGTCGGCGTTCGCCCAGCGGATCGAGGACAAGAGCGCCGAGGAGCGGCACCGTCTGGTGTTGGAGCTGGTGCGGGCCCAGGCCGCCGCCGTGCTGGGGCGTTCCTCGGCCGAAGGAGTCGCGCCCGGCCGTCCGTTCAAGGACTTCGGCTTCGACTCGCTCACCGCCGTCGAGCTGCGCAAACGCCTCAGCGAGGCGACCGGCGTCAAGCTCTCCAGCACCATCGTCTTCGACCACCCCACCCCTCAGGCCCTCGCCGAGCACATCCTCGACCAGGCGTTCGGCGCGGACACCCGGGTCTACTCGGCGGCTCCGATCGCCGGCGGCACCCAGGTGGACGACGAGCCGATCGCCATCGTCGGGATGGCCTGCCGCTACCCGGGCGGGATCAGCTCTCCCGAGGAGCTGTGGCAACTGGTGGTCGACGGCGGCGACGTGGTGTCCGGCTACCCCGGCAACCGAGGCTGGGACGTCGAGCGGCTCTACCACCCGGACCCGGACCACCCGGGCACCACCTATCTGCGCGAGGGCGGCTTCCTCATGGATGTCGCGGACTTCGACGCGGAGTTCTTCGGAATCTCGCCACGTGAGGCACTGGCCATCGACCCGCAGCAGCGGCTCCTCCTGGAGACCACCTGGGAGACGTTCGAACGGGCCGGAATCGTCCCCTCGTCCGTGAAGGGCAGCCCGGTCGGCGTCTTCGTCGGCGGCAGTGCCACCGGCTACGGCACCGACGGCGCCTCGGCGCCCGAGTCCGTCGAGGGCTATGCGCTGACCGGCAGCATGACCAGCATCATCTCCGGTCGTATCGCCTACACCTTCGGCCTCGAAGGGCCGGCCGTGACGGTGGACACGGCGTGCTCCTCGTCGCTGGTCGCGCTGCACCAGGCCATGCAGGCCCTGCGGTTGGGCGAGTGCACCATGGCGCTCGCCGGCGGTGTGACGGTGATGTCCTCGCTGGGCGGCATCGTGGAGTTCAGCCGGCAGCGTGGGCTGTCCCCCGACGGCAGGTGCCGGGCGTTCTCCGCCGACGCCGACGGCTTCGGCCCCTCGGAGGGCGTCGGCCTGCTGCTGGTGGAGCGGCTCTCCGACGCGCGGCGCAACGGCCACCAGGTGCTGGCGGTCGTCAGGGGCTCGGCCGTCAACCAGGACGGCGCGTCCAACGGCCTGACCGCGCCCAACGGGCCCTCGCAACAGCGGGTGATCCGGCAGTCGTTGGCCAACGCCGGGCTCGCCCCGGAGGAGATCGACGCCGTCGAGGCGCATGGCACCGGCACCCCGCTGGGCGACCCGATCGAGGCGCAGGCGCTGCTCGCCACCTATGGCGAGGACCGCCCCACCGACCGGCCGCTGTGGCTGGGCTCGGTCAAGTCCAACATCGGCCACACCTCGTCGGCCGCCGGTGCCGCCGGCATCATCAAGATGGTGATGGCGATGCGTCACGGGATGCTGCCGAAGACGCTGCACGTCAGCGAGCCGTCGCCGCATATCGACTGGGACGCCGGCTCGGTGGCGCTGCTGACCGAGGCCCGCGCGTGGCCCCGGACGGGCGAGCCCAGGCGCGCGGGTGTGTCCTCGTTCGGCATCAGCGGCACCAACGCGCATGTCATCGTCGAGGAGGCCCCCGACTGGTCGGAGGAGAGGCCAGCCGAGGCGCCGGTGACGACGCACGACGGCTCCCTTCTGCCGTGGCTGGTGTCCAGCCGGACCGAGCCTGCGCTGCGGGCGCAGGCCGGCAGGCTGGCCGGCTACGCGCGGGACCACGACGGCCAGGACACGCCGCTGGACATCGTCGGCGTCGCCGGGGCCCTGGTCTCGACGCGGGCCGCGTTGGAGCACCGTGCGGTGGTGTTGGGCGCGGATCGTGCTGAGTTGTTGGCGGGGTTGGCGGCGTTGGCCGAGGGTGATCAGGGTGGTGGGGCCGTGGTCGGCTCGGTGCGCTCCGATGCTCGTGCGGTGTTCGTGTTCCCGGGTCAGGGGGCGCAGTGGGTTGGTATGGGCCTGGAACTGGCCGAGGAGTACCCGGTGTTCGGGGACGCGCTGCGGGAGTGCGCGGCGGCGCTGTCGCGGTGGGTGGAGTGGGATGTCCATGAGGAGTTGCGGGGTGATCTGTCGCGGGTTGATGTGGTGCAGCCGTTGTCGTGGGCGGTGATGGTGTCGCTCGGCCGGCTGTGGGAGTCGTTCGGAGTCACGCCGGCCGCTGTGGTCGGGCACTCCCAGGGTGAGATCGCGGCGGCCGTGGTGGCCGGTGGACTCTCCCTTGAGGATGGTGCGCGGGTGGTGGCGCTGCGCTCCCGGGTGATCGCGGGCCGGCTCGCCGGTCGTGGTGCGATGGCGTCGGTGGGCCTTTCGGTCGACGAGGTGTCGGGTTGGCTCGAAGGCGTCTCCGGTGTCTCCGTCGCGGCGGTGAACAGCCCCGAGTCGACGGTGGTGGCCGGTGATCCGGCGGCCGTCGAGGAGCTGCTCGGCCGCTGGGAGGCGAGCGGCGTGTGGGCCCGGCGGATCGCCGTGGACTACGCGTCGCACTCCGCCCATGTCGACAGCGTCCGGGAGGAGTTGACGGAGGTCCTGGCGGGCATCGAACCCCGCTCCGGCACCATCCCGTTCCACTCCACCGTCACCGGTGAACTCCTGGACACCGCCTCCCTCGACGCCGAGTACTGGGTGCGCAACCTGCGGGGAACCGTCAACTTCCAGCAGACGGTCGCCGATCTCGCGCGGCGCGGCCACGGGCTCTTCGTCGAGGCCAGCCCCCACCCGGTGCTCACCCTCGCGGTGGAGGACACGGCCAGGGCGGCCGGCGGGGACGCCGCGGCCGTGGGCTCGCTCCGACGCGGGGAGGGCGGCGGCGCCCAGTTCCTCAGGTCGCTGGCGCTCGCCTGGGTCAACGGGGCCTCCGTCGCCTGGACGTCCCTGCTGCCTGAGTCGGGCGCCCCGCTGCCGACCGACCTGCCGACGTACTCCTTCCAGCAGCAGCGCTACTGGCTCGGCGACACCGCCACACCGGGCGCCGGCACGCGGGGCGCCGCGCACGGCGGCGCCGTGTCGACGGACGAGAACGAACGCCACTTCTGGCAGGTCGTGGAGTCGGGCGACCTCGGCTCCCTCAGCGAACTCCTCGACGTGGACGGCGATCTGCCGCTCCAGGAGGCGCTGCCGGCCCTGTCGGACTGGCGCCGCCGGGCCCAGGAGCGCTCCCGGACCGACGCTTTGCGCTACCAGGAGACCTGGGAGCCGCTGGGCGGCGCGACCGGCGGCGCCCTGGCCGGGACCTGGCTGGCCGTGCTGCCGCCCGAGTCCGACCCGGGCGCGGGACACGCGCGGGCCCAGGCCGTCGCCGACACCCTCGCCAGGGCGGGCGCCGACGTCCGGCGCCTGACGGTGGACGCCACCACGGACGACCGCGCGAGCGTCACCGCCACCCTGGAGCGGGCCCTGGCCGATGGCCAGGCCCCCGCCGGCGTCCTGTCGCTGCTCGCGCTCGACGGCCGCCCGCACCCCAAGCACGCCGGGCTGGTCGCCGGAGTCGCCGGCACCCTCCTGCTGACCCAGGCCGCCGCCGACGTCGGCGAGCGCCTGGCCGGGGCCCGCCTCTGGGCCCTCACCCAGGGGGCGGTCGCCGTCACCGACGCCGATGTCGCGGAGACCGCGCCGCATGCCGCCACCAGCCCGGTGCACGCCCAGATCTGGGGGCTCGGCCGTGTGACGGCGCTGGAACACCCCATGCTGTGGGGCGGGTTGATCGACCTGATCGAGCCGGGCGCGGCCGAGGGCGTCGACCGGGGCGACTGGGTGGCACCCGGCCTCGCCAGGGCGCTCGGCGACGAGGCAGGCGAGGACCAGTTCGCGCTGCGTCCCGGCGGCGTGTACGTCCGCCGGCTGGTGCCGGCACCGCCGGCCGAACCGGCCGGCCGGGAGTGGCGGCCCAGCGGCACCGTGCTGGTCACCGGCGGCGCGACCGGCGTCGCAGGCGAGGTGGCCCGCTGGGCCGCCCGCCAGGGAGCCGAGCATGTCGTGGTGACCGACGCCGTCGCGGGCGAGGGGCTCGACGCCTCGGGCCGTCGACTGGCCGCCGACCTCGTCGAGTTGGGGACGCGCGCCACCGTCACCGGCTGCCCGTCGGCCGACCGCGTCCAGCTTGAGTCGCTGATCGGACGACTCTCCGACGCGGGCGACACCGTGCGGGCCCTGCTGCACACCGCGGTCTCCGTCGAGCTGACCGCCGTGGCCGAGACCGAACTGTCGCAGCTGGCCGAGGCCGTCACGGCCAAGGCCGTCGCGGCCGAACACCTGGAGTCCGTCCTCGACGAGGACGCGCTGGAGGCCGTCGTCTACTTCTCGTCGGTCACCGCGATCTGGGGCACCGGCGACCACGGCGCCTACGCCGCCGCCAACGCGCACCTGGACGCGCTCGCCCGGCGCCGCCGCGCCGCCGGCAGGACGGCAACCTCCGTGGCCTGGGCCGTGTGGGACGTCTTCACCGAGGAGGACCGGGACAACCCGGCGCTGACCCACGGGCTGCGCCAGGCGCGGGGCAACGGCATGCCGCCGCTGAAGCCGGAGCTCGCCCTGGCCGCCCTCCAACAGGCGCTTGACCACGGCACGGAGGCCGTGACGGTGGCGGACGTCGACTGGGAACGGTTCGTGCCCACCTTCACCCTGCTGCGCCCCAGCCGGCTGATCGAGGGCGTGCCGCAGGCCAGGGAGGCGCTGGCGGCGGCCGATGAGTCCGAGGCGGTGGACGAGTCCGCGGGAGACGCGCTCCGCGAGCGGCTCACCGGCCTCTCCGCCGAGGACCAGCAGCACGAGCTGACCCGGATGGTGTGCGCGCACGCCAGCTCCGTCCTCGGACACGGCCGGCAGGACGCCGTCGGCCCACAGCGCGCGTTCCGGGACATCGGCATCGAGTCGATGACCGCGATCGAGCTGCGGAACCGGCTGAACCGGGAGACCGGCCTCAGCCTGCCGTCGACACTCGTCTTCGAGTACCCGAACCCGACCGTGCTCGCCGAGCATCTGCGGGGCGAGATCCTGCGGGACGGCGCGCTGACGGTCGCCACCCTCCACACCGAACTCGACCGGATGGATCTCGATCCGTCCGAGGTCACGTCGAGCGAGGCGGAACGGCAGCAGATCGTGCGGCGCCTGGAGCGGATTCTCGCCAAGTGGAGCGGCACGGCCGACGCGAAGTCCGGCGAGAGCCAGACGGTCGCCGAGGACTTCGCCTCCGCCTCGGACGACGAAATGTTCGAATTCCTGCACAACGAGCTGGGAAAGCCGAGCTGATCGGCCCCTCGCGTCGGTAGAGACGCGCCGGCGACCTCTTACGTTATCTCGACCATTCCCAGGGAGCCTGCCATGGCGAACGAAGAAAAGCTCCGCGACTACCTCAAGTGGGCCACGGCCGAACTGCACACGGCCAGGCGCCGACTTGAGGAGGTCGAAGCGGCCGGCTCCGAGCCGATCGCGATCGTCGGCATGGCGTGCCGCTACCCGGGCGGAGCCACCTCGCCCGAGTCCTTCTGGGAACTGGTCAACAACGGCGTCGACGCCGTGAGCGAGATGCCGAAGGACCGGGGCTGGGACGTCGAGGGGCTGTACGACCCGGATTCCAAGGGCGACGGCACCACCTACTGCCGCGAGGCCGGCTTCCTGGACAACATCGCCGACTTCGACCCTTCGTTCTTCGGGATATCCCCGCGCGAGGCGCTGGCGATGGACCCCCAGCAGCGGCTCCTGCTGGAAATCACCTGGGAGGCGTTCGAACGGTCGGGTATCGACCCGTCGTCGCTGAAGGGCCGCCAGTTCGGCTCCTTCGTCGGCAACAACGTCGTCGACTACATCTGGCCCTTCGCCTCGGACATGCCGGAGGGCTTCTCCGGCCATCTGATGACGGGCAACTCCGCTTCGGTGCTCTCCGGGCGCCCCTCCTACACGCTCGGCCTTGAGGGCCCCGCCGTCACGGTGGACACCGCCTGCTCCTCGTCGCTGGTCGCCCTGCACCTCGCCGTCCAGGCGCTGCGTCAGAACGAGTGCTCCATGGCACTGGTCGCCGGCGTGACGGTGCTGTCGACGCCCCTTCAGTTCATCACCTTCAGCGCCCAGCAGGGCCTCGCCCGCGACGGCCGCTGCAAGCCGTTCTCGGCCTCGGCCGACGGCATGGGCCTCGCCGAGGGCGCCGGCGCGCTGCTGGTCGAGCGCCTCTCCGACGCGCGCCGCAACGGGCACCCGGTGCTGGCCGTGGTGCGCGGCTCCGCCATCAACCAGGACGGCGCCTCCAACGGCCTGACCGCCCCCAACGGCGCGTCCCAACAGCGCGTCATCCGGCAGGCCCTGGACAACGCCGGCGTCACCACGACCGAGGTGGACGTGGTGGAGGCGCACGGCACCGGCACCACCCTGGGCGACCCGATCGAGGCGCACGCGCTGCTCGCCACCTACGGGCAGGGCCGTCCCGAGAACCGTCCGCTGTGGCTTGGCTCCGTCAAGTCCAACATCGGGCACACCGGCGCCGCCGCCGGCGTCGCCGGCGTCATCAAGATGGTGATGGCGATGCGGCACGGGCTGCTGCCCAAGTCGCTGTACGCCGACGACCTCTCCCCGCACATCGACTGGTCCTCCGGCGCCGTGACCCCGCTCGCCGAGGCGCGCCCCTGGGACGAGAACCAGGACGACACCCGCCGGTTCGCCATCTCCTCCTTCGGCATCAGCGGCACCAACGCCCATGTGATCATCGAGCAGCCGGCGGCGGCCGAGGACACGGCCGAGGCACCGGCGCCCACCCCGGCGGACACCCGGGTCCTCCCCTGGGCGCTCTCCGCCGCGACCCCTGACGCGCTGCGCGCGCAGGCCGCCGGCTGGCAGGACTTCGCGGCCGGGCGCCCCGAGGTGACGCCCGGAGAGATCGGCTGGTCACTGGTCTCGACGCGGGCCGCGTTGGAGCACCGTGCGGTGGTGTTGGGCGCGGATCGTGCTGAGTTGTTGGCGGGGTTGGCGGCGTTGGCCGAGGGTGATCAGGGTGGTGGGGCCGTGGTCGGCTCGGTGCGCTCCGATGCTCGTGCGGTGTTCGTGTTCCCGGGTCAGGGGGCGCAGTGGGTCGGTATGGGCCTTGAACTGGCCGAGGAGTACCCGGTGTTCGGGGACGCGCTGCGGGAGTGCGCGGCGGCGTTGTCGCGGTGGGTGGAGTGGGATGTTGATGAGGAGTTGCGGGGTGATCTGTCGCGGGTTGATGTGGTGCAGCCGTTGTCGTGGGCGGTGATGGTGTCGCTCGGCCGGCTGTGGGAGTCGTTCGGTGTCACGCCGGCCGCCGTGGTGGGGCACTCCCAGGGTGAGATCGCGGCGGCCGTGGTGGCCGGTGGGCTCTCCCTTGAGGATGGTGCGCGGGTGGTGGCGCTGCGCTCCCGGGTGATCGCGGGCCGGCTCGCCGGTCGTGGTGCGATGGCGTCGGTGGGTCTTTCGGTTGGTGAGGTGTCGGGTTGGCTTGAGGGTGTGTCGGGTGTTTCGGTGGCGGCGGTGAATGGGCCGGAGTCGACGGTGGTGGCGGGTGATCCTGGGGTTGTTGGGGAGTTGTTGGGTCGTTGGGAGTCGGGTGGGGTGTGGGCGCGGCGGATCGCGGTGGATTATGCGTCGCATTCGGAGCATGTGGAGGGTGTGCGGGGGGAGTTGTTGGCGGAGTTGGCTGGGGTGGTGCCGGTTTCGGGGCGGGTGCCGTTTTATTCGGCGTTGACGGGTGGGTTGTTGGATACGGCGGGGTTGGATGCGGGGTATTGGTTTGAGAATTTGCGGAATGCGGTGCGGTTTGAGGATGCGACGCGTGCGGTGTTGGGGGATGGGTTTGGGACGTTTGTTGAGGTGTCGGCGCATCCGGTGTTGGGTGTGGCGTTGGGTGAGACGGCTCGGGCCGTGGGTGTGGAGATCTCCGTCGTCGGTTCCCTGCGCAGGAACGAGGGCGGCGCCGAGCGGTGGGTGCGGGCCCTGGGCGAGGGCTGGGTCAGCGGCCTCGCCGTCGACTGGACCCCGCTGCTGCCCGAGGTGACGGCCGAGGCGCGCGCCGCGCTGCCGACCGACCTGCCGACCTACCCGTTCCAGCGGCAGCGGTTCTGGCTGGGCGACCAGGTGACCGGCGGCGGGGCCGGCACCGTCGACGCGGCGGGCCTTGGCCTCTCCGGTGCGGATCACCCGTTGCTGGGCGCCGCTGTGGGGTTGGCGCAGGGCGATGAGTTCGTGTTGACGGGCCGGCTGTCGCTGGCCTCGCACGCCTGGTTGGCCGACCACGCCGTCGGCGGTGTGGTGTTGTTGCCGGGTACGGGGTTTGTGGAGTTGGCGGTGCGGGCCGGTGACCAGGTGGGTGCTGGTTCGGTTGAGGAGTTGACGCTGGAGGCGCCGTTGGTGTTCTCCGGTGAGGCGGGGGTGCGGCTCCAGGTCGTCGTGGGTGGTGTTGACGGGAGTGGGCGTCGTTCGGTGGCGGTGTATTCGCGGCCGGAGGATGTCGAGGAGTCGGAGAGCTGGGTGCGGCACGCCAGTGGTGTGCTGGGTGTCGAGGTCACCGGTGCGTCTTCCGTGGCCGAGGGGGTGTGGCCGCCCGAGGGCGCCGAGGCCCTCGAAGTCGAGGACTACTACGAGCGGTTGGCCGGCTCCGGCTATGGCTACGGCCCCGCGTTCCGGGGGCTGAGGGCCGCCTGGCGGCGTGGTGACGAGCTCTTCGCCGAGGTGAGCCTCCCCGAGGAGCAGCGGGCCGACGCCACCAGGTTCGGCGTCCACCCCGCGCTGCTCGACGCGGCCATGCAGACCCTGGGCTTCAGCGGCGTGGCGGTCGAGCAGAACCGTCCCCGGCTGCCGTTCTCGTGGACGGGCGTGTCCCTGCACGCCTCCGGCGCCACCGAACTGCGGGTGCGCCTCACCGTCTCGGCCGACGACGCCGTCACCCTCACCGCCGAGGACCCCACCGGCCAGCCGGTCATCAACGTCGAATCGGTCGTCACCCGCCCCGTCGCCATGGGCCAGCTGGAGCGGGCACGCGGCGGCGCTTCGTCCGACCTGATGTACCTCCTGGACTGGGTGGCACCGCCCGCGTTGGCCGACTCGGCCGCGCCGAGCACCGAAGGCTGGGCCCTGCTCGGCGCGGACACCGTGCTCGGGCTGCCCACCACGCACCGCGATGTCGCCGGCCTGCGCGCCGAGTTGGACGCGGGCGCGGCGGTTCCCGAGATCGCCCTCTGGGCGCTGCCCACCGTCGACCCGGCCGAGGACATGGCGGCCGGCGTGCGCGACCTCCTGGGCCGGGTGCTCGGCGAGGTGCGGGAGTGGCTGGCCGACGGCCGCCTCATGGACTCCCGGCTGGCCGTGCTGACCCGGGGCGCGGTCTCCGGCGGCAGCCCGTCGGCGGCCCCCGTCTGGGGCCTGCTGCGGTCCGCGCAGAGCGAACACCCCGGCAGGCTCCTCCTGATCGACGTGGACCCCGCGCTGTCCGACGCGGCGGCCGTCCCGTCGCTGGCCCGCATGGCCGCCGTCGCCGAGGCCCACGACGAACCGCAGTTCTCCCTGCGCGCGGACGGGCTGTTCGTGCCCCGCTTCGCCCGCCTGGACACCGGCGAGGCGCTCGTCGCGCCCGGGGACGTCACCGCCTGGCACCTCGACACCGAGACGCCCGGCACCCTGGACAGCCTGGCCCTGCTGCCCAACCCCGAGGCGGCCGAGCCGCTGGCCGCGGGCGAGGTGCGGGTGGAGGTCCGCGCCGCCGGCCTCAACTTCCGTGATGTGCTGATCGCTCTGGGCATGTACCCGGACCGGGCGGTGATGGGCACCGAGGGTGCCGGCGTCGTGGTCGAGGTCGGTTCCGCCGTGACCGATCTGGTGCCGGGGGATCGGGTGATGGGTCTGCTGCCGGGCGGCTTCGGTCCCCTCGCGGTGGCCGACCACCGCGTCCTGGCCCGCATTCCCGACGAGCTGGGCTGGGAGCGGGCGGCCTCGGTGCCGGTCGCGTTCCTGACCGCCTGGTACGGGCTGGTCGATCTGGGGCGGCTGCGGGCCGGTCAGCGGGTGTTGGTGCACGCGGCGGCGGGCGGTGTCGGGATGGCCGCCGTGCAGCTGGCCCGCCATCTGGGGGCCGAGGTGTTCGCCACGGCCAGCGAGGGCAAGTGGGACACGCTGCGGTCGATGGGTCTTGACGACGCCCATATCGCGTCGTCCAGGACGCTGGACTTCGAGGGCGCCTTCGCCGCTGTCGCCGGCGGGGAGGGCATCGATGTGGTGTTGAACTCGCTGACCGAGGAGTTCATCGACGCGTCGCTTCGGCTGCTGAGGCCGGACGGCCGGTTCGTGGAGATGGGCAAGACCGACCTCCGTCAGCCGGCGGACATCGCCGCGACGCACCCCGGCGTCACCTACCGGGCGTTCGACCTGACGGAGGCCGGCCCCGACCGGATGGCCGCCATGCTGAACGAGATCGTCGCGCTGCTGCGCGACGGCACGCTGACGCCGCTGCCCACCCGGGCATGGGACGTGCGACGCGCCCCCGAGGCGTTCCGCTTCATGAGCCAGGCCCGCCATGTCGGCAAGATCGTCCTCACCATGCCCAGGCGCTGGAACCCCGAGGGCACCGTCCTGATCACCGGCGGCACCGGCACGGTGGGGCGTCACCTGGCGCGCCATGTGGTGGTCAGCCGAGGGATGCGTCATGTGGTGTTGACCAGCCGGCGCGGCCTGGAGGCCCCAGGCGCGGTCGAGGTGCGGGACGAGTTGGCGGCGTTGGGTGCCGAGGTGTCGGTGGTGGCGTGTGACACGGCCGAACGGGAGGCGGTGGCGGCGCTGTTGGCCGGCATTCCGGCCGACCACCCGCTGACGGCTGTGGTGCACGCGGCCGGCATCGCCGACGACGGCGTCGTCGAGGCGCTCACCGCCGAGCAGGTGGACCGGGTGCTGCGGCCCAAGCTGGACGCCTCGCTGCATCTGGACGAGCTGACGCGCGGCATGGACCTCGCCGCCTTCGCGCTCTTCTCCTCGATGGCCGGCATCTTCGGCGGACCTGGCCAGGGCAACTACGCGGCGGCGAACGCCTGGTTGGACGCGTTGGCGCTGCGGCGCCGCGCGGCCGGGCTGCCGGCCTCGTCCATGGCCTGGGGCCTGTGGAGCGACGCGAGCGGCATCACGGGCCAGCTGACCCGCGAGGACCGGGCGCGGATGACACGTGGCGGCCTGTTGCCGTTCAGCCGCGAGGAGGGCCTCGCCCTGTTCGACGCGGCGCTGGAGGCCGGCGAGGCCCTGCTGGTGCCGGTCCGGTGGGACACCCGGGTACTGCGGGCGCGGGCCGCCGAGAGCGGCGTGCCGCCGGTGTTGCGCGGTCTGGTGCGGGTGCCGGTGCGGCGCGCCGTCGCCGAGTCCGGTGCGGGTGCCGGTGAGTCGTCGCTGGTGGCGCGGCTCGCCGGGCTGTCCGATGCCCGTCGCGAGCAGGTGCTCACCGACCTGGTGCGCGAGCACGCCTCGGTGGTGCTCGCACACGCCGGCACGGAGACGATCGAGGCCGGGCGCGGCTTCAAGGAACTCGGCATCGACTCGCTGATGGCCGTCGAGCTGCGGAACCGTCTCAACGCCGCGACCGGGCTGCGCCTTCCGGCGACGGTGATCTTCGACTATCCGACGCCGGCCCGCCTCGCCGGGCTGCTCGGTGAGGAACTCGCCGACTCGCTGGGCGGGGCGGCCAAGGCCGCCGGCCCCGCCACGCGGGCCGTGGTCGCCACCACGGCGGGCTCGGACGAGCCGATCGCGATCGTGGGGATGGCGTGCCGTTTCCCGGGCGGGGTCGGTTCGCCGGAGGATCTGTGGCGGTTGGTGGACGAGCGCGGCGAAGTGGTCTCCGATCCGCCGGAGTGGCGGGAGTGGGACGCGACGGGGTTCTATCACCCGGATCCCGAGCATCCGGGGACCAGCCATGTGCGCAGGGGTGGGTTCCTTGAGGAGGCGGATCGGTTCGACGCCGAGCTGTTCGGGATCTCGCCGCGTGAGGCGCTCGCGATGGATCCGCAGCAGCGGGTGCTGTTGGAGACGGCGTGGGAGGTCTTCGAGCGGGCCGGCATCGACGTGGACACGCTGCGCGGCAGCAACACCGGCGTCTTCGCCGGACTCGTCGTGCAGGCATACACCTCGCGCCTCGGCTATATCCCCGAGGAGGTCGAGGGCTATGTGGCCACCGGCAACGCGGGCAGCGTCGGCTCGGGTCGGCTCTCCTACAGCTTCGGTCTCGAAGGCCCAGCGGTGACGGTGGACACGGCGTGCTCCTCGTCGCTGGTGGCGCTGCATCTGGCGGTGCAGTCGCTGCGCCAGGGCGAATGCGATCTGGCGCTGGCCGGCGGCGTGACGGTGATGTCCGAGCCGGGCCTCTTCGTCGAGTTCAGCCGGCAGGGTGGTCTGTCCGTCGATGGTCGTTGCAAGGCGTTCGCGGATGACGCGGACGGTTTCGGCCCGTCGGAGGGTGCTGGTCTGCTGTTGGTTGAGCGGTTGTCGGACGCGCGGCGCAACGGACACCGGGTGCTGGCGGTCGTCAGGGGCTCGGCCGTCAACCAGGATGGCGCGTCGAGTGGGTTGACGGCGCCGAACGGTCCTTCGCAGCAGCGGGTGATCCGCCAGGCGCTGGCCAACGCGCGGCTGGCCCCGCATGAGGTGGATGTCGTCGAGGCGCATGGCACGGGCACCAAGTTGGGCGACCCGATCGAGGCGCAGGCGTTGATGGCGACGTATGGGCGTGAGCGGGGTGAGCGTGGCCCGCTGTGGTTGGGGTCGGTGAAGTCGAACATCGGTCACACGCAGGCCGCCGCGGGTGTGGCGGGTGTGATCAAGATGGTGATGGCGATGCGGCACGGGGTGTTGCCGGGGACGCTGCATGTGGATGAGCCGTCCTCGCATATCGACTGGGACGCCGGCGCCGTGGAGCTGCTCACCGAGTCGAGGCCGTGGGCGGAGGACGGTGGGCGCCGTCGCGCCGCCGTCTCCTCCTTCGGCATCAGCGGCACCAACGCGCACATCGTGCTGGAGGCCCCCGAGGAGACCGACCAGCGGGCGGAACCGACCCAGGAAGTCGTGGGTGGTTCCGGGGTGGTGCCGTTGGTGGTGTCGGGGAAGTCCGAGGGTGCGTTGCGGGGTGTGGCGGGTCGGTTGGTTGATTTTGTGGGGTCTGGTTCTGGTTCTGTGGGTGGGGTTGCGGGTGCGTTGGTGGGTGGGCGTTCGGTGTTGGATTGGCGGGGTGTGGTGGTGGCTGGGGATCGGGATGAGGCGTTGGTGGGGTTGGGTGGGTTGGCTTTGGGTGAGCCGGTGGGGTCGGTGGTTGAGGGTTCGGTGGTGGCGGGTGGTGCTCGGGTGGTGTTTGTGTTTCCGGGGCAGGGGTCTCAGTGGGTGGGGATGGCGCGGGAGTTGTGGGGTTCTTCTGAGGTGTTTCGGGGGTCGATGGTGGCGTGTGGTGAGGCGTTGAGGCCGTTTGTTGATTTTGATTTTGAGGTGGCGTTGGAGGATGAGGGGTTGTTGTCGCGGGTTGATGTGGTGCAGCCGGTGTTGTGGGCGGTGATGGTGTCGTTGGCGCGGGTGTGGGAGTCCTTCGGCGTGGTGCCTTCTGCGGTGGTGGGTCATTCGCAGGGGGAGATCGCTGCCGCTGTGGTGGCGGGTGGGTTGTCTTTGGAGGATGGTGCGCGGGTGGTGGCGTTGCGGTCGCGGTTGATCGCGGGTCGGTTGGCTGGTCGGGGTGGGATGGTGTCGGTGCCGTTGCCGGTGGAGGAGTTGGAGTTGCCCGAGGGGGTGTCCGTCGCGGCGGTGAATGGTCCGAGTTCTGTGGTGGTGGCGGGGGATCCGGAGGGGTTGGAGTTGGTGTTGGGGTCGGTGGAGCGGGCGAGGCGGGTTGCGGTGGATTACGCGTCGCATTCGGCGCAGGTGGAGGTGATCCGGGACGAGCTGCTGGAGGTTTTGGCTGGGGTGGAGCCGGTTTCGGGTGTGGTGCCGTTCTATTCGTCGTTGACGGGTGGGTTGTTGGATATGGCGGGGTTGGATGCGGGGTATTGGTTTGAGAATTTGCGGAATACGGTGCGGTTTGAGGATGCGACGCGTGCGTTGTTGGGTGATGGGTTGAATGTGTTGGTGGAGGTGTCGGCGCATCCGGTGTTGGGTGTGGCGTTGGGGGAGACGGTTGAGGTGGTGGGTGGTGATGCGGTGGTGACGGGGACGTTGCGTCGTGGTGAGGGTGGTTTGCGTCGGTTGTTGGTGTCGTTGGGTGAGGTGTTTGTGGCGGGGGTGTCGGTGGATTGGAGTTCGGTGGTTTCTTCGGGTGGTGGGGTGTTGGTGTCGGGTGTGGATTTGCCGACGTATGCGTTTCAGCGTGAGCGTTTTTGGTTGTCGGGGTCGGTGCGTTCGGTGGGTGGGGTGGATGAGGAGTTGTGGGGTGCGGTGGAGCGTGGTGAGTTGGATTTGGGTGCGGAGGCGGTTGCCGCGTTGCGGGTGTGGCGTGAGGGGTCTCGGGCGCGGGCTGAGGTGGATTCTTGGCGGTATGGGGTTGATTGGGTTCCGGTTTCGGTTGGGGGTGGCGGTTCGTTGTCGGGGACGTGGGTGGTTGCTGGTGCGGAGTCGGGTGAGCGGGATGTGTGGGTGGAGCGGTTGCGGGGTTGGGGTGCGGAGGTGGTGGTGAGTGGGTTGGATGTGGTGGCGAAGGTGTTTACGGAGGTGGATGCGGCGTCGGTGGTGGGTGTGGTGTCGTTGTCGGTTGATCCGTTGGAGGTGTTGGGTCTGGTTCGTGTGTTGTGGGGTGAGGTGGAGTTTGGTGGTCGGTTGTGGTTGGTGTCGCGGGGTGGGGCGTTGGGTGTGGTGGGTTCGGATGTGGGGTCGGTGTTGGAGGCGTCGCAGGTGTGGGGTTTGGGTCGGGTGGTGGGGTTGGAGCATCCGGGGGGTTGGGGTGGTTTGTTGGATGTTCCGGTGGTGGTGGATGAGTTGGTGTGGCGTGGGGTGTTGGGGGTTTTGTCGGGTGGTGCGGGTGATGAGGATCAGTTGGCGGTGCGGGGTTCGGGTGTGTTGGGGCGGCGGTTGGTGCGGCGGCCGTTGGGTGGTCGTGTGGCGGTGCGGTCCTGGCGGCCTCGGGGCACGGTCCTGGTCACCGGCGGCACCGGCGGGATCGGCGGTTTCGTGGCCCGTTGGTTGGCGCGGAACGGTGCCGAGCGTCTGGTGTTGACGAGTCGGCGTGGTCGGGCGGCCGAGGGTGCGGTGGAGTTGGAGCGGGAGTTGGTCGAGGCCGGGGTCGAGGTGACGATCGCCGCGTGTGACGTGGCGGATCGGGAGGGGTTGGCCGAGGCACTGGCCGGCCTGGACATCACCGCCGTCTTCCATGCCGCCGGCGTCGTCCCCACCGTCCCGCTGGTCGACACCACACCGGAGGAGTACGAGGCCATCGTCTCCTCGAAGGTGGTGGGCACCCGGAATCTGCACGAGGTGCTCGGCGACTCGCTGGAAGCGTTCGTGCTCTTCTCCTCGAACGCCGGGGTCTGGGGCAGTGCCGGTCACGGCGCCTATGCGGCGGCCAACGCGTATCTCGACGCGTTCGCCGAGTGGCGCCGGTCCCAGGGGCTGGCCGCGACCTCGGTGGCCTGGGGCGCCTGGGCCGGGGAGGGAATCGCCGCCAACGACGAGGCCGGAACCGGCCTGCGCCGTGTCGGCCTGCCGGGCATGGCGCCCGAGACGGCGCTCCAGGCGCTGGTGCAGGCCGTGGACCACGACGAGACGTTTGTCGCGGTCGCCGACGTGGACTGGGACACCTTCACCCGCACCTACACCATGTCCAGGCGGCGTCCGCTGATCGAGGCGGTGCCGGAGGTGGCCGCGCTGCTGGCGGCGGAGGCCGAGGCGGACGGCGCGTCATCGTCGTCGCGGTCCGCGTTCGCCCAGCGGATCGAGGACAAGAGCGCCGAGGAGCGGCACCGCCTGGTGTTGGAGCTGGTGCGGGCCCAGGCCGCCGCCGTGCTGGGGCGCTCCTCGGCCGAAGGAGTCGCGCCCGGCCGTCCGTTCAAGGACTTCGGCTTCGACTCGCTCACCGCCGTCGAGCTGCGCAAACGCCTCAGCGAGGCGACCGGCGTCAAGCTCTCCAGCACCATCGTCTTCGACCACCCCACCCCCCAGGCCCTGACCGACCACGTCCTGGAGCTGCTGGACCCGGAGGGGGCCGGCGGCGCCGCGGAGGTGTTCGCCGAGGTGGAGCGCCTGGAGAAGTCCCTGGCGGCCCTGTCGGCCGAAGAGCGGGTACCGAACGACATCGCACTACGACTGCGCGCCCTGGTGGCGCTGCTGGACGGCGAGAAGCAACCCGCGGATGCCGAGGAGATCGAGGACGCGGTGCGGTCCGCCTCCGACGACGAACTCTTCGATCTGCTCGACGACCAGCTCGAAACTCCCTGACACGCCTCCTGGACAGGTGACCAAGACGATGAGCAACGAAACGCGGCTGCGCGACTACCTGAAGCGGGCCACCACCGATCTCCAAAAGGCGCGCCGGCGGATCACCGACCTGGAGGACCAGACGCACGAGCCGATCGCGATCGTCGGCATGGCCTGCCGCTACCCCGGCGGGGTCAGCTCCCCCGAGGACCTGTGGCGGCTCCTGACCGACGGCGTCGACGCCCTCGTGGAGATGCCGAAGGACCGGGGCTGGGACGTCGACGGGCTGTACGACCCGGACCCCGCCGCGCACGGCAAGATCTATGTGCGCGAGGGCGGCTTCGTGCCGGACGTCACGGACTTCGACGCGGGCTTCTTCGGGATCGCGCCGCGCGAGGCGCTGGCGATGGACCCCCAGCACCGTCTCCTCCTGGAGGCGTCGTGGGAGGCGATCGAGCGGGCCGTGATCGACCCGGCGTCGCTGAAGGGCACCGAGACCGGCGTCTTCATCGGGGCCTCCTACGGCGGCTACGGCACGGGTGAGGGCGAGCAGATCACCGCCATCGAGGGCCACCGGCTGACCGGCACCTCGACCAGCGTTCTCTCCGGCCGGGTCTCCTACGCGCTGGGCCTTGAGGGCCCGGCGGTGACGGTGGACACCGCCTGCTCGTCGTCCCTCGTCGCGCTGCATCTCGCGGTCGCGGCGCTGCGCGCCGGACAGTGCTCCCTCGCGCTCACCGGCGGCGTCAACGTGCTCGCGCAGCCCGACGTGTTCGTGGAGTTCAGCCGCCAGCGCGGCCTGGCCCCCGACGCCCGCTGCAAGGCGTTCGCCGCCGCTGCGGACGGCATGACCTGGGCCGAGGGCGTCGGCGTGCTGCTGGTGGAGCGGCTCTCCGACGCGCGGCGCAACGGCCACCATGTGCTGGCCGTGGTACGCGGCTCAGCCGTCAACCAGGACGGTGCCTCCAACGGGCTGACCGCGCCCAACGGGCCCTCGCAACAGCGGGTGATCCGGCAGGCGCTGGCCGACGCGCGGCTCACCGCCAGGGACGTCGACGCCGTCGAGGCGCACGGTACCGGCACGCCGCTTGGCGACCCGATCGAGGGCCAGGCGCTGCTCGCCACCTATGGGCAGGGCCGCCCGGAGGGCCGGCCGCTGTGGCTGGGCTCGATCAAGTCGAACATCGGGCACGCGGCGGCGGCGGCCGGTGTGGCCGGCGTGATCAAGGCCGTGCTGGCGATGCGGAACGGCGTGCTGCCGAGGACGCTGCACATCGACGAGCCGACGCCCCATATCGACTGGTCGGCCGGTGATGTCTCGCTGCTCACCGAGTCCCAGCCGTGGCCGGAGACCGGAGCCCCCCGCCGGGCCGGCGTCTCGGCGTTCGGCGTCAGCGGCACCAACGCGCACATCATCCTGGAGCAGGCGGCGGAGGCCGAGCCGGCCCAGGAGCCGGTGGTGGAGGTCGACGCGCCCGCGTCCGACGCGCCGAGGGCCTACCTGCCGTGGGTGCTCTCCGCCGCGACCGGCGACGCGCTGCGCGCGCAGGCCGCCGGCTGGCGGGACTTCGCGGCCGGACGCCCCGAGGTGTCGGTCGACGCGATCGGCTGGTCGCTGGTCTCGGCCCGCGCCGCGCTGGAGCACCGCGCCGTGGTGCTGGGCACCGAACGCGACGAACTGACCGCCGGCCTTGAGGCGTTGGTGGGCGGCGAGTCGGCCGGTCAGGTGGTGAGGGGCGCCGTCGGCTCGGGGTCGGACGCGGTGTTCGTGTTCCCCGGCCAGGGCGCGCAGTGGGTCGGCATGGGGCTTGAGTTGGCGGACGCGTTCCCCGTGTTCAGGGGCGCGCTGGAGGAGTGCGCCGAGGCCCTGTCGAAGTGGGTCGACTGGGACCTGTGGACCGCGCTGCGGGGCGATCTGTCGCGCGAGGACGTGGTGCAGCCGCTGTCCTGGGCCGTGATGGTGTCGCTGAGCCGGCTGTGGGAGTCCTTCGGGGTGACCCCGGCCGCCGTGGTGGGGCACTCGCAGGGCGAGATCGCGGCGGCCGTGGTGGCCGGCGGGCTCTCCCTCGACGACGGCGCCCGCGTGGTGGCGCTGCGGTCCCGGGTGATCGCGAGGAAGCTGGCGGGGCGCGGTGCGATGGCGACCGTCGGGCTGTCCCTCGACGAGGTCTCCGGCTGGATCGAGGGCGTCCCCGGGGTGTCGGTCGCCGGGGTGAACGCCCCGGAGTCCACCGCGGTCGCCGGTGGCGTCCCGGAGATCGAGGAGCTGCTGCGGCGGTGGGAGTCAGGCGGCGTCTGGGCGCGGCGGATTCCCATCGACTACGCCTCGCACTCCGGGCATGTGGAGGGCGTGCGGGACGAGGTGCTGGCGGAGCTGGCGGCCGTGTCGCCGCTGCCCGGCCGGGTGCCGTTCTACTCGCCGTTGTCGGGCCAGGTGATGGACACCACCGAGTTGGACGCGGGCTACTGGTTCGAGAGCCTGCGGAACACGGTGCGGTTCCAGGACGCCACGCGGGCGGCGCTCGCGGACGGGTTCCGGAGCTTCGTCGAGGTGTCGGCGCACCCGGTGTTGAACGTCGCGCTCGGCGAGACGGCCAGGGCCGAGGGCGCCGATGTCGCCGTGCTCGGGTCCCTGCGGCGGAACGAGGGCGGCGCCGAGCGGTGGGTGCGGTCCCTGGGCGAGGGCTGGGCCAACGGCCTGCCCGTGGAGTGGGGCCCGCTGCTCCCGAGAGTGTCGGCGCGGGCCGATCTGCCGACCGATCTGCCGACCTACCCGTTCCAGCGGCAGCGGTTCTGGATCGCCGACCACGCGGACCCGGCCGGCACGGTGGACGCGGCGGGGCTCGGCCTGTCGAGCGCCGACCACCCGCTGTTGGGGGCCTCGGTCGGCCTGGCCGACAGCGACGAGCATGTGCTGACGGGCCGGCTGTCCCTGTCGTCCCACCCGTGGCTGGCCGATCACGCCGTCGGCGGCGTGGTGCTGCTGCCGGGCACGGCGTTTGTCGAGATGGTGGTGCGGGCCGGCGACCAGGTCGGATGCGGTGTCATCGAGGAGTTGACGCTGGAGGCGCCGTTGCTGTTCTCCGGCGACGCCGGGGCGCGGCTCCAGGTCGTGGTGGGCGGCGTGGACACCAACGGGCGCCGCTCGGTCGGGGTGTTCTCCCGCCAGGAGGGGGCCGAGGAGTCCGAGGAGTGGATACGCCACGCCAGCGGCGCGCTGGCCGGCGGCACCGTCTCCGCGGAGCCCGTGACCAACGGGGTGTGGCCGCCCGAGGAGGCCGAGGCCCTGGACGCCGAGGGCTACTACGAGCTGGCGGCCGACTCGGAGTATGTCTACGGCCCCGCGTTCCAGGGCATGAGGGCCGCCTGGCGGCGCGGGGGCGACCTGTTCGCCGAGGTGCGGCTGCCGGACGCGCTGCGCCAGGACGCCTCCCGCTTCGGCATCCACCCGGCGCTGCTCGACGCGGCGCTGCACATCTTCGCGTTCGCCGGGATCGGCGAGGACGGCGAGAAGCATCTGCCGTTCTCCTGGGGCGGGGTGACCCTGCACGCCTCCGGCGCGACCGACCTGCGGGTGCGGATGACCGTCCAGGCGGACGACACCGTGACCCTGACCGCCGAGGACCCCACGGGGCAGCCCGTCATCACGGTGCGGGCCTTCATCACCCGCCCCGTCTCCGTCGAGGCGCTGCGGCAGGCGCGTAACGCCTCCCACACGGAGCCGCTCTACTCCCTGGAGTGGGCGGCGGCCCCCGAGGCGGCCGACGCCACGCCGCCGCGCATCGACGGCTGGGCCGTGCTGGGCGGGGACAGCGTCCTCGGGCTGCCCACCACGCACCGCGATGTCGCCGGCCTGCGCGCCGAGTTGAGCGCGGGCGCCACCGTCCCCGAGGTCGCGGTGTGGGCCGTTCCGGACGCGGGCGTCGGCCCGGACGACGATGCCGCCACCTCCCTCGCGGCGACCCGGACCCTGCTGGGGCGGGTGCTGGGGGAGGTGCGGGAGTGGCTGGCCGAGGAGCGGCTGGCGGACTCCCGGCTGCTCGTGCTGACGCGGGGCGCCGCCTCGGGCGGGGACCCGGCGGCGGCCTCGGTCAGCGGCCTGCTGCGCTCCGCGCAGAGCGAGCACCCCGACCGGTTCCTCCTGGCCGATCTGGCCGCCGACGTGTCGGACGAGGACGCCGCCCGGCTGCTGCCGGGCACGGCGAAGCTCTTCGAGAGCCATGGCGAGGGGCAGTTCTCGGTGCGCGCGGACGGGCTGTTCGTGCCGCGCTTCGCCCGCCTGGACGCCGGCGGGTCGCTCGTCGCGCCCGGGGACGTCACCGCCTGGCGCCTCGACAGCGAGCACCCCGGCGTGCTGGAGAACCTCGCGCTGCTGCCGAGCCCCGAGGCCGTCGAGCCGCTGGGGGAGAACGAGCTGCGGGTGTCGGTGCGGACGGCGGGTCTCAACTTCCGTGATGTGCTGATCGCCCTGGGCATGTACCCGGACCGGGCGGTGATGGGCACCGAGGGTGCCGGCGTCGTGGTCGAGGTCGGCTCCGCCGTGACCGATCTGGTGCCGGGGGATCGGGTGATGGGTCTGCTGCCGGGCGGCTTCGGTCCCCTCGCGGTCACCGACCAACGGGATCTGGCCCCGGTCCCCGAGTCGCTGACGTGGGAGCAGGCCGCCTCGGTGCCGGTCGCGTTCCTGACCGCCTGGCACGGGCTGGTCGATCTGGGACGACTGCGGGCCGGTCAGCGGGTGTTGGTGCACGCGGCGGCCGGTGGTGTCGGGATGGCCGCCGTGCAGCTGGCCCACTACCTGGGGGCCGAGGTGTTCGCCACGGCCAGCGAGGGCAAGTGGGACACGCTGCGGTCGATGGGTCTTGACGACGCCCATATCGCGTCGTCCAGGACGCTGGACTTCGAGGGCGCCTTCGCCGCTGTCGCCGGCGGGGAGGGCATCGATGTGGTGCTGAACTCGCTGACCGAGGAGTTCATCGACGCGTCGCTTCGACTGCTGAGGCCAGGCGGCCGGTTCGTGGAGATGGGGAAGATCGATCTCCGCGATCCCCAGCGGATCGCCGAGGCGCATCAGGGCGTCCACTACGAGGCGTTCGACCTGGGCGATGTGCCCAAGGACAAGAAGCACGCCATGTTCGGCGTGATCGCCTCGCTGCTGCGCGACGGCACGCTGACGCCGCTGCCGACCCGGGTGTGGGACGTGCGGCGGGCCCCCGAGGCGTTCCGCTTCATGAGCCAGGCCCGCCATGTCGGCAAGATCGTCCTCACCGTGCCGACAGGTTGGGACCCCGAGGGCACCGTCCTGATCACCGGCGGCACCGGATCGCTGGGCGGCCTGCTGGCGCGGCATTTGGTGACCACGCGCGGCGTGCGGCACCTGCTGTTGACCAGCCGACGGGGCCAGGACGCGCCCGGCGCCGCGGAGTTGCGGGACGAGCTGGTCGAACTGGGCGCCGAGGTCTCGGTGGTGGCGTGCGACACCTCCGACCGGGAGGCGCTGGCCGCGCTGCTGAAGGGGGTCCCCGCCGACCACCCGCTGACCGCCGTGATCCACACGGCGGCCGTGCTCGACGACGGCGTGATCGGGGCCCTCACCGAGGAGTCCATCGACCGGGTGCTGCGGCCCAAGGCCGACACCGCCCTGCATCTGCACGAGTTGACGCGCGAGATGGACCTGGCGGCCTTTGTGCTGTTCTCCTCGGCCTCCGGCGTGCTCGGCGGCCCGGGGCAGGCCAACTACGCCGCCGCGAACCTCTATCTCGACGCCCTCGCCGAGCGCCGTCGCGCCCAGGGGCTCCCCGCCGTCTCCATGGCCTGGGGCTACTGGGCCGAGTCGACGGGGCTCGCCGGCCAGCTCAGCCGGGAGGACAAGGCCCGCATGGCCCGCAGCGGCGTCGCCGCCATCTCGAACGCGCAGGGTCTGGCGATGTTCGACTCCGCGCTGGCCAGGGACGAGGCCGTGGCCCTGCCGGTGGGTCTCGACCTGTCGGCGCTGCGCGCCCAGGCGTCCGCCGGCACCCTGCCCACGATCTTCCAGGGACTCGTCCGCGCCCCCGCCCGGCGCACCACGGCGGGTGAGGGCGGATCGGGAGAGGTCTCGTTGACCCGGCGCCTGGCCGGTCTCACCCCGGACCGTCAGGAACAGCTCCTCGCCGAGCTGGTCCGTGGGCACGCCTCGGTCGTGCTGGGGCATGTCAGCGCCGACGCCATCGAGATGGACAAGGGGTTCAAGGACCTCGGCATCGACTCGCTGATGGCCGTCGACCTCAGGAACCGCCTCAACGCGGCCACCGGGCTGCGGCTCCCCGCCACCCTCGTCTTCGACTATCCGACGCCCAAGGCGCTGGCCGGGCGGATGGCCGAGCTGTTGGTGACGGAACACTCCACCGCGCAGCCGGTGCTCGACCAGCTCTCCGAGCTGGAGTCCGCGCTCTCCTCGGTGACCGCCGACGACCACACCCACGAACAGGTCGCCAAGCAGCTCCAGAACCTGCTGTGGAGTTGGAACGAGCGGGCGAGGGAGACGTCGTCCGCGCGGGAGGCCGACGCGGCGGCGCCCGACGAGGTGGATGTCGCCTCGGCGTCGGCCGACGAGCTGTTCCGCATGCTCGACACGGGCCTGGGACAGCCCTGAGTTTCCCGCCCACTGGAACGTCCACCCGGTTTCAACTGGAGAGAACCCCCATGCCCAACGACGCCAGCTCACCGCAGAACGAGGAGAAGCTCCTCGACTACCTCAGGCGTGCCACCCTCGATCTGCGTAGGACCCAGCAGGAACTGAGCGCCGTCCAGGCACGAGAGCAGGAGCCCATCGCCATCGTGGGGATGGCCTGCCGCTACCCGGGCGGGGTCGCCTCGCCCGAGGATCTGTGGCGCCTTCTCTCCGACGGGGTGGACGGGGTGTCCCCCTTCCCCACGGACCGGGGCTGGGACCTCGACGGGCTGTACGACCCGGACCCGGACGCCCACGGCAAGACCTATGTCCAGTCCGGTGGCTTCCTGGAGGGGGTCGACCAGTTCGACCCGGCCCTGTTCGGCATCTCGCCGCGCGAGGCCCTGATGATGGACCCCCACCAGCGGCTCGTCATGGAGCTGGCCTGGGAGACCTTCGAGCGCGCCGGCATCGACCCGCTGTCCACCCACGGCGGTGACATCGGCACGTTCATCGGCACCAACCCGCTCGACTACCACCTGGGGGAGACCGACACGCCCGAGGGCGACCCGGGGCACCGGGTCACCGGCAGCGCGCCCAGCATCATCTCCGGGCGCATCGCCTACACCTTCGGCCTTGAGGGGCCGGCGGTGACCGTGGACACCGCCTGCTCCTCGTCGCTGGTCGCCCTCCACCTCGCGGTCAACGCGCTGCGGCTCGGCGACTGTTCGATGGCGCTCGCCGGCGGCGTCGCCGTGCTGTCCCTGCCGGCCGGCTTCGTGGGCTTCAGCCACCAGCGGGCGATGTCCAAGGACGGCCGCTGCCGGGCCTTCTCCGCCGACGCCGACGGCATGGGCATGGGCGAGGGCGCCGGCATGCTGCTGGTGGAACGCCTCTCCGACGCGCGCCGCAAGGGCCACCCGGTGCTGGCCGTGGTGCGCGGCTCCGCCATCAACCAGGACGGCGCCTCCAACGGCCTCACCGCGCCCAACGGCCCGTCCCAACAGCGCGTCATCGAGGCCGCCCTGGCCAACGCGCGGCTCACCGCCGACCACATCGACGCCGTCGAGGCACACGGCACCGGCACCACGCTGGGCGACCCGATCGAGGCCCAGGCGATCATCGCCACCTACGGGCAGAACCGGCCGGCCGACCGGCCGATCTGGCTCGGCTCGCTGAAGTCGAACGTCGCCCACACCCAGGCGGCGGCCGGCGTCGGCGGCGTCATCAAGTCCGTGCTGGCCATGCGGCACGGCATCCTCCCCAAGACGCTGCACGCGGACCAGCCCTCGACCAAGATCGACTGGGACGCGGGCGCCGTGGCCCTGCTCGGCGCCCCCACCCCGTGGCCCGACCGGGGGCAGCCGCGCCGGATGGGCGTCTCCTCGTTCGGGGTGAGCGGCACCAACGCGCACGTCATCCTGGAGCAGGTCACGGAGGAGCTGGAGCCCGCGCCCGCCGCCGACGGCGCCGAGCCGGCGGCGCTGCCCGAGGGCACCCCCGTCCCGTGGGCGCTCTCGGGGCACACCCCCAAGGCGCTGCGGGAGCAGGCCGGCCGGCTGCTCAACCACCTCGACGACCACCCCGAGGAGGACCTCGGGGCCGTCGCCCACGCGCTGCTCACCACCAGGGCGGCGCTCGACCACCGCGCGGTGGCCGTCGGCGCCGACCACGCCGAACTGCGGCGCGCGCTGCGCGCCATCGCCGACGACACCCCCGAGGCGGCGGAGAACGCCGCCGTCGGCGGCGTCAGCGAGGGCATCGGCCAGCCGGTGTTCGTCTTCCCCGGCCAGGGCTCCCAGTGGCTCGGCATGGCGGTCGAACTCCTCGACTCCACACCGAGGTTCGCCGAGGAGTTCCACCGTGCCGCGGCCCCCGTCGAGGCGCTGGTCGACTGGTCGGCGCAGGAGGTGCTGCGCGGCCCGGAGGACAGCGAGGAGCTGGCCCGCGTCGATGTCGTGCAGCCGCTGCTGTATGTGGTGATGGTCGCGCTGGCCGGGCTCTGGAAGAGCTTCGGGGTGCGGCCCGGCGCGGTCGTCGGCCACTCGCAGGGCGAGATCGCCGCCGCCGTGGTGGCCGGCGCGCTGACCCCCGAGGACGGGGCGCGGATCGTCGTGATCCGCAGCCGGCTGATCCGCGAACGGCTGGCCGGCCGGGGCGGCATGGCCTCGGTCGCGCTGGGCCGCGAGGCGACGGAGGAGCTCCTCGCCCGCTGGGACGACCGGCTCACCGTGGCGGCGGCCAACGGCAGCGGCTCCACCGTGATAGCTGGCGAGACAGCGGCCGTCGACGCGCTGATCGCCGCCTGCGAGGCCGAGGAGATCAGGATCCGCCGCATCCCGGTGGACTACGCCTCGCACTCCCCGCAGGTGGACGAGATCGCCGAGGAACTCCGCGCCGCCCTGGCCGACATCAGGCCCCGCTCCTGCGATGTGCCGTTCCACTCCACCGTCGAGCGCGGCCCGATCGACACCGCCGGCCTCGACGCCGACTACTGGGTGCGGAACCTGCGGCAGCCCGTCGAGTTCGCCGACGTCGTCGCGCGGCTGACGGAGACGGGCCAGCGGGTGTTCGTCGAGTCGAGCCCGCACCCGGTGCTGATGATGGCGGTGGCGGAGACCGCCGGCGCCGACACCCTGACCGTGGGCTCCCTCCGGCGGGGCGACGGCGGCCTCGGACGTTTCCTGCTCTCCCTCGGCGAGGCGTGGTCCTGGGGCGTCGACGTCGACTGGTCCGTGCTGCCCCTCGGCGGCGCCCGGCGCCATGTCCACCTGCCCACCTACGCCTTCCAGCGCCAGCGCTACTGGGCCTACGACCACGCCGCGCGGGACGCGGTGGAGGGCCGGGCCGCCGGCCCGGTCGACCAGGCCGAGGCGGAGTTCTGGGACGCGGTGGAGCGCCAGGACGTGCGGGCCCTCTCGGACGCGCTGGCCTTCGAGGGCGACGAACTGGGCGGCGTGCTGCCCGCGTTGGCGTCCTGGCGACGCCGGCGCCGCGAGCAGTCGGCGCTGGAGTCCTGGCGCTACCGGATCGACTGGAACCCCCTGCCGTCCACCGCCGTCGGGCGGCTGACCGGCACCTGGCTGCTGGCCCTGCCGGCCGACGCGGACCAGCACGCCTGGGCCGAGGGCGCCGCCGGGGCCATCGAGGCGCACGGCGCGGCGACGGCCAGGCTGACGGTGCCGGCGGGCAGCGGCCGGGAGGAGCTGCGCCGGCTCGTCGCCGACGCTGTCACCGCCGTGGGGGACACCCCGATCGCCGGCGTCCTCTCGCTGCTCGCCCTCGACGAGAGCCCCGCCCCCGACGTGCCGGCCGTCACCAGCGGCACCCTCGGCAACCTGGCCCTGATCCAGGCGCTCGGGGACGAGAAGGTCACCGCCGCGCTGTGGTTCGCCACCCGGGGCGCCGTCTCCGTCGGCGCCGCCGACCCGCTCACCCACCCCGAGCAGGCGGCCACCTGGGGCCTCGGCCGGGCCGCCGCGACGGAGTACCCGCACCGCTGGGGCGGGTTGGTCGACCTTCCCGAGTCCGTCGACGAACGCTCCGGCGCCCGGCTGGCCGCGCTCCTCGCCGGGGAGCTGGGCGATCCGCGCGAGGACCAGGTCGCCGTGCGCGCCGCCGGCGTCCACGCGGCGCGGCTCACCCGCATGCCGCGTCCCGGCAGCACCAGCGACTCCGGCTGGCGCCCGCCGCGCGGCACCGTGCTGATCACCGGTGGCACCGGTGGCATCGGCGGCCATGTCGCCCGCTGGCTCGCCCGCGAGGGCGCCGAGCACCTGCTGCTCACCAGCAGGCGCGGCGCCGACGCCCCCGGCGCCGCCGAACTGGCCGACGAACTGACCGCGTTGGGCGCCCGGGTGACCGTCGCTGCCTGCGATGTCGCCGACCGCTCGGCGCTCGCCGGGCTGCTCGCCGACCTCCCCGCCGAACTGCCGCTCGGCGCGGTGTTCCACACCGCCGGCGTCCTGGACGACGTGATCCTGGACACCGTCACCCCCGAGAGCATGGGGCATGTCGCCGCGGGCAAGGCCCTGGCGGCGCGCCATCTCCACGAGCTGACGGCCGGAGCTGACCTGGCCGCCTTCGTGCTCTTCTCCTCGTTCGCCAGCCTCCTGCCCAACGTCGGCCAGGGCAACTACACGGCCGCCAACAACTACCTCGACGCGCTGGCCCTGCACCGCCGCGCCGAGGGCCTGACCGCCACCTCCGTCCAGTGGGGCTCGTGGGGCGGCGGCGGACTCACCGAGGGCGAGCTGGGCGAACGGCTCAGCGCGGACGGCGTTCCGCAGATGGCGCCGCAGCTCGCCATCGCCGGGCTCGCCCGCGCGCTCGGCGACGACGACGGCCTGGTGGCCGTGGTCGACGTCGACTGGAACGTGGCCGCCTCGCCCACCTCCGTCTCCCGGATCGCGCCGCTGATCACCACCATCCCCGAGGCCAGGCGCGCCTTCGACGGAGGCGAGAAGGCCGCCGCCGGCCAGGGCACCGACCTGGCGGTGCGGCTCGCCGCGCTCGGCGACGCCGACCGGGACCGCGAGCTGGCCGATCTGGTCCGCACCCAGGCCGCCATGGCCCTGGGCCACGCGGACGGCGAAGCCGTCGCCGGCACCCGGGCGTTCAAGGACCTGGGCGTGGACTCGATGATCGCCGTCAACCTGCGGAACAGCCTGAGCCGGACCACCGGCCTGCCGCTGCCCGCCACCCTGGTCTTCGACCACCCCACCCCCAACGAGCTGGCCGCGTTCCTCAAGGAGAGCCTCTTCGGCCGGTCCGAACAGCCCCGGCCCGCCGCGCTGCCAGCCGCCGGGACCCCCGACGACGACGACCCCATCGCCATCGTCGGGATGGCCTGCCGCTTCCCCGGCGGGGTGACGTCCCCCGAGGACCTCTGGCAGCTGGTCGCCGAAGGTCGCGACGCCATCGCCGAGTTCCCCACCGACCGGGGCTGGGACATCGACGGCATCTACGACCCCGACCCCGAGGCCCCCGGCAAGACCTACGTCCGCGAGGGCGGGTTCCTCGACGACGCGGGGCGCTTCGACGCCGGCTTCTTCGGGATCTCCCCGCGCGAGGCGCTGGCGATGGACCCCCAGCAGCGTCTGCTCCTCGAAGTGTCCTGGGAGGCGCTGGAGCGCGCCGGCCTCGCGCCGGCCGCGCTCCAGGGCAGCCCGGTCGGCGTCTTCATCGGCGGCGGCCAGCGCGGCTACATCCCCTCCGACGGCGAACTGCCCGAAGGCACCGAGGGCTTCCTGATGACCGGCAACGCGTCCAGCGTGATGTCCGGCCGGATCTCCTACACGCTGGGTCTCGAAGGCCCGGCGGTCACCGTCGACACCGCCTGCTCCTCGTCGCTCGTCGCGCTGCACCAGGCGGCGCAGGCGGTGCGGCAGGGCGAGTGCGGAATGGCGCTGGTCGGCGGCGTCACCATCGTGCCGGACGTGGACCTCTTCGTGGAGTTCAGCCGGCAGCGCGGCCTGGCGCCCGACGGCCGCTGCAAGGCGTTCGCCGACACCGCCGACGGCACCGCCTGGGCCGAGGGCGTCGGCGTGCTGGTGGTCGAGCGCCTCTCCAGCGCCCGCGCCGCCGGCCATCCGGTGCTCGCCGTGGTGCGCGGCTCCGCCGTCAACCAGGACGGCGCGTCCAACGGGCTGACCGCGCCCAACGGCCCGTCGCAGCAGCGCGTCATCCGGCAGGCGCTGGCCAACGCCCGGCTCACGCCCCAGGAGATCGACGCCGTCGAGGCGCACGGCACCGGCACCTCACTCGGCGACCCGATCGAGGCCCAGGCGCTGATGGCCGTCTACGGCCAGGACCGCGCCGACCGGGAACCCCTCTGGCTGGGCTCGGTCAAGTCGAACATCGGCCACACCCAGGCAGCCGCCGGCGCGGCCAGCATCATCAAGATGGTGATGGCCATGCGCTCGGGATCACTCCCCGGCACCCTGCACGTCGATGAGCCCTCCTCACACATCGACTGGTCCGCGGGCCAGGTGGAGCTGCTCACCGAGGCCAGGCCGTGGCCGGAGCGGGACGAGCCACGCCGTGCCGGCGTCTCGTCCTTCGGCATCAGCGGCACCAACGTGCATGTCGTCCTGGAGGAGGCCCCGGCCGAGGAGCCGGCCGAAGAGGCCGCCGAGTCCGCGGCGCCCGCCCGCCCCGATGTGCTGCCCTGGGTGTTCTCCGGGCGCGGCGAGCGGGCGGTGCCCGCGCAGGCGCGGCGGATCGCCGCGTTCCTCCGGGACGGCGAGGGCCGCGACCCGCTCGACGTGGCCTGGTCGCTCGCCGCCACCAGGTCCGCCTTCGAACACCGCGCCGTGGTCGTGGGCGGCTCGGCCGGCGAGCTGCTCACCGGCGTCGACGCGGTGGCCTCCGGCGCCGCGCACCCAGGCGTCGTCACCGGCGCGGTGCGCGGCGACGACGGCAGGACCGGCGTGCTGTTCGCCGGCCAGGGCGCGCAGCGCCTCGGCATGGGGCGTGAGCTGTACGAGGCGTTCCCCGCGTTCGCCCGCGCCTGGGACGAGGCGAGCGCCGTGCTGAACGGGCTGCTGCCGGCCCCGCTCCACGAGGTCGTGTGGGGCGACGACGCGGCGGCGCTGGACGACACCCGGTGGGCCCAACCCGCGCTCTTCGTCTACGAGGTGGCGCTCTACCGGCTCGTCGAGTCCTGGGGTGTCCGCCCCGACTTCGTCGCCGGCCACTCGGTGGGCGAGATCGCCGCCGCGCATGTCGCCGGGGTGCTCTCGCTCGCCGACGCCGCCCGGCTGGTGGCCGCGCGCGGCCGGCTGATGCGGGCGCTGCCCGAGGGCGGGGCGATGGTCGCCGTCGCCGCGCCCGAGGACGAGGTGCGCGCCGCGCTCGCGGGACACGAGTCGACCGCCGGCATCGCGGCCGTCAACGGCCCCGAGGCCACCGTGGTCTCCGGCGAGGAGGCGGTGGTCGTCGCCGTCGCCGAGCGGTTCGCCGCGCGGGGCGTGAAGACCCGCAGGCTGCGGGTGAGCCACGCGTTCCACTCCCCGCTGATGGAGCCGATGCTGGACGAGTTCCGCGCGGTCGTGGAGGGTCTGAGCTTCGGCGCCTCCACGCTGGGCGTGGTCTCCACCCTCACCGGCGAGCGGGCCACCGCCGACACCTGGGCCGACGCCGACTACTGGGTCCGGCATGTGCGGGAGCCGGTGCGGTTCGCCGACGCGGTCCGCGTCCTGGAGGGCGAGCGGGTGCGGCACCTCGTCGAGGTCGGCCCCGACGGCACGCTCTCCGGGATGGCGGCGCAGTGCGTCTCCTCGCCGGACGCGGTCCGGCTCGCGGCGCTCGCCCGCAAGGACCGCGCCGAGCCAGGGGCGCTCGTCGAGGGGCTCGCCCACGCCTGGGTCGCCGGCGCCACGGTGGACTGGGCCGCGATCTGCGCCGACGGACAGCGCGTCGAACTGCCCACCTACTCCTTCCAGGGCGACCGCTACTGGCTCAGCGCCCTGCCCGGCAGCGCCGGCTCCGTCACCGAGTTGGGGCTGCGGTCCGCCGGGCACGCGCTGCTCGGCGCCGCGACCACCCTGGCCGACGGCCGGGGGGCGCTCCTCACCGGGCGGCTTTCCCCCGCCGCGCACCCGTGGGCCAGGGAGTCCCCGATCGACGGGGTCCAGGTGCTGCCCGAGGCGGCGCTCCTGGACGTCCTGGTCCGCGCCGGCGACGAGGTCGGCTGCGACCGGATCGCGGAACTCACCGTCCACACCCCGCTGGTCATCCCCGAACGCGGGGGAGTGCGACTCCAGATCGTCGTCGACGGCGCCGACGAGTCGGGCCTGCGCCCGTTCTCGCTGTACGGCGTCGGGGACGAAGAGGGGGACGGCGCGGCGGCCGACGCGGAGTGGACCCGGCACGCCACCGGCGTCCTCGGCACCGGCGGCGCCTCGCACGGTGCCGAGCTGGCCGCCTGGCCGCCGGCCGGCGCCGAGCCCGTCGACCTCGCCGAGGTCACGGCGCATGCCGGGGAAGCCGGGGAAGCCGGGGAAGGTATGGAGCCGCGGGAGCGCGTGGCCACCCTGCGCGCGCTCTGGCGGCACGGCGACGACGTCCTCGCCGAGGTGGTGCTGGCCGAGGGTGCCTCGACGGCCGGGTTCGGCCTTCACCCCGCCCTGCTGGACGCCGTGTTGGGGCCGGTCGCCCGCTGGCGCGCCGACGGCCGCCAGGTGCGCCTCGTCGCCCTGCGGGACGCGGCGCTGCACGCCACCGGCGCCACCGTGCTGCGGGTGCGCCTGGCCGCCCCGGGCGGCGACCAGGAGACGGTGACGGTCACCGTGGCGGACGGTGCCGGTCAACCCGTGCTGTCCGTCGACGCCCTGACGCTGAGCCCGGTGTCCGTCGAAGGACTCGGGCGGGCCACCGGCCACCACGACTCGCTGTTCACCCTGAACTGGGTGACGCTCCCCGAGCCGGCGGCGGCCACCGCCACCACGGCGACGGTGCGTGAGGTCGCCGACCTCGCGGCGCTCGCCGGGGGCGACCTGCCCGAACTGGTGGTCCACCCGGTCGCCACCGGCCTGGACGCCCAGGGCACGCTGCTCCGGGTGCTGCCGCTGATCCGCTCCTGGGTCGGCGCCGACCGGTTCCAGGGCGCCAGGCTGGTGTTCGTCACCCGCGCGGACGAACTCGCGCACGCGGCCGTCGCCGGCCTGCTGCGCTCCGCGCAGAACGAGCACGCCGACCGGCTGGTGCTGGTCGACAGCGACACCCACGGGGACGACGAGTCGGGCCTCGACCCGGTCGACGCCGGCCGGATCGCCGAGGTGCTGGCCACCGGGGAGAACCAACTGCGGCTGCGCGGCGGCAGGCTGCTGGCGCCCCGGCTGGCCAGGGCCCGCGTCGGCGGCGTCCCGACCCCGCCGGAGAGCGGCCCCTGGCGGCTCACCTCCCGTGCCGCCGGCACCCGGGGAGAGCTGGCGTTCGTCCCGCTGCCCGACGCCGGCCGGGAACCGCTCGGCGCGGGCGAGGTCCGCGTCGCGGTGCGCGCCGCCGGACTGACCCCGGCGGGCGCGGTACTGGGCCGGGCGGGCGCGGGTGTGGTGCTGGAGGCCGGCGCCGAGGTGACCGGACTCGCCCAGGGCGACCGGGTCTTCGGCCTGCTGCCCGACGCCGTCGCCACCGAGGCCACCGCCGACCACCGCTGGCTGGTGCCCATCCCCGACGGCTGGTCCTTCGAGGAGGCGGCGGCGCTGCCCTGGCCGTTCCTCGTCGCCTGGTCGGCGCTGGTCGACGAGGCCGACATCGGCCCCGAGCACACCGTGCTGGTGCACGGCGGCTCCGGCGGGATCGGCATGGCGGCCGTGCAACTCGCCCGCCATCTGGGCGCCGAGGTCTTCACCACCGCCTCGCCGGCCACCTGGGACGCGCTGCGCGAACTCGGCGTGGAGGACACCCACCTGGCGTCCTCCCACTCGCTGGACTTCCACCAGGAGTTCGCCGCCGCGACCGGCGGCAGGGGCTTCGACATCGTGCTCAACTCCCTCTCGGGGAAGGCCGTCAACGCCACCCTGGACCTGATGCCGCGCGGCGGCCACTTCCTGGATCTGGGCGGCGACGACCAGTCGGGTGCCGTCACCCCGGCCCACTCGGGCGTCAGCTACCGGATGGTGGAGGCGCTCCCCGAGGAGTCGGGCGACCGGATCGGTCGGCGGCTGCGGGAGACGGTCGCGCTGCTGCGCGACGGCGCGCTGCGGTTCCCGCCCGTCCGGGCCCTGGACGTGCGACAGGCACCCGAGGCGCTGCGCCTCGCGGGCGACGCCGAACACACCGGCGAGGTCGTGCTGAGGCCGCGCGCCTGGGACCCCGACGGCACCGTCCTGATCACGGGCGGCACCGGAACCCTGGGCAGCCTGCTCGCCCGCCATCTGGTGGCGACACACGGGCTGCGGCACCCGCTGCTGATCTCCCGTCGCGGCGACACCGCCGAGGGCGCCACCGAACTGGCCGCCTCGCTCAAGGAGTTGGGGGCCGAGCCGCGGATCGTCGCCTGTGACGCCGGCTCCAGGGAGGCGGTCGTCGAGCTGCTCGCCTCGATTCCCGCCGACCGGCCGCTGCGCGCCGTGGTCCACACCGCCGGCATCGTCGAGGACGGCCTGATCGAGTCCCTGACGGACGAGCAGGTCGAGCGGGTGCTGCGCGCCAAGGTCGACTCGGCCCGGCACCTGGACGAGCTGACGGCCGAGCTGGACCTGACGCACTTCGTCCTCTACTCCTCGGTCTCCGGGTTGTTGGGCGGCGTGGGGCAGGGCAACTACGCGGCGGCCAACGCCGTGCTCGACGCCCTGGCCGAGCGCCGGCGGGAACGCGGGCAGGCGGCCGTCTCCCTGGCCTGGGGCCTGTGGGAGGACGCCAGCGGCATGACGGGCGCGCTCGCCGACAGCGACCGGGCGCGCGTCGCCAGGGCCGGCCTGCGGCCCATGCCCGCCGGCGAGGCGCTGGCGCTCTTCGACGCGGCGCTCGCCCACGGCGCGCCCCTGGTGGCGCCGGTCCAGCTGGATCTGGCCACGGTCAGATCGGCCGCCGGCGGCCAGGTGGCGCCCCTGATGCGGGGTCTCGTCACGGCGCCGGCCCGGCGCACGGCCGGCGAGGGCAGCGCCGCCTCCCAGGCGGCCGAGCTGCGCGCCCGGCTGCTGGCCACGCCGGCCGCCGAGCGGCAGTCGGTGCTCACCGACCTGGTCAGGGAGCACGCCGCGGTCGTGCTCGGATTCCCGGACCTGACCCGGATCGACGCGGGGCAGCCCTTCAGGGACGCCGGGTTCGACTCCCTGACGGCCGTCGAGCTGCGCAACCGGCTGACCGTGGTCACCGGCGTGCGGCTGGCCGCCACCATGGTGTTCGACTACTCAAGGCCCGCCGAGCTGGCCGAGCACCTGCTGGGCGAGATGCTGGCCGACGTCGAAGAGCCGGCCGGCGCCGAACCCGGGGACCCGGTCGAGGCGGAGTTCCGTGCCGCCCTCGGCGAGGTCTCGATGGCGGCGTTCCGTGACGCCGGCGTGCTCGGCATCCTGCGCCGCCTGGTCGGACAGGAGGAGGCAGGGGAGCGCCAGGCCGAGCCGGTGGCCCGTGACTCCATCGCCACGATGGACGTCGCCGACCTGGTGAGCCGGGCCCTTCGGCGCGACAAGCCCTGACCGACGCGGGGCACCCGATGTTCGGGCCCGGGAGACCCCCCGGGCCCGACTCTGGGGTACGGCCCGGGGGCGGGTACCGGGGTGGGCGCGGAGCGTGTCGCCAAGAATCGCCGAAGGGGCCACCCCGCCGCCCGGAGTGCCGAGTCGAAGAGCAACAAGCGCCCGATGGCCGGGAGACGACCGCCGCGCGCACGGCCATCGACGTCACAGAAATGGGAAACGGAGATCACCGGCATGACCACCTCCTCCGATGAGATCATCGAGGCACTTCGGGCATCGCTCACCGAGAACGAGCAACTGCGCCAGCAGAACGAAGAGTTGATCGCCACCGCGCAGGAGCCGATCGCGATCGTGTCGATGAGCTGCCGGTTCCCCGGCGGCGCCGACTCCCCCGAAGAACTGTGGCGGTTCCTCCTCGACGAGGGGGACGCGGTCTCCGGCTTCCCGGACGACCGTGGCTGGCCGCGGAGCGAGGGCGAGGGCGCCTTCGTGCGGGGGGTGGACCGGTTCGACGCCGGGTTCTTCGGGGTCTCGCCCCGCGAGGCGCTCACCATGGACCCCCAGCAGCGGCTGCTGCTGGCCACCTCGTGGGAGGCCATGGAACGCGGCGGCCTGGTCCCCACCGAGCTGGTGAACAGCCTCACCGGCGTCTACCTGGGCGCGACGGCCACCACCTACGGGCAGGGCGCCGAGGAGGAGATCAAGGGCAGCGAGGGCCACCTCGTCACCGGCGTCGGCATGTACTCCATCGCCGGCCGGCTCTCCTACACCTACGGCTTCCAGGGGCCGGCCGTCACCGTCGACACCGCCTGCTCCTCGTCGATGGTCGCCATCCACCAGGCGGTCCAGGCGCTGCGCGCGGGCGAGTGCGCCCTCGCCCTCGCCGGCGGGGCGACGGTGCTGGCCACGCCCGACATGTTCACCAGCATGAGCACCCTCGACGTGCTGACCTTCAGCGGCCGTTGCCGCTCCTTCGCCGCGGCGGCCGACGGCACCGCGTTCTCCGAGGGCGTCGGCGTGCTGGTCCTGGAACGGCTCTCCGAGGCCCGCCGCAACGGGCACCCGGTGCTGGCCGTGATCCGTGGCTCCGCGATCAACCACGACGGGCCGAGCAACGGGATGACCGCGCCCAACGGTCGCTCCCAGCGCAAGGTCATCCGGCAGGCGCTGGCCAACGCCCGGCTGGCGCCCGAGGACGTGGACGTCGTCGAGGCGCACGGCACCGGCACCACGCTCGGCGACCCCATCGAGGCCCAGGCCCTGCTGGCCACCTACGGCCAGCGGCCGGCCGGCGCCGACCCGCTGTGGCTCGGCTCCATCAAGTCCAACATCGGCCACTCGCTGGCCGCCGCCGGCGTCGCGGGCGTCATCAAGATGGTCCTCGCCCTGCGCAACGAGGTGCTGCCCAGGACGCTGCACGTCGACGAGCCGTCCCCGCACATCGACTGGAGCGCGGGCGAGGTGCGGCTGCTTGAGGAGGCCAGGCCCTGGCCCCGGGGCGACCAGCCGCGCCGCGTCGCCGTCTCCTCGTTCGGCATCAGCGGCACCAACGGTCACCTCATCATCGAGGAGGCGCCGTCAGCCCCCGCCCGGCCGGCCGACGCCGGAGGGGAAGCGGCCGACGCCACCCGCTGGCGCACCCCGGTCCAGCCGTGGCTGGTCTCCGCCAAGTCCGCCGAGAGCCTCGCGGCCCAGGCCGAGCGGCTCGCCGGATTCGCCGAGCCCCGCACCGACCTGGAGCCGGCCGCGGTCGCCAACGCGCTGGCCCGGCACCGCGTGGCCTTCGACCGGCGCGCCGTCGTGGTGGGCTCGACCACCGAGGAGTTCGTCGCCGGGCTGCGGGCGCTGGCCGCCGGCGAACCGGCCCCCCACGTGACGGCGGGGACGGTCGGCAAGCCGGGCCGTGTCGCCTTCGTCTTCCCGGGGCAGGGCGCCCAGTGGGCCGGCATGGCGCACGAACTCCTCGACGCCTCCCCGGTGTTCGCCGCCGAGATCGCGCGCTGTGAGGAGGCGTTCGCCGCCGAGGTGCCCTGGTCGCTGACGGAGGTGCTGGCGCGGGCGCCCGGCGCCCCCGGGCTCGACCGGGTCGACGTCGTGCAACCCGTGTCGTTCGCCGTGATGGTCGCGCTGGCCGCGCTCTGGCGCGCGCACGGCGTCGAGCCGGCCGCCGTGGTCGGCCACAGCCAGGGCGAGATCGCCGCCGCCCATGTCGCCGGGGCGCTCAGCCTCAGGGACGCGGCGCGCGTCGTGGTGCGGCGCAGCGCCGCCATCACCAAGCTCGCCGGGCGCGGCGCCATGGCGTCGATCGGGGTCTCCCGCGACGCCGTCGCCCAGCGGATCGCCGCCTGGGAGGGGCGGCTGTCGCTCGCCGCGGTCAACGGGCCCAACTCGACCGTGGTGGCGGGCGATCCCGAGGCGCTCGAAGCGCTCGTCGCGGCCTGCGAGGCCGACGGGGTGCGGGCCCGCCGCATCGCCGTGGACTATGCCTCGCACTCCCCGCAGATCGAGGAGATCGAGGACGACCTCCGCCGCCAGCTGGCCGACGTCGAGCCCACCGAATCACCCGTGCTGTTCTGCTCCACCGTCACCGGCGAGCCCCTGGACACCGCCGGACTCGACGCCGACTACTGGTACCGCAACCTGCGCCGTCCGGTCGAGTTCCAGGCCGCCGTCGACCATCTGCTGGCCGCTGGCTACGGCTCGTTCGTCGAGGTCAGCTCGCACCCGGTGCTGAGCCTCGGCCTGACGGAGACCGTCGAGCGGGCCGAGGCGAGCGCCGTGGTGCTGCCCACCCTCAAGCGGGACAACGGCGGCCCCACGCAGTTCTTCCTCGCGCTCGCCCAGGCCCACGCCCACGGCCTGCCGGTCGACTGGACGCCGGCGCTGCCCGTCGCGCCCGCCGCCCTCGAAGTGCCCACCTACGCCTTCGCCAGGGACCGCTACTGGCTCTCCCCCTCAGGGCGGGTCGGCGACCTCGGCGCCGCCGGCATCGCCGAGGCCGGGCACCCGCTGCTCAGCGCGCTGCTCGCGCTCGCCGACGGCGACACCGTGGTCCTCACCGGCTGCCTGTCGCTGACCGCCCAGCCGTGGCTTGCCGGGCACGCCGTGGAGGGCAGCGTGCTGCTGCCGGGCGCCGCCTTCGCCGAGCTCGCGGTCCGCGCCGGCGACGAGGTCGGCCTGCCGCATGTGCACGAACTCACCCTGGAGGCGCCCCTGATCCTGGACCAGGGGGCGGAGCGTCAGCTCCAGGTCAGGGTCGGCCCGCTGGACCCGGCCGGCAGCCGTCAGGTCAGCGTCCACTCGCGGCCCAGGGGGGAGGACGACGCCCCGTGGACCCGGCACGCCAGCGGTCTGCTCGCCGACGACGGCCAGCCCGTGCCGGCGCCCGAGTCCACCGTCTGGCCCCCGGCCGGCGCCGAGGCCGCCGACACCGAGGACTTCTACGACCGGCTGACCGGCACCGGCTACCAGTACACCTCCGCCTTCCGCGGCCTGCGAGCCGCCTGGCGCCGTGGCGACGAGGTGTTCGCCGAGGTCGAACTCCCCGACGAGCACCGCGAGTCGGCGTCCTCGTTCGGCATCCACCCGGCGCTGCTCGACGCCGTCCTGCACACCGGGCTGCTGCGCGCCGGCGACCAGGTCGACGGCATCGAGGTCCATCTGCCCTGGGTCTGGCGCGGGTTCACCCTGGCCGCCACCGGCGCGACGGCGCTCCGGGTGCGGTCCGCGCTCACCGAGGACGGCAAGCTCACCGTCAGCGCCACCGACCCGGACGGCTCGCCCGTCCTCGCCGTGGAGTCGATCGTCAACCGGCCGGTGGCCTCGCTCGGCGGCGCGGGCGACAGCGGCGGCCCCGACCTCTCCGACGCGCTCTTCCGGCTGGCGTGGGAGCCGCTGGGGCAGCCGGCCACGGCGGTCGCGAGCGGCGACGTCGCGGTCCTCGCCCCGCACGGCACCGGCGACCAGGGGCTCGGCCTCGAAGGGCTCCCGGCCTACCGGAGCCTGCCGGAGCTGGCCGAGGCCGTCGACGCCGGCCGGCCCCTGCCCGGCACGGTGCTGCTGCCCTGCCCGCCGGCGATCCGCGCCGACAACGTCCCCACGGTCGACCCGGACGCCGCGCGCGGCACCGTGCTCGACACCCTCGAACTCCTCAAGGACTGGATCGACGACGCCCGTTGGACGTCCGCCCGGCTGGTCCTGGTGACCAGCGGCGCGGTCGCCACCGCCGTCGGCCAGGAGGTCGGCGACCTCACCGCCGCCGCCGTGCGCGGCCTGGTGCGGTCCGCCTCCGCCGAACACCCGGGACGCTTCGGGCTGCTGGACACCGGCGCCGGGGGAGTGGACCTGACCGGCCTGCGGGCCGCGCTCGACTGCGGCGAGAGCGAGGTCGTCGCCACCCGCGACGGCGAGCCCCTGGTGCCCAGGCTGCGGCGGATCGACTCCGGCGCCGGCCTGGTGCTGCCCGCCGACGAGGGCTGGCGCCTGGCCTGGACGGGCTCCGGCTCCCTGGACGACATGGCGCTCGACCCCGCCCCCGACGTGTGGGAGCCGCTGGGCGAACGCCAGGTCCGCGTCCGGGTCCGCGCCGCCGGCCTGAACTTCCGTGACGTGGTGACCGCCCTCGGCATGCTCCAGGTCGACGACGCCGCTGGCGCCGAGGCCGCCGGCGTCGTGGTGGCGACCGGCGCCGGCGTCACCGGCGTGGCCGTGGGGGACCATGTGATGGGCGTGACCGCCGGCGCCTTCGCGTCCGTCAACGTGGTGGACGAACGCCTCCTGGTGCCCGTGCCGCGCAACTGGGCCTGGGAGACGGCGGCGTCCCTGCCGGTCGCGTTCGCCACCGCCTGGTACGGGCTCGGCGACCTCGCCGGGCTGAGCGCGGGGGAGAAGGTGCTGGTGCACGCCGGCGCCGGCGGCGTCGGCATGGCCGCCATCCAACTCGCCCGCCACTGGGGCGCCGAGGTGTTCGCCACCGCCCACCCCGACAAGTGGCATGTGCTGCGCGGATTCGGCCTCGACGACGACCACATCGCCTCCTCCCGCGACCTCGTCTTCGAGAAGCAGTTCGGCGAGGTCACCGACGGTCGCGGCATCGATGTCGTGCTGAACTCCCTCGCCGGGGAGTTCGTCGACGCCTCGATGCGGCTGCTCGGCACGGGGGGCCGCTTCCTGGAGATGGGCAAGACCGACATCCGCACCGCCGAGCAGGCGAGCGCCGTCCGCGACGACGTCTCCTACGCCGCCTTCGACCTCTCCGAGGCCGGGCCCGAGCGGCTCAACGCGATCCTGCGCCTCGTGGTGTCCGCCCTGGAGGAGGGCCGGATCGCGCCGCTGCCGATCCGCACCAGGGACATGCGGCGCGCCCCCGAGGTGTTCCGCTGGATGGCCCAGGGCCGGCACATCGGCAAGAACGTGCTGCGGGTGCCCGGCACCCCGGCCACCGGCACCGTGCTGATCACCGGCGGCACCGGCACCCTCGGCCGGCTGATCGCCCGGCGCCTCGTCGAACGCCACGGCGTGCGCCATCTGCTGCTGGTCAGCCGCAGGGGCGAGCGGGCGCCCGGCGCCGATGAGGCGCGCCAGGAGCTGGCCGAGCTCGGCGCCCACGTCACCGTCGCGGCCTGCGACACCGGGGACCGCGCCCAACTCGCCGCGCTCCTCGCCTCGTTGCCCGAGGACGCCCCGCTGAGCGGCGTGGTGCACGCGGCCGGTGTGCTGGACGACGGCATGATCCACTCCCTGGAGCCCGGGCAGGTCGACCGCGTGCTGCGGCCCAAGCTGGACGCCGCCGTGCACCTGCACGAGCTGACGGCCGGCCTGGACCTGGAGTGGTTCGTGATGTTCTCCTCGGCGGCCGGCCTCTTCGGCGCCAGCGGCCAGGGCAACTACGCCGCAGCCAACACGTTCCTCGACACCCTCGCCTACCACCGCCAGAGCCTCGGCCTGCCAGGTGTCTCGCTGGCCTGGGGCCACTGGCAGCAGGCCAGCGAGATGACCGGCCACCTCAGCGACAGCGACCACCAGCGGATGGCGCGCGGCGGCATGGCCCCGATGTCGAGCGAGCGCGGCCTGGAGCTGTTCGACGCCGCGCTCCGCACCGACGAGCCGCTGCTGTTGACCGCCCCGCTCGACGTGCGGGCGCTCCAGGGCGCGGCCCCCGAGCAGATCCCGCCGCTGATGCGGGCCCTGGTCCGGCCCGCCAGGCGGCAGGCCGCCGGCCGGCAGGTCTCCTCCCTCACCGACCGGCTGGCCGCGCTGCCGGCCGCCGAGCGGGAACGAGAGGTGACCGACCTGGTGCGGGGCCAGGCGGCCACCATCCTCGGGCACGGCTCGCGCAAGGCGATCGACCCCGAACGCGGCTTCCAGGACATGGGGTTCGACTCCCTGACCGCCGTGGAGCTGCGGAACCGGCTCAGCGCCGACACCGGCCTGCGGCTGCCGGCCACCCTCATCTTCGACTACCCGACGCCGGCGGCGCTCGCGGCCCTGCTGCTCTCCGAACTCGCCCCCGACACCGAGCCCGAGACACCGGGGGACGCCCGCGAGGCCGAGGTCCGGCGGGCCCTGGCGACCCTGCCGATGGAGCGTTTCGAGGAGGCCGGGATCGCCGATGTCCTGCTGCGGCTGGCACGCGGTGACGACCCGTCCGCCGGCGGTTCGGCCGCCGACCCAACGGCCGATCGGACCATCGGCGAGATGAGTGCCGACGACCTCATCAGCCTGGTCCTGGGCGACAACGAATCCTGACCGTCGAGGAGTGGAATCTCATGACCAGCTCAACCCCGCCTTCCGCATCGGGCGGTTCCTCCACAGCCTCTCCCGACAAGCTGCTCCAGGCCCTGCGCGCCTCGGTCGCCGAGGCGGACCGGATGCGCAAGCAGAACCAGAAGCTGCGCGCGGCGGCCAGTGAGCCGATCGCCATCGTCGGTCTTGGCTGCCGCTTCGCCGGCGGCGTCGACACCCCCGACAAGCTGTGGGAGGTGCTCGCCGAGGGCCGGGACATGGTGGGCGCCTTCCCCGAGGACCGCGGCTGGAACGTGTCCGCGATCTACCACCCCGACCCGGACCACCCGGGCACCACCTATGTCCAGGGCGGCGCCTTCATCAAGGACGTCGGCGACTTCGACGCCACCCTCTTCGGGATCTCCCCGCGCGAGGCCCTCGCGATGGACCCGCAGCAGCGGCTCTTCCTGGAGATCTCCTGGGAGGCGCTGGAGCGGGCCGGCATCAACCCGCTGTCGCTCAAGGGCTCGGCCACCGGCGTCTTCGCCGGTGCCATCGCCACCGAGTACGCCACCAACTGGGAGGCGCTGCCGGCCTCGGTCGAGGGCTATGTCAGCACCGGCAGCATGACCAGCGTCGTCTCCGGCCGGGTCGCCTACACCCTGGGCCTTGAGGGCCCGGCCGTCTCCGTCGACACGGCCTGCTCCTCGTCCCTGGTCACCCTCCACCTCGCCGTCCAGTCGCTGCGGCAGGGCGAGTGCGACCTCGCCCTCGCCGGCGGCGGCACCGTGCTGCCCACCCCCTACGGCCTGGTGGAGCTGAGCCGCCAGCGCGGCCTGGCCGAGGACGGCCGCTGCCGCGCCTTCTCCGCCGACGCCGAGGGCTTCGGCTCCGCCGAGGGCAGCGCCGTGCTGCTGCTTGAGCGCCTCTCCGACGCCCGGCGCAACGGCCACCAGGTGCTCGCCGTGGTGCGTGGCTCCGCCGTCAACCAGGACGGCGCGTCCAGCGGGCTGACCGCGCCCAACGGCCCCTCCCAACGGCGCGTCATCCGGGCCGCGTTGAACAACGCAAGGCTGACGCCGGCCGAGGTCGACGTCGTCGAGGCGCACGGCACCGGCACCTCGCTCGGCGACCCCATCGAGGCCCAGGCCCTCATCGCCACCTACGGCCAGGACCGGGGTGCGGGCGACCCGCTGTGGCTCGGCTCGGTCAAGTCCAACATCGGGCACACCCAGGCGGGCGCCGGCGCCGCCGGCATCATGAAGATGGTGCTCTCCCTCCAGCACGAGACCCTGCCGAAGACGCTCCACGCCGAGGTGCCGTCGCCCCATATCGACTGGGACGCGGGCGAGGTCCGCATCCTCACCGAGAACAGGCCCTGGGTCCGGGGCGAGCGGCCCCGGCGGGCCGGCATCTCCTCGTTCGGCATCAGCGGCACCAACGCGCACGTCATCCTGGAGGAGGCGCCGCGCTTCGAGGCGCCCGAGCCGGCCCCCGCCGAGGACAGGGGCCCGGCCGTGCTGCTGGTCTCCGGCCAGGACGAGCGGGCGCTGCGCGCCCAGGCCGCCAGGATCGCCGACTACGTCGACCGGCACCCCGAGGCGACGCCCGCGGCGCTCGCCGCCTCCCTGGCCCACGGCCGGGCGGCGCTGACCCGCCGTGGCGCGTTCGTGGCCACCGACCGGGCGGCGCTGCGCGACGCCCTCGACGCCCTGGCCACCGGCCGCGCCGCGCCAGGGCTGGTCGAGGGCACCGCCCAGACGGCCACCAGGGAGGTCTTCGTCTTCCCGGGCCAGGGCTCCCAGTGGGCCGGCATGGCCGTCGAACTCCTCGACGGCACGCCCGAGTTCGCCACCGCGTTCACCGAGGCGGCGGCGGCGGTCGAGGCGCTGGTGGACTGGCGGGTCGAGGAGGTGCTGCGCGGCGCGCCAGGCGCGCCCGACCTGGCCCGGGTCGACGTGGTGCAGCCGGTGCTCTTCGTCGTCATGGTGGCGCTGGCCGAGCTGTGGCGGTCCCACGGCGTGCGGCCGGCCGCCGTCGTCGGCCACTCCCAGGGCGAGATCGCCGCCGCCGTGGTGGCCGGTGCGCTGACCGTGGCGGACGGGGCCCGCGTCGCGGTGCTGCGCAGCCGCGTCATCGGCCAGCGGCTCGCCGGCTCCGGCGGCATGGTGTCGCTGGCCAGGGGCCGCGCCGAGGTCGCCGAGCTGATCGAGCGCTGGGGCGAGCGGCTGTCCGTCGCCGCCGTCAACGGCAGCGGGTCCACCGTCGTCGCCGGCGAGGTCGGCGCCGTCGACGAGCTGCTCGCCGTCTGCGAGGCCAGGGACATCCGCGCCCGGCGCGTCCCCGTCGACTACGCCTCGCACTCCCGCCAGGTCGACTCCGTGCGGGACGAACTCCTGCGGGAGCTCGGCGAGATCACGCCGGCCGCCGGCAGCGTGCCGTTCTACTCCACCGTCGGCCGCGACCAGGGTCCCGTCGACACCACCACCCTCGACGCCGCCTACTGGGTGCGCAACCTGCGGGCGACCGTCGAGTTCGAGAGCGCCACCCGCGCCCTGTGGGACGCCGGCCACACCGTGTTCATCGAGTGCAGCCCGCACCCGGTGCTCTCCGCCTCGATCGAGGAGACCACCGAGGGCGAGGGCGTCACCATCGCCTCGCTCCGCCGCGACCAGGGCACCCCCGAACACTTCCGCACCTCCGTCGGCGAGGCGTGGGTCGCCGGCGTCGCCGCCGACTGGGCGGGCCTCTGCCCCGGCCCCGGCGTCCCCAGCGGCGAGCTGCCCACCTACGCCTTCCAGCGGCAGCGCTACTGGCTGGCACCCGCCGTGATGTCGACCGACGTCCCGCAGGCCGCCGGCGACACCCTCGACGCCCGCTTCTGGGAGGCCGTCGAACAGGGCGACGCCGCGGCGCTCGCCGCCGAACTCGGCGTCGCCGCCGACCGTCCCCTCGACGAGCTGCTTCCCGCGCTCGCCGAATGGCGCTCGGGCAACCGCACCCGGCAGACCCTCGACTCCTGGCGGTACCGCGTCACCTGGAAGCCGCTCCCCGCCGCCTCGGCCGAACTCGCCGGCACCTGGCTGCTGGTCGTGCCGGCCGAGGGCGACGAGACGATCGCCACCGTCGCCGCCGGACTGCGGGACGGCGGCGCCGAGACCGTCGTCGTCCACCTGGACGACCCGGCGCTGACGCGGGAGGGCCTCGCCACCCGACTCACCGACCTCGGCGCGGCCCTGCCCACCCTCTCCGGCGTGCTCTCGCTGCTCTCCCTCGACCAGGAGACCGCGCCCGGACATCTGCTGACGCTCGTCCAGGCGCTCGGCGACTCCGGCCTCGGCGCGCCCCTGTGGCACGCCACCAGGGGCGCCGTCGCCGCGACCCCGGCCGATCCCGCGCCAGACCCGCACCAGGCCGAGCAGTGGGGCCTGGGCCGGGTGGCCGGCCTTGAGGCGTTCCACATCTGGGGCGGCCTGGTCGACCTGCCCGAGGAGCTCGACGAGCGGGCGCTGTCCCGGCTGGTCGCCGTCCTGGGCGGAACGGACGACGAGGACCAGATCGCGATCCGCGCCACCGGCGTCCTCGGGCGGCGGCTGCTCCCGGCCCCGCTGGGCGACCGGGCCCCGGCCGGCACCTGGCGGCCGACCGGCACCGTGCTGATCACCGGCGGCACCGGCAACCTGGGCGCCCATCTGGCGCGCTGGTTCGCCCGGCGCGGCGCCGAACACCTGCTGCTGGCCAGCAGGGCGGGCGAGGAGGCCCCTGGCGCACGCGAACTGCGGGCCGAACTCGCCGCCACCGGCACCCGGGTGACCATCGCGGCCTGCGATGTGGCCGTCCGCGACGAGGTGGCAGCGCTGCTCGACGGGATACCGGCCGACCTGCCGCTGACCACCGTCCTGCACGCCGCCGGCTCGACCGAGGGCGTGCCGTTGGACGCCATGCGCCCCGAGGACCTGCGGCGCATCCGAGGCGCCAAGGTCCTGGGCGCCCACCACCTCGACGAGCTGACCGCCGACGACGAGCTGGACGCGTTCGTGCTCTTCTCCTCGCACTCCGCGATCTGGGGCGGCGGCAGCCAGGGGGCCTACGCCGCGGCCAACTCGCACCTCGACGCGCTGGCCGAGCGGCGCCGCGCCCGGGGCCTCACGGCCACCTCGGTCGCCTGGGGCCTGTGGGACAGCGGGGCGCTCAGCGAGGACACGGCGTTCATGGAGAGCATGCGCAGGCGAGGCGTGCGCGCGATGGTTCCCGAGGTCGCCCTCGCCGCCCTCCCGCAGGTCGTGGAGGAGGACGAGACCACCCTTGTCGTCACCGACATGGAGTGGGAGACCTTCGCCACCAGCTTCACCACGACCCGTCCCAGCCCGCTGCTGTCCGACCTGCCGGCCGTCCGCGCCGCCCGCCAGGCGGAGGCCGACGCCGGCGCCGCCGGCGCCACCGGCGCGGAGGCACCGACCAGCGAGCTGGCCCAGCGCCTGGCCGCGATCTCGCCGGCCGCGCAGGAGAAGCTGCTCCTGAAGTTGGTGATGGAGCAGGCGGCGGCGGTCCTCGGCCACGAGACCACCGAAGCCATCGGCTCCCGGCAGCGCTTCCTCGACATCGGCTTCGACTCGCTGACGATCACCGAGCTGCGCAAGCGGCTGGCCGGCGCCACCGGCCTCAAGCTGCCCGCCTCGCTCGTCTTCGACCAGCCCAACCCCGCGGCCCTGGCGCGTTTCCTGCGCGACCAGCTCGTGGGCACCGCCGTGGAGAGCCGCCCCGAGCCGAAGCCGGCGGCCGTGGCACCCGACGACGACCCGATCGTCGTGGTCGGCATGAGCTGCCGGCTCCCCGGCGGCATCGAGGACCCCGACGCGCTGTGGCGGGTGCTGATCGACGGCCGGGACATGGTCGGCCCGCCCCCCGAGGACCGGGGCTGGGGCGACCCGGACGACGAGGAGGAGCACTCGCTGCTCGGCGACGCCGTCCGCCGCATCCGCGAGGCCGGACTGCTGGAGCGCGTCAGCGAGTTCGACCCCGAGTTCTTCGGCATCTCCCGCCACGAGGCCGTGGTCCTCGACCCGCAGCAGCGCATCCTGCTCGAACTCGCCTGGGAGGCCCTGGAGCACACCGGGGTGAACCCGAGGGCGGACCGGGAGACCCGCGTCGGCGCGTTCACCGGCATCACCTCGCAGGGCTTCAACCCCGGGCCCCGCATCCCCAAGGAGAGCCAGGCGTACCTCGGCGCCAGCGTCGCCCCGGCCTTCGCGTCCGGGCGCCTCTCCTACCTGCTCGACCTCAACGGTCCGACGCTGACCGTCGACACCGGCTGCACCTCGTCCGCCGTCTCCCTGCACCTGGCGACCCAGGCGCTGCGGCGCGGCGAGTGCGATGTCGCCCTCGCCGGCGGGGTCACCGTCCTCGCCTTCCCCTACGCCTGGCACCAGCTGACCGGCGGCGCCGCCGAGGACGGCCGGTGCAAGCCCTACTCCGACGACGCCGACGGCCCGGGCTGGGGCGAGGGCGGCGCCATGGTCGCCGTCGAACGCCTCTCGCGCGCCCGCCGGTTGGGGCACCAGGTGCTGGCGGTCATCCGTGGCTCGGCCGTCAACCACAAGGGCGCGAGCAACGGCCTGACCGCCCCCAACGCCCGCTCCATGCAGGACCTGTTCGAGCACGCGCTGGCCGACGCCGGCCTGGCGCCGGCGGAGATCGACGCCGTCGAGGGCCACGGCACCGGCACCAGGCTCGGCGACTCCGTCGAGCTGGAGGCGCTGCTCGCCACCTACGGGCAGCACCGCACCGAGCCGCTGCGCCTGAGTACGGTCAAATCCCATATCGGGCACCCGCAGAACGCCTCCGGCGTCACCGGCGTCATCAAGGCCATCCTCTCCATGCGGCATGGCGCGCTGCCCGCCATGCTGAACGTGAGCAAGCCCGTCACGGACGTCGACTGGAGCGCGGGCGCCGTCGAGCTGGTCACCGAGACCCAGCCCTGGCCGCAGCGCAAGCGCATCCGCCGGGTGGGCGTCTCCTCCTTCGGGGCGAGCGGCACCCAGGTACACCTCATCCTGGAGCAGCCGGAGCCCGACCCGGAGCCGGCGGCGAAGCCGGCGGGCGAACCCCTGCCGTTCCCGGTCTCGGGGCTGACGCCGGCCGCGCTGCGCGCCCAGGCGCGCCGCCTACGGGAGCACCTCGCCGGCCGCCCTGACGCCTCCCTCCAGGACGTCGCCTTCACCCTGTCGTCACGCGGGGTCTTCCCGCACCGCGCCGTCGTCGTCGCCGGTGACCTGCGGGAACTCGTCGACGGCCTGCGGGAGGTGGAGAGCCGCCCGGTCTCCGACCTGTCGGTGCTCCTCACCGACCAGGAGACCAAGGAGCGGCGGGCGGTCGTGCTCTTCGCCGGCGCCAACGGGGGCGACCACACCGAGCTGTACAAGACGTTCCCCGTCTTCGCCGACGCCTGGGACGAGGCCAGGGGCGAACTCGACCTGCACCAGGCGAGCGGCCCGGCGGCCGACGCCTTCGCCTGGGAGGTGGCGCTGTTCCGGCTCTACGAGAGCTGGGGCGTGGTGCCCGACCAACTGCTCGTCTCGGGCGCGGGCGGCCCGGCCGCCGTCCACGCCGCCGGCTGGCTGCCGCTCGCGAACGCCGCCGCCGTGGTCTCGGCCGGCGCCGCGGAGAATCCGGAGGTGCTGGGCCGCACCCTGGCCCGGGTGCGGATCGGCACCCCGGCCGTTGAGCTGCGGGTCGCCGGCACCGGGGCCGAGGTGACCGCGGCCGACGTGAGCGAGCCCGAGTTCTGGCGGTCCCTGCCGGCCGCCCCCACGACCCCCGACCCGGAGGTCCTCGTCCTGTCCGCACCCGGTGCGCGCGAGGCGATGGACGACGTGGCCGACCTCTTCGAGCACGGTGGCGACGTCACCTGGGCCGAGGTCTTCCAGGGCCGGGGCGTGCGCCTGACGGAGCTGCCGACCTACGCGTTCCAGCGGGAGCGCTACTGGCTCGGCGAGCCGACCGCTCCGTACGACGCGGACGACTACCGCCACTACAACGCCGTTCCCACCCCAACCTTCAAGAGGAAGCTCATGCTGGACGAACAGCGCCGCAAGGACATCATTCTCGACTACTTCGCCAAGCTCAACGCGGGCAAGCTGGAGGACGTGCTGGCCCTCTTCGACGAGAACGCCGTGGTCGAGGACCCCTACGGCCAGGCCAAGCACGAGGGCGCAGCCGCGATCCGGGCGTTCTTCACCGACGTCGTCCTGGCGAGCGAGATCGAGATCGAGCCGGGCCGGCTCTCCGCCGCCCTGGACGGCCGGACCATCGCGGCGCCCGTGGCCGCCGCGCTCAACGACATCACCGACCCCGACCGGCCCCGGGGCATCATCAGGGCGATCGACATCTTCGAGGTCGGCGCCGAGGGGCGCATCGAGAACATGAAGGTCCTCTACGGCCTCAGCGACCTAGAGCGCAGCTGACGGCCGAGCGCACCGGGCGTCCGATCCGCTCGGACGCCCGGCGCCGGCACGTCCCGAGGGCCGCCCCAGGTCACCACCCCCGGTGGTGGCTGGGGTCCGACCCAGGGCCGACTCCGGGGCGAACGCCACGGCCCGCCCACAGAATCGAATCGGGATACCGGCGGAATCACCAGACCGCGACGCGACGGCGCCGTCGCGGCGGCGCAGACGACCCCCCACGGCACCGGCGGGAGCACATCGCATGACGAAGGAATCCGGACGCTCAGAGGGTGCACGCACGACGCGGACGCACGGACAGGCGCCGATCGCGGTCGTCGGCGTCGCCTGCCGACTGCCAGGGGCCGTGGACCCCACCGAGTTCTGGCGACTGCTGCGCGACGGCGTGGACGCGGTCGGCGAACTCCCCGAGAGCCGCGCCCGGCACGTCGACACCCCGGTCCAGGGCGGCTTCCTCGACCGCGTGGACCTGTTCGACCCGGAGTTCTTCGGCATCTCGCCCCGCGAGGCCGTCACCATGGACCCCCAGCAGCGGCTGATGCTCGAACTGGCCTGGGAGGCGCTGGAGAACGCCGGCACCGTCCCCGACCGGATACGCGACTCCCGCACCGCCGTCTACGCCTCGGCGATCTGGGACGACTACGCCGAACTCGCGCACCGGCGGGGCGGGGCGGCGCTCACCCACCACACCTTCACCGGCACCCGCCGGGCGATGCTGGCCAACCGCGTCTCCTACGCCCTCGGCCTGCGCGGCCCCAGCCTCACCGTGGACACCGGCCAGTCGTCGTCGCTGGTCGCCGTCCACCTCGCCTGCGAGAGCCTGCGCGCGGGCGAGATCGACGCGGCCCTCGTCGGCGGCGTCAACCTCGTGGCCGCCCCCGGCTCCACCGCGACCTCGGCCCGGATGGGCGCGCTCGCCGCCAGCGGCCGGTGCCGCACCTTCGACGCCGGGGCCGACGGCTATGTCCGCGGCGAGGGCGGCGCCGCGCTGCTCCTGAAGACGGTGGAGCGCGCGGTCGCCGACGGCGACACCGTGTACTGCGTGATCCGTGGCAGCGCCGTCAACAACGACGGCGGCGGCGACTCCCTCGGCACCCCGCGCCCCGAGACCCAGGAGGAGGTGCTGCGGCTGGCGTACGAGCGGGCCGGCACCGACCCCCGCCGGGCGCGCTATGTCGAACTGCACGGCACCGGCACCCCCACGGGGGACCCCGTGGAGGCGGCGGCCCTCGGCGCCGTGGTGGGCGCGGGGCGCCCGGCCGGCGACCCGCTGCCCGTCGGCTCGGTCAAGACCAACGTGGGCCATCTGGAGGGGGCGGCCGGCATCGTCGGCCTCCTCAAGGTCGCGCTCAGCATCCACCACCGGGAGCTGCCGCCCAGCCTGCACTTCACCGCGCCCAACCCCCGCATCCCGCTCGACCGGCTGAACCTCAGGGTGCGGACCGAACACGGTGCCTGGGCCGCGACACCGGGCCAACTCGTCGCCGGCGTCTCCTCGTTCGGCCTCGGCGGCACCAACTGCCACGTGGTGCTCGCCGACTTCGCCGAGGGCGGCAGGGCCACCCACCGCACCACCGCGCCGGCCCGCCCGCTGCCCTGGGTGCTCACCGGACGTGACGCCAGGGCGCTCGCCGCCCAGGCGGACCGGCTGCGGCACGCGCTGGAGTCCGCCCCGGGCGAGGTGACGCCGGGCGATGTCGGCCTCTCGCTGGCCACCACCCGCGCCCACTTCGCCCACCGCGCCGTGGTCGTCGGCGCCGACCGCGACGAGCTGCTGAGGTCCGTCGCCGACCTCGCGGCCAACGAGCCGGCCCCCGAGCTCGTGCGCGGCGTCGCCGGTACCACCGGGGCCGGCCCCGTGCTGGTGTTCCCGGGGCAGGGCGCGCAGTGGGCCGGCATGGGCCTCGAACTGGCCGAGGACTACCCGGTGTTCGGCGCGGCGCTTGGGGAGTGCGCGGCGGCGCTGTCGCGGTGGGTGGACTGGGACGTCTGGGAGGAGCTGCGGGGCGATCTGTCGCGGGTCGATGTGGTGCAGCCGCTGTCGTGGGCGGTGATGGTGTCGCTCGGCCGGCTGTGGGAGTCGTTCGGAGTCACGCCGGCGGCCGTGGTGGGCCATTCACAGGGGGAGATCGCGGCGGCCGTGGTGGCCGGCGGGCTCTCCCTCGACGACGGTGCTCGCGTGGTGGCGGTGCGGTCCCGGGTGATCGCGAGGAAGCTGGCGGGCCGGGGCGCGATGGCGTCCGTCGGCCTGTCGGTCGCCGGCGTCGAGGAGTGGCTCGACGGCGTGCCCGGCGTCTCCGTCGCGGCGGTGAACGGCCCCGACTCCACGGTGGTCGCCGGCGGCGTGGCCGCGTTGGAGCAACTGCTGGAGCGCTGGGAGGCCGCGGAGGTGCGGGTGCGCCGGGTGGCGGTGGACTACGCCTCGCACTCGGAGCATGTGGAGGGCGTGCGGGAGGAGTTGGCCGAGGCGCTGGCGGAGGTGAGGGGGCGGGAGTGCCGGGTGCCGTTGCGTTCGACGGTGACCGGCGAGGTGGTGCGCGGCGCCGAGCTGGACGCGGGGTACTGGGTGCGGAACCTGCGGCAGACGGTGCGCTTCGCCGACGCGGTGCGCGCGCTGATCGCCGAGGGCCACACCCACTTCGTCGAGGCCAGCCCGCACCCCGTGCTCTGCGCCCCGATCGTGGCCACCGCCGAGGCGGTGGACGTGGAGGTCGCCGCCGTCGGCAGCCTGCGCCGCCAGGAGGGCGGCGGCCGGCGGTTCCTGGCGAGCGTCGCCGAGGCGTGGGCCCGTGGGGTGTCGCTGAACTGGGAGACCGCCTTCGACGGCCTGGGCGCGCGGCGCGTCCACCTGCCCACCTACGCCTTCCAACGCGACGGCTACTGGCTGCCCGAGGGCGACGCCGGCGACGTCACCGCCCCGCCGCCCGCCGTCGCGGCGCCCGACCGGGACACCGCGACCCCGGCGGCTGGCGCCCGCGCCGGTGAGCTCGCGACCGGCGACCGGGCCCAGCAGCGTCGACGCCTGCTGGACCTGGTGCGGCGCCACGCCGCGGCCGTGCTGGGCCAGAGCGACGCCGGCCGCGTCGCCGAGGCGACGACGTTCAAGGACGCCGGCTTCGACTCCCACATGTCCGTCGAGCTGCGCGACCGCCTCGGGCTCGCCACCGGGCTGCGGCTGCCGTCGGACACGCTGTTCTCCTTCCCCACGCCGGCCACCCTCGCCGAGCGCCTGCGCGCCGAACTCGCCGGCGACGACGCCCCGTCCGCGGCGGGCACCGGGACGGGCCAGGCCGGCACGACCCCCGACGACGAGCCCATCGCCATCGTCGGCATGGCCTGCCGCTTCCCCGGCGGGGTCGAATCGCCCGAGGACCTGTGGCGGCTCGTCGCCGCCGGCGAGGACGCCATCGGCGACTTCCCCACCGACCGGGCCTGGGATCTGGAGTCCCTCTTCGACCCCGACCCGGAGCACGGCGGCACCTCCTACACGCGGCAGGGCGGTTTCCTCGGCGGAGCCACCGGGTTCGACCCCGCGTTCTTCGGGATCTCGCCGCGCGAGGCGCTCACCATGGACCCCCAGCAGCGGCTGCTGCTCGAAGTCTCCTGGGAGGCCATCGAGCGCGCCGGGATGCTCCCCGAGACGCTGCGCGGCACCCCGACGGGCGTCTTCGTCGGGGCCATGGCCCAGGAGTACGGCAGCCGCCTCGACGCGGCGCCCGAGGGCTTCGAGGGGCAACTCCTCACCGGCAGCGCCAACAGCGTCCTCTCCGGCCGCATCGCCTACACCCTGGGCCTCAAGGGCCCGGCGATCACCGTGGACACGGCCTGCTCCTCCTCGCTGGTCTCCCTCCACCTCGCGGCCCAGGCGCTGCGCCAGTCGGACTGCTCCATCGCCCTGGCCGGCGGCGTCGCCGTGATGGCGAGCCCCGGCATCTTCCTGGAGTTCAGCCGCCAGCGCGGTCTCTCCCCCGACGGCCGCTGCAAGGCGTTCGCCGCCGGCGCCGACGGGACCGGCTGGGCCGAGGGCGTCGGGATGCTGGTGCTGGAGCGCCTCTCCGAGGCGCGCCGCAACGGGCACCGGGTGCTCGCCGTGGTGCGCGGCTCCGCGATCAACCAGGACGGCGCCTCCAACGGCCTGACCGCGCCCAACGGCGCCTCCCAGCAGGAGGTGATCCGCCGGGCGCTCGCCACGGCCGGGCTGACCGCGGGGGACGTCGACGCCGTGGAGGCGCACGGCACCGGCACCACGCTGGGCGACCCCATCGAGGCACACGCCCTGCTCGCCACCTACGGGCAGGGGCGGACCGCCGACGACCCGCTGTACCTGGGGTCGTTGAAGTCCAACATCGGGCACGCCCAGGCCGCCGCCGGCGTGGGCGGCGTCATCAAGATGGTGATGGCGATGCGGGACGGCTCGCTGCCGAGGACGCTGCACGTCGACAAGCCGTCGTCGCACGTGGACTGGACCCTGGGCGCCGTGTCCCTGCTGGCCCAGGGCCGGCCCTGGCCGGAGCGCGACCGCCCCCGGCGCGCGGGTGTCTCCTCCTTCGGCATCAGCGGCACCAACGCGCATGTGATCCTCGAACAGGCGGCGGCGGACGAGCCGGCGGACGAGCCGGCCGGGCCGGCGCCCTGGCCGCTGCTGTGGCCGCTCTCCGGCGCCTCGGCCGAGGCGCTGGCGGCGCAGGCCGCCAGGCTCGGGGAGTTCGCCGCCGATGACGCGGCCCCGCCGGCCGACATCGGCCTCTCGTTGGCGACGACCAGGGCGGCGTTCCGGCACCGGGCCGTGGTGACGGGCCGGCAGCGCGCCGAACTGCTGGCCGGCCTCGCCGGACTGGCGGCCGGCGAGCCCCCGCCCGGCGTGGTCGCCGGGCAGACCCTCCCGGGCGCCGACAGTCTCGGCCCGGTGTTCGTCTTCCCCGGCCAGGGCTCGCAGTGGATCGGGATGGGCCTGCGCCTGGCCGACGAGTTCGAGGTGTTCCGGCAGGCGCTGGCCGACTGCGAGGCGGCGCTCGCGCCCCATGTGGACTGGTCGCTGCGCGAGGTGCTGGCCGACGAGGAGCGGTTGGCGCGGGTCGATGTCGTCCAACCGGCGCTGTGGGCCGTGATGGTCTCCCTGGCCCGCCTCTGGGAGTCCTTCGGGGTGCGGCCGGCCGCCGTGGTCGGCCACTCCCAGGGGGAGATCGCCGCCGCCGTGGTGGCGGGCGCGCTCTCCCTGACCGACGCGGCCCGGGTGGTCGCGCTGCGCTCCCGCGCCATCCGGCAGCGCCTCGCTGGCCAGGGCGGCATGGCGTCGGTCGCGCTGGAGCGCGCGGACGCCACCCGGCTGCTCGCCCCCTGGGCGGGCAGGCTCTCCGTCGCCGCCGTCAACGGCCCCCACTCCACGGTGGTGGCCGGCGAGGTCGAGGCGCTTGAGGACTTCGTCGCCCACTGCGAGAAGGAGGACGTCCGGGTCCGCCGGATCGCCGTGGACTACGCCTCGCACTCCGCCCAGGTGGAGATCCTCCGCGAGGAACTGCTCCAGGCCCTGGACGGTCTCGAACCCGGCCCGGTCCGGCTGCCCTTCGTGTCCACGGTGACGGGAAAGCCGCTGGAGGGACCGGAGTTGGACGCCGACTACTGGTACACCAACCTCCGCTCGACCGTCGAGTTCGCGGACACCGTGGCGACCCTCATCGACCAGGGCCACGGCCTGTTCGTCGAGAGCAGCGCGCACCCCGTGCTGGCCATGGCCATCGAGGAGAACGCCGACGCCGGTGTGGTCGCCGTCGGCACGCTGCGGCGCGACGACGGCGGGGCCGACCGCTTCGTCAGCTCCCTGGCCCAGGCGTGGGCCGGCGGGGCCGACGTCGACTGGGCGGCCGTCCACCCCGGGGCCAAGGCGGTGGACCTGCCCACCTACGCCTTCCAGCACCAGCGCTACTGGCTGGCCGCCCCGGCGGCCGGTTCGGAGCGGCGGGACCACCCGCTGGCCGAGACGGTGGTGCCGCTCGCGGAGGGCGGCGGCGCGCTGCTGGTCGCCACCCTGTCGCGTTCCACCACCCCCTGGCTGGCCGATCACGCCGTCGACGGTCGGGCGCTGCTCCCCGGCACCGGCTTCATCGAGCTCGCCCTGCGGGCCGGCGCGGCGGTCGGCTGCGGGCGGCTCGCGGAACTGACCCTCAAGACGCCGCTGTGGCTCCCCGAACGCGGGGCGGTGCGGCTCCAGATCGCCGTGGCGGCGGCGGAGGACGCGGCGGGCGCCGCCCACACCTTCACCGCCCACTCGCGCCCCGTGGACGCCGACCAGGACGCGCCGTGGACCAGCCACGCCACCGGGGTGCTCGCCCCCGCCGAGGCGGCCGAGCCCGCCGGGACCGACGCGTGGCCGCCGGCCGAAGCGGAGCGGGTGGACATCGAGGACCTCTACCCGCGACTGGCCGCCCTCGGCTACCACTACGGCCCGGCGTTCCAGGGCGTGCGGGCCGCCTGGCGGCGCGGCGACGAGGTGTTCACCGAGGTCGCGCTCGCCCCGGACCAGCAGGCCGAGGCCGCGCACCACGGTCTGCACCCGGCGCTCCTGGACGCCGCCCTGCACGGCGCGCTGCTCGACTCCCTGGACCGCTCGTCAGGACAGGTGGCCCTGCCGTTCGCGTTCGCCGGCGTCGAGCCGCACGCCACCGGGGCGACCACCGCGCGCGTCCGGATCACCCCCCAGGGGCCCGACACCGTCAGCCTGCGCCTGACCGATGCCGCCGGCCGCGTCATCGCCGTCATCGAGTCGCTTGAGATGCGGGCCGCCCAGAGCGCCGCCGCGCCCGTGGACGGGCTCTACCGGATCGACTGGGTGCCGGCCGCCGAGGTGCCGCCGGCCGCCGAGGCGGCCGACCGGTATGTGCTCGACCCGGACGCGCGGGATCTGAGCGCGCTGCCCGTGCCGCCGCCGGCCACCGTCGTGCTGCCCGTCCGGGCCGGACGGCCCGTGGCCGAGGCGGTGGGGGCGGCCCTGACGCTGCTGACCACCTGGCTGGCCGACGAGCGGCTCACCGGTTCCCGGCTGGTCTTCGCCCTCACCGGCGACGCGCCCGAACAGGCCGCGGTCGCCGGGCTGGTGCGCACCGCGCAGAACGAGCAGCCGGGCCGGTTCACCCTGGTACACGCCGTGGACGACGCGGAGTTCGCGGTCAGCGCCGTCGCGGGCGGCGGTGACGAGCCGGAGGTCAGGGTGAACGGGGAGAGCTCGTTCGTCCCCCGGCTGGCCCGCGCGACCCGGCCGTCGCTGAACGTGCCGGAGAGGCCGTGGCGGCTTGGCGCCTCGGGCGGTGCGGGGGACATCGTCGTGGCGCTGCCGTCGGACCGCGCCGAGGCACCGCTGGCCGAGGGCCAGGTGCGGGTGGCGGTGGGCGCCGCCGGGCTGAACTTCCGTGACCTGGTCGTCGCCCTGGAGATGGTGGCCGGCCTTGAGGGCGTGGGCGTCGAGGGCGCCGGCACCGTCGTGGAGGCCGGCCCCGGGGTGACCCGACTGGCCGTCGGGGACCGGGTGATGGGCATGCTGCCGGAGTCGATGGGCCCGCTGGCCGTCGCCGACGCCCGCACGCTGATCCGGCTGCCCGACGGCTGGACCTTCGAACAGGGCGCGTCCGCCCCGGTCACCTATCTGACGGTGTGGCTCGGACTGGTCGAAGGCGCCGGGCTGGGCAGGGGCGACCGTGTCCTGATCCACGCCGCCACCGGCGGCCTGGGCCTGGCTGCGGTCCGGGTGGCCCGCCATCTCGGAGCCGAGGTCTTCGCCACCGCGAGCCCGGCCAAGCACCACCACCTGCGCGCGCTCGGCCTGCCCGAGGACCACATCGCCAACAGCCGGAGCCTCGACTTCCGCGACCGGTTCCTCGCCACCACCGGCGGCGAGGGCGTGGACGTCGTGATGAACGTCCTCGCCGGCGACTTCACCGACGCCTCGCTCGATCTGCTGCCGCGCGGCGGCCGGTTCGTGGAGATGGGCAAGACCGACATCCGGGATGCGGCCACCGTCGCCGCCGCGTATCCCGGGGTGCGCTACCAGTACTTCGACCTGATGTCCGAGCACCCGGACGCCATCGCCGGCGCCCTGGAGCGGCTGGCCGGCCACTTCGCCGACGGCGACTTCCCGCCGCCGCCGATCACCAGCTGGCCCATGGAGGCGGCCCCCGACGCCTTCCACACCCTGCAACGGGCCCAGCACGTCGGCAAGTTGGTGCTGACCAACCGCCGCCCCTGGCACCCGGACCGCACCGTGCTGATCACCGGCGGCACCGGAACGCTCGGCGCGCTGCTGGCCCGGCACCTCGTCACCCGGCACGGCGTCCGTCACCTGCTGCTGACCAGCAGGCGAGGGCCGGCCGCCGACGGGGCGCGCGAACTGGTCGAGGAGCTCACCGCACTGGGCGCCGAACCCCGGGTGGTCGCCTGCGACGCCGCCGACCGGCCGGCCCTGACCGGCCTGCTGGCCGCCATCCCCGGGGACTGTCGGCTCGGCGCGGTGATCCACGCCGCCGGCCTGCTGGACGACGCCACGGTCGAGGCCATGACGGTCGAACGCGTCCAACGGGTGCTGCGGGCCAAGACCGAGGCGGCCCTGCTGCTCGACGAGTTGACCCGGGGCCTGGACCTGGACGCGTTCGTGCTCTACTCCTCGGTCGCCGGGGTGCTCGGCACCGCCGGCCAGGCCAACTACGCGGCGGCCAACGCGGCGTTGGACGCCCTGGCCCGCGACCGGCACCGGCGCGGCCTGCCCGCCGTCTCCCTCGCCTGGGGCCTGTGGCAGGCGGCCAGCGGCATGACGGGACACCTGGACGGCCAGGACGTGGGGCGCCTGTCCCGCACCGGGGTCGCCCCGCTGGAGGCCGCCGAGGGCCTCGCGCTCTTCGACCAGGGGGTCGCCGACGGCGGCGCCGGCCTGGTGGCGGCCCGGCTCGACCTCGCCGGGCTGCGTGAGCAGGCGGCGGCCGGCGAACTCCCCGCCGTGCTCAGGGGCCTGGTCGGCACCGTCCGCCGGCGCGCCGAGCCGGCGGCCAACGCGCCCACCACCTCGGGCGATGGCACCCTGGCCGAACGGCTCTCGGGCGCCGCCCCGGCGGAGCGCCGACGCGTCCTGCTGGACCTGGTGCGCCTCCACGCGGCGACCGTGCTGCGGCACGGCACCGGCGGCGACATCGCCCCGGAACAGCCGTTCCGCGACATCGGGTTCGACTCCCTCACCGCCGTGGAACTGCGCAACCGGATCAACGCCGCCGCCGGGCTCCGGCTGCCGAGCACCGTGATCTTCCGCCATCCGACCCCCGCCCAGCTCGCTGACCGGCTGGCCACGGAACTGTTCCCCCAGCAGACGACGTCCCCATCCCAGGGAGTGCTCACCGAGCTGGACCGGCTGTCCACCGCGCTGCGTGAGATCCCGTCCGAGGCGGACGACCGGCGGGTCATCGGGGATCGGTTGCGGGAGCTGCTGAGCGAGTTCGAGCCGAAGGGCGAACCGACCGTGGACATCACGCTGTCCGACGGGGCTCGCGAGAGACCCCGACCCCTCGTGGACGAGGACCTGCTCGCTCTGATCGACAAGGAGCTGGGAACCGAGTGAGCGACCCACGAGGAGTGTTACCCGGGCGTCGCGGCCCGCCGGCCGCGACCGCCCCACCCCGTGACCAGCCCGGCGGGCGGCTCCCCCGCCGCTCCGCGCCCCCCACCGTCGGCGTGTCCGTGGAGTACCTGCACCATGCGAACTGAAGACGTCGTGCTCGTCGAGCGCGAGTACGAACTCAACACCATCGACAGCGCCATCGAACGCTGTGCCGCCGGAGCCGAACAGCTCCTCCTCGTCGAGGGCGCGCCAGGACTCGGCAAGACGTCCCTGATGGGCTTCCTGCACCGGCGCGTCACCGAGTCCGGCTTCCGCGTGCTCACGGCGCGGGGCCAGGAGATCGAGGAGGCGTTCCCCTACGGCGTCGTGCGGCAGCTCTTCGAGGACTGGCTGGCGACGGCGTCCCCCGAGGAACGTGACCGGCTGCTCTCCGGCCCGGCCAAGGCCGCGGCCGAACTGCTCGAACAGCACGCGGGGGACGCCCCCAGGACCGGCGAGGCCGCGCAGCACACCCTCTTCAACGGCCTGTACTGGCTGTGTGTGCGCCTCGCCGAGCAGGCCCCGCTGGCCCTCTCGCTCGACGACGCCTGGCGCGCCGACCTGCCGTCGCTGCGTTTCCTGCGCTATCTCGCCGCCCGGCTCGACGGCCGCCCCATCCTGCTCGCCCTCAGCACCGACCCCGCGCGGCTCGGGCCCCAGGCCAGCGTGATCCACGGCATCGTCTCGCACCCCGCCGCCCGGCTGCTGCGGCTCGCGCCGCTGAGCGAGCGGGGCATCGCCGAATGCGTCAGGGACTGGCTGGGGAAGGTCTCCGACCCGCGCCTGGCCAGCGCCTGCCACCAGGTGACCGGCGGCTCGCCCTTCTTCCTGCGGGAGTTGATCGACGAGCTGTCCGCCGCCGAGTCCGGCGAGGGCGACATCCTCTCCGACCGGGTGTTCGACGTGGCGCCGCCGAAGGTCATGCGCAGCGTGCTCCGACAGCTGGAGGCGCTGCAAGCTCCGGCCGTCGCCCTGGTCGAGGCCATGGCGGTGCTCGGCACCGAGGCCGACCTGCGGCACTCGCTGGAGGTCGCCGGCATCGAACAGCCCCTCGCCGCCGAGGCGCTCGGCGCCCTCGCCGACAGCGGACTGCTCTGCCCCGAGGTGCCGCCGCGCTTCGTCTACCCCATCGTGCGGACCGCGATCTACCACCAACTCCCGGTCAGCGTGCGGAGCACCGCACACGCCAGGGCCGCCCGCATCCTCGCCGCCGACGCCGCGTCGCTGGACGATATCGCCCAACACGTCCTGCGCAGCGACGTCGGGGGCTGCGACACCGCCGTCGAACTGCTGCGCAGGGCGGCGGGCAAGGCCGTCGGAGAGGGCCGCGCCGCCGTCGCGGTCACCTATCTGACGCGGGCGCTGCACGAGTCGCCCTCCTCGGACGAGGCCGTCGACCTCCTCACCGAGCTGGGCCGCGCCGAACTCCGCTCCCGGATGCCCGACGCCCTCGGCCACCTCCGCCAGGCGCTGGACCTCTCCGACGACCCCCTGGTGCGGGGGCGGATCGGCCTCGACCTGGCGGCCGGGCTGATGGCGGCGGCCCGCAACGACGAGGCGGTGCGGCTGGTCGACGGGCTGCGCGCCGAGGTCGGCGACCTGGACCCCGATCTCGGCATGCTGCTCGACACGGCCCTGATCGCCCTCGCCCAGCAGACCCCGCACTGGCGGGACGCGGCCGAGCACAGCCTGCGCCGGCTCCACGAGGAGCGGGACCGGCCCGCGGGCGTCGAGCGCATCCTCGCCGTCGACCGGATGGCCGAATCGCTCCGCCGGGGCGAACCCGCCGCCCGCGTCGGCGAGTTGGCCGACCAGGCGCTGAACGGGGCGTTCGGCGACGACGCCTTCCACGCCCATGACGTGTCCGCCTACCTCTGGTCGCAGGTGGCCTGCACCCTGGCCTGCTGCGACCGCCTCGTCGAGGCCGACCGGCTGCTCACCAGGGCCGCCGGCGACGCACACGAGAGCGGCCGGGTCATGGCCGTGGACGCCCACCACGCCGTGCGGGCCTGGGTGCGCTGCCAGCGCGGCCGGCTGGCCGAGGCGGAGGCCGACGCCCGGCAGATGCTGGACAAGGCCAGCGAGTTCGGGCTGCGCAGCTCCACGGCGGTCTTCGCCGTCGGCGCGCTGATCGAGGTGCACACGGCGCGCAACGAGTTCGGCTCGGCCAAGAACCTCTTACGCACCTACGACTTCGACCCGGCCATCAAGCGCTCGGTGATGTACGCGCCGGTGCTCTTCGCCCGGGGCCGGCTCCACGGGGCCGTCGGCGATCTCGACGCGGGGGTCGAGGACATCCTCCACGGCGGGCAACTCCTGGAGAGCGAGGAGGTGCCGGGCCCCGCGCTGCTCTACGCCGCGGACGCCGCGATCCTGCTGCACCGCGCCGGACGCACCGAGCGCGCCCAGCGCCTGGTGGCCGAACTGACCGGCCGCGCCAGGCACTTCGGCGCCCCCCGGCTGCTGGCCTCGGCGCTCCGCGCCGAAGCGCTGATGGCGATGCCAGGCCCGGCCGTCGGCTGCCTTGAGGAGGCGGCCGAACTGCTGACCGACACCGACGCCCTGCTGGACTACGCCACCGTCCTGGTCGACCTGGGCGCCGCGCTGCGCCGCAGGGACCGGCTGACCCAGGCCAGGCGCCGCCTCAACAGCGGCCTCCAGATAGCGCAGGACTGCGGCGCCTGGCGGCTGGTGAAGACGGCCAGATCCGAACTGTCCGCCATGGGCGTGCGCGTGCGGGTCGTCGAGGCCGGCGCGGACAGCCTCACCGTCCAGGAGCGCCGGGTCGCCGACCTGGCCGCCGAGGGCGTCAGCAACCGCGAGATCGCCGGGGCGCTGTTCGTGACGGTGAAGACCGTGGAGTGGCATCTCAACCGGGCCTACCGCAAGTTGAGCATCACCTCCCGCCACGAGCTCGCTGAGGCGCTCGCCGTGCGCCAGGCCAAACTGTCCTGAACACACGGGAGTCGCGGCCCCCACCCGGTGGGGGCCGCGCACCGCGCTCAGCTGGCGGCGCGGATCGAGTCCCCCAGCTCGTTGATGAAGCCACGCGCCGCGTCATCCGGTGACGACTCCCCGAAGAGCACCTGCTGGTTGTAGCGGTTCAGCAGGTTCTCGATGTCGCTGGCCCCCGGCGGCGTGATCGGCGGCGTGTCGTCGATCTCCTCGGCTATCAGGTTGGTGAACGCCAGCGCCTCCTGCCCGCTCTCGTCCAGATCCGGCGCGATGGCCTCCTGGAACGCCGGATTGCCCGGCTCGCCGCGATCCACCCCGAACAGCCGGCCGACCCGGGTGTCGTTGGTCAGGAAGTCGATCAACAGCGCCGCCTCCGCCGGATGCTGGGTGGTCGAGGAAGCGGCCCAGTACATCGTCGGCTTCAGATACTGGAACCCCGGCGACGTGTCCGCATCGGTCGGCCAGTCGGCGATCGCGTAGTCGAAGTCGGGCCCCGCCGACTGGTAGGCGCTGAACTGCCCGGCCGGGATGAAGGCCATCGCGGCCCGCCCCGTCACCACCGAGCTCTGGTCCAACGGCAGCCCGTGCATCTCGCTGAGCTGACCGGCCGACGGAGCCGCCCCGCTCTCGATCAGATCCAACTCCCGCTGCCAGTACCCCGCGAGGATCTCCGGATCCAGCGCCACGTCCCCCGACGCGTCGAAGAGCTCACCACCGTGCTGCCGCGCCCACACCGTGAGGCTGAACGAGTCGGCGCCGAACGGCGTGACCCCGTGCACCTCGCCCCCGGACGCCTCCGTCAGCTCGACCGAGACCCGCTGGAACTCCTCCCACGTCCAGCTCTCGGTGTCCGGCAGGGCCACGCCGTACTCGTCGAAGAGCGTGGTGTTGATGATGATCCCGTTGGCGGTGCCACCGGTCGGCACCGCGTAGAGGGAGCCGTCGGCCCGACCCGAGTCCAGGATCTCAGCGCCCAGCGCCGAGGTGTCCAGGAACTCCGAGACCCTGGACAGCTCCAGCAGCGCGCCGCGCTCCGCGTAGGAGGCCAGATAGAGCTGGTCGAACTGCGAGACGTCCGGCATCTCCCCGGCCGCCGCGGTGATGGCCAGCCGGTCCCAGTAGCCGTTCCAGTCGGCGTACTGCGCGTCGACCGTGATGTTCGGATACTCCTCCTCGAACAACTCGATCGCCTGGAGCGTCAACTGCGTCCGCGCGTCCGCGCCCCACCAGTTGAACGTGATGGTCACCTCGCCGTCGGACAGCTCCGGGGTGCCGACAAAGCCCTCGCCGATGCCGCAGGACGCCAGGAGCAGCCCCGCGCCGACGGCGGCCCCGGCGGCGCGCACGCGCCGCCGCACACGTGTGGTCATGCTCTTCCTCTCCGTTCTTGGCTTTCGCCGCTCCACGGCCGCCTCCGCCCCTTTCGGCAGCTACTTGCCGCCCGTGGTCGCGATACCGCGCAACAGGAACCGTTGACCGAACAGGAACACCAGGAACACCGGTATCAGCGAGACGACGCTCATGGCGAACAGCGCCCCGAAGTTGGAGCTCGACTGCGCGTCGATAAACGACCGGAGCGCCACCGGGACCGTGTAGAGGTCCGGTTTCGTCATAAAGATCAGCTGGGTGAAGAAGTCGTTCCAGGTCCAGATGAACGTGAAGATCGCCGTGGTGGCGAGCGCCGGCACCATCAGCGGCAGCATGATCTGCCCATAGATCCGCAAGTGGCCCGCGCCGTCGATGCGCGCCGCCTCGTCCAACTCCTTGGGAATGCCCCGGATGAACTGCACCATGAGAAAGATGAAGAACGCGTCCGTGGCGAGGAACTTGGGCACTATCAGCGGCAGGAAGGTGTTCACCCAGCCCAACTGGGCGTAGAACACATACTGCGGGATGATCAGCACATGGATCGGCAGCATAATGGTGATCAACATGGCGACGAACGCCAGCTTGTTGGCCCGGAAGTCGAGCCGGGCGAAGGCGTAGGCCGCCATCGAGCAGGAGATCAGGTTGCCGATCACCGAACCCAGCACCACCAGCGCCGAGTTCAACAGATAGGTGTTGAACGGGTAGCTGAGCGCGTTCCACCCCGTGGGGTAGTGGTCGAAGTCGAAGGTGTCGATCAACAGCCCGGGGCTGGTGAAGATCTCCTGGTTCGGCCGCAGCGAACTGGCCACCATCCACAGCAGCGGATAGAGCATCAGCAGGGCTATCGCGATCAGGCAGGCATGCTTCAACAGGCTGGTCACCCGCCGCCTGGTGCGGCGGGCACGCCGCACCCCGTCCAACTCGGTGTGTGTCCGCAGGGCGTCAGTCATTGTAGAAAACCCAATACTTCGAGGCCCAGAAATTGAAGGCGGTGAAGGCGCCGATCATGATCAACAGAAGCCATGCGAGCGCCGATGCATAGCCCATCCGGAAGCTGGTGAAGCCCTCCTGGTAGAGATAGAGCGAGAAGAAGAGCGTCGAATCACTCGGCCCGCCGGTACCGCCCGAGACGATGAAGCTCTGGGTGAAGGACTGGAAGCTCCCGATCAGCCCGAGCACCAGATTGAAGAAGATGATCGGACTCAGCAGCGGAAGCGTGATCGAGCGGAACTGCCGCACCCGGGAGGCGCCGTCGGTCGACGCCGCCTCATACAACTCGCGCGGTATCTGCCGCAGTCCGGCGAGAAAGATCACCATCGGCGCGCCGAACGTCCAGACATGCAGGATGATCAGCGTGCCGAGCGCGGTGTCCGGATCGGAGACCCAGCCCGACCCCTCGATGCCGACCAGCGCCAGAGCCGAGTTCACCAGCCCCTCGGTGCCGAACACCAACCGCCACAGCACGGCGATGGCGACGCTCGCCCCCAGCAGCGAGGGCAGATAGAGCACCGACCGGTAGAAGGAGAGCCCGCGCACCCCACGGTCGAGCAACATCGCCAGGGCCAGCGCCACGATCAACTGGAGCGGAACCGACACCAGCACATAGGTGAAGGTCACCTGGAGCGAGTTCGCCAGCCGCTCGTCCTCCAGCATGCGCCGAATATTGTCCAGGCCGGTGAAATTGGGGTCCTGGAGCAGGTTGTAGTCGGTGAACGCCAGATAGAAGGAGGCGATCATCGGGCCGATCGTGATGCCGACCAGGCCCAACAGCCAGGGCGCCAGGAAGAACAGCGCCGCCTTGTTGTCGCGGCGACCACGGTTTCGGCCGTCCGCCCCGCGCCCGTGGCGCGACCGCTTGATGGAGCGGAGTTCACCCATCGCGCTCATCGGGCACTGTCCGTTCCTGCCAACAGCGATAGGGGATGCACGGGCGCTCCTCGTTGAGTGCTTCTGCCGGGTGGGGTTGACGAGGACGGGAGTCCTCCGGCCCGCTGTCCGCGCGGGGTTCGCCTCCCGTTCCCACCCGTGGCCTTCGGCCGGGACGGAACGCGGGGACGGGGGCGGCCGGTGCGCTGGTTCGCCGGCCGGTGTGGTCGGTCGGCGGCGGGGGCCGTGCGGCGGAGCGGGTGCGGCAGTGGGGGTGGCCACGTCCCGGGGCGGCGCTGCCGGGACGCCGGGCGCGTGGTTCGCGCGGGCGGGTCACCGGGCGGGGGGAGGACGCCGGTCGCGCCTCGGCCCGCGAGGGTTGTGATCACGGTGAGTCAGGGGGCTGGCGTGCCGGGTCGGGCGCCCGGGGGAGCGGGCGCCCGTCCTCGGCGGCCCCGCCGCCACCGGCCACGCCATCGTCGGCCGACCGTGCTGTCACGCACACGGCAACTCCTGCGGCTCAGTGTGAGAGTGATCGATCACTTGCGGTTGGCGGTACCCTAGTGATCGTTCACTTTGAGTGTCAATGGATAGGACCAACCCGGGAGATGACGTTCTCCGTCCCCCGGAGCGGGCCCCCGAGGCGCCCCCGTTGAACACGCGGCGTGACGGTGTTCGACGGGTCGCCGACGTGGCCGGGAAGCCGGCCGACCGGCCCGGGGTCCCGTCCCGGGCCGGTCGCCGCTCAACCGTGTCGCGGCAGCGTGGTGCCCGGCACCTCGTACTCGTCGCGCCGTCCGCACATGCCGTAGCCCCCGAGCCGGGAGGGCGCCGTGTCGAACGCGGTCGCCTCCGCCAGATAGCCGGGCTCGCCCGCCTCCAGCGCGTCCAGCTGGGCGCCCGTGCGCTCCGCCGTGGCCAGCGCACCCGCCCGCCACAGCTCACGCCAGGTGGGCACCTTCTCCCTGACCAGCCCGGCAGCGGTCCGCTGGAACTCCCGGTAGGGCTCCGCGTCGCCTTCGCGCAGCGCCGCCCGCAGCGGCAGGTAGCCCTCGACCGCCAGATCCCTGCGCCGGCGGGCCGCCTCGGCCACCTCGGCGTCCGTCCCGGCCGGCAGCCGAGCCACCGAGGCGTACCGTTCCGGATCGGCCAACACCTCGGGCGGGAAGGTGAACACCGCGTCACCCGCCTCCGGCAGGCCGCTGTTCTGCATCAGCACCGTGATCCGCAGATCACCGCCCTGCACCATCCGATGCACCGTGCCCGGCGTGAACCAGGCCACCGCGCCCGCCTTAAGCGGCGTGTCCCGGTAGCCGTCGGGGCTCAGCGTCTGCACCGCGCCGCGCCCGCCGGTGACCACATAGGCCTCCGTGCACACCAGATGCAGATGCGGGCTGCCGCCGCACACCCCGTCGGCCGCCTCCCACGCGTAGGCCCGCAGATGGGAGAGGCCCACGGCCCCCGGCAGCGGGTTCGGCAGGCTCACCAGTCCAGTCCCTTCAGGTGGCGGGCGACCCGTTCCCTGTCCCATCCGCCGTCGGCGACCAGCACCCGGTAGCGGTAGGCGAACGTCGCCCCAGGCGCCAGCTCGAACTCCTCGAAGAACGCCCAGGAGAACGCGACCGTCGGGATCGGTGTGGACCGGACGAACCAGTGGGACTCGTGCGCGGCCCGCGCCGGATCCAGGTTCTCCGGGGCGTGCGCGAACACCAGCGTGGAGCGCGCGTCGACATCGTCGTGCACCGCCCCGAACGCCAGCCACGGACCCTGGGAGCCCATCAGCCCCTCGGCGTCCAGCCCGTCCTCGGGCCCGAACACCTCACCGCCGGTGAAGTCCCTCGGCCCGCGCCACTGCAACCCGGTGTAGCCGGCCATCTCCCGCCCCGCCGTGGTCGGCGAACCGAAACGCAGCGGTTCCGCACGGGTGTTGGTGAGCCGGATCGACCAGTCCAACGCCCAGGAGCCGCTCTCCGGCTGGACGGAGTGCACCGTGATGGAGCGCTCCTCGCTGGCCCACTCGGCGCCACCGTTCTCGACCCACGTCAGGTTCTCGGTCAGCCGGAACCGGTCTCCCGTGGCCGCCAGTTCGGAGAACCCGTCGTGCCGCATCGAGCCGACCCGCTCGTCGACGCGCTGATAGCCCCGGTCGGGGCCGAGATAGGAGTTGCCGCCCCAGAAGTTCTGACCGGAGAGGTGGCTGGCCGTCATCTGGAGGCCCTTGTGCCACCGGTGGTCATTGGGCCGGTAGCCGGAGACCAACTGGCCGGAGAGGGTGCGCAGCGGGTGGGCATAGGGCTTGCGGGACTCGAACGGGTCCGCGTCAGGCCGGTAGACATACGTCAACAGTTCGACGTCGCCGGCGCTGACGGTGATCCGCTCGCCATGGGTGTGGGTGACCTCGATCGTCATCGGGTGGGGCTCCAATCCGGGTGGTCGCCGTGCATGGCCGAGTAGTACGGGTCGCCCTCGCCGATCTCGCCGGCGAACACGGGCTGTCCGGTGAACGCCGCCTTGTAGAGCGCGGCGGCGAACTCCACGGTGCGCCGCGCGTCGGCACCACTGCCGGGCGGCGCGACGTTCCGCTCGTAGGCGTCGAGCAGCGCGCCGAGTTGCGCGGCGTGCGAGCTGGGCACGTCAGCCGCCGGCGTGCGCCACCGCGCGACCCGCGCCTCGTCGTCCAGGCCGGGGCGCGGCGTGTAGACCCAGTCGTCGTTGCCGTGCCCGTAGAGGTGGGTGAGCTCCACCGTCGCGTCCGCGCAGTCGACCCGGATCCGGCTGACCTCGTCCGGGGACAGCACGCTGTTGACCACGGTGGCCAACGCCCCGTCCGCGAAGCGCACCAACGCGGTGGAGACGTCCTCGCTCTCCACGTCGTGGACCAGGCGGGCCGCCATCGCGCGCACCTCGGTCCAGTCGCCGAGTAGATGCAACAGCAGGTCGAACTGGTGGATGCCGTGGCCCATCGTCGGCCCGCCGCCCTCGGTCTCCCACCGGCCGCGCCACGGCACGGCGTAGTAGGCGGTGTTCCGATGCCAGGTGGTCTGGCAGTGGGCCACCAGCGGAGCGCCGAGCTCGCCCCCGGCTATCAGCTCACGGGCGTGGGCGGCGGCGGAGCCGTAGCGGTGCTGGAAGACCACGGACGCGTGGGCGCCGGTGGCGCGTTCGGCCTCGGCGATCTCGTCGAACTCCGCGAGGGAGAGGCACAGCGGCTTCTCGCACAGCACCCAGGCGCCGGCCCGCAGCGCGGCCACGGTCTGCTCGCGGTGCAGGGACGGCGGGGTGCCGATCAGCACCAGATCCGGCCGGGCCGCGCCGAGCATCGCGTCGAGGTCGGTGTATCCCTCGACCGCCATGCCCGCCTCCCTGGTCGTCGAGAGAAAGGCTTCGAGCCGGTCGGGCGCCACGTCCATGGCGGCCACCAACTCGACGCGGTCGCTGTGCGCGCGCAGCGCCGGCAGGTGGCTGCCGGTGACGATGCCACCCGTGCCGACGATCGCGGCGCGCAGACGGGAGGGAGGGGAGGGCATGCGGAGGCTCCTCGTTTTAGAAAGCGCTTGCGGTAAGGGACTCTAGAAGGCGAGTTATCGATCACACAAGACCCTGGCTCGGGTGCGCGGTTCCCTGGCTCGGGCACGCGGTTCCCTGGCTCGGGCACGCGGTTCCCTGGCTCGGGTGCGCTGGGCGACGGCGGCTGGGGTGGTGGGGGGTGGCGGGGGTGGACCGGCTGGCTGGGGTGTGGGGGTGTGGGGGTGGGTGGTTGGGGTTTGGCCGGTTTCAGGTGGGTGGTTCCAGGTTCGGGTGGGCTGGGCGACGGCGGCTGGGCTGGTGGGGGGTGGCGGGGGTGGTTCGGCTGGCTGGGGTGTGGGGGTGTGGGGGTGTGGGGGTGGGTGGTTGGGGTTTCGCCGGTTCGGGTGGGGTGGTTCCTGGTTCGGGTGCGCTGGGCGACGGCGGCCGGGCTGGTGGGGGTGGCGGGGGTGGTTCGGCTGGCTGGGGTGTGGGGGTGGGTGGTTGGGGTTTGGCCGGTTTCGGGTGGGTGGTTCCAGGTTCGCGTGGGCTGGGCGACGGCGGCTGGGCTGGTGGGTGGTGACGGGGGTGGTTCGGCTGGTGGCGGTGTGGGTCGTTGAACGCGGCGATGCCCTCGACGCGGTCGGCGGTGTGACGGGGGTGGTTCGGCTGGCTGGGGTGTGGGGGTGTGGGCGTGGCTGCTCCCTACTCGGGGTTGCTCGCCGGGTCCAACAGGACAAGCGAATGCTGCTGCGGCTGGCGTTAAGCTTTGCTTCATGCTTGACGTGCGGCGGATGCAGATCCTCCGGGCGGTGATCAGCAGTGGCACGGTGACCGCTGCCGCCGCCCACCTCGGCTACACGCCCTCGGCGGTGAGCCAGCAGATCGCGGTCCTGGAGAGACAGGCCGGCGTCCCGTTGCTGGAACGGACCGGGCGCGGGGTCCGGGCGACGGCCGCTGGTCGGCTCCTCAGCGAGCACGCCGGGATGTTGAGCCGGGGCGTCGCGGCGGCCGAGACGGCCCTGGCCGACCTGAAGGCCGGCCGCACCGGCCAGCTTTCCATCCGCTACTTCACCTCGGCCGGCGCTGCCGTTGTCGCCCCAGCGCTGGCCCGTCTGCGCGGCGAACACCCCGGCGTGCGGATCGACTTGGAGCTGGTCGACGACCCCACCGCCTCGCTCGCCGAGGTGCGCGGCGGCCGGGCCGACGTCGCCCTGGTCGTCGGCGACCCCGGCCGTCCCCGGGAGGGCGTGCGCCTGGAACGCCTGCTGGACGACCCGTTCGCGGCCGTCCTCCCGGCCGACCACCCGCTCGCGGCCCGGCGGGTGCTGGACCTGGCCGAGTTGGCGGCCGAGCCATGGGTGGCCAGCGAACGGCCAGGACCTTGCCTCGACCCCCTGCTCGACGCCTGCGCGGCGGCCGGCTTCGCCCCCGACTTCGGGGTGCGCAGCGAGGACCATATGACGGCCCAGGGCTTTGTCGCCGCAGGTCTTGGCATCGCGGTTCTCCCCCGTCTCGGCCTGATCAACCGGCACCCGGACATCGTGGTGCGACCGGTCGCCAACCCCGAACCGGTCCGCTCGGTCTATGCCGCCATCCGTGAGATCTCCCTGGCCCAACCCGCCCTGGTCGCCCTGCTGACCGCCCTCCGCGACCGCGTTCAGCGGCTGGGCGGCTGAGCGCTGAGCCCGGCGTCGGCCGCGTCGCCCTGACGAGAGACGACGGGTCGCGCCCGGCTACCGAGCGGTGTGCCGGAACGCCTGCGCGGTCGGTCAGGGGAACGTGGGGACGGCATGCGCTGACGCAACGCGGTCTCCGCCGCTGACCGGGCGCGGACCGGGCGCGGACCGGGCGCGGACCGGGCGCTGACCGGGCGCTGACTGGCCGCTGGCCGGAGCCGTGGCCCAGGGTCAGCGGGGAGCGAGGAGGCAGAACTCGTTGCCCTCCGGGTCGGCCAGAATCCTCCAGGAGATCGTGGACTGGTCGATACCGGGATCGGTGGCGCCCAGGGCGCGCAGTCGGGCTTCTTCCGCTTCCAAATCGTCGCCCGGGTAGGGGCGGACGTCGAGGTGGACGCGGTTCCACCCGCTCTTGGCGTCGGGGGTACGGACGAACTCCAGGTAGGGGCCGACACCATGGGCAGAGCGCATGGTCGCGTGGTCGTCGGTGACCTCGTGCGACGTCCAGTCCGTGGCCTGGCCCCAGAACCGCGCCATCCCTCGTGGGTCGGTGCAGTCGACCACCACCGCGGCGATCGGTCCGGTGTCCTGGTAGATCGGGCGGGGCTCCAGGACACAGAACTCGTTGCCCTCCGGGTCCGCCATGACCGTCCAGGGGACGTCGCCCTGCCCCACGTCGGCGAGTGTCGCGCCGAGATCCCGCAAGCGCGCGACCAACTCCGCCTGATCGGCGGTCGAGGTGGTGGCCAGATCGAGGTGCACCCTGTTCTTCACGGTCTTGGCTTCCGGGCGGGCGACGAGGTCGATGCAGACGGCCTCGGGGGCGGGGTAGGTGAAGCCCACGGGTTCGAGGTTGGTCACACCGGGTGCCTCGCTGTCGACGCCCCAACCGAGCACCTCCGCCCAGAACCGACCGAGCTTGGAGTCGTCGTGGGCCTTCATATTGATCTGCACAAGTCTTGTCGCCATGCGCAGATCCTAGAAGCCGCCGCGATCACCAGCCGCCGCCCCGGCCGTCGAGGACGACACCGCCGGCGGCGGCCAGGGCAGGACGCGTGACGAAGTCGTCGACGCGGTCGGCGAGATCTACCCGCCCGAGAGGGAGGCGGCGGGGAGTCGGATGCTGATGCCCGCGTCGATGGCGTCGAGGGCTTCCTGGATGGCGGCCGTTGGTTCGGTGTTCTCGGTGAGGGTGGTGATGGGTGCCCAGCGGGTGCGGGGGTGGGTGTCCTCGGTGGCGTCGGGGACGGTGTCGTGGACGCCGCCGTTGAGGATCCAGAGTTCGCCGTCGTTGTCGGGGCCGATGGAGCGGACGGTCCAGGCGTGGGTGATGTCGGCGAGGTGTCCGGTCTGGCGGGCGAGGGTGAGCCTGCCGGTGAGGGCGAGGTCGCCGTGGTTGGGGACGGTGGCCTGCGGCAGCTGGTCGCGGTGGAGGAGGACGTATCCGTTCCGCGTGGTGACCAGGACGATGACGCGGGTCTGCGGTGCCATTGCTGTTCTTTCGCTTTCGTTCAGGTGTAGGCGGCGTCGGGGCGTTCGCCGTTGACGAGTACGGGCACGCGGCGCCGTTGGGCGGCGGCGGTGAGGGCGTAGCGGACGATCGGGGGTGGTTCGTGCAGCTCGCGCAGCGGCAGCCAACCGGCGGTGGGCGGCAGGTGCTTGTGGGCGTTGCACGGGATGGTGGGGGAGTGCCCGCCGTCCAACACGTAGGTGAGGGACACCGGATCGGTGTGGGTGACGCTGATCGCGTAGGCGTCGGTCACCCCCCGGTCGTAGCCGGTGGTGTCGATGAGCGCCTGTCGTGCGGTGAGAACGGGACAACTGCCGCGCGGAACGGTGCCGTTGGGCAGCGTCCAGCCGTCGCGTCCCTGCACCATGAGGAGGTGGCCGTCCCGGGTGGTGGCAAGCGTCATAAAGGTTATGTCCATGAAGTGGTGTGTCCTTGGTGGTCAGTTGAGTGCGATGAGGTACCCGGTCAGGGCGGTGCAGAGGCACATCAGCCCGACGAACGCCGGCCCGAAGGCGCGGTCCAGGAACGCGACCACGGGTTTCTGCGGCGCCGGCCCCGGGTTCTCGTCCTCGTGCCTGCGGCGGACGACGCGCCAGTGCCTTTCCGCCCGCGCGAGGAACAGCTCGTGCCCCGGCTCCTGGGCGGTGTGTTGGCTGGCCCACACGGCAACGGGGTGCGCGTCGTTGTCGAAGAGGGGGGAGCGGGCGGTGCAGGTCATGCACTCCACGGCGTAGATCCCGTCGGGCGCCCCGGGCCCGTGCTCATCGGTGAGGACCCAGTCCGCACCCTTGATGATCGGGTTGCCGGTCACGTCGCCGCACCAGCCTCGAACCGGTAGGTACGGGTGACGTGTTCGCGGTACGCGAGGTGATCCGGGTGCAGGGCCAGGTGTTGCCCGGCCCACTCCGCCCCGTCCTCCGCGTCCTGCCCCTTCGGCCCGAAGAACCCGCACGCCACGCACTCCATGACGAACGATGTCGCCCGGTCCGAATCGAGAGCGAGCTCCGCCAACCTCACGGCAACTCCCCGCTCTTGACCCGGTAGTTGCTCTCACTGGCGGCATTCCGCGCCCGCAGCCGAGCGAGCAACTCGGCATGCGGGTCGGACCCCAACTGCCCGTCGCTGAGGCCCGGCTCGGCGTCGGGCGGCATCTCCTCGGCGATGCCCGCAGCCGCATCCGCGATATTGGCGCGGCGTTGCCGTTGTCCAGGGGTGTGACGTGAAGTATCAGACATGGTCGGCTCCTGACGTTCGTGACTGACCGTCTGTGTCCACGAAACTACGGAGCCGTACACGCGGCGTCGATGGGCGTTCCGTCGAGGCGCCGCCGAAAGTCACAAGGAGCGTTACATGGGTAGGCCGACCTGGTCCGCCAGTACGCGCATCTTGGGCGTCAGCGTCCTACGGCGGTCGACGATGCGGCCCACGATGTCTCGTGCGTACCGTTGGTTCGGCAGCCACTCCGGTTGATCGCGCATGATCCCGAGGAGCGTTTCCACGGCCTGGTGGTGCTGGCGCAGTCGAGTCTGGGCGTCGGCCACATCCAGCTTGTGCCGGTTCAGGTTGTAGATCGACGCCTCGATACCGCCGTCCGGAACACGCTGCGCCAACGTCAGTACCTCGTTCGGCCGATCCCGCACCATCGCGCTCTCGGCCATCTTCATGGCGATTGTCGTGGGGCCGAACGTCCGTTGCAGGTCCTCGCGCGGGGCATGCTCCTGCCCCATCGCTACAGACACCGATTTGGCCAGGCGCAACGCGTCGTCCGCCTTGGCATCGCGTGCGTTTCTCACACTTGCCGCCGAGACCCGTAGCAGCATGGAGCCCCAGGCGTGCAGCTCGCCCATGGTGGCTCGTGACATACGGGCAGGCTCCAACTCGTCGGCCCACTTCTCCGCCAGGCTGCCAGCGTCAGCCAGGTGCCCCTGACGGAGTAGGAGCCAACCCTTCGTGTTGACGGCCGCCGCTGCCTGGAGCCGGTCGGGCGCCTCGGAGATCACGCGCTCCACCACGTCATGAGCCACGTCGAACTGCCGAGTCTGTACGAGGAGCCACGCGGTCAGATGCATGGTGCGCACCTGGAGGGAGCGACCTGCCGGATCAAGCTCGGCCAAGGTTTCGGCGTCTCGAATCAGGGTCGGGAGCAGGAGTCCCAACTGCTGCAAACGGCCGGCGTTGTAGAGCGGTGCCGTTGCGTCAAGAGCCGCTTTGAGGCCACCCACGGTCGGAGGTTCGGCGGGGGCCTCCTGGTCGAAGACACCGCACGCGGCGCGGCGGACCGCCGCCCACTGCGCAACGGTCGCCGCTGTCGCGCCTTCTTCCGGCTGCTCGGAGACGAGGCGGGTCGTCGGAACACGGAGGGCGGAGGCAAGCTTTCGCGCCGTCTCCATCCGCGTGTCGTCACGGGTGCCCTGTTCGAGTTGCTGGATCAGGGAGTAGGAGACCCCGCTGGCCCGTGCGAGTTCGCGTTGCGTTTGGCCGGACCGCTTCCGCGCGGCGCGCAGCCTGTCGCCGATGGTGTCGGGCATACGGGGATGCCTCCGTTTCTCACCGTACTGACGTAGATACTCAAAACGGTACCGCTGGTGAGTCGGCGAAACACCGGAAGACACCGTTTCCGGGGGCGCCCACGGCCGAGCGACTGGCTGTATCCCTACACCGTGGGGCAGTCGGTCTCCGGTCCTGTTCGGGATGCTCGTCAACGCCTTCGAGAACTACTGTCCAGCTGATCAAGAATGAAGGGAATGCGCATCATGACGACATTCGCAGTTACCGGGCACATGGACCTGACAGACGGAACGGTGCCTCTGGTGCGTGCCGCGCTGCGGGAGTTGTTGGCCCCGCACGAGGCGGCGGAAGTGGTCGGCGTCTCGTGCATCGCGGCGGGGGCGGACTCCCTCTTCGCCGAGGCGGTGCTGGACTTGGGGGGACGGCTCGTCGTGGTCGTGCCGGGGCGGGACTATCGGCAGCGGAAGGTCAAGCCGCAGGATGCCCAGCGGTTCGACCGGCTGGTCGAGGCCGCCGGCGAAGTGGTCACCGTGCCGTTCGAGCTGGCCGGGCGGGAAGCCTACGAAGCGGCCGGGAAGGAACTCCTGCGCCGCGCCGATCGGTTGGTCGCGGTCTGGGACGGACGCCCGTCCAACGGGAAGGGCGGCACCGCCGACACCGTTGACCAGGCGCGTGCGGCCGGGGTCCCCGTCGATGTGATCTGGCCCGACGGCGCCGCCCGGGGGTGAGAGTCGGCCCGGTTCAGCCCATCGGCAAGGGGGATCGTTCCGCCGCGCGGGGGCCACGTGCCACGCACGCCAGCTCCTCGCCCAGGGGCACGTTCCGTGGTCTCCGGCGGTTATACCGCCCCGAGGAAGTGTCCGAGCGTGGCCTGGTCCTTGGTCATGCGGTGGCGTCGGTGCCGCTGGATGTGGCGGAAGACCTCGGTGGCCATCTTCTGGTGGCGCAGCCACTCCGGCGAGAGGCGGTGGAGTCGGGTCAGGATGGCGGTGGCTTCCGGGCCTTCGCCCAGTGCGGCGTGGGCCATGGCGATATCGAGCAGGTGTCGGCGGCCGAAGGACGCCGTGGGGGGTGGCGGCATACGGGCCGCCAACTTCAGTGCGCGAGCGGGCTGGTCGGCCGTCATCTGGTTCTCGATCGCCTGGTAGGCGACCGTTCGCCAGTCGAACCGGCCCCATGTGGCGGTGTCCACGGCGGTCGCGTCGCCGAGGGCGACACCGGCGGTGCGGGCCAGGCGCAGCATCTCGCGGGCCTCCTGGGGCCGGTTGTTGCGAGCGGCGGCGCTGCTGGCGTGCACCAGCAGTTTCCCCCAGGCGCCCAACGCGGGGCGGCTCGCCCGCGAGATGCGGGGCTCGGACTGGTCGGCCGTCGCGATCGAGACGCGTTCGGCTTCGTCGAGCCGGCCCTGTCGGATGAGAAGCCAGCCCTGTTGGTAGACCGCCGCGGCCACTCCGCCCTGGTCGTGCGCGGTGGCGGCGTCCTGGACGGAGTCACGCAGGGCGATATGCGCCAAGTCGTAGGCCCGCACCTGGACCAGGTAGCGGCCGGCCATCTGTGAGACCCGGGAACGCAGCCGCAGGGCCTCGGCGTGCTCGGGGCCGCCGTCGAAGTGCCGGACGGCGTGGTGGGCGGAGCGCAGCAGCGCGGGAGCGATTCGGCGACCGTCCCGTAGGAGTCCGCGTAGTACGCCTCGGCCAACCGGTCGGCGGCGGCGCGGATATGCGCCAGATCGGGCACGGGGTCCACGCCGTCGGCGACGTCCAGCGGCCCTTGCCCGGTGACCGGCGGGGCGATGGCCTGACGCAGCGGCAGCAACATCAGGTTGTCGTCGTCGCCTCGACGTTCCTGGTGCGGGGGATCGGACTCGAAGAGGCGACTGGTGCGCACCCCCAGGGCGCGGGCCAACGCGTGGTAGGTCTCGATCCTGGCCGAGCCACCGCGCTCGATCTTCTTCACCACGCCCAGGCTCAACCCGGCACGTTCGGCGAGCCCTTCCTGAGTCAGTCCCCGCGCACGCCGCGCCTCGCGCAGCCGCTCCCCGGGCAAGCCATCGTCCAACATGACGGAACCCCGTCCGTGTGGTGGGCCAAGTCCCTGCCAGCATAAGTCGGGAATGCCCTCCCCGACGTCGGCCCTTCCTCGACGGCGCCCCTCAGCGGCACGGCGGCCGAGCCGTCGACGACGCGTCAGGTGCCGATCTACGGGCGCCCGTTCACCCGTCGTGGTTGAGGGGTGAAGTCGTAGGGGGTTCAGTCGGTGACTCGTTGGTAGCCGAGGCGTTGGTAGAGGGCGTTGCTGGTGGGGTTGTCGGCGGCGGTGAAGAGGACGATCTCCGTGGCGCCGGCGGCGTTCGCCGCTCGGCTCACCTCGGCGGTCACGGCTGCCGCGTAGCCGTGGCCACGGAGGTGTGCGGGGGTGTAGACGGGGTCCACCCGGACCATCCCGGCGACCATCGGGTTGACGCCGGCCATGGAGACGGGGGTGCCGTCCGGGGTCTGCCAGAAGGTGTAGCGCTTCTCGGCGAAGCGGGTGCTTGGCCAGGAGTGGGCGTCGACGGTGACGGTCTCCCCGAGGTCGGCGGCGAGGTCACGGCACCAGCGGATCAGGTGGTCGTGGTCCCGCTCGTCCGCGATCCGGGCGTGGCCCTCCGGACGCGGGTCGGGTGGGGTGAGGGTGCCGAGGCGGTAGAGGTGCATGCGGAAGGGGAGCGTCGGCGTCGCTCCGGTGTGGCGTTGCCAGGCGTCGGCGAACGCGGCGGCGGTCTCCTCGTCGGCGGTGACGCCGGCGAGGTGGTGGCCGAGGGCGGCCAACTGGGCGGCGAGGGCGTTGGCCCGGCCGGGGGAGAGGGGGGTGAGGGTCAGCCGCTGGGACGGCGGGCGGTAGCAGATCGCCTGGATCTCGCCCGCCGACTCCAGCCGGCCGAAGAGGACGTTCCCGGGAACATAGGTGCCTGGGCGGGTCCGCCATCTCCTGATCACGGTGAGCGGGGTGTTGTGCAGGGCCGGGCGCGAGCGGAGGAAATCCTCGGTGTGGGCGACGAAGGTGTCGAGGTCGTCGGTCAGGTGCCAGGCGTCGGAGGGCATGTTCGATGATCCCGCACCCGGGTTCAGCGGTGTAGTGCCGACGCGCCGGCGTACTGGGCGCTGGTGCCCAACTGCTCCTCGATGCGGATGAGTTGGTTGTACTTGGCGGTGCGGTCCGAGCGGGAGAGCGAGCCGGTCTTGAGCTGGCCGCAGCCCGTGGCCACCGCCAGGTCCGCGATGGTCGTGTCCTCCGTCTCGCCCGAGCGGTGCGACATGACGACGGTGTAGCCGGCCCGGTGGGCGGTGTTCACGGTGGTGAGGGCTTCCGTCAGGGTGCCGATCTGGTTGACCTTCACCAGGACGGAGTTGGCGACGCCGGCGGCGATGCCCTCGCGCAGGAGGGTCTCGTTGGTGCAGAACACGTCGTCGCCGGTGAGCTGGCAGCGTCCGCCGGCCCGTGCCGTCAGGTCCCGCCAGCCGGCGAGGTCGTCCTCGGCCATCGGGTCCTCGATCGACACGATGGGGTAGGCGTCGATCAACTCGACCAGGTAGTCGGCGTGTTCGGCGGGGGTGCGGCGCACTCCCTCCCCGGTGTAGTCGTAGACGCCGTCGTGGAAGAACTCGGACGAGGCCGGGTCCATGACCAGGCCGATGTCCGTGCCGGGGCGGTAGCCCGTGCGTTCGATGGCGGTCACCACGAAGTCGAGGGCCTCCTCGGCGGTGCGCAGGGCGGGGGCGAAACCGCCCTCGTCGCCCACCCCCGTGGAGTGCCCGGCGGCGAGGAGGTCGCGGCGCAGGGTGTGGAAGATCTCGGAGCCCATCCGCACGGCCTCGGCGAAGGTCTCCGCGCTGGTCGGGGCGATCATGAACTCCTGGAAGTCCAGGGGATTGTCGGCGTGCGCGCCCCCGTTGACGATGTTCATCATCGGGACGGGCAGCAGTCGGGCGTCGGAGCCGCCGAGGTAGCGGTAGAGCGGCAGGCGGTGCGCGGCGGCAGCTGCCTTGGCGGTGGCCAGGGAGACCCCGAGGATCGCGTTGGCGCCGAGCCTGGACTTGGTGGGGGTGCCGTCCGTGGCGACGAGGGCGGCGTCGAGGCCGGGCTGGTCCTCCGCCTCGCGGCCCCTGACGGCGGCGGCGAGTTCGGTGTTGACGTGGTGCACCGCGTGGTCGACGCCCTTGCCGTGCCAGCGGGCTGGGTCGCCGTCGCGGAGCTCGACGGCCTCGCGGGCGCCGGTCGAGGCGCCGGAGGGGACGGCGGCCCGGCCGACGGACCCGTCGGCCAGCTCCACGTCCACCTCGACGGTGGGGTTGCCCCTGCTGTCGAGGACGCGGCGGCCGGTGACGGAGGTGATGGCGGTCATGGTGGCCTTCCCGTTGTCGCGTGCGTGCCGGGTTCGGCTGCGGCGACGGTGGCGCGGGACCCGACACGAGAGACTCTACAGCATTGCTGTGCAGTTCTGCTGTTCAGTTTCGCTGTTCAGGCGTGCTGTTTAGTTGTGCTCCGTTAACATTTGGTATGCCTCTTCCGGAATCCGCCGCCGTCGCGGCCGAACTGCGCACCGCGATGGGAAAGCTCACGCGACGCGTGAAGCGTGAGGACCAGATGCCGCTCGGCCAGGTGGCCGTTCTGGGCGCGCTGGACCGCAGCGGTGCGATGACGACCAGCGAGCTGGCGGCCGATCAGCGGGTGCGCCCGCAGTCCATGGCCCGCGCCGTCGGGCTGCTGATGGAGCAGGGGCTGATCACCCGCCGTGCTCATCCGACCGACGGCCGCAAGAGCCTGGTCGAGCTCTCCGCCGCCGGGCAGGCGCTGCTGGAGGAGGAGCGGGAGCGCAGGGCGGACTGGCTCGCGCGCGCGATCGAGGCCGAACTGACCGCGAGCGAACGGGAGTCGCTGGCGCGGGGGATCGAGCTGGTGGAGCGGCTCGCGGCGCACGGGAAGGACTGATCGGCGGCGCCAGGTCAGGGCGAGGGCGCCGGTCCGGTGGAGCCCCGGGGGACGAGCCGGTTGAGGACGGTGGTGTCCAACGGGGCGGCCGGGCGGTCGCCCTGGAGGAGGGAGAGGAGCCGCTCGAACGCGGCGCGGCCCTGACGTTCGCGGTCGACGGCGACGGTGGAGAGGGGCGGGTCGAAGTACCGCCCCAGCTCGTCGTCGTCCCAGCCGAAGACGCTGACCTCCCCGGGGACGTCGATGTCCAGGCTCTGGAGGCCCCGGATCACCCCGAACGCGACCTGGTCGTTGGCGGCGAACACGGCCGTGACGCCTGAGCCGGCGACGATGTCGCGGGCCGCGTCCCAGCCGGAGCGGACGCTCCAGTCGCCGTCGACCACCGCGTGCGAGATCAGGCCCTGTTCGGCGACCGCCCGTTCGTACATCCTGCGGCGGTTCCACGCCGACGCCCAGTTCCTGGGGCCGGCGACATGGACGAACCGGCGGTGGCCGAGGCCGGCCAGATAGGCGACGATATCGGCGGCCGGGGTGGCGTCGGCGAGCAGGCCACGGGAGCGCATGTGGTCGTCGTACTCCCCGTCCACCACGATGGGGACGCGCAGCGCCGAGGGGGCCAGGCCCTCCATGTTCTCGGCGAGCGGCGTGAAGGAGAGAATGCCGTCGACGTTCTCCGGCTGGAGCAGGGTGCCGATCCGCGCGGCCCGCGCGGCGGCGTCGCCGCCGAGGCCGACCACGTCCAGCAGATAGCCGGCCTCGTGCGCCGCCGCGGCGGCGCCGCTGAGCATGCGGGTGGGGACGAAGGACGTCGAGTCGGGCAGGATCACCGCGATCCGGTTGGTGCGGCGGGTCCGCATGGACCGGGCCGCCAGGTTGGGCCGGTAGTTCAACTCCTGGACGGCCTGGGCGACTTTGCGCACGGTGTCGGGGCGCATCGTCGGGTCCTTGCGGAGGAAACGGGACACCGTCTGGTGGGAGACGCCGGCCAGCCGCGCGACCTCGTAGATGGTCGGAGGCTTCTTCGCCTCGCGCGGTCGCGTCGCGGGCTGCTCCGGCATCTGCGGTCCCTCTCGGTCGGGCATGGTGCACGGGCATCCCACCACGCGGCTGAACGTGGGTCCCAGTGTGCCTCGTCGGGATCTCAGGGAACGGGCATTTTCGTTCGGTTCCGGAACGGTGGGCCGGGTGGTGTCAGTGGAGGTCGGCGCCGTAGACGTGGTCGACGGCGAGGGTGATCAGCACCCTGCGGTCGGCGACCATGACCGAGCGGTACTCCGCCCAGTCCGGGTGCTCGCCGGCGGCGCGGCGGTAGTAGTCGACCAGGGCCTCGACCTCGGGCCCGTGCGGGTCGGTGCCCGGCTCGGTGAGGGTGGCGACGCCCTCAGCCGTGGCCCACGACAGGCCGTCGGCGCCGGTCACCTCCAGGCTGGCGCGGGCGTCGCGGCGCAGGTTCACCGTCTTGGCGAGCCCTTCCCGCGTCGAGATCAGGATGACCTCGGCCTGCCGGTCGTAGTAGGGCTGGACGGGGGAGAGTTGGGGACGGCCGTCGGACTTGATGGTGGCCAGGACGCCGAGGCGGCTCTCGGCGAGCAGCGTGCGGGGGGCGAACGGGGTATTGGTCATAGGGGGATCATGCACCCTGGCATCGGTGTGAGAGTCAAGGGGAGAGCTGCGTCTCCCGCCGTGGCGGCACGGTGCGACGGGCCCTGCCCCGGGAGTGGGGACACGGCCCGTCGCGGTCGCCGGTGAGCTGGTCGGCTGGTCGGCTGGTCGGCTGGTCACGCCATGTCGCGTCGCCGCAGTCCGGCGAGGCCCGCGCCGGTGAGCGCGGCGGCCACCGCCAGGAGCAGCAGCAGCGGTGTCGCGTCGAAGGCGCCCCCGGGGAGGTCGGGGACATGGGAGAACGGCGAGAGGTTGAGCACCATCTGGTCGAGCTTCAGCAGATCGCCGAACTGGCCGATGACCAGGGCCACCAGCAGAACGGCCCAGCTCACCGCCGTGTAGCGGGGCAGGAGGCCGAAGAGCAGCGCGCACACCCCGATCAGCGTCCACACGGCGGGGACCTGCGCCAGCGCCGCGCCCGTCACGCTGCCCACCTCGCCCAGGTCGCCGCTGTTCAGCCCGTGGGCGAGGCCGGCCGCCGCGCCGGCCAGGCCGAGCATCAGCACGGTACCGACGGCCGCCACCGTCAGATGGCTGCCGGCCCAGGCGAGTCGCCGCACGGGGGTGGTGAGCACCGGATCAGCGCGGTGGCCGGATTCCTCGGCGGCCAGCCGGAGCGCGGACTGCACCGCGTAGGCGCCCACGATCACGGCGGTCAGCGAGATGATGGTCGCCAGGAAGACATCCACGATGTCGCCGCTGCCGCCGAGGTCACGCAGCAGCTGGTCGATGTCGGGGTTGTCCTCGGCGATGCTCACGGTGCCCTCGGCCAGTGCGCCGAAGGCGGCGCCGACCACCACGAAGCCCAGGCCCCAGCCGAGCAGTGAGCCGCGTTGCAGCCGCCAGGCCAGGGCGAGGGGGCTGCGCAGCCCGGCGGAGGCGCTGACCGGCCCCAGCTTGGGCTTGAGCACGCCCGAGCCGATATCGCGGCGGCCCACCAGGGCGCCGATCCCGACGACCAGCGCCGCGACGCCGGCGACGAACACCAGCAGCACCCACCAGCGTTCGTCTGCCCAGGGGCGGGCCATCTCGGCCCAGCCGATGGGGGAGAGCCAGGTCAGGTTCGCCATCGGCCCGCCGTCGGTGCCGCTGGCCGCGTCGCCGGCGGCCCGCAGCAGATACGAGGCGCCGAGCACGGCGGAGGCGATCCCGATGGCGCTGCGCGACGCGTCGGTGAGCTGCGCGGCCAGTCCGCCGACGAAGGCGAAGAAGACCCCGATGCCGGCGACGCCCAGCGCGTAGGCGATCGAACCGCCCGCCGACAGGCCCGTGCCGATCAGGCCCAGCGCGGTCAGCACCGCGATGACGACGTTCACGCCGATGGTCAGCAGCAGCCCGCTGGCGAGCCACGCCTTGCGGCCAAGCACCGCGGAGCCGGCCAACTCGGCCCGGCCGCTCTCCTCTTCGAGGCGGGTGTGCCGCACCACCAGCAGGATGCTCATCAGGCCGATCAACGTGCCCATGAACGCGATGAGTTGGTAGGCGTTGATGCCGCCCGTGGTGGACAGGTCGAACGCCCGGCCGCCGAGCGCCAGCAGCGCGGGGTTGCTCTCCACGCTCTCCGCGAACGTGGCGCGTTCGGAGGCGGTGTCGTACAGGTCGTTGTTGGCGGACGCGGATGCGACGGTGAAGATCACCATGCCGACGATCCACACGCTCGCCCTGACCCGGTCGAGTCGCAGGGCGAGCCTCAGCAGCTCACCCGTGCCGGCGTAGTCCTTCAACGGACTCCCTCCGCGTCCGCCTCGTCCCGGTCCCCGGCCGTGGTGTAGTGGCGCATGAACAGGTCCTCCAGGGTGGGGGGACGGCTGACCAGGCCGCGCAGCCCGAGCGAGGTGAGGTGGCTCATCGCCGCGTTGAGCTGGTCGGCGTCCACGTCGAACTCCACCTGGTTGCCCTCGACCCGCACGTCGTGCAGGCCCGAGAGGTCGGACAGGTCCCCAGCGGGCGTGTCCAGTTCGGCCTGGATCGAGGTGCGGGTGAGATGCCGCAGGTCGGCGAGGGTCCCCGACTCGACGGTGCGTCCGCCGCGGATGATGCTCACCCGGTCGCAGAGCTTCTCCACCTCGGACAGGATGTGGCTGGAGAGCAGCACGGTCCGCCCGCGATCCCGCTCCTCGGCCACGCAGTCCTGGAAGACCGACTCCATCAGGGGATCGAGCCCTGACGTCGGCTCGTCCAGGATCAGCAGGTCCACGTCCGAGGCGAACGCCGCGACCAGCGACACCTTCTGCCGGTTGCCCTTGGAGTAGGCCCGGCCCTTCTTCCGTGGGTCGAGTTCGAACCGTTCTATCAACTCGTCGCGGCGCCTGGTGTTCACCTTGCCCCTGAGCCGGCCGAGGAGGTCGATGACCTCGCCGCCGGAGAGGGAGGGCCACAGCGTCACGTCGCCGGGGACATAGGCCAGACGCCGGTGCAACTCCACGGCGTCCCGCCAGGGGTCGCCGCCCAGCAGTTGGACCGTGCCCGAGTCGGACCTGAGCAGACCCAGCAGGACCCTGATGGCGGTGGTCTTGCCGGCGCCGTTGGGCCCCAGGAATCCGTGCACCTCACCCGCCTCGACCTTGAGATCGAGGCCGTCAAGCGCCCGTGTCGCGCCAAATGTCTTGACGAGAGAGGACATTGAGATCTGCGTTGTCATGTTCGCCACACTAGGGTAGTGTTCGGGATTTTGCGATAATTGAATGATTTGTGAGAAATGCCCCAGGGTCTCGGGTCAGGAGGTGTCGCCTTGACAGCAGGACGTGACGCGACGCCGAAGTCCGCCGGAGGGCCGAGCACCGCGGAGGCACACGTCGTCGAACGGCTCGGCGGCCGGTTCGCGCGGACCGGTCTCTCCCGCACGCCGGCACGGGGTCTCGCCGCGCCCGTCGTCTCGGAGGAGGGCGCGCTCACCGCCGCCGAACGGTGTCGACGCCTCGGCGTCAGCTCCGGCACGGTGTCCACATCCGTCCAGCACCTCTCCGGGCTCGGCCTCGTCACCCGGGAGAACGTCCCGGGCTCCCGACGCGAGCGGTACCGGGTCCTCGACGACCCTGGCCCGACGTCTTCGCCATCCGTGGCGACCGGCTCCGCGAGTTCGCCAGGAGCGCCGCCGAGGACATCGGCCACCTCGAAGACGGCACAGCCGCCAGCCGACGTCTCGCCACCATGCGGGAGTTCGCCCTCTTCGCGATGCCCAGGCTGGACAGTACCGTCCTTGAGTGGCGACGCCACCGCGCCGAGCGCGGGCCCGAGCGGGCCACCGACGACGCGTAGGGGTATCCGGCCGGACGCCGTCACCCGGACAACGGGGGACGAACCCACTGATCGGCCCCCCGCCCGGCCATCCCGCGCCCAACCCCAAGACAGGGGTGGCGGGGCATAGGGGGGTAGGGGTAAATCAAGGGTTACCGAACCCCCCGGCCACCGGCCAGCATGGCGTCCAGAGGCGGCACGGAACGCGATCCACGACGGCACCGGCCCCGGGCCAGCCGCCGAGCGAACCCGCGCGCGAAGACGCGACGTCCGCCTCGTACCCAGCGGTTTCCGCGCCAGAAACGGAGTGATGACCTTGTCGGTGACCCGGACCACCCACGGCCTGGTGCTCGGAGGGGGACTGGCCGGGATGCTGACCGCACGCGTGCTGCGGCGGCATCTCGACCAGGTCACCGTCATCGAACGTGACGAACTCCCCGAAGGGCCCCACCACCGCAAGGGGTTGCCCCAGGCCCGCCACGCCCACCTCCTGTGGTCCGGCGGCGCGCGACTCATCGAGTCCCTGCTGCCCGGCACCACCGAACGACTCCAGGCCGCCGGCGCCCGGCGCATCGGCGTCTACCGCGACATGGTCTCCCTCACCGCCTACGGCTGGCAACAGCGGTTCCCCGAGACCCAGTTCCTCTTCGCCGCCAGCCGCCCCCTCCTGGACTGGACCGTCCGCGACCTCACCCTCGCCGACCGGCAGATCACCGTCCGCTCCAGGACCGAGGCCGTCGCCCTGCTCGGCGACGCCACCCGCGTCACCGCCGTCACCGTCCGCGACCTCGACCAGGACACCACCACCGACCTCACCGCCGACCTCGTCGTCGACACCACGGGCCGAGGCTCCCGGCTCGGGAAATGGCTCGACGCCCTCGACGTGCCCGCGCCACAGGAAGACGTCGTCGACTCCGGCATCACCTACGCCACCCGCGTCTACCGCGCCCCCGGCCGCACCGCCGACAGCTTCCCCATGGTCAGCGTCCACAGCGACTACCGCACCAGGGAGCCCGGCAGGTTCGGGCTGATCCTCCCCGTCGAGGACGGCCAGTGGATCGTCACCCTCTCCGGCACCCGGGGCAGCGAACCCCCCACCGACGTCGACGGGTTCACCGCCTTCGCCAAGGATCTCGCCCACCCCCTCATCAGCGAACTCATCGGCCTCGCCACCCCGCTCACCCCCGTCCAGGGCTCCCGCAGCACCGCCAACCGGCGGCGCTACTACGAACGCGACACCGTCCGGCCGGAGAACCTCATCGCCCTCGGCGACGCCGTCGCCGGCTTCAACCCCGTCTACGGCCACGGCATGTCGGCGGCGGCCCGCAGCGCAGCCGCCCTCGACCGCGCCCTGCGACGCAACCTCGGCACACCCGAGCTGGCCGCCGCCGCCCAGCGCGGCATCTCCCGGGCCGTCGACGACCCCTGGAACCTGGCCACCGCCCAGGACGTCTTCTACCCCAACTGCCGTATCCAGGCGGACGATCCCCGTCTGGAGGAGGAGCTCAACAGCCAGGAGCGGTTCACCGAACTGGTCTGCACCGCCGGGCTCAACACGGCGCCCGTCGCCGCCGCCGTCGCCGGCGTCAGCGCCCTGGCCGCCCCCGCCACCAGCCTCCAGTCGCCCGCCGTCCTCGGCGCCCTGCGCGGTGGCACCACCCCCGCCCCCGACGCCCCCACCCTCACCGACGAGGAGTGGGCCCGGGTGAACGCCCCGGCCGACCAGGACTGACCCGACCCCGTCCCCACCACGCACAACGGCCGGCCGTGGCCCGACGAGGACTCCTCCCCGACGGGCCGCGACCGGCCGTCCTCCACGCTCAACCGTTCAACCGCTGGGCCGCTCAACCCACGGGAACGCCCGCCGAGTCGACGATCTGGCAGTCCGTCCGGCCCACCAGCACCCGCACCTCGGTGACCAGACCCGCCGAGCCCACCCGGATCAGACTCACCATCCGAAACCGCATCCGCGCCCCCGGCGGCGCGTTCACCTCGGGCGGCGCGTCCATCTCCCCGGCGACCGGCAGCACCACCATCTGGCCCTCCATCGAGGTTCGTGGCTCGCTCGGCACCTCGGTGATGCCCGCGTCGATCACCCCGGCCAGATACTCCCGCACCGCCTCCTTGCCGGCCCTCGGCGGCGTGCCCACCGGATCCTCGAACGTCACCCGCGGGTCGAACAGCGCCAGCACACCCTCCAGATCGCCCGCGTTCAGCAGACGGCAGTACTCCAGCGCGAGAGCCTTGCGCGTCGCGTCGTCAGCCATGGCGGCACCCCTCCGAACCACGGGTCGTCCCCGAACAACAGATCGTCACTGCTCGGGACCCTCCAACAGGACCACATCCGAAGGCCCCCAGTAGGAACGCATATCGTCGATCAACCCGTCGTTTCCGACGCGAATCACCATGACGCACGAAATGCGCATACGCGCCGTCTCCGGATCAGTCGGCGGCGCGAAAACACCCGTCCTGGCAACAAAAGGCCCATTCGGTAGGTAGTTCATCGTCGACGTCACCTCGATCGCCGCATACCTGCCACTGGGCGAACCCACCGGCTCCAACGGAACCTCGTTCACCCGACACGCGATCGCGTTCTTCACATGAGAACGCAACGCGCCATGCCCGATACGCTCACCCGACCCCACGGGGTCCTCGAAACGCACCGCCGGTGCATACAGCTTCAGCAGTTCCTCCAACTTCCCGGCATTGACCCGGCGACAGTGCTCCAGGGCCATTTCCTTGGTCGTCGCTTCGTCAGGCAAGAAGACCCCCAGGAAAGACACGACGGCAGGGGAACGGGACCGGCGGCGACACACCGCGGCCAGCCTCTTCCCGTCCGACCACCCCACAGCGGACCACCGGTCAGGGGAACCCCTAAAGCGCCCGCACAGCCCCTACCCGCCCCGCCCAGGACAACCGTCACCACCCGCCGCACCGCCCCCACCACGGCTTTCCGCCGCCCCGCCACCCATTTCGAAGGTCCGGTCCGCACGACCCCTCGACATTCGCCGCCGGCCGGGTTAGGGGTACTCCTTTCCCCACTCGCTCTCCTACGGTGATCACATCTTGTTCGTGTCGTGAGGAGACGGCCCACCGGCCGGTGCCACGGCGGCCCCTTTCCCGGGCTCCCCAGAGGGCACCACCTTCCTCAGGCCACGTCCGGGCATTCCGAGATCTTATGGAGCTTCTGGTGGCAGATTCGGGCATCCCCGCCACGACCACGATTCCCGGACGGAAGAACGAGAGGTATGACGGGCAAATAGCCATTGTCGGCCTCGCGTCCCGACTGCCAGCCGCCCCGAACCCGGACGCCTTCTGGGAGCTGCTGAAAACCGGCACCAGCGCCATCACCTCCATACCAGCGGACCGGTGGGACGCCGACACCTACTTCGACGAGGACTTCTCCAGCCGCGGCAAGATGAACACCCGCTGGGGCGGCTTCCTCGACCATGTCGACCGCTTCGACGCCGCCTTCTTCGGCATCTCGCCCCGCGAAGCCGCCGCCATGGACCCCCAGCAGCGCCTCATGCTCGAACTGAGCTGGGAGGGCATGGAGCACGCCGGCATCGTCCCCGCCTCCCTCGGCACCACCAAGACCGGCGTCTTCTTCGGCGCCATCTGGGACGACTACGCCACACTCCTCTACCGGCACGGCGCCCAGGACATCAACGCCCACACCGTCACCGGCCTCCACCGCAGCATCATCGCCAACCGCGTCTCCTACGCCCTGCGGCTGCGCGGCCCCAGCATGACCGTCGACACCGGCCAGTCGTCGTCCCTCGTCGCCATCCACCTGGCTTGCGAGAACCTCCGCAGCGGCGCCTGCGACATCGCCATCGCCGGCGGCGTCAACCTCAACCTGATCCCCGAAAGCACCGTCGGCACCGCCAAGTTCGGCGCCCTCTCCCCGGACGGCCGCTGCTACACCTTCGACTCCCGCGCCAACGGCTATGTGCGCGGCGAAGGCGCGGGGCTCGTCGTGCTCAAGCCCCTCGAAGCGGCCATCGCCGACGGCGACACCGTCTACGCCGTCGTCCTCGGCAGCGCCATGAACAACGACGGCGGCGGCGAGGGCCTCACCGTCCCCACCACCGACGGCCAGGAGCAGGTCCTCCGCGACGCCTACGCCCAGGCCGGCGTCGACCCCCGCGACGTCCAGTACGTCGAACTGCACGGCACCGGCACCCGACGCGGCGACCCCGTCGAGGCCGCCGCCCTCGGCGCAGCCCTGGGTACCGACCGCGACGCCGACCACCCCCTCGCCGTCGGCTCCGTCAAGACCAACATCGGCCACCTCGAAGGCGCCGCCGGCATCGCCGGGCTGCTCAAGGTCGCGCTCTCCCTGCACCACCGCGAACTGCCCGCCAGCCTCAACTACCTGAGCCCCAACCCGGAGATCCCCCTCGACGAACTGCGCCTCCGGGTGCGAGCCGAACACGGCGAGTGGCCACGGACCGACCGGCCGCTCGTCGCCGGCGTCTCCGCCTTCGGCATGGGCGGCACCAACTGCCACATCGTGCTCGCCGAGGCGCCGAGCGAGGCCGCCGACACCCGCACCCAGGTCGTCTCCGGCGAACCCGCCCTTCCCGGCTCCCGTCCCGTCCTCCCCTGGCTGGTCTCCGCGCGCGGCTCCCAGGCCCTCGAACGGCAGGCCAGGCAACTGGCCTCGGTGGTCGCCGACCACGACCCGGTGGACGTCGGCTGGTCGCTGCTCTCCTCACGTTCGGCGCTGGAACACCGCGCGGTGGTGTGGGGCGACTCGGCCGACGAACTCGTCGCCGGGATGCGCGCCGTGGGCACCGGCGACGCCGCCGCACAGGTGGTCCGTGGTGTGGTGGGCGCCGACACCGGCGCGGGCTCGGTGTTCGTCTTCCCGGGTCAGGGTGGGCAGTGGATCGGGATGGGGCGTGGGTTGTTGGTGTCGTCGCCGGTGTTCGCGGCGCGGTTGGGGGAGTGTGAGGCGGCGTTGGCGCCGTGGGTGGACTGGTCGTTGGTGGGGGTGTTGGAGGGTGAGGATGAGGGGTGGTTGGAGCGGGTTGATGTGGTGCAGCCGGTGTTGTGGGCGGTGATGGTGTCGCTGGCGGCTGTGTGGGAGTCGGTGGGGGTGTCGCCGTCGGTGGTGGTGGGGCATTCGCAGGGTGAGATCGCGGCTGCTGTGGTGGCGGGTGGGTTGTCTCTTGGGGATGGTGCGCGGGTGGTGGCGTTGCGGTCGGCGGCGATCCGTGAGCTGGCCGGTAGTGGTGGGATGGTGTCGGTGGCGGCTGGTCCGGAGCGGGTCGCCGAACTCCTCGGTTCTGTTGAGGGGGTGTCGGTCGCGGCGTTCAATGGGCCTTCGGCGACGGTGGTGGCGGGTGAGGTGGCTGGTCTTGAGGCGTTGATGGTTGTGGCTGAGGCGGCGGGGATCAGGGCGCGTCGGGTTCCGGTGGACTATGCGTCGCATTCGGGGCATGTGGCGGCGATCGAGGAGCGGATTCTGACGGATCTGGCTCCGATCAGCCCGGCTTCGTCGGATGTTCCGTTGATCTCGGCCGTGACCGGGGAGCCGTTGGACACGGCGGAGATGGATGCCGCGTACTGGTATCGCAACCTGCGTCAGCCGGTGCGCTTCGCGGACGCGCTGAACCACGCGGTCGAGCAGGGGTTCCGCCGCGTCGTCGAGGTCTCCCCGCACCCCGTCCTGGTGATGGCCGTACGGGACCTGCTGGACACCTCGGAAACCACCGCCGTCGTCGTCGGCACCCTGCGCCGCAACGAGGACGAGACATCCCAACTGGTTGCCTCAGCAGCCGAGTTGTGGGTCAACGGCACCCCCGTCGACTGGACCACGCTCTACGCCGGCCGCGCCGTCCGCCGCATTGACCTGCCGACCTACGCCTTCCAACGCAAGCGCTACTGGGTGCGGCCCGAGAACGCCACCGCCATCGCCCAGACACCCCCCGAACTCCCCGAAGCCACCACACCGGCCAACGACGACGAGCCTCTCGACGCCCAACCGGAGCCCGTCACCGCCTGGGGCCAACGACTCGCCGGACTGACAGCCGCCGAGCAGAGCCGCGCCGTCCTCGACCGAGTGACGGCAGAGATCGCCATCGTCCTCGGCCACGCCCCCGGCGACACCATCGACACCGGCCGGCTCTTCAAGGACATCGGCTTCGACTCCCTCACCTCCGTCGAACTCCGCAACCGCCTCGCCGCAGCCACCGAACTCCCCCTCCCCTCCGGCCTGCTCTTCGACTACCCCACCCCCCAAACCCTCGCCTCCCACCTCCGCGCCGCCCTCCTCGACCTGCACGAGGACACCGCCATCCAGGTCACCGGACCGGCCGTGTCCGACGAACCGATCGCCATCGTCGGCATGGCGTGCCGCCTCCCCGGCGGCATCACCTCCCCCGAGGACCTGTGGCGCGCGGTGACCGAAGGCCGCGACGCCCTCACCCCCTTCCCGACCGACCGCGGCTGGGATCTCGACAGCCTCCACGCCGCCGACGCGTCACGTTCGGGAACGTCCTATGCCCGCGAAGGCGGCTTCCTCCACGACGCCCCTGACTTCGACGCCGAGTTCTTCGGCATCAGCCCGCGCGAAGCGCTCGCCATGGACCCCCAGCAGCGGCTGCTCCTGGAAACCTCCTGGGAGGCCCTTGAACGGGCCGGGCTGCCGCCCACCTCGCTGCGCGGTAGCCGCACCGGCGTCTTCGCCGGCGCCATGTCCATGGACTACGGCACCCGACTCCACGAGGCGTCCGAACGCGTCGAGGGCTACGCCCTGACCGGCGGCGCCGCGAGCGTTGTCTCCGGCCGCGTCTCCTACTCCTTCGGCCTTGAGGGCCCGGCGGTGACGGTCGACACGGCGTGCTCGTCGTCGCTGGTCGCGCTGCATCTGGCGGCTCAGGCGCTGCGCAACGGCGAGTGCGAGATGGCGCTCGCCGGCGGCGTCACCGTGATGCCCACGCCCGGCATGTTCGTCGAGTTCAGCCGACAGCGCGGCCTGGCCGCCGACGGCCGCTGCAAGCCGTTCGCCTCGGCGGCCGACGGCACCGGCTGGAGCGAGGGCGTCGGCGTCCTGGTACTGGAACGGCTGTCGGACGCGCGGCGCAACGGCCACCGGGTGCTGGCCGTGGTGAAGGGCTCGGCGATCAACCAGGACGGCGCGTCGAACGGACTAACCGCGCCCAACGGGCCCTCCCAACAGCGCGTCATCCGCGCCGCGTTGGCCAACGCGGGCCTCGCGACCGGCGACGTTGACGCGGTCGAGGCACATGGCACGGGAACCCGCCTCGGCGACCCGATCGAGGCCCAGGCGCTGCTCGCCACCTACGGCCAGGGCCGCGCCGAGGACCGGCCGCTGTGGCTGGGCTCGCTGAAGTCGAACATCGGCCACACGCAGGCCGCCGCCGGTGTCGCGGGCGTGATCAAGATGGTCATGGCGATGCGGGAGGGCGTCCTGCCCCGCAGCCTCCATATCGACGCCCCCTCGGAACACGTGGACTGGTCCGCCGGCGCCGTTGAGCTGCTCGCCGACGAGCGGGAGTGGACGGCGGACGAGGGCCGTCCGCGCCGGGCCGGCGTGTCGTCGTTCGGTATCAGCGGCACCAATGCGCATGTCATCGTCGAACAGGTCCCCGAGGACGCCGAACCGGGCCCGCTGGTGGTCCCGGGTGACGCGCTTCCGGTGGTGCCCTGGGTGCTCTCCGCCCATTCGGGTGAGGCGTTGGTGGCGCAGGCGGAGCGGTTGGCTGCGGTGGTGGGGGAGTTGGAGCCGGCGGATGTGGGGTGGTCGCTGGTCAACGGGCGGGCGGGGTTGTCGGCGCGTGGGGTGGTGTGGGGTCGGGATGCTGGTGAACTGATCGCTGGGCTGGGGTCGTTGGCGCCGGAGTCCGTGGTGGATGGTCGGTTCGCGTTGTTGTTCACGGGGCAGGGTGCGCAGCGGGCTGGGATGGGCGCGGAACTCGCCGCCACGTTCCCGGTGTTCGCCCAGGCGTTGAACGAGGTGTGTGCCGGATTCGATGGGTTGTTGCCGCGTCCGTTGGGTGAAGTGCTCAAGGACGAAACCAGCGGCGATCTGGATCGGACGGTGTTCACTCAGGCGGGGTTGTTCGCGGTTGAGGTGGCGTTGTGGCGGTTGGTGGAGTCCTTCGGGGTGCGGCCGGACTTTGTCGCCGGTCACTCCATCGGCGAGATCAGTGCCGCTTATGTGGCTGGGGTTTTCGACCTTGCGGATGCTTGTCGGTTGGTGGCGGCGCGTGGGTCGTTGATGCAGGCGTTGCCTTCGGGCGGGGCGATGCTTTCCGTGCAGGCGTCGGAGGAGACGGTTCGCGGGCTGACCGATCTCGATATCGCCGCCGTCAACGGTCCGCAGTCGGTGGTGGTCGCCGGCGATGAGGCCGCCATCGAGGCGTTGCGCGCGACGTTCACCGAAGAGGGCGTGAAGACACGGAAGTTGACCGTCTCGCATGCGTTCCACTCGCGGTTGATGGAGCCGATGCTGGCGGCCTTCGAGGAGGTTGCCGAGTCGCTGACCTACCGTGCGCCCGCGCTTCCCGTGATCTCCAATGTCACCGGCCAGGAGGCCGGCGTCGAGATCGCGACCGCCGCCTACTGGGTGGCGCATGTCCGGGCGACGGTGCGGTTTGCCGACGGGGTCGGTGCGCTGCGGGCGGCTGGGGTGACGACGTTCCTGGAGCTGGGCCCGGACGCCACGTTGACCGCGATGGGTGCCGAGTGCCTCGCGGAGGACGACACCGCCGCCGCGTTCGTTGCCACCACTCGCCGTGAACGGGACGAGGTGGCGACGTTCACCGCCGCGCTCTCCCGGGTCTGGGCCCGGGGCACGGATGTGAACTGGCGGGCCGCGTTCGCCGGCCGGTCCCTGCGCCAGGTCGATTTGCCGACCTACGCCTTCCAGCGGCGTCGCTACTGGTTGGCGGGTGAGACCGGTGGCGATCCGGCCGGGCTCGGTCAAAGCGCTGCCGGGCATCCGCTGTTGGGCGCCACGGTCAATCTGGCGGCCGAGGGCGGGGTGATGCTGACGGGGCGGCTCGCCCTCAGCACCCACCCGTGGCTGGCCGACCACGCCATCGCGGGCACCGTCCTCTTCCCCGGCACCGGCTTTGTCGAGCTCGCCGTCCGCGCCGGCGACGAGGTGGAGTGCGGGCAGGTGCGGGAGCTGACGCTCCAGGCACCGCTCGCGCTGCCCGAGCGAGGCGGCGTCCAGGTACAGGTCGTCGTCGGCGTCGCCGACGAGGTGGGGCACCGGGCGGTGCGGATCTACTCCCGCCCGGAGAACGCCGAAACCGAGGACGCGTGGACCTGCCACGCCGACGGCGTCCTCGGCCAGCAGGCACCCTCAATCGCGGGCAGCGACCTGGTGGCCTGGCCGCCGCAGGGTGCCGAAGCGGTCGATGTCTCGGCCTTCTACCCCACCGCCCATGCGGACGGCTATCAGTACGGCCCGGTGTTCCAGGGCCTGCGGGCCGCCTGGCGGCGCGGCGACGAGGTCTTTGTCGAGGTCGCCCTCCCGGAGACGGTTCAGGGCGACGCGCCCCGGTTCGGCCTGCACCCCGCCCTGCTGGACGCCGCCCTGCACGGCCTGCTGCTTGACGCGGGACGCGGACTGCGGCTTCCGTTCGCCTGGTCCGGCGTCTCACTCGCCGCCTCGGGCGCCACCGAGTTGCGCGCACGCTTCACCCCCGGCGGCGCCGACAGCTACACGATCACCGTCGCCGACGCCGCCGGCCAGCCGGTGGCGGCGATCGAGTCCCTCGCACTGCGCCCGGTCTCGGCCGGCCAACTCTCGCTCTCGCAGCAGGTCGAGCGGGACTCCCTGTTCCGGCTGGACTGGACGCCCATCGCCGCGGACGCGGCCAACGAGCCGCTGTCGCCGGAGGACTGGGCGGTGCTGGGCACCGACAGCCTTGGCCTGGACCTCCTTCGGACCGGCACGGACCTCGACCAACTCGCCAGCGACGGGAACGTTCCCTCGTATGTGCTGCTTCCCGTCCTCACGTTGGACGGGTCGGATGACGACGTCGCCGAGGCCGCGGCGGACACCGTCCTCGCAGTGCTGTCCACCCTGACCGCATGGTTGGCCGACGAACGCTACGCCGAGACGCGGCTGGTCGTGGCCACGCGCGGCGCGGTCACCACCGGCGGCGACGGTGACCTGACGGACCTGCCCACCGCCCCCGTCTGGGGTCTGTTGCGGTCGGCGCAGACAGAACACCCGGGCCGGATCGTCCTGTTGGACGTGGAGCCGGGTGTGGATGGTGTTGTTTCGGTGTTGGGGCGGGTGGTTGCTGGTGGTGAGTCGCAGGTGGTGGTGCGGGGTGGGGTGTTGTTGGTGCCTCGGTTGGTGCGGGTGTCGGCGGTTGGTGGGGGGTTGGTGCCGCCGGTGGGTGAGGTGGCGTGGCGGTTGGATGTGTTGGGTGGTGGGACGTTGGAGTCGTTGGCGTTGGTGCCGGCTCCTGGGGTGTTGGGTGGTTTGGGTGTGGGTGAGGTGCGGGTGGCGGTGCGTGCGGCGGGGTTGAACTTCCGTGATGTGTTGATGGGGTTGGGGATGTATCCGGGTGAGGTGATGCTCGGCAGCGAGGCCGCCGGTGTGGTGGTCGAGGTCGGCGCCGATGTCGAGCATGTGGCCGTCGGGGACTCGGTGTTCGGGCTGATCCCGCAGGGCTTCGGTACATCGGCCGTGGTCGATGCGCGGCTGGTCGCCCGAATGCCGGAGGGCTGGACGTTCGAGCAGGCCGCCTCGGTCCCCGTGGTGTTCCTGACGGCCTTCTACGGTCTGGTGGATCTGGCTGGGTTGCGGGCTGGGGAGTCGGTGTTGATCCATGCCGCCGCCGGTGGTGTGGGGATGGCGGCTGTGCAGGTCGCGCAGCATTTGGGTGCGCGGGTGTTCGCGACGGCGAGTGGGGCGAAGCAGTCGGTGGTGCGGGAGTTGGGGGTGGCGGGGGAGCGGATCGCGTCCTCGCGTGATCTGGACTTCCGCGATGTGTTCCTGGCCGGTACCGATGGTGCCGGTGTGGATGTGGTACTCGACTCGCTGGCGCGGGAGTTCGTCGACGCGTCGCTGGAACTCCTGCCGCGTGGCGGGCGGTTCCTGGAGATGGGCAAGACGGATATCCGCGACCCCGAACAGGTGGCGCGGGAACACCCCGGCGTCACCTACCGGGCCTTCGACGTGGCCGAGGCCGGGCCGGAACGCACCCAGGAGCTCCTCGTCGAGATCGTGCGGCTCTTCGAGGCGGGCGTGCTACGTCCGTTGCCGGTGCGGTCCTGGGATGTGCGGCGGGCGCCCGAAGCATTCCGCTTTATGAGCCAGGCCAAGCACATCGGCAAGATCGTGCTCACGGTGCCGGCCGGCCTTGACCCGAACGGCACGGTGCTGATCACCGGCGGCACGGGCACGCTGGGCGCGCTGCTGGCCCGCCACCTGGTCGCCGAGCGCGGCGTCACCTCGCTGCTGCTGACCAGCCGCGCCGGGCTGACCGCCCCTGGCGCCACTGAACTCGCCGCCGAACTCGTCGAGTTGGGCGCACGCGTGGAGATCGTCGGCTGCGACGCGGCCGACCGCGACCAGCTGGCCGCCGTGCTCGCCGCCATCCCCGCCGAGCACCCCCTGACCGGCGTCGTCCACGCGGCAGGCGTGGTGGACGACAGCACCGTCAGCTCGCTGACGCCCGAGCAGGTCCAGCGGGTCATGCGACCGAAGGCCAGGGCCGCGTGGAACCTGCACGAACTCACCCGCGACGCCGACCTCCGGCTCTTCCTGACGTACTCCTCCTGCGCCGGACTCCTCGGCAACGCCGGACAGGCCAACTACGCGGCGGCCAACACCTTCCTCGACGCGCTCGCCGCCCACCGCCGCGACCTTGGGCTCGCCGCCGTCTCCGTGGCCTGGGGCCTCTGGGGCGGTCCCGGCGGCATGGGCGCCGAGCTGGACGAGGCCGACGTCGCCCGCCTGGGACGCTCCGGTCTGGTCGCCATCGAACCCGCCGAAGGACTGCGGCTGTTCGACGCCGCCTGCGGCGCGGACGAGAGTCTCGTCATGGCGGCCCGCCTCGACTTCGCCGGGCTGCGGGGCCGTGCGGAACGCGGCACGGCCGTGCCCTCGGTGCTACGCGGCCTGGTGCGGATCGCCGGCCGACGGACGGCCGAAGCCGGCGCTGGCACGGGCGTGGACGGACTCCTCGGCTCGGCCCTCGCCGCGCTGCCGAGCACCGAGGAACGCGAGCGCTATGTCGTCGACGTGGTGCGCGGCCATGTGGCGTCCGTCCTGGGCCATGGTTCCGCGCGGGCGGTGGCGGTTGAGCGGTCGTTCAAGGAGTTGGGCTTCGACTCGTTGACCGGTGTGGAGTTGCGTAACCGGTTGATCTCGGCGACGGGTGTGCGGTTGCCGGCGGGTGTGGTGTTCGACTATCCGACGCCGGCCGCGTTGGGTGCGTTTGTGTTGGGCCAGGTGTGGCAGGGCGCGGAGGAGACGGTCGTCGCCTCGTCGGGGGCGGTGTCGCGTGCCGTGGTCGCCGTGGATGAGCCGATCGCGATTGTCGGGATGGCGTGCCGTTTCCCGGGCGGGGTGTCCTCGCCCGAGGAGCTGTGGCGGTTGGTCGAGGAGGGCGTGGACGCGGTCGGGGCGTTCCCGACCGACCGTGGCTGGGACCTCGACGGCCTCTATGACCCGGACCCGTCCCACTCGGGTACGTCGTATGCCCGCGAGGGTGGATTCCTCTATGACGCGGCCGAGTTCGATCCGGAGTTGTTCGGGATCAGCCCGCGTGAGGCGCTGGCCATGGATCCGCAGCAGCGGCTCCTCCTTGAGGCATCGTGGGAGGCCCTGGAGCGCGCCGGACTGTCGCCCACCTCGCTGCGTGGCAGCCAGACCGGCGTCTTCGCCGGAGCGATCGCCCAGGAATACGGCTCCCGGCTGCATGAGGCATCCCAGAACGTCGAGGGCTACGCCCTGACCGGCGGCACGGCCAGCGTCGTCTCCGGCCGCGTCGCCTACACCCTGGGCCTTGAGGGCCCGGCGGTGACGGTGGACACCGCCTGCTCGTCGTCCCTCGTCGCGCTGCACCTGGCCGCTCAGGCGCTGCGCAATGGTGAGTGCGAGATGGCGCTGGCCGGCGGCGTCACCGTGATGCCCACGCCCGGCATGTTTGTTGAGTTCAGTCGGCAGCGTGGGTTGGCGGCTGATGGTCGGTGTAAGCCGTTTGCTTCGGGGGCGGATGGTACGGGGTGGGCGGAGGGGGTTGGTGTTTTGGTTGTTGAGCGGTTGTCGGATGCGCGGCGTAAGGGTCATCGGGTGTTGGCGGTGGTGCGGGGTTCGGCGATTAATCAGGATGGTGCGTCGAATGGGTTGACGGCGCCGAATGGTCCGTCGCAGCAGCGGGTGATTCGGGCGGCGTTGGCTAATGCTGGGTTGTCGGTGGGTGATGTGGATGTGGTGGAGGCGCATGGGACTGGGACTCCTTTGGGGGATCCGATTGAGGCTGAGGCGTTGTTGGCGACGTATGGGCAGGGTCGGCCGGATGATCGGCCGTTGTGGTTGGGGTCGTTGAAGTCGAATATTGGTCATACGCAGGCGGCTTCGGGTGTTGCGGGTGTGATCAAGATGGTGATGGCGTTGCGGGCGGGGGTGTTGCCGCGGAGTTTGCATATTGATGAGCCGTCGGAGCATGTGGATTGGTCGGCGGGTGCGGTGTCGTTGTTGTCGGAGGCGCGGGAATGGGTGGATGGGGGTGTTCGTCGGGCGGGTGTGTCGTCGTTTGGTATTAGTGGGACGAATGCGCATGTGATTGTGGAGCAGGCGCCGGTGGATGAGGTGCCTGGTGCGGTGGTGGTCGCGGCGGATCGTGGTCCGGTGTGGGAGGGGGCGACGCTGCCGTGGGTGGTTTCCGCTGGTGGTGTCGAGGCGTTGACGGGGCAGTTGGCGCGTTTGTCGGATGTGGCGGTTGGGTTTGACGCGGTGGATGTGGGGTGGGCGTTGCTTTCTTCCCGTGCGGTGTTGGATCACCGTGCGGTGGTGTGGGGTTCTGAGCCGGGTGATGTGGTCCGTGGTGTGGTAGGTGCTGATGCTGGTTCGGGGTCGGTGTTCGTCTTCCCGGGTCAGGGTGGGCAGTGGATCGGGATGGGGCGTGGGTTGCTCGTCTCGTCGCCGGTGTTCGCGGCGCGGTTGGGTGAGTGTGAGGCGGCGTTGGCGCCGTGGGTGGACTGGTCGTTGGTGGGGGTGTTGGAGGGCGAGGACGAGGGGTGGTTGGAGCGGGTTGATGTTGTCCAGCCGGTGTTGTGGGCGGTGATGGTGTCCCTGGCCGCTGTGTGGGAGTCCGTCGGAGTGGTGCCGTCGGCTGTGGTGGGTCATTCGCAGGGTGAGATCGCTGCTGCGGTGGTGGCGGGTGGGTTGTCGTTGGAGGACGGTGCGCGGGTGGTGGCGTTGCGGTCGGCGGCGATCCGTGAGCTGGCCGGTAGTGGTGGGATGGTGTCGCTGGCCGCTGGTTCGGAGCGGGTCGTGGAGCTGTTGGGGTCTGTTGAGGGGGTGTCGGTCGCTGCGTTCAATGGGCCTTCGGCGACGGTGGTGGCGGGTGAGGTGGCTGGTCTTGAGGCGTTGATGGGTGTGGCTGAGGCGGCGGGGGTGCGGGCGCGTCGGGTTCCGGTGGACTATGCGTCGCATTCGGAGCATGTGGCGGCGATCGAGGAGCAGATTCTGACGGATCTGGCTCCGATCAGCCCGCGTTCGTCGGATGTTCCGTTGATCTCGGCCGTGACCGGGGAGCCGTTGGACACGGCGGAGATGGATGCCGCGTACTGGTATCGCAACCTGCGTCAGCCGGTCCGCTTCGCCGATGCCATGGACCACGCCGTGGGGCAGGACTTCCGCCGCATCGTGGAGGTCTCTCCGCATCCGGTTCTCACGGTGCCGGTGCAGGAGATCCTGGAGACCGCGGATGTCGCCGGTGTGGTCGTCGGCACCCTGCGCCGCAACGAGGACGAGGCGGCTCGACTGATCGCCTCGGCGGCCGAGTTGTGGGTCAACGGCACCTCCGTCGACTGGTCCGCGTTCTACGCCGGCCGCGCCGTCCAGCGGGTCGACCTGCCGACCTACGCCTTCCAACGCCAGCGGTACTGGCTGGTCGAGGAGGCCGGCCGAGCGGACATGAGTGGCGCCGGACTGGCGGCGGCCGAGCACCCACTGCTGGGCGCGGCGGTGCGGCTGGCCGGCGACGGCGGCGTGATGCTGACGGGTCGGCTGTCGTTGCGCAGCCACCCGTGGCTGGTCGACCACACCGTCAGCGGCACGGTGCTCTTCCCCGGGACCGGTTTCGTCGAGCTGGCGATCCGCGCCGGCGACGAGGTCGGCTGCGGCCAGGTGCGGGAGCTGACGCTACAGGCGCCGCTCACCCTGCCGGAACGCGAAGCCGTGCTGGTACAGGTGGTGGTCGGCGCGGCCGACGGCTCCGGCCAGCGGGAGGTGCGCGTCTACTCCCAGCCGGAGGACGCGGACGCCGAACTCCCGTGGACCTGCCATGCCGAGGGTGTGCTGGTCGCCGCGGCGGTGGACGCGGCGGCGGGGCCGGATCTGACGGTGTGGCCGCCTGCTGGCGCCGAGCCGGTCGATGTCTCTGGTTTCTATGCTGAGGTCGCTGCGGCTGGCTATGGGTATGGGCCGGTGTTCCAGGGGTTGCGTGCGGCTTGGCGGCGGGGCGAGGAGGTTTTCGCCGAGGTGACGTTGCCGGAGGAGGAGCACGCCCCGGCCGCCGCGTTCGGCATCCACCCGGCGCTCCTGGACGCGGCCCTGCACCCCATGCTGCTCGACGCGGGCGACGGTCTGCGTCTGCCGTTCACCTGGTCCGGCGTCTCCCTGCTCGCTGCCGGCGCGGCCTCGGTGCGGGTCCGGCTCGCGGTTCTCGGGGAGGACTCCGTCTCCGTCCGCATCGCTGATTCGACCGGCGAACCGGTCGCCGCCGTCGACGCGGTGACGCTGCGCCACGTCGCCGAGGACCAGCTCGCCGGGGCCGGGCAGGCGGGGCTCGACACACTCTTCCGGCTGGACTGGCCGGCGGTGCCGACGCCGGCGACCGTTCCCGCCGCCGAATGGGTTGTCTGGGGCGAGGACACCTTCGGCCTGTCCGGGCCCACCATGACCGACCTTGACGTGACGGACGATGGTTCCGCACCCTCCGTGGTCCTGCTGTGCGCGGCCGGGACCGATGGCACCGATACGGCCTCGGCCGCCCGCGCCTCGGTGCTGCGGGTGTGGGAGCGGATGTGCGCCTGGCTTGCGGATGAGCGGTTTGTGGATGGTCGGTTGGTTGTGGTGACGCGGGGTGCGGTGGCTGCTGGTGGTGGTGTGGTGGATCTGGTGTCTGCGCCGGTGTGGGGTTTGGTGCGGTCGGCTCAGTCGGAGCATCCTGGGCGTTTGGTTTTGGTGGATCTTGATCCTGAGGAGGTTGGGGCTGGGGCTGCGGGGGATGTGGCGTCGGTTGTGGGTTCGGTGTTGGCGTTGGATGAGCCGCAGGTGGCGGTGCGTGGTGGTGGGTTGGTGGTGCCGCGTTTGGTGCGGGCTGGGGTGTCTGGGGTGTCTGGGGTGGACTCCTCGGTTGGTGTGGTTGATGTGGGTGGGACGGTGTTGGTTACGGGTGGTACGGGGACGTTGGGTGGGTTGCTGGCGCGGCATTTGGTGGTGCGTTGTGGGGTGCGGTCTTTGGTGTTGACGAGTCGTCGTGGGTTGGCGGCTGAGGGTGCGGTGGGGTTGGTTGAGGAGTTGCGGGCGGTGGGGGCCATGGTTGAGGTGGTGGCGTGTGATGTGGCTGATCGGGAGGAGTTGGCGCGGGCGTTGTCGTTGGTGCCGGCGGAGTTCCCGTTGCGTGGGGTGGTGCACGCGGCCGGCGTACTCGACGACGGACTGGTGCGGAATCTCGATGCCGAACGAATTGAGCGCGTTCTTCGGCCCAAGATCGATGCGGCGATCAACCTGCATGAGCTGACGCTGGACATGGATCTCCAGCTCTTTGCTGTGTACTCGTCGTTCGCCGGGATTCTTGGTAATGCGGGTCAGGGGAATTATGCGGCGGGGAATGCTTTTGTTGATGGGTTGGTGGCGTATCGGCGTGGGTTGGGGTTGCCGGGTGTTTCGTTGGCGTGGGGTTTGTGGGGTGTGGAGTCGGGGTTGACGGGTGGTGTGTTGGGTCGTGGTGTGGGGGTTGCGGGTGGTGTGGTGGTGGGGTTGTCGGTGGATGAGGGGTTGGCTGCGTTTGATGTGGGTGTGGGGTTGGGTGGTTTGGTGGTGGGGGTTCGGTTTGATTGGGGTGTGTTGCGGGGGGTGGCTCGTGGTGGTGGGTTGTCGTCGGTGATGCGTGGGTTGGTGTCGGTGGGTGGTCGGCGTGTGGTGCGGGGTGGTGTGGTTGGTGGTTCTGGGTTGGTTGGGCGGTTGGCGGGTGTGGTGGAGGGTGAGCGGTTGGGTGTGGTGTTGGAGGTGGTGCGTGGTGCGGTGGCTGGTGTGTTGGGGCATGTGTCGGGTGAGGTGATTGGTGGGGAGCGGGCGTTCAAGGATTTGGGGTTTGATTCGTTGTTGGCGTTGGAGTTGCGTAATCGGTTGGGTGAGTTGGTGGGGTTGCGGTTGCCGGCGACGTTGGTGTTTGACTATCCGACTCCGGTGGCGTTGGCGGGGTTTGTGTTGGGTGAGTTGATGGGTTCTGGTGTGGTGGGTGAGGTGGTGTCGGGGGCTGTGGCGGGTTCTGGTGTGGTGGATGAGCCGGTGGTGATTGTGGGGATGGCTTGTCGTTATCCGGGTGGGGTGGGTTCGCCGGAGGATTTGTGGGGTTTGGTGCGTGCGGGTGGGGATGCGGTGGGTGGTTTTCCGGTGGATCGTGGTTGGGATGAGTCGCTTTATGATCCGGATCCGGATGCGCGGGGGAAGAGTTATGCGCGTGAGGGTGGGTTTTTGTATGATGTGGCGGATTTTGATGCGGAGTTGTTTGGGGTGTCGCCGCGTGAGGCGGTGGCGATGGATCCGCAGCAGCGGTTGTTGTTGGAGGCGTCGTGGGAGGCGTTTGAGCGTGCGGGTATTTCGGTGGATGGGGTTCGTGGTTCTCGGACGGGTGTGTTTACGGGGTCGATGTATCACGATTATGCGAGTCGTTTGACTCGGGTTCCTGAGGATGTTGAGGGGTATGTGGGGACGGGGACGTCTGGGAGTGTGGTTTCGGGTCGTTTGGCTTATACGTTTGGTCTTGAGGGTCCTGCGGTGACGGTGGATACGGCTTGTTCTTCGTCGCTTGTGGCGTTGCATTTGGCGGTGCAGGCGTTGCGTAATGGTGAGTGTGATTTGGCGTTGGCTGGTGGTGTGACGGTGATGTCGACGCCGGTGACGTTTATTGATTTTAGTCGGCAGCGTGGTTTGGCGGCTGATGGTCGGTGTAAGTCGTTTGCTTCGGCGGCGGATGGTACGGGTTGGTCTGAGGGTGTTGGTGTTTTGGTGGTGGAGCGGTTGTCGGATGCGTGGCGTCTTGGGCATCGGGTGTTGGCGGTGGTGGCGGGTTCGGCGGTGAATCAGGATGGTGCGTCGAATGGGTTGACGGCGCCGAATGGTCCGTCGCAGCAGCGGGTGATTCGGCAGGCTTTGCGGAGTGCTGGGTTGTCGGTGGGTGATGTGGACGTGGTGGAGGCGCATGGGACGGGTACGACTCTTGGGGATCCGATTGAGGCGCAGGCGTTGTTGGCGACGTATGGGCAGGGTCGGGCGGATGATCGGCCGTTGTGGTTGGGGTCGGTGAAGTCGAATATTGGTCATGCGCAGGCGGCTGCGGGTGTTGCGGGTGTGATCAAGATGGTGATGGCGTTGCGGGAGGGGGTGTTGCCGCGGAGTTTGCATATTGATGAGCCGTCGGAGCATGTGGATTGGTCGGCGGGTGCGGTTGAGTTGTTGAGGGATGAGCGGTCTTGGCCGGAGACGGGGCGTCCTCGTCGTGCGGGTGTGTCGTCGTTTGGTGCTTCGGGGACGAACGCGCATGTGATTGTGGAGCAGGCGCCAGAGGATGCCGAGCCGGGTGCGGTCGTCCTGCCGGGCGACCGGCTCCCCGTCCTCCCCTGGACCCTCTCCGCCCGCAACGCGGAAGCCCTGACGGCTCAGGCCGGCCGGCTCGCGGACGCGACCGACGAGCTGGATGCGGCGGACGTCGGCTGGTCGCTGGCGACTGGCCGTGCTGAGCTGCCGGCGCGTGCGGTGGTGTGGGGTCGGGACGCTGAGGAGTTGCGTTCCGGTCTCGGTTCGTTGGCGCCGGAGTCCGTGGTGGATGGTCGGTTGGCGTTGTTGTTCACGGGTCAGGGTGCGCAGCGGGCCGGGATGGGCGCGGAGCTCGCCGCCGCGTTCCCGGTGTTCGCGGAGGCGTTGGGTGAGGTGTGTGCGGGGTTCGATGGGTTGTTGCCGCGTCCGTTGGGTGAAGTGCTCAAGGACGAAACCAGCGGCGATCTGGATCGGACGGTGTTCACTCAGGCGGGGTTGTTCGCGGTTGAGGTGGCGTTGTGGCGGTTGGTGGAGTCGTTTGGGGTGCGGCCGGACTTTGTCGCCGGGCATTCGATTGGTGAGATCAGCGCCGCTTATGTGGCTGGGGTTTTCGACCTTGCGGATGCTTGTCGGTTGGTGGCGGCGCGTGGGTCGTTGATGCAGGCGTTGCCGGCCGGTGGGGCGATGCTCTCCGTGCAGGCGTCGGAGGAGACGGTCCGAGAGCTGACCGATCTCGATATCGCCGCCGTCAACGGCCCGCGATCCGTCGTCGTCGCCGGTGACGAGGCCGCCATCGAGCGGCTTCGCGCGACGTTCGCCGAAGAGGGCGTGAAGACACGGAAGTTGACCGTCTCGCATGCGTTCCACTCGCGGTTGATGGAGCCGATGCTGGCGGAGTTCGGGCGGGTTGCCGAGTCGCTGACCTACCGTGCGCCCGCGCTTCCCGTGATCTCGAATGTCACCGGCCAGGAGGCCGGCGTCGAGATCGCGACCGCCGAGTACTGGGTGGCGCATGTCCGGGCGACGGTGCGGTTCGCCGATGGGGTCGGTGCGTTGCGGGCGGCCGGGGTGACGACGTTCCTGGAGCTGGGCCCGGACGCCACCCTCACCGCGATGGGCGCCGAGTGCCTGCCCGAGAACGACACCACCACCGCGTTCGTTGCCACCACCCGCCGTGAGCACGGCGAGGTGGCGACGTTCACCGCCGCGCTCTCCCGCGTGTGGGCGCGGGGCGCGGACGTGGACTGGCGGGCGGCGTTCGCCGGCCGGTCCCTGCGCCAGGTCGACCTGCCGACCTACGCCTTCCAGCGGCGGCGCTACTGGCTGGAGGGTGACACCAGCGGCGATCCGACGGGCCTCGGCCTTGGCGCGGCGGAGCACCCGTTGCTTGGTGCGGCGGTCAATCTGGCCGGTGCGAGCGGCCTGGTCCTGACCGGTCGGCTTTCGTTGCGCGGTCAGCCGTGGCTTACCGATCACGCGGTTGTTGGCACGGTGCTCTTCCCCGGCACGGGGTTTGTCGAGTTGGCTGTGCGCGCGGGTGACGAGGTCCAGTGTGGGCAGGTGCGGGAGTTGACGCTCCAGGCGCCGTTGGTGCTGCCCGAGCGTGGTGGCGTTCAGGTGCAGGTCGTGGTGGGCGGTCCGGATGACGCCGGGCAGCGTGAGGTGCGGATCTACTCCCGCCCGGAGAACGCCCAGGCGGAAGAGGCGTGGGCCTGCCACGCCGACGGTCTCCTCGTCGCCGAGGCCGCGGAGACCAACGCCGCCACGGGCCTGGAGACGTGGCCGCCCCGGGAGGCCGAGGCGCTGAACCTCACCGCCTTCTATGCGGAGGCCGAGGCCGCCGGCTATGGGTATGGGCCGGTGTTCCAGGGGTTGCGTGCGGCTTGGCGGCGTGGTGAGGAGGTCTTCGCCGAGGTCGAGCTGCCGGAGCGGGAGCACTCCGCCGCGGCCAGGTATGGCATCCACCCGGCGCTGCTGGACGCGGCCCTGCACGCTCTGCTGACCGATGGCAGCCAGGGGCTTCGGTTGCCGTTTGTGTGGTCGGGTGTGTCGTTGGTGGCGTCGGGTGCGGTGTCGGTGCGGGTGCGGTTGGTGCCGGCGGGTTCGGATGCGTTCTCGTTGGTGGTGGCGGATGGTGCTGGTGGGTTGGTGGCTCGGGTGGAGTCGTTGGCGTTGCGGCCGGTGTCGGCCGATCAGTTGACGGCTGCCGTTGGTGGCGCCTCGGAGCTGGATGCCCTCTTCCGCCTGGAGTGGACCCCGGCTCAGGCTCAGCCCGGGGACGTGCTGGAGGCGCAGCGGCCGGAGTGGGCCGTTCTGGGGCCACAGGGCGACTTCGCCGGCGTGGCGGAGCTGTTGGCGTCCGCCGACGAGGACGCCATGCCGGCGACGGTGGTGCTGCCCCTGCTGTCGGGTGGCGGCGATGATGCGGTGGAGACCACGAGCGAGGTCCTGAAGCTGGTCCAGGAGTTCCTGGCGGATGAGAGGTTGACGGGTGCCCGGCTGGTCGTTGTCACGCGCGGCGCGGTCGCCGGCGGCCCGGGCGAGGATGTCACCGACCTGACCCATGCTCCGGTGTGGGGTCTGGTGCGCTCGGTCCAGGCGGAGTTGCCCGACCGTGTGTTCCTCGCCGACCTGGACCCGGCGGCTCCCGTCTCGGAGGAGGCCATCGCGGTGGCGGTCTCCTCACTCCTCGTTGGGGTTGAGTCGCAGGTGGTGGTGCGGGGTGGTGTGGTGTTGGTGGGTCGTTTGGTGCGGGTGTCGGCGGTTGGTGGTGGGTTGGTGGCGCCGGTGGGTGAGGTGGCGTGGTCGGTGCAGTCGGTGGGTGGGGGGACGTTGGATTCGTTGGCGTTGGTGGCGGAGCCGGGTGCGGGGGGTGTGTTGGGTGCGGGTGAGGTGCGGGTTGCGGTGCGTGCTGGTGGGTTGAACTTCCGTGATGTGTTGATGGGGTTGGGGATGTATCCGGGGGAGGCGGTGTTGGGTGGTGAGGCTGCTGGTGTGGTGGTTGAGGTGGGTTCGGGTGTTGGGCATGTGGGGGTGGGGGATCGGGTGTTTGGGTTGATTCAGCGTGGGTTTGGTCCGTTGGCGAGGGTGGATGGTCGGTTGGTGGCGCGGATGCCGGAGGGGTGGTCGTTTGAGGAGGCGGCTTCGGTTCCGGTGGTGTTTTTGACGGCGTATTACGGGTTGGTGGATTTGGCTGGGTTGGGGGCTGGGGAGTCGGTGTTGGTGCATGCGGCTGCTGGTGGTGTGGGGATGGCGGCTGTGCAGTTGGCGCGGTATTTGGGTGCGACGGTGTTTGCGACGGCGAGTGAGGCGAAGCAGTCGGTGGTGCGGGAGTTGGGGGTGGCGGGGGAGCGGATCGCTTCTTCGCGTGATGTGGGTTTCCGGGATGCGTTCTTGGCTGTTACGGGTGGTGCTGGGGTGGATGTGGTGTTGGATTCGTTGGCGGGGGAGTTTGTTGATGCGTCTCTTGATTTGTTGCCGCGTGGTGGGCGGTTCTTGGAGATGGGTAAGACGGATATTCGTGATCCGGAGCGGGTTGCTCGGGAGCATTCGGGTGTTGTGTATGAGGCGTTTGATATGCGGGATGCGGGTCCGGATAGGATTGGGGAGATGCTTGGGGAGTTGTTGGTTTTGTTTGGGCGGGGTGTGTTGCGTCCGTTGCCGGTGCGGTCTTGGGATGTGCGGCGGGCGCCTGATGCGTTTCGGTTTATGAGTCAGGCTAGGCATGTTGGCAAGATTGTGTTGACGGTGCCGGTTGGTCTTGATCCGGATGGCACGGTGTTGGTTACGGGTGGTACGGGGACGCTTGGTTCGTTGTTGGCTCGTCATTTGGTGGTTGAGCGTGGTGTGAGGTCTCTTGTTCTGACGAGTCGTGCTGGTTTGGATGCGCCGGGTGCTGTTGAGCTTGTGGGGGAGCTTGTTGGGTTGGGTGCGCGGGTGGAGGTTGTGGCGTGTGATGTTGCTGATCGTGGTGAGTTGGCGTTGGTGCTTTCTGCGATTCCGGTTGAGTTTCCGTTGACTGGTGTGGTGCATGCGGCTGGTGTGGTGGATGACGGGTTGGTGGGTTCGTTGACGTTGGAGCAGTTGCGGCGGGTGATGCGGCCGAAGGTGGAGGCGGCGTGGAATTTGCATGAGTTGACGCGGGATGCTGGGTTGGCGATGTTTGTTCTTTATTCTTCGGCTGCGGGTGTGTTCGGTAATCCGGGGCAGGCGAATTATGCGGCGGCCAATGCCTATTTGGATGCGTTGGCGGCGCATCGTCGGGCCAACGGTCTGCCCGCCACCTCACTCGCCTGGGGCCTGTGGGGCGGCGTGGGTGGCATGGGCGGCGAGCTGGACGAGGCCGATGTCGCTCGTCTGGGACGTTCCGGAGTCGTCGCCCTGTCGGCCACCGAGGGCCTGAAGCTCTTCGACGTGGCGTGTGGTGTGGACGAGGGACTGGTCGTGGCGGCGCGGCTGGATGTCGCCGGGCTGCGGGGCCGTGCGGAACGCGGTGCCGTCGTGCCCTCGCTGCTGCGAGGGCTGGTGCGGGTCTCCGGCCGGCGCGCGGTGGGAGCCGCCTCGGGCGCGGCCGGCGGTGCGCTCGCCAGCACGCTGGCAGGGCTGGGCACGGACAGCGAACGGGAACGCCATGTGGTGGACCTGGTGCGCGGCCATGTGGCGTCTGTCCTGGGCCATGGTTCCGCGCGGGCGGTGGCGGTTGAGCGGTCGTTCAAGGAGTTGGGCTTCGACTCGTTGACCGGTGTGGAGTTGCGTAACCGGTTGATTTCGGCGACGGGTGTGCGGTTGCCGGCGGGTGTGGTGTTCGACTATCCGACGCCGGCCGCGTTGGGTGCGTTTGTGTTGGGCCAGGTGTGGCAGGGCGCTGAGGAGACGGTCGTCGCCTCGTCGGGTGCGGTGTCGCGTGCCGCGGTCGCCGTGGATGAGCCGATCGCGATTGTCGGGATGGCGTGCCGTTTCCCGGGTGGGGTGTCCTCGCCCGAGGAGCTGTGGCGGTTGGTCGAGGAGGGCGTGGACGCGGTCGGGGCGTTCCCGACCGACCGTGGTTGGGACCTCGACGCGCTCTATGACCCGGACCCGTCCCACTCGGGCACCACTTATGCCCGCGAGGGTGGATTCCTCTACGACGCGGCCGAGTTCGATCCGGAGTTGTTCGGGATCAGCCCGCGTGAGGCGCTGGCCATGGATCCGCAGCAGCGGCTCCTCCTTGAGGCTTCGTGGGAGGCCCTGGAGCGCGCCGGACTGCCGCCCACCTCGCTGAAGGGCACGGCCAGCGGTGTCTTTGTCGGCGCCGGCTATCCGAGCTATCTCGTGGACCTCCAGCACACGCCGGACGTGGCCGAGGGCTTCTCCCTCACCGGCACCACTACGAGCGTGATCTCCGGCCGCGTCGCCTACACGCTCGGGCTTGAGGGCCCGGCGCTGACGGTGGACACGGCGTGCTCCTCTTCGCTGGTGGCGCTGCATCTGGCTGTTCAGTCACTGCGCAATGGTGAGTGCGAGATGGCGCTGGCCGGCGGTGTGACGGTCATGCCGAAGCCGGGCATCTTCGTTGAGTTCAGTAGGCAGCGTGGGTTGGCGGCTGATGGTCGGTGTAAGCCGTTTGCTTCGGGGGCGGATGGTACGGGGTGGGCGGAGGGGGTTGGTGTTCTGGTTGTTGAGCGGTTGTCGGATGCGCGGCGTAAGGGTCATCGGGTGTTGGCGGTGGTGCGGGGTTCGGCGATTAATCAGGATGGTGCGTCGAATGGGTTGACGGCGCCGAATGGTCCGTCGCAGCAGCGGGTGATTCGGGCGGCGTTGGCTAATGCGGGTCTTTCGGTGGGTGATGTGGATGTGGTGGAGGCGCATGGGACTGGTACTCCTTTGGGTGATCCGATTGAGGCTGAGGCGTTGTTGGCGACGTATGGGCAGGGTCGGCCGGATGATCGGCCGTTGTGGTTGGGGTCGTTGAAGTCGAATATTGGTCATACGCAGGCGGCTTCGGGTGTTGCGGGTGTGATCAAGATGGTGATGGCGTTGCGGGCGGGGGTGTTGCCGCGGAGTTTGCATATTGATGAGCCGTCGGAGCATGTGGATTGGTCGGCGGGTGCGGTGTCGTTGTTGTCGGAGGCGCGGGAATGGGTGGATGGGGGTGGGGGTCGTCGGGCGGGTGTGTCGTCGTTTGGTATTAGTGGGACGAATGCGCATGTGATTGTGGAGCAGGCGCCGGTGGATGAGGTGCCTGGTGCGGTGGTGGTCGCGGCGGATCGTGGTCCGGTGTGGGAGGGGGCGACGCTTCCGTGGGTGGTTTCCGCTGGTGGTGCGGAGGCGTTGACGGGGCAGTTGGCGCGTTTGTCGGATGTGGCGGTTGGGTTTGACGCGGTGGATGTGGGGTGGGCGTTGCTTTCCTCGCGTGCGGTGTTGGATCACCGTGCGGTGGTGTGGGGTTCTGAGCCGGGTGATGCGGTCCGTGGTGTGGTGGGTGCCGACACCGGCGCGGGCTCGGTGTTCGTCTTCCCGGGTCAGGGTGGGCAGTGGGTGGGGATGGGGCGTGGGCTGCTTGTCTCGTCGCCGGTGTTCGCGGCGCGGTTGGGTGAGTGTGAGGCGGCGTTGGCGCCGTTTGTGGACTGGTCGTTGGTGGGCGTGTTGGAGGGTGAGGACGAGGGGTGGTTGGAGCGGGTTGACGTTGTCCAGCCGGTGTTGTGGGCGGTGATGGTGTCGCTGGCCGCTGTGTGGGAGTCGGTGGGGGTGGTGCCGTCGGTGGTGGTGGGGCATTCGCAGGGTGAGATAGCGGCTGCTGTGGTGGCGGGTGGGCTGTCGTTGGAGGATGGTGCGCGGGTGGTGGCGTTGCGGTCGGCGGCTATCCGGGAGCTGGCCGGGTCCGGTGGGATGGTGTCGGTGGCCGCTGGTCCGGAGCGGGTCGCCGAACTCCTCGGTTCTGTTGAGGGTGTGTCGGTCGCTGCGTTCAATGGGCCTTCGGCGACGGTGGTGGCGGGTGAGGTGGCTGGTCTTGAGGCGTTGATGGGTGTGGCTGAGGCGGCGGGGATCAGGGCGCGTCGGGTTCCGGTGGACTATGCGTCGCACTCTGCTCATGTGGCGGCGATCGAGGAGCGGATTCTGACCGATCTCGCCCCGATCAGCCCACGGGCGGGGAATGTTCCGTTGATCTCGGCCGTGACCGGCGAGCCGTTGGACACAGCGGAGATGGACGCCGCGTACTGGTACCGCAACCTGCGCCAACCGGTGCGCTTCGCGGACGCGCTGAACCACGCGGTCGAGCAGGGTTTCCGCCGCGTCGTCGAGGTCTCCCCGCACCCCGTTCTCGTCATGTCGGTGCAGGAGGTTGTGGAGGCGGCCGGCGCGTCGGGCGTGGTCGTCGGCACTCTGCGCCGCAATGAGGATGAGGCGGCTCGACTGATCGCATCGGCGGCCGAGTTGTGGGTCAACGGCACCTCGGTTGACTGGTCCGCATTCTATGCCGGCCGCGCCGTCCAGCGGGTCGACCTGCCGACCTACGCCTTCCAACGCCAGCGGTACTGGCTGGTCGAGGAGATGGGCCGGGCCGATGTGAGCGGTGCCGGTCTCACCGCCGCCGGCCACCCGCTGCTGGGCGCGTCCGTCACGCTCGCCACGGATGGCGGTGTGATGTTGACGGGTCGGCTGTCGTTGCGCAGCCACCCGTGGCTGGTCGACCACACCGTCAGCGGCACGGTGCTCTTCCCCGGGACGGGCTTCGTCGAGCTCGCGATCCGTGCCGGCGACGAGGTCGAGTGCCCGCAGCTCGCCGACCTCACGCTGCAAGCCCCTCTGGTGCTTCCGACCCGCGGCGCCGTTCAGGTGCAGGTCGCCGTTGCCGCGCCGGACGGTGCGGGACGTCGGGATGTGCGCGTCTACTCCCGAGGTGAGGACGCTGACGCGCGTGACGCGTGGGTGTGCCATGCCGAGGGTGTGCTGGTCGCCGGGGCGGTGGACGCGGCGGCGGGGCCGGATCTGACGGTGTGGCCGCCTGCTGGCGCCGAGCCGGTCGATGTCTCTGGTTTCTATGCTGAGGTCGCTGCGGCTGGCTATGGGTATGGGCCGGTGTTCCAGGGGTTGCGTGCGGCTTGGCGGCGGGGCGAGGAGGTTTTCGCCGAGGTGACGTTGCCGGAGGAGGAGCACGCCTCGGCCGCCGCGTTCGGCATCCACCCGGCGCTCCTGGACGCGGCCCTGCACGTGAACGGTCTCGCCGCCGGGACCGGGGAGGACGTGCGCCTGCCGTTCGCCTGGTCCGGGGTGTCCCTGCTCGGTGCGGGTGCCGCCTCGGTGCGGGTCCGACTGCTGCCGCGAGGCGCGGACGCGCTGTCTCTGCACCTCGCCGACAGCACCGGCCAGCCGGTGGCCAGCGTGGCATCGCTGTCCGTGCGCCCCATCTCCGCCGAGCAGTTGACGGCTGCGGCGGCCGGCGGCGCCGACGCCGGCAATGTGCTCTTCCGCCTGGACTGGACCGCGTCGGGCCTGGTCTCCGCCGACGCCGACGAGACGGTTCCGGCGCCGGACACCTGGGTGTCGCTCGACGACAACGACGACCGGTTCGGTCTCGGGGTGCGCCGCGTCACGGAGCTCGGCGAGCTGCTCGACGGTGAGGTGCCGCCGGTGGTGGTGCTGCCCGTGGGTGGCAACGGGACCAACGACGCGGTGGATGGCGAGCTGGCCAGCCTCGTGCACACGGCCTCCGCTCGGGTGCTCGACACCGTGCAGCGATGGCTTGCGGATGAGCGGTTTGTGGATGGTCGGTTGGTTGTGGTGACGCGGGGTGCGGTGGCTGCTGGTGGTGGGGGTGTGGTGGACCTGGTGGCTGCGCCGGTGTGGGGTTTGGTGCGGTCGGCTCAGTCGGAGCATCCTGGGCGTTTGGTTTTGGTGGATCTTGATCCTGAGGAGGTTGGGGCTGGGGCTGCGGGGGATGTGGCGTCGGTTGTGGGTTCGGTGTTGGCGTTGGATGAGCCGCAGGTGGCGGTGCGTGGTGGTGGGTTGGTGGTGCCGCGTTTGGTGCGGGCTGGGGTTTCTGGGGTGGATTCCTCGGTTGGTGTGGTTGATGTGGGTGGGACGGTGTTGGTTACGGGTGGTACGGGGACGCTGGGTGGGTTGTTGGCGCGGCATTTGGTGGTGCGTTGTGGGGTGCGGTCTTTGGTGTTGACGAGTCGTCGTGGGTTGGCGGCTGAGGGTGCGGTGGGGTTGGTTGAGGAGTTGCGGGCGGTGGGTGCGTTGGTTGAGGTGGTGGCGTGTGATGTGGCTGATCGGGAGGAGTTGGCGCGGGCGTTGTCGTTGGTGCCGGCGGAGTTCCCGTTGCGCGGGGTGGTGCACGCGGCCGGCGTACTCGACGACGGACTGATCACGTCGCTCGACGAGGAGCGCCTCCATTCCGTTATGCGCCCGAAGGTGGATGCCGCGCTGCATCTGCACGACCTCACCCGTGACGCCGATCTGACGCTGTTCGCCGTCTATTCCTCCGCGGCCGGGATTCTTGGTAATGCGGGTCAGGGGAATTATGCGGCGGGGAATGCTTTTGTGGATGGGTTGGTGGCGTATCGGCGTGGGTTGGGGTTGCCGGGTGTTTCGTTGGCGTGGGGTTTGTGGGGTGTGGAGTCGGGGTTGACGGGTGGTGTGTTGGGTCGTGGTGTGGGGGTTGCGGGTGGTGTGGTGGTGGGGTTGTCGGTGGATGAGGGGTTGGCTGCGTTTGATGTGGGTGTGGGGTTGGGTGGTTTGGTGGTGGGGGTTCGGTTTGATTGGGGTGTGTTGCGGGGGGTGGCTCGTGGTGGTGGGTTGTCGTCGGTGATGCGTGGGTTGGTGTCGGTGGGTGGTCGGCGTGTGGTGCGGGGTGGTGTGGTTGGTGGTTCTGGGTTGGTTGGGCGGTTGGCGGGTGTGGTGGAGGGTGAGCGGTTGGGTGTGGTGTTGGAGGTGGTGCGTGGTGCGGTGGCTGGTGTGTTGGGGCATGTGTCGGGTGAGGTGATTGGTGGGGAGCGGGCGTTCAAGGATTTGGGGTTTGATTCGTTGTTGGCGTTGGAGTTGCGTAATCGGTTGGGTGAGTTGGTGGGGTTGCGGTTGCCGGCGACGTTGGTGTTTGACTATCCGACTCCGGTGGCGTTGGCGGGGTTTGTGTTGGGTGAGTTGATGGGTTCTGGTGTGGTGGGTGAGGTGGTGTCGGGGGCTGTGGCGGGTTCTGGTGTGGTGGATGAGCCGGTGGTGATTGTGGGGATGGCTTGTCGTTATCCGGGTGGGGTGGGTTCGCCGGAGGATTTGTGGGGTTTGGTGCGTGCGGGTGGGGATGCGGTGGGTGGTTTTCCGGTGGATCGTGGTTGGGATGAGTCGCTTTATGATCCGGATCCGGATGCGCGGGGGAAGAGTTATGCGCGTGAGGGTGGGTTTTTGTATGATGTGGCGGATTTTGATGCGGAGTTGTTTGGGGTGTCGCCGCGTGAGGCGGTGGCGATGGATCCGCAGCAGCGGTTGTTGTTGGAGGCGTCGTGGGAGGCGTTTGAGCGTGCGGGTATTTCGGTGGATGGGGTTCGTGGTTCTCGGACGGGTGTGTTTACGGGGTCGATGTATCACGATTATGCGAGTCGTTTGACTCGGGTTCCTGAGGATGTTGAGGGGTATGTGGGGACGGGGACGTCTGGGAGTGTGGTTTCGGGTCGTTTGGCTTATACGTTTGGTCTTGAGGGTCCTGCGGTGACGGTGGATACGGCTTGTTCTTCGTCGCTTGTGGCGTTGCATTTGGCGGTGCAGGCGTTGCGTAATGGTGAGTGTGATTTGGCGTTGGCTGGTGGTGTGACGGTGATGTCGACGCCGGTGACGTTTATTGATTTTAGTCGGCAGCGTGGTTTGGCGGCTGATGGTCGGTGTAAGTCGTTTGCTTCGGCGGCGGATGGTACGGGTTGGTCTGAGGGTGTTGGTGTTTTGGTGGTGGAGCGGTTGTCGGATGCGTGGCGTCTTGGGCATCGGGTGTTGGCGGTGGTGGCGGGTTCGGCGGTGAATCAGGATGGTGCGTCGAATGGGTTGACGGCGCCGAATGGTCCGTCGCAGCAGCGGGTGATTCGGCAGGCTTTGCGGAGTGCTGGGTTGTCGGTGGGTGATGTGGACGTGGTGGAGGCGCATGGGACGGGTACGACTCTTGGGGATCCGATTGAGGCGCAGGCGTTGTTGGCGACGTATGGGCAGGGTCGGGCGGATGATCGGCCGTTGTGGTTGGGGTCGGTGAAGTCGAATATTGGTCATGCGCAGGCGGCTGCGGGTGTTGCGGGTGTGATCAAGATGGTGATGGCGTTGCGGGAGGGGGTGTTGCCGCGGAGTTTGCATATTGATGAGCCGTCGGAGCATGTGGATTGGTCGGCGGGTGCGGTTGAGTTGTTGAGGGATGAGCGGTCTTGGCCGGAGACGGGGCGTCCTCGGCGTGCGGGTGTGTCGTCGTTTGGTGCTTCGGGGACGAACGCGCATGTGATTGTGGAGCAGGCGCCAGAGGATGCCGAGCCGGGTGCGGTCGTCCTGCCGGGCGACCGGCTCCCCGTCCTCCCCTGGACCCTCTCCGCCCGGACCGAGGGGGCGTTGGCCGAGCAAGCGGAGCGCCTGGTCGAGGCAGCTGGCGAGTTGGACCCCGCCGATATGGGGTGGTCGCTGGCGACTGGCCGTGCGGAGTTGACCTCGCGTGCGGTGGTGTGGGGCCGGGACACCGAAGAACTGGTGGCTGGGCTGCGGTCGTTGACGTCTGAGCGGGTCGTCGAGGGCCGGTTGGCGTTGTTGTTCACGGGTCAGGGTGCGCAGCGGGCTGGGATGGGTGCGGAGCTCGCCGCCGCGTTCCCGGTGTTCGCGGAGGCGTTGGGTGAGGTGTGTGCGGGGTTCGAGGGGTTGTTGCCGCGTCCGTTGGGTGAGGTGTTGGCCGACGAGTCCAGTGATGATTTGGATCGCACGGTGTTCACTCAGGCGGGGTTGTTCGCGGTTGAGGTGGCGTTGTGGCGGTTGGTGGAGTCGTTTGGGGTGCGGCCGGACTTTGTCGCCGGGCATTCGATTGGTGAGATCAGCGCCGCTTATGTTGCTGGGGTTTTTGATCTGGCGGATGCTTGTCGGTTGGTGGCGGCGCGTGGGTCGTTGATGCAGGGGTTGCCTTCGGGTGGGGCGATGCTTTCTGTTCAGGCGTCGGAGGAGACGGTCCGAGAGCTGACCGATCTCGATATCGCCGCCGTCAACGGTCCGCAGTCGGTGGTGGTCGCCGGCGACGAGGCCGCCGTCGAGCGGATTTGCGCGACGTTCGCCGAAGCGGGCGTGAAGACACGGAAGTTGACCGTGTCGCATGCGTTCCACTCGCGGTTGATGGAGCCGATGCTGGCGGAGTTCGAGCGGGTTGCCGAGTCGTTGACCTACCGTGCGCCCGCGCTTCCCGTGATCTCCAATGTGACGGGTGAGCCGGCCGGGGTGGAGATCGGGAGTGCCGCCTACTGGGTGGCGCATGTTCGGGCGACGGTGCGGTTCGCCGACGGGGTCGGTGCGTTGCGGGCGGCTGGGGTGACGACGTTCCTGGAGCTGGGCCCGGACGCCACCCTCACCGCGATGGGTGCCGAGTGCCTCGCGGAGGACGACACCGCCGCCGCGTTCGTTGCCACCACCCGCCGTGAGCACGGCGAGGTGGCGACGTTCACCGCCGCGCTCTCCCGGGTCTGGGCCCGGGGCGCGGATGTGGACTGGCGGGCCGCGTTCGCCGGCCGGTCCCTGCGCCAGGTCGAGCTGCCGACGTATGCCTTCCAGCGGAGTCGCTACTGGCTGGAGGGTGACACCAGCGGGGATCTGGTCGGTCTGGGCCAGAGCGCCGCGGGCCACCCGTTGTTGGGCGCGGCCGTCAGCCTCGCGGGCGAGGGTGGCGTCATGCTGACCGGTCGGCTTTCGTTGCGCGGTCAGCCGTGGCTTACCGATCACGCGGTTGGTGGCACGGTGCTCTTCCCCGGCACGGGGTTTGTCGAGTTGGCTGTGCGCGCGGGTGACGAGGTCCAGTGTGGGCAGGTGCGGGAGTTGACGCTCCAGGCGCCGTTGGTGCTGCCCGAGCGTGGTGGCGTTCAGGTGCAGGTCGTGGTGGGTGGTCCGGATGACGCCGGGCAGCGTGAGGTGCGGATCTACTCCCGCCCGGAGAGCGCCCAGGCCGACCAGCAGCTCTGGGTCATGCACGCGGAGGGCGTCCTGGCATCCGAGCAACTCGACCCGACCGCGACGGAGTTGACGGTTTGGCCGCCGCGGGATGCCGAGCCGGTCGACGTCTCCCGGTTCTATGCGGAGGCCGAGGCCGCCGGCTATGGGTATGGGCCGGTGTTCCAGGGGTTGCGTGCGGCTTGGCGGCGTGGTGAGGAGGTCTTCGCCGAGGTCGAGCTGCCGGAGCGGGAGCACTCCGCCGCGGCCAGGTATGGCATCCACCCGGCGCTGTTGGACGCCGTGCTGCACGCCGGCCGGCTGTCCATGGTGGACGACGGCGAGCTTCGGTTGCCGTTTGTGTGGTCGGGTGTGTCGTTGGTGGCGTCGGGTGCGGTGTCGGTGCGGGTGCGGTTGGTGCCGGCGGGTTCGGATGCGTTCTCGTTGGTGGTGGCGGATGGTGCTGGTGGGTTGGTGGCTCGGGTGGAGTCGTTGGCGTTGCGGCCGGTGTCGGCCGATCAGTTGACGGCTGCCGTTGGTGGCGCGTCGGAGCTGGATGCCCTCTTCCGCCTGGAGTGGACCCCGGTCGCGACCGGGGGCGACGGTGCCGGAAGCGCCGCCGTGGACTGGGTGGTGCTGGGCGAGGACTCGCTCGGCGTGGGGGCGGTGCGTTTCGCGGATCTGGCGGAGCTGCTGAGCGAGGTGGGTAGCGGCGCGGCGCCTTCGACGGTGTTGCTGCCACTGGTGGGCGATGTGGACGGGGACGCGGTCGGGGCGGCCGGCGAGGTCCTGCGGTTGATACAGGAGTTCGTGGCGGACGAACGGCTGACGGACTCCCGTCTGGTGATCGTGACGCGGGGCGCCGTGTCCGCGGCGGCCGGCGAGGATGTCACCGATCTGGCGCGCAGCTCGGTCTGGGGCCTGGTGCGCTCGGCTCAGTCCGAACTCCCCGGCCGCCTGCTGCTGGTGGACGTGGAGCCCGGTGCCGAGGGGCATCTGTCGGTGGCCGTCGATGCCGCGCTCGTTGGGGTTGAGTCGCAGGTGGTGGTGCGGGGTGGTGTGGTGTTGGTGGGTCGTTTGGTGCGGGTGTCGGCGGTTGGTGGTGGGTTGGTGGCGCCGGTGGGTGAGGTGGCGTGGTCGGTGCAGTCGGTGGGTGGGGGGACGTTGGATTCGTTGGCGTTGGTGGCGGAGCCGGGTGCGGGGGGTGTGTTGGGTGCGGGTGAGGTGCGGGTTGCGGTGCGTGCTGGTGGGTTGAATTTTCGTGATGTGTTGATGGGGTTGGGGATGTATCCGGGGGAGGCGGTGTTGGGTGGTGAGGCTGCTGGTGTGGTGGTTGAGGTGGGTTCGGGTGTTGGGCATGTGGGGGTGGGGGATCGGGTGTTTGGGTTGATTCAGCGTGGGTTTGGTCCGTTGGCGAGGGTGGATGGTCGGTTGGTGGCGCGGATGCCGGAGGGGTGGTCGTTTGAGGAGGCGGCTTCGGTTCCGGTGGTGTTTTTGACGGCGTATTACGGGTTGGTGGATTTGGCTGGGTTGGGGGCTGGGGAGTCGGTGTTGGTGCATGCGGCTGCTGGTGGTGTGGGGATGGCGGCTGTGCAGTTGGCGCGGTATTTGGGTGCGACGGTGTTTGCGACGGCGAGTGAGGCGAAGCAGTCGGTGGTGCGGGAGTTGGGGGTGGCGGGGGAGCGGATCGCTTCTTCGCGTGATGTGGGTTTCCGGGATGCGTTCTTGGCTGTTACGGGTGGTGCTGGGGTGGATGTGGTGTTGGATTCGTTGGCGGGGGAGTTTGTTGATGCGTCTCTTGATTTGTTGCCGCGTGGTGGGCGGTTCTTGGAGATGGGTAAGACGGATATTCGTGATCCGGAGCGGGTTGCTCGGGAGCATTCGGGTGTTGTGTATGAGGCGTTTGATATGCGGGATGCGGGTCCGGATAGGATTGGGGAGATGCTTGGGGAGTTGTTGGTTTTGTTTGGGCGGGGTGTGTTGCGTCCGTTGCCGGTGCGGTCTTGGGATGTGCGGCGGGCGCCTGATGCGTTTCGGTTTATGAGTCAGGCTAGGCATGTTGGCAAGATTGTGTTGACGGTGCCGGTTGGTCTTGATCCGGATGGCACGGTGTTGGTTACGGGTGGTACGGGGACGCTTGGTTCGTTGTTGGCTCGTCATTTGGTGGTTGAGCGTGGTGTGAGGTCTCTTGTTCTGACGAGTCGTGCTGGTTTGGATGCGCCGGGTGCTGTTGAGCTTGTGGGGGAGCTTGTTGGGTTGGGTGCGCGGGTGGAGGTTGTGGCGTGTGATGTTGCTGATCGTGGTGAGTTGGCGTTGGTGCTTTCTGCGATTCCGGTTGAGTTTCCGTTGACTGGTGTGGTGCATGCGGCTGGTGTGGTGGATGACGGGTTGGTGGGTTCGTTGACGTTGGAGCAGTTGCGGCGGGTGATGCGGCCGAAGGTGGAGGCGGCGTGGAATTTGCATGAGTTGACGCGGGATGCTGGGTTGGCGATGTTTGTTCTTTATTCTTCGGCTGCGGGTGTGTTCGGTAATCCGGGGCAGGCGAATTATGCGGCGGCCAATGCCTATTTGGATGCGTTGGCGGCGCATCGTCGGGCCAACGGTCTGCCCGCCACCTCACTCGCCTGGGGCCTGTGGGATGAGTCCAGCGGTATGACCGGGCACCTGACCAGCGTCGAGCTGGGGCGGATGGCCAGCAGTGGCCTTCAGCCGCTCTCCACCGCCGACGGGCTCGCCGCGTTCGATGTGGCGTGTGGTGTGGACGAGGGGCTGGTCGTGGCGGCGCGGCTGGACGTCGCCGGGCTGCGGGGCCGTGCGGAACGCGGCGCCGTCATGCCCTCGCTGCTGCGAGGGCTGGTGCGGGTCTCCTGCCGGCGGTCCGTGGAGGCCGTCTCCGGTGTGGCTGGCGGCGGCGCGCTCGCCACCGCGCTCGCCGGTCTTGAGACCGCTGGCGAGCGGGAACGCCATGTGGTGGACCTGGTGCGCGGCCATGTGGCGTCCGTCCTGGGCCATGGCTCCGCGCAGGCGGTCGCGGCCGAACGGTCGTTCAAGGAGCTGGGCTTCGACTCGCTGACGGCCGTGGAGCTGCGCAACCGGCTGAACGCGGCCACCGGCGTGCGGTTGCCGGCGGGTGTGGTGTTCGACTATCCGACGCCGACGGCGCTGGGTGCGTTTGTGTTGGGCCAGGTGTGGCAGGGCGCGGACGAGACAGCCGTCGCCTCGTCGGGGGCGGCATCACGTGCCGCGGTCGCCGTGGACGAGCCGATCGCGATCGTCGGGATGGCGTGCCGTTTCCCGGGTGGGGTGTCCTCGCCCGAGGAGCTGTGGCGGCTGGTCGAGGAGGGCGTGGACGCGATCGGGGCGTTCCCGACCGACCGCGGCTGGGACCTGGACGCGCTCTATGACCCGGACCCGGACCACTCGGGCACCACTTATGCCCGCGAGGGTGGATTCCTCTACGACGCGGCCGAGTTCGATCCGGAGTTGTTCGGGATCAGCCCGCGTGAGGCGCTGGCCATGGATCCGCAGCAGCGGCTCCTCCTTGAGGCTTCCTGGGAGGCCCTGGAGCGCGCCGGACTGCCGCCCACCTCGCTGCGTGGCAGCCAGACCGGTGTCTTCGCCGGCATGGTGTCCGCCGACTACGCCTCCCGCCTCCCGGAGATCCCCGAGAGCGTCGAGGGCTTCCTCGGCCTGGGGAACGCGGCGAGCGTCGCCTCCGGCCGCCTTGCCTACACGTTCGGCCTCGAAGGCCCGGCGGTCACCGTGGACACGGCGTGCTCGTCCGCGCTGGTCGCGCTGCATCTCGCCACTCAGGCGCTGCGTCAGGACGAGTGCGATCTGGCCCTTGTCGGTGGTGTCGCGGTGATGCCGTCGCCGACGATGTTCATCCAGTTCAGCCGGCAGCGCGGGCTCGCTCCTGACAGCCGTTGCAAGACGTTCTCCGCGCAGGCGGACGGCACCGCGTGGGCCGAGGGCGTCGGTGTCCTGGTCGTCGAGCGGCTCTCCGACGCGCGCCGCCGGGGCCATCAGGTGCTGGCCGTCGTGCGCGGTTCGGGCATCAACCAGGACGGCGCCAGCAACGGGCTGACCGCGCCGAACGGTCCCTCGCAGCAGCGCGTCATCCGGCAGGCCCTGAGCAACGCGGGGCTCACCCCCGCCGATATCGACGCCGTCGAGGCGCATGGCACCGGCACCTCGCTGGGCGACCTCATCGAGGCGCAGGCGCTGCTGGCCACCTATGGCCAGGGCCGGGACGAGGACCAGCCGCTGTGGCTGGGCTCGTTGAAGTCCAACATCGGCCACACCCAGGCCGCCTCCGGTATCGCCGGGGTCATCAAGATGGTGATGGCCATGCGGGAAGGTGTGCTGCCTCGCACCCTGCATGTCGATGATCCGTCCCCCCAGGTCGACTGGGCGACCAGTGGCGTGGCGCTGCTCGCCGAGGCCCAGCCGTGGCAGGAACAGGGGCACCCGCGCCGGGCCGGGGTTTCCTCGTTCGGCATCAGCGGCACCAACGCGCATGTCATCCTCGAACAAGTTCCCGCCAGCGAGTCGAACGAGCCGGAGCCCTCAGCCGCGCCGGCCACGCCGCTGCCGCTTCCGCTGCCGATGTCCGGCCGCACCGGGCCGGCGCTGCGCGCCCAGGCCGCCCGACTGACGGCCCACACCGCCGGAGCCGCCCGGCCGCTCGTCGACATCGGCTACTCACTGGCCGCTACCCGCGCCGCGCTGGAACACCGCGCGGTGATCGTCGCCGCCGACCAGGACGCGGCCCGGCGCGCGCTGGAAGCGCTCGTCACCGGCGGCAGCGCGCCGGAGCTCGTGCGCGGCACCACCGATGCCGTCGACGGCTCCGTCGCGTTCCTCTTCACCGGCCAGGGCAGTCAACGCCTGGGCATGGGACGCGAGTTGGCCGAGGCGGACCCGACGTTCGCCGCCGACCTCGACGCGATCCTCGCCGGGTTCGACGCTCACCTCCAACGGCCGCTGCGCGACGTGGTGTTCGCCGCGCCCGGCAGCCCGGAGGCGGAGCTGCTGGACCAGACCGCCTACACCCAGCCGGCCCTGTTCGCCGTCGAGGTCGCCCTCTTCCGTCTCGTCGAACGCCGGGGCGTGCGACCGGACTTCGTCGCCGGTCACTCGATCGGCGAGCTGGCCGCGGCGCATGTCGCCGGGGTGCTCTCGCTCACCGACGCGACCGCGCTGGTCGCCGCCCGGGGCCGGTTGATGCAGGCGCTGCCTGCGGGTGGCGCGATGGCCGCGATCCAGGCCGCCGAGGACGAGGTCGTCGAGACCCTGACCGGGCGGGAGACCGCCGTCAGCCTGGCCGCGGTCAACGGGCCGGACTCCGTCGTCGTCGCCGGCGACGCGGACGCGGTGGGCGAGATCGTCGAGGAGTGGCGGACGCGGGGCCACAGGACCAAGCGGCTGCGGGTCAGCCACGCGTTCCACTCGCCGCACATGGACGGCATGTTGGAGGAGTTCGCCGCCTTCGCGCGGACCCTCACCTACCACGAGCCGCGTATCCCCGTCGTCTCCAACCTGCACGGCACGGCCGCCTCGGCGGCGGAGCTGACGTCGCCCGACTACTGGGTGCGGCATGTCAGGCAGCCCGTCCGGTTCCTCGACGGCATCCGCTGGCTGCGCGCCCAGGGCGTCGCCACGTTCCTGGAACTCGGCCCCGACGGCACCCTCACCGCCATGGCCGACGACTGCCTGACCGCCGTCGCCACCACGGAAGCCACGGAAGCCACGCAAGCCGACGACACCGTCGCCGACGGCGCCCACGCCACCCCGCCGCTGCTGGCCGCCGCGCTCCGGGGCGACCAGCCGGAACCCGTCACATTCCTGCACGCCCTGGCGGAACTCCATGTCCGTGGGGTGACGGTCGACTGGACCGCCCACTACACCGGCACCGGCGCCCGCACGGTGCAGCTGCCCACCTACCCGTTCCAGCGCGAGCGGTACTGGCTCCAGCTGCCGGCCGCCACCCCCGCCGGGGACGAGCCCGCCACCTCGGCGGCGGGAGACCAGGTGGACGCCCGGTTCTGGGCGGCCGTGGAGAGCGGCGACCTGAGCGACCTCGCCGGCACACTCGGCCTTGACCTGCCGCCCGGCACCGAGCCGAACGCGCTGCTGCCGGCCCTCGCCAGCTGGCGGCGCGCCCAGCAGAACCAGGCCACCACCAACACGTGGCGCTACCGCGTCAGTTGGCAGCCCGTCGCCGAGCTGCCCACCGCGCCGCTCACCGGCACCTGGCTGGTCATCGAGCCCGCCGACGGGGACGCCGCCGACTGGACGGCCGCCTCGCTCGGCGCCCTGGCCGGCAGGGGCGCCCGCGTCCTGCGGCGCACCGTGGACCCGGCGACCGTCGACCGCGACGGCTTCGCCACGCTCCTCGCCGAGGCGACCGCCGACGGCCCCGTCGCCGGCGTCCTCTCCTATCTGGCGCTCGCCGACCAGCCGCTCCCCGACCACCCGGCGGTGACCGCCGGGCTCGGCGCGACGCTCGCCCTGATGCGCGCCACCGTGGACACCGGCCTCGACGCCGCCCTGTGGTGTGTGACGCGGGAAGCGGTCGCCCCCACCCCCGCCGACCGCGCCGAGCACCCCGCCGCCGCCCAACTCTGGGGCCTGGGACGCACCTTCGCCCTGGAGCACCCGCGCAGCTGGGGCGGCCTGGTGGACCTCCCGGCCGACATCCACACCGCGACCGCCCAGCGGTACGCCGAGGTGCTGGCCAACACCGCCGGCGAGGACGAGTGCGCCGTCCGGGCATCGGGCGTCTTCCTGCGCCGCCTCGCCCACGCCCCGCTCGCCGACGACGCCCGCCCCGCCCGCGACTGGCGCCCCACCGGCACCGCGCTGGTCACCGGCGGCACCGGCGGCCTCGGCGCCCATGTCGCACGCTGGCTCGCCCGCGGCGGCGCCCAGCACCTCGTGCTGACCAGCCGACGCGGCCTGCAAGCCCCCGGTGCGGCGGAACTGGTCGCCGAACTCGCCGAGTTGGGCGCCGAGGCCACCGTCGTCGCCTGCGATATCAGCGACCGGACCGCGGTCGCCCGCCTGCTGGCCGACCTCGACGCCAACCTTGACGGCGATTTCGACGCCAACCTTGACGGCGCCCCGCACCGGCCCGCGCTGACCACCGTCGTACACGCCGCCGGCGTCGGCCAGTTCACCGCCGTCGCCGACATGGACGAGGCCGAACTGGACCATGTCCTCGCCGCCAAGGTCGCCGGCGCCAACCACCTGCACGAACTGCTCGGCGACCGCGCGCTCGACGCGTTTGTCCTCTTCTCCTCCGTCTCCGGCATCTGGGGCAGCGGCAGCCAGGGCGGCTACGCCGCCGCCAACGCGCACCTCGACGCGCTCGCCGAGCGGCGGCGCGCCCGGGGCCTGGCCGCCACCGCCGTCTCCTGGGGCGCCTGGGCCGACGGCGGCATGGTCACCGACGACAAGGTCGAGCACATGCTGCGGCTCGGCATCCGCCCCATGCGGCCCGAGCTGGCCATCGACGCCCTGCGACAGGCCCTCGAACAGGGCGACGTCACCGTCACCGTCGCCGATGTCGACTGGGCGCGGTTCGTCCCCGCGTTCACCGCGACCCGCCCCAGCGCGCTCCTCGCCGACCTCCCGGCGGCGCGCCGCCACCTCGAGGCTCCCGACACCGGGGAGCGGACGCCAGCGCCGCGCGACTCGGACCTCGTGCGGCACCTGACCGGGCTGCCCGCAGCCGAGCAGCGGCGGCACATCGCCGGCCTCGTCCTCGCCGAGGCGGCAGCCGTCCTCGGCCACGCCTCCGTCGACCGGATCGAGGGCGCCCAGACGTTCAAGGACCTCGGCTTCAGCTCGCTGTCCGCCGTCGAACTGCGCAACCGGCTCAACACCGCGACCGGCCTCACGCTGCCCGCGACCATGGTCTTCGACTACCCGACGCCGCACGCCCTCGCCGACTTCCTGCGCGGCGAACTCCTCGGCGCCGAGGAGCAGCACAGCACGGAGGCCGCACCGGCCGTCGAGATCGGAACCCGCGAGCCGATCGCCATCGTCGGCATGGCCTGCCGCTACCCCGGCGGCGTCGAATCCCCCGAGGACCTGTGGCGGCTGATCGCCGACGGCACCGACGCCATCACCTCCTTCCCGACCGACCGGGGCTGGGATCTCGACGCGCTCTATGACGCGCACGCCGAACGCCCCGGCACCTCCTATGTCCGCGAGGGCGGCTTCCTGCACGACGCCGCCGAGTTCGACGCCGGCTTCTTCGGCATCTCGCCGCGCGAGGCCGTCGCGATGGACCCGCAGCAGCGGCTGCTGCTGGAGACGTCCTGGCAGACCCTGGAGCGCGCCGGTGTCGACCCGCACGCGCTGCGCGGCAGCAAGACCGCTGTCTTCGTCGGCTCCAACCTCCAGGACTACAGCACCCTGTTGAGCGAGGCCGCCGAACTCGTCGAGGGCTACCACGCCACCGGCTCGTCCGCCGCCGTCGTGTCCGGCCGGATCGCCTACGCCCTCGGCCTCGAAGGGCCGACGGTCACGGTCGACACCGCCTGCTCCTCGTCGCTGGTCGCCCTGCACCTCGCCGTCCAGTCGCTCCGCAACGGCGAATGCGAGCTGGCGCTGACCGGCGGCGTCACCCTGATGTCGACGCCCGGCGCGTTCATCGAGTTCAGCAAGCAGCGCGGGCTGGCCCACGACGGCCGCTGCCGCGCCTTCGGCGACGGCGCCGAGGGCACGGGATGGGGTGAGGGCGTCGGCATGCTCCTCCTGGAGCGGCTCTCCGACGCGCGCCGCAACGGGCACCGGGTGCTCGCCGTGGTCTCCGGCTCCGCGATCAACCAGGACGGTGCGTCGAACGGCCTCACCGCCCCCAACGGGCCTTCCCAACAGCGGGTGATCCGGGCGGCGTTGGCCAACGCCGGGCTGACGACGGCCGACGTGGACGCGGTCGAGGCGCATGGCACCGGCACCCCGCTCGGCGACCCGATCGAGGCGCAGGCGCTGCTGGCCACCTACGGTCAGGACCGGCCGGCGGACCGGCCGCTGTGGCTGGGCTCCGTCAAGTCGAACATCGGCCACACCCAGGCCGCCGGCGGCGTCGCCGGCGTCATCAAGATGGTGCAGGCGCTGCGCGCCGGCGTGCTGCCGCGCACCCTGCACGTGGCGGAGCCGACGCCGCACGTCGACTGGTCATCCGGCACGGTCCGGGTCCTCGACCAGGACCGGGAGTGGACGACGCCCGACCGTCCGCGCCGCGCCGGGGTCTCCGCGTTCGGCATGTCCGGCACCAACGCGCATGTCATCGTCGAACAGCCCCCGGCCGACGTCGAGGCCGCCGCCACCAGCCCGCTGGTGATCTCCGGCGAACCGGCCCTGACGGAGACCCCCGTGGCGCCATGGGTGGTCTCCGCCCGCGACCCGGAGGCGCTCACCGCACAGCTGGCGCGGTTGTCGGATGTGGCGGTTGGGTTTGACGCGGTGGATGTGGGGTGGGCGTTGCTTTCCTCGCGTGCGGTGTTGGATCACCGTGCGGTGGTGTGGGGTTCTGAGCCGGGTGATGTGGTCCGTGGTGTGGTGGGTGCCGATGCTGGTTCGGGGTCGGTGTTCGTCTTCCCGGGTCAGGGTGGGCAGTGGATCGGGATGGGGCGTGGCTTGCTTGTGTCGTCGCCGGTGTTCGCGGCGCGGTTGGGTGAGTGTGAGGCGGCGTTGGGGCCGTTTGTGGAGTGGTCGTTGGTGGGGGTGTTGGAGGGTGAGGACGAGGGGTGGCTGGAGCGGGTTGACGTGGTGCAGCCGGTGTTGTGGGCGGTGATGGTGTCCCTGGCCGCTGTGTGGGAGTCGGTGGGGGTGTCCCCGTCGGTGGTGGTGGGGCATTCGCAGGGTGAGATCGCTGCTGCTGTGGTGGCGGGGGGGTTGTCGTTGGAGGATGGTGCGCGGGTGGTGGCGTTGCGGTCGGCGGCGATCCGTGAGCTGGCCGGTAGTGGTGGGATGGTGTCGCTGGCCGCTGGTCCGGAGCGGGTCGCTGAGCTGCTGTCCGACATGGGCGGGGTGTCGGTCGCTGCGTTCAATGGGCCTTCGGCGACGGTGGTGGCGGGTGAGGTGGCTGGTCTTGAGGCGTTGATGGGTGTGGCTGAGGCGGCTGGAGTGCGGGCGCGTCGGGTTCCGGTGGACTATGCGTCGCATTCGGAGCATGTGGCGGCGATCGAGGAGCGGATTCTGACGGATCTCGCCCCGATCAGCCCACGGGCGGGGAATGTTCCGTTGATCTCGGCCGTGACCGGGGAGCCGTTGGACACGGCGGGGATGGATGCCGCGTACTGGTACCGGAACCTGCGTCAGCCGGTGCGCTTCGCGGACGCGCTGAACCACGCGGTTGAGCAGGGTTTCCGCCGCGTCGTCGAGGTCTCCCCGCACCCCGTTCTCGTCATGTCGGTGCAGGAGGTTGTGGAGGAGGCCGGCGCGTCGGGCGTGGTCGTCGGCACCCTGCGCCGCAACGAGGACGAGGCGGCTCGACTGATCGCCTCGGCGGCCGAGTTGTGGGTCAACGGCACCTCCGTCGACTGGTCCGCGTTCTACGCCGGCCGCGCCGTCCAGCGGGTTGACCTGCCGACCTACGCCTTCCAACGCCAGCGCTACTGGATCGAGCGCGCCATCGACGCCGACACCGACGCGGAGAGCGGCGCCCCGCGCACCGACTCCGTCGAGGCGGCGTTCTGGCGGGCCGTGGAACGTGAGGACCTGGACGCGCTCTCGACGACCCTCGCCGTCGACGGCGAACGTGACTCCTGGCAGAGCGTCCTGCCCGAACTCGCCTCCTGGCGTCGCCAGCGCAACTCGCTGTCCACCGTGGACGGTTGGCGCTACCGCGTCGCCTGGACCCCGCTGCCCGACGCCACCGGGGCGCCACGTCTGACCGGCACCTGGCTCCTCCTCACCCCGGCCGGCGCCGCCAACGGCTGGACCGAGGCCCTCACCGGCGCGCTCTCTGAGCACGGCGCCACCGTCGAGCACCTGCCGGTGCCGGACGGCACCGCCGACCGCGAGACGCTTGCCGCATGGCTGGCCGAGGCCGCCGGGGAACGGCCGATCGCCGGCGTCCTCTCCAGCCTTGCCCTCGCCGACCAGGACCACGGCGGCGAGCACGAGCCCGCGTTCTCCGCCGCGCTCCCCGCCACCATGGCGCTGATCCAGGCCACGGTCGACGCCGGCGTCACCGGACGCCTGTGGTGCCTCACCTCCGGCGCGGTCGCCACCGGCAGCGGCGACGAACCGCGCGACGAGACCCAGGCGATGGTGTGGGCCCTCGGCCGCGTCGCCGCCCTCGAACACCCGGACCGCTGGGGCGGCCTGATCGACCTGCCCGCCGCCCCCGAGGACCGCGCCCTCACCCGGCTCTGCGGGGTACTGGCCGGCAGCGACGACGAGGACCAGGTCGCGCTCCGCGCCACCGGCCTCTTCGCCCGACGCCTGCGCCGCCACCCGCTGGACGCGACCCAGGACAGCCGGCCCGAGCCGGCGCGCGGCCCCGCGCTGATCACCGGCGGCACCGGCGCCGTCGGCGCCCACCTCGCCCGGCATCTCGCCGCCCATGGCGTCGATCGCGTCGTGCTCACCAGCAGGCGTGGCCTCAACGCCCCAGGGGCCGCCGAACTCGTCGCGGAGCTCGCCGAGTTGGGCACCGAGGCCACCGTCGCCGCCTGCGACGCGGCCGACCGCGAGGCGCTCGCCCAGGTGGTGGCGGACATGGCTGCCGCCGGCACCCCGTTCCGTTCCGTCTTCCACGCGGCCGGCATGGCCACCACCGTCGCCCTGGACGACGCCGGCCCTGCCGAACTCGTCGAGGCCGCCTCGGCGAAGGCCGCAGGGGCCGCCTATCTGGACGAACTCTTCGGCGCCGACGCCGAGTTGGACGCCTTTGTGCTGTTCTCCTCCGGCGCGGCGATCTGGGGCGGACGCGCCCAGGGCCCCTACGCCGCTGCCAACGCCCGGCTGGACGCCCTCGCGCGGCGCCGCCGCGCCCGTGGCCTGCCCGCGACCTCCGTCGCCTGGGGCCTGTGGGACGAGGGCGGCATGGGCAGCGGCGAAGGCGGCGCCCAGCTGCGGCGCCGTGGCCTGTCCCCGATGGAGCCACGCCTGGCCCTGAAGGCCCTGGACCACGCCATTCGCGATCAGCAGCCGGACCTGGTCGTGGCCGATATCGACTGGTCGAGGTTTGTCGTCGGCTTCACCGCGGCCAGGCCCAGCCCGCTGCTCTCCGACATCCCCGAGGCGCGGCGCGCCGCGGCCGAGTCCGAGACCCTCGCCGCCGGCGTCGACAGCGAGCTCGCCGAACGCCTCGCCACCGCCACGGCCGTCGAACGCGGCGTCATCCTGCGGGACATCGTGCGCACCCAGGCCGCGCTGGTGCTCGGGCACGGCGGCCCCGAGGCCGTCGAACCCGACCGCGCCTTCCGGGAGTTGGGCTTCGACTCGCTGACCGCCGTGGAACTGCGCAACAAGCTCGGCGCGGCCACCGGGCTGAAGCTGCCGGCGACCGTCGTCTTCGACCACCCGACGCCCGAGGCGCTCGCCGACTTCCTCCGCACCGCGCTGCTGGGCGACGACCCCACCGACCCCGCCGAGCAGGAGACGGCGCCCCTCCCCGCCACCACCGAAGACGAGCCGATCGCCGTCGTCGCCATGGCCTGCCGCTACCCCGGCGGCGTCACCGGCCCCGACGACCTGTGGCGACTGGTGTCCACCGGCACCGACGCCATGACCGAGTTCCCGACCGACCGTGACTGGGATCTGGAGGCGCTCTTCTCCACCGAGCCGGGCCGCCTCGGCACCAGCCGCACCCGGCAGGGCGGATTCGTCCACGACGCGGGCGACTTCGACGCGGCGTTCTTCGGACTCAGCCCCCGCGAGGCCCTCACCATGGACCCGCAGCAGCGCCTCGTCCTCGAAACCGCGTGGGAGGCGATCGAACGCGCCGGAATCGACCCGGACGCGCTGCGCGGCAGCAAGACCGCGGTCTTCGCCGGCGTCGTCGGCCACGACTACAACCAGCGGCTCCAGCAGGAGACCAAGGAGGTCGAGGGCTTCCGCGTGACCGGCAGCTCGGCCGCCGTCATCTCGGGCCGTGTCGCCTACACTCTCGGCCTTGAAGGCCCGGCCATCACCATCGACACGGCCTGCTCCTCCTCGCTGGTCGCCATCCACCTGGCCGCCCGTTCCCTCAACAACGGCGAGTGCTCACTGGCGCTCGCCGGCGGCGCGACCGTCATGGCCTCGCCCAGCGCCTTCATCGAGTTCTCCCGCCAGGGCGGGCTCTCCGCCAACGGCCGCTGCCACTCCTTCGCGGCCTCGGCCGACGGCACGGGATGGGGCGAGGGCGCCGGCATGCTGCTGCTGGAGCGCCTCTCCGACGCCCGCCGCAACGGGCACCCCGTGCTCGCCGTCATCCGGGGCTCGGCGATCAACCAGGACGGCGCCAGCAACGGCCTGACCGCGCCCAACGGCCCGTCCCAGGAACGCGTCATCCGCGAGGCCCTGGTCAGCGCCCGGCTCACCACCTCCGATGTCGACGCCGTCGAGGCGCATGGCACCGCCACCACCCTCGGCGACCCGATCGAGGCCCAGGCGCTGCTCGCCACCTACGGGCAGGGCCGGGACGAGCAACAACCGCTGTGGCTTGGCTCGTTGAAGTCCAACATCGGTCACACCCAGGGCGCCGCCGGCGTCGGCGGCGTCATCAAGATGGTGCTGGCGCTGCGCGCCGGCCAGCTGCCGCCGACCCTGCATGTGGACGAGCCGACGCCCCACGTCGACTGGTCCGCCGGCGCCGTCCGTCTCCTCACCGAGTCGGTCGCCTGGCCCGAGACGGACCATCCGCGCCGCGCCGGCGTCTCCGCGTTCGGCGTCTCCGGCACCAACGCGCACATCATCCTGGAGCAGGCCCCGGCGGACGCGGAGCCCGGCGCCGTGGTGCTGCCAGGCGACCGGCTGCCGATCCTGCCCTGGCCCGTGTCCGCCCGTGGCGCCGACGCCCTGGCGGCGCAGGCGGAGCGGTTGGCCGCGGTGGTGGGGGAGTTGGAGCCGGCGGATGTGGGCTGGTCGCTGGTCAACGGGCGGGCGGGGTTGTCGACGCGTGCGGTGGTGTGGGGTCGGGACGCTGAGGAGTTGCGTTCCGGTCTCGGTTCGTTGGCGCCGGAGTCCGTGGTGGATGGTCGGTTGGCGTTGTTGTTCACGGGTCAGGGTGCGCAGCGGGCTGGGATGGGTGCGGAACTCGCCGCCACGTTCCCGGTGTTCGCCCAGGCGTTGAACGAGGTGTGTGCCGGGTTCGATGGCCTGTTGCCGCGTCCGTTGGGTGAGGTGTTGGCCGACGAGTCCAGCTCTGCGGATCTGGATCGGACGGTGTTCACTCAGGCGGGGTTGTTCGCGGTCGAGGTGGCGTTGTGGCGGTTGGTGGAGTCGTTTGGGGTGCGGCCGGACTTTGTCGCCGGGCACTCCATTGGCGAGATCAGCGCCGCTTATGTTGCTGGGGTTTTCGACCTTGCGGATGCCTGTCGGTTGGTGGCGGCGCGTGGATCGTTGATGCAGGGGTTGCCTTCGGGTGGGGCGATGCTTTCCGTGCAGGCGTCGGAGGAGACGGTTCGCGGGCTGACCGATCTCGATATCGCCGCCGTCAACGGTCCGCAGTCGGTGGTGGTCGCCGGCGACGAGGCCGCCATCGAGGCGTTGCGCGCGACGTTCACCGAAACGGGTGTGAAGACCCGCAGGCTCACCGTCTCGCATGCGTTCCACTCGCGGTTGATGGAGCCGATGCTGGCGGCCTTCGAGGAGGTTGCCGAGTCGCTGACCTACCGCGCGCCCGCGCTTCCCGTGATCTCCAATGTGACCGGCCAGGAGGCCGGCGTTGAGATCGCGACCGCCGCCTACTGGGTGCGGCATGTCCGGGCGACGGTGCGGTTTGCCGACGGGGTCGGTGCGTTGCGGGCGGCTGGGGTGACGACGTTCCTGGAGCTGGGCCCGGACGCCACCCTCACCGCGATGGGTGCCGAGTGCCTCGCGGAGGACGACACCGCCGCCGCGTTCGTTGCCACCACCCGCCGTGAACGGGACGAGGTGGCGACGTTCACCGCCGCGCTCTCCCGGGTCTGGGCCCGAGGCGCGGACGTGGACTGGCGGGCCGCGTTCGCCGGCCGGTCCCTGCGCCGCGTCGACCTGCCGACCTACGCCTTCCAGCGGCAGCGATACTGGCTGCGCCCCGCGGCAGGCAGTGGCGACCCGGCCGGGCTCGGCCTCGCCGCCGCCGGCCACCCGCTGCTTGGCGCCGCCGTGCGACTGGCCGCCGACGACGGTGCGATGCTGACCGGCCGGCTCTCGCTGCGGACCCACCCGTGGCTGGCGGACCACGCCATCGGCGGCAGCGTCCTCTTCCCCGGCACCGGCTTTGTCGAGCTCGCCGTCCGCGCCGGCGACGAGGTCGGCTGCGCCCACCTGCGGGAGCTCACCCTCCAGGCACCGCTCGCACTCCCCGAACACGGCGGCGTCGCCCTCCAGGTGACCGTCGGCGCCCCCGACGCCGGCGGCCAGCGGGAACTCCGCATCCACTCCCGGCCCGACAGCGCCACCGACGCGCCATGGACCAGCCACGCCGAAGGGCTGCTCGTCCCCGAGGCGCCGGCACCCACCGGCCCCGACCTGTTCGTCTGGCCGCCCACCGGCGCCGAGGAGATCGACGTCACCGGCCTCTACCCACTCGCCGCGACCACCGGCTACGGCTATGGCCCGGTCTTCCAGGGGCTGCGGGCCGCCTGGCGGCGCGGCGACGAGATCTTCGCCGAGGTCGCCCTGCCGGAGGCCGAGGAAGGACAGGCCGGCCGCTACGGCATCCACCCCGGACTCCTCGACGCCGTGCTGCACGCCGGCCGCTACATCGAAACCGGCGGCAACGCCCTGCGGCTGCCGTTCTCCTGGAACGACGTCACCCTGCACGCCAGCGGTGCCAGCCGGGTGCGAGTCGCCCTCAGCGCGGCCGGCACCGACGCGATGGCCGTCACCGTCACCGACCCGGTGGGTCAACCAGTCCTGACCGCCTCCTCGTTGGCGTTCCGCGTGATCTCGCCCGAGCAGCTCACCACGACGGCCCACACCGACAAGCTCTACCGCGTCGACTGGACACCGCTGCCGGCGCCGGAACACGAGGAGCAGGTGCCGTGGAGCACCTGGGCCACGCTCGGCGCCGACCCGCTGGCCACCGGCGCCGCCCTCCAGTACGCCGACATGATGGTCAGCACCTACGACGATCTGGAGCATCTGGCCGCCACCCTCGACGCGGGCATCCCGGCTCCCGAGATGATGCTGTTCACGCCCAGCTCGCCCAAGCACACCCCCGACGACCGGGTGTCCGCCGCGCACACCGCGACGCACGCCACGCTGGCCGTCGTCCACACCTGGCTCGCCGACCCCAGGCTCGCCGAGACCCGACTGGTCGTCGTCACCAGCGGCGCCGTCGCCACCAGCCCCGACGAGGACGTCACCGACCTCGCCGGCGCCCCGACCTGGGGGCTGCTGCGCAGCGCCCAGACGGAGAACCCCGGACGCTTCCTGCTCGTCGACATCGACCAGACCCGGGGCACCGCGGACGAGTCCATCGTCGACACCGTGACCCGCGCCATCGCCCACGACGAGGGCCAGGTCGCCATCCGAGGCGCCGAGACACGCGCCCCGCGCATCACCCCGCAGACGGCCACGCCAGGAAAGGGCACCGGGAACGACGACCGGCTCGCCGAAGGCACCGTCCTCGTCACCGGAGGCACCGGCGCGCTCGGCGCCCTGCTGGCCCACCACCTGGTGGCGGAACGCGGCGTGCGCCACCTGCTGCTCACCAGCCGGCGCGGCCCGGCCGCGCCGGGCGCCGCCGAACTCATCGCCCAGCTCCGCGAGTTGGGCGCGCACGCCGAGGTCGTCGCCTGCGACACGGCCGACCGCGAAGCGCTCGCCGCGCTCCTGGCCGGACTGCCGGCCGACCGCCCCCTCAGCGGCGTCTTCCACACCGCCGGGGTGGTGGACGACGGCCTCGTCGCCACCCTCACACCTGAGCGACTGGCCACCGTGCTCCGCCCGAAGGTCGACGCCGCACTCCACCTCCACGAACTGACCAGGGAGAGCGAACTCGCCGCGTTTGTCCTCTTCTCCTCCATCGCAGGCGTCCTCGGCGGCGCCGGACAGGGCAACTACGCGGCGGCCAACGCGTTCCTCGACGCCCTCGCCCACCACCGCAGGGCGCAGGGCCTGCCCGCCACCTCCGTGGCATGGGGGCTATGGCAGCACACCAGCGGCATGACCGGCGCCCTCACCCAGGCCGAACTCGACCGGATCACCCAGTCCGGCATCCAGCCGCTGACCGCCGACACCGGCCTCGCCCTCCTCGACGCCGCGCGGCACAGCGAACAACCGCTGCTGGTGGCCGCCGCCATCGCCACCGCCGCGCTGCGCGACAAGGCCCGAGCCGGCCTCCTGCCCGCCGTGCTCCGAGGTGTCCTGCCGGCGGCCACCGCCACTGGCCGACCCACGACCAGCAGGACAGAGCGCGCCACCGACACCACCGGGCCCGCCATGGCACAGAGGCTCGCCGGCCTCACCGGGGAACAGCGCACCACCTTCCTCACCGACCTGGTCGCCCACCATGTCGCGGCGGCCCTCGGCTATGGCGCCAACCAAACGGTCGACGTCCAACGGGAGTTCGCCGACCTCGGCTTCGACTCGCTGACCGCCGTGGAACTCCGCAACGGCCTCAGCGGCGCCACCGGCCTGCGACTGCCCGCCACCCTCGTCTTCGACTACCCCAACCCTGCCTCGCTCGCCGCCCACCTCGACGAGCGGTTCCCCGCCGGGAACGCCGCCGAAGACCCCTCCCAGCCAACGGCGTTCACCGAGTTCGAACGACTCCAGTCCGTACTCACCTCGGCACCGCTCGACGACGCCCAACGCGCCCGCATGGTCAAGCAACTTGAGTCGCTGCTCTGGAAGCTCGACGGCGAGTCCGCGCCCGAGATGGACCTCGACGACGCGGACAGCGGCCCCGCGTCGCTCGAAGTCGCCACCGACGACGAGATGTTCGACCTGATCAACAAGGAACTCGGCCTCGGCTGAGGCGCCTTCCACTCCGTCACTCCCGTAGCACCACCACGAACGTCCCTGGAGACGAAGCAGAATGTCCAGCAACGAAGCGAAGCTCCGCGAGTACCTCAAGCTGGTGACGGCGGACCTGCGGGAGACCCGCCAGCGCCTGGCGCTCACCGAGGCGAGGAGCAACGAGCCGATCGCGATCGTCGGCATGGCCTGCCGCTTCCCCGGCGGAGTGAACACACCCGAGGACCTGTGGCGGCTCGTCGCCGAAGGCACCGACGCCATCGGTGACTTCCCCACCGACCGTGGCTGGAACCTGGACGAACTGTTCCACCCCGACCCCGACCACCCGCGCACCAGCTACGCCGACCAGGGCGGATTCCTCTACGACGCGGCCGACTTCGACGCCGACTTCTTCGGCATCTCACCACGCGAGGCCCTCGCGATGGACCCGCAGCAGCGCCTGCTGCTGGAGACCGCCTGGGAGGCGTTCGAACGGGCCGGCATCGCGCCCACCTCCCTCAAGGGCCATGGCACCGGCGTCTTCGTGGGCGGCGCGCACTTCGGCTATATCGACACGCTGCGGGTACCGGAGGCCGCCGAGGGCTTCTCCATGACCGGCGTCGCCACCAGCATCCTCTCCGGCCGCGTCGCCTACACGCTGGGCCTTGAGGGCCCCGCGGTGACCATCGACACAGCCTGCTCCTCCTCGCTGGTCGCGCTGCATCTCGCGGCCCAGGCGCTGCGCAACGGCGAGTGCGAGATGGCCCTCGCGGGCGGCGTCACCGTCCTGCCCAGCCCCGGTGTCTTCGTCGAGTTCAGCCGGCAGCGCGGGCTGGCGGCTGATGGCCGCTGCAAGCCGTTCTCCTCGGCGGCCGACGGCACCGGCTGGGCCGAGGGCATCGGCCTGCTCCTCGTCGAACGCCTCTCCGACGCTCGCCGCAAGGGCCACCCGGTGCTCGCCGTACTGCGTGGCTCGGCCGTCAACCAGGACGGTGCGTCCAACGGGTTGACTGCGCCGAACGGGCCTTCCCAACAGCGCGTCATCCGGCAGGCGTTGGAGAGCGCCCGGCTGGACGCCGCCGATGTGGACGCGGTCGAGGCGCATGGCACCGGCACCTCGCTGGGCGACCCGATCGAGGCCCAGGCGCTGCTGGCCACCTACGGTCAGGAGCGGGACGGGGACCGGCCGCTGTGGCTGGGGTCGGTGAAGTCCAACATCGGCCACACGCAGGCGGCGGCCGGTGTCGCGGGCGTGATCAAGATGGTGATGGCCCTGCGGGAGGGCGTGCTGCCGCCCACCCTGCACGTCGACACGCCGTCGGAACACGTGGACTGGTCCGCCGGCGCCGTCGAACTGCTGACCGAGCGACGCCCCTGGCCCGAGACCGACCGCCCGCGCCGTGCGGGCGTCTCCGCGTTCGGCGTCTCCGGCACCAACGCGCACATCATCCTGGAGCAGGCCCCCGAGAACACCTCGGCGGAGCCGGTGGTGGTGCCCGGTGACGCGCTTCCGATGCTGCCCTGGGTGCTGTCGGCACGCGGTGGTGCGGCGTTGGTGGCGCAGGCGGAGCGGTTGGCTGCGGTGGTGGGGGAGTTGGAGCCGGCGGATGTGGGCTGGTCGCTGGTCAACGGGCGGGCGGGGTTGTCGGCGCGTGGGGTGGTGTGGGGTCGGGACGCTGGTGAACTGGTGGCTGGGCTGGGGTCGTTGGCGCCGGAGTTCGTGGTGGATGGTCGGTTGGCGTTGTTGTTCACGGGTCAGGGTGCGCAGCGGGCTGGGATGGGCGCGGAACTCGCTGCCGCGTTCCCGGTGTTCGCGGAGGCGTTGGGTGAGGTGTGTGCGGGGTTCGATGGGTTGTTGCCGCGTCCGTTGGGTGAGGTGTTGGCCGAGGGGTCCAGCTCGTCGGATCTGGATCGGACGGTGTTCACTCAGGCGGGGTTGTTTGCGGTTGAGGTGGCGTTGTGGCGGTTGGTGGAGTCGTTTGGGGTGCGGCCGGACTTTGTCGCCGGGCACTCCATTGGTGAGATCAGCGCCGCTTATGTTGCTGGGGTTTTTGATCTGGCGGATGCTTGTCGGTTGGTGGCGGCGCGTGGATCGTTGATGCAGGGGTTGCCTTCGGGTGGGGCGATGCTTTCCGTGCAGGCGTCGGAGGAGACGGTTCGCGGGCTGACCGATCTCGATATCGCCGCCGTCAACGGTCCGCAGTCGGTGGTGGTCGCCGGCGATGAGGCCGCCATCGAGGCGTTGCGCGCGACGTTCACCGAAGAGGGTGTGAAGGCACGGCGGTTGACCGTCTCGCATGCGTTCCATTCGCGGTTGATGGAGCCGATGCTGGCCGACTTCGAGGAGGTTGCCGAGTCGTTGACCTACCGTGCGCCCGCGCTTCCCGTGATCTCGAATGTGACCGGCCAGGAGGCTGGTGTCGAGATCGCGACCGCCGCCTACTGGGTGGCGCATGTCCGGGCCACGGTCCGGTTTGCCGACGGGGTAAGAGCTCTCCGCTTGGCCGGGGTGACGACGTTCCTGGAGCTGGGCCCGGATGCCACGTTGACCGCGATGGGTGCCGAGTGCCTGGCGGAGGACGACACCGCCGCCGCCTTCGTTGCCACCACCCGCCGTGAACGGGACGAGGTGGCGACGTTCACCGCTGCGCTCTCCCGGGTCTGGGCCCGGGGCGCGGATGTGGACTGGCGGGCCGCGTTCGCCGGCCGGTCCCTGCGGCAGGTCGACCTGCCGACCTACGCCTTCCAGCGGGAGCGGTACTGGCTGGAGCACGAGGCCGGTTCCGATCCGGCCGGGCTTGGCCAAAGTGCCGCCGGGCACCCGCTGTTGGGCGCCACCGTCTCGCTGGCCGCCGAGGGCGGCGTGATGCTGACGGGGCGGCTCGCCGTCAGCACCCACCCGTGGCTGGCGGACCACGCCATCGGCGGCACGGTCCTCTTCCCCGGCACCGGCTTTGTCGAGCTCGCCGTCCGCGCCGGCGACGAGGCCGGCTGCCCGCATCTGCACGAGCTGGCCCTTCAGGCGCCGCTCGCGCTGCCCGAGCGCGGCGCCGTTCAGGTGCAGGTCGTCGTCTCGGCCCCGGACGGCGCGGGACGTCGCCCCGTGCGGATCTACTCCCGCCCGGAGAACACCGAGACCGACGAGGCATGGACCTGCCACGCCGACGGCATCCTCGACCAGAACGAACCGGCAACGTCCCTACCGGAGTTGGAGCTGACGGCCTGGCCGCCGGCCGGGGCCAGTCCGGTTGAACTCTCCGGCTTCTACCCGGCCGCCGCCGAAGCCGGCTACGGCTACGGCCCGGTGTTCCAGGGCCTGCGGGCCGCCTGGCGGCGCGGCGACGAGGTCTTCGCCGAGGTCGCGCTCCCCGATGACCAGCGCACTCAGGCCAGCCGCTATGGCATCCACCCCGCGCTGTTGGACGCCGTGCTGCACGCCGGCCGGCTGGCCGGCGGTGATGACGACGCGCTGCGTCTCCCGTTCGCCTGGTCCGGCGTCTCCCTGCGCGCGGTCGGCGCCGGGGTGGTACGCGTCCGCCTGGGGCGCACCGGCCCCGAGGGCATGTTCCTACAGATCGCGGACGGTGAGGGCCGTCCCGTGCTGGACGTCGCCTCCTTGGTGACCCGCCCCGTCTCGGCCGACCAGCTGGCCGCCGCCTCCGCCGCCACCCGCGACGCGCTGTTCCGGCTGGAGTGGCGCCCCGTCACCGCGAGCCGGCCGGTCGCGCCGGCGACCGAATGGGCCGTGCTCGGCGCCGACACGTTCGCCCTTGGTCTCCCCGCCTACCAGGATGTCGCGGCGCTGCTGGCCGCCGACGCCGAACGGCCGTCGGTCGTCGTCCACCCCGCGCAGGGCGCCGGCGGGGACGGAATGGCGCGCTCCGCCGAGGAGTTGGTGCTGCGGACGCTCGACACCGTCCAGGCCTGGCTGGCGGAACCCGGCCTCGCCGGCGCGACGTTGGCCGTCGTCACCCAGGGCGCGGTGGCCACCGACCCCCGCGAGCAGCTGTCCGACCCGGCCGCAGCCGCCGTCTGGGGACTGGTGCGAAGCGCCCAGTCGGAGAACCCGGGCCGCATCGTGCTGATCGATCTCGACTTCGACCCCACCGTCGACGCCGCCGCCGGCATCACCGCCGCCCTGGGCTGCGGCGAACCACAGACAGCGGTCCGTGAGGACCAGCCGCACGCCGCGCGCATCACCCGGGTCGACGCGCCGGCGACCGACAACGACCCGACGGACCCCCGCCTGCCGGGGACGGTACTGATCACCGGCGGCACGGGGACGTTGGGCGCCCTGCTGGCACGGCATCTGGTGACGGGGCACGGCGTCAGGTCGCTGGTGTTGACCAGCCGAAGCGGCGCCGACGCACCGGGAGTCGCCGAACTGGTGGACGAGTTGGAGACGGACGGCGCGCGGGTGGAGATCGTCGCCTGTGACGCGGCGGACCGCGCGCGGTTGGCGGACGCGCTCGCCGCCGTGCCCGTGGAGTTCCCGCTCACGGGTGTGGTGCACGCGGCCGGCGTGTTGGACGACGCGCTGGTCGGCTCGTTGACGCCGGAGCAGGTGCGGCGGGTGCTGCGGCCCAAGGTGGACGCGGCGGTCAACCTGCACGAGCTGACCCGCGATATCGACCTGTCGATGTTTGTGCTGTACTCCTCGGCGGCCGGCGTCTTCGGCGGCCCCGGCCAGGCCAACTACGCTGCGGCGAACGCCTTCCTCGACGCGCTGGCCACCCACCGCCGCGCCAACGGCCTGCCCGGCGTCTCCCTGGCCTGGGGCCTGTGGGAGCAGGACGGCGGCATGTCCGGCCAGCTCGACGAGCAGAGCCGGTCCCGAATGGCCCAGAGCGGACTGCTATCGCTCTCCGCCGCCCAGGGGCTCGAACTCCTCGACGCCGCCCTCGGCACGGATGACGCACTGCTCGTCCCCGTCCGTCTCGACCTGCCCGCGCTGCGGGCCCGCGCCGCCGCCGACGGCGTGCCCCCGCTGCTCTCCGGCCTCGTCACCCGCGCCCCGGGCCGCCGCAGCGCGGGCGCCGGCGCGGACTCGCCGCTCGCCGAGCGGATGCGCGGCCTGGACGCGCCCGAGCGCGCCCGGCTGGTGCTCGACCTTGTCCGGTCGCACATAGCCGCGGTGCTCGGCCACGCCGACGCACACGCCGTGGACGCCGAACGCCCCTTCAACGAACTGGGCTTCGACTCGCTGACCGCCGTCGAGCTGCGCAACCGCCTGACCATGGCCACCGGTCTGCGACTCCCCGCCACGCTGATCTTCGACCACCCAACGCCGGCCGCGCTGGCCACATTTGTGCACGACGAGGTCGGCGGCCACGAGACCGGCGTCCCCGCCACCCTGCCGCTGGCCGCCATCCACGACGAGCCGATCGCGATCGTCGGCATGGCCTGCCGCTACCCGGGCGGGGCCAACTCGCCCGAGGAGCTGTGGCAGTTGGTCAGCTCCGGCGGCGACGCCATCGGCGAGTTCCCCGGCGACCGTGGTTGGGACCTCGACGCGCTCTACGACCCGGAGCCCGGCCGGCATGGCACCAGCTACACGCGCCAGGGCGGATTCCTCTATGACGCGGCGGAGTTCGACGCGTCGTTGTTCGGGATCAGCCCGCGTGAGGCGTTGGCGATGGATCCGCAGCAGCGGTTGTTGTTGGAGGCGTCCTGGGAGGCGTTCGAACGGGCGGGTGTGCTGGCGGAATCGGTGCGCGGCAGCCGCACCGGGGTCTTCGCCGGCGTCATGTATCACGAGTACGCCAGCCGCCTGCGCGAGGTGCCGTCCGATGTCGAGGGCTTCCTCGGCACCGGCAACTCCGGCAGCGTCCTCTCCGGCCGCGTCGCTTACACGTTTGGCCTTGAGGGCCCTGCGGTGACGGTCGACACCGCCTGCTCCTCCTCCCTTGTGGCGTTGCATTTGGCGGCGCAGGCGTTGCGGCAGGGTGAGTGTGATTTGGCGTTGGCTGGTGGTGTGACGGTGATGCCGACGGCGGGGACGTTTGTTGAGTTTTCGCGGCAGCGTGGGTTGGCGGTTGATGGTCGGTGTAAGTCGTTTGCTTCGGGGGCGGATGGTACGGGGTGGGGTGAGGGTGTTGGGGTGTTGTTGGTGGAGCGGTTGTCGGATGCGCGGCGTCTTGGGCATCGGGTGTTGGCGGTGGTGGCGGGTTCGGCGGTGAATCAGGATGGTGCGTCGAATGGGTTGACGGCGCCGAATGGTCCGTCGCAGCAGCGGGTGATTCGGGCGGCGTTGGCTAATGCGGGTCTTTCGGTGGGTGATGTGGATGTGGTGGAGGCGCATGGGACGGGTACGACTCTTGGGGATCCGATTGAGGCGCAGGCGTTGTTGGCGACGTATGGGCGGGGTCGGTCGGGTGATCGGCCGTTGTGGTTGGGGTCGGTGAAGTCGAATATTGGTCATACGCAGGCGGCTGCGGGTGTTGCGGGTGTGATCAAGATGGTGATGGCGATGCGGTATGGGGTGTTGCCGTCGACGTTGCATGTGGATGCGCCGTCGGAGCATGTGGATTGGTCGGCGGGTGGGGTGTCGTTGTTGACGGAGGCGCGGGAGTGGGTGGCGGATGAGGGTCGGGTGCGTCGGGCTGGGGTGTCGTCGTTTGGTATTAGTGGGACTAATGCGCATGTGATTGTGGAGGAGGCGTCGGAGGATGCCGAGCCGGGTGCTGTGGTGCTGCCTGGTGACCGGCTCCCTGTTCTGCCCTGGCCGATATCTGCTCATTCGGGTGAGGCGTTGGTGGCGCAGGCGGAGCGGTTGGCCTCGGTGGCGGGGGAGTTGGAGTCGGCGGATGTGGGGTGGTCGTTGGTCAACGGTCGGGCGGGGTTGTCGGCGCGTGCGGTGGTGTGGGGTCGGGATGCCGGTGAACTGATCGCTGGGCTCGATTCATTGACGCCGGAGTCCGTGGTGGATGGTCGGTTGGCGTTGTTGTTCACGGGTCAGGGTGCGCAGCGGGCTGGGATGGGTGCGGAACTCGCCGCCGCTTTCCCGGTGTTCGCCCAGGCGTTGAACGAGGTGTGTGCCGGGTTCGATGGGTTGTTGCCGCGTCCGTTGGGTGAGGTGCTCAATGACGAAACCAGCGGCGATCTGGATCGGACGGTGTTCACTCAGGCGGGGTTGTTCGCGGTTGAGGTGGCGTTGTGGCGGTTGGTGGAGTCGTTCGGGGTGCGGCCGGACTTTGTGGCGGGGCATTCGATTGGTGAGATCACGGCCGCTTATGTGGCTGGGGTTTTCGACCTTGCGGATGCTTGTCGGTTGGTGGCGGCGCGTGGGTCGTTGATGCAGGCGTTGCCTTCGGGTGGGGCGATGCTTTCCGTTCAGGCGTCGGAGGAGACGGTCCGAGGGTTGACCGATCTCGATATCGCCGCCGTCAACGGCCCGCAATCGGTCGTCGTCGCCGGCGATCAGGCCGCCATCGAGCGGCTTCGCGCGACGTTCACCGAAGAGGGCGTGAAGACCCGCACGCTCACCGTGTCGCATGCGTTCCACTCGCGGTTGATGGAGCCGATGCTGGCCGACTTCGAGGAGGTTGCCGAGTCGCTGACCTACCGTGCGCCCGCGCTTCCCGTGATCTCCAATGTCACGGGTGAGCCGGCCGGCGTCGAGATCGCGACCGCCGCCTACTGGGTGCGGCATGTCCGCGCCACGGTCCGGTTCGCCGACGGCGTCAGTGCTCTCCGCTCGGCCGGGGTGACGACGTTCCTGGAGCTGGGCCCGGACGCCACCCTCACCGCGATGGGTACCGAGTGCCTGCCCGAGGACGACACCACCACCGCGTTCGTCGCCACCACTCGCCGTGAACGGGACGAGGTGGCGACGTTCACCGCCGCGCTCTCCCGGGTCTGGGCCCGGGGCGCGGACGTGGACTGGCGGGCCGCGTTCGCCGGCCGGTCCCTGCGGCAGGTCGACCTGCCGACCTACGCCTTCCAGCGCCGCCGCTACTGGCTGCGCGACGAGGGCGGTGCGTCGAACGTGGGCTCTGCCGGCCTGGTCGCGGCCGGCCATCCGCTGCTCGGTGCCGCCGTCACCCTTGCCGCCGAGGGCGGGGTGATGCTGACGGGGCGGCTCGCCCTCAGCACCCACCCGTGGCTGGCCGACCACGCCATCGCCGGCAGCACCCTCTTCCCCGGCACCGGCTTTGTCGAGCTCGCCGTCCGCGCCGGCGACGAGGTGGGCAGCACCCGTCTGCGGGAACTCGCCCTCCAGGCACCCCTGGTCGTCCCCGAGCGGGGCGGCGTCGCCGTCCAGGTGATGGTGGGCGCCGCCAGCAGGACCGGGGAGCGCGAGCTGCACATCTGGTCCCGCCCGGAGAACGCCTCGCCCGACGAAGCATGGACCTGCCACGCCGACGGCGTGCTCGTGTCGGACGACGAGGCGCCGCTTCCGGTGACCGCGCCCGAACTACACGTCTGGCCGCCCGCCGACGCCGAGGAGCTGGACGTCTCCGGCCTCTACCAGTCCGCCGCCGAGACCGGCTATCTCTACGGCCCGGTGTTCCAGGGGCTGCGGGCCGCCTGGCGGCGCGGCGAGGAGATCTTCGCCGAGGTGGCACTCCCGGAGGAGGAGCAGTCCGCCGCGGCCCGCTTCGGCATTCACCCCGCGCTGTTGGACGCCGTGCTGCACGCCGGCCGGCTGTCCGGGGCGGACGACGGTGAGCTTCGGCTGCCGTTCGCCTGGTCCGGGGTGACGCTCGCGGCGTCCGGCGCCGCCGCCGTCCGGGCGCGGCTTCTGCCGGTCGGGGACAGCGCCCTCGCGATCCAGGTGGCCGACACGTCCGGTCAACTCGTCGCCGACGTCGCCTCGTTGATCGTCCGACCGGTGTCACCCGAGCAGGTGGCCGCCGGTGCGGGCGCCGGCGCCTCGTTGTTCCGGCTGGAGTGGACGACCGCCGAGCCCGGCGACACCGCCGCCGAGGCACCACCCACCGTGGTGCGGCATCTGGTCGACGAGTCGACTCCCGCAGATCCCGCCCGCACCGGCACGGCGGAGCGCGTGGCCGCCGTGACCCTGCGGACCTGGGAGACCGTCCGGGACTGGCTCGCCGACGAGAGCCTGACGGACACCCGCCTGGCCGTGGTCACCAGGGGTGCCGTCGCCGTGCACCCGGACGAGGACGTGACCGACCTCGACCACGCCGGCGTCTGGGGGCTCCTGCGTTCGGCGCAGTCGGAGAACCCGGGCCGGATCGTGCTGATCGACCTCGACCCCTCGGGCGCCCCCGACCCCGACTCCGAGGTCGCCGCCGCGCTCGCCACCGGTGAGCCGCAGATCGCGGTGCGGCGCGGCACGGTGCTGGTGCCGAGGCTGGCCCGCGCGGGCGATGGGACAGAGAGCGTCGCCGCGCCGTGGGGGCGCCTGGACACCAACGGCACTGTGTTGATCACCGGCGGCACCGGCACCCTGGGGGCCGTCCTCGCCCAACATCTGGTCGCCCGCTACAGCGTCCGTTCGCTGCTGCTCACCAGCCGCAGGGGCGAAGACGCGCCCGGCGTGGCCGAGTTGGTCGCCGAACTCACCGCGGCCGGTGCCACCGTCGAGGTCGTGGCCTGCGACGCGGCCGACCGCGACCAACTGGCCGGAGTGCTGCAACGGGTGCCCGCCGACCACCCGTTGACGGGCGTGGTGCACGCGGCCGGCGTGTTGGACGACGGCCTCTTCGCCTCGCTGAGCGGCGAACGTCTCCTCCGGGTGCTGCGGCCCAAGGTGGACGCGGCGATCAACCTGCACGAACTGACCCGCGATGCCGACCTGTCGATGTTCGTTCTCTACTCGTCAGCCGCCGGGGTCTTCGGCAACGCGGGGCAGGCCAACTACGCTGCGGCGAACACCTACTTGGACGCCCTGGCCGCCCACCGTCGGGCCCATGGCCTGCCCGGCACCTCGCTGGCCTGGGGCCTGTGGGACGAGACCAGCGGCATGACCGGCGGGCTCGGCGGACAGAGCCGGTCCCGCATGGCGCAGGGCGGGATGGTGCCGCTGACCACGGAGCAGGGGCTCGCCCTCTTCGACTCGGCGGGCGCCGTCGACGACGCCCTGCTTGTCGCCAACCCGCTCGACCTGTCCGCGCTCAACGCCCTGGCGACCCGTGGCCCCGTTCCCGAACTCCTGCGCGGCCTGGTGCGCGTCCGGCGAGCCCGCCGCACGGCCGCCGGGCTGGGCGGGGCCCGACTGGAGGAGTCGGCGCTGCGGCGCCGACTGGCCGGCCTGGAGCGGACCGAACGGGACCGGTTCGTCCTCGATCTGGTCCGCGCGGAGGTCGCGGCCGTGCTCGGACACGGCGGCGCCCACGAGGTCGACGGCGAGCGGCAGTTCAAGGACTTGGGCTTCGACTCGCTCACCGCGCTCGAACTGCGCAACCGGCTCGGCGCCGCCACCGGCCTACGGCTGCCCGCCACACTGGTCTTCGACCACCCAACTCCCGTGCTGCTCGCGGCGTTTGTGCAGCGAGAGGTGTTCGGCCTGGACGCCGACGCGGCCGTCGTCGCGACCAGAGACGTCTCGGACGAGCCGATCGCGATCGTCGGCATGGCCTGCCGCTACCCGGGCGGGGTGAACTCGCCCGAGGAGCTGTGGCAGTTGGTCAGCTCCGGCGGCGACGCCATCGGCACCTTTCCGACCGACCGTGGTTGGGACCTCGACGCGCTCTATGACCCGGACCCGAGCCGGCATGGCACCAGCTACACGCGCCAGGGTGGATTCCTCTATGACGCGGCGGAGTTCGACGCGTCGTTGTTCGGGATCAGCCCGCGTGAGGCGTTGGCGATGGATCCGCAGCAGCGGTTGTTGTTGGAGGCGTCCTGGGAGGCGTTCGAACGGGCGGGTGTGCCGGCGGAGTCGGTGCGCGGCAGCCGCACCGGCGTCTTCACCGGCGCGATGTACTTCGACTATGCAACCCGACTGAGCCGGATCCCCGAAGAGATCGAGGGCTTTGTCGGCACCGGTTCATCCGGCAGCGTGGTCTCCGGCCGGCTCGCTTACACGTTTGGCCTTGAGGGCCCTGCGGTGACGGTGGATACGGCTTGTTCCTCTTCGCTTGTGGCGTTGCATTTGGCGGCGCAGGCGTTGCGGCAGGGTGAGTGTGATTTGGCGTTGGCTGGTGGTGTGACGGTGATGCCGACGGCGGGGACGTTTGTTGAGTTTTCGCGGCAGCGTGGGTTGGCGGTTGATGGTCGGTGTAAGTCGTTTGCTTCGGGGGCGGATGGTACGGGGTGGGGTGAGGGTGTTGGGGTGTTGTTGGTGGAGCGGTTGTCGGATGCGCGGCGTCTTGGGCATCGGGTGTTGGCGGTGGTGGCGGGTTCGGCGGTGAATCAGGATGGTGCGTCGAATGGGTTGACGGCGCCGAATGGTCCGTCGCAGCAGCGGGTGATTCGGGCGGCGTTGGCTAATGCGGGTCTTTCGGTGGGTGATGTGGATGTGGTGGAGGCGCATGGGACGGGTACGACTCTTGGGGATCCGATTGAGGCGCAGGCGTTGTTGGCGACGTATGGGCGGGGTCGGTCGGGTGATCGGCCGTTGTGGTTGGGGTCGGTGAAGTCGAATATTGGTCATACGCAGGCGGCTGCGGGTGTTGCGGGTGTGATCAAGATGGTGATGGCGATGCGGTATGGGGTGTTGCCGTCGACGTTGCATGTGGATGCGCCGTCGGAGCATGTGGATTGGTCGGCGGGTGGGGTGTCGTTGTTGACGGAGGCGCGGGAGTGGGTGGCGGATGGGGGTCGGGTGCGTCGGGCTGGGGTGTCGTCGTTTGGTATTAGTGGGACTAATGCGCATGTGATTGTGGAGGAGGCGTCGGAGGATGCCGAGCCGGGTGCTGTGGTGCTGCCTGGTGACCGGCTCCCTGTTCTGCCCTGGGCGGTATCTGCTCATTCGGGTGAGGCGTTGGTGGCGCAGGCGGAGCGCCTTGCCGAGGCCGCTGGGGAGTTGGAGCCGGCGGATGTGGGGTGGTCGTTGGCGACTGGCCGTGCGGGGTTGCCGGCGCGTGGGGTGGTGTGGGGTCGGGATTCCGGTGAACTGATCACTGGGCTCGATTCATTGACGCCGGAGTCCGTGGTGGATGGCCGGTTGGCGTTGTTGTTCACGGGTCAGGGTGCGCAGCGGGCTGGGATGGGTGCGGAACTTGCTGCCGCTTTCCCGGTGTTCGCCGAGGCCCTGGGTGAGGTGTGTGCGGGGTTCGAGGGGTTGTTGCCGCGTCCGTTGGGTGAAGTGCTCAACGACGAAACCAGTGATGATCTGGATCGGACGGTGTTCACTCAGGCGGGGTTGTTCGCGGTTGAGGTGGCGTTGTGGCGGTTGGTGGAGTCGTTTGGGGTGCGGCCGGACTTTGTCGCCGGGCATTCGATTGGTGAGATCACGGCGGCTTATGTGGCTGGGGTTTTCGACCTGGCGGATGCTTGTCGGTTGGTGGCGGCGCGTGGGTCGTTGATGCAGGCGTTGCCGGCCGGTGGGGCGATGCTTTCCGTGCAGGCGTCGGAGGAGACGGTTCGCGGGCTGACCGATCTCGATATCGCCGCCGTCAACGGTCCGCAGTCGGTGGTGGTCGCCGGCGACGAGGCCGCCATCGAGGCGTTGCGCGCGATATTCACCGAAGAGGGCGTGAAGACACGGACGTTGACGGTTTCGCATGCGTTCCACTCGCGGTTGATGGAGCCGATGCTGGCGGACTTTGGGCAGGTTGCCCAGTCCGTCACCTACCGCGCGCCCGCGCTTCCGGTGATCTCGAATGTGTCGGGTGAGCCGGCCGGGGTGGAGATCGGGAGTGCCGAGTACTGGGTGGCGCATGTTCGGGCGACGGTGCGGTTCGCCGACGGCGTCGGTGCGTTGCGCTCGGCCGGGGTGACGACGTTCCTGGAGCTGGGCCCGGACGCCACGTTGACCGCGATGGGCGCCGACTGCCTCGCGGAGGACGACACCACCGCCGCGTTCGTCGCCACCACTCGCCGTGAACGGGACGAGGTGGCGACGTTCACCGCCGCGCTCTCCCGCGTGTGGGCCCGGGGCGTCTCGGTGGACTGGCGGGCCGCGTTCGCCGGACGGTCGGTGCGCCAGGTTGATCTGCCGACCTATGCCTTCCAGCACCAGCGGTACTGGTTGGAAGCTCCGGCTGGGGCCGCCGATGTCGGCGGTGCGGGGTTGGTCGCCCCCGAGCATCCGCTGCTGGGCGCCGCCGTGCATCTGGCGGCCGAGTCCGGCGCGATGCTGACCGGGCGGCTCTCGCTTCGGACCCACCCGTGGCTGGCCGACCACGCCGTCGGCGGCACCGTGCTGCTGCCCGGCACCGGCTTTGTCGAACTGGCCGTCCGCGCCGGCGACGAGGTCGACTGCGGGCGACTGAGCGAACTGATGCTCCAGGCCCCGCTGGTCCTGCCCGAGCGCGGAGCGGTCCAGGTGCAGGTTGTCGTCGGGGCCCCCGACGGCGCCGGGCAGCGCGAGATGCGGGTGTGGTCGCGCCCGGAGAGTGCCGACGCCGGCGAGCCATGGACCTGCCATGCCGAGGGGCTGCTCGCGCCCGAGACATCCGAGGCCGCCGTCCGCGAACCGGTCGCCGACCTCGCGGCTTGGCCGCCGGCCGACGCCGAGCCGGTCGAGGTGTCGGGTTTCTACTCGGCGATGGCCGAGGCGGGCTACGGCTATGGTCCCGCGTTCCAGGGGCTGCGCGCGGCCTGGCGGCGCGGTGACGAGGTCTTCGCCGAGGTCGCGCTGCCGGAGGAGGCGCTGCCGGAGGCCGTGCGCTTCGGCCTCCACCCGGCGCTCCTCGACGCGGCGCTCCAGGCCACCGGCTTCGGCCCACTGGCCGCCGAGGGGGGCGCGCGGCTCCCGTTCGCCTGGACGGGTGTCTCGCTGCTCGCCGCCGGCGCCACTGCCCTGCGGGTGCGGATCGCTCCCGCAGGGCCGGACGCCGTCTCCATCGAGGCGGCGGACCTCGCCGGCCAGCCAGTGGCGCGCGTCGAGTCGCTGGTGCTGCGTGCCATGACCGCCGGGGAACTCGCGGCGGACGCCGGCCCTGAACGGGACGCGCTCTTCGGCGTCGACTGGGCGCCGCTGCGCACCGACGCTGCGAACGACGGGGCCACGACGGCCGGTTGGGCCCTCCTCGGTGAGGACCAGTACGGCCTCGGCGACGCGCTTCCGCTGCGCGCCGCCGCCCTCGCCGACCTGATCGGCACAGGCGACGCGGTGCCCTCCGTCGTCCTGTGGTCCCCTCCGGCCCGCGCGGGCGATCCGGCGCGGGCCGCTGAGGCCGGGACGCTGGAGGCGCTGAACGTCGTCCAGGAGTGGCTGGGCCGGGAGGAACTCGCGGATGCGCGGCTGGTCGTCGTCACCCGTGGCGCCGTCGCCACCGGGCCGGGGGAGGACGTGCGCCGTCTCGACATCGCCCCGGTGTGGGGCCTGGTCCGCTCCGCGCAGTCCGAGAACCCGGACCGGCTGCTGCTTCTCGATCTCGACCCGGAGCAGGGTGTCGAGGCTCCGGAGATCAGCGAGGTGGTCGGTGCCGTCAGCGCCGCGCTGGCCGCGGGGGAGGGGCAACTCGCCCTTCGTGGGGCCCAGTCGAGGGCACCGCGTCTGGCGCGCGTCGGTGCCGGCGGGGCGCTGCTGCCGCCCGTGAACGAGCCGGCCTGGCGCCTGGAGTCGACCGGCGCCGGCACCCTGGAGAGCCTGGCGCTGCTGCCGGGCGCCGAGGTCACCGCTCCGCTGGAGCCGGGGCAGGTGCGGGTCGCCGTCCGGGCGGCGGGGCTGAACTTCCGCGATGTGCTGATCGGCCTCGGCATGTACCCGGGGTTGGCCAACCTGGGCGGTGAGGCCGCCGGCGTGATTGTCGACGTCGGCGCGGACGTCGCCGAACTCTCCCCGGGGGACCGGGTGTTCGGCATCATCCCCGGCTCGTTCGGGCCGCTGGCCGTCACCGACCACCGCACGGTGGTGCGGATGCCGGACAGTTGGACGTTCGAGCAGGGCGCGGCCGTTCCGATCGTCTATCTCACCGCCTACTACGGCCTGGTCGACCTGGCCGGGCTGCGCGCCGGGGAGTCGGTGCTGATCCACGCCGCCGCGGGCGGCGTGGGCATGGCCGCCGTACAGCTCGCCCAGCACCTCGGCGCCGAGGTCTTCACCACGGCGAGCCGACCCAAGTGGGATGTGGTGCGCGGCCTCGGCGTGGACGAGCGGCATCTCGCCTCCTCCCGGGATCTGGACTTCCGCGACGCGTTCCTCGCCGCGACCGACGGAGCCGGTGTCGATGTCGTACTGGACTCCCTCGCGCGGGAGTTCGTCGACGCGTCCCTCGACCTGCTGCCGCGCGGCGGCCGGTTCGTCGAGATGGGGAAGACCGATATCCGCGACCCCCAGCAGGTTGCCCAGGACCATCCGGGTGTCGCCTACCAGGCGTTCGACGTGCTAGACGCCGGTCCCGTCCGGCTCGGCGAGATGCTCGCGGCGCTCGTGGAGCTCTTCGAGGACGGTGCGTTGCGGCCGTTGCCGCTCACCACCTGGGATGTGCGGCGCGCGCCCGAGGCCCTGCGCTTCATGAGCCAGGCCAAGCACACCGGCAAGATCGTGCTCACCGTGCCCCGTCCGCTCGACCCCCGTGGCACGGTGCTGATCACCGGCGGCACGGGGACGTTGGGCGCGCTGTTGGCGCGGCATCTGGTGACGGGCCACGGGGTGCGGTCGCTGGTGTTGACCAGCCGCGCCGGACTGAACGCACCGGGCGCCGCCGAACTCCGCGACCTGCTGGCGGACCTGGGCGCGCGGGTGGAGATCGTCGCCTGTGACGCGGCGGACCGTGAGCGGTTGGCGGGCGCGCTCGCCGCCGTGCCCGTGGAGTTCCCGCTCACGGGTGTGGTGCACGCGGCCGGCGTGTTGGACGACGGCCTGGTGGGTTCGTTGACGCCGGAGCGGGTGCGGCGGGTGCTGCGGCCCAAGGTGGACGCGGCGGTCAACCTGCACGAACTGACCCGCGATGCCGACCTGTCGATGTTCGTTCTCTACTCGTCAGCCGCCGGGGTCTTCGGCAACGCGGGGCAGGCCAACTACGCTGCGGCGAACACCTACTTGGACGCCCTGGCCGCCCACCGTCGGGCCCACGGCCTGCCCGGCACCTCGCTGGCCTGGGGCCTGTGGGACGAGGCCAGCGGCATGACCGCCGACCTGGCCGAGCAGGACCGGGCCCGGATGGCCAAGAACGGCGTGCCGACCCTGTCGTCCGACCATGGACTGGCGCTGTTCGACGCGGCCAGCAGGGCGTATGACGCGCTGCTGGTGGCGACCCCGCTCGACCAGGCGGCGCTCCAGGCGCAGGCCGACCAGGGCACGGTGCCCGGTCTGCTGCGCGGACTGGTCCGCCCCCCGCGCGCCCGCCGCTCGGCGGTCGGCTCGGGCTCCGGCGCCGAGGCGTCGACGCTGCGCCGGCAGCTCGCCTCGCTGGCCGAGAACGAACGCGTCCAGACGGTGCTGGAGCTGGTGCGCACCCAGGTGGCGGCGGTCCTCGGACACGCCGATCCGCTCTCCGTGGACCCCGAACGCCGCTTCAAGGACCTGGGATTCGACTCCCTGACCGCCGTCGAGCTGCGCAACCGCCTGACCACGGCCACCGGCCTGCGGTTGCCCGCCACCCTGGTCTTCGACCACCCCACCCCCGGGGCGCTCGCCGCCTTTGTCTTCCAGGAGGTCTGGGGCGAGGTCGCCGACCAGGCGGGCGCCGTGGTGGCCACCACCCACCCGGGTGACGAGCCGATCGCGATCGTCGGCATGGCCTGCCGGTTCCCCGGCGGCGTCGAGTCGCCCGAGGACCTGTGGCGGCTGGTCGTCGAGGGCACGGACGCGGTTGGCGACTTTCCGACCGACCGGGGTTGGGACATCGAGCGCCTCTACGACCCCGAGATGGAGCGGCACGGCACCAGCTACACCCGAAAGGGCGCGTTCCTCTACGACGCGACGGAGTTCGACGCGGACTTCTTCGGCGTCTCGCCCCGCGAGGCCCTCGCCATGGACCCGCAGCAGCGGCTCCTCCTCGAAGCGTCCTGGCAGGTCTTCGAACAGGCGGGCATCGCCGCCGAGGCGGTGCGCGGCAGCCGAACGGGAGTCTTCGCCGGCGTGCTGGGGACCGGCTACGCCACCGGGCTGAGCAGCATTCCCGAGCAGGTCGAGGGCTTTATCGGCACCGGCACCATGGTCAGCCTCGCCTCCGGCCGCGTGGCCTACACCCTGGGGCTTGAGGGCCCGGCGGTGACGGTGGACACGGCCTGCTCGTCGTCGCTGGTCGCGCTGCATCTGGCGGCCCAGGCGCTGCGCAACGGCGAGTGCGATCTGGCGCTCGCCGGCGGTGCCACCGTGATGCCCACGCCCAACACGTTCGTCGAGTTCAGCCGGCAGCGCGGCCTGGCGGCTGACGGCCGCTGCAAGCCGTTCGCCTCGGCGGCCGACGGCACCGGCTGGGGCGAGGGCGTCGGAATGCTCCTCGTCGAGCGCCTCTCCGACGCGCGCCGCAACGGGCACCGGGTGCTCGCCGTGGTGAAGGGCTCGGCGGTCAACCAGGACGGCGCGTCGAACGGCCTGACGGCGCCGAACGGTCCTTCCCAACAGCGGGTGATCCGGGCGGCGTTGGCCAACGCCGGGTTGTCGACGGCCGATGTGGACGCGGTCGAGGCGCATGGCACCGGCACCCGGCTGGGCGACCCGATCGAGGCCCAGGCGCTGCTGGCCACCTACGGTCAGGAGCGGGACGGGGACCGGCCGCTGTGGCTGGGCTCCATCAAGTCCAACATCGGCCACACCCAGGCGGCGGCGGGCGTCGCCGGCGTCATCAAGATGGTGATGGCGATGCGGGCCGGGGTGCTGCCGCCCACGTTGCATGTGGACGCCCCATCGGAGCATGTGGACTGGTCGGCGGGCGGGGTGTCGCTGCTGTCGGAGCCCCAGGAGTGGACGGACGAGGGCCGTCCGCGCCGGTCGGGTGTGTCCTCGTTCGGCATCAGCGGCACCAATGCGCATGTGATCGTGGAGGAGGCGCCGGCGGACGCCGAGCCGGCGGCCGTGGTGCTGCCCGGCGACCGGCTCCCCGTTCTGCCCTGGGTGCTCTCCGCCCATTCGGGTGAGGCGTTGGTGGCGCAGGCGGAGCGGTTGGCGGCGGTGGTGGGGGAGTTGGAGCCGGCGGATGTGGGGTGGTCGCTGGCGACTGGCCGTGCTGAGCTGCCGGCGCGTGGGGTGGTGTGGGGTCGGCACGCTGGTGAACTGGTGGCTGGGCTGGGGTCGTTGACGCCGGAGTCCGTGGTGGATGGTCGGTTGGCGTTGTTGTTCACGGGTCAGGGTGCGCAGCGGGCTGGGATGGGTGCGGAACTCGCCGCTGTCTTCCCGGTGTTCGCCGAGGCGTTGGGTGAGGTGTGTGCGGGGTTCGATGGGTTGTTGCCGCGCCCGTTGGGTGAGGTGTTGGCCGAGGGGTCCAGTGATGATCTGGATCGGACGGTGTTCACTCAGGCGGGGTTGTTCGCGGTTGAGGTGGCGTTGTGGCGGTTGGTGGAGTCCTTCGGGGTGCGGCCGGACTTTGTGGCGGGGCATTCGATTGGTGAGATCACGGCGGCTTATGTGGCTGGGGTTTTCGACCTTGCGGATGCTTGTCGGTTGGTGGCGGCGCGTGGGTCGTTGATGCAGGCGTTGCCGGCCGGTGGGGCGATGCTTTCCGTGCAGGCGTCGGAGGAGTCGGTCCGTAGCCTTACCGATCTCGATATCGCCGCCGTCAACGGTCCGCAGTCGGTGGTGGTCGCCGGCGATGAGGCGGCCATCGAGGCGTTGCGTGCGACGTTCGCCGAAGAGGGCGTGAAGACGCGGAAGTTGACCGTGTCGCATGCGTTCCATTCGCGGTTGATGGAGCCGATGCTGGCGGAGTTCGAGCGGGTGGCCGGGGCGTTGGCCTACCGTGCGCCCGCGCTTCCCGTGATCTCGAATGTGACGGGTGAGCCGGCCGGGGTGGAGATCGGGAGTGCCGCCTACTGGGTGCGGCATGTCCGGGCCACCGTCCGGTTTGCCGACGGCGTCAGTGCGTTGCGCTCGGCTGGGGTGACGACGTTCCTGGAGCTGGGCCCGGATGCCACCCTCACTGCCATGGGTGCCGAGTGCCTCGCGGAGGACGACACCGCCGCCGCGTTCGTTGCCACCACCCGCCGTGAACGGGACGAGGTGGCGACGTTCACCGCCGCGCTCTCCCGGGTCTGGGCCCGGGGCGCGGATGTGGACTGGCGGGCCGCGTTCGCCGGCCGGTCCCTGCGCCAGGTCGATTTGCCGACGTATGCCTTCCAGCGGCGTCGCTACTGGTTGGAGGGTGAGACCGGTGGTGATCCGGCCGGGCTTGGCCAAAGCGCCGCCGGGCATCCGCTGTTGGGCGCCACGGTCAATCTGGCGGCCGAGGGCGGCGTGATGCTGACGGGCCGGCTCGCCCTCAGCACCCACCCGTGGCTGGCCGACCACGCCATCGGCGGCACCGTCCTCTTCCCGGGCACCGGCTTTGTCGAGCTGGCCGTCCGCGCCGGCGACGAGGTCGACTGCACCCGTCTGCGGGAACTCACCCTCCAGGCACCGCTGGTCATCCCCGAGCGCGGCGCCGTTCAGCTCCAGGTCGTGGTGGGCGGCGCCGACGAGGCCGCCCGGCGCGAGGTACGGATCTACTCCCGCCCCGAGAGCGCCGACCAGCAGGAGGCATGGACCTGCCACGCCGATGGGCTGCTCGACCTGGAGCGGGCGGCCCCGGCCGAACAGAGTGCCCGCACCCAGTGGCTCCCGGCCGACGCCGAGGCGGTCGACGTCTCCGGCTTCTATGCCGCGATCGGCGAGGCCGGCTATCAGTACGGCCCGGTGTTCCAAGGCCTGCGGGCCGCCTGGCGGCGCGGCGACGAGATCTTCGCCGAGGTCGCCCTGCCGGAGTCCACAGGGACCGAGGCGGGCCGCTTCGGCATCCACCCGGCGCTGCTGGACGCCGTGCTGCACGCGCACGGCCTCAGCGCCGCCGGCGGCGGAAACCCCGAGGACGACGGGCAGTTGCGGCTGCCGTTCGCCTGGTCCGGGGTGTCCCTGTGGGCCACCGGCGCCACGGCGGTGCGGGTTCACTGCACGGTCCACAGCCAGGAGAGCGCGTCGATCGCGCTGGCCGACGCCACCGGCCGACCGGTGGCCCAGATCGACTCCCTCACGCTGCGCGCGGTGAGCACGGGCCAACTCGCCTCGGCGAGCACGGCGGCTCCCGACTCCCTCTACCGACTGGACTGGCTTCCGGCCGAAGTCAGCGAGGCCGGCGAGACCGACGAAGCGAACGAGCCGGCCGAACGAGGCACTTGGGCGCTGCTCGGGACCGACGACACGTGGGGGCTTGGCCTGCCGGTGTATGAGCCGGCCGAGGACGGCCCGGCGCCCCGCGTCCTCGTCCTGACCTGCGGCGGCGCGGCGGCCGGCGATCTGGCGGACGCCGCCAGGGAGGGAACGCTCGCCGCGTGGCGCGCGGTGCGCGACTGGCTGGCGGACGAGCGGCTGGCCGGCTCCCGCCTGCTGGTGGTCACCTCAGGTGCCGTGTCCGTCGGGCACGGACAGGACGTCGCCGACCTCGCCACGGCCCCGATCTGGGGCCTGATCCGAACCGCCCAGTCCGAGAACCCGGGCCGGATCGTCCTGTTGGACGTGGAGCCGGGTGTGGATGGTGTTGTTTCGGTGTTGGGGCGGGTGGTTGCTGGTGGTGAGTCGCAGGTGGTGGTGCGGGGTGGGGTGTTGTTGGTGCCTCGGTTGGTGCGGGTGTCGGCGGTTGGTGGGGGGTTGGTGCCGCCGGTGGGTGAGGTGGCGTGGCGGTTGGATGTGTTGGGTGGTGGGACGTTGGAGTCGTTGGCGTTGGTGCCGGCTCCTGGGGTGTTGGGTGGTTTGGGTGTGGGTGAGGTGCGGGTGGCGGTGCGTGCGGCGGGGTTGAACTTCCGTGATGTGTTGATGGGGTTGGGGATGTATCCGGGTGAGGTGATGCTCGGCAGCGAGGCCGCCGGTGTGGTGGTCGAGGTCGGCGCGGACGTCACCGGACTGGCCGTGGGCGATCGGGTGATGGGCCTCATCCACCAGGGCTTCGGCTCGTTGGCGGTCGTCGACGCGCGGCTGGTCGTGCCCATGCCGGAGGGCTGGTCCTTCGAACGGGCGGCCTCCGTGCCGGTGGTCTATCTGACGGCCTTCTACGGTCTGGTGGATCTGGCTGGGTTGCGGGCTGGGGAGTCGGTGTTGATCCATGCCGCCGCCGGTGGTGTGGGGATGGCGGCTGTGCAGGTCGCGCAGCATTTGGGTGCGCGGGTGTTCGCGACGGCGAGTGAGGCGAAGCAGTCGGTGGTGCGGGAGTTGGGGGTGGCGGGGGAGCGGATCGCGTCCTCGCGTGATCTGGACTTCCGCGATGTGTTCCTGGCCGGTACCGATGGTGCCGGTGTGGATGTGGTACTCGACTCCCTCGCCCGGGAGTTCGTCGACGCGTCGCTGGAACTCCTGCCGCGCGGCGGGCGGTTCCTGGAGATGGGCAAGACGGATATCCGCGACCCCGAACAGGTGGCGCGGGAACACCCCGGCGTCACCTACCGGGCCTTCGACATGCTGGAGGCAGGCCACGACCGCATCAACGAGATGCTGCGGCAGATCGTCGACCTGCTGGGCCGGGGTCGACTGCGGTCGCTGCCGGTCACCACCTGGGATGTGCGGCGCGCCCCCGACGCCCTGCGCTTTATGAGCCAGGCCAAGCACATCGGCAAGATCGTGCTGACGGTGCCCGCCGGCCTTGACCCGAACGGCACGGTGCTGATCACCGGCGGCACGGGCACCCTCGGTTCGCTGCTGGCCCGCCACCTGGTCACCGAACACGGGGTGACCTCGCTGGTGCTGACTAGCCGGGCCGGCCTCGACGCCCCGGGTGCCACCGAACTCGCCGCCGAACTAGCCGAGTTGGGCGCCCGTGTGCGGGTCGCGGCATGTGACGCGGCCGACCGCGACCAGCTGGCCGCCGTGCTCGCCGCCATCCCGGCCGACCACCCGCTGACCGGCGTGGTCCACGCCGCCGGCATCGCGGACGACGCGATGCTCGGCTCGCTCGACGAGGAGCGGATCGAACGGGTGCTGCGGCCGAAGATCGACGCGGCGATCCACCTCCACGAACTGACCCGGGACGCCGACCTGCGGCTTTTCGCGCTCTACTCCTCGTCGGCCGGCATCCTCGGCAACGCCGGACAGGCCAACTACGCGGCGGCCAACACCTTCCTCGACGCGCTCGCCGCCCACCGCCGGGCCAACGGCCTGCCCGCGACCTCCCTCGCGTGGGGCCTGTGGGAGCAGGCCAGCGCGGTCAGCGGCAACCTGTCGCAGGCCGACCTCAGCCGCCTGGCACGCGGCGGCCTGGCCCCCCTCGGCTCGGCCCAGGGACTGGCGCTCTTCGACCTCGCCCGGGGCCTCGACGAGGCCGTCACCATGCCGATCCGGCTCGACCTGGCCGCGCTGCGCACCCGTGCCCAGGCCGGCGGCGCGCAGGCCGTGCCGCCGCTCTTCCGCACCCTGATCCGGGTCACCGGGCGGCGCACCGCCACCAGCGAGACGGGCAGCCCGTCCTCGCTCACCGCGCGACTCGCGCGGCTGGCCGCCGCCGATCGGGTGACACTGGTGTCCGAGCTGGTCCGCACCCATGTGGCGGCCGTCCTCGGGCACGCCGACGCCCAAGGGGTCAACGTCGAGCGGCAGTTCAAGGACCTGGGCTTCGACTCGCTCACCGCGGTGGAGCTGCGCAACCGGCTGAACGCGGCCACCGGGCTCAGCCTGCCCGCCACGCTGATCTTCGACTACCCGACGCCGGCCGCGCTCGCCGCGTTCCTGCTCGGCGAACTTGGCGGCGGCACAGCGGAGTTGGACGAGCCGACAGAGCGCGCCGCCGTCGCCACCGACGAGCCGCTCGCCATCGTCGGCATGGCCTGCCGGTTCCCCGGCGGCATGGACTCCCCCGAGGAGCTGTGGCGGCAACTCACCGAAGGCGTCGACGCGATGGGTCCCTTCCCCGTCGACCGTGGCTGGGATCTGGAACGCCTCTACGACCCGGACCCGGAGACCTCCGGCGCCTCCTATGTGCGGGACGGCGGCTTCGTCCACGAGGCATCCGGATTCGACGCGGACTTCTTCGGCATCTCACCCCGCGAGGCCCTCGCCATGGACCCGCAGCAGCGGCTGCTCCTTGAGGTCAGCTGGGAGGCCCTGGAACGGTCCGGCATCGACCCGGCGTCGCTGCGCGGCCGAGCGGTGGGCACCTTTGTCGGCGGCGTCCAGTCCGACTACGGCACGGGCCTCCAGCGCATCTCCGACAGCGCCGAGGGCTATGCGCTCACCGGCACCACGACCAGCGTGATCTCCGGGCGGGTCGCCTATGTGCTGGGCCTTGAGGGCCCGGCGGTGACGGTGGACACGGCGTGCTCGTCGTCGCTGGTCGCGCTGCATCTGGCGGCTCAGGCGCTGCGCAACGGCGAGTGCGAGATGGCCCTCGCGGGCGGCGTCACCGTCATGGCCACACCCGGTGCCTTCGTCGAGTTCAGCCGGCAGCGCGGCCTGGCGGCTGACGGCCGCTGCAAGCCGTTCGCCTCGGCGGCCGACGGCACCGGCTGGGGCGAGGGCGTCGGCGTCCTGGTGGTCGAGCGCCTCTCGGACGCCCGTCGCAAGGGGCACCAGATTCTCGCCGTGGTGAAGGGCTCGGCGGTCAACCAGGACGGCGCGTCGAACGGCCTGACTGCGCCGAACGGTCCTTCCCAACAGCGGGTGATCCGGGCGGCGTTGGCCAACGCCGGGCTGACGACGGCCGATGTGGACGCGGTCGAGGCGCATGGCACCGGCACCCGGCTGGGCGACCCGATCGAGGCACAGGCCCTTATCGCGACCTATGGGCAGGACCGCGCCGAGGACCGGCCGCTGTGGCTGGGCTCCATCAAGTCCAACATCGGCCACACCCAGGCGGCGGCGGGCGCCGCCGGCCTGATCAAGATGGTGATGGCCCTGCGACACGGGCAGCTCCCGCAGACGCTGCATGTGGACGAGCCGACCAACCAGGTGGACTGGTCCGGCGGCACCGTCGCGCTGCTCCGGGAGACGCAGCCGTGGAAGGCCAACGGCCACCCACGGCGGGCCGGTGTCTCCTCGTTCGGCATCAGCGGCACCAACGCCCATGTGATCCTCGAACAGGCGCCGGACGACACCTCGACACAGACCGTCGTCCTGCCGGGGGACCCGGCACCGGTGGTGCCCTGGGTGCTCTCCGCCCATTCGGGTGCGGCGTTGGTGGCGCAGGCGGAACGCCTGGCCGAGGCCGCTGGGGAGTTGGATCCGGCGGATGTGGGCTGGTCGCTGGTCAACGGGCGGGCGGGGTTGTCGGCGCGTGGGGTGGTGTGGGGTCGGGACGCTGGTGAACTGATCGCTGGGCTGGGGTCGTTGACGCCGGAGTCCGTGGTGGACGGCCGGTTGGCGTTGTTGTTCACGGGTCAGGGTGCGCAGCGGGCTGGGATGGGCGCGGAACTCGCCGCCACGTTCCCGGTGTTCGCGGAGGCGTTGGGTGATGTGTGTGCGGGGTTCGATGGGTTGTTGCCGCGTCCGTTGGGTGAAGTGCTCAAGGACGAAACCAGCGGCGATCTGGATCGGACGGTGTTCACTCAGGCGGGGTTGTTCGCGGTCGAGGTGGCGTTGTGGCGGTTGGTGGAGTCGTTTGGGGTGCGGCCGGACTTTGTGGCGGGGCATTCGATTGGTGAGATCACGGCGGCTTATGTTGCTGGGGTTTTCGACCTTGTGGATGCTTGTCGGTTGGTGGCGGCGCGTGGGTCGTTGATGCAGGCGTTGCCGGCCGGTGGGGCGATGCTTTCTGTTCAGGCGTCGGAGGAGACGGTTCGCGGGCTTACCGATCTCGATATCGCTGCCGTCAACGGTCCGCAATCGGTCGTCGTCGCCGGCGACGAGGCCGCCATCGAGCGGCTTCGCGCGACGTTCACCGAAGAGGGCGTGAAGACACGGAAGTTGACCGTCTCGCATGCGTTCCACTCGCGGTTGATGGAGCCGATGCTGGCCGCCTTCGAGGAGGTTGCCCAGTCCGTCACCTACCGCGCGCCCGCGCTTCCCGTGATCTCGAATGTGACGGGTGAGCCGGCCGGCGTGGAGATCGGGAGTGCCGCCTACTGGGTGCGGCATGTCCGCGCCACGGTGCGGTTCGCCGACGGGGTCGGTGCGTTGCGCTCGGCCGGGGTGACGACGTTCCTGGAGCTGGGCCCGGACGCCACGTTGACCGCGATGGGCGCCGAGTGCCTGCCCGAGGACGACACCACCGCCGCGTTCGTCGCCACCACCCGCCGTGAACGGGACGAGGTGGCGACGTTCACCGCCGCGCTCTCCCGGGTCTGGGCCCGGGGCGTCTCGGTGGACTGGCGGGCCGCGTTCGCCGGCCGGTCCCTGCGCCAGGTCGAGCTGCCGACCTACGCCTTCCAGCGCCGCCGCTACTGGCTGGAGGGCGAGACCGGTGGCGATCCGACGGGCCTCGGTCTTGGTGCCGCCGGGCATCCGCTGTTGGGGGCCGCCGTCAGCCTCGCGGGTGAGGACGGGGTCGTCCTCACCGGCCGTATCTCCGCGCGGCTGCAACCCTGGCTGGCGGACCACGCCATCGCCGGCACCGTCCTCTTCCCCGGCACCGGCTTTGTCGAGCTGGCCGTCCGCGCCGGCGACGAGGTGGAGTGCGGGCAGGTGCGGGAGCTGACGCTCCAAGCACCGCTCGCGCTGCCCGAGCGAGGCGCCGTTCAGGTGCAGGTCGTGGTTGGCGGGCCGGACGCGGCGGGTGGTCGCGAGGTGCGGATCTACTCCCGCCCGGAGAACGCCGAAACCGAGGACGCGTGGACCTGCCACGCCGAGGGCACCCTCGACCGCGAGCCCGAACAGCTGCCGGAAGCCCAGGACTTGGCCGTCTGGCCGCCGGCGGGCGCGGAGGCCGTCGACGTGTCCGGGCTCTACGCGACGCTCGCCGACTCGGGCTACGGGTATGGACCGGTGTTTCAGGGGTTGCGTGCCGCCTGGCGGTATGGCAAAGAGATCTTCGCCGAGGTCGCCCTGCCCGAGGACGAGGCCGGCCGGGCGTCGCGCTACGGTCTGCATCCGGCGCTGCTGGACGCCGCGCTGCACGCGCACGGCCTGGCCTCGGCCGACACCGAGTCCGAGGCCAAGGAACGCGAGGGCGGCAACGGAGTGCGGCTGCCGTTCGCCTGGTCCGGGATCTCGCTGCTCGCCTCGGGCGCCAGCGCCCTGCGGGTGCGCATCGTGCCGGCCGCCGACAACGAAATCGCACTTCAGGTCGCCGATACCGCCGGTCGTCCGGTGGCCGCCGTCGGCTCGTTGCTGCTGCGCGCGGTGACCGGGGAACAACTGGCCGCCGCCGCTGCCAACCCCGTCTCGGACGCGCTGTTCCGGGTCGAGTGGACGCCGCTGGCCGGTGGTGGCGACATGCCCGCCGCCGACTGCGCCGTGCTGGGTTCCGCCGCGTTCGCCGGGGCCGGAGTCACCCGCCGCTATCGGGACATGGCCGCCCTCCTCAGCGCGCTGGACGCTGGCGAGGACGCGCCGGCCGTGCTGCTGCTTCCCTGCCTGCCGTCGGCCGACGACGACCGGCCGCTGAACGTAGGGGGTGGGGAGGCCGTCACTGGGGTGTTGGCCGTCCTGCGCACCTGCTTGGTTGATGAGCGGTTGGCCTTGTCGCGTCTGGCGGTGGTCACTCAGGGTGCGGTAGCCGGACCTGGCAACGATGTGAGGGATCTGATGCACACGCCGGTGTGGGGGCTGGCGCGCTCCGCACAGACGGAGAACCCCGGCCGGTTCCTGCTGGTGGATCTCGACCCCGATGTCGGGGTCGAGGAGAGCACCGTGACCGACGTGGTCGCGCGGGCTATCGCGGCGGAGGAGCCGCAGGTCCTCGTCAGGGACGGTCAGCCGCGCGTCCCCCAGCTGGCCAGGGTCGTCGGCACGGCCGGCGGGCGAACGGACGAGCCGAACGCGTTCCCCGGCACCGTGCTGATCACCGGCGGCACCGGCGCGTTGGGCGGGCTGCTGGCCAGGCATCTGGTGGCACGCCATGGCGTCAGGTCGCTGCTGCTGACCAGCCGGGCCGGCGTCAACGCCGCCGGCGCCCGCGAACTCGCCGACGAGCTGCGTGGGTTGGGGGCGCGCGTGGAGATCGCCGCCTGCAACGCGGCGGAGCGCGACCAGCTCGCCAAGGTCCTCGACGTCATTCCGGCCGAGCATCCGCTCACCGGAGTGGTGCACGCGGCCGGCGTGCTGGACGACGGGCTGATCGCGACGCTGACGGACCATCAGGTGCGACGGGTGCTGCGGCCGAAGATCGACGCGGCCGTCAACCTGCACGAACTGACGCGGGACGCGGATCTGTCCCTGTTCGTGCTCTACTCCTCGGCGGCGGGCGTCCTCGGCGGGCCGGGTCAGGGCAACTACGCGGCGGCCAACACCTTCCTCGACGGACTCGCCGCCCACCGGCGCGCACTCGGCCTGCCCGGCGTCTCCCTCGCCTGGGGCCCGTGGGCCGAGACCGGCGGCATGGCGGGGGAGTTGAGCACCGCCGACCGGGAGCGGATGGCCGGCGGCGGACTGGTGCCGCTGCTGCGGGAGCAGGGGCTCGCGCTCTTCGACGAGGCCCTCGTCCTCGGTGAACCCCTGCTGGTCGGGGCCCCGTTGGACATGTCGGTGCTGCGGCGGCAGGCGGAGCGTGGGCTGCTGCCCGGCATGCTGCGCGGTCTGGTACGCGCCCGGGTGCGGCGCGCTACGGCCGGCGGCGTCACCGGCGCCGACGATCCGGCGGCACTGCGGAAGCGGTTGGCCGGGCTGAGCGAGGCGGAGCGGGTGCGCGTCGTCACGGACCTGGTGCGCGGCGAGGTCGCCCACGTTCTCGGGCATCCGAACGCCGTCGCCGTCGACGTGGACCGGCAGTTCCAGGAGCTGGGCTTCGACTCGCTGACGGCGGTCGACCTGAGGAACCGGCTCGGCTTCGCCACCGGGCTGCGGCTGGCCGCCAGCCTCGTCTTCGACCACCCGACGCCGGCCGGGCTCGCTCGGGCGCTCGTCGGGCAGCTCGTCCCTGAGGGCGCCGGCCCGCCGGAGGATTCACGGGACGCGGAGGTCCGCCAGCTGCTGGCCTCCATCCCGCTCGCCCAGCTCCGGGCGTCGGGGCTGATGGAATCCCTGCTGCGACTGGCCCAGCCGGCGGACGACGAGGAGACAGCGTCGTCCGGGGACGATCCGGAACTCGGCCTGGCCGACATGGAGGTCGACGACCTCGTGCGGATGGCACTCGGCGACTCCGACTCCTGACCGAATCCACGAGAAAGCTGAACGCTCATGGCGGCACCCATCGGTAACGAGAAGATCGTCGAGGCCCTGCGGGCTTCGCTGGCCGAGACCAAGCAACTCCGCAAGCAGAACCGGCAGCTCCTCGCCGCGCACCGCGAGCCGATCGCGATCGTGGGGATGGCCTGCCGCTACCCCGGCGCGGTGAACTCGCCCGAGGACCTGTGGCGGTTGGTGAGCACGGGCTCGGACGCGATCGGCGAGTTCCCCGGCGACCGTGGCTGGGACGTCGAGGGCCTCTACGACCCGGAGCCCGGGGTGCCGGGACGGACCTACACCCGCGAGGGCGGATTCCTCTACGAGGCCGCGGAGTTCGACGGCGAACCGTTTGCCATCGCGCCACGTGAGGCCCTCGCGATGGACCCGCAGCAGCGCCTGCTGCTGGAGACGACCTGGGAGACGTTCGAACGGGCCGGCATCCCGGCCGATTCGGTGGGCGGCAGCCGCACCGGGGTCTTCGCCGGCCTGATGTACCACGACTACGGCAGCCGGCTGACGCGGTTGCCGGACGAGGTCGGCGGCTATATCGGCACCGGCACGGCCGGCAGCGTGCTCTCCGGGCGGCTGGCCTACTCGTTCGGCCTTGAGGGCCCGGCGGTGACGGTGGACACGGCGTGCTCGTCGTCGCTCGTCGCGCTGCATCTGGCGGCTCAGGCGCTGCGCAACGGCGAGTGTGATCTGGCGCTGGCCGGCGGCGTCACCGTGATGTCGACCCCGGCGACCTTTGTGGAGTTCGGGCGGCAGCGCGGGCTGGCCGCCGACGGCCGCTGCAAGTCCTTCGCCTCGGCGGCGGACGGCACAGGATGGGGCGAGGGCGCCGGGATGCTGCTGGTCGAGCGGCTGTCGGACGCCCGCCGCAACGGGCATCGGGTGCTCGCCGTGCTCCGGGGCTCGGCGATCAACCAGGACGGTGCGTCGAACGGGTTGACTGCGCCGAACGGTCCTTCCCAACAGCGGGTGATCCGCCAGGCGTTGGAGAGTTCGCTGCTCACGGCCGCCGATGTGGACACCGTCGAGGCGCATGGCACCGGCACCTCGCTGGGCGACCCGATCGAGGCCCAGGCGCTGCTCGCCACCTACGGTCAGGAGCGGGACGGGGACCGGCCGCTGTGGCTGGGCTCCATCAAGTCCAACATCGGCCACACTCAGGCGGCGGCCGGTGTCGCCGGCGTCATCAAGATGGTGATGGCGATGCGGGCCGGGGTGCTGCCGCCCACCCTGCATGTGGACGCGCCCTCGGAGTTCGTGGACTGGGACTCCGGCGCGGTGTCGCTGCTGACGGAGGCGCGGGAGTGGACGGTGGCCGAGGGCCGGCCGCGCCGGGCCGGGGTGTCGTCGTTCGGCATCAGCGGCACCAACGCACATGTGATTCTGGAGCAGGCCCCGCACGACGCCGAATCGCCCGCCACCGTCATCCCGGGGAACGTGCTCCCCGCGATGCCCTGGACGGTGTCCGCCCACACGGGTGCGGCGTTGGTGGCGCAGGCGGAGCGGTTGGCTGCGGTGGTGGGGGAGTTGGAGCCGGCGGATGTGGGCTGGTCGCTGGTCAACGGGCGGGCGGGGTTGTCGGCGCGTGGGGTGGTGTGGGGTCGGGATGCTGGTGAACTGATCGCTGGGCTGGGGTCGTTGGCGCCGGAGTCCGTGGTGGATGGTCGGTTGGCGTTGTTGTTCACGGGGCAGGGTGCGCAGCGGGCTGGGATGGGTGCGGAGCTCGCTGCCGTGTTCCCGGTGTTCGCGGAGGCGTTGGGTGAGGTGTGTGCGGGGTTCGATGGGTTGTTGCCGCGTCCGTTGGGTGAGGTGCTCAACGACGAAACCAGCGGTGACTTGGATCGGACGGTGTTCACTCAGGCGGGGTTGTTCGCGGTTGAGGTGGCGTTGTGGCGGTTGGTGGAGTCGTTTGGGGTGCGGCCGGACTTTGTCGCCGGTCACTCTATCGGTGAGATCAGCGCCGCGTATGTGGCTGGGGTTTTCGACCTTGCGGATGCTTGTCGGTTGGTGGCGGCGCGTGGGTCGTTGATGCAGGCGTTGCCTTCGGGCGGGGCGATGCTTTCCGTGCAGGCGTCGGAGGAGACGGTTCGCGGGCTGACCGATCTCGATATCGCCGCCGTCAACGGTCCGCAGTCGGTGGTGGTCGCCGGCGATGAGGCCGCCATCGAGGCGTTGCGTGCGACGTTCGCCGAAGAGGACGTGAAGACACGGAAGTTGACCGTGTCGCATGCGTTCCACTCGCGGTTGATGGAGCCGATGCTGGCGGAGTTCGAGCGGGCGGCCGGGGCGTTGACCTACCGTGCGCCCGCGCTTCCCGTGATCTCCAATGTCACCGGCCAGGAGGCCGGCGTCGAGATCGCGACCGCCGAGTACTGGGTGGCACATGTCCGCGCCACGGTGCGATTCGCCGACGGGGTCAGTGCTCTCCGCTCGGCGGGCGTGACGACGTTCCTGGAGCTGGGCCCGGACGCCACGTTGACTGCGATGGGCGCGGAGTGCCTGCCCGAGGACGACACCACCACCGCGTTCGTCGCCACCACCCGCCGCGAACGCGACGAGGTGGCGACATTCACCGCCGCGCTCTCCCGCGTCTGGACGCGGGGCGTCTCGGTGGACTGGCGGGCCGCGTTCGCCGGCCGGTCGGTGCGCCGCGTCGAGCTGCCGACGTATGCCTTCCAACGGGAGCGGTACTGGCTCCAGGACGCGCCAGTCGCCGACGAGGCCGCCGTCGTCGACCCGGAGGAGGCGCGATTCTGGGACGCCGTCGAACAGCAGAACCTCGCCGTGCTCGCCGAGGCGCTCCAGGTGGACGGCGGCGACTCGCTGCGCGATGTGCTGCCGCGGCTCTCCTCCTGGCGGCGCGAGCGGCGCGAACGGGGGCTCGCCGGGGACCACAGGTACCGGGTGGAGTGGAAGCCCGTCGAGCCGCCCGCGCCCGCGCTGCGCGGCGGCACCTGGCTGCTGGTCGCGCCGTCGGCGGCGACCGACGCCGAGCTGGTCGAGTCCTGTCGTGCCGCGCTGACCGCCCATGGCGCGGTGGTGGAGCCGCTCACCGTGGACGCCGCCGGCGCGCACCGGATGGAACTCGCCGACCACCTCGCTGAGTTGCTGCTCGAACTGCCGGCCGGCGCCGCGCCGGAGGAGGACGCGCCCCCGTTCGCCGGGGTGCTGTCGCTGCTGGGCCTGGCCGAGGGGCCGGCGCTCGCCGACGACGAGTTGCCGTATGGCCTGGCCGCCACGGTGACGCTGACCCAGGCGCTCGCCGACGCGGGCGTCGTCGCCCCGCTGTGGTGCGTCACGCGGGGTGCGGTCGCCGGAGCGGCCGGCGATCCGGCGCCGGACGCCGCGCAGGCGATGCTCTGGGGCCTGGGCCGGGTCGTCGGCCTGGAGGCGCCCGAGCGGTGGGGTGGTCTGGTGGATCTCCCCGAGAAGCTGGACGAGCGAGGCGCTCGCCTGCTGGCCGGGCTGCTGTCCGGCGGCGGCGAGGACCAGGCGGTGGTGCGCCGCTCCGGCGCGCTGGCCCGCCGGCTGGCGCACGCGCCGGTGCCGCCGGAGTCCGCCGGCGCCGCGTGGCCGCCGGCCGGCACCGTGCTGGTCACCGGCGGCACCGGCGGCATCGGCGCCGAGCTGGCCCGCTGGCTCGCCGAGAACGGTGCCGAACACCTGCTGCTGCTCAGCCGGCGCGGTGCCGAGGCGCCGGGCGCCTCGGCGCTGGCCGACGAACTCCGCGCCGCCGGCGCCGAGGTGACCCTCGCGGCGTGCGATGCCGCCGACCGCGAGCGGCTGGCCCAGGTCCTGGCGGACATCCCCGGGCACCGGCCGCTGACGTCCGTCGTGCACGCCGCCGGCGTGCTGGACGACGGACTGCTGGACACGCTCACCCCCGAGCCGATGCGCCGGGTGCTGCGGCCCAAGGTGACCGCCGCGCTGAACCTGCACGAGCTGACGGCAAGTCGGGAACTGTCCAGCTTTGTACTGTTCTCCTCCTTCGCCGGCACCTTCGGATCGCCGGGGCAGGCGGCCTACGCGGCCGGCAACGCCTTCCTCGACGCGCTCGCCGAGCGGCGCCGGGAGGCGGGCCTGCCGGCGGTCTCCGTCGCCTGGGGCCCGTGGGCCGGCGCCGGCATGGCCACCGGAACGGAGGCCGTCGAACGCGGCATGCGCCGCTCGGGGTTGACGCCACTGGTGCCGGCCCTGGCGCTCACCGCCCTGCGACAGGCGGTGCGCGGCGGGGACCGCGCGGTCAGCGTCTTCGACGTGGACTGGGAGCAGTTCGCCGGCGTCTTCGCCGCGCTGCGGCCCAGCCCGCTGATCGGCGACCTGCCGCAGGTCCGCCGCCTGGCGGAGCGCGCCGGCGGCGGACAACAGGCGGAGCAGGGTGGCGAGTTGGTGGACCGCCTGCTGGGCCTTGCCGTGCCGGAGCGGGAGAAGACCCTGGTGGAGTTGGTGCGCGGCCAGGTCGCCACCGTTCTTGGGCACCGTGACGGGCGGGCCGTCGCCCGCGACAAGCCGTTCAAGGAACTGGGCTTCGACTCGCTGGCCGCCGTCGAGCTGCGGAACCGCCTGATCGCGGCGACCGGTCTCGCGCTGCCCGCCACCCTCGTCTTCGACCACCCCACCTCGCTCGCCGTCGCCCGCTTCCTGCGCGCCGAACTGCTCCCGAACGAGGGCGCGGCGGGCCCGGCCGGCGCCGTGGGGCGCGTCGCGCGGGGCGGCGACCCGGCGGACGACCCGATCGTCATCATCGGCATGTCCTGCCGCTACCCCGGCGGCGTCGAATCGCCCGAGGACCTGTGGCGGCTGGTCGCCGACGGCAGGGACGCCATCACCCGCTACCCGGACGACCGGGGCTGGAACATCGACGACTACTACGATCCGGACCCCGACCGGCCACACACCACCTACACCCGAGAGGGCGGGTTCCTCACCGGCGCCGGGGACTTCGACGCCGCGTTCTTCGGCATCTCGCCGCGCGAGGCCCTCGCCATGGACCCGCAACAGCGGCTGCTCCTTGAGGCGTCCTGGGACGCCGTCGAACGGGCCGGCATCGACCCGACGACGCTGCACGGCAGCCAGACCGCCGTCTACACCGGAATCGTCGCCCTCACCAACAGCCTCTCCTCCTCGGCGACCCAGGTTCCCGAGGAGTTGCAGGGCGTCGTCGGCACCGGCACGGCGGCCAGCGTCGCCTCGGGGCGGGTCTCCTACACCCTCGGCCTGGAGGGCCCCGCCGTCACCGTGGACACGGCGTGCTCGGCGTCCCTGGTCGCGCTGCACCTGGCGGCCCAGTCACTCAGCCGAGGTGAGAGCGATCTGGCGCTCGCCGGCGGTGTCACCGTGCTCAGCACACCCGGCATCTTCGTCGAGTTCAGCCGCCAACGGGGCCTGGCCGCCGACGGCCGCTGCAAGGCGTTCGCCGCCGGCGCCGACGGCTTCGGCCCCGCCGAGGGCGTCGGCATGCTGCTCCTGGAGCGGCTCTCCGACGCGCGCCGCAACGGGCACCGGGTGCTGGCCGTGGTGAAGGGCTCGGCGGTCAACCAGGACGGCGCGTCCAACGGGCTGACGGCGCCGAACGGGCCTTCCCAACAGCGGGTGATCCGGGCGGCGTTGGCCAATTCCGGGCTGACGACGGCCGATGTGGACGCGGTCGAGGCGCATGGCACCGGCACCTCGCTGGGTGACCCCATTGAGGCGCAGGCGCTGCTGGCCACCTACGGTCAGGGCCGGCCGGCGGACCGGCCGCTGTGGCTGGGCTCCGTCAAGTCGAACATCGGCCATGCCCAGGCCGCCGCCGGCGTCGCGGGCGTCATCAAGATGGTGATGGCCATGCAGGCCCAGGAACTGCCCCGGACGCTGCACGTCGAGGAACCGTCTCCGCTGATCGACTGGACCGCGGGGCCGGTCGCGCTGCTGGCCGCCGCCCGCCCCTGGAAGGCCGGCGCCGGGCCGCGCCGCGCCGCCGTCTCCTCCTTCGGGATCAGCGGCACCAACGCGCACATCATCCTGGAGGAGCCCGCCGCCGAACCCGCCGCCGAACCCGCCGTCACCAGGGAGGGGCCCGCGCCGTTCGAGCCGGCCGTGCTGCCCTGGGCGCTGTCGGGGCGTGCCGCCGGCGCGCTGCGCGCGCAGGGCGAACGCCTCGCCCGGCACGTCGCCGACCTGGACGCCGACCCCGCGGATGTGGCGGACGCGCTGCTGACCCGCCGCGCCAGGTTCGACCACCGCGCGCTGGTGTGGGGTCGCGACCGCGCGGCGCTCACCGCGGGTGCCGCCGCCCTCTCCCTCGACCCGTCCCAGGAGACCGCCGGCGCGGAAGCTGAGTTGGCCGGCAACCTGGTCGTCGGCCAGGCCGACCTTGCCGGCGGCGTCGCCTTCGTCTTCCCAGGACAGGGCTCCCAGTGGGTCGGCATGGGCCGCGATCTGCTCGCCTCGTCGCCGGTCTTCGCGGCCCGCCTCGCCGAGTGCGAGGCGGCGCTCGCGCCGTTCGTCGACTGGTCCGTCACCGAGGTGCTGACCGGCGCGGCCGAGCCGGACTGGCCGGAGGACGTCGAGGTGCTCCAGCCGCTGCTGTGGGCGGTGATGGTCTCCCTGGCGGCCGTGTGGGAGGCGCTCGGCGTGGTGCCGACCGCCGTGATCGGCCACTCCCAGGGCGAACTCGCCGCCGCGGCCGTCGCCGGCGCGCTCAGCCTCCCGGACGCCGCCCGCGTCGTCGTCGCCCGCTCCGCGCTGGTGGCCCCCACCCGCGACAGCGGGACCCTGCTGACCGTGGCCGCTGGCCGCGACCAGGTCGACGCCTGGCTGACCCGCTGGCCCGACCGGCTCTCCGTCGCCGCCGTCAACGGCCCCACCGGCATCGTGGTCTCCGGCGAGTTCGCCGCGCTCGACGAACTCGCCGCCCTGCTCGCCGCCGAGGACGTCTGGTGCCGACGCGTCCCCGGCACCCACCCGGCGCACTCGCCCCGGATGGACGCGCTGCGCGAGGAGCTGCTCGCCGCCACCGCCGCCGTCCAGCCGCGCGCCTCCCGGGTGCCCCTGGTGTCCACGGTCACCGGCGAGGTCCAGGACGGCGAGGCGATGGACGCCGCCTACTGGTACGCCAACCTCCGCGAGACCGTCGAGTTCGAACGGGCCGTGCGCACCGCACTCGACCTGGGCTGCGCCGCGCTGGTCGAGGTCTCCCCGCATCCGGTGCTCAACGTCCCGATGCTGGAGATCATCGAGGCGGCCGGCGCCCAGGCCACCGCCGTCGGCACGCTGCGCCGCGCCGAGGACGGGCCCGAACGGCTGGTCGCCAACGCCGGCGAGCTGTGGGTGCGTGGCGTGGACGTGGACCTGGGCGCGCTCCTCGGCGAACACCGGGCCGGGCACGTCGAGTTGCCGCCCTACCCGTTCCAGCGTCGCCGCTACTGGCTCAACGCGGCCGGCTCGGCCGCCGCCGACCCGGCCGGGCTCGGCCTCGGCGACACCGGACACCCGCTGCTGGGCGCCACCGTGCCGCTGGCCGCCGGCGACGGGCTGCTGCTCACCGGCCGGCTCACCGTCCGGGACCAGCCCTGGCTCGCCCAACACACCGTCGCCGGGCTCGCGTTGCTGCCCGGCTCGGTGTTCACCGAGTTCGCCATCCGCGCCGGTGACGAGGTGGGCTGCGGCCAGCTGCGGGAGCTGCTGCTGCTCGTGCCACTGGCGCTGCCCGCCGAAGGACAGGCGCAGATCCAGCTGGTCGTCGGCCCCGCCGCCGAAGACGGCAGCCGCGAACTCGGCGTCTACGCACGTCCCGCCGGCGCCCCCGCCGACCAGCCGTGGACCCGTCACGCCGAAGGGGTCCTCGCCCCCGCCGGCGCGCCGGCACCGGCCGAGGACCTGACGGCCTGGCCACCGGCCGGCGCCCAGCCCGTCGACCTCGCGGACTTCTACCGGGTCGCCGAAGCCGCCGGCTACGGCTACGGCCCCGCGTTCCGGGGCCTGCACGCCGTCTGGCGGCGCGGCGACGAGACCTACGCCGAGGCCCGACTGCCCGAGGACCAGCACCCCGACGCCGCCCGCTACGGCCTGCACCCCGCGCTCCTCGACGCCGCGCTCCAGGCCGCCGGCGTCGGCGCCCCCGCCCAACCCGGCACGATCCGCCAGCCCATGGCCTGGAACGGGATGACGCTGCTCGCCGGCGGCGCGACCGAACTCCGCGTCCGCCTCACCCCGGTGGGCGACGACGGCCTGGCCATCCTCCTCGCCGACCCGGCCGGGGCGCCCGTCGCCACCGTCGAGACCCTGGTGCGGCGCACCGTGGCCGCCGACCAACTCGCCCGCACCGTCGCGGCGGCGACCGGCGACGGCGCCGAACTCTTCGCGCGCGCCTGGACGTCGCTGCCCGAGCCGCTGGACGCCGACGAGCCGCCGGCCGCGCTCCGCTGGGCCGTGCTCGGCCAGGACGGGCTCGGCGCCGGCGCCGCCGTCCAGGACGCCGGCCACGCCGTCGACGCCTATGCCGACCTGGCCGCGCTGCGCGCCGTCCTGGACGCCGGCGTGCCGGCGCCGGATGTCGTCCTCGCCGTCCGCCCGCCCGCCGCCAACACCCCCGGACTGCTGGACGGTTGGCTCGCGGAGAAGCGGCTGGCCGGCTCGCTGCTGACCGTGGTGACCGGCGGCGCCGTGGCCACCACCCCGGGCGAGCCGCTCACCGACCCCGAAGGGGCCGACGTCCACCACCTCGTCCGCACCGCGCCGGGGCGGGTGCTCCTGGTCGACCTCGACGCCGATATCGCGGCCGACCAACTGCCGCGCGCGGTGGCGTCCGCCGCCACCGGTGAGACCGAACTCGCCGTCCGTGGCGAGGCGTTGCTGGTGCCCAGGATCACCGCGCTGCCCGAGCCCGCCCCGGCGGCCGACCGGCTCACCCCCGGCTCCACCGTGCTGGTGGTCGGCAGCGGGCCGCTCGCCGCCGCCGTCGTCCACCGGCTGGCCGCCGACCCCGCCGGCCCCCGGCTGGTCGTCGCCGGCCCAGCGGCCGAGCGACTCGTCACCCAGGCAGCCGAGTCGGCCGCCGAAGCCACCACGCTGGCCGCCGCCCCCGGCGACCCGGACGACGGCGACCTCCTCGCCGCGCTCCTCGCGGCCACCCCGGCTGACCGTCCGCTGCGAGCGATCGTCGACACCACCGGAAGCCCGGCGACCTTCGACCGGCTGGACCGGCTCACCGCCGAAACCCCCGACGTCGCGGTGGTCTGCTGCGCCGAACTCCCGGACGCCAGGCTGGGCTTCATCGCCCAGCGGCGGCACGCCCACGGCCTGCCGGCCGTCGTCGTCACCGGCGCCCACTGGCCGGGCACGGCCGCCGCCCAAGGCGACCCCAGGGCGCTCCCATGGCTGGCCGAGGGCGCCGCCCGCGCCATCCACCACGACCGGGCGATCGCCGTCGCCACCCGTCTCGACCCCGGCGCGCTGCGCCGCGCCGCAGCCGACGGCACCCTGCCGGCCGAACTGCGCGGCCTGGCCGCCGCGACCGCGCCGCCCACCGGACGCCGCGTCGCCGCCGGCGCCACCGCCGACGCCCAGGCCGGCGCGGTGCTCACCCAGCGACTCGCCGGGCTCGACGACACCGAACGGGAACGCGCCCTGACGCTGCTGGTGCGCCAGCAGATCGCCGCCGTGCTGGGCCACGCCTCGGCACGCGAGGTCGAACCCGACCGACTGGTCAAGGAGTTGGGCTTCGACTCCATGATGGCCGTCCAACTCCGCAACCGCCTCGTCGCCGAGACCGGCCTCGACCTGCCGACCACGCTGGCGTTCGCCCACCCGACGCCCACCGCGCTCGCCCGCTACCTCGCCAGCCGGCTCACCCCGGCCGACACCCCGGGCAGCCGCATCCTCGACGAGATCGAACGGCTGGACAGCGCCCTCGCCGACCTCGACACGGCCCACGAGGACCGCGCCCGCGTCGCCAAACGCCTCCAGAGCCTCGCATGGCGCCTCGGCAACGAGGCCGCCCCCTCGGACCGGACCCCCGAGACCACCGTCCTCACCGACGAGGTCCTCGACTCCGTCTCGGACGACGAGATGTTCGACCTGATCGACCGGGAGCTGGGTGAGCCCTGACGGGCGTGTCGGGCGCCACCACCGGCGCCCGACCTTCCCTCCTGACCCCAGACGTTCCGCCCCGTTCCGTAGGAGTGCCGACCATGGCGACCACCGAAGAGAAGCTTCGTGAATACCTGAAGCGGGTCACTGCCGACTTCAGCCAACTGCGCCGCCACACGCAGGAGTTGGAAGCGCGCCAACATGAGCCGATCGCCGTCGTCGGCATGGCGTGCCGCTTCCCTGGCGGCGCGGAATCCCCCGAGGGGCTGTGGCGTCTGGTCGCCGAGGGCATCGACGCCATCAGCCCGTTCCCCACCGACCGGGCCTGGCCCGAGGACCTCTACGACCCCGAGGCGAACGGGCCGGGGAAGAGCTATGTCGTCGAGGGCGGCTTCCTCCACGACGCCGGCCACTTCGACCCCGAGGCGTTCGGCATCTCCCCGAACGAGGCCCTCGCCATGGACCCGCAGCAGCGGCTGCTCCTGGAGGCGTCCTGGGAGGCGTTCGAACGGGCCGGCATCGCGCCGACCGCGGTGCACGGCAGCCGCACCGGGGTCTTCGCCGGCGCCGTGTCCTCCGACTACGCCACCGGCCGCGCCGTCCCGCCCGGCGTGGACGGATTCGTGGCCACCGGCACCATGGCCAGTGTGATCTCCGGCCGCGTCGCCTTCGCGCTCGGCCTCCAGGGACCCGCCGTCACCATCGACACCGCCTGCTCCTCCTCACTGGTGGCACTGCACCTCGCGGTGCAGTCCCTGCGCCAGGGCGACTGCGATCTCGCGCTCGCCGGCGGCGTCAACGTGATGCCAACGCCCACCCCGTTCACGGCCTTCAGCCAGCAGCGCGGGCTCGCCCGCGACGGCCGCTGCAAGACGTTCTCCGCCGCGGCGGACGGCACCATCTGGTCCGAGGGCGTCGGCATGCTCCTCGTCGAACGCCTCTCCGACGCCCAGCGCAACGGGCACCGCGTCCTGGCCCTCGTCCGGGGCTCCGCCACCAACCAGGACGGCGCAAGCAACGGCCTGAGTGCCCCCAACGAGCTGGCCCAACGCCAGGTCATCCACGACGCGTTGGCCAACGCGGGGCTCTCGGCCGCCGAGGTGGACGTCGTCGAGGCCCATGGCACGGGTACCACCCTGGGCGACCCGATCGAGGCGCAGGCGCTGCTGGCCACCTACGGTCAGGACCGCCCCGACGGCCGGCCGCTGTGGCTGGGCTCCATCAAGTCCAACCTGGGCCACGGGGGCGCCGCTGCCGGCGTCGCCGGAGTGATCAAGATGGTCCTCGCCATGCGTGCCGGGACCATGCCCCGCAGCCTGCACATCGACGAGCCGACGCCCCATGTCGACTGGTCGAGCGGCGCGGTGGAGCTGCTCACCGAGGCCAGGGAGTGGACGGAGAACGGTCACCCCCGCCGCGCCGGCGTCTCCTCGTTCGGCGTCAGCGGCACCAACGCGCACATCATCGTCGAGCAGGCCCCGGCCGAGGACGCGCCAGGCCCGGTGGTCGTCGCCGCGGACCGCGAGCCGGTGTGGCGGTCATCCGTGCTGCCCTGGCTGATCTCGGCCCGTGGCCCGGAGGCGCTGGCCGCCCAGGCCGAACGACTCGCGGACGCCATGGATGGCGCCGACGCCGAAGTGGCCGATGTGGGCTGGGCGTTGCTCTCCTCGCGTGCCGTGCTGGAACACCGCGCGGTGGCGTGGGGCGACACGGCCGACACGCTGGTCGACGGCCTGCGAACCCCGACCGTCGCGGGTTCGGTCGGCTCCGACGCGGCGGCCGGCACGGTGTTCGTCTTCCCGGGTCAGGGTGGGCAGTGGGTGGGGATGGGGCGTGGGTTGCTTGTGTCGTCGCCGGTGTTCGCGGCGCGGTTGGGGGAGTGTGAGGCGGCGTTGGGGCCGTTTGTGGAGTGGTCGTTGGTGGGGGTGTTGGAGGGTGAGGATGAGGGGTGGTTGGAGCGGGTTGATGTGGTGCAGCCGGTGTTGTGGGCGGTGATGGTGTCGCTGGCGGCTGTGTGGGAGTCGGTGGGGGTGTCTCCGTCGGCTGTGGTGGGTCATTCGCAGGGTGAGATAGCGGCTGCTGTGGTGGCGGGTGGGTTGTCTCTTGGGGATGGTGCGCGGGTGGTGGCGTTGCGGTCGGCGGCGATCCGTGAGCTGGCCGGTAGTGGTGGGATGGTGTCGGTGGCGGCTGGTCCGGAGCGGGTCGTGGAACTCCTCGGTTCTGTTGAGGGTGTGTCGGTCGCTGCGTTCAATGGGCCTTCGGCGACGGTGGTGGCGGGTGAGGTGGCTGGTCTTGAGGCGTTGATGGGTGTGGCTGAGGCGGCTGGGGTGCGGGCGCGTCGGGTTCCGGTGGACTATGCGTCGCATTCGGAGCATGTGGCGGCGATCGAGGAGCGGATTCTGACCGATCTCGCCCCGATCAGCCCACGGACCGGACGTGTTCCGTTGATCTCGGCCGTGACCGGGGAGCCGTTGGACACGGCGGAGATGGACGCCGCGTACTGGTATCGCAACCTGCGTCAGCCGGTGCGCTTCGCGGACGCGCTGAACCACGCGGTCGAGCAGGGTTTCCGCCGCGTCGTCGAGGTCTCCCCGCATCCGGTTCTCACGGTGCCGGTGCAGGAGGTTGTGGAGGCGGCCGGCGCGTCGGGCGTGGTCGTCGGTACTCTGCGCCGCAATGAGGATGAGGCGGCTCGAGTCATCGCCTCGGCGGCCGAGTTGTGGGTCAACGGCACCTCCGTCGACTGGTCCGCGTTCTACGCCGGCCGCGCCGTCCAGCGGGTCGACCTGCCGACCTACGCCTTCCAACGCCAGCGGTACTGGCTGGAGCCCCAACTGCTCGCCGGAGACGCCGGGGGCCTCGGCCTCGGCGCCGCCGAACACCCGCTGCTGGGCGCCGCCGTCGCCCTCGCGTCCGACGGTGGGGTGCTGCTGACGGGCCGGCTGTCGCTGCGCGGCCACCCCTGGCTGGCGGACCACGCGGTGCGTGGCACCGTGCTGCTGCCCGGGACGGGTTTCGTCGAGCTGGCGCTGCGCGCCGGCGACGAGGTGGGCTGCGGTCAGCTGCGTGAACTGACCTTGCAGGCGCCGCTGTTGCTCCCCGAGCGAGGCGGCGTTCAGCTCCAGGTCGTCGTGGGTCCCCCCGACGACACGGGGAGCCGTTCGGTGCGGGTGTACTCCCGCGGCGAGGACGCCGATCCCGAGCTGCCCTGGACCAGCCACGGCGAGGGCGTGCTGACGCCCGAGGCGCCCGCTCTGCCGGACGACGCCGAACTGTTGGTGTGGCCGCCACAGGGCGCCGAACCCGTTGATGTGACGGGGTTCTACCCGGCCGCCGCCGAGATCGGCTACGAGTACGGCCCCGTGTTCCAGGGGCTGCGCGCGGTCTGGCGGCGCGGCGACGAGGTCTTCGCCGAGGTCGCGCTGCCGGAGGACGAGCACACTTCGGCCGCCGCGTTCGGCATCCACCCCGCGCTGCTGGACGCCGCCCTGCACGCCAACAGCCTCGGCGCCTTCGGCACCACCGACGACGGCCTGGCACTGCCGTTCGCCTGGACGGGCGTCTCCCTGCACGCCACCGGGGCGCACGCCCTGCGGGTGCGGATCAGCCGCGCCGGCGCCAACGGGCTGGCCGTTCTCGTCGCCGATCTGACGGGTCAACCCGTCGCCCACGCCCAGTCGTTGGTGCTGCGCCCGGTGACGGCGGGGCAGCTCGCCGCCGCCTCAGGACCGGTGCGGGACGGGCTCTTCCGCGTCGCCTGGACGCCCGCCGAGCCGGACGCCGCCGCCTCGGAGCCCGACGTCGCGCCGCTCGCCGACTGGGCCGTGCTGGGCGAGGACCGGCTCGGCCTCGGTCTGGCCGCCTTCGACCCCGCGGCCGACCACGCCGGCGCCGCGCCGCCCCCCGTGATCGTGTTCGCCCCCGCCATCCCGGCTGCCCTGGCGGACGAGCCGGCCCGCGCCGCGACGCGTTCCGTCCTCGACGCCCTGCACACCGTCCGGGAGTGGCTGGCCGACGAGTGGTCCGCCACCTCCCAGCTGGTCGTGGCGACCCGGGGCGCGATCGCGACCGACGAGAACCACGCCGACGCGGACCTGGCGCTGTCGGCGGTGTGGGGCCTGATCAGATCCGCCCAGTCGGAAAACCCGGGCCGGCTGCTGCTGGTGGACCTCGACCCCACCGCCGCCGATGGCCCGGCCGAGGAGCTCGTGCGGGCCGTCGAGGTGGCGCTGCGGAACGCCGAGACGCAGACCGCCGTGCGCGGCGGCGCCGTGCTGGTGCCCCGGATGAACCGCGTCGGCGAGGGCGGCGGCCTGGTGCCGCCGGCGGAGAGCGCCTGGCGGCTTGACGCGCTGGGCGGCGGAACCCTGGAGTCCCTGGCGCTGGTGCCGGCCCCCGAGGCCGAGGCGCCGCTGCCGCCGGGACAGGTACGGGTCGCCGTGCGCGCGGCCGGGCTGAACTTCCTGGATGTGCTGCTCGGCCTCGGCATGGCGCCCGCCGACCGCGAGATGGGCATCGAGGCCGCCGGCGTGGTCGTCGAGATCGGTGCGGGAGTCACCCAACTCGCCGTCGGAGACCGGGTGATGGGCCTGATCCCCAAGGGCTTCGGCTCCCTCGCGGTGACCGACGCCCGGGTCCTGGCCCCCGTCCCCGAGAGCTGGACGTTCGAACGGGCCGCCTCCGTGCCGGTCGCCTTCCTCACCGCCTACTACGGCCTCGTCGACCTGGCCGACGTGCGGCCCGGCGAGTCCGTGCTGGTGCACGCCGCCGCCGGTGGTGTGGGCATAGCCGCCGTGCAGCTCGCCCAGCACCTGGGCGCCAGGGTGTTCGCAACGGCCAGCGAGGCCAAGCAACGGGCCGTCGCCGAGCTGGGCGTGGCGGGGGAGCGGATCGCCTCCTCCCGCGATCTGGACTTCAGGGACGCCTTCCTGGCCGCCACGGACGGCGCCGGGATGGACGTCGTACTGGACTCCCTCGCCCGGGAGTTCGTCGACGCGACGCTCGAACTCCTGCCGCGCGGCGGCCGGTTCCTGGAGATGGGCAAGACCGATATCCGCGACCCCGAACAGGTGGCGGGGCGGCACCCCGGGGTCCGCTACCGCGCCTTCGACATGGGCGAGGCGGGCCCGGACCGCATTGGCGAGATCCTCGCCGAGATCGTGCGGCTCTTCGAGGCGGGCGTGCTCCGCCCGCTGCCGCTCACCAGCTGGGATGTGCGGCGCGCCCCCGACGCGTTCCGCTTCATGAGCCAGGCCAGGCACACGGGCAAGATCGTGCTCACCGTGCCCGCCGGCCTTGACCCGAACGGCACGGTGCTGGTCACCGGCGGCACCGGCACGCTGGGCGCGCTGCTGGCCCGCCATCTGGTCGCCGAGCGCGGCGTCACCTCGCTGCTGCTGACCAGCCGCACCGGTCCCGACGCCCCCGGCGCCACCGAACTCGCCGCCGAACTCAGGGCGTTGGGGGCAAGGGTGGAGATCGCCGCCTGTGACGCGGCGGAGCGCGAGCAACTCGCCAAGGTCCTCGACACCATCCCCGCCGACCGCCCGCTGACCGGCGTCGTGCACGCCGCCGGCGTGCTGGACGACGGGGTCCTCGCCTCGCTCACCGAGGAGCAGCTCCAACGGGTGCTGCGGCCGAAGATCGACGCCGCCGTCAACCTGCACGAGCTGACCCGCGACGCCGACCTCGCCGTGTTCGCCCTCTACTCGTCCGTGGCCGGCCTCTTCGGCGCCCCCGGCCAGGGCAACTACGCGGCGGCCAACGCGTTCCTCGACGCCCTGGCCCAGCACCGGCACGCGCTGGGGCTGCCCGCCACCTCGCTGGTGTGGGGCTTCTGGGCCGACGCCAGCGGGATGACGGGACACCTCGGCGGTCGCGACCGGGCCAGGATCTCCAGCAACGGACTGGTGCCGCTGACCCCGGACGAGGGCCATGCGCTCTTCGACGCCGCCGTTCGCACCCACGAGCCGCTGCTCGTCACCGCGCGCCTTGACCTCGGCTCGGGCACCGCGCCCGCGGATCAGGCGCTGCTGCCGCCGCTGATGCGGGCCCTGGTCCGCACGGGCCCGACCCGCCGCACCGCCCGGTCGACGGCCGCCACCGGCGGCGGCACGGCCCTGGCGGCCCGCCTCGCCGCCCTCGGCGACACCGAGCGTGACAAGGCCGTACTCGATCTGATCCGGGGCAACGTCGCCACCGTGTTGGGGCACGCCAACGCGCAAGCGGTCGGCGCGGAACGGCCGTTCAAGGAGATGGGCTTCGACTCGCTCACCGCCGTCGAACTGCGCAACCGGCTCAACACCGCGACCGGCCTCAGCCTCCCCGCCACGCTGATCTTCGACCATCCGTCGCCGCTGGCGCTCGCCCGGCTGATCCGCTCCGAACTCGTGGTGACCGACGCCGACACCACGCCGCCCCTCGTCGCCCAACTGGACCGGCTCGACGCGACGCTCGACGCCGCCAGCCCCGACGACATCGCGCGCGACCGGATCGTCGACCGCCTGCGCGCCACACTCGCCAGGCTCAAGGACACCTCGTCCGCGCCGCCCCCAGCCGACGACGATGACGATCTGGCGGCGGCCACCGACGACGAACTCTTCGACCTCCTCGAAGACGAACTCGGCACTCCTTGATCCCCCCACGACGATCCCCCTCTCACGACACGGCCTGAATAGGTGACCTAGGGATGAACAACGAAGAGAAGCTTCGTGACTACCTCAAGCGGGCGACGGCCGACCTGCGGCAAGTCCGTCGGAGAGTCAAGGAGTTGGAGGAGCACCAGCCCATCGCCATCGTCGGCATGGCCTGCCGCTTCCCCGGCGGCGTCGAATCGCCCGAGGACCTGTGGCGGGTCGTGCGCGAGGGGGTCGACGCCGTCGAGAAGTTCCCCACCGACCGCGACTGGGACCTCGACGGCCTCTACGACCCGGACCCGGACCAGCCGGGCAAGAGCTATGTGGTCGAGGGCGGGTTCCTCAGGGACGCCACCTCGTTCGACCCGGCGCCCTTCGGGATAGCGCCGCGCGAGGCGCTCGCCATGGACCCGCAGCAGCGGCTGCTCCTGGAGACCTCGTGGGAGACCTTCGAACGCGCCGGCATCGCGCCCACCGCGCTGCGCGGCAGCCAGATCGGCGTCTTCACCGGCACCCTGCCGTCCGAGTACACCAGCCGGATCGTCAAGGCACCCGACGAGATCGAGATGTTCCTCGGCACCGGCAACTCGCCCAGCGTGGTCTCCGGCCGGGTGGCCTACACCCTGGGCCTTGAGGGCCCCGCCGTCTCCGTCGACACGGCCTGCTCCTCGTCGCTGGTCGCCATGCACCTGGCCTCCCAGGCGCTGCGCGGCGGCGAGTGCTCGCTCGCCCTCGCCGGCGGCGTCACCGTGATGAGCACGCCGACCAGCTTCGTCTTGCAGAGCCGGCTCAAGGGCGCCTCGTCCGACGGCCGTTGCCGCGCCTTCTCGGCGGCGGCCGACGGCTTCGGGCCGGGCGAGGGCGTCGGCATGCTGCTCCTGGAGCGGCTCTCCGACGCGCGCCGCAACGGGCACCGGGTGCTCGCCGTCATCCGTGGCTCGGCCGTCAACCAGGACGGCGCGTCCAACGGACTGACCGCGCCCAACGGGCCTTCCCAACAGCGGGTGATCCGACAGTCGTTGGCCAACGCGGGGCTCTCGGCCGCCGAGGTGGACGTCGTCGAGGCCCATGGCACGGGCACCACCCTGGGCGACCCGATCGAGGCGCAGGCGCTGCTGGCCACCTATGGCCAGGACCGCCCCGACGGCCGGCCGCTGTGGCTGGGCTCCATCAAGTCCAACATCGGCCACGCCCAGGCCGCCGCCGGCGTGGCGGGCGTCATCAAGATGGTGATGGCGCTGCGCGAGGGCGTACTGCCGCGCACCCTCCATGTGGACGAGCCGACCCCCAAGGTCGACTGGTCGGCCGGCTCCGTGGAGCTCCTCACCGCCGCCCGCCCCTGGCCGGCCGGCGAGCGCCCCCGCCGCGCCGGCGTCTCCTCATTCGGCATCAGCGGCACCAACGCGCATCTGATCGTGGAGGAGGCACCCGCCGACGCCTCGGGCGAGGAGCCCCTCGTCCCCGACGCGGGCGACGGGCCGCGCGCCTGGACGGCGCCGGTCCTGCCCTGGCCGGTCTCGGCCAGGGGCGCCGCCGCGCTGACCGCCCAGGCGGAACGGGTCGCCGACCTCGCCGAAGGCGCCGAAGGCACCGAACCCGAGGACATCGGCTGGAGCCTGCTCACCGAGCGCGCCACCCTGGAGCACCGGGCCGTCGTCTGGGGCACGGAGACGGGCGAGCTGACCGCGGGGTTGCGCGCGGTCGCCGGCGACCTTCCGGCGATCAACGCGACGCGCGGCACCAGCGGCGAGGGCACCGATGTCGCGTTCCTCTTCCCGGGTCAGGGTGGGCAGTGGATCGGGATGGGGCGTGGGTTGCTCGTCTCGTCGCCGGTGTTCGCGGCGCGGTTGGGTGAGTGTGAGGCGGCGTTGGGGCCGTTTGTGGAGTGGTCGTTGGTGGGGGTGTTGGAGGGTGAGGACGAGGGGTGGTTGGAGCGGGTTGATGTGGTGCAGCCGGTGTTGTGGGCGGTGATGGTGTCCCTGGCGGCTGTGTGGGAGTCGGTGGGGGTGTCTCCGTCGGCTGTGGTGGGTCATTCGCAGGGTGAGATAGCGGCTGCTGTGGTGGCGGGTGGGTTGTCTCTTGAGGATGGTGCGCGGGTGGTGGCGTTGCGTTCTGCGGCGATCCGTGAGCTGGCCGGGTCCGGTGGGATGGTGTCGCTGGCGGCTGGTTCGGAGCGGGTCGCTGAGCTGCTGTCCGACATGGGCGGGGTGTCGGTCGCTGCGTTCAACGGGCCTTCGGCGACGGTGGTGGCGGGTGAGGTGGTTGGTCTTGAGGCGTTGATGGGTGTGGCTGAGGCGGCGGGGATCAGGGCGCGTCGGGTTCCGGTGGACTATGCGTCGCATTCGGGGCATGTGGCGGCGATCGAGGAGCGGATTCTGACGGATCTCGCCCCGATCAGCCCACGGGCGGGGAATGTTCCGTTGATCTCGGCCGTGACCGGTGAGCCGTTGGACACGGCGGAGATGGACGCCGCCTACTGGTACCGCAACCTGCGCCAACCGGTGCGCTTCGCCGACGCGTTGACGACCGTGCTGGAGCAGGGCTACCGGCGACTGGTCGAGGTCTCCCCGCACCCCGTCCTCACCATGAGCGCCCAGGAGGTGGCCGAGGAGCGGAGGGCGGGACCGCTGGTCGTGGTGGGCACGCTCCGCCGCGACGAGGACGAGGCGGCCCGACTGATCGCCTCGGCCGCCGAGCTGTGGGTGGGCGGCGGCCCCGTTGACTGGGCCGCGTTCTACGCCGGCCGCGCCGTGCGCCGCGTCGACCTGCCCACCTACCCCTTCCAGCGTCAGCGCTACTGGCTGGACAGCGGCGCCGACGACGTCGATGTCAGCGGCGCGGGGCTGACCGCCGCCGGTCACCCGCTGCTGGGCGCCGCCGTCACCCTCGCCGTCGACGGCGGGGTGCTGCTGACGGGCCGGCTGTCGCTGCGCGGCCACCCCTGGCTGGCGGACCACGCGGTACGGGGCGGCGTGCTGCTGCCCGGCACCGGTTTCGTCGAGCTGGCGCTGCGCGCCGGCGACGAGGTGGGCTGCGGTCAGCTGCGTGAACTGACCTTGCAGGCACCGCTGTTGCTCTCCGAGCACGGCGGGGTTCAGCTCCAGGTCGTGGTGGGCCTGCCGGACGAGGCCGGGCGCCGCTCGGTGCGGGTGTACTCCCGCGCCGAGGACGCCGATCCCGAGCTGCCCTGGACCAGCCACGGCGAGGGCGTGCTGACGGCGGAGGCGCCGGCCCCCGCGCCGGAGCCCGATCTGGCCGTCTGGCCGCCGCAGGGAGCGGAGCCGGTTGATGTGACCGCGTTCTACCCGGCCGCCGCCGAGGCGGGCTACGAGTACGGCCCCGTGTTCCAGGGGCTGCGCGCGGTCTGGCGGCGCGGCGACGAGATCTTCGCCGAGGTCGCCCTGCCCGAGTCCGCGCAGGCCGACGCCGGGCGCTTCGGCATCCACCCCGCGCTGCTGGACGCCGCCCTGCACGCCAACGCGGTCGCGGCCACCGACGCGGACCGTGGCACGCTGCTGCTGCCGTTCGCCTGGAGCGGTGTCTCCCTGCACGCCACCGGCGCGGCCGGACTGCGGGTGCGCATCCGCTCCGCCGGGCCCGAGGAGGTCTCGCTCGTCGCCGCCGACCCCTCCGGGCGGACCGTGGCCCGGGTCGAGTCCCTGGTGCTGCGCCCGGTGACACCGGGGCAGCTCGCCACGGACGACCAGGCCGGCACCGAATCCCTGTTCCGCGTCGACTGGACGCCGCTGCCCATCGACACCGACAGCGTCCCCTTCGGCGTCTGGGCCGTCCTCGGCGAGGAGGCGTTCGGCATCGGTGCGGCGGTGCACGCGGCCGGCATGGCCGTGGACGCCTACCCCGATCTGGAGTCCCTGCGGGCCGTGCTGGACGCCGGCGTCCCCGCGCCCGCCGTGATGCTGCTGCCGTGCGCCCCCGGCGGCCCCGACGCCGAGGCGAGCGCCGACGTCGTCGTGGAGCTGCTGCGCACCGCCCAGGAGTGGCTGGCCGACGACCGGCTCACCGCGTCCCGGCTGGTCGTGGTGACCCAGGGCGCGGTGGCCACCGGCCAGGGACAGGACGTCACCGATCTGCGCGACGCCCCGGTCTGGGGGCTGCTGCGCACCGCGCAGGCCGAACACCCCGAACGTTTCGTCCTGCTGGACGTCGACCCGGGCGCCGGCGCCCAACAGGAGCTGGTCGCCGCCGTCCTCGCCGCCATGGCGGGCGGCGAGCCACAGCTCGCGATCCGCGGTGAACAGGCCCTGGTGCCCCGGCTGGTGCGAGCAGCGGGCGGCGGCCTGGTGCCGCCGGCCGACACGGCCGGCTGGGCGCTGCGCGGCACCGGCTCCGGCACCCTGGAGGACCTCGCGCTGGTCGCCACCCCGGCGGCCACGGAACCGCTGGGGCCCGACGAGGTACGGGTCGCGGTGCGCGCGGCCGGCCTCAACTTCCGCGATGTGCTGCTGGCCCTCGGCATGTACCCCGAGGAGGCGCCGCTCGGCAGCGAGGCCGCCGGCGTGGTCGTCGAGATCGGCGCCGAGGTGACCCGACTGGCCGTCGGCGACCGGGTGATGGGCCTGATCCCGAAGAGCTTCGGCCCGCTGGCCAGCACCCCGGCGCTCGCCGTGGTCCGCGTCCCCGACGGCTGGTCCTTCGAACGGGCCGCCTCCGTGCCGGTCGCCTTCCTCACCGCCTACTACGGCCTCGTCGACCTGGCCGACGTGCGGCCCGGCGAGTCGGTGCTGATCCACGCCGCGGCCGGTGGTGTGGGCATGGCCGCCGTGCAGCTCGCCCAGCACCTGGGCGCGACGGTCTTCGCCACCGCGAGCGAGGCCAAGCAACGGGCCGTCGCCGAGCTGGGCGTGGCGGAGGAGCGGATCGCCTCCTCCCGCGATCTCGACTTCAGGGACGCCTTCCTGGCCGCGACCGACGGCGCCGGCGTCGACGTCGTACTGGACTCCCTCGCCCGGGAGTTCGTCGACGCCTCCCTGGAACTCCTGCCGCGCGGCGGCCGGTTCGCGTCCATGGGCAAGACCGACATCCGCGACCCCGAACGGGTCGCCGCCGAGCACCCCGGCGTCAGCTACCGCGCCTATGACCTCGGGGAGGCCGGCGAACAGCGCGTCTTCGAGATCCTCACCGAGATCGTGCGGCTCTTCGAGGCGGGCGTGCTCCACCCGCTGCCGCTCACCACCTGGGATGTGCGGCGCGCCCCCGAGGCGTTCCGCTTCATGAGCCAGGCCAGGCACACCGGGAAGATCGTGCTCACCGTGCCCGCCGGGCTCCGGCCCGAGGGCACGGTGCTGATCACCGGCGGCACCGGCACGCTGGGCGCGCTGCTGGCCCGCCATCTGGTCGCCGAACACGGCGTGACCTCGCTGGTGCTGACCAGCCGCACCGGCCTCGCGGCCCCGGGTGCCACCGAACTCGCCGCCGAACTCCATGAGTTGGGCGCACGCGTGCAGATCGTCGCCTGCGATGCGGCGGAGCGCGGCCAGATCGCCGCCGTGCTGGCCGGCATCCCCGCCGCCCACCCGCTGACCGGCGTCGTCCACGCTGCCGGCGTGCTGGACGACGGCGTCTTCGACGCGCTCACCGAGGAACAGGTGCGCCAGGTGTGGCGGCCCAAGGTGGACGCCGTGGTCAACCTGCACGAGCTGACCCGCGACGCCGACCTCGCCCTGTTCGCCCTCTACTCCTCGGCGTCCGGCGTGTTCGGCTCCCCGGGGCAGGCCAACTACGCGGCCACCAACGCGTTCCTCGACGCCCTGGCCCACCACCGGCGCGCCCGTGGTCTCGCCGCCACCTCGCTGGTGTGGGGCTTCTGGGCCGACGCCAGCGGGATGACGGGGCACCTCGGCGGTCGCGACCGGGCCAGGATCTCCGGCAACGGACTGGTGCCGCTCACCGCGCAGGAGGGCAACGCGCTCTTCGACACGGCGGTCCGCACCGACGAGCCGATGCTGGTCGCCGCCCGCCTCGACCTGGCCGCCATCCGGGGGCTGGCCGCCGCGGCCGGCTCGGCCACCGCGCTGCCCGCGATGATGCGGGCGCTGATCCGGCCCCCGGCACAGCGCCGCACCGCCGAACGCGCCGCCGTCACCTCGCCGGCCGGCGACCCGGGATCGCTCGGCGGCCGGCTCGCCGGGCTCGGCGACGCCGAACGCGAACAGGCCCTGCTCGCCCTGGTGCGCGACCATATCGCGGTGGTGCTGGGCTTCCCCGACCCCGAAGGCATCGACACCGGAAGGGAGTTCCTCGCGCTCGGCTTCGACTCGCTCACCGCCGTCGAACTCCGCAACCGGCTCAACGCCGCCACCGGGCTTGAACTCGCCCCCACGCTGATCTTCGAGCACCCCACGCCGGTGGCGCTGGCCCGGCACCTGACCGAGCAACTCCGCGACACCCTCGGCACCGGGGGCGCGCCCAGCGCGCCCGCCCAGGCGGCGCCGCCGAAGCCGGAGTCGATCAGCTCGCTCTGGCAGAGCCAGTTCGCCATCGGGAAGGGCCCCCAGCTCCACGAGGTGATGCTGCGACTGGCCGACTTCCGGCCGCACTTCACCTCGGCCCAGGACATCGACGAGCTGCCGGGGCTCACCACCCTGGCGCGTGGCCCGCGCCAGCCACGGCTGGTGTGCGTGCCCACGTTCGCCTGGAAGCCCAGCCCCTACCAGTACTCGTCCTTCGCGGCGGGATTCACCGAGAGCCGCCCGCTGTCCGTGCTGGCGCTGCCGGGCTTCAAGAGCGGGGAGCAGCTGCCCACCGGGATCGAGGCGCTCGTCGACGCCCAGGCGGAGGCGATCCGCCGCGCGGTTGGTGACGACCCGTTCGTGGTGGTCGGCTACTCCATCGGCGGATTCCTCGCCAACGCCATCACCCACCGGCTTGAGGAGCTGGGCGCCGACCCCACTGCCCTGGTGATGGTGGACACCCACTGGATGGACCTCGACGACTACAACGAGGACAACTCCTGGGTGAAGAACATCTCCAGCGGCGTACTCGACCGGGGCGGCCAGCAGGACCAGCTGGGCGAGGACTGGGGCGACGCCTGGGTCACCGCCCGCGCCCGCTACATGGACCTGCGGTTCGAGGCCAGGGAGGTGGCCGCCGAGACGCTGGTGCTGCGTGCCAGCGACCGCATCGACCCCACCTCCGACGGCGAGGACTCCGTCGCCGACTGGAAGTTCCCGCACACGTCGATCGCCGTGCCGGGCAACCACTTCTCCGTGATGGAGGGCACCGGCGGCAGCCACACCGCCGGCGTCCTGGACGGGTGGCTGCGCGAACGGTTCGAGGCGTGAGCCGCGCGGGCGGGCCCGGCCGTGGCTCTGGCCGTGGCCCGAGCACTCGACAGCAGCACAGCGACGAAGCAGCAGAGAGGGGCACACCGTGCTCGACCTAGCCGGGCGCACCGCGTTCATCACCGGCGCCGCCCAGGGGATCGGCCTGGGCATCGCCCGTGCCTTCGCCAGGGAAGGCGTCAGACTCGCGATCACCGACATCGACCAGGAGGCGCTCGACAAGGCCGAGGCCGAACTGTCCGCGCACACCTCCGTGGCCGCGTTCGTCCTCGACGTGCGGGACCGCCCCGCGTTCGCCCGGATCGCCGACGAGGCCGAGGAACGCCTGGGCCCCGTCACGCTGTTGGTCAACAACGCGGGCATCGGCGGGCCGCTCTCGCTGGCGGAGATGTCCTACGAGCTGTGGGACCTCTATGTCGGGATCAACATCGGCGGCGTCGTCAACGGGGTGCAGACCTTCCTCCCCAGGCTGATGGCGCGCGGCGAGCCGGCCCATCTGGTCAACACCGCGTCGGGCGTGGGGCTCGCCCCCGCCGGCGGCTCCACCATCTACGAGGCGTCCAAGGCTGGCGTCGTCGGCCTCTCCGAGGCCCTCGGCAAACAACTCGCGCTGGAGGGCCACCCCATCGGGGTCACCGTGCTCTGCCCGGGAGCGGTGGCGACCAACCTCGCCGCCACCTCCCGCACCGCCCGCGACCTCGCCGCTCCCCGCTCCGACGCGACCACCGAGGACCGGGAGCGCGACGACCGGCGGGAGCGGGACGAGACCAGCTTCCTGCGCAACCTCGGCGCCGACCCGGACGACGTGGGCCCCCTCGTGGTCGAGGCGGTGAGGTCCGGCGCCACGTTCGCCATCACCGACCGCTCCACGGCCGGCCAACTCGCGCAACGTGCCAAGGCGTTGTTCAGCGCGCTGCCGCCTGCCACCGAACGCGACCACCGGCTCGACGTGTTCATGGCCACCCAGCGCCGCCGGATGGCCCAGGAGTCCGAGAGCTGACCCCGTCGGCGACACCGGCCGGCCGGCCGGTGTCGCCCGGGTAGCCATCGGCGGGTCGGTTCGGGCAACGTTCCCCCATGACCTCGACAGCCGGTACGGCCGCCTTCCGCGCGGCCCGCGACTTCCTTCTCGCCCACCGCGACGACTACGCCACCGCCTACGCCGACTTCCGCTGGCCCGAACTCGACGAGTTCAACTGGGCGTTGGAGTGGTTCGACGTGATCGCGGCCGGCAACGACGCACCCGCCCTGTGGATCGTGGAGGAGGACGGCACCGACCGGGTGTGGTCCTTCGCCGAGCTGTCCGAACGGTCGTCGAGGGTCGCCAACTGGCTGCGGGAGCGCGGCGTCCGGCGTGGCGACCGGGTGCTGCTGATGCTGGGCAACCAGGTCGAGCTGTGGGAGACCTTCCTCGCCGCGATCAAGCTGGGCGCGGTGCTGATCCCGGCGACGCCGCTCTTCGGCGCCAGGGACCTGGCCGACCGGGTGGCGCGCGGCGGCGTCCGCCATGTGGTCGCCGGCGCCTCGGGGATCGAGAAGTTCGCCGAGGTGGCGGGCGACTGGACCCGGATCGTCATCGGCGGCCCGGTGCCCGGCTGGCACTCCTACGCCGACGCCCACACCGCCGACGCCACGTTCACCCCTGACGGGCCGACCGCGGGCGGCGATCCGCTGTTGCTGTACTTCACCTCGGGCACCACGGCCCGGCCCAAGCTGGTGGAGCACACCCATCTCTCCTACCCCGTCGGCCACCTGTCCACGATGTACTGGATCGGGCTGCGCCCGGGCGACGTGCATCTCAACATCTCCTCGCCCGGCTGGGCCAAGCACGCCTGGAGCAACGTGTTCGCGCCATGGAACGCGGAGGCGTGCGTCTTCGTCCACCACTACACCCGGTTCGACGCGGGCCGGCTGATGAGCGAGATGGACCGCTGCGGCGTCACCAGCTTCTGCGCGCCGCCGACGGTCTGGCGGATGCTGATCCAGTCGGACCTCAGCGCGTTGCGGCGCCCGCCCCAGATCGTGGTCGGCGCGGGCGAGCCGCTGAACCCGGAGGTCATCGACCGGGTGCGGGAGGCGTGGGGGGTCTCCATCCGCGACGGGTTCGGGCAGAGCGAGACCACCGTGCAGGTCGCCAACCCGCCCGGCCAGCTGGTGAAGCCGGGATCCATGGGCCGCCCGGCGCCCGGCTACCGGGTGGCCCTGATCGACCCGGCCACCGGAGAGCCGGGCGACGAGGGCGAGTTGTGCCTCGACCTGGCGGCGCGTCCGCTGGGGCTGATGACCGGCTACCGGGACGATCCGGAGCTGACCGCCGAGGCGATGGCCGACGGCTACTACCACACGGGGGACATCGCCGCGCGGGACGGCGACGGCTACCTCACCTATGTGGGCCGCTCCGACGACGTGTTCAAGGCGTCCGACTACCGCGTCTCGCCGTTCGAGTTGGAGAGCGCGCTGATCGAGCACCCGGCGGTGGCCGAGGCCGCCGTGGTGCCGGCGCCCGACCCGGTGCGGCTGGCGGTGCCCAAGGCGTATCTCACCCTGGCGCCCGGCTGGGAGCCGGACGCCGAGACCGCCCGCGCCGTCTTCGCGCACGCGAGGGCGCGCCTGGCGCCGTTCCAACGCGTCCGGCGGATCGAGTTCGCCGAACTGCCCAAGACCATCTCGGGCAAGATCCGCCGCGTGGCGCTCCGCGACCAGGCCGCCGCCGCCGACCGGCCGGCGGGGGAGTACCGCGACGACGACTGAGCCGCACGGCACCCCGCCGGTGGTCAGTCGGCGGTGGCGGGGCGGGGGAGGAGCGGCCAGGTGCCGGAGAGGCGGATGGCGGCCTCCGTGACCGCGGGGTCGCGCGCCGCCGAGGCCAACCCGTCGAGGTAGGCGTGCGCCGCCGCCTCGTACAGGTCGTCCACCTCGCGCAGCGCCGCGTCCAGCGCGTCCCGCCGCGCCGACTCCTCGGCCGGCAGGGTGCCGGCCCGCGCGGCGGCGCGGTGCGCGGTGGCCGCCGCCGTCCGCTCCTCGGCGGCCAGCCGCCGCCGCGCGTCGGACGTCCGGCCGTGGGCCGCCAGATACGGGTGCGAGACGCCGAGGCCCAGCAGGAAGGCGACGCCCCCGGAGAGCAGCAGCAGCGCGAAGAACATCAGGCTCATCGTCTGCTCGCCGATGTTCAACTGGGCCAGCACGCTGGACGGTTCACGCAGCTCGGGCGGGAGGAACGCGGCCTCGTCCGGATCGACGACCAGGGGTGCCCGCTCCTCGGCCAGCAGGCTGCCGCGCAGGCTGCCCAGCACCCAGCAGGCATAGGCCCAGGTGGCGAGCAGCGCCAGCGCCGGCACGGCCAACAGCCGGTTGGCGCCGGTGGCCGGCAGCGCCCGCAGCAGCCGCCCGAGGATGTGCGGGACGGCGATCATCACCGCGCCGACGGCGAGCGTGAACGTCGCGGTCAGCAGGTTGGAGGCCGCGTCGCCGGTGCCGTGCAGCCGGCGGAACGCGGTCCAGTAGATGGGGAGTTCGACCAGCGTCAGGCAGACCAGCAGCGCCAGGGTGCCACGCCGCGACAGCCCGCCGCGGCTCTCGCCCTCCCACCGCACGGGAATGGGCTCGCCCCCGGGCACCGGGGCCCGGTTCCCGCCGATGTCCGCGCCGATGTCGCCGTCCGCGTCCGGGACGTCCCGGTCGGCGGCCCCGCCCCCGTCCGGCGCGCCGCGGGTGTCGCGCCGCTCCAGCCAGCGGGTGACCGCCTCCCGGCTGGCGCGACGGCCCGCCGCCTCCCGGGCGAGGCGGTCCAACTGCGCCCGGGTGACCGTCAGATGGGCCTCGCGCTCGGCCCGCTCCGCCGCCGTGTGCCGGGCGGCGTCCTGAGCCGCCTGGGCCTCGGCCCTGGCGCCGGCCGCGGCCCGCTCGGCGGTGCCGCGCCGCTCGGCGGCGCGCCTGAGCAGCGCCTGCCGCCGCCGGTCGCGCTCGGCGGCGAGCGACGCCAGCCGGGGCAGCAGCCCCTCGGCCGAGAGCACCCAGGGATCGAACAGCCGCCGACGCGCGGCCCGCCTGCCCTCCCGCCGGCAGCGGGCCAGCAGCGCCGGGTGGTCGAGCGGATCGCGCTCGCCCCCGAACAGGGGCGTGCGCCGCTCCCGTGGGGTGCGCGCCCGCCGGGCCCCGGGGACGCCCCTGGCCCGGCCATCGCCGGCCCCTGGGCGTCGGCCGCCGCCCGGATCAGTGCTGGTAGCCGGTGTCGACATCGGCGCCCACCCGCCCTTCCAGCAGCTCCGTCCAGAACGCGTCGAAGTCCTCGTAGGCGTCGGAGTCCTGGCTGAGCCGCATGCCGTAGCCGCTGGGATACACGGTCGTGGCGGTGAGTTCCGGCAGCCGGCCCCGTTCGCCGAGACCGTCGATCACCGCCGCGCGGGACTCCCGGGTCGTCAGATCCTCCCGCGGCAGCGTGAACGAGCCGTCCCGCTGCACGAAGTCGCTGACCACCAGGACATGGAACGGGTCGCCGCCGTCGGGCGCGGCCGTGGAGACCCGGTCCAGGGCGCCCAGCACATCGGACCCAGGGCTGTGCTCCCGCGCGCAGTCCAGGAGTTCCACGGCGCGACCCCCCGCGACGGCCTGCTGGGCGGCGCGGACATCGTCCCGCTCCAGCGTCGAGTCCGCGTCCGGATCGAGATCGATGGGCTCGGCCTGGCAGATCGAGCCCTCCGACGCGCGGGTGATGGGGGCGTACGCCAGCGTGCGGCACTCCAGGTCGGAGAGGAAGGCCGGCAGCGCCGTCTCCAGCTTGGCGCGCGCGTCGAACCCGTCGGGCGCCTCGCCGCCCGATCCCGAGCCGTCGATCAGCAGGGCGCAGGCCGTGTCATAGCGGTCGACCCTGGTGCCGAGGGCGTCGCCGACGGCTCCGCAGCCCGCCGTCCAGGCGAGCGCGGTGGCCGCGAGTGCGGCGGCGGTGAGGCGGCGCCCGACGCGGTCGGTCCCGGCCATCTCAACGGCCCCCCCTCGGCGTGGTCCTGCCGTGCCCGTCCAGCAGTTCGAGCGCCCGGCCCGTGGCGGAGACGGACGTGCCGTCCGTCAGGGTCAGCCAGCCGTCGGGGCGCAGCCAGGTCGCGTCCAACTCGACGGGGGCCGGGGCCCAGTGCGCCAGATAGGCGGGCGCCGGATCCGGCACGTCCCGGTGGTGGTGTCGCACCGCGTCCCAGTAGCAGGCGATCCGCTGGTTGAACTGCTCCGTCACGGCGCCGGCCCGGTAGCGGCACACCTCCGCCTTGGTGCGCCACTCGCCGACCCGCTGCCCGAACCGCGCCAGCGCCGCCGGCGCGGTGAGCCCGCGCGCGTCGTAGTGCGTCACCACCTGCACGGCCTGGTAGCGGATCTCGGTCACCAGCCGCCACTCCCGGTGCAACAGCCGGGATCGCAACTGCTCGACCGCGCGCCCCGCCGTCGCCCGCTGCTCCGTCACATAGGAGCTGACGGCGCTCCCCGCCGCCAACGGCAGCGGCCCCGGCCGCGGGACGTGCGGCAGCCCCCGCGCCCCGTCCCGCAGCCCCTGCCTACGCGCCCCGCGCAGCGCCCAGCGGCCCGCCGCGGCCTGCCGGACGACCCGGTTCACGTTCTCCGTCCTGATCATGGTGACGCCCCCTCTCTCCCGTCGTCTCTCCCGTTTTCCCTCGTTCACATATCGGCTCCGATGCCTACGCCACGACGGCGAATACCACCTCGGCTTCACACGCGCTAATGAAGCATTAGCACGCTGATGCCCGGCGGAATTCGGAGAACGGAAAGAGCCCGGCAATCGACCGGTGTTCGCCCCGAAGGCGGCCGGCCACGGTGTCCAGGGCGGTGGTGAACGGGGGGCCGGCGGCGCGCGGTTGGGTCGAGTCACGCGCCGGAGGCGCGCATACGCTCTATGTTGGTACGCATGGGTCAGGAAACGCTGTCCGATCCCCCCACCCACGCCGAACTCGTCGAGGATCTCCGTGCGTTGCGCCGCCCGGGGCTCGCGGGGCTGCGCAGCCTCCCGCTGCCGGCACTGCGTGCCGCCGCCGTGGCCTGCTCTCTCTCCGCCGGCCCCGACGACGCGCCCGCCGGCGTCGAGGCGCTGCTGCGGCAGGCCGCGCGGCGCCTCGGCGACCAGGACGCGCTCGGTCGGGCGGCGGCCCGCACCTACGGCCTCGTCCCCGGATACCGGGGCGCGACCGCCTTCGACCGCAGGAAGGCGGCGGCCGAGGTGTACCGGGTGAGCACCGAGACGTTCCGCAAACGGCAGGAGACCCAGGTCTTCGACCAGCTGGCGGAGGCGGTGCTCGCGCTCTGCCGTGACCACGGGCGGCGTTCCGCCCCCGCCGAGGCGCCACCCGCGGCCGGGCCCCCGCCCCGGAAGGCGCCGGAGGCCCAACGGGACGACGCCGCACCGCCGTTCACCGTCGAGACCACGGTGGCCGACGCGCCCGTGCCCTTTGTGCTGCACGTCTCCCCGGTCGATCTGCTGCGGAACGTGGACATCATCGTCTCCTCCGAGAACGTCTATCTGGAGATGTCCAAGACCTTCTGGCCCACCCTCTCCGGCGCGCTGCGCCGCGCCTGCGCCCTGCGGAACGCGTCCGGCGAGATCGTGGACGATGTCCTGGTCCGCGAACTGAGTGCCTGGGTACGGCGGTTCGGCCGTCCAGGGCTGCCGGTCAGGCCCGGTACTGTGGCCGCCACCTCGTCCGGCGCGATGTCCGAGCAGGGCGTGCGGCGGATCTACCACGCCGCGGTGGCCGTCCCGCTGGCGGAACGCGAGGGCTACGAGGTGGCGCCCGGCGACATCGCCCGCGCCGTCCGCGAGTCCTTCGCGCTGGCCCGGGCCGAACGCGCCGCGTTCGACCCGCCGTTGTCCTCGATCTGCTTCCCGCTGATGGGCGCGGGCCGGGGCGGCGTCTCCGCCGGGACCAGCGCGAGCTGGATCGGCTGGGCGGTCCACGAGGAGCTCACCCGCGACCCCTCCTGGACGGTCCATCTGGTCGTCCGCAACCGCGCGACGGCCGAGTCCATCGCCGAACTGGACCCGGCGGCGTAACGGGCCCCCTGCCGGGCGTCAGACACGCCAGCTGGGATCGGTCAACCCGACGCCGACCTCGCCCAACTCGACCTCCAGGGCGTCGAGTTCGCCGGGGCGCGGCACCCCGTACAGGGCGAGGGCGCCGCCGCGCCCGACGATCTGGAGGGCGCGAGGGCCCGAACGCCGGGTCAGATGTGGGGCGTAGCGGGCCGCGCCCAACGGCGTTCGCGGCACGAGACGTTGGTTCGCCGAGCCGCGCCAGACCAGGTCGGTGGCCCGGGCGGCGACATAGCGGCCGGTGACCAGCGCGTCGGCGCCCCCGACGGCCAGCGTCCGCGCCTCGTCGGCGGCGATCTCGGCCTCCGTGTAGCCGGTGTAGAGCAGCAGATCGGCGTCCGCCGCGCCACGCGCCCCGGCGGCGCCCGCCAACAGACGGGCCAGCGCCGCCGGTTGGGCCAGGGGCTCGCCACCGCTGACCGTCAGACCCTCGGCCCCGGCCGCGAGCGCCTGCCGCCACAGCGCCAACAGCTCCGCCACCGGCCACGCGCGTCCGCCCGCCGAATCCCAGGTGTGCCGGGACATGCAGCCGGCGCACGCCAACGGGCAGCCCTGGAACCAGATGCCGAGGCGCCGCCCGGGGCCCAGCACCGTCACCGGGAAGTGGACGCCGCTGATCCGCGCCACCCACCCGGGGCCGCCGTCTCGCACTTCTTCTTCCTCGGACCTCATGGCCGTCAGCATTTCCACCCGCACCCGAATTCCATCCCCGGCGCCCCGCAATCCGACGGTTTACGCCCGGGAACGCACCGGAGAGCGCGCGGAATTCGCCGTTACGCTGCCAGTCCCTTGCCACAGTGATGGGGAATGAGGGAGGGGCCACCATGACCGATCCCACGGAATACGAGCCGCCGCCGGACGGCGAGGCCCGGGGCGACATCACCCGGCTTCCGCACCGGCTCAGGGGCCGGTTCCGGCTCACCGACGTGCTGCGGACCCCCACCCGGCCGGGGCAGGCCGCCGTCTTCCGCGTCCTGCGCACCGGCCGGGGCGCCGGCGCCGAGGAGACGCCGGCCGGCGGGGGCGGTGATCACGTGGTGAAGTGGTACGACCGCGCCATGCCGCCCGACCCCGACGTCCTGCGGCTGCTGCGCACCCGACGCCTCCCACACACCACCCGTCTGACGGAGACGGGCGATGCGGACGGTCACCCCTACGAGATCGCGCCGTCCTTCGGCGACACCGACCTCGACCAGTACCGCAGGGCCCGCCCCGGGCCGGCCCCCGCCCCGCTGGTGCGCGCGGTCGTCGAGCAACTCCACGCCGCGCTCGGCGCGTTCCACGCCCATGGCTTCGTGCACCGCGATGTGACGCCGGCCAACATCGTGCTCGGCTCCCTCGACCCGGCCGACCCCCGGCTGACGCTCGTCGACTTCTCCCTCGCCGCCCGGCCGTCCGGCCCCGGCGCCAGGGCCCGCCCACCCGGCGCGGCGGCGACATCCCCCTGGCCGGCCGAGCACGCCCCCTGGGGCGGCACCTACCCCTACCTCTCACCCCAGGCCGCGCTCCACCACCAGCTGATCCATCCGTCGGACGACTGGTGGTCGCTCGGCATGGTGGTCGCCGAACTCGCGGGCGGCGCCCACCCGGTGCGGCACACCCACGGGGCCTATGTCCCCATCGAGCTGTCCGCCAGGCCGCCCGAGCTGTCGCTGGTCACCGACCCCAGGCTGCACGCTCTCTGCCGTGGCCTGCTCACCCGCGATCCCGACACCCGCTGGAGCGGTGACCAGGTCGCCGAGTGGCTGGCCGGCGGCTCGCCGCCCATCGACCTCAGGGACTGGCCGCCCCCCGAACGGGCCACGGGCGGCACCGTGACGCCGTTCCCCTTCATGGGGCGGGAGTTCACCGACCCCGCCGAGCTGGGCATGGCGTTCGACACCTACTGGGGGCAGACCGAACGAGCCCTCGGCCGGCGCCGCACCCGCCACGCGTTCACCGACTGGCTGCGCCAGTTCGCCGCCGCCCCCCGCTACGACGAGGCCGCGAGGGAGGAACTCGACGCGCTCCTTCGCCTGTTGGAACGGGCACCGGGCCCCACCACCCAGGTCCGGCTGATCAGCTGGCTGGCGCCGCCCCTCGAACCGACCTTCAGGGGCGAGGCCGTCGACCCCGCCCTGGGCCTCGCCGACCTCGCGGCCCGCGCCGAGGAGGACGACGACGAACGCGCCAGGTCCGTCGTCGAGGACCTGGCGCGGGACGCGATCCTCCCGCTCCTCGAAGCCCGCCCCGGCGGCCATGGCCTGACCGCCGTCGACACGGCGTGGCGGGAGGCGCTGCGGCGCTGGCGGCCCGCCGTGGACGCGCTGGGCGCCGAGTTCCCCACCCTGCGCCGACGCCTGCGCGAGCACCCTGAGCTGACCGCGACCGACGCGCGCCTCACCGCGCGACTGCTCCACACCGCGGCGGCCCCCGAGCGCTGCCGCGCGCTGCTGGACGGGCGCGCCACCCGCCGGCTGCGGCGGCTGCCCGAACCGGTCCCCTGGTTCGGCTGGCTGGTCGCCGACCGCCGCGACCCGCTGCGGCTGCTGCTGGCCGACCAACTCGCCGGCCTGGCCGAGGAGGAGGCGTGGGCGGCGAGAACCGAGCGGCGCGCACGGGAGGAGGGGCGCCGGCGTGACGCCGACTATCTGCACGCCGTGGCCTGGCTCAACGTCCAGCAACGGCCCGTCGCGCTCGGCTGGGCGGCGGCCGGCGCCGTCGCGGTGACCTTCCCGTGGATCTTCCTCATCGGCGTCTCCGATGTCGCCGGGCTCGCCACGCAGGAGAGCGTCGTCCTCGCCTGGGCGGGCGCGGTCCCCGGCCTCGCCGCGATCCTGGCCCTCGAACTGCTGGCCGCCTTCCGCATCGGCGCCCTCGCCTACCATCCGCGCCGCTCCCTCGCCGGGCGGCTCGTCGAGGGCGGTGCCCCACTGGCGCGGCTCGCCCGCCGCAACCGGCTGCTGGGCGCCGTCGCCCTCGCCGGCGTGGTCGCGCTCCTCGTCACGACCGTCACCGCCGTCGCCTGGCTCTGGCCACTCGCCACGGTGCTCGCCGTCGGCTGGTGGACCTGGCGCCGGCTCGACGCCCCGTCCACCACCGCGCTCGGGAGGCCGCGATGAGCTTTGGCGTCGCCATCCCCGACATCCTCTTCGTCGTGCCCGACGTCGCCTACCCGCCGCCGGTCGCCACCGCGCCGTCCTTCGAGGCGCCGTCGTTCGACGCGCCCGCCGTCGATGTGCCGTCCGTCCAGCTGCCGTCGCTCGACCTGCCATCGGCCGGCGAGCTCGGCGAGGCCGTCGCCGACCAGCTCCTCGAACTCGCCGGGGCCGCGCTGATCGGCCTCGGCGCGCTCAGCGGGGCGCTGCTCGCCGCCAGGGCCGCGATGACGGGCACCCGGATGCTCGCCGACGCCGCCCTGCGCGCCGAGCAGGCGCGGCGCGGACTCCTCGCCGACCGCGAACAGGCGCGCCGCGTCGAGGAGGTGTGGCGGGACGCCATCTTCGCCGTGGCACGGGCCAACGCGCGCATCGACACCCTCAGGGCCAGGACGGCGACCGCCCCGGGACCGGATGCCGGCCCGGGCCCCGGCGGCGGGGGACCGAAGCCGCCGCCGCTGCCGGCGGCGCTCGACCCCACCGGGCTGCGGATCTCCCAGGTGCACGCGTGGCTCGCCGAGACCGACCTGGCGGTGCGGGCGGCCGAGTCCGCGCTCGCCCTCCGGACGCTGCGCGCCGCCTCGCCGACGCTGCGGGTGGTCGGCCGCGACGACGATGCCGCACACCGCGCGGCCCGGGTGCGCGAGCGCCGCGAACGCGCCCTCGCCGCCTACGCCGCCGCCGACGGCGAGGCCGCCGCCGGCGCCGCGCTGCCCCCCTACACCGCCGCGCCCGACACCGATGTGGTGACCGCCGAACGCGCCGCGGAGCTGGGCGCCGAGCTGCTGGCCGGCCTCGACCTGGACGTGCCGCCCACCGAACTCGCCCGAATCGAGACGGCGATCGGCCACGCCGTCGAGCTCGCCCCCGCCCGCCCCGTCGCGGCGTCCCGCCATCTCGCCGAGGCACGCGACCTGGCCTACGCGGCCAACTGGCGCGCCCAGGACCGCCGCGAGACCGCCGAGTGGGCGGCCCAGCAACTCCGGGTGCTGCGCGACCCGTTGCCCGAGCTGCCGGACGGCGCCGCGCCACCGCCGGTGCCGCCGTCCGAACTCGCCGTCCTGGAAGCGGCGGTGGCGCGCGGCGCCCCGGTGACCCCGAGGCAGCGCGCCGAGATCGCCAGCCGGGTCGCGGAACGCGAGACCGCCCTCACCCGCCTCTACGTCGGCCAACTCCTGCACCGCACCCTGGAGCAACAGGCCGGCGACCAGGCGGGGGTGACGGACACTCAGGTGGCGCCCGGCATTCGGCACATCGAGTGGGCACCGCGCGACTGGGGCGGCGAGCACTGGCTGCGCCTGGTCGTCGACCGGGCGGGGGTGCTGCGCATGCTGACCATGCACCGGATCAGGGAGCACCACGAGGACACCGACGCGGCCCGCGCGCTCGACCACGCGCGCTGCCGGGAGGCCGGCACCCACCTCGCCGCGCTGGCCGAGGCCGCGGAGCGGGCCGGCTTCCCGCTGGACGTCAGCTACGAGGAGGGGCGGCCCGTCGCCGGCGTCCGCCACCCGGACGCCGAGGGCCGCCGCCCGCGCCACGCCGCGCATCCCGCCCGGGCCCGCGACGACCGGCCGGGCCCGAGGGCCAGGCACCGCACCCACGGTGAGGGGAACGAGCGCCCGTGACCAGGACCAGCGAGACGGCCGACCGGCGGTTGCCCTCCTTCGCCGAGGAGGTGGACGCCACCCTCGCCGTCCACGCCCAGTTCGTGCTGCACGGCAATGTCCGCGACGACTACCTCGTCGTCCACCGGGGCCGCGACCGCACCACGGACATGGCCGGGCTGCTCTGGCACATCCTCCGCCACCGGGGCTATGGCGCCCTGGTGCGCTACGACGCCGTCGACGGCTTCACCGTCCACCCCGGCAGCGCCCTGCCCGACGTCGAGCGGCTCCTCGGCCGGGGCCGGGTCGGCCGCCGCTACCGCGGCCGGCTGCTGCGCGCCGACCGCAGCCCCCGTCTTGACGAGCTCGGCCCGCTGCTGCGCGCCGTCGCCACCGGCGCCGAGGCGCCCCGCCGCCCCCGGCAGGGCGCGGACCGCACCGAGCCGACGGCGCTGGAGAGCGAACCCCCGCAGCGGCTCGCCCTGTTGATCGACTACGCGGCGAGAATCCCCACCGACGTCAACCGACTCAGCGACGCCGAACGGGACTTCTTCCTCGGCTGCCTCAAACTGGCCGACGAGGTCACGCCGTTGACCCACCCCACCACGGGCCGGGACCTCTACAACCCGGTGATCTGGCTGGCCGACGGCGAACGCGACCTGCCCATCTGGCTGGTCTCGGGGAGCGACCGCGTCCGCACCATCGGGGTGCCGCTGCCCGACCTGGAGGAGCGCGGCCGGCTGGCCAGGATCCGGCTCGCCGAGGCCGCCGGCACGGCCGACCCGCTCCCGCCGGGCCTGCGCAAGCCGGCCGACCCACCGGCTCCGGCCGCCACCCCGCTGGGGCCCGAGGTGACGCGCGCCGTCCAGGAGTTCGCCAGGTCGGCCGACGGGCTCACGCTGCGCGCCATGCGCGAGTGCGAACGGCTGGCCGCCGACCGGGCCTGGCCGCTGACCCGGATGCCGGACGCCGTCCGCGTCTACCGGCTCGGCGTCGAGGACAACCCCTGGCGCCGGGGGCACGTCAGGGAGCGGATCCGTGCGGGGGAGGAGTTCATCCGCTCCCGGGTGAAGGGACAGGAGCCGGCGGTCGTCAAGACCACCGACATCCTCAAGCGGGCCGCCCTCGGCCTGTCGGGCGCGCAGGCCGCCAACCCCGGGCACCGGCCGCGGGGCGTGCTGTTCTTCGCCGGGCCGACCGGCACCGGCAAGACCGAGCTCGCCAAGTCCGTCGCCACCGTGCTCTTCGGCAGTCCGGAGGCGTGCCTGCGGTTCGACATGAGCGAGTTCTCCGCGCCGCACTCCGCCGACCGCCTGGTCGGCGCCCCGCCCGGCTACGTCGGCTACGAGGCCGGCGGCGAGCTGACCAGCGCGGTCCGCACCGACCCGTTCCGCGTCGTCCTCTTCGACGAGATCGAGAAGGCCGACAAGGGCGTCCTCGACAAGTTCCTCCAGGTGCTGGAGGACGGCCGGCTCACCGACGGACAGGGCATCACCACCCACTTCAGCGAGTGCGTCATCATCTTCACCTCCAACCTCGGCGTCCTCACCGAGGACCCGACGACGGGCCTCAAACGGCGCGTCGTCGAACCGGGCACGCCCTACGACGCGTTGGCCGCGACCGTGCACGCCAACGTCGAACGGCACTTCACCGAGGTGGTCGGCCGCCCCGAGCTGATGAACCGGCTCGGCGGCAACGTGGTGGTCTTCGACTTCATCGGCGCCGAGGTGGCGCACCGCATCTTCGACCTCCAGATCGGCAATATCGCCGCCCGACTCCGCGACGACCAACGCCTCGAACTGCGCCTCGACCCGGAGGCGCGGCGACGGCTCGCCGGGCGCTGCACCGCGCGGCTGGACAACGGCGGGCGCGGCATCGGCAACGAGTTGGAGACCGCGCTGGTCAACCCGCTGGCCAGAGCCCTCTTCGACGCGGGCGACCTGCCGGAGCACAGCGTCGTCACGGTGACCTCGGTGGACGAGCGAGGGGACGGAACCGTGCGGCTCCGCCTGGACATCCGGCGCCCCACCCGGCCATGAGCCAACGCGACGGCCGGGACGAACGCGACGGCGGGGACGAACGGGACGGCTGGGACGGCTGGGACGACGAATGGGACGAGCCGTTCCCCGACGACGAGGGTCCGGCGGAGGCGCCGGACGAAGCCGCCCCCGCCGAGGAACCGCCGGCGGCCGTGCCCGCCGCCGCGCCCTGCTGGAACTGCGACCACCCCGTGCCCGGCGGCGTCACCCCCTGCCCGATCTGCACCAGCCCCCGCGTCCATCTGGTGCTGACCCTGGACGCCCCGCGCCTGCGCGCCGTCGCCGGGCCTGGGCGCCCGCTGCGGCTGGGCCGGGACCCGGCCTGGGCCCCGGCGACCGCGCCCGGCCTCACCGGCGCGCCCGGCGTCTCCCGCCGCCACGCCACCCTCACGGTGGACCACGACGGCACCGCCTGGGTCGCCGACGGCACCGGGACCGGCAGCCTCAACGGCACCTGGATCAACGGCCGGCGCGTCGAGCCCACCGAGCCCCGCCGCCTGCGGGACCACGACGAGCTGGGCCTCGGCCGCCGGGTGCGCGGCACGATCCGCCTCCACGGTCAGGGGTGAATCGCGGCCCGCAGCGGGGCGAGCCAGGCGTTCGCCCGGCGGCGGCCCGCCGCCGTGGACAGGTCATGGGTCACGGTCGGCTCCGCCTTGACCGCGCTCTCCGCACAGCGGTCGCCGAAGAGCACGTAGGCCAGGCCCGACCTGCGGCGGCGGGACTGCCACACCATGCCGTGCGCCCCCCGCGCGTCGCGGCGCAACGCCCGCGCCCAGTACCGCGTCTGCGGGGCGCCGGGCCCCTCCGCCTCCAGCAGCCAGGAGTCCTGGCCGATGCGGGCGAGGTCCTCCTCCGAGACCAGCCGGATCAGCCTCAGCGGCGCCGTGGTGGCCAGCCGCGACAGGGCGTAGCCGTCGGCCTGCGCCCGGGGGACCAGCCGCTCGCCGTGCGGGCCGCCGAACGCCAGCGACCGCAGGAACACCTCGGCCAGCGCCGTGGCCGGCTCGTCGGCCGCGTAGAGATAGGGATAGGGATCGTCGGTCGTGCCGTCGAAGCGGTTCCCCCCGAAGTGGGTGTGCACGCTGACCGGGTTGAAGCCGGTCGCCTGGTAGCGGCTGCGGTGGCAGCGCCACAGCTCCGTGCCGGCCGGCAGCTCCGTCAGGTTCGGGGTCAGCCCGCGGGGCGGCGGATAGGCGGGCATTCAGTCCCCCTCCACCAGCGCGCGCGCCGCCTCGATCAGCAGCGTGTCCGGGATCTCGCCGACGAGTTGGGCCGGGACCCCCTCCAGCCAGCGGTTCCCGCCCAACCACCAGTCGGCGGCGCCCCACGGATCCTCGTCGGCCAGCAGCAGCGCGTTGACCCGCCGCACCACGGACCGCGGGCGGTCGTCCGGGCCGAACTGGAACTCGGGGCAGCGGACGCCCCGCTCCGGATCGGGCAGCCGGATCAGCCCCTCCTGTGCGCCGGGCGCCGGCCGGGACGGCGCGGCCAGCAGCCGCCGATGCGCCGCCCGCAGGATCTCCCAGGTGGCGGCGTCGTCCGTCCCGTCCTGTTCCCCCGGGGGCGTCAGCAGGCGCAGCAGCTCGTCCACCCGCGCCGCGTCGACCACGGAGCTGCCCGGATCCAGCCGCACCCCGTTGTCCACCTCCTCCCGCACCTGGCTGTCCAACGGCAGCGTCAACAGCACCCGTCGCACCCGGTTCAGCGCGCGCCGCCGCTCCCGCTCGTCGCCACCGGCCCGCCGCAACGCGCCGACGGCGTCCAGCAGATCGCCCTGCGCCTGGGGCGTCAGGTTCTCCCTGAGATGGTCCCGCTGGCGGGCCAGCAGGCCGATCAGCTCCTCGGCGTCCACCCGTTCACTCCCCTTCCTCGCCGCTGCCCCCGAACTCCCCGACGCCGCCGGGGCGCGGGCTGCCCTGATGGATGAACGCCGCCCAGACCGGCACCCGGTCGAGGAACGGCTGGCGCGCCTCCCGCGCCAACTCCCCCTCGACGCCCGGCGGTGGACGCCGCGCCGGATCCAACATCCACAGCTGCGCCGCGCGCAGCGCGTCCGCCGGGGCCAACCCGTCCACCGCCAGATGGTGGTGGAACACGGCCATCATCAGCGCGGAAGCGCCGTCCCTGGTCGTCCACCGGGAACCGACCGCGTCCGTGGCTCCCCGTGCCACGAACGCGGTGGTCAGGGTGAGCGCCTCGTCGTGGTCCCGGCGGCTCAGGTCCGTCTCGCACGCGCTGAGCACCACCAGCGGCCCCGGCTCGCCGGCGGCGACACCACCGGGCCGGTCCAGCAGCCGGGAGACCGTGAGCAGCCCCGCGTCGTCCGCCGCCCCCTCCGGGGCGGCCAGGACGAGCGCCGAGACGGTGGGACGCGCACCGGCCTCGCCATGCGAGGCGATATGCAGCAGCGACGCCGGCTCGCCGCCCCGAGGCGCCCCGGGGAGGACGGCGAGCAACTCGTCCGGAGTGCCCGCACCCTGCGGCTCCTCGGCCGGCTCGATCGCGAACTCCCCGTACAGCGCGGCCCGTTCGTAGAACGCCGAACGCAGCGTGGTGACCTCGTCGCCCGCCCACAGCAGATCGAGACGGGGATCGGCGACCAGCACGGGACGCGCCCCCGGATCCGACCGGGTCCGCCCGATGGCGTCGAGAAACTGCGCCCCCGAGGCGGCGTAGCTGAACACCGCGACCTGGCAGGCATACCTCGACGCCAACCGGGCGGCATGCCAGGGCACCACGCCCAGGTTCCCGCACGGCACCAGCACGACCCGGGTGGGCGCGCTGGCGACGCCGTCGGCCGCCAGCCGATCCAGCAGCGGCGCCACCACCGCGGGGCCGGCCCAGACGCACAGATCATCGAGCGCCGCCTCCCAGGCACGGTCGGCGGCCGGCGAACGCGCCGAGGAACGCCGGGCGGCGACCTGGAGATAGGCGTCCAACGGCCGCCGCCCGGGGCCGGCGAGACCGGGCAGCGGGAGGACCCCCGTGCCCCCCGCGCCCCCGTCCCCCGACCGCCTGACGATCAGCGCCGCGCCGTCCTCCTCGCCCCGGCCCGGCACCAGATACACCAGCGCGTCGGCCCCCGATGCCTCGACCCCGGCGACCAGCTCGGGCAGCGCCGGAACCGAGAGCAGCGTCCGCCGCCCCTCCCGCCCGGGCCGCAGCGCGTCCAGCGCCCGCCGGCGCAGCCGGCTCGGCATCGGCGCGCCCGCCTCGACCTCGGCGAGCAGCGCCGCCGAAAGCCCCTCGTGGACCGACGAGCCACCGCTGCCAGGCGGCACACCCCGCCGCCACTCCTCGGCCAACTCGTGCCGGCCCAGCGCCGCCAACTGCTCGGGCACCCCCACCGACGCCGCCGCCGCACGCAGCACCAGCGCCCGACCGACCTCAAGGGCGCGCACCGCCTCCGCCGGATCGCCCTCGGCGACGGCCCACCCCGCCACTCGCAGCGCCTGCTCCGCCCCGCCCCGCGCCATCTCAAGACCGTGCTCGGCGCCCAGCTGCATCAGCACATCGTCGGCCGTCACATAGAGGGCCGCGAACCCGGCCTCGATCGCCGCCTCCCGGTCGCCGGCCGCCGGATCGCCGCGCTCCCCGTGCAGCCGCGCCAGGGACTCAAGCAGCAGCCGCGCGGCGTGGTTGTCCACGTCCTCGGCCAGCTCCTCCCTGGCCCGGCGCATCTCCACGATCGCCTCGTCCAGGCTCCGCCGATCCCCGGTCAACAGATGATGGGTGCCGAGCGTCTCGGCGAGCGCTCCCCGGCTCATCGCCCGCTGGCTCGCCGCCATCGGCACGGACGTCCCCAGCGTCGCCCTGCCCCGCTCCACCACGTCGAGCAGCCGCTTCGGATCCCGTTCCAGGATGGCGCAGGCCGCCAACACCACGGGCCAGAGCATCTCCAGCAGCTGGTGCACAAACCGTGGCGCCGCCTCGTTCTCCCGCAGCCGCTCGACGAGGCCCACCGCCGTGCGCGCGTCCTCGACGGTGCCCCGCCGCGCGGCGCGCAGCAGATGGGCGAAGACCAGCTGGGCGACGATCGGTCCGAAGATCTCGTCCCGCTCGTCCGTCTGCTCCACCAGGCGGCGCAGCTCGGCGAGATGCTCCTCCACCTCGGCCGTGTGAGCCTCCCGGCTCAGAAAGATCCGCCGCAGCCGCAGGGTGAGCAACGTCGCCCTGGCCATCACCGTCAGCCGACGGACGTCGGGCGTTCCTGGCAGCGCGGCGACGTCCCGGATCGGCTCGGGGGCGAACGCCTCAAGCCGGCGCGCCGATTCGGCCTCGTCCTGGAGGTTCCCCCGGGTGTGCACCCCGAGCGACGGCAGGACGCCCTGCACGGCGCGCATCGCCAGGGCCAGCTCATGGCCTTCCGGGAGGTCCTTGGCGACCCGGCCCAGCAGTTCGTGCGCATGGTCGACGAGATCGGTGTTCCCGGTGCGCATCGCCATCATGGCCTCGCCCATGGCGCCGATCCCCCGGTCCGCGTTCGCGCCCAGCGGGTCGCCGGCGATCTGGGGTGAGGACTGCAAGGTGGCGATCAGCTCACCCAGCCGCTCCGTGCCCACCAGGCCGGGGGAGGCCACCTCGCCCATCAGCGAGATCGCCGCCGCCTCCATCGCCAGCGCCGTCTCGCTCTGGGGCGTCCCCGTCGGCTGCTCCGGCTGTGCCGGGGGCGGCGGGATGGCCGGCTTCCCGCGCATCATGCCCAGGACCGCCCGCATCATGTCGCCCCCGGCGCCCAGCCCGGGCCGCTCCCGCAACAGCCGTTCGCCGAAGCCCGTAAGACCCGGCAGATCGCCCAGCAGCGCGAACGAGGACAACGAGCGGAGCACCGCGCGCAGCCGGGCGACCTCGTTCGGCAGGGGCTCCGGCAGCCGAGCCGCCTCCAACTCGCCGAGCAGCCGGTCCGCCTCCGCGGTATCCGCTCTGAGCCGGGGGGCGTTCTGCGAGGCGCGCACCCCCCACGTCACCACCCGCTCGAACTCCGGCACGCCGCCGCCCGGCGCGGGCTGCGGCATCGGCAGCAGCAGCGTCGCCAGCACCAACGCCGCCCGCAGCCGCTCCCGTTCCGTCAGCCCGCCTGGCCCGGCCACCTCCCGCGCGGCACGGAGCAGCCGGATCCCCTCCTGCTGATCCCCGGCTGTCCCGGTCCCGCCCAGATACCGCTTGCCGTAGAGGCAGCCGAGCCGGGCTCGAACCAGCGCGGCATGGGCCGCGTTGTCGGACAACTCCCGCTCGGCGTGAGCCAGTTCACCGAGAGTCCGGTCCAGCTGCGCGGACGTCGTCGGCTCGCGCCGAGGGGACCCGAACGTCCTCTCCGGGTCCATCGACGGCAACATCCGGTCCGCTCGCTCCAGCGCGTGCGCCAGCTCCTCGTCCATCCGTTCATCCCTCCCCGGCTCCCGCGCCTGGCTTCCGTGCTCCGCATTCATCCTGGCCGTTTCCCCGGGCCCTCATCCGCGCGTGCGCGGGATCCGACGGAAAACGCCCAGTCAACGCCCAGTTCGGCCCCCCGTCCCGACACGCGAACGCCCGCCGGGCCAGGGGCCCGGCGGGCGCGCTCCTCAGCGTCCCTCAACCGTGGTGCGGTCAGGAGAAGTTGACGTCGCTGCAGATGAAGTACGTCTGGTCCAGATGCGATGCCTGCCAGATGGTGTAGACGATGTGGTGGCCGCTGCGCCCCGGGGCGCTCACATCGAAGGTGATGTCGGAGGCCGGCGGGTAGGCCCCGGTCGTCTCCACCAGTTCGAGGTCGCCCCAGCCGAGGGCCTGGGTGGTCGGGTCGTAGCCCTGCTTGGTGACATAGACCTCGAAGAAGTCCGCGCCGTGGCTGGCCGTGTCGTACAGGTGGACGCTGAAGTCGCTGCCGACGTTCGTCGGGGTCCAGGGACCCGGGTTGTCGAGCGAGGTGGCCAGGCCGCTCTGTGCGTCACCGGCGCTGCACAGCTTGCCGTCGGGGATCGCCGCCCAGTTCCCTGCCAGGTTCTCCCGGTACAGGCTCATCCAGTTCCACATGGTGTTGGGGTTGGCCTGGAACGCCTGCCAACACATGGGGTCTTCCTGCTCCATGGCCGGGTTCATGTGGTCGCTGCCCCAGCGGTCCCAGCAGCCGTAGGCGCGGCCGGCCGGGTCCACGATCGAGCCGTGCGCCTTGGCCGTGTCGCTCCACGGGCTCAGGAACAGCGCGATCAGGCCGATGATGGCCGCCAGCACCGGGGTGATCACGCGCAGGGTCCAGCGCCGTGTGGGGGTGTCTGCATACATCGTTGCGGTCTCCGTCTTCCGGAAGGGGGTGGGGAAGGTGATGCGTTTCCGGGTTGGGAGCGCTCCCAAATTCAACCGGACCTTACCCGCCGACACACCGCTGAAACAGACGGCAGGTCGGCGGGCCCTCCGCGCGGGCGCGCGAAGCCGCGCGACACCGGCGGCATGGTGCCCCGGGGCGCGTCGTGGGGATCCTCCCGGGCTCGCGACCCGGACCTCGTCCGGGGGACCCGACGGGCGAGCCGCCATCCGGAGCCCCGCGATCCACCGCGTCATGGGGGCACCTCCCAGCCGCCGGGCCGGGGGAGCCGCAGGCTGATCCGACAAGATCCCAACGACGTGCCCTAGAAAAAGCTGGACACGTCCTTCTCGGCGAGTACCTCGCCCTGGGCGTCGTAGGCGACCACCCGGAACTCGCCGGGGAAGCCCGGATGGCGGCCGGCGTCGAGGTAGTAGACGCCCCAGTCGGACTCCCCGGCCAGCTGTACCAGGGTGGCCGGAAGGGGGTCTCCCCACCCCTCGGGCTCGATCAGGATCCGCGCCGGCGTCTCGTCCAACCGCCAGGCCCCGTCGATCAGGAGGACGTCGCCGTCGTTGGCCTGGTAGCCGACGCTGACGCTGCGCGGCCCGAGGTTGTCGCCGAAGTGGCCCCTGGCCGCCGCCATGTCCTCGTCGAAGGACGCGGGGGAGGAGACCACGTAGTTCTGGTTGCCTTCGGGCAGCAGACCCATCACGAAGGCGTCGTTGATCGCCAGCCGTTCGTAGGGGCGTACCTCCCGGCGTTCGTCGTCGTCCGGGAACGGCGGCGACGTCCGGCCGGCCGGCGGCGCGGGGTCGGCGGAGCCAGGGCCGACGGGGGTCCAGGCCAGGCCGGCCGCCAGCCCGGCCGCCAGCACACCGGCCGACGCCGCGCCTGTCACCGCCAGCCGGCGGCGCCGCCTCCGGAGCGCCCGGCCCCGGCGGATCAGTTCGTCGACCGGTGCCGGCCCGACGTCCAACGCCTCGGCCGCCCCGCGTAGTTCGTCAGCGAAGTCCGGTTCGCTCTCCCGCTTCGGCACGGTCAGCCGCCTCCTTTCCCCTTGTCGGTGGCCGCAGGTCCACGACCGTCGGATCGGCGCGCAGCTTCTCCAGACCCCGCGCGGTTCGGCTGCGCACCGTTCCCACCCGGGTGCCGAGCAGCGCGGCGACCTCGGTCTCGCTGCGGTCCTCGACATAGCGCAGCACGACGGCGGCGCGCTGCCGAGGCGGGAGGCGTCGCAGCGCGGCCGATAACACGTCTCGGGCGAGGAGCGGTTCGACCCGGTCCCGGGCGGTCCGCTCCGGGAACCGGGTCGTCAGCCATTCGAACACCCGAAGCCCACGGATCCGGTCGCGATGGGCGTTGATCATGATCCGCCACACATAGGCGTCCGGATCGGCCGCCCGTACGCAGCGGTCCCACCGTGCGTACGCCTTGACCAGGGCCACTTGGACCAGGTCCTCCGCGTCATGGTGGTGACCGGTCAGCAGGTACGCGGTCCGCAGCAGCCTGGGCCACCTGCTGACCGCGAAGGTCCTGAAGTCGGCGTCCTGGGCTTCGGGTGCACGAGTCATCGGCTTCGTCTGAGGTCGCGTCAGAAGTTCAGGGAGACCTCAAGCTCGTCGAAGACCTCTCCGTCCGCGTCGCTCGCGGTGATCGTGTAGGAGTCGACGCCCACGACGTCCCAGGCGGCCGGGTCGAAGTAGAAGGTGCCCCAGCCGTCCTCATCCTCCAGCGCCACCGGCTGCGCCCCGTAGCCCCAGTCCTGGCCCTCGGGGGTGACGGTGATGAACGGCACGCCCTCGTCGAGCCGCCAGACGCCCTCGATCAGGATGATCTCGTCGTCCTCGCCATAGACACCGACGCCGATGCTGTCGGGGAGGATCTGGCTGCCGGGGAAGCCCTTGGCGGCCTCGACGTTCTCGTCGAACGAGTCGGGCGAGGAGACCACGTAGTTCTGGTCGCCCTCGGGCAGCAGACCCATCACGAAGGCGTCGTTGATCACCACGGCCTCGTAGGGGTCGACCTCGATCAGGTCCATCCCGCCGGCCTGGGCCCCCTGCGGCAGCAGCACCACCATCGCGGCGGCGGCAGCGGTGCCGGCGAGTACGGCGCGCCTGAGCGTCTTGTGTCCAGTCATGAACCCTCCACGGGCTTCGCGTTGTTCGGTCAAGACTCAGACGTGGCCGGACGGCGGAACCTATCCGTCCGCCCGGAACTTCTTCGCGGCGCCGGCGGGGCGTGCCGGCCGCGTTCAGCGCGTCGCGGCTTCGGCTCCCAGCTCCTGGGCGCGCTTCCTGGCCCAGGCGTCGGCGGCGAAGACGTCCTCCAGGCTGCCGGCCGAGGAGTCCCCCAGCTCCGAGACCACCTTGGCCACCGTGTCCACGATCGCGAGGAACGGCAGCCGGCCGGCCAGGAAGGCGTCGACGCAGACCTCGTTGGCCGCGTTGTACACCGCCGGCGCGCTGCCGCCGACGTCGCCGACCTGCCGGGCCAGCGCGACGGCGGGGAAGGCGTCGTAGTCCAGGGGGGACAGCTCCCAGGTCTGGCTCCGCGTCCAGTCGAACGCCTTCGCCGCGCCCGGGACCCGGTCCGGCCAGGTCAGGCCGAGCGAGATCGGGAGGCGCATGTCCGGCGGACTCACCTGGGCGAGGGCGGCGCCGTCGGAGAACTCCACCATCGAGTGGATGATCGACTGGGGGTGGACCATGACGACGATGTCCTCGTAGGCGATGTCGAAGAGCAGATGAGCCTCGATGACCTCCAGGCCCTTGTTGACCAGCGTCGCCGAGTTGATGGAGATCACGGGGCCCATGCTCCAGGTCGGGTGGGCCAGAGCCTGCTCGACCGTCACGTTCTCCAGCTCGGCGCGCCCGCGCCCACGGAACGGGCCCCCGGTGGCGGTCAGCACGAGCCGGCTGACCTCCTCGCGCCGGCCGCCGCGCAGCGCCTGCGCCAGCGCTGAGTGCTCGGAGTCGACCGGGACGATCTGCCCGGGGCGCGCCTCGCGCTTCACCAACTCGCCGCCGACGATGAGGGATTCCTTGTTGGCGAGGGCAAGTGTGGTGCCGGCGCGCAGCGTGGCGAGGGTGGCGGCGATGCCGAGGGCGCCGGTGACGCAGTTGAGCACCACATCGGCGGGGGCGGCGGCGATCTCCTCGACTCCGGAGGCGCCACGGAGAATCCTCGGCGGCGCCCACTCACCGGCCGTCAGGCCGCGCTTGCCCGCCTCGGCCGCGATGGCGTCCGCCACGGCCCCGGCGGCGGCTTCCTTGGCGACGGCGACCACCGAAGGCCGCATATCCAGGACCTGTTCGGCCAGCAGTTGGACACGGTCTCCGCCGGCCGCGAGGCCGACGACGGAGAATCGATCCCTATTGCGCCGGATCACATCCAGGGCCTGAGTACCGACCGACCCCGTGGAACCCAGAACCACGACCGTTCGCATATAAACCCCTCGACATCGAGTGCGGACGCATCCTGTGGAACTACTCTTCTAGGCCCACGCCCCCGCCCTGGCAAGGGCGCGAGTGTAGCAGAGCTGCGATGCCGAAAATTCAGCAGAAATGCATCTTGCCTCTCAAACAGGAAAGGAGTGCCAGGCCGGTCGGTAAACGGGGAAAGCGTCTCGGGCCTCGAATTGCTCCGCTCCCACGAGGAAATGGGCTGTTCGAGAATACGTGGCACAACGGGGTGCGGCGATTTCGGCGGTCAGGTGTAGTAGCCCTCGATCGGGACCCTGGCCTCCGCCAGCAGATACGGCCCGTCCGACGCGAAGGCGGGGGAGGGCGGTGCCGGGGGCGTGGACGGGGGCTTGAGCGCCCCCAACTGCTCGGTGGAGAGCGCGTAGACGACCCGGCCGAGCCCCGACCGCTCGATCGCGCCCGCGCACATTCCGCACGGCTGGCAACTGGTGTACATCGTGGTGGCCGCGGCCGTCGCCGCGTCGAGTTCGCGGGCGGCCCAGACGGCCAGCTTCAGCTCGGGATGGAGGCTGATGTCCCGTTCGGTGACGGTGGTGTTGCGCTCCTCGGCCAACACCGTTCCCTCCGGGCCCACCAGCAGCGAGCCGAAGGGCGGGTTCCCGCCGGCGCTGGCCTCGGCGGCCAGGCCGACGGCCCGGCGCAGGAAGGCCGTCTGATGTGTGTCGATCATCGGTGAAGCTCCCGGGAAGTGGGCGGGGGAAAGGGGAACGGTCGCCCAATCTAGGCCGGTGAACGGCGCCATGTGAAGGCGACCCTCCCCGCGTTCACGCCCGCACGCCGTGGATCTGCCGGTACTTTCAGCAGATGACCGAGAATCCCGAAAACCTCGACGCCACGGACTGGGCGATACTCGCCGAACTCCAGAACGACGGCCGGCTGCCGCTGACCGAGTTGGGCCGCCGGGTGAGTCTCAGCGCCTCCGCCACCACCGAACGCGTCCGGCGGCTGGAGGCGACCGGTGTGATCACCGGCTACCGCGCCCGGGTGGACCTGGCCCGGGTGGGCCGCCCGATCCTCGCCGTGATCCGGTTGAAGTACCCCGGCAGCCACCATGAGCCACTGCGCCAACTGCTCGATGAGCGCCGCGAGATCCTGGAGTGCCTGCGGACGACGGGCGACGACTGCTACCTCCTGAAAGTGGCCGCGCCCTCGATGCCGGCGCTGGAACAGGTCGTGGACGCGTTGGCCCAGTTCGGCGGTACGACCACCAACATCGTCTACAGCGAGCCCCTTCCGTACCGGGGCCCCCGGGCACCGTGACGCCCCGGGAGCGAGGTGGCCCCGCGCCCCCGAGTGCGTAACGGCGCGGAAACAAGCGATCAAAGCCGGGGAAACTGGGGCTGCTTAGGGTCCCCGCTATGGATGCAGCCGTGCATACTCCGATGTCGACACAGCCGACCGGGGCGCCCGCGCCCCGGCGGGCCGGGCGCAACCGCCGCGAGGAGACCTACGCCGCACTGCGTGACCTGCTGCTGCGCGGCGAGTTCGGGACGCGCAGCCGGCTGATCGAGCTTCACCTCGCCCAGCGGCTCGGCGTGTCCCGCACCCCCGTCCGTGAGGCGATGGTCCGGCTCGTCGCCGACGGACTGCTCCAGCGGACGCCGGACGGCTTCTACACCGTCCGGCTCAACCTCGCCGAGCTGCGCGACCTGTACGAACTGCGGGTCACCGTGGAACTGCGGGGCATCGCCCGTGCCCTGGAATCCGACGGGGTGCGGCACGACGCCGCTCTGCTGGAGCCGCTGCGCGACCACTGGCGGGCGCTGCGCGCCGACCCGCCCGCGCCCGATCCCGGATTCGTGCTCCGGGACGAGGAGTTCCACCACACCCTGCTCCGTTCGTCGGGCAACCCCCGGCTCACCGAGACGCTGGAGTCCGTCACCGCCCGGATCCGGCCGGCGCGCATGTACGACTACCTCACCGAGGACCGCGTCGAGCTGACCGTCGTCGAACATCTCGACATCGTCGAGCATGTCCTCGCCGGGCGGCTGCCGGAGGCGCTCACCGCGCTCCGCCGGCATATCGGGGACTCCCTCGATGTCGTCGAGAGGCGCGCCGCCCACGCCATCGCGCAGATGGCGCTGCACCAGGACTGAGACCCCCGAGACCCGAGGTTCCCCGCTCCTCCTCCGCCACCGCCCTCTGGAGCTCCCCCCTGCCCTCAGCGCGCCCTGAAACCCGCCAACACACGGACATGGCGGACGAATCGCCGCGCCGGTCATCCCCTCCCCAACGGGCTGTCCCGCCCGCGCCAGCGGCCGAAAGGAACCGACACCATGGCCTCCGTCGACGCCACCCCCTACGCCTGGCCCTACGACGGCGATATGACCGTCGCCCGTACCGCTCTCCTGTGTATCGACTGGCAGACCGACTTCTGTGGCCCCGGCGGATATGTCGACGCCATGGGCTACGACATCTCGCTCACCCGTGCGGGGCTCGAACCCACCGCGCGGGTGCTGGCCGCCGCCCGCGAGGCCGGCATGACCGTGATCCACACCCGCGAGGGCCACCGTCCCGACCTGTCCGACCTGCCGGCCAACAAGCGTTGGCGCTCGGCGCGCGTGGGTGCCGAGATCGGCTCCGCCGGACCGTGCGGCCGGATCCTGGTGCGGGGCGAGCCCGGCTGGGAGATCGTCCCCGAAGTGGCCCCGGAACCGGGCGAACCGGTCATCGACAAGCCGGGCAAGGGCTCCTTCCACGCCACGGACCTGGATCTCCTGCTGCGCACCCGAGCCATCACCCACCTGGTGCTGACGGGCATCACCACGGATGTCTGCGTGCACACCACCATGCGCGAGGCCAACGACCGCGGCTACGAGTGCCTGTTGCTGTCCGACTGCACCGGCGCCACCGAGCGCGGCAACCACGAGGCGGCCCTGAACATGATCAGCACGCAGGGCGGCGTCTTCGGCGCCGTCGCCACCAGCGACCAGTGGCTCGCCGCGCTGAAGGAGACCCCGTGAGCGCGGAGAACACCGGGACCACGTCCGGCACCACCCCCACCGATGGGGACGTCCACCCCGTCGACGCCCGCCCGACGCCGCTCCGGCTCTGGGCGTTCGGCGCCCAGCACGTGGCCGTCATGTACACCGGTTGCGTCGCCGTGCCGCTGGTCTTCGGCGCCGCGGTCGGCCTCGACACCGCCACCATCGGCCTGCTGATCGCGGCCGACCTGCTGGTCGCCGGATTCATCACCATCGTGCAGAGCCTGGGCCTGTCCCGGCTGTTCGGCGCCAGGCTGCCGGTCGTGGCGGGCGCCTCGTTCACCGCCGTCACCCCGATGATCGCCATCCAGGGCGAGTACGGAATGCCGGCCGTCTACGGGGCGATGCTGGCCGCCGGTGTCTTCGGCATGCTGGTGGCCTGGCCGTTCGCGCGGCTGGTGCGGTTCTTCCCGCCGGTCGTCCGAGGCACGGCCGTCACCATCATCGGCCTCTCGCTCGTCGGCAAGGCGATCGGCCTCATCGCGGGCGACGACCCCGACGATCCCGACTACGCGGCCCCCGACAAGCTGGCGTTGGCCGCCGGCGTGATCGTCCTCATCGTCGTCCTCACCCGCTTCGCCCGGGGCTTCCTCGCCCAGACCGTCGTGCTCGTCGGGCTGCTGGCCGGCACCGGCGCCGCCGTGTTCCTGGGGATGACCGACTTCGGCTCGGTCGCTGGCGCCGGATGGTTCGGACTGCCCGAGCCGTTCCCCTTCGGCGCTCCGGAGTTCCCCCTGGCAGCCGTCGCCTCGATGTGCGTGGTCATGCTCGTGATCTTCGCGGAGTCGACCGCCTACCTGATGGCGGTCGGCGACATGACGGGCCGCCCCGTGAGCCGCGCCGACCTGGCGCGCGGGCTGGCCGCCGACGGCCTTTCGGGCGCGGTGGCGGGCGCGGCGACCTCGTTCCCCGACACCGTGTTCGCACAGAACGTCAGCCTGGTGCGGATGACCGGCGTCCGCAGCCGGTTCACCACCGCCGCCGCTGGCGTGCTGCTCGTCACGCTGGGCCTGATGCCCAAGCTCGCCGAGACCGTGGCCTCGCTGCCCGGGCCCGTCATCGGCGCCGTCAGCCTGGTGATGTTCACGATGGTCACCATCACCGGGATCCGCACCCTCGGCGCCGTCGAGTACGACGGCACGCACAACGGACTGATCGTGGCGCTGGCCCTCGGCACGGGCATGATCCCCGTCGTCGCGCCCACGCTCTACGACGGCTTCCCCTCCTGGTTCCGCATCATCGCCGGCGGCGCGATCTCCAGCGCGGTCATCGTCGCCTTCGTCCTCAACCTCTTCTTCCACCACCTCACCGCACCCCGTACGAAGGAACGCGTATGACCCGGCCCGCCCCCGTGCCCGTCGACCTGCTGCGGCTGCCCACCGCCGACCCCGGCGATCTCACCCCCGCCGACGCGCTCGCCGCCGCCGGTCGCACGCTCGGCGACGTGCTCGCCGTCGTCGGCAAGACGGAGGGCAACGGCTGCGTCAACGACTTCTCCCGCGGCCTCGCCGCCGCCCGCTGGGAACCGCTGCTGCCCGACGACACCGTCACCGTCTTCTCCGGCGGCACCGAGGGCGTCCTCAGCCCGCATGTGAACCTCTTCGTCGCCGATCCGGGGCCCCACCCGGGACACGACCGGGGGCTCGTCGCCGCCGTCGGGCGCACCCGCGACCTGGAACCCGCCGAGATCGGCGGGGAGCCGCAGCTCACGGCCGTGCGGGAGGTGGTCGACACCCTCACCGAACAACTCGGCCTCACCCCGGACGAGGTGGACATGGTGCTGGTCAAGTGCCCGCTGCTCACCTCGGAACGGGTCGCCGCCTGCCGCGCCGCCGGCGCCGAGCCCGTCACCGAGGACACCTACGAGTCGATGGCGCGCTCCCGCGCCGCCGCGTCCCTGGGCATCGCGCTTTCGCTGGGGGAGTGCGCCGAGGACGCCGCCCTGGACGCGCTGGCCGGGCGGCACGCGGCCGACGTCTGGTCCGCACGCGCGTCCGCCAGCGCCGGGGCGGAACTGACGGACTGCCATGTGCTGGTGCTCGGCACCAGCGGCGCCGTCGGCGGTCCCCTTCGCGCGGTCCACGGGGTCATGCGCGACGCGATCGACCTCGATTCGCTCCAGCGCCTCTTCGCGCGGGTCGACGCCGAGGGCGGCGAGGTGGTGCAGGTGTTCGCCAAGGCCGAGGCGGACCCGTCCGGCACGATCAGGGGCGCGCGCCACACCATGCTGACCGACTCCGATCTGAACTCGACCCGGCACGCCAGGGCCGCCGTCGGCGGACTGCTCTCCGCGCTGGCCGGGACGACGGCGGTGTATGTCTCCGGTGGCGCCGAACACCAGGGGCCGCCGGGCGGCGGCAGCGTCACCGTCGTCTACCGGGTGCCCGCCCCATGAGCCGGCCCCGCCTGGTGCTGATCCACGGCGCCGCCACGACATCGCGGGTCTGGGACGCCGTGCTGCGTCGGCTGGCCGGCTCCGGTCACGAGGTGGTGCGCCCCGACCGGCCCTGTTCGGGGGACCTGGACACCGAGGTCGCCGCGCTCGGCGAGCTGTGTGCCGACGCGGTGGTCGCCGGCGTCAGCGGAGGCGCCACGCTGGGCCTCGAACTGGCGGCGCGTGGCGTGCCGCTGCGGGCGGCGGTGCTGCACGAGCCGGCCGCCGGCTCGCTGGCCCCCGGGCTCCTCGCCCAGGTCGCCGAGGGGCTGGCCGCCGACGGCGTAGCGGGTTTCGGACGCGCCCTCTACGGGCCGGCCTGGACGGAGGCCCAGGCGCCGGCGGAAGTCGGCGTCGTGGAGCGGGAGTTCGCCATGTTCGGCGCCTTCGAACCGGCCCCGCCCGCCGCCGGCTGCGGCCCGGTGCTGCTGACGACGGGCGCCGACTCCCCACCGTCGCGGCACGCCTCCGTCCGGGCCCTCGGCCGCCACTGCGGCGTGCCCTGGGCCACGCTCCCCGGCGCGGCCCACGCCGCACACCTGGAGGCCGCCGCCACCTTCGCCGACGTCGTCCTCGCCCATGCCGAGGCGACCTCGTCCGGGCGTCCGAAGGACGAGTCCTGGCAGTCGCAGCGGTAGGCGCCGACGGGCGGCGGCGGCCCCGCTAATCTCCTCGGCCGCCGAACATCGAGCTCTCGCTCGGCGTCTCCGTGACGGCGGCGAGCCGCTCGGCGAGCTGCTCCCCGGCGGCGGTGGCGCCTTCGTCGCCGGCGCGGTCGGCCCGCTCCGTCAGGGAGCCCAGGACCTCCGTCGCCACCCCGCCGCCGATCAGCTCCTCGTACATCTCGGCGTACACCCGCTCGTAGAGCTCCTGGAAGGTGTCATCGGCGAGGAAGCGCTCCTTCAACGCACCGCTGCCGCCGCCGGGCCCACCCTCGGGCATCTCGTCGGGCGGCTCCATGCCCTCGGTCGGTTCCCTCCCGCCGGGGAACCGACCCCCTTCTGGCGGTTCCACGCCGTCGGGCAACTCCATGCCGTCCGGAAGTTCCATGCCCTCGGGCGGTTGGCCGCCGCCCGGGCCGCCCATGGCGCCGAACGACAGGTTGAGGTCCCAGGAGAGGACGGTGAACCGTTCCTCCTCGGTGTCGTACCAGAGGTAGTAGTTGTTGCCGGGGCCGTCCATCGCGTCGCCGTTGGAGATCAGGGACTGGGTGGCCAGGTAGCGGGCGAAGGACTCCACATCGAGGTGGTTCGCCAACTCCGCGGCGAACTCCTCGTCGTCCGACTCGTTCACAAACCGCAGCAGCCGCGTCACCGGCGTCAGGTCCTGGCCGCCGATCCCGTTGACCTGGCGGAACGCCTCCTCGTAGTCGGTCGGGTCATCGCCCAGGTAGGCGAGGGAGCCTCCCGCGCGCGCCTTGTAGAGAACGCCGTCGCCCACCTCCGCGGCCCAGGGTTCGTCGGGCGACTCCAGCAGCAGCCGGGGCACGGACTCGTCCCCGTTGACGGAGACCGAGGTGAACGTGAAGTCCTGGGCGACCTGCCCGTCGGCCGCCGTGAGCGCCAGGGCCAACGCCTCGTTGAGCGCGGTGTCCGAGGTGGCGGTGCCGGGGCGCAGCGCGATCTCGGTGCGGCCCTGATAGCCGCGTCCGGTCTGGTACTCGTCGAAGCTGATCAGCCAGGGCAGCCTCTCGGGCTCGTCCTCGGAGAGCGTTGTCCCGCCGGGGCCCGCCCCTTCGCCGGGGCCGGTGTCCCCGCCGCCCGAACGCAGGCTCATCAGGGTGGAGTTGCCCTTGAGGCGCAGCGCCACGTCGTTGACGACGGTGCCGTCGATGACGATGTCGGCGCTGATGAACTGCTTCTCGCCCTCCTCGCGGAAGACGCGCAGCATGTCGGCGTACTCGTCCTCGTTGAAGGTGATCTCGATGGTGTGCTCCCCGTCGTCGAAGAGATCGCCCTCGCCCTCGATGTTCTGGGTGATCGCCTCGTCGGCGACCAACTCGGAGCTGATGTAGGGGCGGACACGCGTCTCGCCCAGCACCAGGACGAGCAGCAGAAGGACGGCTCCGGCGCCGGCCAGCGCCTTCCAGTGGCGCCGCAGCCGGAGCGGCAGAAGATGACGCGGCGGGCGGCGTCCCGCGCCGGTGTGGCCGGCCACGGTCACAGATCCGTCTGGTCGTAGCCGGTCAGCACGGCGACCTTCTGCCCGGCGTTGAGCTGGCGGAGCGCCTGGACCAGTTGGGCCGGCTTGACGTTCTTCCTCAGCCGGGCGGTGTACGCCATCTCCACGATGGTCCCGCCGCGCACGGACTCGGTGCTGATCAGCTCGTGTTCGTCGGCGAAGCGCAGCAGCACATCGTCGATGCTCGGACCGTAGTCGAAGTCGTCCGCCGGCACCTGGACCTTGACCACCTGGCGCTGCACGTTGAGCGCGAACCAGTTGAACTTGTGCATCAGCAGGATCACCGCGCAGATCAGCAGGGTGGCGATGCCGGCCAGCGCGTAGAAGCGGGTGCCGCAGGCCATGCCGATGGCCATCACCAGGAAGATGAAGCCGACGTCCCTGGTCTCCTTGATCGCGTTGCGGAACCGCACCACGGACAGGGCCCCGACCAGGGCGAAGGCCCGGGCGATGTTGGAGCCGACCACCAGCATGATCAGGGCGATCAGCATCCCCAGGACGATCAGGGTGTGCACATAGCTCTGGCTGTAGGAGATGTTGCGGTGGGTGGCCCGGTAGGTCCACGCCACCACCAGGCTGGCGACGAAGGCGAGGGAGAGGGCGACCGTCACGTCCAGGACGCTGAAGGTGCCGGAGAGATCGGTGATCCCGAAGTCGAGTTCCATACGAGTCCTCTCTAGAGATGCGCGTCCCGCGCCGTCGGGCGGGCCGAGTCCTCGGCCTCCGGGACATGGAAGACGGAGCGCGGCGCGCGACCGAAGGTCTCCACGCTCTGGCAGTACTTGGAGATGCGCTGCACCTGGAGGCCGAACCGGGCGGCGAGGTCGGTGGTCCAGTAGGGGACCCGTTCGTTCGCCTTGACCTCCATCACCACCAGATGGGGGTTGACGATGTAGCGGCTCTCGCTCTCGGCCCGCAGATCGAAATCACGGTCCCGGCCCCGGATCCGGTGGTCGAAGGTGATCCGCAGGCCCAGGTCGGCGTCGATGCCCATATAGGGCTCACGCCGGTAGCCGGTCATCGCCGTGGGCCGCAGGTCGAGCCGCTGCACCAGCTCCAGCACCTCGTCCACGAAGCCCTGGTCGGCGTCCGGGTGCCTGATGTGGCGCCGCCCGTCGCAGAGTTCCCTGGCCAGGTCGTACGGCAGCAACACCCTGCGCTTCTGGGTGACCCGGTTCACCCGCTGTTTGATCTCCACCGAGACCGGGGCGTCGTCGGGCGCGGGCCCGAGCGGGCCGTAGCGTCGGATGCGCAGCTTCCGGCGAAAGCGGAGGCCCTCGATCTTCTCCCAGTAGAAGCGCAGGCCCCGAGTGTCGTAGTACACGCTCCAGACCCCGTAGCCATGCGCGCCCGCGTGGCCGTCGGGACGCATCCGGGCGGCGATCTCCTGGCGGATCTCGTCGACCTGGGAGGCCGGGACGAGGTACTTCAGCTCGTAGCGGTTGAAGGCGTGCAGTCGATATGTGCCCGCCGGCGGCATGGCGGCTCCCTTCCACTTCCTGGTGACACGAAGGGGAATGGAACACGACGAGTGTGGGAGAACCCGGAGAACATCCTGAGAGAACCCTGAGAGGCCCGCCCCGTGGCGCCGGCCGCCGACCCGGGATTCCGGCTCAGCCGAGGGGCAGCACCACGGTGAAGACGGCCCCCCGGCCGGGGGCGGAGTCCACGGACAGCCGGCCGTCGTGTGCGGCGACGAAGGCCGCGCTGATGGCGAGGCCCAGCCCGGCGCCGCTGCGCCCCTGGGGTGTGCTGGCCCGGTAGAACCGGTCGAAGAGCCGGGGGAGCTCGTCGCGCGGGATGCCGGGGCCGCTGTCCCGGACGGTGATGACGCCGACCTCCCGCACCCCGGGCGGCAGCTGTCCCACCGTGACGGGGCCGGGCGGCGGCGGGTGGCCGGCGCGCAGGACCTCGACCCGTACCGGGGTGCCCGCCGGGGTGTGGGTGAGCGCGTTGCCCACCAGGTTCTCCAGCACCTGGCGCACCCGTTCGCTGTCGGCCACCAGGAAGACCGGCTCGCACACCTGGAGTTCGAGCACCGCCCCCGGCGCGCGCTCCCTGGCCGCCCGCGTCACCCGCGCCGCGATCTCGCCCAACTCCACGTCGGACGGCTGGAGATGGGGCGTCTCGTCGAACCGCGAGAGGATCAGCAGGTTGTTCACCATGGTCCCCATGCGCTGGGACTCCTCCTCGATCCTGGACATCCAGCGCTCGGTGCGCGGGTCCTCGGCGACCACCCCCCTACGTCGCCCCTGCCGGTAGAGCTCGGCGAACCCGACGATGGAGGAGAGCGGCGTCCGCAGCTCATGGGAGGCGTCCGCCACGAAGCGCCTCGTCGTCTCGGCCGACCGGTCGCGCTCCCGCAGGGCTTGGGCGAGCTCGCCGAGCATGGTGTTGAGCGCCGCGCCCAGCCGGCCGGTCTCGGTCGCCGGGTCCTGGGCCGGGACCCTCCGGTCCAGGTCGCCGCCGGCGATGGCCTGCGCGGTCCGCTCGATCTCCCGCAGCGGGCGCAGCTGGAGGCGGACCGTCGCCACGGCGCCCGCCCCGAGCGCCAGCAGCAGGGTCAGCCCGACCGCCGTCTCGATGATCACCAACCGGCTGAGGGTGTCGTCCACGTCGTCCAGCGACTGGGCGACGACCCGCACGCCGCCGTCCGGTTCCGGCTCGGTCAACACACGCCAGGAGCCGTCCCCCTCGGTGCCGGGGACGGTGAACGGCTCGCCCCTGGCCGCGCGCAGCCGATCGAGGCTCCAGCCGGAGAGGTCGGGCAGCGCCTCGTCGGCCGAGGTCCGCCCGACCACCCGCTCCACCTCGCCCGAGTCGTCCAGCTCGATGGCCCGCAGGCTGGTGGGGAAGGGCGGAGGCCGCTCCTCCGCCGGCGGGGGCTGAGCGGGGCTGGCGCTGATCGGCAGGCCGGCGAGTTGGTCGTCCACCTCGTCGATCAACGAGTGCCGCAGCAGCACGGTGCCGGCCGCGCCGAAGGCGAGGAGGCATACCGCCGTCAGGCACAGCAGGGCCAGGGTGAGCCGGGCGCCGAGACCGCGCGGCCAGAGCCGGAACCGCCCCCCGCTCATCGCCGGTCCTCCCGCGTCAGCCGCAGGCTGTAGCCGATGCCCCGCACGGTCTGGATCAGCGGGCGTCCCAGGGAGTCGACCTTGCGCCGCAGATAGCTGATGTAGGTCTCCACCACCCGCGTGTCCTCGGTCTGCCCGCCCCAGACCTGTTCCAGGATCTGGGACTTGGTGACCGTCCGGCCCGAGTTGAGCAGCAGATAGCGCAGCAGGGCGAACTCGGTGGGGGAGAGCCGCACCGGATGCCCGTCCCGCCGCGCCTCGTGCGCGTCCTCGTCCAGCTCCAGATCGGCGTAGCGCAACGGCTCCGCCCGGTCCTCGGCCCGACCCGTGCGGCGCAGGATCGCCCGGAGCCGGAAGGCGACCTCCTCCAGGCTGAACGGTTTGGTCACATAGTCGTCCGCGCCGGCCCTGAAGCCGGCCAGCCGGTCCTCGACGGTGTCCCGAGCCGTGAGGAAGAGCACCGGCAGGTCCGGCACGAGGCCGCGCAGGTCGCCCACCAGCTTCAGGCCGCTGCGGTCGGGAAGCGTCACATCCACCATCGCGATGTCCGGCGCATGGGTCCCCGCCGTCCGCACCGCGGCTCTGGCGTCGGCCGCGCCATGGGCGGTGAAGCCGTTCAACTCCAGTGAGGCGGTGAGGAGTTCGAGGATGTTGGGATCGTCCTCGACAATCAGGATCCGGGCCCCGCCGCCAGCGGATCCCTCGGTCGTCAGATGCGGGTGCATGGACCGATCCTCGCCCACCCGGCAGGACGCACACGCCGAGGACACCCCGGGCGCCGGGGGAAGGGGAAGGGCGTGGGGAAGCCGACCTTTCCGTGACCTATCCCGCGTGTGAAGTGGTTATTGCGGTGTCCCCCTGCCTCGCGAAGCACATCCCCTAGGCGTATTCCCCGGGCAAACTAAGGGGGGTTGCTCGGCCGGCTGCCACGCGCCTAGCATCGCCAGGGTGTTCGAAGCCGACGCGGCATGAGTCCAGGCCGTGAGTCGTGAGTCCACCGCATTCCGTCAATGATGACGAGGCCCCTCCTCCCACGCCTTTTCGCGTTCCTCCAGGTGCTTTCCATGCCGTTTTCAGCCAGCTGACCGGCTGGAGGTCTGTCCACCGTGAGGGTGATGATGAAGCACGTGCAGCATCTCTCCTGCCAGGGAAAACAAGACGCAGAGAAGGAGCCGGTAGCGGTTGTCGGAATCGCCTGCCGCTTACCCGGTGCCTCTTCCCCCGAGGCGTTCTGGAAGCTGTTGAAAAACGGCGAGAGCGCGATTACCGATGCTCCGGCGACACGTTTTGGAGACTCCTTCTCCCGCACCTGGAAAGGGGGTTTCATCGATCAGGTGGACCACTTCGACGCCGCGTTCTTCGGTGTTTCACCCAAGGCGGCGGCGGCGATGGACCCACAGCAGCGGCTCATGCTGGAGCTGAGCTGGGAGGCGCTGGAGGACGCCGGCATCGCCCCTGACCGCGTCCGGGGCGAGCGGACCGGCGTGTTCATCGGCGCCATGGCCGACGACTACGCCGTCCTGGCGCACCGGCAGCCGCCGGAGGCGATCGGCCGGCACACCCTCACGGGCCTCAGCCGGGCGCTCCTGGCGAACCGGGTGTCGCACGCGCTGAACCTCCGCGGGCCCAGCCTCAGCGTGGACACCGGCCAGTCGTCGTCACTGGTCGCGGTCCACCTCGCCTGCGAGAGCCTGGCGAGCGGGGAGTCGACGATCGCCCTCGTCGGCGGGGTGAACCTCATCCTGGCCGAGGAGAGCACCCTGACGGCGGCCAGCTTCGGCGCGCTCTCCCCCGACGGCCGCTGCCACACCTTCGACGCCCGGGCCAACGGCTATGTCCGGGGCGAGGGCGGGGGCCTGGTGGTGCTCAAGCCGCTGAGCCACGCGGTCGCCGACGGCGACCGGATCCACTGCGTCATCCTCGGCGGTGCCGTCAACAACGACGGGGCCGCCGAGGATCTGACGGTGCCCAGCGACGAGGCGCAGGCCGAGCTGCTCCGGGCGGCCCTCACCGGCTCCGGCGTGCGGCCCGACGCCGTCCAGTACGTCGAACTGCACGGCACCGGAACCCGCGCCGGGGACCCGGCGGAGGCGCGCGCCCTCGGCGCGGTCCACGGCAGGGGCCGGCCCGAGGGGAAGCCGCTCCTGGTGGGCTCGGCGAAGACCAACGTCGGCCATCTGGAGGGCGCCGCCGGGATCGTCGGGCTGCTCAAGACGGCGCTCAGCATCCGGCACGCCACCCTGCCGGCCAGCCTCAACTTCGAGGCACCGCCCCCGGAGATCCCGCTCGACGAGCTGCGGCTGCGGGTTCAGCCGGCCGCGACCGACTGGCCGGAGCCCGAGAGCCCCCGGATCGCCGGGGTCAGCTCCTTCGGCGTCGGGGGCACCAACTGCCACCTCGTGCTGGCCGAGGCACCGACCGCCCCCGCACCGGCGGACCCCCGCCCGCCGGCGGACTCGCAGCCGCTGGCCTGGCCCCTCTCCGGCCGCACCGCCGAGGCACTGAGCGCCCAGGCACAGCGGCTGTATGACCACCTGACCGCCAGGCCCGGCGTCGCGGCCGGCGATATCGCGCTCTCGTTGGCCACCACCCGGGCCGCCTTCGAGCACCGGGCGGTGGCCGTCGGCGGAAGCCGCGCGGAACTGCTGGACGGCCTGCGGACGATCAGCGCCGCCGGCCAGGCACCGAACCTGGTGCGCGGCACCGCCGACGCGGGCGCCGGCGGCACCGTCCTCGTCTTTCCAGGACAGGGCTCCCAGTGGCCCGGCATGGCAACCCAACTCCTCGCCGAGAGCCCGGTGTTCGCCGGCCACTTCCACGACTGCGCCGACGCCCTCGGCCCCCATCTGGACTTCCCGCTGACCGAAGCCCTGCACGGCGCCCCCGGCGCGCCCGCCTGGACCGACTCGGGCGTCGTCCAGCCGCTGCTCTTCGCGGTCATGGTGTCCCTGGCCAGGCTCTGGCAGCACGCGGGCGTCGAGGCGGACGCGGTCATCGGCCACTCGCAGGGCGAGATCGCCGCCGCCCACCTGGCCGGCGCGCTCTCCCTGGAGGCCGCGGCGCGGGTGGTGGCGACCCGGGGCCGGGTCCTCGCCCGCCTGGACGGACGGGGCGGCATGGCCTCGCTCCCGCTGCCGGTCGAGAAGGTGACGGAGCTGCTGCGCGGCTACGAGGACCGGCTCGGCGTCGCCGCCGTCAACGGGCCGGTGAGCAGCGTGGTGTCCGGAGAGCCGGCGGCCCTGGACGCACTGCTGGCCGACTGCGCCGCACGCGGTGTCGACGCCCGGCGCATCCCCATGTACTACGCCTCGCACTCCCCCCAGGTGACGGCCGTCCGGGAGCCGGTGCTCGCCGCGCTCGCCGGGATCACGCCGACGGACGCTCCCGTCGCCTTCTACTCCACGGTGACGGGCGGCCCGCTGGCGACCACCGAGCTGGACGCCCCCTACTGGTACCGCAACCTCCGCGAGCCGGTCCGCTTCGACCTGGCGGTCGCCGCCGCGCTGGCCGACGGCCACCGCCGCTTCGTGGAGGCCAGCCCCCATCCCGTGCTCGCCGCCGGGCTGCGGCAGCTCCTGGAGCGCCACCCGGACGCGGCGGCGGTCAGCACCCTGCGCCGGGGGGACGGCGGCCAGCGGCGGTTCCTGCTGTCGGCGGCGGCCCTGCACGCGCGGGGCGGCGCCGTCGACTGGCCACGGGCGTCGGGCGTCACGGGAAGCCGGGTCGATCTGCCGCACTACGCCTTCCAACGCGTCCGCCACTGGCTGGACACCGGCCATCGCCGCGCCACCCCCACCCCGGTGGGGACGGCGGAGGAGGCGCCCCCGCGCGTCATATCGTCCCAACCGGTCGGCGAACTCGTCGCCGACACCACGGCGTTGGTCCTCGGCCACCCCGACGCGTCCGCCGTCGACCCCAGCCGGTCGTTCAAGGATCTCGGCTTCGACTCGGTGTCGGCGGTGGAGCTGCGCGACCGGCTGGCCGAGGCCACCGGCCTGCCGCTGCCCACGACGCTCACCTATGACCACCCGAGTCCCCGCGCCGTCGTCGAGCGGCTCGCCGCCGAACTGTCCGGCACCGGCGGCGTTCCGGCGCCTGCCGCCGCCGCGACGCGCCACGGCGACGAGCCCCTGGCCATCGTCGCGGTCGGGGGCCGGTGGCCCGGCGACGTGCGGACCCCCGAGGAGCTGTGGGACCTGGTCGTGGCGGAACGCGACGCGGTCGGCCCGTTCCCCGAGGACCGTGGCTGGGACCTGCGCGGCCTGTACCACCCGGACCCCGAGCGCCCAGGAGCCTCCTATGTCAGGGAGGGCGGGTTCCTCTCCGATGTGGCCGGGTTCGACGCCGGGTTCTTCGGGATCAGCCCTCGCGAGGCGCTGGCCGCCGATCCCCAGCAGCGACTGCTGCTCGAAGTCACCTGGGAGACGCTGGAACGCGCCGGCATCGATCCCGGGACGCTCTCCGGAGCACCCGTCGGCGTCTTCGTGGGCGCCACCCAGCAGGACTACGGCCCCCGCCTCCATCAGGCGAGGGACGGGAGCGAGGGCTACGCCCTCACCGGGAGTCAGGTGAGCGTGGCCTCGGGCCGCATCGCCTACACGTTGGGCCTTGCGGGGCCGGCGGTGACGGTGGACACCGCCTGCTCGTCGTCGTTGGTCGCGGTGCATCTGGCGGCGCAGTCGCTGCGGTCGGGCGAATGCGATCTGGCCTTCGCCGGCGGCGCGACCGTGATGGCCACGCCCGGCATGTTCACCGAGTTCTCGCGGCAGCGGGGGCTGGCTCCTGACGGGCGGTGCAAGTCGTTCTCGGCGGCGGCCGACGGGACGGGGTGGGGCGAGGGCGCGGGGCTGCTCCTGTTGGAGCGGCTCTCCGACGCCCAGCGGAACGGCCATCCGGTGCTCGCGGTGATCCGGGGGAGTGCGGTCAACCAGGACGGTGCGTCCAACGGTCTGACCGCGCCGAGCGGTCCTGCCCAACAGCGGGTGATTCGGCAGGCGTTGGCGAACGCGGGGCTTGCGGCTCATGAGGTGGACGCGGTGGAGGCGCATGGGACGGGGACGCGTCTGGGGGATCCGATCGAGGCGCAGGCGCTGCTGGCCACCTATGGCCAGGATCGTGAAGTGCCGCTGTGGTTGGGGTCGTTGAAGTCGAACATCGGGCACACCCAGGCCGCCGCCGGCGTCGCCGGGATCACCAAGATGGTCATGGCATTACGCGCGGGGCTGCTGCCCCGAACCCTGCATGTCGATGAGCCGTCCGAGCATGTGGACTGGTCGGCGGGGTCCGTCGAGCTGTTGACGCAGGCGCGGCCCTGGCCGGCGGCCGACCGGCCGCGCCGTGCGGCGGTGTCGTCCTTCGGTATCAGCGGCACCAACGCCCATGTCGTCCTGGAGCAGGCGCCACTGGCCCAGGGCCACGAGCGGCCACCGCGCCCAGGGACGCCGGTGCCCGTGCTGCTGTCCGCCCGCTCCGAAGCGGCGTTGCGCCACCAGGCGGCGCGGTTGGGCGCGTTCGTCCGCGAGGGGGACGCCGAGCCGGTGGATGTCGGGTTCGCGTTGGCGACGGGGCGTGCGGTGTTTGGGTATCGGGCGGGGGTGGTCGCTGGTGATCGTGGGGAGTTGCTTGCGGGGTTGGCGGCGGTGGCGGGGGGTGCGGGGGTGGTTGGTCAGCCGGTTTCGGGTGGTGTGGCGTTTTTGTTTCCGGGTCAGGGTGCTCAGTATCTGGGCATGGGGCGTGGGTTGGCGGAGGCGTTTCCGGTCTTTGGTGAGGCGTTGGATGGGGTGTTGGAGCAGCTTGATCCGGGGTTGCGGGGGGTGCTGTGGGGTGGTGATGCCGGGGTGTTGAATCGGACGCTTCACACGCAGCCGGCGTTGTTCGCGGTTGAGGTGGCGTTGTTTCGGTTGTTGGAGAGTTGGGGTGTGGTTCCGGGTTTTGTGGCGGGTCATTCGGTGGGGGAGATCGTGGCGGCGCATGTGGCGGGTGTGTTGTCGTTGTCGGATGCCGTGGCGTTGGTGTGGGCGCGGGCTCGGTTGATGGATGGTCTGCCGTCGGGTGGTGCGATGGTGGCGGTTGAGGCGGTGGAGGAGGAGGTTCTTCCGTTGCTTTCGTCGGTGGTGGGTGTCGCGGCGGTGAACGGGCCTCGTGCGGTGGTGGTTTCGGGGGAGGCGGCGGCGGTTGCGGCGGTGGGTGAGCATTTTCGGGGTCTGGGGCGGAAGACCACGTCGCTCAAGGTGTCGCATGCCTTCCATTCGCCGTTGATGGATCCGATTCTTGAGGAGTTCGCGGCCACGGCCCGTCGGCTCACGTATCACGCGCCGCGTATTCCGTTGGTGGCGGGTGGGGATGTCACCGATCCCGATCACTGGGTGCGGCATATCCGCGAGCCCGTCCGCTTCCATGATCACCTCACTGCTCTGGGTGGGCATGGTGTGGGCGTCATGGTCGAGGTCGGGCCCGGTGCCACGCTCACCCCGCACGCGCCTGACGCCACGCCGTTGCTGCGGCGTGACCTGCCCGAGGTCCGTTCCCTGCTCAGCGGGCTCACCCGTCTCCACACCCGGGGGCTCACCCCGGACTGGCGTGCCTTCTTCGAGCCCCTCCGACCCCGACCCGTCGCCCTCCCGACCTACCCCTTCCAACGCTCCCGCTACTGGCTGACCCCCACCACCGACCAACACCACGACAACACCCACCCGTTCCTGCCCACCACCACCCGACCCGCCGACACCGACACCCGGATCCACACCGGCCGCCTCGCCCCCGGCCGCGCGGCGGACACCACCGCCGTCCTGCTCGAACTGGCGTTGTACGCCGCCGGCGAGTTGGACGCGGTCGTCTCCGAACTCACCGCGCACACGGCGTTGGCCGTGCCCGAGGACAGCGGCCTCGAACTCCAGGTGATCGTCTCGGCCACGGAGGAGACCGGCCGCTGGACGGTCGCATGCTTCGCCCGGCGCGAGGTCGACGAGAACGAGCCGGCCGAGGAGTGGATCCGGCACGCCGACGGGCTGCTGACCGGCCGAGCAGAACCGGACGGCCCCCAGCCCACCAGCCCGCCCGCCGGCACCGAGGACGTCGAGCTGAGCCTCTCGGAGGGCGAGCAGCCGGACGGCTTCGCACTCCACCCCGAGCTGTGGGACGGGCTCTGGCGGGCCGTGGCAGCGGAGGGCCGGAGCCCCGTCGGCTGGCGCGGGGTGCGCCTGTCCGGGGCGGGGGCCGCCACGCTGCGACTCCGGACCACCGCGCTCACCCCGGACACCGTCGCGGTGCACGCCACCGACCCGGACGGCGTGACGGTGCTCACCATCGACGCGGTGGTCCTGGGCGACATGGCCCCGCCGCCGTCGGCCGCCCGGGGCACCCTCTACACCGTGGACTGGGCGACCGTCCCGCATCCGGCGGCGCTGCTGACGGCGGATCCACTGGTGCACGAGGTGGTCACCGAGGGGCGGGACGCGGCCGAGGAGGCGCGTCTGGCCACCGAGCGGGCGTTGCGCTTCCTGACCGGCCTGCCAGCCGATCGGCCCGCCGTGGTCGTCACCAGGAACGCGGTGGCCGCGCGGGCGAGGGATCGGGCCCCCGACCCGGCAGCCGCCGCGGTCTGGGGTCTGGTCCGCGTGGCCCAGCGGGAGTTGCCCCACCAGGTGGTTCTCCTCGACCTCGACCTTGACCTCGACCTTGACCGCGACGCCGCCACCGACCGCGCCACCGCCACCGTCACCGACCGTGACGCCGTCACCGAGCCGCGAGCGGTGGCGCGGGCGGCGCTGGCCACCGGCGAGACCCAACTGGCCTGGCGTGACGGCTCGTTCAGCACCCCCCGGCTCGCCAGGCGCGCTACGCCGCCGGCCCCGACCACGGCCGCGTTCGACCCGGAGGGCACCGTGCTGATCACGGGCGGCACCGGTGTTCTCGGCGGGCTGGTCGCGCGCCACCTGGTCGCCCGGCACGGCGTCCGGCACCTGTTGTTGGCCAGCCGCCGAGGGCCATCGGCGCCCGCCGCGAGCCCGCTGGTCGACGAACTCGGCGCTTCGGGCGCCACGGTGACGGTCGCCGCCTGCGATGTCGGGGACCGGGAGGCCGTCGCCGAGCTGTTGGCGGCCATCCCCGACGCGCGTCCGCTCACCGCCGTCATCCACACGGCGGGCGTTCTCGACGACGCCACCCTCACCACCCTCACCCCCGACCAACTCGCCACCGCCCTGCGCCCCAAGGCCGACGCCGCCTGGCACCTGCACGAACTGACCCGCGACGCCGACCTCGCCGCCTTCGTCCTCTTCTCGTCCGCCTCCGGGCTCCTGGGCGTCCGGGGGCAGGCCAACTACGCGGCGGCCAACACCTTCCTCGACGCCCTCGCCCAGCACCGGCACGCCCAGGGGCTGCCCGCCACCGCCCTCGCCTGGGGGTACTGGGCCGAGGCCAGCGGCATCACCGGCCATCTGTCCCAGGGGGACATCGCCCGACTGGCCCGCGAGGGGCTCGCCCCGATGGCCACCGAGTCCGCGTTGGAGCTGTTCGACCGCGCGTTGGGCGGCGGCCGGCCCCTGCTGGTCCCGGCCAGGCTCGCGCTGCCGGGGAGCGCGGAGGAGACGCCCGGGATACTCGCCGGACTGGCGAGCGGCCCGGGGCGGCGCCCCGGCGGCCGGCCGACGCCGGGAGGAGCCGGCCTCGTCGACGAGTTGGCGCGCCTCGACGCGCGCGAGCAGCGCGCGCGGCTGCTGGCCTATGTCCGTACCACCGCCGCCGTGGTGGCCGGCCACCCGTCGCCCGACCTCGTCGACCCCGAACGAGGCTTCCTCGCCTCCGGGTTCGACTCCATCACGGTGATCGACCTGCGCAACCGGCTCACCCGTGAGACCGGACTGCCGTTGCCCACCACGCTGTTGCTTGACCATCCCACCCCCGTGGCCCTGGCGGAGTTCCTGCGGAGCCTGCTGACACGCCCCCAAACGCCGGACCCCACCGAGGAGTTGGACCGCATCGAGGCGGTGCTGACGCGGCTCGCGCCGGACGACGAGACGCGCGTCCGACTGGTCGGCCGGCTCTCGGACTTCCTCACCCGACTCGGCGAGCCACCGGCCGCACCGGGCGGCTCGGCGCCCGCCGATCTCACCGACCGGATCAGCTCGGCCACCAACGACGAGATCTTCGACTTCATCGACAACGAACTCGGCATCTCCTGATCTCCGATGGGACTTCGATGACCAACGACGACAGGCTCCGGACGTATCTCAACCGTGTCGCCACCGATCTGCACCGCACACGGCAGCGGTTGCACCAAGTCGAGTCGGAGCGGACCGAGCCGATCGCGGTGATCGGCGTCGGCTGCCGCTACCCGGGTGGAGTCGCGAGCGCCGACGAGCTGTGGCGTCTGGTGGCCGAGGAACGCGACGCGGTGGGCCCGATGCCGACCGACCGTGGCTGGGACGTCGATGGCCTGCACGACCCGGACGGCGGTCCCGGTACCTCCATCGCCGGGGAGGGCGGGTTCCTCTCCGATGTGGCCGGGTTCGACGCCGAGTTCTTCGGGATCAGCCCACGTGAGGCCCTGGCGATGGACCCGCAGCAGCGGCTGCTGCTTGAGGTCGCCTGGGAGGCGCTGGAGCATGCCGGGATCGATCCGACCACGCTGCGCGGCAGCGCCACCGGGGTCTTCGCCGGCGCGTCGGCACAGGACTACGGCCCCCGCCTGCACGAGGGGAAGACGGCGGGCACCGAGGGCTATCTGCTCACCGGCGGTCACACCAGCGTGGCCTCGGGCCGCATCGCCTACACCCTGGGGCTGAACGGGCCAGCGGTCACCATCGACACCGCGTGCTCGTCCTCGCTGGTCGCGGTCCATCTGGCCGCGCAGGAACTCCGCAACGGCGCCTGCGGTCTGGCGCTCGCCGGCGGGGTGACGGTGATGCCGACCCCGGGGCTCTTCCTGGAGTTCTCCCGGCAGCGGGGGCTGGCTCCTGACGGGCGGTGCAAGTCGTTCTCGGCGGCGGCCGACGGGACGGGGTGGGGCGAGGGCGCGGGGCTGCTCCTGTTGGAGCGGCTCTCCGACGCCCGGCGCAACGGCCATCCCGTCCTGGCCGTGATCCGGGGCAGCGCGGTGAACTCCGATGGCACCAGCAGCCAGTTGACGGCGCCGAACGGTCCGGCGCAGGAGCGGGTGATTCGGCAGGCGTTGGCGAATGCCGGGCTTTCGGCTCATGAGGTGGACGCGGTGGAGGCGCATGGGACGGGGACGCGTCTGGGGGATCCGATCGAGGCGCAGGCGCTGCTGGCCACCTATGGCCAGGGACGTGAGGTGCCGCTGTGGTTGGGGTCGTTGAAGTCGAACATCGGGCACACGCAGGCGGCTGCCGGGGTCGCTGGGATCATCAAGATGGCCCTGGCCATGCGAACGGGGACGCTGCCTCGGACGTTGCATGTCGATGAGCCGTCCGGGCATGTGGACTGGTCGGCGGGGTCCGTCGAGCTGTTGACGGAGGCGCGGCCCTGGCCGGCGGCCGACCGGCCGCGCCGCGCCGCCGTGTCGTCCTTCGGTATCAGCGGCACCAACGCCCATCTCATCCTCGAACAGGCACCACCAGCGGAGACGGTCGAGTCGCGGCCCGAGACGACGGGGCCAGTCCCGGTCGTGCTGTCGGCGAAGACCCCCGAGGCGCTGGCCGAACAGGCGGCGCGGTTGGGCGCGTTGGTCCGGGGCTCCGAGGTTCCGCCGGTGGATGTCGGGTTCGCGTTGGCGACGGGGCGTGCGGTGTTTGGGTATCGGGCGGGGGTGGTCGCTGGTGATCGTGGGGAGTTGCTTGCGGGGTTGGCGGCGGTGGCGGGGGGTGCGGGGGTGGTTGGTCAGCCGGTTTCGGGTGGTGTGGCGTTTTTGTTTCCGGGTCAGGGTGCTCAGTATCTGGGCATGGGGCGTGGGTTGGCGGAGGCGTTTCCGGTCTTTGGTGAGGCGTTGGATGGGGTGTTGGAGCAGCTTGATCCGGGGTTGCGGGGGGTGCTGTGGGGTGGTGATGCCGGGGTGTTGAATCGGACGCTTCACACGCAGCCGGCGTTGTTCGCGGTTGAGGTGGCGTTGTTTCGGTTGTTGGAGAGTTGGGGTGTGGTTCCGGGTTTTGTGGCGGGTCATTCGGTGGGGGAGATCGTGGCGGCGCATGTGGCGGGTGTGTTGTCGTTGTCGGATGCCGTGGCGTTGGTGTGGGCGCGGGCTCGGTTGATGGATGGTCTGCCGTCGGGTGGTGCGATGGTGGCGGTTGAGGCGGTGGAGGAGGAGGTTCTTCCGTTGCTTTCGTCGGTGGTGGGTGTCGCGGCGGTGAACGGGCCTCGTGCGGTGGTGGTTTCGGGGGAGGCGGCGGCGGTTGCGGCGGTGGGTGAGCATTTTCGGGGTCTGGGGCGGAAGACCACGTCGCTCAAGGTGTCGCATGCCTTCCATTCGCCGTTGATGGATCCGATTCTTGAGGAGTTCGCGGCCACGGCCCGTCGGCTCACGTATCACGCGCCGCGTATTCCGTTGGTGGCGGGTGGGGATGTCACCGATCCCGATCACTGGGTGCGGCATATCCGCGAGCCCGTCCGCTTCCATGATCACCTCACTGCTCTGGGTGGGCATGGTGTGGGCGTCATGGTCGAGGTCGGGCCCGGTGCCACGCTCACCCCGCACGCGCCTGACGCCACGCCGTTGCTGCGGCGTGACCTGCCCGAGGTCCGTTCCCTGCTCAGCGGGCTCACCCGTCTCCACACCCGGGGGCTCACCCCGGACTGGCGCGCCTTCTTCGAGCCCCTCCGACCCCGACCCGTCGCCCTCCCGACCTACCCCTTCCAACGCTCCCGCTACTGGCTGACCCCCACCACCGACCAACACCACGACAACACCCACCCGTTCCTGCCCACCACCACCCGACCCGCCGACACCGACACCGAGATCCACACCGTCCGTCTCACCCCCGGAAGCCATGCCTGGCTCGACCGTGGCGCACTGGTCCCCGGCTCCGTCCTGGTCGAACTCGCCCTGCGCGTCGGCGTGGACACCGACCGGCACGCGGTGCGCGAGCTGGTCGCCCACGAGCCGTTGCTCGTCCCCGAGACCGGGGGCCTGGAACTCCAGGTGATCGTCGACGGCGAGGGCGCGTTCACCGTGCACGCCCGCCCGGACGGCGACGGCGAATGGCGCAGGCACGCCGCTGGCCGGCTGGGCACGGAGCCGGCGGCGACGCCGACGCCGGGCGAGAGCGCGGGAGAGGTGGCGCTGCCGCCCGAACAGGCGGGCCAAGCCTTCCTGTTGCACCCGGCGCTGCTGGACGACGCCGTGCGGTCCGTGGCCCCGGACGGGACGGTGCCGATCGCCTGGCACGATGTGACGCTTCGGTCGCCGGGCGCCGAAGCGGGCCAGGTGCGGGTGGCGCACACCGGCCAGGACCGCGCGGCGCTGACCTTGCTCACCCCCGCCGGCGAACCGCTGGCCGATCTGGGCTCGGTCGTCTTCGGCCCCGCGCCCACCGTCGCCCATCTGGAGGCGCTCCACGAGCTGCGGTGGACCGAGGTCCCCACCGCCGAAGAGGGGCCGACGCCCGACGCCGATGAGGCGGACGTGGTCTGGCTGCGCGCCCCCGAGCCGGCCGGCGAGGCACCGCGGGAGGCGGCGCGCCGAGCGACGGCCGAGGTGCTGGCCGGCCTCCGCGCCTGGCTCGAAGAGCCCCCCAACGAAGGGCCGTTGGCGGTGCTCACCCGGGGCGCGGTGGCGGTGCGCGACGACGAGTCCCCCGATCCGGCGGGCGCGGCGGTGTGGGGGCTGGCCAGGACGGCGGCGACCGAGCACCCCGGGCGCGTCCTGCTGCTCGATGTGGCGCCCGACGCCGGGGACGAGGCTCCCGCGCGTGCCCTCGCCGTCGCCCGTGCGACCGGCGAACCGCAGGTGGCGCTCCGAGGCGAGCTGGCGTTTGTGCCCAGACTGGCCCGCTCCCGCCCGACGGCGGGCGCCGGACGTCCCCTCGACCCGGCGGGCACCGTGCTGGTCACCGGCGCGTTCGGCACGCTCGGTGGGCTGACGGCCCGCCATCTCGTCGCCGAACACGGCGTCCGCCGGCTGCTGTTGACCGGCCGCCGGGGCGCCGAGGCACCCGGCGCCGACCGACTGCTCGCCGAGCTGGCCGAAGCGGGCGCCGAGGCCACGGCCGTGGCCTGCGACGTCGGGGATCGGGCAGCGGTGGCCGCGCTGTTGGCGGCCATCCCCGACGCCCATCCGCTCACCGCCGTCATCCACACGGCGGGCGTTCTCGACGACGCCACCCTCACCACCCTCACCCCCGACCGGCTCACCGCCGTGCTGCGTCCCAAGGCCGACGCCGCCTGGCACCTGCACGAACTGACCCGCGACGCCGACCTCGCGGCCTTCGTCCTCTTCTCGTCGGCGGCCGGCACCTTCGGCACGGCCGGGCAGGCCAACTACGCGGCGGCCAACGCGTTTCTCGACGCCCTCGCCCAGCACCGGCACGCCCAGGGGCTGCCCGCCACCGCCCTCGCCTGGGGCCCATGGACCTCGGACGGCGGGATGACCGCGCACCTCACGGACACGGACCGTGGCCGACTGGCCAGGCTCGGCTTCCGCCCTCTGACGCCGGATGCCGGTCTCGCGCTGTTCGACGCGGGGCTGCGCGGCGAGCGCCCGGTCCTGCTGCCGTTCCGGCTCGATGCCGCCGCCGTGCGGGCGGCCGGGGTGCCGTCCGTGCTGCGCGGGCTCACCAAGTCGCCGGTCAAGCGGGGGACTTCGGGTGTCGAACGGCTGGTCGGGCTCGCTCCCCAGGAGCGCCGGACGGCGCTGCTGAGCCTGGTCCGCACCGCCGTGGCCGAGGTCCTGGGGCATACCGCCCCGGGGGCCGTCCAGGCGAACCGCACCTTCCGCGATCTGGGCTTCGACTCGCTGACCGCCGTGGAGCTGCGGAACCGGCTGACCGACCTCCTCGGAGTCGACCTCTCCGCCACCCTGACCTTCGACTACCCCACCCCTGCCGAGCTGGCCGCCCATCTGGACGAGCGGCTGCCAGGAAATGCCGGCGGCGCCACCGGGACGCGGCCGGCGAGCGGGCCGACCGCCCCGGCCGACGAGCCGATCGCCCTCGTCAGCATGGCCTGCCGGTTCCCCGGCGCGGCCGACTCGCCCGAGGCGCTGTGGCGACTGCTCGCCGATGGCGTCGACACCGTGGCGGACTTCCCCACGGACCGGGGCTGGGATCCCGACCTGTTCGATCCGGACCCGGCCCGCGTCGGGAAGTCGACCACCAGCCGGGGGGCGTTCCTCTACGAGGCGGCCGAGTTCGACCCGGAGTTCTTCGGGATGTCGCCGCGTGAGGCGTTGGCGACCGATCCGCAGCAGCGGCTGCTGTTGGAGGTCGCCTGGGAGGCCGTCGAACGGGCCCGCATCGCCCCGGCGAGCCTGCGCGGCAGCCGGGCCGGGGTCTTCGCGGGGACCAATGTCCAGGACTACGGGCGGACGCAGTCGCCGCCCGACGAGCTGGAGGGATACCTCGGCATCGGGAACGCGGGCAGCGTGCTCTCCGGTCGGGTGGCCTACACGTTCGGGTTCGAGGGGCCGGCGGTGACGGTGGACACGGCGTGCTCGTCGTCGTTGGTGGCGGTGCATCTGGCGGCGCAGTCGTTGCGTTCGGGTGAGTCGGATCTGGCGTTGGCGGGTGGGGTCACGGTGATGTCGACGCCTGGGGAGTTCATCGAGTTCTCGCGGCAGCGGGGGTTGGCTCCTGATGGGCGGTGCAAGGCGTTCGCGGCGGCTGCCGACGGCACCGGCTGGGGTGAGGGTGCGGGGATGTTGTTGTTGGAGCGGTTGTCGGACGCGCGGCGGAACGGTCATCCGGTGCTCGCGGTGATGCGGGGGAGTGCGGTCAATCAGGATGGTGCGTCCAACGGGTTGACGGCGCCGAATGGTCCGGCGCAGGAGCGGGTGATTCGGCAGGCGTTGGCGAACGCGGGGCTTGCGGCTCGTGAGGTGGACGCGGTGGAGGCGCATGGGACGGGGACGCGTCTGGGGGATCCGATCGAGGCGCAGGCGCTGCTGGCCACCTACGGTCAGGATCGTGAAGTGCCGCTGTGGCTGGGGTCGTTGAAGTCCAACATCGGGCACACCCAGGCGGCTGCCGGGGTCGCTGGGATCATCAAGATGGTGCTGGCCCTTGAGCATGGGCTGCTGCCTCGGACGTTGCATGTCGATGAGCCGTCCGGGCATGTGGACTGGTCGGCGGGGTCCGTCGAGCTGTTGACGCAGGCGCGGCCCTGGCCGGCGGCCGACCGGCCGCGCCGCGCCGCCGTGTCGTCCTTCGGCGTCAGCGGCACCAACGCCCATGTGATCCTGGAGCAGGCACCGGCGGAGTCCGCCCCGTCGGACGAGGCGCCGAGCGCGCCCGCCGTGATCCCCTGGACGCTCTCCGCCCGCACCCCCCAGGCCCTGGCCGAGCAGGCCGCCCGACTGGCCACGGCCCTGAGCGAGCGGCGGGCCAACCCGGTCGACATCGGCTACTCGTTGGCGACCACCAGGAACGCCCTCGACCACCGCGCCGTGGTCATCGGCTCCGACGAGGAGGAGCTGCTGACGGGGCTGCGAGCCCTCGCCGACGACCGGCCGGCCACCGGACTGGTCCGCGAGGTCGTGACCCCGGGCGGCCTCGCGTTCCTCTTCACGGGTCAGGGCAGTCAACGTGTCGGGATGGGGGCTGAACTCCACCGTGTCTTCCCGGTGTTCGCCGGGGCTTTTGACGAGGTGTGTGCCGAAGTGGACGGGCGGTTGGCCGGGTTGGCGGGTCGTTCGCTTCGGGAGGTGGTGTTCGACGTGGGGGAGCCGGATGCCGTCCACCGTACGATCCACACGCAGCCGGCGTTGTTCGCGATCGAGGTGGCGTTGTTCCGGTTGTTGGAGAGCCTGGGTGTGGTTCCGGATTCGGTGGCGGGTCATTCGGTGGGGGAGATCGCGGCGGCGCATGTGGCGGGTGTGTTGTCGTTGTCGGATGCCGTGGCGTTGGTGTCGGCGCGGGCTCGGTTGATGGATGGTCTGCCGTCGGGTGGTGCGATGGCGGCGGTTGAGGCGGTGGAGGAGGAGGTTCTTCCGTTGCTCTCGTCGGTGGTGGGTGTCGCGGCGGTGAACGGGCCTCGTGCGGTGGTGGTTTCGGGGGAGGCGGCGGCGGTTGCGGCGGTGGGTGAGCATTTTCGGGGTCTGGGGCGGAAGACCACGTCGCTCAAGGTGTCGCATGCCTTCCATTCGCCGTTGATGGATCCGATTCTTGAGGAGTTCGCGGCCACGGCCCGTCGGCTTACGTATCACGCGCCGCGTATTCCGTTGGTGGCGGGTGGGGATGTCACCGATCCCGATCACTGGGTGCGGCATATCCGCGAGCCCGTCCGCTTCCACGACACCGTCCAGGCCCTCGCCCCGCACACCAGCGGCTGGATCGAGATCGGCCCCGACGCCGTCCTCACCACCCTGGTGCGGGAGGCACTGCCAGGCGACCACATCGCGGTGCCGACGCTCCGCCGCGATCACCCGGAGGCGACAACGGTGCTGGCCGCCCTCGGCCGGCTGCACGCCGGGGGACAGGAGGTGAGCTGGGAGCGGGTGTTCGAAGGAAGCGGGGGGCGCGCGGTCGACCTGCCCACCTATGCCTTCCAACGGCAGCGGTACTGGCTCACCCCCGTCGAACCCGCCCGCGAGGACGCCACGCGGGGCTCGGCCGACGGCGCGTTCTGGGCGACGGTCGCGGACGGCGACGCCAACGGCCTCGCCGAAACCCTGGGGCTCGACGAGTCGTCGCTCACCACCGTGCTGCCCGCGCTCTCCGCGTGGTGGAGCAGGACCCGGACGACGACGGCCGCCGACTCGTGGCGCTACCGCGTGCTGTGGCGGCCCCTCGCCGGCCGGCCGTCGACCCGGCCGCCCGCCGAACGGGACTGGCTGCTGCTCGTCCCGGCGGGACGGGCGGCGGACCCCTGGGCCACCGCCCTGGTCGACGGGCTGACGGCGCGACGGGACCGGGTGCGGATCGTGCCGGTCGAACAAGCCGACTCCGACCGGCACGCGCTGGCCCGGAACATCGAGGACGCCGGAGGACCGGGCGACGGCGTGCTGTCCCTGCTGGCCCTGGAGAGCGGCGCGCACCCCGACCACCCCGGGGTCCCCTGGTCGGCCGCTGCCGGCCTGGGGCTGGTCCAGGCCCTGGACGACCTCGCGGGCGCCGCTCCTCTGTGGACCCTGACCAGGGGCGCCCAGATGGCCGGCCCCGGAGACCGGATCAGCACCCCCGAACAGGCGTTGACCTGGGGCTTCGCCGGCATCGCCGAGGTGGAGAGCCCACAGCGCCAGGGAGGTCTGATCGATCTGCCGGCGGCGCCGGACGAGCGGTCGGTCGCCCGGGTGGTCGAGGTGCTCGGCGCGCCGGGCGACGAGCGGGAGTTCGCCGTCCGCGCCGGCGGCGTGCTGGTCCGCCGGCTGGTCCAGGCGCCGGTCCCGGCGCGGGACGGCGGCCGTCGGTGGCGGCCAGGCGGCACCGTGCTGGTCACCGGCGGCAGCGGGGCGCTTGCCGCACATGTGGCGCGCTGGCTGGCGCGCGCCGGCGCAGACCACCTGCTGCTCCTCAGCCGACGCGGCGCCGAGGCGCCGGGCGCCGACGCGCTGGCGGCCGAACTCACCGAGGCGGGCGCCGAGGTGACCTTCGCGGCGTGCGACGTCGCCGACCGCGAGCGGCTCGCCGAGGTGCTGGCCGCCATCCCGGACCGCCATCCGCTGAGCGCGGTGGTGCACACGGCGGCCCTGCTGGACGACGCGTTGATCCCGGATCTGACCGTGGCCCAGCAGGAGCGCGCGCTGCGCGTCAAGGCCGGTGGTGCCAGGAACCTGCACGAGCTGACCCGTTCCATGCCGCTGTCGGCGTTTGTCCTCTTCTCGTCGATCACCGCCTTCTGCGGGATCAGCGGGCAGGGGAACTACGCGCCCGGCAACGCGTTCCTCGACGCCCTCGCCGAGCAGCGGCGGGCCGACGGCCTGCCGGCCACCTCGATCGCCTGGGGCTTCTGGGGCGGGGGCGGCATCGCCGACGAACGCAGCGAGGCGATGTTCCGCCGGTACGGACAGCGTCCGATGGACCCCGAGATCGCCGTCACCGCGCTCTCCAGGGCCCTTGACCTGGACGAGACGCGGGTCGGGGTCTTCGACGTGGACTGGGCGACCTACGGGCGGGTCAGGCCGCACCCGCTGCTGGGCGAGCTGCCCGGCGTGTCAGGGCGGGCGCCCGCGTCCGGCGGCGGGGCCGGGCCGCGCCGCCAGGAGGCGGGCGGGTTGGCCGAACGGCTCGCCGCGCTGCCGGAGAAGGACCATCTGCACGCCCTGCTCGACCTGGTGCGCGGCCAGGTGGCCGCCGTGCGGGGCCACGCCTCGCCCGACGACGTCGAGCCGGGACGCCCGTTCCGGGAGCAGGGCTTCGACTCGCTGAGCGCCGTCGAACTGCGGAACCGTCTCGCCGCCGAGACCGGTTTCCGGCTGCCGGCCACCCTGCTCTACGACCACCCGTCGCCGACGGCGGTCGCCACCCATCTGCGGGACCGGCTGGCGCCCCGCCCCGACCCCGCGGCATCGCTCTTCGCCGAACTGGACCGGCTCGACGCGGCGTTGGCCGCCTCCGAGGTCACCCCGCCGGACCGGGAACGCGCGGCGGTCCGGCTGCGGGACCTGCTGGCACGGTGCGGAAACCCGGGCGGCGGCGACCCGGGCACGGATGTGAGCCGCGACCGGCTGCTGGCCGCGGACGACGCGGACCTCATCGACTTCATCGGCAACGAGCTGGGCATTTCCTGAGAGGCGAGGGACCATGAGTGACGACCAGATTCGCTACTACCTCAAGCGGGTCACCGCCGAACTGCACGACACCAGGAAGCGCCTGCACGCCGCCGAGGAGGCGCGCAACGAACCCCTGGCCATCGTCGGGATGGCGTGCCGGCTGCCCGGCGGCGTCGACACGCCCGAGGCACTGTGGTCCGTCCTGGACGCCGGCGCCGACGTCGTCTCGGAACTGCCACGCGATCGCGGCTGGGACGTGGAGGGGCTCTTCCACCCGGACCCGGCGCACACCGGCACCTCCTACAGCCGGCACGGCGGTTTCCTCGACGATGTCGGGGGATTCGACGCCGAGTTCTTCGGGATGTCGCCGCGTGAGGCGTTGGCGACGGATCCGCAGCAGCGGCTGCTGTTGGAGGTCGCCTGGGAGGCCGTCGAGCGGGCCGGGATCGACCCCACCGCGTTACGTGGCACCCGCACCGCCGTGTTCGCCGGCTCCAACATGCAGGACTACCAGGACCTGGCGCACCCGGTGCCCAGCGAACTTGAGGGTTTCCTGGGCACCGGGAACGCCAGCTCGGTCGCCTCGGGTCGGGTGGCCTACACGTTCGGGTTCGAGGGGCCGGCGGTGACGGTGGACACGGCGTGCTCGTCGTCGTTGGTGGCGGTGCATCTGGCGGCGCAGTCGTTGCGTTCGGGTGAGTCGGATCTGGCGTTGGCGGGTGGGGTCACGGTGATGTCGACGCCTGGTGAGTTCATCGAGTTCTCGCGGCAGCGGGGGTTGGCTCCTGATGGGCGGTGCAAGGCGTTCGCGGCGGCTGCCGACGGCACCGGCTGGGCCGAGGGCGGGGGGATGTTGTTGTTGGAGCGGTTGTCGGACGCGCGGCGGAACGGTCATCCGGTGCTCGCGGTGATGCGGGGGAGTGCGGTCAATCAGGACGGCGCCTCCAACGGGTTGACGGCGCCGAATGGTCCGGCGCAGGAGCGGGTGATTCGGCAGGCGTTGGCGAACGCGGGGCTTGCGGCTCATGAGGTGGACGCGGTGGAGGCGCATGGGACGGGGACGCGTCTGGGCGATCCGATCGAGGCACAGGCGCTGCTGGCCACCTATGGTCAGGATCGTGAAGTGCCGCTGTGGTTGGGGTCGTTGAAGTCCAACATCGGGCACACGCAGGCCGCCGCCGGGGTTGCGGGGATCATCAAGATGGTGCTGGCCCTTGAGCATGGGCTGCTGCCCCGCACATTGCATGTCGATGAGCCGTCCGAGCATGTGGACTGGTCGGCGGGGTCCGTCGAGCTGTTGACGCAGGCGCGGCCCTGGCCGGCGGCCGACCGGCCGCGCCGCGCCGCCGTGTCGTCCTTCGGCGTCAGCGGCACCAACGCCCATGTGATCCTCGAACAGCCCCCGACCGCACCGGAGTCGGCCCCCTCCGACGAGGCGCCGAAGACGCCCGCCGTGATCCCCTGGACGCTCTCCGCCCGCACCCCCCAGGCCCTGGCCGAACAGGCCGCCCGACTGGCCACGGCCGTGCCCGAGACGGCGCATCCGGCGGTGATCGCACGCGAACTGGCCAGGGGCCGGGCGGTGTTTGAGGAGCGGGCGGTGGTGTTGGGTGTGGGGGTTTCGGGGTTGGTGGCTGGTTTGGGTGGGTTGGTTGGGGGGCGGTTGGGGGTTGGTGTGGTGCGGGGTCGTGCGGTGGAGGGGCGTCGGACGGTGTTGGTGTTTCCGGGGCAGGGTTCGCAGTGGGTGGGGATGGCGGGGGGTTTGTTGGAGGGGGAGGAGGTGTTCGCTCGGGCGGTGGCTGAGTGTGAGGTGGCGTTGGCTCCGTTTGTGGATTGGTCGTTGGCTGGGGTGTTGCGTGGGGATGTGGGTGCGCCGGGGTTGGAGCGGGTGGATGTGGTGCAGCCGGTGTTGTGGGGGGTGATGGTGTCGTTGGCGGCGTTGTGGGGTGCCTATGGGGTGCGTCCTGATGCGGTGGTGGGGCATTCGCAGGGGGAGATCGCGGCGGCGTGTGTGGCGGGGGTGTTGTCGTTGGAGGATGGTGCTCGGGTGGTGACGGGGCGTTCTGCGGCGTTGTTGTCGTTGGCGGGTTCTGGGGGGATGGCGTCGGTGGCGTTGTCGGTGGCGGAGGTGGAGGTGGCGTTGGTGCCGTGGGGTGGTCGGTTGGGGGTGGCGGTGGTGAACAGTCCTGGGTCGACGGTGGTGGCGGGTGATTCGGTGGCGTTGGAGGAGTTTTTGGGGGTGGTGGTGGCGCGGGGGGTGCGGGCGCGGCGGGTGCCGGTGGACTACGCGTCGCACAGTGCGCATGTGGATGGGGTGCGGGAGGAGATCGGGGCGGTGTTGGGGGAGGTTCGTCCGTTGGCGGGTGGGGTGCCGATGGTGTCGACGGTGACGGGGGACTGGGTGGCGCCCGAGGAGTTGACCACGGAGTACTGGCATGCCAACCTCCGTCAGCCGGTGCTCTTCCAGCGGGCCGTCGAGACCCTCCTCGACCAGGGCTACAACACCTTCATCGAAGCCAGCCCCCACCCCGTGCTCGTGACACCCGTGCAGGAGACCGCCGAGGAGTTCGGCGCCCGGCACGCCGTCGCCATCGGGACGCTGCGGCGCGACGAGGGCGGCCCCGCCCGGTTCCTGCGCTCCCTCGCCGAAGCCCATGTGCACGGCGTGGACGTGGACTTCGGCGCCACGTTCGCCGACGCCCCGACGGAGCGGATCGAGCTGCCCACCTACCCGTTCCAGCGCAGCCGCTACTGGATCGACCCCCAGCCGGGCACGGGCGACGCCAGCTCGCTCGGCCTGACCGCCGCCGGGCATCCGCTGCTCGCCGCCTCCCTCGACCCGGCGACGCCGGGCGCCGTCCTCCTCACCGGCCGGCTCAGCGCCAGGGACCAGCCCTGGCTGCTGGACCATGTCGTGCTCGGCGCGACGCTGGTCCCCGGCACGGCCCTGGTCGAGATGGCGGTCCGCGCCGGGGACGAGGTGGGCGCCCCGGTGCTGGGCGAGCTCGTCATCGAGGAGCCGCTGCTGCTCCCGCCGGGCGGTGAGGTCAGGCTCCAGGTCGTCGTGGGCGCACCCGGCCCGGACGGCGCCCGGCCCGTGTCCCTGCACTCGCGGACATCGGGCGACGAAGCCTGGCGGCGGCACGCCAGGGGCGAGCTGCTCCCCGAGCCCGCCGTCGATGAGCACGACCCCGCACCGTCCGGCGTCTGGCCGCCCCCGGACGCCACCCCCGTCGACCTGACCGGGTTCTACCCGGCGCTCGAAGCCGACGGGCTCGGCTACGGCCCGGTGTTCCAGGGGCTGCGGGCCGCCTGGCGCGCCGGGGACCAGGTGTTCGCCGAGATCGAGCTCCCCGAGGAACAGGGCGCGCGGGTAGGCGAGTTCGGCATCCACCCGGCGCTTCTGGACGCCACGCTGCACGCCGCGGGCTGCGGCGTGCTGCCGCCGGCGCCCGCCGGCTCGGTCCGACTGCCGTTCGCCTGGAACGACGTCACCCTGCACGCCTCGGGCGCCACGGCCCTCCGCGTCGTCATCTCGCCCGCCGGACCCGACGCCCTGACGCTGCGCGCCACCGACCCCGAGGGCGCCCCGGCGCTCACGGCGCGCTCGCTCGCGTTGCGGCCGGTGTCGCGGGACCAGCTCGAACAGGGGCGCCCCGGGCAGGCGGACGCGCGCTTCGCGACGGAGTGGACGCCGCTGCCGGCCGGCGTCCAGGCGGCGGACGCCCAGGGCTGGGAGATCGTGCCGGTCACCGAAGCGGACGCCCCCGGCCGCGATCCCCTGGCCGCCACCCGGGCGGCGACCGGCGCGGCCCTGGCGCTGCTGCGCGACCGGCTCGCAGGGGAGGGCGGCCTCGCCCTGGTCACCAGGGGCGCGGTGGCCGTGGGCCCCGACGAGTCCCCCGACCCGGCCCAGGCCGCGGCCTCGGGACTGGTGCGCTCCGCCGTGTCCGAACACCCCGACCGCGTCCTGCTGGTCGACACCGACGACACGCCCGCCTCAGCCGGCGCGCTCGCGGCCGTGGTCGCCACGGCGGTCGCCGCCGGGGAACGAGAGCTGGCACTCCGCGACGGCCGGGCCCTCGTCCCCAGGCTGCGGCGGGCGGAGCCGGCGTCCGAGCCGGCCTGGCGCCAGGACGGGACGGTGCTGATCACCGGCGGATTCGGCGTGCTCGGAGCGCTGGTGGCCAGGCATCTCGTCACCCGGCACGGCGCCGGACGGCTGCTGCTCGCCGGCCGGCGCGGCGCCGAGACCCCGGGCGCCGCCGAGCTGCTCGACGAGCTGACGGCGCTGGGCGCGCACGTCACGGGCGCCTCGGTGGACGTGGGGGATCGCGCCCAACTCGCCGCGCTGCTGGCGGACATCCCGCCCGAGCACCCGCTCACCGCCGTCGTGCACACCGCCGGGGCGCTGGACGACGGCATGGTGAGCGCCCTCACACCGGAGCGGCTGGACGCCGTGCTCAGGCCGAAGGCCGACGCCGCCTGGCACCTGCACGAGCTGACCGCCGATCTGGACCTCGCCGAGTTCGTGCTGTTCTCCTCAGCGAGCGGCGTCTTCGGCACGGCGGGGCAGGGCAACTACGCGGCGGCGAACGCGTTCCTCGACGCGCTGGCCGAGCACCGTAGGGCCCAGGGCCGCCCCGCCCGCTCGCTGGCCTGGGGCCTGTGGGCCGACGCCAGCGCCCTGACCGGCCATCTCACCGACGCCGACCGGGCCAGGCTCTCCCGTGGCGGGATGCGCCCCCTCGCCGCCGACCAGGGCCTGGCGCTCTTCGACGCCGCCCTCGGCACCGAGTCGGCCACCCCGCTGCTCGCGCCGTTCGACCTGGCCACCCGCCGCGATGACGTCCATCCGCTGCTGCGGGGCCTGGTGCGGCCGTCCCGCCCGACGGCTGCGGCTGCCGGACGGCACCCGTCGGGCCTCGCCGAACGGGTGGCGGCCCTGCCCGAGACGGAGCGCACCGCCGCGCTGGCCGAGGTGGTGCGCACGGAGGCCGCCGCGGTGCTCGGGCACACCGGCGCGGCGGCCGTCGGCGCCGACCGGGCGTTCAAGGACCTCGGGTTCGACTCGTTGACCGCCGTGGAGCTGCGGAACCGGCTGAACGCCGTCACGGGCCTGCGGCTCGCCGCCACGGTCGTCTTCGACCACCCGACGCCCACCGCGCTCGCCACCCATGTGCGCGCCCGCCTCCTCGGCGAGCGCGGCGCGGCGGCGCCGCCGCCGGTGGCGGTCGCGAACGGCGCGGCGGCCGACGAGCCGATCGCCATCGTCGGGATGGCGTGCCGGCTGCCCGGCGGCGCTGACACCCCCGAGAAGCTCTGGGAGTTGGTGCGTGAGGGCCGCGACGCCATCTCCGACTTCCCCACCGACCGGGGCTGGGACCCGGAGCTCTACGACGAGGACCCGGACCGGCCCGGCCGTTCCTACACCCGCGAGGGAGGCTTCCTCTACGAGGCGGCCGAGTTCGACGCGTCCTTCTTCGGGATGTCGCCGCGTGAGGCGTTGGCGACGGATCCGCAGCAGCGGCTGCTGTTGGAGGTCGCCTGGGAGGCCGTCGAGCGGGCCGGGATCGACCCGGCCACCCTGCGCGGCAGCCGGACCGGCGTCTTCGCCGGGCTGATGTACCACGACTACGGCTCCCGGCTCCACGATGTGCCCCAGGGCCTTGAGGGCTATCTGGGCAACGGCAGCGCGGGCAGCGTCGGATCAGGGCGGATCGCCTACACGTTGGGCCTTGAGGGGCCGGCGGTGACGGTGGACACGGCGTGCTCGTCGTCGTTGGTGGCGGTGCATCTGGCGGCGCAGTCGTTGCGTTCGGGTGAGTCCGAGATGGCGTTGGCGGGCGGGGTCACCGTCATGGCCACCCCGACCACCTTCGTGGAGTTCTCCCGGCAGCGGGCGCTGGCCCCCGACGGGCGGTGCAAGTCGTTCGCCGCCGCCGCCGACGGCACGGGCTGGGGCGAGGGCGCGGGGCTGCTCCTGCTGGAGCGGCTCTCCGACGCCCGCCGCAACGGCCATCCCGTCCTCGCCGTGGTGCGCGGCAGCGCGATCAACCAGGACGGCGCCTCCAACGGCCTGACCGCGCCCAGCGGTCCGGCGCAGGAGCGGGTGATTCGGCAGGCGTTGGCGAACGCGGGGCTTGCGGCTCATGAGGTGGACGCGGTGGAGGCGCATGGGACGGGGACGCGTCTGGGGGATCCGATCGAGGCGCAGGCGCTGCTGGCCACCTACGGTCAGGATCGTGAAGTGCCGCTGTGGTTGGGGTCGTTGAAGTCCAACATCGGGCACACCCAGGCCGCCGCCGGCGCGGCCGGCATCACCAAGATGGTCATGGCGCTCCGTGCGGGGCTGCTGCCCAGGACCCTCCACGTCGATGAGCCGTCCGAGCATGTGGACTGGTCGGCGGGCAGCGTCGAGCTGTTGACGGAGGCGCGGCCCTGGCCGGCGGCCGACCGGCCGCGCCGCGCCGCCGTGTCGTCGTTCGGCGTCAGCGGCACCAACGCCCATGTCGTCCTGGAGCAGGCGCCGGCGGAGCCCGCCCCACCGGCCGAGGCACCCGACGGCACGACCGACGGCACGCTCCCCCTGGTGATCTCCGGCAGGACACCCGGCGCGGTCGCGGCACGGGCCCGGCAGGTCGCCGCCCTGCTGGGCGAAGGCGCTGAACCCGCCGAGGTGGCCCGTGGCCTGGTGCACTCCCGGGCGGTGTTTGAGGAGCGGGCGGTGGTGTTGGGTGTGGGGGTTTCGGGGTTGGTGGCTGGTTTGGGTGGGTTGGTTGGGGGGCGGTTGGGGGTTGGTGTGGTGCGGGGTCGTGCGGTGGAGGGGCGTCGGACGGTGTTGGTGTTTCCGGGGCAGGGTTCGCAGTGGGTGGGGATGGCGGGGGGTTTGTTGGAGGGGGAGGAGGTGTTCGCTCGGGCGGTGGCTGAGTGTGAGGTGGCGTTGGCTCCGTTTGTGGATTGGTCGTTGGCTGGGGTGTTGCGTGGGGATGTGGGTGCGCCGGGGTTGGAGCGGGTGGATGTGGTGCAGCCGGTGTTGTGGGGGGTGATGGTGTCGTTGGCGGCGTTGTGGGGTGCGTATGGGGTGCGTCCTGATGCGGTGGTGGGTCATTCGCAGGGGGAGATCGCGGCGGCGTGTGTGGCGGGGGTGTTGTCGTTGGAGGATGGTGCTCGGGTGGTGACGGGGCGTTCTGCGGCGTTGTTGTCGTTGGCGGGTTCTGGGGGGATGGCGTCGGTGGCGTTGTCGGTGGCGGAGGTGGAGGTGGCGTTGGTGCCGTGGGGTGGTCGGTTGGGGGTTGCGGTGGTGAACAGTCCTGGGTCGACGGTGGTGGCGGGTGATTCGGTGGCGTTGGAGGAGTTTTTGGCGGTGGTGGTGGCGCGGGGGGTGCGGGCGCGGCGGGTGCCGGTGGACTACGCGTCGCACAGTGCGCATGTGGATGGGGTGCGGGAGGAGATCGGGGCGGTGTTGGGGGAGGTTCGTCCGTTGGCGGGTGGGGTGCCGATGGTGTCGACGGTGACGGGGGACTGGGTGGCGCCCGAGGAGTTGACCACGGAGTACTGGCATGCCAACCTCCGTCAGCCGGTGCTCTTCCAGCGGGCCGTCGAAACCCTCCTCGACCAGGGCTACAACACCTTCATCGAAGCCAGCCCCCACCCGGTGCTGACCATGAGCGTCCGGGAGAGCATGGACGCCGCCGGGTTCGCCGACGGGCATGTGGTGGGCACGCTGCGCCGGGACGAGGGAGGGCGGCAACGCTTCCTGACCAGCCTGAGCGAGGCCCATGTCCAGGGCACACCCGTCGACTGGACCCCGGTGGTGGGGCCACGCGCCACGCCCCTGGCGGAGCTGCCCACCTACCCGTTCCAGCGGCGCCGCTACTGGCTGGAGGCACCCACCCGCAGGGCGGACGACACCGCGACCTACCAGGAACCGGAGCCCTTGGACGAGGCGGCGGCAGCGAGCCTGGCCGACGAGCTCGCCGGCCTGAAACCGGCCGAACGCGCGGAACGGCTCCTCGATGTGGTGCGCGGCCAGGCGGCGGACGTGTTGCGCTACGAGCCGGGCGAGTCCGTGGAACCGACCCTGGCCTTCCGCGAGTTGGGCTTCGACTCGCTGGCGGCCATGGACCTCCGCAACCGGCTGGGCACCCTCGTCGGCCTGCCGCTGCCCGCCACTGTGGTCTTCGACCACCCCACGCCCCTCGCGCTCTCGGCGCATCTGGCCGACGCGCTCTCCGCCGACGGGGCCGGGCATCCGCTGCTGGAGGCGGTGGCGGCCCTTGAGGCGTCGTTCGCCGCCGACGACCCCGCACAGGACGAGGCGGTGATCCGGCTCAGGGCGCTGCTGGCGCGCTGGGACCGCTTCCCGGCCGGAGTCGAGGACACGGAACTCGACCTGGCCACCGCCACCGACGACGAGCTGTTCGAGCTGATGGACCGCAAGGAGGGAAGCCGATGACCGCCGGAACCGGAGTCGAGGCCACGGCCGAGACGGAGAAGCTGCGGCACTATCTGCGGCGCGCGCTCGCCGACGCCAGGTCCGCCTCCCGACGCGTGGCGGAGCTGGAGGCCGCCGCCGGCGAGCCGATCGCCATCGTCGGGATGGCGTGCCGGCTGCCCGGCGGCGCCGACACCCCGGAGAGGCTCTGGGAGTTGGTGCGTGAGGGCCGCGACGCCGTCACCGGCTTCCCCACCGACCGGGGCTGGGACCCGGAGCTCTACGACGAGGACCCGGACCGGCCCGGCCGTTCCTACACCCGCGAGGGAGGCTTCCTCGACGACCCGTCCGGGTTCGACGCGGAGTTCTTCGGCATCAGCCCTCGGGAGGCGCTGGCCGCCGACCCGCAGCAGCGGCTGCTGTTGGAGGTCGCCTGGGAGGCCGTCGAGCGGGCCGGGATCGACCCGAGGGCGCTGCGTTCCACCCGCACCGGGGTCTTCGCCGGCGTCGCCGGGCGCGACTACGGCACCGGATTCCACCGGCTGCCGGCCGAGTTGGAGGGATATCTGATCGTCGGAGCCGCCACCAGCGTGGCCTCCGGCCGGATCGCCTACACGTTGGGCCTTGAGGGGCCGGCGGTGACGGTGGACACGGCGTGCTCCTCGTCGTTGGTCGCGGTGCATCTGGCCACCCGGTCGCTGCGCTCGGGCGAGTCGGACCTGGCCCTGGCCGGCGGGGCGGCGGTCATGGCGACGCCCACCGCCTTTGTCGACTTCTCGCGGCAGCGGGGGCTGGCTCCTGACGGGCGGTGCAAGTCGTTCTCGGCGGCGGCCGACGGGACGGGGTGGGGCGAGGGCGCGGGGCTGCTCCTGTTGGAGCGGCTCTCCGACGCCCAGCGGAACGGTCATCCGGTGCTCGCGGTGATCCGGGGGAGTGCGGTCAACCAGGACGGCGCGTCCAACGGCCTGACCGCCCCGAGCGGTCCTGCCCAACAGCGGGTGATTCGGCAGGCGTTGGCGAATGCCGGGCTTGCGGCTCATGAGGTGGACGCGGTGGAGGCGCATGGGACGGGGACGCGTCTGGGCGATCCGATCGAGGCGCAGGCGCTGCTGGCCACCTATGGCCAGGATCGTGAAGTGCCGCTGTGGTTGGGGTCGTTGAAGTCCAACATCGGGCACACCCAGGCCGCCGCCGGCGTCGCCGGGATCACCAAGATGGTCATGGCATTACGCGCGGGGCTACTGCCCCGAACCCTGCATGTCGATGAGCCGTCCGAGCATGTGGACTGGTCGGCGGGCAGCGTCGAGCTGTTGACGGAGGCGCGGCCCTGGCCTGAGGCCGACCGGCCGCGCCGCGCCGCCGTGTCATCGTTCGGCGTCAGCGGCACCAACGCCCACCTCATCCTCGAACAGCCCCCGACCGCACCGGAGTCGGCGCCATCCGACGAGGCGCCGAGCGCGCCAGCGGTGATCCCCTGGACGCTCTCCGCCCGCAGCCCCCAGGCCCTGGCGGCGCAGGCCGCGCGGCTCGGGGAGGTCCACGCCGACCCCCGGGACATCGCGGCGACCCTGCTGGACACCCGGACCGCGTTCGAGCATCGGGCGGTGGTCATCGGCAACGACCTCGACGAACTCCGCGTGGGGCTGGCCGCCCTGGCGTCGGGGCTCCCCTCCGCCCGGCTGGTGACCGGACGGGTGACGGAGGGAGAGGTCGCGTTCCTCTTCACGGGTCAGGGCAGTCAACGTGTCGGGATGGGGGCTGAACTCCACCGTGTGTTCCCGGTGTTCGCCGGGGTCTTTGACGAGGTGTGTGCCGAAGTGGACGGGCGGTTGGCCGGGTTGGCGGTTCGTTCGCTTCGGGAGGTGGTGTTCGACGTGGGGGAGCCGGATGCCGTCCACCGTACGATCCACACGCAGCCGGCGTTGTTCGCGATCGAGGTGGCGTTGTTCCGGTTGTTGGAGAGCCTGGGTGTGGTTCCGGATTCGGTGGCGGGTCATTCGGTGGGGGAGATCGCGGCGGCGCATGTGGCGGGTGTGTTGTCGTTGGCGGATGCCGTGGCATTGGTGTCGGCGCGGGCTCGGTTGATGGATGGTCTGCCGTCGGGTGGTGCGATGGTGGCGGTTGAGGCGGTGGAGGAGGAGGTTCTTCCGTTGCTTTCGTCGGTGGTGGGTGTCGCGGCGGTGAACGGGCCTCGTGCGGTGGTGGTTTCGGGGGAGGCGGCGGCGGTTGCGGCGGTGGGTGAGCATTTTCGGGGTCTGGGGCGGAAGACCACGTCGCTCAAGGTGTCGCATGCCTTCCATTCGCCGTTGATGGATCCGATTCTTGAGGAGTTCGCGGCCACGGCCCGTCGGCTCACGTATCACGCGCCGCGTATTCCATTGGTGGCGGGTGGGGATGTCACCGATCCCGATCACTGGGTGCGGCATATCCGCGAGCCCGTCCGCTTCCACGACACCGTCCAGGCCCTCGCCCCGCACACCAGCGGCTGGATCGAGATCGGCCCCGACCCCGTCCTCACCACCCTGGCCCAGAACGCGCTTCCGACCGGGCCCGCCTTCGCCGCCACGCTCCAGAGGGACCGGCCCGAGGTGGAGACGGTGCTGGCGGCGCTCGGGCAGCTGCATGCGCGCGGCACACCGGTGGACTGGCGGCGGGTGCTGGCCGAGACGGGCCGCCCGACCGGCGCCCGGGTGGAGTTGCCGACGTACCCCTTCCAACGCGAGCGGTACTGGCTCGACGCGGTCGCGTCCCCCGCACCCGAGGCCGACGGCGCCCGCACCGCCCCCGTGGCCGGGCCCATGTCCGCCGCCGACCTGCCCACGCTGGTCCGCGCCGAGGCCGCCGCCGTGCTCGGCCACCCCGACGCCCAACGGCTCGACCCGGAACGGCCGTTCCTCGAAATGGGCTTCGACTCCCTCACGGCGGCCCAGCTGCGCGCCAGGCTGGCCACCGCCACCGGGCTGCGGCTTCCCGTCTCCACCATCTTCGATCACCCCACCCCCCGCGCGCTGGCCGCCCACCTGGAGGCCCTGCGCGCCTCCGGCGACGCGCGGCCCGAAGGGCCGGTCGGCGGCGGTGAGGGCGACGCGCTGGCCACCCTCTACCGGGAGCTGTGCGCGGCCGACCGGTTCCAGGAGGCCGCCCAGGTGCTGACGGCGGCCTCCGCCCTCCGGGCCGGCTTCGGCGCGGAGTCCGCCGGCGATCACCGGCCGATCCCCGTCCGGCTCAGCGAGGGGCGGGCCCGGCCCCGGCTGATCTGCCTGCCGTCGCTCAGCGCGGCCTCGGGGCCGCACGAGTACGCGCGGTTCGGCCGCTCGTTCCAGGAGGCGCGGGAGGTGCTGGCGCTGCCGTCCCCCGGCTTCGCGGCGCACGAGGAGCCGCCGGACAGCTATGAGACCTACCGCCTGCTCCTGGCCGAGGCCGTGCGTGGCGCCGTGGGGGACGAACCCTTCGTCCTGGTGGGCCGCTCCATCGGCGGCTGTGTGGCGCACGCGGTGGCGGGTGCGCTTGAGGAGTCGGGACCGGCTCCGGCCGGCGTCGTCCTCATCGACACCTATCCCGTGGACGCCGGCGAACAGGACGGCATGGACTGGTGGTTGCCCGCCATGACGGCGGGCACGCTCGACCGGATCGACAGGTTCGGCCCACCCCTGGAACGCCACAACCTCACCGCGATGGGCGCCTACCAGCGGCTCTTCGCCGGCTGGCAGCCCAAGCCCAGCACGGTGCCGACCCTGCTGGTCCGGGCCGCGCAGCCGCTGCCAGGCGCGCTGCCGGCGCAGGGCCCGAGCGCGGAGTGGCGGGCGTTCTGGCCGCTGCCACACGACGCGGCCGAGGTCCCGGGCGACCACTTCACCGTGCTGGAGGACCACTCCGAGTCCACCGCCGCCGCGGTCGCCGACTGGCTCGACGGCCTGTCGACGCCCGCCTGAGTCCCCGCCGGGCCGCCCCCGGCCCGGCCCCCCCGTGCCCGACCCCGAGAACACCCACAGAGAGGACGCCACGTCGCATGCATCCCTTCCGGTTCGCGGTCACCCTGCTCCAGGTATCAGGCGCCAAGGAATGGGCGGACACCTGCCGCCAGATCGAGTCGCTCGGCTATGACGTCATCCTCGTGCCCGACCATCTGGGCAAGCCCTCGCCCTTCCCCTCGCTGGTGTCCGCCGCCCAGCTCACCTCGCTGCGGGTGGGGAGCTTCGTGCTGAACACCGGCTTCTACCACCCGGACATGCTGGCCCGCGACATCACCACCACCGACCAACTCACCGGCGGACGCCTTGAGGTGGGCCTGGGCACGGGCTACGCGCACCCCGAGTTCCACGCCCTCGGCCTCGACCCCGGCAGCCCGCGCGACCGGGTCAACCAGCTGGAGCGCACCGTCAAGGCGCTCGACGCGACCCTCAACGATCCGGCCACCGAGCCGGCCAAGGCACAGCCCTCGGTGCCGCTGCTGATCGCGGGCAACGGCAACCGGGTGCTGCGGCTGGCGGCCGAGAAGGCCGACATCGTGGGCTTCATCGGCGGGGCGTACGACCCCGACAGCCCGGAGGGGCTGCGCGCCGTGTCCTACGAGGTGTTCGACGAGCGGGTCGCGTACTTCTCCCGGGTCTCCGCGCACCGCAGCCCCGCCGTGGAACGCAACTTCCTGGTCCAGCGCGTCATCGTGACCGACGACCGGGAGGCGGCGGTCCAGGAACTGGCGCCCCAGTACCCGTTCCTGACCGTGGACGAGGTGCGTCACGCGCCGGTGCTGCTGATCGGCACCGTCGACGAGATCATCGCCGAGGTGCGCGAGATGCGGGAGCGCTGGGGCATCTCCTACATCAGCGTTCTTGAGCCGTTCATCGACTCCTTCGCTCCGGTGGTGGAGGCCCTGCGCGGCACCTGAGGGGCCACCACCGCCTCCGTGACGGTGTCCTCCCTGCTGTCGTACGCCTCGCGCGCCCTGCTGATGGCCGTCCCGTGCCGCTCCGCCCAGGCGATCAGCGCGGCGAGCGAGGCATGCAGTTCGACGGCCATGTCGGTGAGCGTGTACTCGACCTTGGGCGGCACCGTCGGATAGACGGTGCGGACCAACAGGCCGTCACGCTCCAAATGCCGCAGGGTCAGCGTGAGCATGCGTCTGCTGATGCCATCGACCCTGCGCTCCAGCTCGGTATAGCGAATCGGGCCGTCAGCGGTCGCCACGATGATCTGCGCGCTCCACTTTCCACCCACCTGACCGATTACCTCGCGTAAGGGACAGGCTTCCGGAGGGACGTCGCTCACCGGCACATCGGTGTTCCTCTGGAACATGAAAATTCCCCCTTTCAGCGGGCCATCTGCTCACAGAAAATGTCCTCTGTCACAAGTCGTACCCGAAGTGTGCCCGCCTCTGACGCCGGGCACCGACGTGAGACTCCCCACTGAAAGACTTCTCCGTGAACCCAACTCCCGCTCGACAGGGGTCCGGCCGGGCCCTGGGGCTGCTGGCCTTCGCCCAGTTCATCGTCGCCATCGACTACAACATCGTCTATGTCGCCCTACCCGACATCGGCCGCGAACTCAACTTCTCCGCACAGTCCCTACAGTGGGTGGTCACGGCCTACGCGGTCGCGTTCGGTGGGTTGCTGCTGCTCGGCGGGCGTGCCGCCGACCGGCTCGGCCCACGGCGCATGTTCCTCTCGGCCCTCCTCGTCTACGGCGTCGCCTCGCTGGTCGGCGGGCTCACCACCTCCGGTGAGGTGCTCGTCGCCGCCCGGGCGGTGCAGGGCCTGGGCGGCGCCTTCCTGTTCCCGGCCACGCTCAAACTGATCAACACCACCTTCGACGAAGGCCCGGCGCGCAACCGCGCGTTGGCCACCTGGGGTGCGGCGGGCAGCGCGGGCCTGGCCTTCGGCGCGCTGCTCGGCGGCGTGCTCACCGAGTACCTCGGCTGGGCGTGGGTGTTCTTCGTGAACGTGCCCCTCGCCCTGGCCGCCGCCTTCGCCGCGCCGCGCTGGCTGCGGCCCGACTCGCCCGCCGAGCGGGGCAGCGGCTTCGACGTGCCGGGCGCGCTGATCGCCACCGCCGGTGTCACCCTGCTCGTCCTCGGCCTGGTCAGCGGCCCCGAGGCGGGCTGGCTCTCGGTCCGGGGGGCCGGTTCGCTGGTCGCCGGGCTGGCGCTGCTCGGGGTGTTCCTGCTCGTGGAGCGCCGCACCAGGGACCCGCTGGTGCCGCTGCGCATGTTCGGCAACCGGAGCCTGGTCGCGGCGATGCTGGTGATCTTCCTCTATCTGGGTGTCACCAGCGGCCAGTACTACCTCTTCACCACCTACCTCCAGAACGTCCTGGACTACGAGGCGCTGGCCGCCGGGTTGGCGTTCCTGCCGCCCGGGCTGCTGAGCGCCCTGGGCGGCGGCCCGGTGGCCGCCTGGCTGGTGAACCGCCTGGGCACCCGCACGACGCTGACGATCGGCATGCTGATCACCGGCGTCGGACTGGCCATGGTGGCCCTCGCCTTCAGCGCCGACGGCTCCTTCCTGGCCCTGCTGCCCGGCATCGTGGTCTGGGGGCTGGGCGGCGGTGTGGCGTTGACCACCCTGTTCGTCTCGGCGGCCTCGGGCGTCGCCCCCCAGGAGCAGGGCATCGCCTCCGCGATGGCCTCCACCGCGCAGCAGATCGGCGCCGCCGTCGGGCTCGCGGTGATCGTCGCCGTGGCCAACGCCGGTCTCGACACCGGGGCGTCCGACCTCCCGACCGGCGAGGTGGTCGACGGGCTGCGCACGGCCGGTCTTGTCGGCGCTGGCATCGCGGTGGCCGGGGCGCTGATCGCGCTGGCCATCAGGCCGCCGGCGGCGCCGGCGCCGGCCCCCGTGCCTGACGCCCCCGCGGCCGTCCCGGACGAACCGGGCGCCGGGGAGGTGACCGGAAGCGGTCGACGTGTGAGCTGACGCACCCGTCGAGCCGAGAGACCGCCCGACCGCCGGGCGGTCTCTCGGCATGCCCCGGACCGGGGTCGAAACCGCGTCCCGGCTCATGTCCCCACCAAGGCGGCGTGTAACCGGCAGGCACTTCGTGCGAGCATGGAAGAACGGGGAATCGGAAAATCCGGAGAGGCGTCCGGGCGGCGGCGGGGCGGGGTCGGGGGTAACAGGAACGCAGCCTAGGAGGATGTTTACTGGTGAATGCCGGCCATTATCAGATTGACCGGAATGGCCGCGGTGGCCCGCCTCATCCGGCCGCCCGCGGAAGAGAATTCACGGCGCTGAACTCCCTGCTCTCCGAAGCTCTCCGGGGGACGGGACGCGTCGCATGGATCAACGGCCCGCTCGCCAGCGGCAAGACCGAGCTGTTGAACGCCCTCGCGCAACGGGCGGCGCACTCGGGCGCGTTGACCCTGACGGCGACCTGCTCGGCCCAGGACCAGAGCGGCCCGCTCGGCGTCATCTCCCAACTGCTCCTGAGCGGCGGCGAGTTACCCATCGACCCGGCGGCCTCCGGCTCGGGCTCGGCCGAGGACATCTCCTTCGAGCGGCTGCGCGGGCTGGCCGGCCGTCTCCACGCGCTGGCCGACCGGCGGGCCGTGGTGCTCGCGATCGACGATGTCCAGCACGCCGACGAGCCGTCCCTGCGGTGCCTGTTGGAGCTGGTGCGCCGCTCCAGGTCGGCCCCGCTGCTGGTGGCGTTCACCGAGTGCACCACATCGCGCGTCGCCCACTCGGTGCCGCATATCGACCTGTTGAGCCAGCCACACGCCCACTGCGTCCAACTCGCCGGCCTCTCCGAGCAGGACACCGCCGACTTCCTGGCCGCCTACCTCGGCCCCGCGACCGCCACCCGGCTCGCCCGGCGGTGCCTCCAGGCCAGCGGCGGCAGCCCGCTGCTCATCCGGGCACTCGTGGAGGACTACCGCATCGCCGAGGCGGGCGGCTTCGAGCCGGCCGCCGGCGAGATCTTCCGGCAGGCCGTGCTGCGCTGCCTGCGCGGCGGCCACCCACAGCTCCGCGAGGTGGGGCGCGCCGTCGCGCTGCTCGGCGACGGCGGCGGCTCGTCCGGCACGGTGAGCCGGCTGCTCAGGATCGACCATCCCACCACCGAGTGGGCCATCGAGGCGCTGACCGCGATCGGGCTCCTGCGCGACGGCCTCTTCCGGCACCCGGCGGCCCGTGAAGCCGTCCTCTCCGACCCGGACTTCACCCACCGGGGGGCGATGCACGGGGCCGCCTACTCGGCACTCAACGCGGCCGGAGCCGGCGCGGTCGCGTTGGCCGAGCACATCATCGCCGGGCAGGTCGAGAGCGGATGCGCCACGCTCGTCCTCAGGGAGGCCGCCGAGGACGTGCTGGCCACCGGCGACGTCGACCAGGCCCTCCGCTATCTGGAGCACGCCTACGGCATCTGCGCCGACGACCGGCAGCGCGCCGAGATCCTGGTCCTGCTGGCCCGGATGGAGTGGCGGACCAACCCGGTCGGCAGCACCCGGCGGCTGGTCCGCATGGTCGCCGCGAGCCGCGCCGGACTGCTGTCCGCCGCCGATCTGGCGCTGCTGGCCCGGGCCATGGTCTGGCACGGGCGCACCAGGGAGGCGCGGGAGGTGCTGGCGCGCGCCCGCGGCGCCCACCACGGCCCAGGGCCGGCGTCCACCGACCTCCTGGTCACCGAGCTGTGGCTGACGTGCACCTTCCCCTCCCTGGCCGACGCGTCGAACGTTCCGGACGACATCCCGCCGTTCGCCACCTGCGAGTCGATGCTGCCCGTCACGGCCGCCCTGGCCAGCGCGATCGGCGGCCGGGCCGACGAGACGTCGACCGCGACGGCTGAGGGCGTGCTCGACCGGGCGCGGGACAGCGATCCGCTGCTGGAACCCGCGCAACTCGCCCTCCAGGCCCTGCTCTACGCCGGGCACACCGCGCGCGCCGCCGAGTGGTGCGACCGCTACCACGCCAGGGCCTCGGCGGCCGGCGCGACCGCCTGGGAAGCGCTCTTCGCCGCCATCAGGGCGGAGATCTCCCTGCGGCAGGGCGACATGCTCGGCGCCGAGGCCCAGGCACGGGCGGCGATGACGCTCATCCCGCCCCGCAACTGGGGGATCTCGATCGGCTCCCCGCTCTCCAGCGTGATCCTCGCGCTGGTCGCCGACAAACGGTACGACGAGGCCGTCCGCTGGGTCGAGCAGTGCGTGCCCAAGGCGATGTTCGCCAGCCGCTTCGGCGTTCAGTACCAGTACGCGCGCGGGCAGTTGCTCCTCGCCACCCGCCGGCCCAACGAGGCGCTCGACGACTTCCTCGGCTGCGGCGAGTCGCTGCGCGAGTGGGGGCTCCAGCAGTCGGGGCTCGTGCCGTGGCGAGCCGGCGCCGCCGAGGCGTGTCTGAGGCTGCACGACCCGGCCAGAGCCCGCGATCTGGTGACGCGCCAGCTCCGGCTCCCCAGCTTCAGGGACGAACGGGCCCGGGGCACCACCCTGCGGGTGCTCGCCGCGACCCACCCGCCCCACACCCGGCGGCGGCTCCTGGAGGAGGCCGTCGACCTGCTGGATGTCGCCGGCGACGTCCATGAGTTGGCCCGGGCCCTGGGCAGCCTGGGCCACACACTCAAGCAACTGGGCCAGAACGGCCGCGCCCGCGTGGTGCTGGAGCGCGCCGCCCGGGTCAGGCACGGCAGGGGCACGGCCCGGACATCCACCGCCCTCGTGCCCGAGCGCCCACCCGGCGCCGGCGTCGTGCACCTCACCAACGCGGAGCACCGCGTCGCCAGGCTGGCCGCGCTCGGCCACACCAACCGCGACATCGCCACCCAGCTGAGCGTCACCCCGAGCACCGTCGAGCAGCACCTGACCCGCGTCTACCGCAAACTCAACGTCAAACGCCGCCGCGACCTCCCCACCAACCTGCGCGCGCTCCACGTCACCTCCGCCCATCCGGCCATGACCACCGACCCCGTCGCCAACGCCGGCTAGGGAATATCGGCCCTCACAGCGCGAGCGCGCGGAGGCGGTCGTTGCGCAGGAGGTACACCCCCGTGTCGTCGGCGAGGAGTTGGGGGTCGCCGCCGGTCGCCTCGCCGTCCCGCAGGTGCCAGGCGACCTCGCCGGTCGCCGCGTCCAGCGCCGTCACCGCCGTGTCGAACTGTCCGGCGGGCGGGAACACCAGACCGCCGGCGGCGAGGCACCCGGCCGGCGGCGAGACGAAGGGGTCCTCCGCCTCCCACTGCCAGAGCGCCGAGCGGTCCGCCGTGGCCAACGCGCGCACCCCCCAGCGCGCCTCCGCGAGGAACAGCGAGTCGCCGGCGAACGCCGCCGCGCCGTAGAGCGCCATCCCGTCCGTCTCGTTCTCCTCGCTCGCCTCCGCGAGGTCCGGGTCCGAGTCGGGCTCGACCGACCAGATCGTCGAGCCGTCAGCGGCGTTCAACACCAGAATGCCCCGGCCGGTGACCGCGGCGCGGCCGGCGCCGTCGGTCACCACCCGCCGCGACGGCATCCCCGTCCAGGAGTCGTCCGTCAGCTCGGCGCCGAGCTCACGCGTCCACAGCTCCGCGCCGCTGTCGGCGTCGAACCCGTGCACCGAGTCCGCGGCCAGCACCAGGACGACGCCGTCCGACACCGCGCCGGCCACCTCGTCCCCGCCGACCGCGGGGAACGTCGTGCTCCAGAGCACCTCGTCACCCGCCGTGTCGTACGCCAGCAGCGGACGGCGTTCGGCCTCCGCCTCCTCCGGATCCGCCGACGGGTCGAGACCGGTCACGAACAGCACCGCCCCCCTGCTCCCCACCACCGGCGTCGCTCTCATCGTGCGCAGCGCGATGCCCAGCGGCCGGGACGCCCAACTCCGCCCGGTCCGCGTCTGGGTGAGGCCCAGCTGCTGCCCGCCACCGCCCACCATCTGGTGATGCGCCAGCAGCCGCCCCTCGTCCACCGCGACGGGGGCATTGCCCACCAGGCCCCGACGCGACCACAGGAGTTCCCCGGTGCGTCCGTCGAACGCGCTGCTGAGCAGCCCGGGGACGAAGATCGCGCCGTCGGCCAGCACGGCCCGGCCGACGGGCGGCACCTCAGCCGCCCTGGCCCACCGCTCCCTGGCGCTGATATCGGACGCCGCCGCCGGGGCGAAGGACAGCCGGGGAGTGGACGCCGACCTCGCCCGCCGCCCGAGCAGATGCCCGGCGAACCCGGTCGCGGCCACGCCGCCGAAGCCGGCCGCCCCGAGGAGCAGCGCGCGCCGCCGAGGGTCGGACGACGCCGGTGGCGCGTCGCGCAGGGGCGGGAGGCGCGCCCAGTCGGTGTCGGCGAACGCCCGCAACTCCTGCCGCGCGGACGCCGGCAGCACCTCGACCAGCGGACCCGCCTCCCCCAGCAGGGAACCCAGCTCGGCAAGGGAGGGCCGCGCCGCCGGGTCGGCGGCGAGCCCCGCCTCCAGCACCGCGCGCACGGCGGCCGGCGCTCCCGTCAGGTCGGGCGCCGAGTGCCGGACGCGGTACGCCAGTTCGTCGGGGGTGCCGATGCCGAACGGGTCCCGCCCCGTGGCCGCGAACGCGAGCGTCGCCGCGCAGCCGAAGACGTCCTCCGCCTCGTCGGTCACGGCCTCCCCGCGCTCGGGCGGGGTGTACCCGGGGGACCCTTCGGGCCCCGACGGTGTCGCGGGGGGCGCGGTGCCACTGGCCCTGGCGATCCCGAAGTCCACCAGCCGGGGCCCGTCGGCCGTGAGAAGCACGTTGGACGGCTTGACGTCCCGGTGGACGGTCCCCGTGGCGTGCAGCCCGAGCACGGTGTCGACCAGGGACACCGCACAGCGCCGCAGGGCCGGTTCCGGCAGGGGGCCGGCGCTCTCGACGCAGCGGCGCAGCGTGGGCCCCGGCAGGTAGGTGGTGGCGAGGTGCGGGGCGGGCCCTTCGAGGGCCGCGTCCAGTCGCCCCGGCACCCCGCGCACCAGGGTGCCGGCGGCGTCCAGCAGCTCCAACGTCCTGGCCTCCGAGGCGAGACGGAGCAGCGACTCCGCGTCGTCGCGGTGCGGAACCTTCAGCGCGGCCAGGCGCGTTTGGTCGTCCCTCGCCAGATAGACGACCCCGGCGCCGCCGGCGCCCAGGCGGGCCAGCGGCGTCCAGCCGCCCACCAGGGCGGGGTCGGCGGCCGTCAGGGGACGCGGACCGCCGGCGCGGTGCTCGGGCTGTCGTCGCATGCCGCTCACTCCACCGGAAGGCCGAAGGCCGTCGTGCCGTCCCAGACCAGCATCGCGTCGGGCCCAGCGAACACCGAGTACGTGGCCAGGTCGGCGCGCTCCGCGTGCCGGAAGGCCCACTGGACCGTGCCGGTACGCGCGTCCAGCGCCATCACCTCAAGACCCCCGACCAGGAGGGTCGACCCGGACGGGCTGAGCGCCATGCGCGGGTGGATGATCCCGGCATAGGCGCTCTCGTCCCGCAGCGCGGCGCGCCACAGCTCCTCACCGGAGCCGAGGTCGAGCGCGATGACCTGCGTATCCCGGTCGTTGACCAACAGGACTTCGCGTTCCTCCCCGTCAAAACGCAGGATCTCCACCCGGGGGTTGCCGAGCCGGGACTCCGCCGTGCCGATCGGCCGCTCCCACCGCAGGTCGAGCGTGACCGCGTCATGGACCTGGATGTCGCCCTCCAGTCCGCTGATCAGCAGACCGCGGTTCTCAAGCGGGGTCAGCCAGCTGAACGTCATCACATCGTCGAGAGCGCGGACCTGCTCCTCCTGACCGTCCCGCAGCCGATACGAGGCATGACGGAAGCCGCCGTCGACGACGCTGACCGTGTGCACCGACTCGCCGTGGACGAAGAACAGCGCGTCCGAGGCGTCCATCGGCACGGGTACATGCCAGCGTTCCTCCCGCTCGGCGGCGTCGTACAGGGCGATGCCGTGCGTGTCGCCGACGTCGTCCTTGACCGTCCGCGTCCACAGCAGGAGCGTCTGCCCGTCCTCGGCGTCCCAGTGGACATGGTCGATCCGATGCCCCACATAGTCGGGATCCTCCGGCAGATACCGGGTGTCGGTCCACACCCGCGCCCCGGTCTCGGTGTCGATCACCACCAGCTCGCCCCGGTGGAGAAACGCCATCCGGTCCTCCCCGAGCCTCATGGGCGCCACGTCCTGGAGCAGGCTGGCGTCCACCCCCAGATCACCGCGTGTCCACAGCTCCTCGCCGGTGGCGAGGTCGAGCCCCGTCATCCGGTTGGTGCTCGACACCAGCACCGTCCCGCTCTCCTGGACCCGGGGGCTGAACGGGGACTCACCGGGCGCGTCATAGCGCCAGACCGGCGCCGGGGCGACGCCCGAGGGAAGGGGACGGGGCTCCGGGTAGGGCGAGAACAGCGCCCGGCTCCCGCCGCCCCGGCCGACCACCCAGCCCGCCACGCCCGCCGCGCCCGTCAACGCGCCCACGGCGCCCGCCGCGGCGGCGACCCCGAGCAGCGCGCGCCGGGACGGCGCCTTCTCGGGAGCCGCACCCCGGTCGGGCGCCGGCGGTCCGGCGGGGGAGACCGGGGCGCTCCACGTGGTCCGCTGGTCGTCGCCGGGCGGCGCCCCCTCGCTTCCCCGGGGAACGGGCGGCACCGTCGCCGGCGTCGGCGGGAGGGGAGCCGGCGCTGGCAGCCGGTAACTGGTGGCGGAGTCCGGGTCGTCGGGCGCCGCCCGGAGGTCGGACGCTCCGTCAGCGGGCGGGGGCCCGGCAAGAGCGCCCCGCCCTTCTCCAGGGGCGGCGGCGTCGGCCGCCCCCGGCCAGGCGAACTCCCCCGGCAGCGCGTCGGCCAGCCGGTCCGCCACCTCGCCGACCCCGGGACGCCCACCCGCGTCCTCCGCACAGCCGGTCAGGAACGCCGCGAGCTCCGGCGGCAGCGCCCGCGGGCCGCCCGCCGCCTCAAGCAGCAGGGCCGCGAGATCCCCGACATCCCCGTCGGGCGTCGGCGCCGCACCCACGGGGTGCAGCAGACCGCACCCCGTGTGGGGTACGGGGCCCTCGTCCGTCAGCTCCACCGTGGCGCTCGACAGCGCGCCATGGCCGACCCCCTCGTCGTGGAGCGGACGCAACGCGTGCGCGAGCGCCACCCCCAACTCCCGTATCCCCGCCGCCGGGAGCGCCCCCCGGCCACCGATGGCGTCCGCCAGCGAGGGGCCGGTGGCGGGGGCCGTCACCAGCCACGGCAGCGGGGCGTCGGGATCGTCCGCGACCAGAGCGCGCCGCGCGGCGGGCCCGATCGCCCGAGCCACCCGCGCCTCGTGCCTGACCCACTGCCGGTGGGCCTCCACGACCGCCGTGTCCTGGGCCACCACGGTCAGACCCACCGTCGTTCCCGTCGTCACCTGCCACGCCCAGTGGCGCCGCATGCCGGGCGGGGCCCCTCCGGGGCCCTCCGCCGACAGCCGGTAACCCTCGGGGGTCCCCGTCCCGTGATCGGCGAGACCGCCGTCCGCCATGCCAGCCCCCTTCGCTGTCGTGGTCCTTCCGCAGGTGGTTCCCGCCCCCGCCCGGCGGCGGTCGGTCGCCCGACCTCCCCTGCTCAGGGGACGGGCATGGCCATCAACTGCCCAGCGCGCAGCAGGAAGACACGATAGCCGGAGCCCGCGAGACGCCACTGGCCGCGGCGCCCGTCGGAGACGGCCCACAGCGAAGTGCCGTTGTGCGCCAGCCAGGTCGAGACGCCCTTCGTGCCCGGACCACCCAGCGTGGTCCAGACGCTGGCGCCCTCCCACACCGGCGGCTCGGGGGGCAGCTCGTCCTCGACGTCCAGCCGCGCCGACCACAGCTGCTCGCCGTCGGCCGCGGTGACCCGGACCAGATCCCAGCCATGGACGGCGCACACCCCGTCGTCGGCGGCGACCGGCTGTCGCCATTCGGCGCCCTGCCCGGGCAGGGACCACGCCTCGCCCCCCTCCCCGACCTCCAGCGCGAGCAGGCTCTCCCCACCGACCACGACCCGTCCGTCGATGACGGCCGGCGCGCCCGCGGTGTCGGCGAAGCGCCCGTCCCGGCTCCAGCGGACGCCGCCGTCGGCCGCGTCGTAGGCGGCCAGCCGGTCGGCGGTGGCCAGGAGCACCGTGCCTTCGTGGAGTGCCGCCCCCGGCCGCTCGCCGGCCAGCGCGGTCGCCGCCCGCCACCGCTCCTCGCCGGTCCGCAGGTCGAGTGCGGTCAGGGTGCCGTCGGTGGCCAGGACGAGGCCCGTCTCCGTGTCGGCGGTGAGGATCGATTCCACCGCGACCGAGCTGCTCCACAGCGTCGTCCCGTCGGTGGAACGCAGCGCCCGCACCTCGTCGTTCGCGGTGGCGACCAGCACCAGCTCCGTGCGCCCCGCGCCGCCGGCCGCCATCCCCGAGGCGGGCAGCGCCGACTCGTCCGACCACACCGGCGCACCGTCCACCACCCCGAACGCCGCCAGGCCACCGGAGGCCGCGGCGGCCAGGACGACGTCCCCGGCGGGCAGCGGCGCCGGGCCTTCCTCCGCCAGATCCTCCCGCGTCCAGTAGGGGTCGGGCGCCAGACCCGGCTGGTAGTCCGTCAGCGGGGCCGCGTCCGAGTCCAGGCCGCCGGTGGCCGCGTCGTCGTTCGGCCCGCCGCGCCACCACGCGGCGCCACCGGCGGCCACCAGGGCGGCGCCCGCGACCCCCAGCGCGCGGCGCCGCGTCGGACCTGTGGCCGTACCGGTGCGCCCGCCGCCGCGGATCGCGGTCCGCGCGGCCCGCGCGCGGGCGGCTATATCCCCGGCCACCGGCTCCACGGTCCAGAACCCGGGGGCCGCCACCCCGTCGGCCAGGCCGAGCAGATCACGGGGGGCCGGGCGGTCGCCCGGCTCCTTGGCCAGGCACGCGGCGATGACGGAACGCAGCTCGGCGGGCACCCCGTCCAGCTCGGGTTCGCCGTGCACGACCTGGTAGTTCGCCCAGTGCACATCGGTGGCGGGGAACGCGGGATGCCCGGTGCCGGCGATGACCAGCACCGCGCCCAGCGCGAACACGTCGGCGGCGGGACCGGCCCGACGGCCCGTCAGCTGCTCGGGGGCCGCGTATCCCGGCGTGGCCGGGATGCCGGCGGTGGTCAGGGTCATCCCGTACTCGGGCCGGGCGATACCGAAGTCGATCAGACGTGGACCCGTGGCGGTCACCACGATGTTGGCGGGTTTGAGGTCCCGGTGCACCAGACCCGCGCGGTGGACGTCGTCGAGAGCGGCGGCGAGTTCGGCGGCGAGCTGCCGCAGGGCGGCCGTGGGCAGGGGGCCGTGCCGCCCGAGGTGCGCGGCGAGCGAGGGGCCCGCCAGGTACTCGGTGGCGATCCAGGGCTGACCGTCCGTGCCATGGCCGACGACCCGCGCGACACGGGCGCCGCGCACCGCCGAGGCCGCGACCGCCTCACGCGCGAACCGGCGCACGAGCTCCTCGTCGTGCGCGACCTCGGGCAGCAGCACCTTGACCGCGACCGGTCGCGGTCGCGGGCCCGAGCGGCGGCGGGCGAGATACACCTTCCCCATCCCGCCGGCACCCAGGACACCGACCAGCCGATAGGGCCCGAGGGCGGCGGGATCGTCGGGCGTGGTGGGAGCGATGTCGTCGGGCATGGACCGCATCGTAGGAACCCCCGCGAGGGTTCCGCAGCCGCGTCCACGCCCGGTGCGCCGGGTGCGGGGCGCCGCTGGCCCCGCACCCGGGTCCTGAGCCGGTGGCTCAGTCGGTGTAGACCTCGGCCCGGTCCACGCTCACGAACGCCGCGCCGGAGTCGGGGTTGTGCTCCCCGGTGACCCGGACCGTCAACGTGTGCTCGCCGTGCGGCAGTCGGGGGCTGAGGTACTGGAGTGTCTCGCCCACCCGGATCGGTCCGTGCAGGTCGACGCGTTGCTCGGGCCCTCCGTCGACGCTGATCGCGGCGATGCCGTTGCCGGTGTCGCGCACGGACAGCAGGGCGATCCTGGTGCCGGTGAAGGAGAACGTCGCGGTGGCGCCCGCCTGGTCGGTCCAGTGGTCGTCGCCCCAGAAACACTGGGTGGCGCAGCCGGCGCCCGCGTTCCAGGAGCCGTCGAAGGTGACGGTCCCGGCGCCGCTTGAGCGGCCGTCGTCGTTGATCCAGTAGGTGCCCGACCCCGGGTCGCCGGACGGCAGGTCCTGGGTGGCGCCCAGCGCGAGCGGGGTGCCGAGGTCCGGGCTGCCATCCGCGTGCCAGCCGATCCGCTGGGCGCGGGTGGTGCGGTCGGTGTAGGTGTTCACGGACGTGGTCTTGCCGTGGTAGATGATCCAGTCCTCGGTGCCGTCGGGCGACTGGAAGAACGTGTGGTGTCCTGGCCCGTAGACGCCGGCGGCGTCGTTCCTGGCGAAGCGCGGTCCCTCGTGCTGGGTCCAGTTCCCCGGGACCAGCGGATCGGCGTCGTCCGGCAGGGACATCATCCACACCTGGTAGTCGGGTTTGCCGGTGTCGCAGGTCGAGTACGTCATCCAGGTGTGGCCGTTGCGGTAGAGGAACGCGGGCCCCTCGCGGACCTCGGGGCAGCCGCCGGCGCCGTCGAGGGGGACCGCGTCGCCCGAGACGGTGTAGGGGTTGGACATCGGCGCGATGTTCAGCCCGTTGTGCTGGTACTCGTTGAGCCCGCTGTAGGCGAGGTAGAGCCGCCCGCCGTGTTGGAGGATGCCGGGGTCGATGGCGAAGTCGTCGACGTGGTTGGGCGGTTCGAGCTTGCCCTTGAAGTGGTAGGGGCCGCGCGGGTCGTCGCCCTCGGACTCCAGGACATAGAGCCGGTGGTGCTCGTCCACGCCGTCGTCGGCCGTGTAGTAGAGGTACCAGCGGCCGTCGAAGCGGTAGAACTCGGGCGCCCAGATGTGCTGGTCGCGCGAGGGGTCGGTGTCCGTCCAGACCGTCACGGGGTCGGCGGCGAACAGGGTGGCCAGGGAGGGCGAGCTCCACATCCTGATGGCGTCGCCCTGGGTGGTGGCGAGGTGGTAGTTGCCGTTCGCGTGGGTGAGGAACGGGTCGGGCCCCGTGTTCAGTGGGTTGCGGAAGGTTCCGGCTGCTGTGGGCATCGAGTCTCCTGCGGTGGCCTGGGGCATCCAGGCCAGGCCGATGAGCAGTGCGAACACCGCCGCGACCAGGGTGGTTCGGGATCGGGCGCGCATCGTCTGGCTCCCTCGTCTGAGCACGTCCATGAACGCCGCGCCGGCGTCCGCTGACGGTTGCCTATGGCATCACGATGCTTACAGCGATGTAAATGCCCTCGCGGCCCGGCCCTCCATTGACCGTTCGCCCGGCCGCGCGCGCCCGCTCCAGCCGTGCGCGCGCACGCCCGGGCGCGTGCGCTCCCGCTCGGGCGGCGTGGCCACCACCCGCAGGGCCGGGAGGAGGCCGCCCCGTCCGCGCTCGTCTCCCGGTGCGAGGTTTTACGGGGGACAGAACGGGGTCGGTACTCCGTCCCTTCTTATCCGCATAAGCCGGATTGACCACGGAGGAGGCATTGCCAGTCGTTTCGTCGGCGACAGTGTGATCGAAATTGTCAACACGCTGCACCGTTTCTCTCTCCTTCTTCGTGAATTGCCTCGACGTGGGCTCTTCGAACGATTGCCGCGAATGTCGAGCGGGGTCGTTAATCGATCAGTCGGAATTGCCCGCGCGGTACCCGAATGGCATGCGCGTCATGCGTCTGATGGTGTGACATGTGTCACATTGTCAGATGCAAATCGAGCGTGCTCGCGTACTTGCCCGTCCCTGGCAGCTGGTCCAAACTCTCTTATGGGTCGCTTGCGGCCCATGCTGTGCAGCCGGGATGTTGAGCAAATGGACGCAGGCTGTCCTTTTCTTCCGGTTGGCATGCGTGCTTCATGGTTTCCCCTGATCGTAAATCGATCTTCGGAGGGGGGTGAAGATAATGACGAACCAGGACTTCCTCGCTTCTCGTGAGGCCGGCGAGACCGCCACCAAGTGGTAATTCTATTGGCCGATCTGGCTGACGTGGCGCTGGCCGCATTCGCATGATGCGGCCAGCGCCCACGCCCTTCCCCGGGAGTGGAGAATGCTGGAAGAACTAGCGGACGAGTCAACTCTCGCTGGCCTCGACGAGACCGCCTACCACGCCCGCCTGCGGGAGATCGAGAAGTTCGTGGCGGACGTCGAGGAGACCGACACGCTCGCACGCGATCTCGCGACGCTGGCCGTTTCGCACGGCGACTGGCACGTGCGGAGAATCGCGGTCACCGCGATGGCCGAGCGGTTCGTCGATTCGCCGCAGGCGCGCGAGGCGATGTGCGCCGCCACCCACGACGACGTCGACTGGGTCGCGTTCAGCGCCATCGAGGCGGTGCGGAAGGCGAAGCTGCCGGAGGCGGTGGAGCATCTGATCCGTATCTCCGGATGGCCCAGCAACTTCAGCCGTCCCGGCTACGCGCGCAAGCCCGTCGGCTGCGGGGCGGCGTTCACCAAACAGGCCCTGTGGGCCTTCTTCGGAACCAAGGACCCCGAGCGGCTGCGGGAGTTGGAGGACGAACACTTCGCCGGGATGCGCGCCGAGGTGGCGGCCCGGCGCCGGGACCCGGACCTCCGGGACGTCGTGCTGGTCCCCGGCGGTCCCGCCGTGCTCGGTTCGGCGAAGCGCGAGGTGGGCCCCTTCCAGATGGACGACACCGACAATCCGCTGCGCGCCGTCGACCTGCCGTCCTTCCACATCGACCGCACCACGGTGACCAACCGGCGGTACGCGGAGTTCCTCAAGGATGTCGGCACCGCACGGGACTTCGCGCACCCGGACGAGCCGGTGGGCAAGGACTACACCCCGGCGCACTGGCGGGAGGCGCGCTTCAACCACCCGGAACAGCCGGTCGTCGGCGTCGACTGGTACGACGCCTACGCCTTCGCCCAGTGGGCCGGCGGGCGACTGCCCAGCGAGGACGAGTGGGAGAAGGCGGCGCGCGGCACGGACGGCCGGAGCTATCCGTGGGGCCAGGACTGGGACCAGGAGCGGGTGAACGGGATCCACCGCGCCTACGGGGTGGCCGCCCCGAAGAACCTGGAGGAGCTGGAGGCGCTGTTGGTCAGGACCACCCTCCACTGGCCGCCCGACCCGGTGTTGCCGGCCGATGCCCTGCCGGCCGGTGCCAGCCCCTACGGTGCCCTACAGATGGCGGGCAACGTCTGGGAGTTGACGCGCACCAACTTCTTCACCCGGGAGGACATGTCCCCGTTCTTCAAGGGGCGCCGCAGCAGCGAGTTCATGAACCGGCCCGAGGCGTTCCACGTGCTCAAGGGCGGGACGTGGACCTCTCCCTCGGTCTGTGTGACGACGTTCTACAGGGGACGTGACCTGCTCACCGACCGGCACAACGAGGTCGGTTTCAGATGTGTCTACGCCGCGGAGGGGACGACCACATGAGTGCGAGCGAAGCGGAGCCGTCGGCGGAGCGCCTGGCGCGGCAGCGGAGTCTGCTGCGCGGACTGCGGCTGCTGTCCCGGCTCGGCATGACCGAGGGAATCGCCGGCCACATCACCGTCCGGGACCCCGACCTGCCGGACCACTACTGGGTCAACCCGTTCGTCGTGGACTTCAGCGCGGTCACCGCGGCCGACCTCCAACTCTTCGGCCCGGACGGGCAGATCGTGCAGGGCGAGGGGCGGCTCAACCCGTCGGTGCACCCGCTCCACGGCGAGCTGCACCGGGCCCGGCCCGACCTCGCGGCGTTCGTGCACTCCCACTCGATGTACGGGAAGACCTGGTCCGCGCTGGGGCGGCTCCTCGACCCGATCACCCAGGACGCGTGTGCGATCTACCGACGGCACGCCGTGTACCGGAATTTCCGGGGCCTTATCTCGGAGGTGGAGGAGGGCAAGGAGATCTCCGCCGCCTATGGGGACAACACGGGCCTCATTCTCGTCAACCACGGTTTCCTCGCCGGAGGTGGCAGCGTCGAGGAGGCCATCTGGTGGTTTGTCGTCATGGAGCGATGCGCCCAGTCGCAACTGTTGGCGGAGGCGGCCGGAACTCCGCTGCTCATTGACGAGGAGGTCGCGCGTGCAACGGGCGACACGTTGGCCTCGGCAGAGTACGCGGAAATCCAGTTCGAGAATCTCTATCTTTCGCTCTTCGGGGCGTCAGACGAGGAAAAGCCGCACTCCGCACGGCGGGGAGTGGCCCCATGAAGGTAGGTCTTAACTTCCTTCCCACCGTGGGGCCAAAGGAAGCGAGCGCGGCCGAGTACTACCGGGAATGCCTGGAGTTGTGTGTCCTGGCGGACGACCTGGGCCTGAGCCATGTCAAGGCGGTGGAGCACTATTTCACCGAATGGGGTGGCTACAGCCCGGACCCGGTCGCCTTTCTCTCCGCCGTCTCGGCGGTGACCAGCCGGATTCGGCTGGTCACCGGGGCGGTGATTCCCGCCTTCACCCACCCGATCCGGCAGGCGGCCTCCCTGGCGGTGCTGGACAACCTCTCCGACGGGCGCCTGGACGCCGGTTTCGCCAGGGCCTTCCTGCCGGCGGAGTTCGAGGCGTTCGACGTGCCCCTGTCCCAGAGCAGGCCCCGGTTCGAGGAGGGCGTGCGCGCCGTCGAACAGCTGTGGACGGCGGAGCGGTTCCGCTGGGACGGGACGTTCCACCGCTTCGGACCGCTGCCGCCCCTGCTGCCCCGGCCGGCGCAGAGCCCGGGCCCGCCGATCTTCGTCGCCGCGACCGTCTCACCCGAGTCCTTCGAGTGGGCCGGCCGGCACGGATACCACCTCATGATCATCCCGCTGGTGGCCAGTCACGAGCGGCTGAGCGCCCTGCTGGACCGCTACCGGGAGGCGCGGGCCGATGCCGGGCACTCCCTGGAATCCGCCCGGATGCACGTCAGCTACCACCTCTACGTGGCCGAGGACGCCGCCGAGGCGATGGCGAGGGCCGCCGCCCACTACACGGCCTACCAGGAGAAGCAGCTGGCGGCGTACGCCAGTTGGGACGGGGTGCGGTCCGACCAGTATCCCGGCTACGAGAAGATGCTGGACGCGGTCAGGTCCACGACCTTCGCTGACCTGCACGCCGCCGGCAAGGTGATCGCCGGCGGTGTGGACGCGGTCACCGAGCAGCTCAGGGAGGTGGGCCGCCGCTACCCGGGCGCCGAGGTCAGCGTGCACGTCCGGTACGGCGACACCAGTCACTCGGAGGCGCTGCGCACCGTGCGACTGCTCGGCGAACGCGTCCTGCCCCGGCTGCCGATGGTCGCCACGGAGTCGGGCAGCCAGGCATGAGCCCAGCCGCCGCCGAGACGACGGACGCCAGGTTTGCCGCTGTCGCCCGGCGCCTCCCGACCCGGACGGCGCTGCGCGACGGTGACACCGCGCTGACCTACCGCGCGCTCGACGACGCGTCCGACGCGGTGGCCCGGCGGGTGCGGGAGTGCACCGCGCCGGGGGCGCCGGTCGCCGTGCGGATGCCGCGCGGCGCCGACCATGTGGCGTGCGTGCTCGGCGTCTGGAAGGCGGGGAGCGCCTGCCTCCCGGTCGACCCCGCCCTCCCGGAGGAGGGGACGGAGCGGCTGCTTGGGGCCGGCGGCGCGGCCACCCTGATCGAGGCGCCGGACTCCGTCAGGCCGCTGCCGGGCGCCGGTGCCCAGCCGGCCGGCGCCTCCTCGCTGGCCTGGAACGACGGCAGCCGGGACCGCACCGCCTATGTCTTCTTCACCTCCGGATCGACCGGCGCGCCCAAGGGCGTGGCCGTGCCCCACCGGGGCGTGCTCAACGAGGCGGACTGGACCCACCGGGCGTTCTCCCTCACCCCCGAGGACGTCGGGACCTGGCTCTCCTCGCCCGCCTTCGCCATCTCCCGCTGGGAGTTGTGGCCCCAGCTGACCTGCGGCGCCGGCGTCGTGATCGCCGAACAGGGCGTGGAGTGGAGCCCGGAGACGGTGCGGGACTGGCTGCTGGAACGCCGCGCCAGCACCACGATCCTGGTCACCGGGCTGGGCGAACGCGCCCTCGGGCTGCCCTGGCCGGAGCGCTGCGCGCTGCGGCTGATGGTGCTCGGCGGCGAGCAACTGCGGCGCTGGCCGGGGCGGGTGCCGTTCACCGTGGTCAACTCCTACGGTGCCACCGAGACGTCAGGGGCCCGGCTCACCTCGACGCTGAGCCGGGACGGCTCGGGGCTCCCCCCGATCGGCCGCCCCATCGCGAACACCACCGCCTACGTGCTGGACGGGGACGGCCGGCCGGTGGCGCCGGGCGAGACCGGGGAGCTGCACATCGGCGGCGTCGGCCTGGCACACGGCTATGTCGGCAACCCACGGCTCACCGCCGAACGTTTCCCGCCCGACCCGTTCCGGGACGGCGAGGGCCGGATGTACCGCACCGGCGATCTGGTGCGGGAGACGCCGACCGGCGAACTGGCCTATGTGGCGCGCGCCGGCGCCGATCCCAAGGTGGGCGGTGCCCGCGTGGACCTCGGCGCCGTGGAGGCCGCGCTGTTGGCGCACCCGGGCGTCGACTGGGCCGCGGCCACCGTCGGGGAGCTGGCCGGAACCGCCGAGCTCCTCGCCTATGTCGGTCGCGCCGAAGGGGCGGCGCCCGCACCGCACGAGCTTCGGGCCTCGCTCGCCGGCCGGCTGCCCCGCCACGCGGTGCCCACCCGGTTCTATCCGCTGACCGCCCCACCCACTCTGGTCAGCGGAAAGCTCGACCGGTCCGCGCTGCCGGGCCCGGGCGACGCCGAGGAGTTGACGGACCCGCACATCACGGGCCGGGACGCGGTGGAGGAACGGGTGCGGCGGCTCTTCGGCGAGGTGCTGGGCCGTCCCGAGGTCGGCGTCCTCGACGATTTCTTCGCCCTGGGCGGCGACTCCCTGGGGCTCGCGCGCCTGCGAACCGCCCTGCGGGACGCGTTCGGACGGGCTTCGGTCGGGGAGCTGCCGGAGCTGTACACCGCGCGGACGGTCCGGGAGATCGCCGAGCTGGTCGTCACCGGCGACGAGGGGCCAGCCGGCGAACGGGCCACCGACGAAGCGCCGGCCGACGCGGCGGATCAGGCGACGCGGCGCGCCACGCTGTCGCTCTCCGGAATCCAGCGGGGCATCTGGCTGGAGGAGCGGGACGACCCCACCGGGACCGCGTATCTGGAGACCCTGGAGATCCACCTCGACGGCGCGTTGGACCTCGGCGCGCTCCAGTCGGCCCTGGCCCGGCTGGTCGACCGGCAGGAACTGCTCCGCACCGCCCTGACCCCCGACGAGCCCGAGCCCCGGCTGCTGGTGCGTCCCACCGCCTGCGTGGTGCTGCCCGTCGTGGACGCGGACGGCACGGGCGACGCCGAGCTCGCCCGCCCGTTCGACCTCTTCCAAGGCCCCCTCTTCCGGCTGCTGCTGCGGCGGCACACCCCCACCGAGCACGTGCTGGTCCTCGTGGTGCACCATCTGCTCTGGGACGGCGGCTCGGTCCCCGCGCTGCTCGACGAGCTGACCGCCGGCTACGACCGTGCCCGTCGCGCCCGTGCGGTGGACGAGCCGGCAGGGCCGGTGGGCTACCACTCCTATCTGGCCAGGGAACGCCGCGTCCTCGCCGGCCCAGAACCGGCCGCGGCCGTCGCGCACTGGCGCGAGACGCTTGCCGGCCTGCCGGCGTCCAGCCCGGCGTTCGCCGCGACCGCGCCGGCCCCGGAGGGGGCCGACCCGCTGGGCGTGCTGACCTGGACGCTGTCCGACGAACTGGTCGCCGGCATGGGGCGGGCCGCGGCCGGGGCCGGCGCCACCGTGTTCGCCCTGGGCGCCGTCGCCTTCGCCACCGCGCTGCGCGAACACGACCAGGAGACGGACCCCGTCCTGCTGATCCCCGTCTCGCTGCGCCGCCCCGCGGAGGAGGGCACCGTCGGACCGTATCTGAGCATGATCCCGCTCCCGGTCCGCCTCGGCGGCCCGACCACCGCGCGGGCCGCGCTCCGGGACACCACGGAGACGCTCCACGCCGGAATGGCGCACGCCGCCGTGCCCTACGCCGAGGTGGTCAGGGCGCTGCGCCCGGACCGCACCGGCGGCGAAACCCCTTACGGACAGTTCCTGTTCGAGGTGAACCGGCTCCCCAAGGCCCGTGTCACCTCCGACGGCGTCCGCTGGCGCACCGAGTGGCTGCCGAGCCGGGCGCCCAAGTTCCGGCTGGCGATGATGTGGAACGAGACGGCCGACGGTTGGATCGGGCGGCTGGAGTACGACCACCGGCGCCTGACCGGGGAGAGCGCCGCCGCGTTCGTCCAGGACGTCGAGCGCCACGCCCTGCTGCTCGTCCGGGAGCCGCACGCGCCCTTCCCCCCACCGCCGCGGGTCCCCGCCGCGCGGGGCACGCCGGCGACCGGGGCCTCGACGGCCCGGGTGCCCGTGCCGGAACAGCTCAGGACCGTCGTCGAGAAGGCGTGGTCGACGGTGCTGGAGACGGGGCCACCGGCCGACGAGGACAACTTCGTCCTGCTCGGTGGAGCGTCGCTTGAGGCGGCCCGCGTCCTCGCCCGGATCAAGCAAGAGTTGGGAGTCTGGATACCCGTGCGCGAACTTTTCGACAGCGAGGACTTCGCCGACTTCGCGGCCCGTGTCGCGGCCGTGCACACGTCCGGCGAGGCCGGAACCGATCGGGAGGCGGCCAGCCATGCATGACTACGGGATCTCCACCTACGGCGACCGGGCCGCGGCCGAGTACGACGTGCTGATGGGCGGCGGGGAACCGCCCGAGCCCGCCGTGGCGTTCCTGACCTCGCTCGTCCCCGAGGGCGACGCCCTCGAACTCGGCGTGGGCACCGGGCGGGTCGCCATCCCCCTGGCACGCGCCGGCCTGCGGGTCGCCGGCATCGACTCCTCGGCGGCGATGCTCTCCGAGATGGCGAAGAAGCCGGCAGGCGACGCCGTCGAACCGCTCCAGGGCGACTTCCTGGACCTCGCCGGCCTCGGCGACGACCGGGCCTTCGACCTCGTCTACGCCCTGTGCAGCACCTTCTACTTCCTGCGTAGCCAGGAGGACCAGGTGCGGTGCTTCCGGGCCGTCGCCTCCCACCTCAGGCCCGGCGGGCACTTCGTCCTGGAGCTGGGCTGTCCGCCCTACCGTCGGATGAACGAACGGCAGTATGTGGACGCCTTCCAGGTCGACGCCGGCGAGGCCGCGTTCTTCCTGTCCCTGCACGACCCGCTGGCGCAGCGCGTCGACCGGCAGCAGATCGTGATGGACGAGCGGCGGACCCGGCTGGTCCCCATCTCCTTCCGCTACATATGGCCGTCCGAACTGGATCTGATGGCCGCCCTGGCCGGGCTCACCCCGGTCTCCCGCCAGTCCGGCTGGGCCGGCGGCGCGTTCAACGGCACCGGGCGGCATATCTCCGTCTACCGCGCGGGGGCGGCCTAGCCATGGCCCCTCAGCCTTCGGAGGCCACGGCCCAACTCCCCGTCCTCGCCGCGCGGATGGCCGGGGTCGCGCCGTCCGCGATCGGCGCCGTCCTGCGCCTTGGCGATCGCTCCGACGTCATCTCCCTCGCCGGCGGCCTGCCGGCGAACGAGGGCATGTCCTGCCCCGAGGCCAGGCCGTTCCTGGCGCGTGCGCTGGCGGGGGAGCTGCCCGGGCTCCAGTACGGGGACACCCTCGGCCTGCCCCCGCTGCGCGCCTGGATCGCCGAACAGCTCCGCGACGAGCTGGGGTTACGTCACGATCCCGCGGACGTGGTGATCACCCATGGCTCGCAGCAGGGCATCGACCTGGTCTGCAAGGCGCTGCTCGACCCGGGCCAGGTGGTGGTCGTGGACCGGCCCAGCTATCTGGGCGCCCTCCAGGTCTTCCGGCTCTTCCAGGCCGACATCCGGGCCATCCCGCTCGCCGACGACCCCGAACTCGTCGAGCTGACCGTGGCCCTCGCCGCCGGGCTCCGCCCCCGGCTGCTGTACGCCGTGCCCAACTACGCCAACCCCACCGGCGCGGTACTGACCGCCCGTCAGCGCCGGCTGCTGGCCGAACTGGCCGAACGGTACGGGTTCCTGCTCGTCGAGGACGACCCCTACCGGGCGATCCACCTCGGCGACGAGCCGCCGGGGCTCCCCGCGCTGGCCCGGCTGACCGATCGCACCGTGCATCTGGGCAGCTTCTCCAAGTCCCTCTTTCCCGGCTGCCGAATAGGCCATCTGACCGGGCCCGCCCCGGTGTTGTCCGCGATCCGGCTGGTCAGGCAGGCCGCCGACCTGGGCAACTCGGAGCTGTTGCAGGCCCTGGTCCTCGATCTGGTCACCGGCGACGGCTTCCTGGAGAAGCGGCTGGCCGTCCTCCGGGCGCTCTACCGCGAGCGCCGCGACGCCCTGGCGTCCGCGCTCGGCCGCCATCTGCCGGACGCCCGGTTCCGGCTGCCCGAGGGCGGTTTCTTCCTCTGGACCAGCTTCGGCCCCGGTGTGGACAGCTCCCGGCTGCTGCCCGAGGCGCTCCGACACGGTGTCTCCTACGTTCCCGGGGACGGCTTCTACCCCTCGCGCCCCGACCCCTCGACCGCGCGGCTGGCCTTCTCGGGCCTGCCGCCCGAGCTGGCCGACGAGGCCGCTCGCCGGCTGGCCCTGGCGCTGCGCGGGGCGGCGGCCGACGGGCCGTCCGAAGGGGGCGGCGGATGATCGTGAAGGCAGCCGACGGGCGCATCACGTTCCCCGCCGACGCGCCCTTCGACGCCGAGAGCATGCTGGCCGAGCCGCTGGTCGCCCGGGTCGCCAGCCCGGGCCCCGTGGTGCGGCCGGTCTGGTACCTGTGGGAACGAAGCGCCTTCTGGGTGTTCATCGGCCCGTGGTCCCGGCTGCTCGGCCAACTCCCGCGCACCCCCGACTTCAACCTGGTGGTCGACGTCTGCGACGTCCACACCGGGACCGTCCGGCAGGTCAGGGCCCGGGGGACGGGCACGGTGGAGCCGTTCGACGTGCACCTGGCCCGGCGCAAGCTGGTCCGCTACCTCGGGCCCGACGAGACGCGGTGGGATCCCCGCTTCTCGCTGGCCGGGGACACCGAGGCGCGCGGCTTGCGGCTGGCGCGGTTGGCGCCGGACGTGATGAGCCTGCACGACATGTCGTTCCACCCGTCCCTGCCCGATCCCGAGAACCGGGATGGAGAGGTACCCCATTGAACCCCTACCGGTCGGTGCTCAGGCACCGCAGGCTGAGTCTGCTGCTCTTCGGTGACTTCGCCTCCAAGCTGGGCGACGGCATGCTGTTGGTCGCGCTCCCGCTGCTGGCGCTGGACATCCACGGGCCGCTGAGCGAGGCCCTGGCCGTGTCGCTGGTGCTCGCCGCGCCGACCCTGCTCTCCCTCCCCATCGGTCTTCGCGTCGGGCTGAGCCGCTACCGGCCCGATCCGAAGAAGGTCATCGCCATCGACTGCCTGGTGCGGTCCACGGTGTTGACCACCCTCTCGGTGCTGGCGCTGCGCGAGGTGCTGACCCTGTGGCCGCTCTTCTTCGCCATGCTCTTCGGGTCCGTCCTGCGGCCGATCGCCGGCGCCTCGCGGCGACTGCTGGCCACCTCGATGATGGACCAGAAGGACCGGCTGGCCGTCAACAGCGTGCTGGGCACCAACGACAGCACGGCCGTCTACATCCTCGGGCCCAGCGTCGCCGGCATCCTGGTGGTGATGACCGGCTCATGGCTGCCGATGCTGCTGGCCGGGATGTCGTTCCTGCTGCTCGCCGGCTCGCTGATCGGCCTTCCGACGCCGGAGCGAACCGCCCCCGCCGGCGGGCGGGTCCAGTCGGGCTGGGAGATCCTGCGCCGGACGGCCGGCCTCTGGCCGCTGTTCTTCGTGGCCTTCTGCTTCAACCTCCTGTGGGGGCCGGTCGAGGTCATCCTGCCGCTCTTCGTCCGCCAGGACCTGGGGGGGAGCGAGGCGGCGTACGGGTTCCTGATGACCTCGCTCGGCGTCGGCGCCGTGGTGGGCTCGATCAGCGCGGCCTACCTCCGCAAGTACCCGCCCGCACAGGTGTTGACCTGGCTGATCGTGAGCTTCGGGCTCTCCCTCGGCCTGCTCGCCACCGCCCAGCAGATCCCGGTGGCCTTTGTCGCCATCGCGTTCGGCGGCCTGGTCTGGGCCCCGTTCGTGCCGGTGATGTACACCCTGATCCAGAGCCGGGTGCCCGAGGGCGACCAGCAGCCCGTCCTCACGTTCTGGAGCTCCGGATACAACCTGGCGGGCCCGCTGGGGGTGCTCTGCGGCGCGCCCCTCGTCGCGCTGCTCGGGACGCGGGGCGGGATGTACCTGTCGGCGGCGCTGACCGTGTCCCTGGTGGTCCCCGCCGTGGTGGCGGGACGCAAACTCCGCACGCCCAAGGAGGGACCGGTCAGTGTCAGCGGCTGATGCGAGCGACCTGGTGGGCGACGGACCTCGACCGCTCTCCTCGGCGCAGTCGAGGATGTGGTTCGCCGCGCAGTACGACGCGGACAGTCCGGCGTACAACCAGACGTATCTGCTGCGGCTGGCCGGCGCGCTCGACGAGGCCGCGCTGTTGACGGCCGTGCGCGAGGTGATCGCCGCCCATGAGGTGCTCCGTAGCGTCGTCGACGACACCGAGGGGGAGCCGCGCTCGGTGCCGGTCGACCAGGTGCCGTTCGCCGCGTCGGTCCCCGTGGCCGGGGCGCCGACGCCCGAGGCGCTGGCCGCCGAGGCCCGGCGACCGTTCGACCTGCGGACCGAGCCACCCCTGCGGGTGGCATCGCACCGGGTCGCCGACGGCGAGTGGCTGCTGGTCCTCACCTTCCACCACATCGCCATGGACGCGTGGTCCTTCGGGCTGCTGACCGCCGAACTCGCCGCCCGTTACCGCGCGTTGCTCGGCACCGGCCCCGCGCCGCCCGCCCCCAGGGCCCGCTATGCCGACTTCGTGGCCTGGGAACGGAAGCAGGACCACACGGCCGGCCTCGACTGGTGGGCCGACGAACTGGCGGGCCTGGCGGCACCGTCGGCGCTGCCCGTGGACCGGCCGCGCGATCCGGTCGCCGGCCCGGCCGGTGACTCCCTCGCCTTCGAACTGCCCGCCGAACTGACCACGGCCGTGCGACGGTTCGCCGTCGCCGCCAGGACCACCCCGTTCACCGTGCTCTGCGCGGGCCTTCAGGCCCTGCTCGCCCGGGTCGGCGGCGGCGAGGACATCGCCGTCGGCATCCCGGTCTCGGGACGGGACCACCCCGACTTCGAGGAGACCGTCGGCAGCTTCGTCAACACCGTGGTGGTGCGCACCGCGTTCGACGGCTCGCTCTCCGGGCGTGAGCTGACGGGCCGGGTCCGCGCCGCCGTGCTGCGTGCCCTGGACCACGCCCAGGTGCCGTTCGAACAGGTCGTCCAGCGGCTGCGCCCGGAGCGGAGCCCGGGCGGCACGCCGCTGATCCAGGTCATGGTGAACCACACGGCCGCCGCGCCGGCCACCGACTGGGGCCCCGGGGTCAGCTGCCGGGTCGACGAAGTCCAGAACGGCACCACCAAGTTCGACCTCACCCTGCACCTCGTCGAGGAACGCCGAGCGATCCGCTGCCGGTTCGCCTACCGCGCCGACCTCTTCGAGGCGGACACCGCGCAGCGCTGGCGGGACTGGTACCTCGCCCTGCTGGCCGGCCTCACCGCGACCGCCGACCGCCCGGTGCTCGAACTGCCCCTCGGCCCGGAACCCGGGCCCGCCGCCGTCGGGCCGCACCGCGAGGTGGCGACCGGGCCGCTGCACGCCCTCGTCGAACGGTCGGTCGCCCGGACCCCGGACGCGCCGGCCGTCGTCGGACCCGACGGGGCGCTGAGCTACGGCCGACTCGGCGAGCTCGCCGGGCGGGTGGCCGCGCGGCTGCGCGCCGTCGGCGTCGTGCCCGACCAGCCGGTGGCGGTGCTCTGCGACCGCCGCACCGCGCTCGCCACGGCCCTGCTCGGGGTGCTGCGGTCCGGCGGCTGCTACCTGCCGCTGGAGGAGACCCTCCCCGCCGCACGGCTCCGGGCGCTGCTGGCCGCCTCCGGCGCCCAGGCGGTGCTCACCACCGGGGAGTTGGCGCCCCGCCTCCCCGTGGACGGGCCCCGGGTGCTGCTGCTGGACGAGGTCGCCGACTGGCCGGCCGGCACCGAGCCCGAGCCCGATGTGGACCCCGGCTCCCTCGCCTACACCATCTTCACCTCGGGCTCCACCGGGCAGCCCAAGGGCGTCGCCGTGGAGCACCGGCAGATCACCCACTATCTCGGCGCTCTCTTCCCCGAGTTGGACGCCGCCGTGCCCGGCGTCCGCTCCTTCGCCCTCGTCTCCACCCCGGCGGCCGACCTCGGCCTCACCGCCGTCCTCGGCGCCCTCACCACCGGCCGGGTCCTCCATCTGCTGGACGCCGAGACCGCCGTCGACCCGCGGCGCTTCGCCCGCTACCTCGGCGAGCATCAGGTGGACGCGATCAAGATGGTGCCCAGCCAACTGGAGATGCTGGCCGCCGATGCCGAGCTCGCCACCCTGCTGCCGCGTCGTCTGCTGATCCTCGGCGGCGAGGCGTGCTCCTGGGACCTGGTCCGCCGCATCCGCCGAGCCGCCCCCGGGCTGGCGGTGCAGACCTCCTACGGGCCCACCGAGACCACCGTCTCCGTGCTCACCTGCGATGTGGACGCGATCCCGGAGGAACGCCGGCACGGCGGCGTGCCGTTGGGCCGCCCGCTGGCCGGCGTGGTCTGCCGGGTCACCGACCCCGAGGGCAGGACGCTGCCAGGCGGGATGTCGGGCGAGCTGTGGATCGCCGGGCCCACCCTCGCCCGGGGCTACCTCGGGGAGCGCGCGGGCACCGAGGCCGCGTTCCGCCGTGGGCCGGACGGAACACGTCACTACCGGACGGGGGACCGGGTCAGGGCGCGGGCGGACGGGATGTTGGAGTTCCTCGGCCGGGTCGACGATCAGGTCAAGATCCTCGGCCACCGCGTCGAACCCGGCGAGGTCGCGGCGGCGCTGCGTGCCCTGCCGGGCGTCGCCGCCGCACACGCCCAGCCCGTCGGCGGCGGCCGGGAACCGCGCCTTTGCGCCTGGGTGGTGCCGGCGGCCGGCGCCACCCCGACCGTCGAGGAACTGCGGGCCGCCGCCCGGACCTTGCTGCCCCGCCCCATGCTCCCCGCGGAGTTCGTCCTGCTCGACCGGCTGCCGCTCACCCCCAACGGCAAGGTCGACCGGCGGGCCCTGCCCCTGCCCGCCGGGCCACGGCGGGCGGCGCCGCGCCGCCCGCCCGGCACGCTGCGGGAGGAGATCCTGCGCGACCTCTTCGCCGAGGTGCTCGGCGTGCCGACGGTCGGCGTCGACGACGACTTCTTCGCCCTCGGCGGGCACTCCCTGCTCGCCACCCGACTCGCCGCCAGGATCCGCTCCGCGCTGGGCCTGCGGATGACCGTCCGGATGCTCTTCGACGCCCCCACGGCCGCCGAGTTGGCCCCCTTCCTCGCCCCGCACGGCGGACGTCCACCCGTCCGCCCCATGGCCCGCCCCGAGCGGGTGCCGCTCTCCGGCGGCCAACGGGCCCTGTGGTTCCTCCACCAGATGGAGGGCTCACGCACCGGCTACAACCAGTGCTACCCCTGGCGCCTGCGCGGACCGCTCGACGTCCAGGCGCTGGAGGCAGCCGTCGGCGACGTGCTGCGCCGGCACGACATCCTCCGCACGGTCTTCCTGGAGCACGAGGGCGTCCCCCACCAACGGGTGCTGGACGCCGAGGAGTGCGCCCCCCGGCTGCGCGTCGAGGCACTGCCGGCGGACCGGCTCGCGGCCCGTCTCACCGACTGCGAACGGCACACCTTCGACCTGAGCTCTGGGATCCCGGTGCGCGTCGACCTCCTCGCCCTCGGGCCCGAGGAGCATGTCCTGGTGTGGACCGCGCACCATATCGCGGGCGACGGCTGGTCGGCCGGACCGCTCTGGCGCGACCTCGCCCACGCCTACCGGGAACGCCGCGCGGGCCGGTCACCCTCGTGGGGACCGTTGCCCGTCCAGTACGCCGACTACGCGATCTGGCAGCGGGATGTGCTCGGGTCCCAGGACGGCCAGGGGAGCCTCCGCGCCCGTCAACTGGCCTACTGGACGGAGCGGTTGGCCGACCTGCCGGAGCGTCTCGAACTGCCCTGGGACCGGCGCCCGCCCGCCGAGTCCCGCTTCGTCGGCGAGGTGGTGACCTTCCGCCTCGACCCCGCGCTGCGGCGCGCGCTGGCCGCGCTCGCCCGGGACCAACACGCCACCGTGTTCATGGTCCTCCAGGCCGCCCTCGCGGCGCTCCTCACCCGGCACGGGGCGGGCACCGACATCCCCATCGGAACCCCGGTGGCCGGTCGCCCCGACGCGGCGCTGCACGAGCTGGTCGGGTTCTTCGTCAACACCCTGGCGCTGCGCACCGACACCTCGGGGGAGCCCACCTTCCGCGAGCTGCTGGCCCGGGTCAGGGAGACGGACCTCGCCGCCTTCGACCACCAGGACCTGCCGTTCGAGGAACTGGTCGACCGGCTGAACCCCACCCGTTCGCTCTCCCACAACCCACTCTTCCAGGTGCTCCTCGTCTTCCGGAGCGCCGAGGCGGTGGCCCCGTTCGGGCTGAGCGGGCTGCGGGTGGAGCGCGAACCGCTGGAGCACCGGATCGCCAAGTTCGACCTCGCCTTCCAGTTCGGCGAGGCGGCGACGGAGGGCCCCGACGGCGCCGATCCGGGCGGGCTGCTCGGCGAAGTGGAGTTCAGCACCGACCTGTTCGACCGCGACACCGTGGTGGGCCTCACCCGCAGGCTGACACGCCTGCTGCGCGCGGTGGCCGCCGACCCGGGGCGGCGGATCGGGGACATCGACCTCCTCGACGCCGAGGAACGCCACCGCGTCCTGCGGGCCTGGAACGAGGACCACCACGCCGCCCCCCGGCCCACGCCGCGAACGGTCCCCGAGCTGTTCCGCGCCCAGGCGGCGCGCACCCCCACGGCGGTGGCCCTCGCCCGGGGCGAGGAACTCATCCGCTACGCCGAACTCGACCGGCGCACCGACGCGCTCGCCAGCGCCCTGCTCGCCGACGGGGTGCGCGCCGAGCAGCGCGTCGCGATCCGGTGCGCCCGCCAGGACACCGCCGTCGTCGCGGCCCTGGCGGTGCTGAAGGCCGGCGCCGCCTACGCGCTGCTCGACCCGGCCGCCGACTCCGGCGACCCGGCGGAGCGGCTGGGCTGCGTTCTCCTCCTCACCGATGGCGAGATCCCGGCGGGGGAGACCCGGCTGCCGGTGCGGATGGTCGAGCAGCAGGGCGACACCCGGCCCACACCGCCCCAACCCCCCGTGCACCTCGACCAGTTGGCCTGTCTGACGCCCCCGGTCGACGGCTTCGGCACCGGGCCCGCCGTCGCCGTCACCCACCGCAACCTCGCCCGGCTCGCGTCGGCCACGCCCGACGCCACGCCGCCCACCCGGCGCGGCTATCTGCTGCACGCCCCGCCCGGCTCCGCCGCCGCGCCGCACGAGCTGTGGGAGCCGCTGCTCACCGGCGGCCGGGTGCTGCTCGCGCCGCCGGGCGGCATCGAGCAGGACGCACTCCCGGACGATGCGGCGCTCACCCATCTCTGGCTGCCCGCGGGGCTGTTCCCGCGCTTCGTCGCCGAGCGGCCCGCGCGGCTGGCCGGGCCGCGCGAGCTCAGAACCGGCGGCGACACCGTCCCGGCGGCCGTGGTCGAGCGGCTTCGGGAGCACTGCCCCGCCACCAGGATCGTGCACACCACCGGCTGGGGCGGTCATGTCGGATTCGCCCTGACCCACCCGGTGCCCAGGTCGGGCCAGGCCCCGGGGCCGCTGCCGGCCGGCCGCCCCGAGGCGGGGGTCCACGCCTATGTGCTGGACGGGACGCTGCGCCCGGTCCCGCCCGGGGTGACGGGAGAGCTGTATCTGGCGGGCGAGGGGCTGGCCCGTGGTCTCGCCGACGATCGGGCCGGGACCGCGACCCGTTGGGTGGCCAACCCGTGCGGCGATCCGGGCAGCCGCATGTACCGTCCCGGCGTGCTGGCCCGACACCGTCTCGACGGGGTGCTCGAACTCCGCGGCCAGGCCGACGGGTTCGGACCCCGCCGGGGGCCGAGGCCGCGCCCGGCCGAGGCCGAGGCGGCCCTGGCCGAGCACCCGGGCGTGGCGCAGGCCGCCGCCATGGTGCGCGAACTGGCGGACGGGGAACGTCGGATGGTCGCCGCCGTGGTGGCCCGCGCGGGCCAGCAGCTCGACCCCGACGAACTGGTGCGGTGGGTGCGGCGCGCGCTGCCGGAGCCCTTCGCGCCGGTCGGCGTGATGGTGCTCGGCCGCCTTCCGCTGACCGGCGACGGCGCGGTACGCCGAGCCCTGCTGCCGACCCCGCCCGCCGCCTCAGCCACCGAAGGCCAGGACGACGACCGGGCCACCAGCCACGCCGAGCGCGTCCTCGCCCGCCTCTTCGCCGAGGTGCTGGGCCTGCCGTCCGTGCCGGCGCACGGTGACTTCTTCGGTCTCGGCGGGAGCTCGCTGCTGGTGATGCGGCTGGTGGCGCGGGTGCGCGAGGAGCTCGGCGTCCAGCTCACCGCCCACGACGTGTTCGCGGGGCCGACCGTGGCCCAGTTGCGCCCGCTGCTCGACGCGACCGTCGAGGGCCGACGACGCCCCCCGCTCGGCCCCAGGGCCAGGCCGGCCAGGCTGCCGCTGTCCCCGGCGCAGGAACGGCTGTGGTTCCTCCACCGGTTGGACGGCGGGAGCGTCGCCTACAACATCCCCTTCGCGCTACGGCTGCGGGGCGAGTTGGACGTGCCGGCGTTGCGCGCGGCGCTGGTCGACCTGACCGCCCGCCACGAGACGCTGCGGACCGTCCTCCCCGAGCACCTCGGCGCCCCCGTCCAGCGTGTCCTCGCCCCTGACGAGCCGCCGGACCTCGCCATCGCCGACATCGCCGAGGCGGAGCTGCCCGCGCGGCTGGACACCGACCGCACCCACCGGTTCGACCTGGAGACCGGGGCGCCGCTGCGTGCCGTGCTGTACCGCCTGGGCCCCGCCGAGCACGTGCTCTCGCTGGTCGTCCACCACATCGCGGTGGACGGCTGGTCGTTGGCACCGCTCTGGCGCGATCTCGCCGAGGCGTACGCGGCCCGCTGCCGTGGGGCCGCACCCGGCTGGGAGCCGCTGGTGGTGAGCTATGCCGACTGTGCCCTGTGGCAGCGGGAACTGGTCGCTGGCCACGCTGACCCCGACAGCCTGATCGGCCGTCAACTCGCCTACTGGCGTGCGGCCCTGGCCGATCTGCCAACCTGGCAGCCGCTGCCGGGGGAGCGCCACGGGACCGCCCCCACGGATTCCGCGGCCCCGGCCGAGGACGGCCATCTCACGGTGCGCTGCGGCCCCGAGGCGCACGCGGGGCTGGCGCGGCTGGCCAGAGCCTGCGGGGCGCCGCTCTCCACGGTGTTGCACGCCGCCGTCGCCGCCCTGCTCAGCCGGCTCGGTTCGGGCACCGACATCGTGCTGGGCACCGCGGTCGCCGGACGCGACCCCGGTGCGCTGGACGACGCGGTGGGCTTCTTCGTCAACACCCTGGTGCTGCGCACCGACGTCTCGGGGGACCCCACCTTCCGGGATCTGGTGGCACGGACCAGGGCCACCCACAGCGCCGCCCTCAGCCATGCCGACGTGCCGTTCGAGCTGGTCGTCAGGGAGCTGAACCCGGGCCGGGAGACCGGGCACAACCCGCTCTTCCGGGTCATGTTCTCGGTCTCGGCCGAACCCCCCGAACCGCCCCGACTACCCGGCCTCCAGGCGTCGTTCCAGGAGGTCCACGCCGAGGGCAGCAAGTTCGACCTGCTCTTCGACTTCGTGGAACGCCGCACCGCCGAGGGCCGGCCGGCGGGCATCGAGTGCCGGCTCGGCCACCGCGCCCGGCTCTTCGCGCCGGGCACCGCCACCCGGCTCGGCGCCACGCTGCACCGGCTCCTGGAGCGGGTCGCCTCCGCCCCGGACCGACGGCTCACCGAGGTCGACATCCTCACCGACGAGGACCGGGCCCGACTGACGGAGTGGAACAGCACCGAGGTGTCGCTCGGCGAGGTCTCGCTGACCCGGCTGGTCGAGGAGCAGGCCGCGCGCACCCCGTCGGCGATCGCGGTCCGCTGCGGCGCCGAGGAGCTGACCTATGCCCAACTGAACGAGCGCGCCGACGCGTTGGCGCGGTGGCTCGCCGCCGAAGGCGCGGGACCCGAACGCTTCGTCGGCCTCGCCCTGCCGCGCGATCCGGGGCTTGTCGTCGCGATGCTCGCCGTCCTGAAGAGCGGCGCCGCCTATCTGCCCATCGACCGGGACCAGCCCGCCGAACGGATCTCCCGGATACTCGCCGAGGTCGAGCCGGTGGTCGTGCTGGAGGCCGTGCCGGCGGCGACGGCTGACCCGCCCGCGTCCAGCGGGCCGCCGCGGCACACGCCGGCCCCCTGGCGGCCCGACCACCCCGCCTATCTCATCCACACCTCGGGATCCACCGGCCGGCCCAAGGGGGTGGTCGTCACCGGACGGGGCATCGCCAACCAGATGGCGTGGCTCCGGCGCACCCACCCGCTGGCGCCAGGGGAGGTGATGCTGTCCCGCAGCCCGGTCGGCTTCGACGCCTCCGTGTGGGAGATCTGGGCCGCGCTCGTCTGCGGCGCCACCGTGTCCGTGGCCCCCGAGCCGGTGGCGGGCCGGATGGACCTGCTGGCGGACTACCTGCGCGAACAGGGCGTCACCCACACCCTGATGGTGCCATCGGCCCTCGCCGGACTGCTGCCCTTCCTCACCTCTGCGGAACGCGACCGGCTGACCGTGTTCGCCGGCGGCGAGGCGCTGCCGGCCGCCCTGGTGGGGACCCTCGGCCGCGTGGTGAACCTCTACGGCCCCACCGAGACCACCGTGCTGGTCACCTCCTGGGCGGGCACCGCTGACGGGCTCGACGGCGGACAGGCGCCCCTGGGACGACCGGTCGCCAACACCAGGACACACGTCCTGGACGCCGCCCTGCGACCCGTCCCGGTCGGCGTCCCCGGGGAGTTGTACATCGCCGGGGACCAGCTGGCCAGGGGCTATCACAACCGTCCAGGACTGACCGCGGAACGCTTTGTCGCCGACCCCTACGGCCCCCCTGGCAGCCGGCTCTACCGCAGCGGGGACCGCGCCCGCTGGCGCCAGGACGGCACTTTGGAGTTCCTGGGCCGGGCGGACGACCAGGTCAAACTCCGGGGCTTCCGGGTGGAGCCGGGCGAGGTCGAGGCCGAGTTCGCCGCCTGGCCCGAGATCGCGCGTGCGGTCGTCGTCGCGCGCGACGAGCGCCTCGTCGCCTATCTGGTGCCCGCCGCCCCCGCCGCCGTGCCGGCCCCCGACGAGGTGCGGCGCCGGCTCGCGGGAGTGCTGCCCCGCCACTTCCTGCCGGCCGACGTGGTGGCGCTGGAGAAGCTGCCGCTCCGGCCCAACGGCAAGGTGGACCGCGACCGGTTGCCGGCCCCCGACCGCGCCGCCGCCACCGGTCGGGCCGGCCCGCGCACCCCGGGCGAGGAGCTGCTGTGCGGCCTCTTCGCCGAGGTGCTCGGCGTGCCGACGGTCGGCGTCGACGACGACTTCTTCGCCCTCGGCGGCCACTCCCTGCTCGCCGTCCGGCTCGTCCACCGCGTGCGCGGCGTGGCCGGCGCCCCGCTCACGCTCGGCGACATCTTCCAGGCCCCCACCGTCGCCCGGCTGGCCCGGCACCTCGAAGGGGACGGCGGCGGCCCGTTCGGCCCGCTGCTGCGGCTGCGCGCCGGCTCGGGGCGGCCCCCCCTGTTCTGCCTCCCGCCGGTCATCGGCCTCGGCTGGTCCTACGGCGGGCTGGCCCGGCACCTGCCGGAGGGCGTCCCGGTGCTGGCGCTCCAGGCGCTCGGCTTCGAGGACGAAGGGCCGCTGCCCGCCGATCCGGACGCGCTGGTGCGGGAGTACCGGGACCGCGTCCGCGCCGAGCAGCCGAGGGGCCCCTACCAACTGCTGGGCTGGTCCTTCGGCGGTGTCGTCGCCCACGCGGTGGCCGTGCTGCTCCAGCAGGAGGGCGAGGACGTGCCGCTGCTCGCCCTGCTGGACAGCTACGCCCCCGAGCCGGGCCCGGGGGACCCGGCGCCCGACGACGGCCGTGAACTGGCCCGGCTCCATCTGCGGCACGGCGCGCTGGGCAGCCTCGACGAGGACCGCCTGGCCGGCATCGCCCGGGTCACCGCCCACCATGTCGCCCTGATCCGGCGGCACACCCCCGGCGTCTTCCACGGGGATGTCGTCTACCTCAGCGCGGAGCGGGACGAGCAGCCGGGAGCGCGCTCGGGACCTGCCAGCTGGCATCGGCACATCGAGGGGAGGCTGCGCGTCCACCCGCTGTCCGCCGGCCACTACGACCTCCTGCGTCCCGAGACGCTGCCCGACCTCGTCGCCCCCATCACCGCCCGCCTCGCCGGTCCATGACTCGGGACGCCTGACCCGTGAGGCCACCGGAACGAACCGGATCCGACCATCCGCAGGCAGGGAGGCCACATGCTCAGCCCATCCCAGCTCAAGACCTACGAGACCACGGGGTACGTCATCGTGCCCGGGGTGCTCTCACCCACCGAGACCGGACGCGTCCGCCGGGAGGTCGAGCACCTCTTCACCCAGGACCATCCGGGTCGGGTCCTGGAGAAGGACGGCCGGACGGTCCGCGGCATCCACGGCTGCCACCAGGTCAGCCCGCTCTTCGCCCGGCTGGCCCGCCACACGCCGGTGCTGACGGCCGCCGAGCGGATCCTCGGCGGCCAGGTCTATGTGCACCAGAGCAAGGTCAACGCCAAACGCGCCTTCCAGGGCGATCTGTGGCCCTGGCACCAGGACTACGTCTTCTGGGAGCGCGAGGACGGCATGCGCGAACCACGGGTGACCAACGCGGCCCTCTTCCTCGACGACGTGACGCCGTACAACGGCCCGCTGTTGTTCCTGCCCGGCTCGCACCGGCTGGACGTCGTCGACGTCCCAAGGCGTGACGGCGACGGAGGCTGGGAGAGCCATCTCTCCGCCGACCTGGCGTACTCGCTGACCGCCGAACTACTGGCGCCGCTCGCCGAACGGCTGGGCATCGAGGCCGCGACGGGGCCAGCGGGCAGCATGGTGCTCTTCGACCCCCGGCTGATCCACGGTTCGGGGACCAACATGTCGCCGGTCGACCGCACCCTGCTGCTCCTCACCTACAACAGCGTGCACAACCCGCCGACCGGCGGGAGCCGGCCCGCGTTCCTGGCCGAGCCCGACCACACCCCCCTGACGGCCCTGGACGAACTGTGACCACCGGCCGGGGGAGTGCCACGCCCAACGCCCCCCACCATCTCGCAACTCGGAGAAGGAGACCGACATGCCGCTGATCCACCGCCTCCTCGCCTCGGCGCGGCGGAACCCAGGCGCCACGGCGGTCGTCGACGACGGCCGGCGCCACACCTACGAGGAACTCGACCGCCTCTCCGCCGAGTTGGCCGGCGGGCTCGCCGAGCAGGGCGTGGTGCCCGGCGATGTGGTGGCGCTGCACGCCGGACGGGGCTGGCCGCGCTGCGCGGCCGTGCTGGCGGCCTGGCGCCGGGGCGCCGGGGTCGTCTCGATCGGCCCCGACCTCCCCGCGCCGCGCGCCGTGAAGGTGGCTGTCGGGGCCGGCGCCCGGCTGGTGCTGCGCGACGCCACCGCACCGCCCGCTCCCTTCGGCATCCCCGAACACGCCATCGACGCGATCGCGGCGAAGCCGCTGGACGAGTCGGCCGACGGGCCGATCGCCTATGTCATCCCCACCTCGGGCACCACCGGCGACCCCAAGGCCGTCGCGGTGCCGCCCGTCGTCCTCGACGACCTGGGCGGCTGGCACGTCGACCGTTGGCGGCACGCCGCCGCGCCGCACACCCTGCACGCCGCCTCCGTCGGATTCGACCCCGTCTACGAGGAGATGGTGGCCACCTGGCTGGCCGGCGCCGCGCTGATCGTGGTGGACGACGAAACCCGACGGGACTATCCGGCGCTGATCAGCGTCCTCCGGGACCACGGGGTCGCCCGCTGCTTCCTCCCGGTCGCCTCCCTCCACGGACTCGCGCTGGCCGCCGTCGTGGACGACGCGCGGCTGCCCGCTCTCCTGGAGCTGCCGGTGGCCGGCGAACGGCTGGTCGTCAACGACGAGGTGCGGACGTTCTGCGCCACCAACGACATCGCGGTGATCAACCAGTACGGCCCGAGCGAGACCCATGTGGTGACCGCGTACCGCCTGCCGGACGCCCCCGAGGGCTGGGTCGCGCACCCGCCCATCGGCTCCGCCGTGGCGAGCGCGGAACTCCTGCGCTGGGCCGACGGCGCGCTGCGCCCCTTCCACGAGGAGGAGGAGGGCGAACTGGTGATCGCCGGGGACTGCGTCGCCCTCGGATACCTCGGCGACGACGAGCTGACCGCCGCGAAGTTCCGAACGCTCCCGCACCGGGACGGCGTCGACCGCCGCTGCTACTTCTCCGGCGACCTGGTCCGCCTGCGGGAGGGGGAGTTCCACTTCCTGACCCGGGTCGACGATCAGATGAAGATCCGCGGCTACCGGGTGGAGCCCGGCGAGGTCGAGGCGGTCCTCGCCGCGGTGCCGGGGGTACGACGCGCGGTCGCCTTCGGCCTGCACCGGCTGAGCAGCCTTCGACTCGCTGTCTGCTACGCCAGGGACCAGGGCGGCGCCGTCTCCGCCGACGACCTGCGCGCGGTCTGCCGCGCGGAACTGCCCGAGTACATGATCCCGGTCCACTTCTGGGAGGTCGAGGACTTCCCCCTCACCCGGAACGGCAAGGTCGACCGCGCCACCCTCCGCCAGATGTTCGGCGGCTGACCGCCCTGGGCCGTCACCCCGCCGCGCGGGTGCGGGTCAGGGCGCGGTGGGCCAGCGGGATGGCGGCGAGGAAGCAACCCGCGGTCCAGAGCCAGCCGGCGAGATAGCTTCCGAAGCCGGCGAGCAGCCCGCCGAAGACCAGTGGACTGAGCATCAGGCCGAGGAAGAAGGCGCCCTGGACGCGCGCCGAGGCCGCCGGCACCGCGTCGGGCCGGCTGTCGTGGACCACCACCAGCATGGCGATGCCGTTCCAGGACGCCGAGCTGAGCCCGGCGAGCACCGCGCCCACCCAGAGCGCCCAGGGCCCCGCCCCCGGCGCGCCGGCGATCACCAGCGCGGCGACGGTGGCGCCGCACGCCAGATCGCGCAGCATGGCCAGGCCGCGAACCGCCGGCCCGGGCGAGCGGTCGGCGACCAGCGGCAGGCAGATCCTGGCCACCACGGCGACCAGCCCGACCAGCGCGAACTGGGCGCCGGCCACCCGGATGTCCAGGCCGAGCCGCTGGTGCCCGTAGACCACCAGGTAGGTGTTCACACTGGCCGCGCCGGCGCCCATCAGCGCCGCGTAGCCGGTGAGCGGCGTCAGCCAGGGCCGTCTCGCCGCGCGCCCGGGGCGGGCGTCCGCTCCCCGCCGCGCCGGCCGGCCGGCACCCAGCGCGGCGCGGCGCGTCAGCACCAGCGCAAGGGCCAGCAGGCAGCCGCCCGTACAGCACAGCACGGCGGCGCGCCAGCCGAGGCCGAGCGCCACGGCGGGCAGCAGGGCCCCGGTGAGGAAGGCGGCGGCCTGCACGCCCGACTGCTTGATCCCGATCAGCGAGCCGTGCGGCCTGGGCAGGGCCACGATGACCAGGTTGGTCGCCGGATTGGCGGCGGCTGCCGCCGCGCCCGCGATCAGCAGTCCGGCGATCAGCCAGCCGAGCCCGGTCGAACCGGCCAGCAGCGCGGTGCCGGCCGCGCCGAGGCCGGCGGAGAGCAGCATCCCGCCGACGCCGCCGAGCGCGGCCACCAGACGGCCCATCAACGGGGACAGGCCGGCCGCCGCCAGGTAGTAGCAGGCGGTCAGCAGGCCGAGCGCCGAGGGTTCGAGACGGAACTCGGCCAGCAGGAAGGGGCCGAGCGCCCCCAACAGGAACTGGGTCAGGCTGGCGCTGACCATCACCGCGGCGAGCATCAGGGCGTTCACGCCCCACCCCGGGCGAGGCCGCCGCGTCGCGGGGGACACCCGCTAGCCGTTCGCGCCGTGTGCTTTGCTGACCGCCCTGGCGCAGCGGATCACATCGGCGGCCACCCGCTCAAGGTCGTCCTCCGGATATCTGAAGTCGGGGATGGTCAGCGCGATATCGCCGATCACCCGGTGGCGGTCGAAGATCGGCGCGGCGATGGCGGCGGCGCCGCGCACCCGCTGGCCTCGGGAGACGGCGTAGCCGTCGGCCCTGATCCGCTCCAGCGCGCGGTCGAGCGTCTCCCGATCGGGCACGGTGCGCTCGGTCAGCGCCGGCAGCCCCCGTTGGTCGAGCACCCGCTCGCGGTCGGACTCGCACAGAAACGCCAGAATGGCCAGGCCGGTCGCCCCGGCGTGCACCGGGAGCCACTTGTGGAGTTGTTCGGTGTAGCGGATGGGCTGGGTGGACTCCACACAGGCGGCGACGAACAGCTCCATCCGCTGGTAGTCGTAGATGTTCATCAGCGCCGTCTCGTCCTGCCGGCCGACCAGCTCCTGGAGCATGGGCCGCGCGGTCTTCCACAGCGGGAAGCTGTCGGTGGCGACCCTGGCCAGCCGCAGGAAGTCGAAGCCCAGCAGATAGCGGCCGGTCGCCGGGTCCCGGCGGACGGCGCCCTCCTCCTCCAGCACTCCGAGGGCGCGGTGCACGGCGGACGGCGGCATTCCCAGGTGGCCGGCCAGCTCGCGCACCCCCCAGTCGTCGCCGGTCTCCACCAGGCAGCGCAGCACCTGGAAGGCGCGGCCGACCGGGCTCTGGCCACGTTCCCTGGGCTCGGGCCCCCGCTGGGCGGCGCGCGCGCGTCGTGCGGGCCCGGTGGTGGTCACGATCGGCCTCCGGGAGCGGTGGCCGGGGCGAGCACCGAGGCGATCAGCTCGTCGGGCACCTTGAACTCCCGCAGCACCTCCTCGGTGTGCTCGCCCAACCTCGGTGGGTAGCGCGGCGGTTGTTCGTCGGTGCGGTCGGCGAGCTTCACCGGGTTGCCGGCCAGCTCGATCCGCCGTCCCGCCGCCTCGTCGGCCAGCTCGATCACCATGTCCCGGTGCCGCACCTGGGGGTCGGCCAGCGCGTCGGCCACCGAGTTGACCGGTGCGCAGGGCACTCCCGCCGCGCTGAGCTCCGCCAGCAGCTCGGCCGAGTCGCGGGCGGCGAAGGCCGCCTCCAACAGGGCGTCCAACTCGGCCCGGTGGGTCAGCCGGCTCCCGTTGTCGACGAACCGGGGGTCGGCCGTCAGCTCGTCGTGCCCCAGCACCCCGCACAGGCCGCGCCACATGGCCTCGGTGTTGGCGGTGACGATCACGTCGCGGTCGTCGCCGCAGGTGAACGAGCGGTAGGTGGGGATGCTGAGGTGCCCCCTGCCCTGCGGGCCCGGCACCTGCCCGGAGAGCAGGTAGTAGGCGGCCTGGTAGGTGAGCATCGACACCTGGGCGTCCAGCATGGAGACGTCGAACCTGCTTCCCTCGCCGGTCTGTTGACGACGGTACAGGCCGGCGAGCAGTCCGGTGGTGGCGAACATGCCGGCGGCCAGGTCGCCCACGGGTATCCCGGCCCGCACCGGGGGCCCGCCCTCCTCGCCGGTGATGCTCATGCCGCCGGAGAGCGCCTGGATGATGGCGTCGTAGGCGGGCGCGTCGCGGCGCGGTCCCTGCTGGCCGTAGCCGCTGATCGAGCAGAGCACGATGCGGGGGTTGGCCGCCCGCAGCGTCTCGTAGCCCAGGCCGAGCCGGTCGAGGACCCCCGCCCGGAAGTTCTCCACCACGGCGTCGCACCCCTCGACCATCCGCAGCAGGGCGGATCGCCCGGCCTCCGACTTGAGGTCCAGCACCACGCTGCGCTTGTTGCGGTTGACGCTGAGGAAGTAGGCGCTGTCCTCCGCCACGAAGTGCGGTGGCAGCCGCCGGGTGGCGTCCCCCGAGGGCGACTCGACCTTGATCACGTCGGCGCCCAGATCGCCCAGGATCAGCGTGCAGTAGGGGCCGGACAGGAAGGTGGTCAGGTCGAGTACCCGAAGGCCGGCCAACGGCCCCCCGGACGGTTGGGTCGTCATCAGTGTTCCTCTGCTCGGTCGGGACGTCAGGACTTCGGCAACGTCGAGGCTTCAGGATCTGGTGAGGATGTGGACGCACGAGGCGCCGTGGTCGAAGCCGGAGATCCCGCCGCCGCTGCAGTGCGTCATCGCCACCCTCGGCGCGCGCACCTGCCGCTCGCCCGCCTCGCCGCGCAACTGCCAGACGGCCTCGCAGATCTGGGCGACGCCGGTGGCGCCCACGGGGTGGCCCCTGGACAGCAGGCCGCCGCTCGGGTTCACCGGTATCCGGCCGTCGAGCGCGGTCTCCCCACGCTCCAGCAACTCGCCGGCCTCGCCCGGGCCGCAGAGCCCGAACGCCTCGTAGTACATCAACTCGGCGCTGCTGAAGGCGTCGTGCAGCTCCACCAGGTCGAGGTCGTCCGGGCCGACGCCGGCCTGCTCGTAGGCGGCCTCGGCGGTCCTTCGGGCCAGGTCGCTCTGTGCCATGTCGCGGAACCCGGTCTCGAACTGCCCGGACAGCAGCACCGAGGCGTCGATCCTGGGCCCCGAGGCGCCGTGCCGGTCCCGCGCCGTCCCCGACATCACCACCAGGGCGGCGGCGCCGTCGCTGACCGGCGAGCACATGGGCAGGGTGAACGGCTCGGCGATGGGCCGCGCCGCCAGCACCTCGGCGACCGTGCTCTCCTTGCGGAAGTGCGCGTACGGGTTGCGGGCCCCGTTGTGCCGGGACTTGACGCTGACCCGCGCCAACGCCGTGACGTCGACGCCGGTCTCGTGGAGATAGCGGTTGGCGCGCATGGCGTAGACGCCCGGCATCACCATGCCGGCGCGCACCTCGGGGTCGGTGGTCTCCAGCGGGAGGGTGCCGCCGCCGAACCTGGTGAGGTGGTCGACCCCCAGGACCAGCACGGTCCGGGAACGTCCGGAGCGGATCGCGGCGATGGCGTCGCGCAGCGCGGTGGCGCCGCTTGAGCAGGCGTTCTCCATGTTGCTCACCGGGATGCCGGTGAGGCCGAGACGGCCCAGCACCCGCTGTCCCGCCATCGGGCCGCCGTAGCCGGTGCCGCAGAACGCCTCGTCGATGTCCTCCCGGCGCAGCCCGCCGTCGGCGAGTGCCCTGGTCACCGCCTCCCGGCCCAGGCTCTCGAAGTCGCGGTCGCGGTGCTTGCCGAACGGGGCCATGCCGACCGCCGTCACATAGATGTCCTGATCCGGCATGGCTCAGACCTCCTGTCGGATGAAGTACGGCGCGTGCAGCGGTTCGCCCTGGGCGGTGCGGCCGACCACCCGGGGGACGGCCCGCACCCGGTCGCCGATCCCCGCCGTCGGCGGCTCCTCGGCCAGCCGGCCCAACACCCGTGGCCCGTCGTCCAGATCGACATAGGCCAGGGTGTAGGGGGTGGGGAACTCGGCGGGCGCGGCGTGCACCCTGGTGTGGGTGTAGACCCGGCCGCTGGCGGCGATCGGCACCCGCGGGAGCGGCCCTTCGGCGCCGCAGCGGTGGCAGTGGTCGGCCGCCGGGTAGGCGCGGTTGGCACACCGCTCGCAGCGCGAGGCCAGCAGCCACCAGCCGCCGTCGCGCGGCTCCCAGTCGGTCGGATGGTCGGTACCGGACGCGAGGGCCTCGGTCATGGCAAGGGCTCCTTGCTCGTGGGGAGAATCGGTCGGGGGAGGGGCGGGTTCAGCCGGTGGTCGCCCGGGTCAGCTCCGCCGTCCACGCGTCGTAGCCGTACACGGCCGCCACCGGGCCCGCCTCCCGCATGAAGGTGTTCTTGTGGGACTCGGTCTGCATCCAGGCGGTGCGCGGTATCCGGGTGGCCTGGTAGTCGCGCAGCGCCCCGTCGAGGTCGTCCGGCGAGTCGGCCAGTGCCCGGCCGAGCACCACCGCGTCCTCCAGCGCCATGGCGGCGCCCTGCGCCATGTAGGGCGTCATCGGATGGCAGGCGTCGCCGAGCAGCACCACCCGGCCCCGGCCCCAACTCTCCATCGGCGGACGGTCGCAGAGCGCCCACTTGTAGGTGCGCGTCCCATGCCCCAGGACCCGGCGCACCGGCTCGGGGAAGTCGCCGAAGGCCGCGCGCAGTTCGGCGGGATCGCCGTGCGCCGACCAGGACTCGTCGGTCCACTCGTCCTCGGGCACGCTGGTCACGTAGTAGATCTCGCGCCCGCCGTTGATGAAGTAGAGGACGATGTGCCGGTCCTCGCCCCACCACTTGGCGAAGTCGTCGAGACCCGAGACGTCGAGCCCCTCGGTGGGGATCACGTCCCGGTAGGCGACCCGGCCGGTGAACGCGGGCGCGTCCGGGCCGAACAGCTCGGCCCTGACCTGGGAACGGATGCCGTCGGCGCCGACCACCAGATCGGCCGCCGCGGTGGAACCGTCCTGGAAGCGCAGCTCGACCCGTTCGCCGCGGTCCGCAAGACCCACCAGGCGCTTGCCCAGCCGGACGGTCTCGGCGGGCACCGCGGCGTTGAGCGCGGCGTGCAGGTCGCCCCTGTGCATCTGGAGGAACGGCTGTCCGTAGGCGGTCGCGGCGCTCTCGCCGAGCGGGAACTCGTGGCGCAACTCGCCGGTGCCCGCGTCGTAGTTGCGCCACGATCCCGGCAGCGAGGCGTGGCGGCGGACGGTGGGCAGCACCCCGAGCCCGGCGAGGGCCGCGGTGGCGTTGGGCGACACGTTGATCCCCGAGCCGATGCGGTCGAAACGGGCGGTGCGCTCGTAGACGGTGCTGGCGAGCCCCCGTCGGCGCAGCGCCCGGGCCAGCGCCAGGCCGCCGATGCCGGCGCCGACGATGGCGATCTCGGGCCCGTCCCCCCGGCCGCGAGGTCGGACGGTTCCCGGCTGTGGTCGACGCGACTGGTCGCTGGTGTTCACCTGGGGCTCCCCGCTGGTTCGTTGTCGGTATCCGCTCATGGCCGCTGTCCTTCCCCCGGCTACTTCTGCTCGGCCCAGGGCGCCAGCCACTGGCCGAGGGCGTTGAAGGCCCAGGCGGACAGGCCGCCCACCACGCCGACGATGGCCAGCCCGACGAACATCGCCGGGACGTCGAGGACCTGCCAGGAGTTCCAGATGAAGTAGCCGATGCCGTCGTTGGACGACAGGAACTCGGTGGAGACGACCAGGATCAGCGCCTGGCCGAAGCCCAGCCGCATGCCGGCCAGGATCGACGGCAGCGCGGCCGGCACCACGACCCGGCGGAAGCGGGTCCACAGCGGCAGCCGGAAGGCGATGGAGACATCCCCGTAGACCGGGTTGGACTGCCGTACGCCGAGGGCGGTGTTGATGGCCAGCATGTAGAACACGCCGAGCGCGACCAGCGCGATCTTGCTGGCGTCGCCGATCCCGAAGAAGATGATCATCAGGGGGAAGAGCGTCAGCTTGGGCAGCGGGTAGGTCGCGTTGATCAGCAGGTCGAGGGCGTCCCTGGCGAACCTGGACAGGCCCATGGCCAGGCCGACGACAAAGCCGGCCAGCGCGCCCAGGGCGAAGCCGGCGAAGAGCCGCACGCCCGAGACCGACAGGTTGTGCAGCAGGTCGGACCGCTGTTCGCCGTCGGTCACGAAGGCCCCTGCCTGGCTGGCCACCTCGGTCGGCGGGGGGAAGAACCGCGCGTCCAACACCCCGGAGCGGGACAGCACTTCCCAGAGCAGCAGCAGGGCCACCGGGGTGGCGACGCTCAACACCAGCCGGGTCACCCGCGCGCGCCGCCGCCCGAGGCGCAGCTCCTCGGAGATCTCCGCCACCACGGCCGACTGTGCCTTCGGCCGGCGGGCCGTCATCGTGGTCATCGCGCCGCCACCCGTCCGGCCGACCCGACGGACGCCGCTTCGCTGTCGGCGCTGTCGGGGTCCTCGGTGGCGTCGGTGGCCAGCGACTGGCCGACCTGGTCGGCCACCATCTGCCAGAGGCCCATGGTGAGTTGGCCGAACTCCGCGTGCTGGCGGACCTCGGTGACCTGCCGTGGGAAGGGGAAGGGGATGCTCTGGTCGAGACAGATCCGACCCGGGCGGGCGGACAGCACCACCACCCGGTGGGCCAGCGTCACGGCCTCCTCGATGTCATGGGTGACATAGACGATGGTGGAGCCCGTGTCCTCCCACAGCCGCAGCAGCTCCTGCTGCATCACCAGCCTGGTCTGGGCGTCGAGCGCGGCCAACGGCTCGTCCATGAGGAGGAGTCGCGGCTTGGTCGCCAGCGCCCTGGCGATGGCGACGCGCTGCCGCATGCCGCCGGACAGCTCGTGCGGATAGGCGCCGGCGAAGTCGGCGAGGCCGACCAGGCCGAGCACCCAGCCGACCCGCTCCTCGGCCTCGCCCCTGGAGAGCCGCAGGCTCGCCAGGCCGAGCCGGACGTTCTCGGCGACGGACATCCAGGGCAGCGTGGAGTCGGTCTGGAAGACCGTGGCGCAGCGCAGCCGGTCGGCCGCGCCGGCCGGCTGCTGCTCCCGCCAGTCCACCTGGCCCACATAGCCCCGGTCCAGGCCGGCCAGGATGCGCAGCAGGGTGCTCTTGCCGCAGCCGCTCGGCCCGAGCACGGCCAGGATCTGCCCGCGCTCCACCGACAGGGAGATATCGCGCAGGGCCTCCACTGTCTCGTCCCTGCGGGTCAGGAAGACCTTGGTGAGTTCACTCACCGTCACGGCAAAGGGGTTGGGATCGGCCATGGGATGCCTCTCTCGGTCAGCGATGGGGTCAGCGTTGGGGTCTGCGTTGGGGTCGGCGTCTGGTCGGCGTTCAGTGGGTACGGTCACCGGCGGCCAGGAGGCCGCCGGGTGTGAGGGCCTCGGCGAGCAACCCGGTGAACTCGTCCGGGCGTTCCAGCGGGGCCAGATGGCCGGCGCCGGCCAGCTCGGCGTAGCGCGCCCCCGGGATCAGCGCGGCCAGCTCCCTGCTCGCCGCCGGCGGGGTGGAGCGGTCCGCGCCGCCGCACACCACCAGGGTCGGCTGGCGCAGCTCCGGGAGGGCGGGGCGTGCGTCGAAGGCGCCGATCGCCCGCCAGGTCCAGGCGTGCGCGCGGGGCTCGGCGGCGGCGAGCCAGCCCCGCACCCGCGCCACCCTCTCGGGGTGCCGGCGGCGGAACCCGGCGGAGAACCAGCGTTCCTCCGTCTCGTCGACCACCGCAGCGAGCCCGCCGGCCAGGGTGCGCTCGGCGCGCGCCTCGACCGCCCGCCGCAGCGGCGGCGAGGCCCAGGCCACCGTGTCCGCCAGCACCAGTCCTGCCACCAGCTCCGGATGCCTGGCGGCGGTGAGTTGGGCGACCATCCCCCCGAGCGAGAGGCCCACCAGCACGGTGCGGGGGCCGGTCGGCCAGGCGGCCAGCGTCCGGGCCACGTCGTCCGCCAGCCGCTCCAGCTCCGGAGGGCCGTCGGCCAGGGGGCCCGAGCCATGGCCCCGCAGATCCAGCGCCGTGCAGGAGGGGGAAGTCCCCGCCCGCCCCGAGGCCAGGCGGCCGAGCCCCGGCACCAGCTCCCAGACCCGGGAGTCGAGGCCCACCGGGTGCAGCGCGACCAACCGGACGGACGCGTCGGCGGTCACGACTCCCCCAGGGCGGCGACGGCCGCCTCGGCGAAGCTGCCGTCCACCATGTTGGCGACGTCGATGGGTTCCCTCAGCAGGTCCTGCTCGACGAAGAAGTCCTGGAGATGGGAGAGGTAGTCCACGTTGACCTGCTGGTCGGGGTGGAGCCCGCCGGGCGCCGCCTCGCTCACCAACTCCGCCGGGACGTCGGCCCGTTCGGCGATCAGCTCGATCACGTCCCTGGGCACCTCGGCCTGGCCGAAGGCCTCGTTGTAGTCACGCACCCCGCGCACGTAGGCGTCCATGAAGCCCTGTGCCGTCTCGGCGTCGTCGATGAAGTCCTGGCCGTAGACCAGCGGCACCAGGGTGATGCCCTCGGCCGGCACCACCTCCAGCAGATCGGAGGCCAGCTCGGCGTCACCCGAGTCCAACGCCTGGGCGAGGAACGGCTCCAGCATCACCGCTCCGTCGATGGCGCCGCTGGCCAGGGCGCCCGACATGTTGGCGTAGGACAGCTCGGTGACCTCCACGTCCTCCAGGGTCATCCCGTGCGCCGCCAGCAGGTCGTTGAGGAGCAGATAGGCGCCGGACGCGGTGGCGGAGACGGCGATGGTGCGGCCCCTGAGGTTCTCCAGCGACTCCGCGGCGCTCCCGCCGACCAGTTCGGGGCTGGCCACCAGCCGGGTGGCGGAGAACCCCTCGCGCAGGCTCTGTTTGTCGCCCACGATCTGCATGTCGATGTTCTGGGTGAAGGCGCTGTAGAGCCCCGGGGTCACCGAGATGCCCGCCGCGTCCAGCTGTCCGGTGGCGATGGCGTTGGTGAGCGCGGGCCCGCTGTCCATCCGCTCGAAGGTGACCTCGATGCCGGCTTCCTCGAAATAGCCCCGCTCGTCCGCCAGATAGAGCCCCGCGTCGGTCAGGCCGCCGACCGAACCGAACCGGACGGTGGTCAACCCGCCCTCGTCCTGGTCCCCGCCGGTGGCCGGGCCCCCGCAGCCGGCGGTGACCAGCGCGGCCAGCGGAAAGATCAACAGTCGGTAAAGGCGTGCCCTGGCCGGTGTTCCCATCGTGGTCCTCTCCCGCGACTTCACGCACAAAGCGCTGTTCCGTTAAACGGAACAGGCGTTCCGTCTTTTGGGGCGGGTAAGGCTGCACCTGACCCCGAAGCGGGTCAAGGGGGTAAACCAAGCGAATATCGCCCGTAACGAGCCAACTGCGGGGCGTGTCCCCCAACGCCGGCGTCAACAACCGGAGCACCCTTGCCCGGTGGCCCTGGCAACTCCCCGTCGGGGCAGGCGGCTTCCCCGGGCCAGGGCCTACGGCAGGCGGTCGGTGCCCTCGTCGGGGGCGATACGCGCCAGCCCCGTCCGGTAGGCGATGACGACGAGCTGCGCCCGGTCGCGGGCCTCCAGCTTCGTCATGGCGCGCTGCACATGGGCGCGGACGGTGAACGGGCTGAGGAACATCCTCTCGGCGATCTCCTGGTTGGACAGGCCCGTCGCGACCAGGGCCACCATCTCGCGTTCGCGCGGGGTGAGCAGGGCGAGCCGTTCGGAGTGGAGCGGCGGCGCGGTGTCCGGCGTGGCCAGGAAACGGGCGACCAGGGAACGGGTCGCCGCCGGGGAGAGGAGCGTGTCGCCGTCGGCGATGGTCCGCACGGCGGCCAGCAGGTCATCGGCCCCGATGCCCTTGCCGATGAAGCCGCCGGCCCCGGCGCGCAGCGCCTGGGCGACGTACTCGTCGGTCTCGTAGGTGGTGAGGATCAGGATGCGGCTGCCGCGCAGCTCCGGGTCCGCGCAGATCTCCGACGTCGCGGTGAGACCGTCCACCTCGGGCATCCGGATGTCCATGATCACCACATCGGGGCGCAGCTCCCTGGTGAGCCGCACCGCCTCGCGGCCGTCGGCGGCCTCGCCGACCACGGTGATGTCGTCGGCGCTGTCGAGCAGCATCCGGAAGGCCCCGCGCAGCAGCGCCTGATCGTCGGCGAGCAGCACCCTGAGCGTCATCGCGCCGCCCCGTCCTCTCCGTCGTCCATCCGTCCGTCGGCCCTGCGCGGCGTGTCCCTGGCGGGTGGGAGGGGCAGCTGGGTGGAGACCAGGAAGCCGCCCTCCGGACGGCTGCCGGCGGAGAGCTGTCCGCCGACCGCGGTGGCACGTTCCCGCATCCCGATCAGGCCGTAGCCGGGCGGACGGTCGGGCGCCGTCGGCGCGGCCTCGCCCCCGCCGTCGTCGGCGACGCTGACGGTCAGCCGGTCGCGGCTCCAGTCGAGGCGCACCCGGGCGCTGCCGGTACCGGCGTGCTTGGTCACATTGGTCAGGGCCTCCTGGACGATGCGGTACGCGGTCAGATCCACGCCCGGCGGCAGCTGCCTGGCCGTGCCCTCCTGGCGCACCGACACATCGAGACCCGCGCGGCGGAAGGACTCCAGCAGGGTGGGAAGCCGGGAGAGCCCCGGCGCCGGTTCGGCGGGCGCGGCCGAGTCCCCCGACTGACGCAGCAGGCCGACCGTGGCCCGCAGCTCGTCGAGCGCGTTGCTCGTCGTCTCCACAAGGTCGTCGAGGCTCTCGCGGGTCTGCTCGGGGCGGGTGTCGAAGAGATGGGCCGCGACGCTGGCCTGCGCGTTGGCCAGGGTGATCTGATGGGCCACCAGATCGTGCAACTCCCTGGCGATGCGCAGCCGTTCCTCGGCCACCCGCCGCCGCGCCTCGCTCTCCCTGCTCCGCTCGGCCCGCGTGGCCCGCTCCTCGACGGCCGCCAGATAGGCCCTCCGGTTCCGCACCGAGCGCCCCAGGAGGCCGGCCACCAACGGGAACAGCGCCGTCGATCCCACCCTGCTCGCGTCCTGCCACGAGAGCTCCCCGAACAACGGGGTGGAGGCGACCAGCGCCGCCGCACAGACCGACAGCACACCCCACACGTGCCACTCGGTGCGCGCGGTGAAGGCGTACGAGTAGGCGGCGACCAGGACCGCGGCGATGATCAGCGGGCTCAGCAGGAGGTCGAGGAACGGCGCCAGCACACCGACCGCGACCGTGGTCACCAGGGCGGCCAGCGGCGCCCGGTGCCGCCACGGCAGCACGCCACAGGACGCCACGGCGACGAAGTAGGCGCTGGCGGTCGGCGCCGAGAACGTGTCGTCGCTCCGCACCACGCCGCCGAGCAGGCAGAACGCGAACGCCGTCCCGATGATCACCCCCTCCCGCCACCCGGTGCCGGGGGACGGCGGGAGGGAGCCACCGGTGTTCGTCATGGCCGGCTCAGCGCCGGTGCCGGACGGGGAGCGGCGCCACGGCGGCCCCCGGGGCGGCCGGCCCCGGCTCGGCCGGCTCGGCCGTGGCGGTCGCGTGACGCCCGCTCAGCTTCTCGCCCTCGATATCGACCCTCGGCAGCACACGGCTCAGGATACGGGGCAGCCACCACGCCCGGTGGCCGAGCAGGGCCAGGACGGCGGGGACGATCGCCATCCGGACCACGAAGGCGTCGAAGGCGACGGCGGCGGCCAGGCCGACGCCCATCGTCTGGATGGTCGGGCTGTTCATCCCGATGAATCCGGCGAACACACTGATCATGATGATCGCCGCCGCGGCCACCACGCGTCCGCTGTGCCGGAACCCGTTGACGATCGCCTCCTCGGGCGACGCGCCATGGACGTGGGCCTCCCGCATCCGGGTGAGGAGGAAGACCTCGTAGTCCATGGCGAGGCCGAAGACGATCCCGATGACCAGGATCGGCATCAGCGACATGACAGGACCGGTCTGCTCGATGCCGATCAGGTCCGCCGCCCAGCCCCACTGGAAGACGGCGACCAGGACGCCGAAGGCGGCACCCACCGACAGCAGGAAGCCGAGCGCGGCCTTGACCGGGACCAGGACCGAGCGGAACACCACCGTCAGCAGGAGCACCGCGAGGCCGATGACCACGGTCAGATAGGGGATGAGGGCGTCGGACATGGCGTCGGAGATGTCGATGTTCATCGCGGTGGCGCCGGTCACCAGGACGCCGGCGCCCGTGTCGGCCTCCACGTCGGAGGCCGCGCCCCTGATCGCCTGCACCAGGTCCTTGGTCTCGCCGCTGCTCGGCGCGGTCTCGGGGACGACGGTGAGGACGGCCGTGTCCCCGGCCTCGTCGAGCACCGGATCGCCGACCGAGGCGACCCCGTCCACGCCCCGCACGGTCTCGACGACCAGATCCGTGGTCGCCCGGGCGTCCCCGGACCCCGCGGTGTCCACGACCACGGTCAGCGGGCCGTTGAAGCCGGGGCCGAAGCCCTCCGACAGCAGATCGTAGGCGCGGCGCTCGGTGGTCTCCACCGACTTGGACTCGTCTCCGGGCAGCCCGAGTTCGAGGCTCAGCACCGGCAGGGCGACGGCGCCGAGGCCGAGCACGGCGGTCGTCAGCACGGCCACCGGGCGGCGCAGCACGAACCGCGCCCAGCGGGTGCCGAGCCCCGGCCGGCCGGTCCCGTCCGCGCTGCCCTCCTCGCCGGCTCGCCCGGCCTCGCCGGCCCCGCGGGCGGTGCGGGAGAGCACCCGCCGGCCGAAGAAGCCGAACAGCGCCGGGACCAGGGTCAGCGCGACAAGCACCGCGAGGGCCACGGCGCCCGCGCCGCCCAGGCCCATCTTGGTGAGCTCGGGGATTCCGACGACGCTGAGCCCGACCAGGGCGATGAAGACGGTCGCACCGGCGAAGACGACAGCGGATCCGGCCGTGCCGACGGCCCGGCCCGCGGCCTCCTCCGGTTCCCAGCCCTTGGCGCGCTCGTCCCGGAAGCGGGAGGTGATGAAGAGCGCGTAGTCGATGCCCACCGCGAGCCCCAGCATCAGCGCCAGGATGGCGACGGTGGACGTCAGGCCCAGCGGAACGGCCAGCGCGGTGACCAGACCAAAGGCGATGGCCACCCCCACGAAGGCGGTCAGCAGCGAGAGACCGGCGGCCACCAGCGACCCGAGGGCGACGACCAGCACCACCGCGGCCACCGCCACGCCGATGATCTCCGTCGTACCGCCCGGCTCCTCCTGGGAGTCCAGGGCCGAGCCGCCGATCTCCACGGTCAGCCCCGCGCCCCTGGCCTGGTCGGCGGCCTCCTCCAGCGCGTGCTTCGTCGGCTCGCTCAGGTCGACGGTGCTCGCGCTGTAGGCGATCGTGGAGTAGGCGATGGCGCCGTCCTCGCTGACCGCGCCGGTCTCATAGGGGTCGGTGGCCGAAGCGACCTGATCGCCCCCTTCCAGCGAGCCGAGCGTGTCCTCGACGGCCGCCCGGTACTCCCCGTCCGTCACCCGCTGGCCGTCCGGGGCCTGGAACACCAGACGGGCCTCGGCGCCCTGGGCGTTGCCCTGAGGGAAACGCTCGTCCAGCAGGTCGAACGCCCGCTGTGATTCGGTGCCCGGCATGGCCAGGGCCTCTTCCTCCCCGGCCGGCGCGACGGCCGCGGCGGCGACGGCCAGCACCACGGCCCCCAGCCACAGGCCACCCACGAGCCGGCGCCGCCGAAAGGCCCACCGTGCGATCAGATAAAGGAAAGTCGCCACCCGTGATCACTCCAGACACCACTAGGAAAGGGAGACGCGTGGGATCCACGCGTCTCCCACACTCCCTTCCGGCGCCCCGCCCGGCATCGTCCCCCGTCGCCGTCTTCCCCTGGTGCGCCGGGACCAGCCGCTCACCTCCCCTGGTGCCCACGCACTACGCCCCGGCCGGCACGTCCCGGCCGAGGGGCGGGGGCCCTCGGGACGTAGGGCCAACTGCCCAGGTGGTCTCGGCCTCGCGGCCGGTGACCGGGCACCGGGCGGCTGACTACCGTCAACTCGTGTCCTACGAAAAGCAGTTCGATTTCGATATCACGGCCTATCTGCACCGCATCGGCTGGCGGGCCGAGCCGGCCGCCGACCTGGCGACCCTGCGCGGCGTGCACCGCGCCCATCTCCTCTCCATCCCCTTCGAGAACCTCGACGCCCTGCGCGGCACCGCGCCCTCGCTTGAGGTCGACGACCTGGTGGCCAAGCTGGTGCACGGGCGGCGCGGCGGCTACTGCTTCGAGCAGAACACCCTGCTCGCCGCTGCGCTGGAGGCGCTGGGCTTCGAGGTGACCCTGCTGACCGGGTGGGTGGCGCTGGGAGCCGAGGAGTTGACCAGCCGGCCACGTTCGCACCAGCTCCTGCTGGTCGGGGTCCCGGGGGACCCCGAGCACCATCTCGCCGATGTCGGCTTCGGGGCCGCTGGCGGACTCCTGGAGCCGGTGCCGCTGGTGGCCGATGTGGAGTTCAGGACCGACCGGCGGCTCCATCGCCTGGTGCACGCCCCGCGCCCTGGACCGCTGCCCCTGTGGCAGCTTGAGGCACGGACCGGCGACTCCTGGCAGCCCCAGGTCGGGTTCACCCTGGAGCCCTTCGAACCGGTGCACATGGTGACGCAGAACTGGTACGTGGCTACCCATCCGCGTTCCCCCTTCGCCCAACGCCTCTACGCGCAACGGACGTTGGCCGACCACCACCTCGCCGTCGACGGCCGCCAGCTGGTCGAGACCGGGGCCGACGGAACGGTCTCCGTGCGGGAGCTGGCGGACGAGGCGGAGGTGCGCCTCGTCCTGGACGAGCGGTTCGGGATCGCCGTGCCCGAGGGCACCCCGCTGTCGGGCTGACGGCCGTCGCGGCCCACGAAAGCGATTGCGGGTGCCGCCGTCCTGATGCTGAGGTGGCACGGTGACCGACCACGATGAGGCGGCGGCCGTCCGCCCGTTGACACTGACCTGGGCTAGCCGACACCTGGCCGCCGGCGAACGGATCGTCGGAGCCGAGGCGTTGCACGGGGGCGTCACCGCCGAGATGCGGCGGCTGACCATCCGCACACCGGACGGCGGCCACCGTGACCTGGTGCTGCGGAGCTTCGTCGACCCGTTCCACCTGGCGCGCGCCGAGGACGCGCTGCACAGGGAGGCCGGCGCCCTGGCCCTGCTCAAGGGCACAGACGTGCCGGCGCCCTGCCTGGTCGCGGTTGACCCGACCGCAGCGCGGTGCGAGTACCCGTCGCTCCTGATGACCCGTCTGGCCGGCCGGACGGCCGTCGAGGACGAGGGACTGGCGACGCGCGTTCCGCTGCTGGCCCGTCAACTCGTGGCGATCCACGCGGTGCGCCCCGCCAACCGGCCCCGAACCTATGAGGCGTTGACGACCGCCGACACCGTCGTGGTCCCGAAGGGCGCCGACGCCGCGGCGTGGGCCATGGCGATCGACATGATCCGCGAGCCGGCGCCGCCCTACCAAGGACGCTTCCTGCACCGGGACTTCCAGCCGGGCAACGTGCTCTTCGACGTGCCGCCCGCGACGCCGGCTGACACCCGGATCACCGGCGTCGTCGACTGGGCAGGGGCCTCCTGGGGCCCGGCCGACCTCGATGTGGCGCACTGCTCCACCAACCTCGCGCTGCTGCACGGCCCGGCATGGGGCCCGCGGTTCGCCGAGGCCTACGAGGAGGCCGGCGGGACGCTGGCCGCGTCCGCGAGCGAACGCCTCTACTGGCGCGTGCGGGACGTGCTGGCCTTCTCGGAGGAGGTGCGGCTGGTGGCGCGCCCATGGCGGGAGGCGGGGAGAGCGGACCTGACGAACCAGGCCGTCGAGCGGCGGCTGGACACCTACCTCACCACCCTGCTGGACACACCGGGCTGAGCCGACGGAACCGGCGACGCGGGGCCGCGTCGGGGCCGACCGCGCGATGTGTTCGGCCGGGTGACGCCGTCGGGCGGGCCGCCCACGGAGCTCGCCTGGTGTTCAGGTGTGGAGGGGGAGGGTGGTGAGGCCGCGGGTGAGGCGGGTGTGGCGCCACTGGAGTTGGTCGGGTGGGACGGCGAGGCGGAGGTGGGGGAAGCGGGTGAGCGTCGCGGTCAGGGCGATGGTTGCTTCGGCTTTGGCGAGGGGGGCGCCGAGGCAGCGGTGGATGCCGTGGCCGAAGGCGAGGTGGCCGGTGGGGTCGCGGGTGAGGTCGAGTTGGTCGGGGTGGGGGAAGCGCTGGGGGTCGTGGTTGGCGGCTGCGGGGGAGACGAGCACGGCGGTGCCGGCGGGGATGGTGGTGTCGCCGAGGGGGATGTCCTGGGTGGCGTGGCGGAAGGTCGCGGTGTTGATGGGGCCGTCGTAGCGGAGGAGTTCGTCGAGGGCGTGGGTGATCTGGTCGGGGTGGTCGCGCAGGTGGGCGAGCGCTGGGGGGTGTTGGAGGAGGGCGAGGAGGGCGTTGCCCAGGAAGTTGGTGGTGGTCTCGTGTCCGGCGATGAGCAACAGGACGGCGAGGGAGACGAGTTCGTCCTCGTTCAGGTGGTCGCCGTGGTCCCGGATGGCGATCAGGTGGTCGAGGAGGTCGTCGCCCGGGTGGTTGCGTTTGGTGGCGATGAGGTCGGCCATATAGTCGGCGACCTGGTGGGAGGCCGCGTCGTGGCGGTCGGGGTCGCCGGCGGCGAAGAGGTCGCCCGACCACCGTTGGAGGGTGGGTCGGTCGGCGGGTGGTACGCCGAGGAGTTCGCAGATCACGGTCACGGGGAGCGGGGTGGCCAGGCTCGCGACGAAGTCGACGTCGCCGTCGAGCGGCCAGCGGTCCAGCAGTTCGTGGGTCAACTCCGTGATGCGGGGCAGCAGTCGGGTGACGGCTCCGGTGGTGAACGCCTTGGTCACCAGTCTGCGCAGCCGGGTGTGGGCGGGTGGGTCGGTGGCCAGCATGCTGCGGGAGACGGCCGGGTGGATGTCGCGGGGCGGCTGGTCGGCGAAGAAGGGCGCCGGATCCTTGGACAGCCGGGGGTCGGCCAGGGCCTGCCGGGCCTCGTCGTAGCCGAGCACGAGGTAGCGCTGCCCCTCTTGCGAACGGGTGGGACGCGCCCGCACGGAGGCTTCGGCGCGCAGCGCGGCATAGACGGGATAGGGGTCCTGGAAGAACCGAGAGCCCTCTGTCGGGCCGGTCATCTCTCTCACGCTCCTGTGGTGTCGGATCCCTCATTCGGATGAGAGCCCGCGCTGTCTCCTGCCCAACACCCCCGCCGCGTCTCATAGTTGTCGGGCGGTGGTCCTGGGCTCTCGGGTGTGGGCCGGCGCTTCGTTCTTTCCTGCCATGCCCTGCCGCATGGCCCACAGTAAGCTCTCCCCCGAGCGGTTCGACGAGACGGTCGGCGAGTTCGCCAGGGCGCTGAGCGTGCTGGGCGATCCGGAGGGCCAAGGGCTCGTCGGGCGCGGCGAGTTCGTGGTGCTGATGACCGCGATCGGCTTCGAGCGGAGCGGGATCGACGCGCTCTTCGAAGCCTTCGGCCCCTCGGCCGACGACCGGATCTCCGCCGCCACCTGTGAGGTCGCCATCCGGGACTACTACACCCCGGACAAGGCGGGCATCCCGGGCGGCCTCCTGGTGGTCGACGCGGAGTCCTGAACCCCGGCCATCGGACCGGGACCCGGGCCGGCGTCGGCGATACCCTTGAGGGGCCATTCGAGTTCGACGGACTACCGAGCGTGGCCCTCCAACCCGACGCAGAAGGCTGAGAGTTCCTTGTGGGTTCACCTCCCTTACCGCCGCCACCGTCGCGTCCCCCACCACCGCCGGGCGAGCGGTCGATCCGGGATGTGCTGGGCGACCGGTACTTGCCGGAGGGGCGGGGGGCGTCCCGGCGCACCCGGCGCGCCGCCCTGGCGATCGTCGTCGCGCTGGGGCTCCTGGCCGGCCTGGGCGGCCTCGCGGTGATCCTCTGGTTCGAACGCTGGAGCACCGGCTCCCGTATCGGCACCGAGAAGGAGGCCGAGCGGCGGCTGGACCAGGAGAAGGAGCCCTTCACCCACTCCATCGCCTATGACACATCCGTGCCCTACGAGTTCAAGGTCGTTCTGGACCGGCCCCTGACTCCGGAGGAACAGGCGACGCTCCAGGCGACGCCGTACGACGAGGTCTGGGAGTACCTTCGCCCCCTGGGCGGCCGGCTGATCCGCTACCCCGTGGCCACGATCCCGCTGCCGCCCGGCCAATCCGACCCGCGCGGCCCGGCCGACGGAACCACGTTCACCATGACGCTGCTGTCGGAGCGATCCTCCCAGCTGAGCATCGTGGACATGACCCCGGTGAACATCTCGTGCCACGCGCCGACCGGGAGGACCGTCGTGGACGTGCCCCCGCAGGGCGAGGCGTTCTACCCGGGCGTGGTCGTCGACCTGGAGGCAGCCGATCCCACGCTGTTCATCTTCGACGACGGGCCCGACCAGGGCCAGCCGTACTTCAGCCGTCGGCGCGTCGACGTCGGCGGCGGTCTTGAGCCGGGCGGCCTGCGCGTCGAGGCCCTGGTGCGCGACCAGTCGTGCGCGTGGGAGCTGCGCGCCCGGTATCGGGACGCGGGGGGCGACAGCGACGAGATGATCCTGCGCGACGGCGACCAGCCGTTCTTCGCCGAGGCCGCCCCCGACCGGCCCGAACAGTACTGGCTGGCCAGCCCGGTGGTCGCCGGGCTCCCCCTCGACGAGGAGGTCCCGGCCTTCCAACCGTGCCACGAGATGCCGGACGACGAGTCCTGCCCCTTCTGGGCGAGGGGCACCCTGTAGCGCTGGCCGCGCGCTGGCCGGTGGCGGTCAACGGCCAAGCAGGCGCACGGCGTTGCCGCCGGCGACCAGATCGGACTGGGCCGCGGTGAGGCCGGCGGCGCCCAGCGCCGCCTCCACCCGTTCCCTGCTGGCCGACCTGGCGCCGATCGGCCAGTCGCTGCCCATCAGGACGTGGTCGGCGCCCAGGACCTCGGTCGCGAAGCGGATCGAGGCCGGGGCGAAGCCCATGGTGTCCAGATAGACATGGGCGCGGTCCCGCCCGGGTGCGCCGGAGGTGAGGATCTCGCCCTCGTCGGCGGCGGCGGCCAGGGCGAGCCCGGCGATGCCGAGCATGGGGAAGACCACGTGCAGGCCGGGGAGTTCGGTCAGCACGCCGTCGGTCAGCAGGGACAGCAGGGCCGCGGCGTTGGCCGTGCCGCGCGCCAGCGAGGTGCCGAACCTGCCGAGCCCGGCCAGGGGCAGCGACAGCGTCCTGGTGCTGACCGGGTGGACGAGGACGGGCACGCCCAACTCGGCCGCTGCCTCCAGGGTGGGGCGGGCGGCGGGCGCGCCGAGCAACTGGCTCTCGGTCGCGCAGTCGACGACGATGCCGGGCAACCCGAGATCGCGGACGGCGCGCACCACCTCGTCGGCGGCCGAGTCGCCGGCGAACGCGTCGACGGTGGCCAGCCCGGTCACCCGCTCCGGCACCTCGGCGGCGACCGCCGCCAGATGGTCGTTGAGCAGCCGCAGTTCGGCCGGGGTGGTCCGACGCCCCGCGGGGGTCACCAGCGAGGGGGGCGCGCTCAGCACCCTCAGGTCGATGTCGTGGCGGCCGGTCTCGGCGAGCAGATCGTCGAGATCGGCGATGCGGCGGGCGAGTCCGTCCCACCGCTTGGCCAGCGAGGCCGCGGAGTGGGACGGGGGCAGCGCCGGCAGCCGGGGGTTCGCGTGGTGGGTGTGGAAGTCGGCCAGGTAGCGGCGCACGGGCTCCTTCACCCGCGTCAGACGTCGATGAAGGAGTAGGTGAACCCGCGTCCGGCCCTGCTGACATGGCCGGCCGACGGGAAGGGGAAGTGCGTCGGGACCAGCAGGTCGCCGCTGTCGGCCACCCGTTCCAGCAGCGCGCGCCGCTGCGCGGCCGAGTCGCCTGGCAGCACGCAGTAGCGGATGTTCCACTCCGGCCGCTCCAACTGCACGCCGTGGTGCAGCATGTCGCCGGCGAACAGGGCCCTGGTGCCGGCCGAGGTCACCTCGACATAGACGTTGCCCGGGGTGTGACCGAACGCCGGCACCAACCGGATGCCCGGCGCGACCTCGTGGTCGGCCGGCACCAGGTCCAGCACTCCGGCGGCGCGCAGCGGCAGGATGCTGTCGGCCAGGTAGTCGCCGGTGCGCTCCAGCTGACGGGTGCCCTCGGTCCCCGTCCACCAGGCGAACTCCTCCTCCGCCAGCAGATAGCGGGCGTTGGGGAAGGTCGGACGCCAGCCGCCGGCGCCGTCGGCGCTGGTCGCGAAGCCGACATGGTCGACGTGGAGATGGGTGAAGACCACGGTGTCGACCTCGTCGAGCGCCACGCCGGCGCGGGCGAACTGTTCGAGGAACGGGCGGTCGGCACGGTCGAAGACCCCGCCGTTGCGCCGCTTGCCGTTTCCGCCCCCGGCGTCGATGAGGATGCGCCGGTCGGCGGTCACCAGCAGGTGCGCCTCCTGGTTGAGGACGATGCGGCCGTCGCGGGTGAAGGGCTCCCGGGTGTAGAAGGCGCCCTCCGTCCAGGACTCGGTCTCCAGCTGGGGGAAGAAGTCCGTCGGCAGCGGCAGGTAGTCCACCTCCCGGATGGGGTGGACCCGGATGTCGCCCACGGGGAAGGACCACAGCGGCCCGGTGCCCCCGCCCGTGTCCACCCAACGCGGTCCCGTGCCGGCCGTCCTGTCAGCGGGTGTGTTCATGAGCGCGCGTTCTCCTGTCGGTTCTCGTGGGGGCCGCCCGGCGGCCGGGAGCGGCGGATGCGTTCGTACACCCGGGCCCGCAGCTCGGCGAACCGGGGGTCGGAGCGGGTGGTCAGCTGGTCGCGGGGGCCCGGCAGGTCGACGGCGATCTCGGCCTCGATCCCGGCGGGGGCCCGGCCGAGGACCACCACCCGCTGGCCGAGGTAGACCGCCTCGTCGATGTCGTGGGTGACGAACAGCACGGTGAAGGCGTAGCGCCGCCACAGGCCGGCCAGCAGGTCCTCCAGATCGCCCCTGGTCTGGGCGTCGACCGCGGAGAACGGCTCGTCCATCAGCAGCAGCCGGGGCCGGACGGCCAACGCCCGTGCGATGGCCACCCGTTGCTGCATCCCCCCGGACAGCTGCCACGGGTAGGCGTCCCCGGTGTCGGCCAGGCCGACGGCGTCCAGCGCCTCGGTCACCCGTTCCCGGCGTTCCGCCCTGGACAGCCGCCGCTGCCGCAGGGGAAGCTCCACATTGGCCCTGACGGTCTTCCAGGCGAAGAGGCTGCGGCCGTACTCCTGGAAGACGACGCCCATCTCCTCGGGCGGCCCGTCGACCGGGCGGCCGTCGATGACCACCTCACCCGCGGTGGGCGCCAGCAGCCCGGCGACGATCTTCAGCAGGGTGGTCTTGCCGCCGCCCGAGGCGCCGACGACGGAGACGAACTCGCCCTCGCGCACCGCCAGATCGATCCCGGCCAGCGCCTCCACGGTGCGCTCCCTGGCCCGGTAGGTCCGGCCGAGGCCGACGACCCGCAGCAGCGCGCCCTCGCCCCCCGCCAGGTCGGCGGTGTCGGCGATGTCGGTGGTGTCCGTGGTGGTGGTCTGGTCGGTCATGTCGAGCTCTCCTGACGTCCGGTCATCCCCCTGTGCCAGCGCAGCGCGTGCCGCTCGACCAGCTCCAGGAGCTTGGCGAGGACAAAGCCGAGAACGCCGAGCAGCAGGACGCCGCTCCACATCTCCGGCAGGGCGAACGACCGTTGGAACTGCACGATGGTGAAGCCGAGACCGTCGGTGCTCATCAGCATCTCGCTGACCACCATGAGGATGATCGCGAGGCCGAGCGCCTGCCGCAGGCCGGCGAAGACGCGGGGGCTGGCGGCCCGCAGCACCAGCCGGCGCCTCGTCCAGCCCGTCAGCCGGTAGGCCGCCGCCGTCTCCCGGGCCACCTCGTCGACATCGCGGACGCCGTCGCAGGTGTTGAGCAGGATCGGCCAGAGCGCGCCGAGGGCGATCACGACGATCTTCGTGGTCTCGCCGATGCCGACGGCCACCAGCAGCACGGGGATGATCACCGGGGGCGGCAGCGCCCGCGCGTAGGCGAGCGCGGGGCTCGCCAACCCCCGCAGCAGCGGCGAACGCCCCAGCAGGTAGCCGCCGGTGACGCCGAGCACGAACGCGATGCCCAGGCCGATGCCCAACCGCCGCAGGCTCGGGACGACATCGCCGACGAACGTCTCCGAGAACCAGACCCGGCCGAACGCCTCCAGGATGTCGCGCAGCGGCGGCAGATAGACATGGGTGCTGTCCTCGCTGGCGACCCACCACAGCGCCAGTAGCGCCAGCGGCAGGCCGAGCGCGGCGCCCAGCGCGGCCAGGCCCCGCAGCGCCGTCCGGCCCCGGCCGCTCATCGGGCGGCCTCCGGCCGGGTGGCGACATGCCAGTGCAGCAGCCGTCGTTCGGCCAGCCGCGCCAACAGGTCGAGGCCGACGCCGAGGCCACCGGTCAGCAGCACCAGGGCGTACATCCCGGTGACGTCGCCGGCCTCCTGGCTGCGCCAGATCAGCTCGCCCAGGCCGGCCGCGCCCATCACCAGCCCCCCGGTGAGGGCGAGCGCGAGGGCCACGGAGACTACCAGGCGCAGCGCCGTGCCGAGGTAGGGCAGGACCGTCGGCCAGGTGACGTGGACGGTCCTGGCCAGCCGGCCCATCCGGAAGCAGCGGGCGGTCTCCATGGCGACGGGGTCCACGTCGCGCACCCCGTAGAGCACCTGGAACACCACGATCCAGAAGCAGGAGACCGCGACGAGCAGCACGGTGATCTGGGTGATGTCCAGCAGGAAGACGAGCGCGGGGATCAGCACGATCGAGGGGATGGGCCGCAGGAAGTCCAGCGTGGAGGACACGACCCGCAGCAGCCGGGGCACGGAGCCGATGCCGAAGCCCAGACCGATCCCGGCCACGGCCGCGATCCCGACGCCGGTGCCGGCCGCGAGCAGGGTGCGCCAGGTAGCCGTCCAGAACACCGGGTCGCCCAGCAGGCCGACGGCCTCCGGCAGGGTGTCGCTCAGCGGGGGAACGTGCCGGGGGTCGAAGAACACCCTGGCCACCACCTCGTACAGGATGGCGGTGCCCACCAGCCCGACGGGTCCGAGGAGACGATTGTCGTGCCGGGGCCACCGGACCGTCCCGGGGCCGGCGCTCACGGCAGGATCAGCTCGTCGAGATCGGGCTCCTCGGTGATGAGTCCGTCCCGCAGCGCGTAGCCGACGAGCTTCTCCGCCGCCGCGCGGCTGACCTCGTCGCGCCACCCGGTGATGGTGATCGACTCGGCCACCTCGGGGCTGATGTCGGTGAACGTGGGGATGATCTCGCGGACCTCGTCCTCGTTGTCGCGGGCGTAGGCGTACGCCTCGCGCACGGCGTCGCGGAACGCCTCGACGGTCTCCGGATTCTGCTCGGCGAACGTCCCGGAGGTGTACCAGGAGGAGACGGTGAGGTCCTCGGCCAGGTCGGTGAAGCCCCAGCCGATGGGCACGGCGCCCTCGGCCTGGGCCGCGGAGAGGAACGGCTCGACCACCCAGGCCCCGTCGACCCGCCCGGTGCTGATGGCGGCTGGCACCTGCGGGAAGGGCAGTTCGACCAGTTCCACCGCCTCGGGGTCGCCGCCGTCGGCGGCGACGGCCTCGCGTGCCGCGGCGGCGGCGATGTTGGTGAGGATGTTGACGGACACCGTCCTGCCCTCCAGCTGGCTGGGCCGGGTGATGCCGGAGTCGCCGTCGACGACCAGCGCGCCGTAGTCCTCGCCGGGCACGCCGGTCGAGGCCGAGGCGGGCACGACGGCCTTGACGTCAAGTCCCTTGGAGCGGGCGACGATCAGCGTGGTGAGGTCGCCGGTGGCGAAGTCCACCCGGTCGGCCAGCACGGAGGGGACCGAGGTGAGCTCGGAGTTCTCGGTGTCCACCTCGACGTTCAGCCCGTGCTCGGCGAAGATGCCGTGCTCCTGGGCCAGGTGGATCGGGGCGAGGTGGCCGAGCGGAGCCGAGGCGAGCGTGATGGTGGTGAGACCGTCCTCGTCCGGGCCGGCCTCGTCGGTCGAGGACGCGTCGTCTCCGCAGGCGACCAGCACACCGCCGAGCAGGAGAGCGGTGGTCGCCGCGACCAGACGGCGCCGAAGGTGCCGGGGACGGCTTCGGGAGGGGGCGGCAGGGGACATGGCGGTGCTCACTTTCCGGGAAGACCAGATCACGTCAGGGGAGAACAGGGGAAGTCAGGGGACGTCGGAGGAGAAGAAGGGGGGCGCGAACGGGCCCGCGTTCACGGGGGGTTGACGGGGGCGCGGCCGGGGGAGCCGGGCGCGGAACCAGAGCCGGGGCCGCCGGCGGACCCTAGAAGCGGAGGCGCAGGTCGAGGTCGCGCGCGTACGCGGGGAAGGGGACGGGCCCGCCGAGGGGCAGCGCGCCGATGCTGGAGACGGCCGCCTCCTCGATCGCGGTCACCAGCGTCGCCGCGTGCACGGCCGTGTCACCGGCGACGAGCAGGCCGTGGTTGCCCAGCAGCACGCCATAGGTCTCCGGATGGGCCCGGAAGGTGTCGGCGATGGCGGCCACCGCCTCGCGGGTGCCCCGCGGGGCCCATGGCGCGACGGGCACGTCGACGTTCTGGCCGTGCACGAGCAACGCCTCGTACCTGGCCGGCAGGGCGACCGAGGCCAGCGCGTAACTGGTGGCGTGGGGCGAGTGGGTGTGGATGACGGCGGTGACGTCCGGCCGGGTCCGGTAGACGCCGACGTGCATCTTCAGGATCGCGGCCACGGACGGGCTGGGCAGTCCGTGCAGCACCTCGCCGTCGAGGTTCACCACGACCACCTCGTCGTTGACCGTGCGCAGGCCCGGCACGGCGACCCTCGGGTCGTCCGCCGGCCAGGGCCGCAGCAGTTCGCCCGCGTTGACCGCGAGCAGGTCGTCGTGTCCCGGCAGCCGGACACTGACGTTGCCGTGCCCGCTGGCGGACATCACCGAGTTGGCGAAGAGCCGGTTGACCGCCGTGCTGAGTTCGGTCCTGGCGGCCCGCAGTTCGTCGGCGCCGAAGGGTTCGGTGCCGTCAGGGGAGAAGGGGGTTGTGGTCATCGCGTCGCAGCCTTGTCTCGTGGTGCCACGGCGCGGCGCGGCCCAGGGCGAGGGGCCCGGGCGCGGCGCGGCGCGGCTGAGGAGGAGATCCGGAGAAGGTCAGCGACCGCGACACAGCGCGCTGGCGACACGGCCGTAGTCAACGGCGCGACGAGCGGTCAGCAACGCGAACATGGGGGGACTATAACCCCAGGGGTATAACCCCTTCAAGTCCCCTCCCGTCGGCCCCGGGTCCGTGACAGGATGCCTCCGTGCCCAAGATCAACGTCTATCTGCCCGACGGCCTGGCCGACCGCGTGCGCGAGGCGAGGCTCCCGATCTCGCGCATCTGCCAGATCGCGCTCACCCAGGCGCTGGAGACCGTCGGCGCCGCGGCCGAGTGGGGGGCGAGCGACTCCGCCCTGCTCGAACCCCTCGCCCTGACACCCCCGCCCAACCACCATGTGGCGCTGATCCTGCGTCAGTCGTACGAGGCCGCCACGGCCAGGGGGTCCGCCGAGGTGGACACCGCCGACGTGCTCCAGGCGATGCTCGACGAGGGCGAGAGCGTCGCCCTCACCACCGTCGAGCGGCTCGGCTTCCCGCGCGCGCTCATCGGTGAGGCGCTGGAGCACGCCGCCGCGACGCACCGCGCCGAGGCCACGGCGGTGCCGCCGGCCAGACGTCCCGCCGGGGCCTCCCAGCCGGGCCTGTCCGCCGGGACCAGGACGGCGCTCACCAGGGGCGCCGACCAGGCGACCGAGCACGGCTCCGATCTCACCACCGCCAGCCATCTGCTCCTCGGCCTCATCCTCGACGCCGGTCCCGCCGGCGAGGCGATGCGCCGCTCGGGCGTGGCCGACACCGTGACCCCGGCCGTGCTCTCCGCCCTCTACTTCGGGGTCTCCTTCGGCCGCATCAGGCTGGAACGCGACTCCGAGGACGCCTGGTTGCGGTCCCGCCTCGCCGACATCACGGACCGCCTCGACCGGATAGAGCGCGGCGTCCTGGAGTGACCCCCGCGCCCAGGGCGCGCGCGACATCCCCGATGAGCAGGTCGACGTCCGGACAGCTCCTGGCCCGGCGCTCGGCGAGGCCCTCGCGGAACGGGCGGAACCGGTCCAGCCGCTCGACTCCCGCCAAGGCGTTCCGAGTTGGCGTCACCGCGCCGGTCCCCGCTTCGATGCCGCGCCGCCGGCACCACTCGCGCGGATGGACGGCCAACTCCCGTTCGTCGCCCGAGAGCGAGGGGATGCCGACGGACCTGGACAGCGACGCCAGACCGCCGGCCGGCGCCGATCCCCCGGACCGGTGCTCGCGACAGCGGCGCCGCCCCGCCGCCCGGAAAGGCGGTGGCGGCTCAGCCCCCGCTACGGCGGGCCAGGTCCCGCAGATCCCGCGCGCGGTGTCCCGCCGCGACCAGCGGACGGAACCACGGAACTCCGCGATAGTGCCAGCGCGGCGGGAACGGGCCGTCGCCGAAGGCCGAGGGGGCCGGTTCGCCGAGTGCCCGCCGGGCCATCAGCCGCCCGAGCAGGACCGACATCGGCAGCCCCCGGCCGCAGTAGCCGACCGCGTAGTGGATCCCGTCGCTGACCCCCAGATGCGGGACCTGGTCGAAGGTGAAGCCGAGCCGGCCGCCCCAGGAGTGGGTGATCTCGACATCCGCCAGGGCCGGGAAGCGGCGGACCACCGACGCGCGCAGCCGCGCCCGGATCCGCGCGGGCGGCGTTCCCGTGGACAGGTCAAGCCGGCCGCCGTAGACCAGGCGACCCTCGCCGGTGACCCGGAAGTAGTTCTTGCGCGCGTGGGCCGTGGTGACGGTCCGTCGGCTGAACGCGGACCGCAGCGCCGACGGCAGCGGCGCCGTGGCGATCATGTAGCTGCCCACCGGATACACCCGCCGCCCGAGCCACGGCACCAGGCCGTCGGTGTACCCGTCCGTGGCCACCAGCACCCGGTCGGCCGTCGTCTCGCCGGCCCCGTGGCGGACGGCGAAGGAACCGCCGCGACGTCGGACGCGGGCCACGGGGGTGTGGGGGACGAACCGGCCGCCCCGCCGCTGGAAGCGGGCGACCAACTCCCCGAGCAGCCGGTACGGGTTCACCGTGGAGGAGCCCTCGTCCAGCACGCCCAGCCGGAACCCGGCCCCGGGGAACTCGGCGGCCAACTCCTCCCGCCCGGCCAGGCGAATCTCCTCGTGCGGCAGCAGCCGACGCCAGAGGTGGTACTGCGCGCGGACGTCCGCCTCCTGGCCCCGGTGTACCGCCACCCGGACGTGGCCGGCGCGGTGCTGCTCGACCGCCACGTCCAGTTCGGCGACATAGTCGGTGAAGGCCCGGGCGGAGTCCGACGACTCCCGCCAGATCGCGCGCGCCCGCCGCTCGCCGTGGCGTTCGGCCAGGGCCGCCGGCGTCGCGGTGCAGCCCAGGGCGATAGAGCCGAACGCCCGCCCGGAGGCCCCCTCGCCCGCCGCCCGCGCCTCCAGCACCGTGACCTCCACGCCCCGGTCCAGCAGGTCGACGGCCGCCACGAGACCGGTGAGGCCACCTCCCACGACGAGCGCTCCGGTGCGGCGGGGCGGCGTGTCGGCGCGGGGACGCCAGGGCCGTTCCGCCCACAGCGGGGTGCCGGTCATGAACCGTCACCCGCGTGGTCCCCGGCGCGGGTGGCGAGCTCCGCCAGTATGCGTGCCCGGTCCTGATCGAGTTCGGGTGCCGCCCTGACGCGGGTCAGGTCCGGAATGTCGGAGAACTTGATCGGGGTGCCCACCGCCTGCGGCAGCGCGGCGCCCTCGCCGGCCTCGACCAGCATCGAGCGGCCGGCGACATGCGGGTCGGCGAGCATCGCGTCGACCGTGTTGACGGTGCCGAACGGGACACCGGCCGTGCCCAGGACGTCGCACCAGTGCGCGGTGGTATGGCCGGCGAGGGTCGCCTCGATCTCGCGCCGCAACGCCGCCTCGTCGTCCTTGCGCGACTCACCGCGCACGAAGCGCTCGTCCTGGGCCAGGTCGGGCCTGTCAAGCGCCGTGCACAGCGCGCCGAACAGCTTGTCGTTGCCCGCGGCGATCACCAGGTATCCGTCGCGGGTGCGGAAGGAGCCGAACGGCGGCGGCACCCCCGGGCGGTAGGTGCCCACCGGGCCCGGGACCTCGCCGGTCGCCAGGTGACGCCCGATCGAGTATTAGAGCAGGGCCAACTGGCAGTCCAGCATGGCGATGTCGACCTGGTTGCCGATGCCGGTGCGGGCCCGCCGCAGCAGGGACATCGTGACGCCGATCGTCAGGAAGAGCCCAGCGGCCAGATCCCCGACGCTCACCCCGACCCGGGTCGGGGGACCGCCCGGCTGACCGGTCACCGACATCATGCCGGACATGCCCTGCACCACCATGTCGTAGGCGGGACGGTCCCGATGCGGGCTGCCGGTCCTGCCGAATCCACTCACGCTGCCGTAGACCAGGGACGGGAAGCGCCGGTGCAGTTCGGGCCAGCCGTAGCCGAGCCGCTCCATGGTGCCGGGCCGGAAGTTCTCGGTGAGGACGTCGGCCTCGCCGAGGAGTCGCTCGAAGATCTCCCGGTCCTGGGCCGAGCGCAGATCGAGAGCGATGCTCTCCTTGTTGCGGTTGACGGAGCCGAAGTAGGCGGAGCGGCCACGGGCGTGCGGGCCGTAGCTCCGGGCGTCGTCACCGTTCGGCGGGCGCTCCACCTTGATCACCCTGGCGCCGTGGTCCGCGAGGATCATCGTGCAGTACGGGCCGGCCAGCACGCGGGTCAGATCGACGATCGTGATGCCGGAGAGCGGTCCGCCCTCGGGCCCTGGGGACGGTTCAGGCCTCTGCGACACTCGTGGTCTCCAACTCTTCCGACATCTTCGGCTGTCTGCTCCACCGATGGACCAGCCAGCACCCGGCCAGCAGGAACACGGTGCCGGTGACGACCTGTGACCCGGCGATCGCCCGGTACAGCACGGCCGGGTCGTCGTCGCGTGCCAGGAACAGCAGCCAGGGCAGCAGGAGGGCGTAGAGCTGCACGGCGTTGCAGGCCAGCGCGAGCCGTGGCCTGCCGAGCACCTGGAGCAGGGCGATGGTGGTCATCGCGACGCCCTGGAAGAAGAACGCCAGGGCTGACAGCCGCAGCCAGCCGGTGGCGATCTGGGCCGCGTCCGCCGGCAGGTCGAACAGCTCGGCGACGCGGGGCGCCGCGAGCGCCAGCACCGTACCGAGCAGCGCCCAGCAGCCCAGCATCAGGGCCAGCGCCGACATGACCCCCGCGCGCACCCGGTCCCGCAGGCCGGCACCGAAGTTCTGCCCGACGAACGGAACGAGCGCGAGGATGACGCTGTTCACCACGATCAGCGCGAACTGGTCGACCCGGGAGACCACGCCGTAGGCGGCGGTGGTCTCCTTCCCCGCGTTCGCCATCACTCCCGTCACGACGAACGCGGCGCCGAGGGTGACGAGGTTGGTCAGGGTGACCGGCACGCCGAGCCGGGCGAAGTCCGCCAGGTCCCGGCGCAACGCGGCGCGCTCCACCCGGCCGCCCAGCAGCCCGTGGCGCCGCAGCCGCAGCGCGACCAGCACGGTGGTCGTCGCGTAGCCGAGCTGGAGCCCGAGGGCGATGCCGATCAGGGGGTCGGAGGGAAAGGGCGGCAGGGCGAACACCAGCAGCGGGGTGGCCGCCACGCCGCCCAACAGGCCGGTGGTCGCTGCCTTCGCCGCGCCGGCGGCGTCGCCCAGCGCCCGCAGCAGCGCGGTCGAGACGCCGTAGAGGAAGAGCACCGGCACGCCGGCGACGATCCAGAGGGCCAGGGTCACGGCCCGGTCGAGCACGTCGGGCGTCGCCTGGTACAGGCCCATGGCCGCCGGGGCGACCACGGCGAGCAGCGCGGCGATGGCGCAGCCAGCGCCGAGCGCGACCAGGGCCGCGTGCCTGACGAAGGAGGCGGACGGCGGCGTTCCGGCTCCGGTGCGGGTGGAGAGCACGTTGCCGGCCGCGACGCTCACTCCCTGACTGAGGCCGATGAGCAGCAGGATGACGGGGATGACCAGGGTGAAGGAGGCGAGCGCGTCGGTGGAGACCCGAGCCGCGTAGTAGCCGTCGAGGAGGTTGCGCCCGACGAGGACGACCGAGGCCAGCAGGTTGGCCAGACCGGCCCCCGCGATGCTCCGCAGCACCGGGGCCTCGGTCAGGGAGGCGGGGCGAAGCGTCATGAGGCGCGCTCCGGCCGCGCGTCGAGCGCGTCGAGCACCGCGTCGGCCGTGGCCGGCGCGTAGCGGAAGCCGCTGCCCGAGCCACCGTGGACGACCACGGGGCGGCCCGGCGGAGCGGCGACGAGCGGCCCCCCGTCGGCACTGTAGGAGTCGCAGTGCACGCTGCCTCCGCGCAGCGCGGGAAGCGCCGAGGGCGCGTACGTCCTCAGCACCTCGCGCGCGGTCCGAAGATCCTCGGGGGAGGCGGCCGGGTCGTCCTGGGGCCGGCAGCCCCACTCCCGGGAGGTGATGCTCAGCCACCACTGCGCCCGCTCGGGGCGGGGCAACAGGAAGGCGTCGTGGTCGGGGAGGTAGACCAGCGAGTCGGCCGGCGAGGCGGGCAGCGCAAGCGTGTACGAGACGATCTTCTTGGTGCGCGGCGGATCGACCGGGCCGGCCGGCAGGTCAACGGACGCGAGCCAGGCGCCCTTGGCCAGGGCCAACTCCCCGGTGTGCAGGGCGCGTCCGTCGGAGAGCTCCACCGCGAAGGCGCCCGGCGTGCCGTGCCAACGCCGAACCGGGGCGCACTCGTACACGTCGATGCCCGAGCCGGTGCTCAACATCCGGCACAGATCCGTGACCTGGGCGTGCAGCGCGGTCGGGCCGCCGAGCACGACACCTGGTCCTGGCCTGGCGATCCACGCGGGGAGCGCCGAGGCGCGCGCCGGGGCCAGCGGCTGGGTGCACCGCTCGCGCAGCGCCGCCTGCCGGCCCTCGGCGCACAGGAAGAGCACCGGCAACGAGCGGATCGGGGCCCGCTGGCCGCTTCGTCGGTACTCCTCGTACCACCTCCGGCTCCGCGCGGACATGGCGCGCAGCCGTTCGCCGCGCGCGAGCGGCGAGGCGATGGCGCCGGCGTGGGCGCTGCACCCGGAGCCGACCGCGCGGCGGTCCAGCAGGGCGACCCTGCGGCCGGTCGCGGCCAGCCGGTGGGCGAGCAGACAGCCGAGGATGCCGGCGCCCACGACCGCGCTGTCGTAGGCCGGGGCGGGGAGGGGGCCGCTCATCGGGACTCCTTCGTGGATACCCCCGGCTACAGCCCGAGGAGGAAACGAAGCTCCTGCGGAGCAGGGCGGGGAGAGCCGGTGCGCCGTCGGGGCGGACCGGCACCCGCCACCAACTGCCGGCGCGCGTTTCAAGTCGCGGAAGCGGTCGCGGAGTTCGGCGGAGTACACCGCGTCCGCGTTCCGGTTCCGGGATGGCGGGCTGACCTTGGCGAAGATGGCGGAGCCGCTGGATATCGTGTGGTCGCGTCCGCTGCCCGAGGGGGCGTCGCCGTCCACGGTGACCGTCTCCCAGGACGCGGCCGGACGCTGGTACGTGTCCCTGCTGGTCGAGGACCCGACCATTCAGCCGCTTCGACTCGTTCGTGAACACCAAACGATCGTGATCGAGGACCTGTCGGTGCGGAACAAAGCCGCCTGGTATGGGCGGGAAGTGATCGCGGTCGACCGCTTCTTCCCCTCCTCCAAGCTGTGCTCGACCTGCGGCGCCGTGCGGAGCGGGATGCCGCCGCACGTCCGCGTCTGGACGTGCGGCGGCTGCGGGACGGCGCACGACCGGGACGTGAACGCGGCGCGCAACCTGCTGGCCGTCGGGCTGACGGTGTCTGTCGGTGGAGCTGGTGTAGGACCTCAACGGAGTACTCCGGGCGGGCAGTCGGCGACGAAGCGGAGAACCCCACGGCGCGAGCCGTAGGACCCCCCCGTTCACGAGGGGGAGGAAGTCAATCCTGTTCCAGCCACCACACGGTGTGGATCGCCAGGACCTCCGATCCGTCGTTGTGCGCGAAGTGGGTCTTCTGGGGCTCGAAGAAGAGGTAGTCGCCGGTGGACACGGCGTGTTCGGTTCCGTCGTAGGTCACCGTCCCCGAGCCCTGGGCGATCATCCAGCACTCGGAGACCTGATGGGTGTCGGGGCGTGAGGTGGCGCCGGGCTCCAGGGTGAAGCGGCCCCCCGAGAAGGGGACGCGGCCGGCGCCGAAGGCGGAGAAGTCCGCCTCGCTGATCTGGACTCCGGGGCGGCTGGACTCCGGCGGCAGGAACGGGAAGCGGTTGAGCATGGCTCTCCTCGATGCGGTGTGGTGTCACGCGGACACGGTGCGGGGTGGGTCCCGTCCTGGACGGGCGTCAGGGGGTGCTGGTCTCCGGGATCGCGGCGCGAAGCAGCGCCGCTCTCGCCGGGTCGGGGATCGGCGGCGGTCCCTGGGGACGTGGCCGGGCCGGGAGTCGGAACGCGGCGTACCGGGGATCGCCTTCGGCGCCGAGCGAGCGCCACATCCACCCGGCGATCCTGGGGGCGATCGGATACAGCAGCAGGGCCAGTGCCTTGAGCCAGCCGTACCGGTCGGGGCTGCCCGCCGGCGGAGGCGTGGCGAGCCAGGCCCGCACGGTCGCCACCTGCTCGGCCGGGTCGTACCGGGCGAAGCGGTGGCCGGCGCAGACCCGGCGGAAGACGCCCTCGAAGCGCTCCGTGACCCCTGGCGTTGGGGCGGAGGCGGGCGTGTCCGCCAGCTCGGTTGTCGCCGCCGCCACCACCCGGCAGAGCTCGGTGCGGAAGACCTCGTTGTAGATCCGGGCGAACTCCTCCGTACTCAGGTCGACTTCGGCGTGGGTCGGGCTCATCGTGGCGAGGGTGAAGCGGACGCCGTCGCTCTCCAGCCCGCAGCCGTCGGTCAGGTCGGCCGCCGCGATCAGGTGCCGGGCGCTGGTGGAGATCTTGCGTCCCTCCAGGCTCAGGAACCGGTTCACCACGAATCCGTCGAACCCCTTCCAGCCGGCCACCTCCTCACCGACGGCCTGGATGTTCACCATGTGCGAGACGGTGTTGTCGATGCCGAAGAGGTTCACGCTGGTGACGGGGGAGCCCGCGTCGAAGGGGTGGCCCATGTCGCCGGTCAGCTCCCGGTGGAGGTCGCCCAGGAGACGGCAGTACGCGTAGAGGAGGCCGTGCCCGAAGTAGCGTTGCCGGGATCCCGGCTCCAGCGGCACGCCCCAGTCCGACGGCTCGCTCATCCGGATGCGGGTGCGCCCGGCCCCGAAGTGCCGGGCGACCACGGCCCGCAGCTCCCCGGGAACCCCCAGCAGGGCCAGCGACGCGAGTCGGGCTTCGGGATCGGATATGTCGAAGAAGTGGTCCGACTCCGGCTGGAAGACCAACTCCCGGTCGGGGAAGCGCAGTCGGGGCGCGCGGACCAGCGAAGGCTCGAAGTGCGCCCCGCAGTCCTCGCAGAAGTAGCCGGAGACCCCGGCCCCGCAGTCGGGACACTCCCCGCACAGCCAGGCTCCCGAAGCGCCGGGCCCGCCCGCCCCGCGGAAGGGGAACGGGGCGCTCTGGGTCAGGAGCCGTCCGTTCGCCCTCGCCCGCGCCAGCACCTCGGCGAACGAGGCGGTGTAGCGCTCCCGCCACCGGGGTGAGAGCGGGTCGATGAACGCGTCGTACACGATGTCGTGCGCGGCGAAGTCGGCCCGTATCCGCGCGAAGCAGTCGTGTGCCACCTCGTCGGGAGTCCGACCGTCCTGCGCGGCGCGCAGCGCGATGAACGAGTCGATCGGATCGGTGCCGCCGACCACCGTGACCGAGGCGCCCCGGGAGAGGTAGTGGCGGCGGAGCATGTCCTGGCGGAGATAGGGGCCGGCCAGATGCCCCAGGTGCAGCCCCCCGTTGGGGGCGGGTTTGGCGGATATCAGCAGAAAGCGGTTGGACCGGTCGAGCTGGACCTCGGTCATGTCTCACCTGCCCTGGGAGAGCCGTACGAGTGGGGCGTCGAGGGGCGAGGAGCGCGCGTCCGCGGTCACGCGGCGCCCCCCAGGACGGCGTCCGCGCTGCGGCGGACCCCGGTGACGAAGTCGGCGGCGAACGCGGCGGCCCGCTCGTGGTCGACGACCGTCGTCGCGTACGCCATCCGGATCAGGATTCCGCGTTCGGTCTCGTGCACATAGATGTTGAAGTCGAACTTCGGCCGGTACGGCAGATCGACCACCCGCTCGCGGAACCCCTCCCCGACATGTTCCGTACGTCCTGGCACGATCACGTTGTTGACATGGAAGCCCGTCACCGGGAAGACGGCGTCGGTGGGGGAGGCGCCCAGGCGCTCCGCCAGGTGCTGGTACTGGTAGACGCGGGCGTCCACCGCCTGGAACAGCTCCTGGTTGACCCGCCGCACGAGATCGGGGAAGTCCCCGGGCCGCCCCACGTCGCAACGCAGGCAGAACAGGTCGACGAAGTACCCGACGAGATCGGCGAGTTCCTCCGTCTCCCGGCCGTGGTAGAGCACGCCGACCGACACGTCGTCACGGCCGTGGAGCTCGGCCGCCCGAGCGAAGAAGTTGGCGAGCAGGAAGCCGAACAGGCTGGACTCGCTGAGCGCGGCGGCCTCCCGCGCGCGGGCGCTCAGCTCCTCGCCGAGCAGGAACATCCGCATCGCGCCCGCCCGTTCCCCGGCCGTCGCCGGCAGGTGGAAGCCCCGGTGGTCCGTGGGATAGCGCGCCGCCCAGAAGGCGCGGGCCCGCGCGAACTCCGCTCCCCGGGCCAGCTCGTGCTGCCAGCGGCAGAAGTCCTGGTACTGGAGGGCGGGCGGGGTCGGCGGCTCGGCGCCGCGCCGCGCCGCGTCGTAGGCCAGGGCGAGTTCGGCGGCGAGCGTGCCCTGCGAGTAGGCGTCCAGGACGCCGCTGAACACGCCGACCGCCGCCAGCGCTCCGCCGTCGGGCCTGCGGTGGAGCAGCACCCTCAGCAGCGGGGGAGCCGTCAGGTCGAAGGTGTGGGTCCGCATCGAGGCGTCCAGCTCCGCACGCTGCTCGGCGTCGCTCTCGGCGTCGAGCGGCACCTCGACGATCTCGGGTGCCGCCGCCGGCAGCACCCGTTGCCACAGGTCCCCGGAGGCATCGGTGAAGAACCCGGTGCGCAGCGACTCGTGCCGCGCCACCACCGTCTCCACGGCGGTGCGGAACGCCTCGGCGCTCTCCCACTCCTCCGTCAGCACGGTGACGCGCCCCGAGCGGGCGGGGTCGATGTCGTACGTCAGGAAGTAGCGGACCTGCTGGGGCGAGGCGGGCAGCTCCGTCAGCGGCGGGAGCGGCGCCAGGGCCGGCTTGTCGCGTGCGCCCGTCGTCCGCAGCACCCGGGCCAGCGCGGCCGGCGAAGGGTGCGCCAGGACGTCGGCGAAGCTCGGGGCGGTGCCGAACCGTCGCTGGACGCGTGAGACGACCTTGGCCACCGACAGCGAGGTTCCGCCCAGTTCGAAGAAGTTGTCCCGCGGCCCCACGTCGGGCCGGCCGAGGACGCCGGCGAGAATCTCCCGCAGCGCGTCCACCTCGGCCGCTTCCCCCGCCCACACCCGCCCCAGGCGGTCCGCCTCCTCGGGGCCGGCGGGCAGCTCGTCGGGCGCCAGGTCGAGACAGCGGTCCAGGTGGTCGAGCAGGAACCGGTGGACGGCGGCGACCGTCCTGGCCGTCGCGGCGTGCTCCGGAGTGTCGTCGTGATCGACGACCAGCCCCACGCCGTCGATATGACAGAGCGTCAGATCGCCGCAGGGCGGTACGCCCTCGACGGGAAGCAGCGTGCCGCCGAAGGCCGCCCGACGGGTGGGCCCGGAGCGCTCGGTGAAGTGGAGCCCGGGTAGCGAACCGGCCGGGATGTCGGCGGGCAGGTCCTGGCGCTCGTGGGCGTCCAACACCCGGTCGCGCACCGCCACGAGGAACGCCCGGACGGTCGTCGCGGCCGGCGGCGTCAGCAGCGCGGTGGTGGCCACGGGGCCCAACACCCCGGCGAACGGGCCACCGGACCGGTTCGGCTGCTGGATGGCGACGGCCCGCCCCGGCCACCGCCGGCGCACCGCCAGGAGAAAGGCGCCCAGCCGCAGGATCGGGACCGTGCACCTCAACTCGGCGGCGACCGCGACCACATCGGCGCTCGGCGCCGGGGCGGTGTGGCGGGCGGTCGCGCGCGCCGGAACCCGCAGCGCGTCCGGGGCGGCCGGTATCAGGCGGCGGCGGGCCGCGACCGCCGGATGGGCGAGGTAGCGCTCCTGCGCCACGGAGAACTCGGCGTACGGGACGGGCTCGGGCACCTCGTCCGCGCCCCGGTACAGGCACGCCAGCTCGTCGAGGGCGAGCGCGAGCGTCCGCTCGTCGGCGACCAGGGGGTGGGCCGCCAGCTCGATCCGGGTGCCGTTCTCCTCCGCGTGGACATGGAGCGTGCACACGGGCCCCTCGGACAGATCGACGGGGCCGCGACGTGGCGTCGCGGTGGGGACGGGCGCGGCGGCGACCAGCCGAGGGCCTGCGCCGTCCGCCACGACCACGGCCCGCAGCAACTCGTGGCGGTCGAGCAGCCGCGCGAACGCGGCGCGCAGCGCCCCCTCGTCCACCTCGTCCGTGGTGCGCACGCTCTGCCGCAGGACCGCCCGGGCCGCCTTCGGCTCGGACTCGGCCGCGAGGGCGGCCCGTTGGGCCGTGGAGAGCGGGCCGATGGCCACCGGTTCCCCGGGGCGCGCCATGCGGCTGCTGACCCGCGAGAGGAGTTGGAGAACGGCGGCCTTGTGCGCCCGCAACAGCCCCACCGTCTCGTCGGGCAGCGTCGCCACCGCGCCGTCGAGCCGCAGATCTCCTCCCTCCGCCCGCACGGTGACCGCGCTCTCGTGCAGCCTGGTCAGCAGATCGAGGACCAGCCGGTCATCCGACGGCATGAGCGCTCTCCCTCCGTGGGGTCTCCTCCACCGGGGTCACGGTGATCGTGAGGCGGTCCAGCAGCTCGGCCACCGTGGCGTCGATGTCCTCGTCAGGGCCGCACTGGGCGAGGAGATAGCCGATCTCGTAGCCCTTGAAGCGGACCCGAGGGGGCACCATCTCCTGGCCGGGGCCGTGGAGTTGCATGAAGCCCCGGCAGCGCGGGTCGCGCCGCACGTCCTGGATCCCCTCGATGCGGTCCAGCACGCCGAAGCCGGGCGGCATCACCACCCGGGAGGCGGCGGACCCGGCGAAGAGCCCGGTGTAGTCGTCCCGGTCCAGCGGGCAGTGGCCCTGCACCACGTCGAGCAGCACCCGGTACGGGTTGAGCCCCGGCTGGGCCAGCGGCACCAGATGGGAGTTGATCAGCTCCCCGCCGAGACGCCCGCCGACCTCAAGGACGCGCACGCCGTCCCCGGTGGCCATGACGTCGACATGGAAGCCGCAGTGGTCGATCCCCGTGGCGGTGACGGCGCGGCGGGTGAGGTCGAGCATCTCGCGCAGCACGGCCTCCGGCAGCCGCGAGGGCACGGTGTTCTGGTACTGGAGCGGCAGCGACCGGTCGAACAGCTTGTCGGCGACGGCCAGCGTGATCACCCGGCCGTCGCTGACGACGCCGGCGACCGAGTGCTCGCTGCCGGTCAGCTCCTGCTCCACGAGGACCGCGTCCGCGTAGTAGTGGAACATCTCCCCGGCCTGGGCGGCGTTGTGCGCGACGAACTCGCGGTACTCGGCGACCGCTTCGGCGGGGTCGGTGACGCGGCGGATGCCCCGGCTCCCCGAGTTCCCCGCGGGCTTGAGCAGACAGGGGGTTCCCACGCCGGCCACCGCCTCGGCCAGGTCCGCCTCGCTCCGCACCACCCGGTAGCGCGGGTTGGCGCCCGCCACGCCGTCCAGCAGCCGTCGGGTGCGGACCTTGTCCCTGACGTTCACGGCCGCCCCCGGATCGGTCGTCGGGAGCCCGAGCCGGACGCCGAGGCGGGCGGCCAGCTCGACCTCGCGGTCCTTCCACGCGACGATCCCCCGCACGGTGACGGAGTGACGGTCCAGATAGTCGACGATCACCTCCTCCGCCTTGTCGTAGTCGCCGACCGGGGCCTCGACGAGGTGGGTGAGCGGGTAGCCGCGATAGGCGGCGGGGTTGGGGGTGGCGACCGCCAGACGGTAGCCCTGGTCCAGGGCGGCCCGCAGCTCGGCCTCGCGTTCGTTGGGCAGCTCCCGGGTGTCCAGGTAGAGCAGACAGCGATCGACGGTGGACTCGCGGTGGTCGTGCATCCGTGTGCCTCTTCTCCGAGGGTTGGTCAGCCCGGGCGGTGTTGACGGGGCGTCAGATCAGCAGGGTGCCACTCCCGGGCCCGGACTCCACGTCGAGGCGCCCGCGCACCAGGGCGGCCAGTGCGCGCGGGGTGGGGTGGTCGAGCACGTCCCGCAGGGCGAGCGTGACCCCGTGCGCCCGCAGCACCGCCTCCGCCAGCGCCTCGGCGGCCGGTGTGTCGCCGCCGGCGGCGGTGAAGTGCGTGGTCGCGCCGACCCGGTCGGCGCCGGGCAGCGCCGCGAACCAGTCGACCAGCCAGGACTCCAGCGGCCCGACGGGCGCGACCACCTCACCCGCTGGCGCGTCGGCGCCCCGGTGGCTGGCGAGCGCGGCCCGGTCCACCTTGCCCGACGGGGTGCGGGGCAGCCCCTCGAGCACCACGAAGGAGGAAGGGACCATGTGCGCCGGCAGCCGCCCGGCCGCCCAGGCCGCCAGCCCGGCCGCCTCAGGGGCGGGCCCGCCTCCGGCCAGGAACGCGACCAGCCGCGCCCGTGGCGTGCCGGGCTCCCTGGCCGTCACATGGACCTCGGCGACGTCGGGGTGCTCGTGGAGGACCCGCTCGACCTCACCTGGCTCGACGCGGAAGCCCCTGATCTTGCACTGGTCGTCGAGCCGTCCCAGATGGACCAGCGAACCGTCGGGCTCGACGCGCACCCGGTCGCCCGTGCGGTACATCGAGCCGCCGCCGAAGGGGTCGGGGACGAAGCGCTCCGCGGTGAGGTCCGGCCTGTTGAGGTACTCGGCGGCCAACGTGCGCCCGCCGAGGTGGAGTTCGCCGGGGAAGCCGTCGGGGACCGGCCGACCGGCCGCGTCCAGCACATACGCCGTCGTCCCCGGGAGGGGGCGTCCGATCGGGACCGGGCCGGTTCCGGTCGGCGGCACCTCGGCGGCGGTGGAGTAGGTGGTGTCCTCCGTGGGGCCGTACAGGTTGAACAGCCGCAACGCGCCGGCCGCCGCCACCGTGCGCTCCACCAGGGCGCGCCGCAGCGGCTCCCCGGCCAGGTTGAGCACGCGCAGCGTGCTGGGCGGCGTGGTGAGTCCGAGCACCTCCTCCCACACCGAGGGGACGGTGTTGACCAGGGTGACCCCCTCGCTCCCCGACACCAGATCGAGCGCGTTCCCCGCGAGACGCAGCCCACCGCCCAGCGACCAGGTCACGAAGATCTCGAAGACCGACAGGTCGAAGCAGACGGAGGTGCCGGCGAGCACCTGCCGCAGGTCCGCGGCGTCGTAGGTCGCCTCGGCCCAGTGCCGCAGCCAGTGCAGCCCCTCGTGCCTGACCACCACGCCCTTGGGCCGGCCGGTCGTCCCGGACGTGTAGATGACGTAGGCGGGGTCGTCGGCCGCCGGCACGACCCGCCGCCAGCCCGGGTCGTGGCGCTCCCGCGTCAGCTCAGCGACCGGCACCACCGGCGCCAGTGCCGCCAACTCGGCGGGCACGTCCGGCAGATCGGTGAGCAGCGCGTCGGGCGCCGAGTCCGCCAGCACGAAGGCGAGCCGCGCCGTCGGGTACGCCGGGTCGAGCGGCACATAGGCCGCACCGGTCAGGAGCACCCCGAGGAGGGCCACCGGAAGGTCCTCGGTGCGCCGCATCAGGACCGCGACGCGGCTGCCCCGGCCCACGCCGCGCGCGGCCAGCGCCGCCCCGTGTACCCCGGCGCGCCGCCAGACCGACGCGTAGTCGAGGCCGGTGGACGCCGGGGACGGGCCGTGCACCGCCGTGGCCTCCGGTCGACGTTCGACCTGGTGGGCGATGTGCTCGGTGATGGGAACGAACGCCCCGGCGTCCGCCGCTCCCGCTCTCCCGGCGGAAGGCGTGATCCGGGCGAGCGCCAACTCGCCCACCGGGCGGTGGGGTTCGTCGAGGAAGTGCTCAGCGGCCCGCCGCAACGCCGTGGCCAGCGAGGTGATCTGCCCCTCGCCGTAGCACTCCCGGTCGTACTCCAGGACGAGTTGGTCCTCGCCGTCCACCCGGGAGACGCCGATGGACAGCGGGTACTTGGCGTCGCCCGGCGTCACCGGGCGGGGCGCCCACGGGCCCACCTCCGCCCCGCCCCCGGCATAGCTGGTCGCGCTGAACAGCACCTGGCTCAGAGGCGGGCGCCCCCGCCCGGGGGCGACGCCCAGCCGGGCCGCCAACTCGTCCAGCGGACAGGACTGGTGGGCGAGATCCGTGGCGAGAGCGTCGAACACCTCGCGCAACAGCTCGCCGAACGACCGCTGTTCGGGCACCCGCACCCGCAGTGGCACGGTGTTGGCGAGCAGACCCACGACCGACTGGAACTCGCCGCGCTGCCGGTTGGCCACCGGAGTGGCGATGACCTGGTCGTCCTCCCCGCTCAGCCGGGCCAGCACGACCGCGACGCAGCCGAGCCAGAAGGCGAACTCGCTCACCCCGTGCGCCCGGGCGAGTTCGGCGACGCGCGCGGTCCCGCGCGGCGCCAGCCGCACCCGGACGGCACCCGAGCCGGCCCCTTCGCCCGCTCCCGGCAGCGCCGTGGCGAGCGGCGCGCCGGCGAGCCGCTCGGTGAAGTGGTCGAGGGCCGCGGCGACCTCCCGGGCGTACTCGGGAGTGCTCTGGCGGCGCACGACATCGGCGAAGCCGTAGGCCGGCGGCGGCGGTCGGCGCCCCTCGCAGAGCGTCGCCAGCTCGGCCAGAAAGGGGCCGAGCGAATGCCCGTCGAAGGCGATGTGATGGAACGTCAGCACCAGCTGCCGCGAACCGTCCTGGCGCCGCGTCAGCAGGGCGCGCAGCGGGAACTCCCGGTCCAGCGCGAAGACATGTCCGGCCTCCCGGGTCACCAGCCGCGCGGTGTCGGGCTCCTCGCTCCGCCGCAGCCGCCAGTCGGCGGCGTCCAGCGTCCGCGCCGACGGCTCGCCGTCGCGCTCCGCCACCACCGAGCGCAGCGCCCGGTGGCGCCGGACCAGCTCCCGCAGGGCGCCCTCCAACCGCTCGCCCGAAAGCGCCGACGGCACCTCGAAGACGAGCGGGATGTTGTAGGCGGCGGAGGGGGCGAGCCGGTGCAGGAACCAGAGCCGCCGCTGCTCCCCGCTGAGGGGCAGCTCTCCGGCGTCCTCGCCTCCCGGCTCCAGGCGCACGGCGGCTTCCGCCTCGGCCAGCGCGGACGCGAGCTGTGAGAGCACCGGCCTGGCCAGCACGGTGGTCACCGGCAGATGGGCGCCGGTGCGCTGTTCGACCATCGTCTGCACGGACATCGACAGCAGGGAGTTCCCGCCGAGCTGGAAGAAGTGGGCGTCGGGGGAGAGGACCGGCACCCCCAGCAGCGTCGACCAGATGTCGGCCAGTGCCCGCTCGTGCGTCGTCAGCTCCCTGCCGGCCCCGGCCTCGCGCGGCTCGGCCATCAGCCGGACCAGCTCCCCCCGGTCCAGCTTGCCGTTGGTGGTCAGCGGGAGACGTTCCACCGACACCAGACGGTCGGGCAGCTGGTAGGACGGGACGCGCTCGCTGAGCCAGCCGGTGAGGTCGGCGCTCCCCACGACGTCGCCGGTGACCGCGACCACCAGCGTCTGGCCCTGTTCGCCCGCGCTGACGAGTGCCGCCGCGTCGTGGACGCGGGGGTGGGCCCTCAGCACGTGTTCGAGGCCGGCCAGGTCGAGCCTGCGCCCGTTGACCTTCACCTGGCTGTCGCGCCGCCCCAGATAGTGCAGGCAGCCGTCCGGGTCGGCGTAGCCCAGGTCGCCGGTGCGGTAGGCGCGAACCCAGCCGCCGTCCTGGTGCACGTTGGTGAACCTGGCGTTGGACCGGTCCCCGTGGTACCCGCGTGCCACTCCCGCCCCCGTGGCCACCAGCTCGCCGACGAACCCCGGTGGGAGCGGCCGTCTGCGTTCGTCCCACACCTGGACGTCGCCCCCGCGCAGGGGCTGACCGATCGGCACGGGCCGGTCGGACGGCCAGGTCCTGGGGATGGGGAAGCAGGACGTGAACGTGGTGTTCTCCGTCGGGCCGTAGCCGTTGACGAGCTGGACGTCCCGGTGGTTCCGGTAGACCCTCGCGACATGCTGGGGCGAGACGGTGTCCCCGCCCACCAGCAGTGTGCGCAGCCCGGCGAAGCAGCTCACGTCCAGGTCGGCGAGGGTGTTGAAGAGCGCCGACGTCAGCCATGCGGTGGTGACGCCCCCCTCGTCCACCGCCGCGCGCAGCCGAGCGGCGGTCAGCGGCCCCCCGCCCTCGGGAGAGACGGACGTGCCGCCGTTCAACAGCGGGCCCCAGAGCTCCAGGGTGTAGGCGTCGAAGTCGGGCGGCGCGGCCTGAAGCATCACCGACTCCTCGTCCAGGGGGGCGAACTCCTGGCCGGTGACCAGCCGCACGACGCCACGGTCGGTGCAGACGATCGCCTTGGGCTCACCCGTGGTGCCGGAGGTGAAGTTCACATACGCCGCGCTGTCGGGGGTCCGGCCGACCGGTGTCGGACGGCGGCCCGGCGGCGCCGCGCACGGCACGGACGTGACATCGGGGGCGGGGGCCGGTCCAGTGTCGGTGACCGCGGTCCGCACCCCCAGCTCCGCGCATGCCCGCGCCAGGCGCGCGGCGGGCCACTCCCGGCTGAGCGGCACATAGGCGGCACCCGCCTTGAGGATGCCCAGGGCCGCCACGGCGCGGTCGATGCCGTCCCGCACCGCGAGGCCCACGAACTCGCCGGCCGCGACGGCCTGTTCCTGGAGCGCGGCGGCCACCGCGTCCGACCGCTCGTCCACCTCGCGGTAGTCCAGGCGGCGCGCGCCCCGAACCAGCGCGGTGCGGCTCCCGTGCGCGGCGGCGATGTCCGCCCAGCGGCTCAGCAGGTCGCTGCCCGGGGCGCTCGCGACAGCACCGGTGGCGGGAGCGGACCGCTCCGCGGCCTCGGGCCGGTCGACGCTCGGCGCCACCGCACCCACCGGGGAGCCGGGCGAGACGGCGAGTCGGTCGAGCAGCTGCCGGAACTCGCGGTCCAGGGCCTCGACCGCGTAGGGAGCGATCAGCTCGGAGTCGAACTCCCACTGGAGCGCGAACGTCTCCCCCCGCGGGTTGACCAGCAGGGCGAGCGGGAACTTCACCTGGGCGGGTGGCTGGGGTACGCGGTCGACCCGGACGGCGCCCAGGCCGCTTCCGCTGATGCCGTGCTGCCAGGCCAGGACGAAGTGTTGCAGCGGGTTGTGCGCCCTCCCGCTGTCCTGGTCGAGTCCGCGCAGCAGACGGTCCATGTCGAGATCCGGATGAGCCATGGCCCACCGGGTCTCCTCGAAGACCTCCGTGGCGAGTCGGGTGAGGGACTGCTCCTCGTCGACTCGGAGGGACAGCGGCAGCATGCTGACGAAGTAGCCGATGGCACGCTGTAGTTCGGGCTTCCGGCGGTTGGCGTACGGCGTGCTGACGGTGATCTCCGAACGCCCGGTGAAGCGGCTGAGCGCGATCGCGTAGGCGGTGAGCAGCACGGTGAAGGGGGTGAATCCCCCCTCCCCTGAGGCTTCCCGCACCGCTGCGGCGGTCCCGGTCGACAGCTCGCTCTCCAGGACCGATCGGCGATCGGGTGGGCCGCCGCCACGCAGCCGTAACGGGAGGGGCGGCAGTTCGGTCCCGGCGAGGCGGGCCGACCAGGCGTCGGTGTCGGCGTCGCTCTCCCAGTCCACCGCGTGGCGGACGTCGAACTCGGGATGGTCCTCGTCCAGGTAGTAGGCGCGTACCGCGTCCCAGATCAACCCCATCGACCAGCCGTCCGCCAGCAGATGCGGCACGTTGAACTCCAGCACGTGGTGGTCCTCGTCGACCCGGTGCAGCCGGGCGACGAAGACCTGACCGCCCATCAGGTCGAACTCCCTGGCCGCCTCCCGCAGATAACACCCGGGCAGCTCGGACGCGGTGGTCATCCGCCGGTCGACGCTCCAGTACGGGTCGGGGGCCGACACCTGGAGCGGCCCGTCGGCGCCGTCGACAAAGCGGGTGTGGAGGGCGGGATTCTCCCGGTAGACGCGCTCGACGGCCCGGGTGAGCCGCTCGGCGTCGAGCGGGCCGCGCAGTGCGTAGGCGACATGGATGTTGTAGGCGGTGCCGCCGCCCGGCAGTCGCCCGAGGTTCCACAGCAGGCGTTGGGCGCGGGAGAGCGGCACTCCCGCCGAGCTCTGTGCCGACTCGTGCATGTCACCCTCCGGCCCCGGGAGGCGGAGCCGCCCGGCGCGTCATCTCGTCGTACTCGTCGGAGAAGAAGAAACGCGACCGACCGAACGCCGGCCTGAGCTGGTCGAACCAGGTCGCCCGCGGGTCGTGGGCGGCGAAGAACGGCTGGCCGGTCCAACTGGCCCGCCGTGCCTGGAGGAACCGCAGGACGAAGACACGCTCCCCCAGCACCTCGGCGACCCCCTGGACCTCGACCTTCCCCGGCCCGCAGCTCATGCTCGGGCCCCTGGCGGTGCGCCCCAGGCCGCCGACCCGGCGGACGGCGTCCGCGTGGACGCGCCAGGCACGTTCCAGCGGCACCTGGAAGTAGTGGTCGGCGCCCGTGTCGCGCTCGACGAACATGTAGTACGGGATCATCCCCAGCGCGACCTGCCGTTCCCACAGCGTCGCCCAGACCGCCGGGTCGTCGTTGATGTGGGCCAACAGCGGGGCCTGGGTGCGGATGACGGCCCCCGTCTCGCGGACGCGGTGCACCGCCTCGGCGAAGAGCGGCGACTCCATCTCACGCCAGTGGTTGACGTGCGCCATCACCGACAGATGCCGCCCGCCGGCGACGATCCGCCGGAACAGCGCGAGGACCTCCCCGGCGTCGTCGTCGTGGAGGTAGCGGTGCGGCCAGTAGGTCAGGGACTTGGTGCCGATCCGCACGGTCTGGATGTGCGCGAGACCCGGGTCCTCCAGCAGCGGAAGCAGGTAGGAGGCGAGCCGGTGCGTGCGCATGACCATGGGGTCGCCGCCCGTGACCAGCAGGTCCGTCACCTCGGGGTGGGCCTTGAGATACGCGGCGAGCCCGGTGGCGTCCTTCGCCGAGAAGCGGTCCTCGGCACCCACGAACTGCGGCCATCGGAAGCAGAAGGTGCAGTACGCGTGGCAGGTCTGCCCGGCCGAGGGAAAGAACAGCACGGTGTTGGCGTACTTGTGCTGGACGCCGGGGACGGCCACGCCGTTCAGCTCGGGCACGTTGAGCGTCCCCTGCCCGGCCGGATGCGGGTTGAGCCCAGCCCGCAGCGAGCGGGCCAGCCCCTCCACCTCGCGGCGCCCGGCTCCCGACCGGAGCAGCGCGGCCATGGCCTCGTAGGCCGGCGGCGTGAGCATGTCGCGATGGGGGAACGTGAGCCGGAAGACCGGGTCATCCAACGGAGCGTCCCAGTCGATCAGTTCACGTAACACGAAGTCGTTCACCCGGAACGGCAGGACCTGGGACACCACTTCGATGTCGAAGCGCCGTTCCTCGGGGAGCCGCTGGAACAGTTTCGAGCGGCGGAGTCGACTCAATCCGAAGGCGGTGAACCGGTGGTTGTTCGCGGCGGAGGCATCCAGGCCGGGTAAGAGCATCGCTTGTCCCCCCGTGAGAGTGTGATCCGTACGGGTGCGCGCGGCCGGATCGGTGCGCCGGCGTGCTGACCTGGGGGTTCAAGCTCCGCTGGCCACGGGCTCCTTGGCCCGGACGCCGCGCTGGACGCGGGCGCCGCTCTCCGCCACCGGTCGTGCGGTCGAACCGTCAAGTCCCCCCGGGGCAGGGGGGAGGTCTTCGCTCTCGATCGTCCGGCGGAGGAGGGAGTTGGGGCGCATGTGGCGGTACTCCTCAAGGCGTTGAGTTGCCGGTGCACAGGCGGAGGACCGGGCCGCCGAAGGGGTGTCGACAGCACGGCGTATCCTGTATACAGCGGGTATACAGCTCTGTCCAGAGGGCGCTCGCGAAGAAGCGCGCCACCCGCTCCCGAGCCGGCGGGACACCCACGGGGCGCCGAGTCCGTGAGACGGACGTACTCACAGGGAAACCATGAAACACAGCACACGCGCCTATGAACGACTGCGCGAGGAGATCGTCGACTGGAAACTGCCTCCCGGCACCCATCTGAGCGAGCTTCGGCTCGCCGAGCAGTTCGGCGTCTCGCGCACCCCGTTGCGCGAGGCTCTCCAGCGCCTGGTCGGGGACAACCTGGTGAAGGTGGTGCCCGGTCGCGGGGCGTTCGTCACGGAGATCGCCCTGGAGGACGTCCGGCATCTCTTCCAACTCCGCGAGGCGCTGGAGACCTACGCGGTGCGGCTGTGCGCCAGATCCCCCCGCCGGGAGCTCTTCGCCGATCTGGCGCGGGACTTCGGGCACCAGCACGCGGCGCTCGCCGCCGGCACCGACCCGGCGCGTCTGGACGACTACTACGAACTCACCGCGCGGTTGGACGAGCACATCGACCGCGTCGCCGGAAACCCCTATCTGACCCATGCCGCGCTCTCCCTCCGCGCGCAGCTCCGCAGACTGCGTCGGATCGCCCGCCGTTCCCCGGACCGGCTCACGCGCGGTGCCGAGGAACACGCGAGGGTCTGCGGAGCGGTCGCCGACGGCGACGAGGAGCGCGCCGCCGAGCTGATGGCAGCCCATATCGACAACGCCCTGCGCGGCATTCTCGACGCGATGGCGGACGGGGTCGGACAGCTCGCGCAGGGCGGTCGCTGACTCCACCGGGGGACAGCCGGCCCGCCCCCGACCGCGCCGGCGGCCGGTGGTCAGCGGCTGGCGAGGAGCTCCAGGGTGTCGATCACGCGGTTCGAGAAGCCCCACTCGTTGTCGTACCACGCGGCCACCTTGACGTGGCGGCCGTCGACCCTGGTGAGGGCCGAGTCGAAGATCGACGAGGCGGGGTTGCCCGTGATGTCGGACGACACGAGCGGGTCCTCCGAGTATTCGAGGACGCCGGCGAGCGGCCCCTCCGCCGCGGCGCGGTACGCCGCCAGCACGTCGTCCCGCGTCACGTCACGGGCGACGGTCGTGTTGAGTTCGACGATCGAGCCCACCGGCACCGGCACCCGGATCGAGTCGCCGGACAGCTTGCCGTCGAGGTTCGGCAGCACCAGGCCGATCGCCTTGGCGGCGCCGGTCGTGGTCGGCACGATGTTGACGCCGGCGGCCCGGGCGCGACGGGCGTCGCGGTGCGGACCGTCCTGGAGGTTCTGCTCCTGGGTGTAGGCGTGCACCGTCGTCATGAACCCGTGCTCGATACCGGCGAGTTCGTCGAGGACGGCGGCCAGCGGGGCGAGCGCGTTGGTGGTGCAGGAGGCGTTCGAGACGATCGTGTGCGCGGCCGGGTCGTAGGCGTCGTCGTTCACCCCGAACGCGAGCGTGACGTCGGCGCCGTTCGACGGTGCGCTGACGAGCACCTTCCGCGCGCCCGCCGCGAGGTGGGCGCGGGCCGCCTCGGCCGAGGTGAAGCGGCCGGTGGCCTCCAGCACGATGTCGACGCCGAGTCCGGCCCACGGCAGCCGCGCCGGTTCGCGCTCGGCCGTCACCGCGATCCGGCGGCCGTCGACGACGAGGGTGTTCCCCTCGACGGTCACCGGGCGCCCGAGACGGCCGGCCGTGCTGTCGTAGGCGAGCAGCCGCGCGAGAGCGGCTGGCTCCGTCAGGTCGTTGACGGCGACGATCTCCAGGGCGCTGTCGCGCTCCAGCAGGGCGCGCAGCACATTGCGGCCGATGCGGCCGAATCCGTTGATGGCGATGCGAGTCATCGGGACTCCTTTGTGGATATCCCCGGCTTCAGCCGGGGGTGGAAACGAAGCTCCTGCGGAGCAGGGCAGGGGAAGCCGGTTCGCCGTCAGGGCGGACCGGCGTCTACCAGCAACTACCGGCAGTTGGTGGCGAATTGCTCCAGTATCATGTGAACGGTGAAGGCCACCCAGGTGAAGCGGGCGTTGAAGTACCGCTTCTATCCGACGGATGCGCAGGCGGCGGAGCTGTCGCGCACCTTCGGGTGCGTGCGGAAGGTCTACAACCTGGCCCTTGCCGCGCGTACGGAAGCGTGGGCGCGGCGGGAGCGGGTGAGCTACGGCCAGACCTCGGCGATGCTGACGGCCTGGAAGAGGACCGAGGAGTTCGCCTACCTCAATCAGGTGTCGTCGGTCCCGCTCCAGCAGGCGCTTCGGCACCTCCAGGGAGCGTTCACCAACTTCTTCGACAAACGGGCCAAGTACCCGCGTTTCAAGTCGCGGAAGCGATCGCGGAGCTCGGCGGAGTACACCAGGTCCGCGTTCCGCTTCAGGGATGGCGGGTTGACCTTGGCGAAGATGGCGGAGCCGTTGGGCATCGTGTGGTCGCGTCCGCTGCCCGAGGGGGCGTCGCCGTCCACGGTGACCGTCTCGCAGGACGCGGCCGGACGCTGGTACGTGTCGCTGCTGGTCGAGGACCCGACCATTCAGCGGCTCCCGGCTGTCGATACGGCCGTCGGTATCGATGTCGGGCTCGACCACCTGCTGACGCTCTCCACGGGGGAGAAGATCACCAACCCGAGGCACGAGCGTGCGGATCGTGCCCGTCTGGCCAAGGCTCAGCGGCGGCTGGCCCGTAAGGCCAGGGGCGAGGGGGCCAACCGTGCCAAGGCCCGCCGGAAGGTCGCCAAGGTATATGCCCGGATCGCTGACCGCAGGCGTGATCACCTGCACCAGCTGACCACTCGACTCGTGCGTGAACACCAAACGCTCGTGATCGAGGACCTCGCGGTGCGGAACATGGTGCGAAACCATTCTCTGGCCCGCGCCATCTCGGACGCGGGGTGGTCGGAGTTCCGGAGCACGCTGGAATACAAGGCGGCTTGGTATGGGCGGGAAGTGATCGCGGTCGATCGTTTCTTCCCCTCCTCCAAGCTGTGTTCGACCTGTGGCGCCGTGCGGAGTGGGATGCCGCTGCACGTCCGGGTCTGGACGTGCGGCGGTTACGGGGCGACCCATGACCGGGACGTGAACGCGGCGCGCAACCTGCTGGCCGTCGGGCTGACGGTGTCTGTCTGTGGAGCTGGTGTAAGACCTCAACGGAGAACTCCGGGCGGGCAGTCGGCGACGAAGCAGAAAACCCCACGGCGCGAGCCGTAGGAATCCCCCTCGTTCACGAGGGGGAGGAAGCCAAGAGTGGGGTCCCTTCCCTTCGCCACCAGGGTCGCCCTCGGCCGGCGCCACGGACAGTGGCGGGATCGCCAGGGTTCACAAGGATCTCGCCAGGGCCCGCCGGCTGGGTCACTCGCCCCGGGCGAAGGTGCTCCGGTACTCGCTCGGTGTGGTGCCGAGGATGCGTTGGAAGTGCAGGCGCAGGTTCGCGCCGGTGCCGAGTCCGACGTCGGCCGCGATCTGTTCGACGCCGCGCTGCGAGCGCTCCAGCAGCTCGCGGGCCAGGTCGACGCGGGCGCGCATCACCCACTGCATCGGGGTGTAGCCGGTCTCCTCGACGAAGCGCCGGGAGAACGTGCGCGGCGAGACCTCGGCCTGCCGCGCCAGGAGGTCGAGGGTGAGGGGCTCGCCCAGCCGGTGCAGCGCCCACTCGCGGGTGGCGGCGAACCGCTCGCCGAGTGGCTCGGGGACGCCGCGCGGCACGTACTGGGCCTGGCCGCCGCTGCGGTAGGGGGCGGCGACGAGACGCCTGGCCGCGTGGTTGGACGCGGCCACTCCGAGGTCGCCGCGCAGGATGTGCAGGCACAGGTCGATGCCGGAGGCGGCGCCGGCCGAGGTGAGCACCTGGCCCTCGTCGACGAACAGCACGTTCTCGTCGACCTGGACGAGCGGGTGCATGGCCTTGAGCGCCCGGGTGTAGTGCCAGTGCGTCGTGGCCCGCCTGCCGTCGAGCAGGCCGGTGGCGGCGAGGGCGAAGGCGCCCGTCGAGATGGCGGCGAGCCGGGCGCCCCGGTCGTGTGCGGCGATCAGCGCGTCGACGACGGTCCCCGGCGGGTCGTCGCGGTCCGGGAACCGGTAGCCGGGGACGAAGACGATGTCGGCCCACAGGAGCGTGTCGAGGCCGTGGTCGACGTGGTACGCGAGGCCGTCGCCGCCGGTCACGAGACCGGGTGCCGCCCCGCAGACCCGCACCTCGTACGGCATGCTCGCGCGGGTCGTGAAGACCTGCGCGGGAATTCCGACATCGAGCGGCTTCGCACCCTCAAGCACAAGGACGGCGACGCGATGCTGGCGGGAGGCTGGCACAGGACGAGGCTACGCGGGGCGTGCCCCCACCCCGCCCACCGCCCGTCCCGCCACCGGCCGATCCGCGCCCGACCCCGCAGGACGGTCCCACCGGGCCGGAACGAATCATTCGGTAACGAGCGGGTTTCGCCTCTTGGAAGCGGGACGGGTGAGGTCTATGGTGTGGCCAAAGCGCTTTGCCAAAGCGCTTTGCGTTACGCGTCGTGTCGTTCACGAGCGTTCTTCACGAGCAAGGAGAACCCGCGTCTCATGGTCTCGATAGCCGACGTCGCCGAGCGGGCGGGCGTGAGCCCGACCACGGTCTCGCACGCGCTCAGCGGCAAGCGCAAGGTGAGCGACCGGGTGCGCGCACGGGTGGAGGCCGCCATGCGGGAGCTGGGGTATGTGCCCAGCCGCTCCGCGCAGAACCTCGCCATCGGCAGGACCCGCGTGCTGGGGCTGATCGTTCCCGACATCCGCAACAGCTTCTTCGCCGACCTCACCCACGGGGTGGAGGCCACCGCCATCCGCCACGGGTACAACGTCATCCTCTGCACCACGGGGTTCGACCACGCACGCGAGGTCGACTACCTGGCCATGATCCGCTCGCGGGCGGTGGACGGCCTGGTCTACGCCGCTGGCGCGCCCCCGACCAACTCCCAACTCGGCGCGCTCCTCGGCGACCTGCCGCTGGTGCTCGTCGACGAGGAGGTCCCCGGCGCGAACGCCCCGTCCTTCGTCTCCGACAACCTCGACGGCGGGCGGTTGGCGGCCGAGCACCTCCTCGGCCTGGGACACCGCCGGGCGCTGGTGATCGCCGCCGAGGGCGGTCTGGTGAGCAGTGATCTGCGGGTGCGGGGGTTCCAGGACAGCTGGGCCGCCAGCGGCGCCGAGGCGCCGCTGGTCGCCGCCGGGGCCTTCACGGAGGAGGGCGGGCGCGAGGCGATCGGTCCCCATGTCGAGGCCCTGCGCGGCGAGGGAATCACGGCGGTGTTCGCCGTCAACGACCTGATGGCCCTCGGCGCGATCGGCGCGCTCCAGCGGGCGGGCATCGAGGTGCCGGGACAGGTGTCGGTCATCGGCTTCGACGACATCCCGGCGGGGCGGTACGCGCACCCCCGGCTGACCACGGTCCGTCAGGACGTGGACGAACTCGGGCGCCGCGCGACCACCGCGCTCATCGCGGCGCTGGAGGAGGAGCCGGCGGCACGGCCCGACCGGCACGTCCTGCCGGTCTCCCTCACCGCGCGGCGGTCGACAGCGGCCCCTCCCACGGCACAAGGAAAGGCGGACAACCGTGGCTGACATCTCCATCGATCGTGTCTCGAAGGTGTTCACGACGGCTCGCAAGCGCACCGTCGCGCTGAACGAGACCAACCTCGCCATCGCCGAGAACGAGATCATCTGCATCGTCGGCCCCAGTGGCTGCGGCAAGACGACGCTGCTGAACCTGGTCGCCGGGTTCCTGGAGCCGACCGCCGGCACCATCTCCGTCGGTTCGCGGCCGGTCTCGGGCCCTGGCGCCGACCGGGCCGTGGTGTTCCAGGCCGACGCGGTCTTCCCCTGGCTGACCGTGGCCGAGAACGTCGGCTACGGGATGCGGGTGCAGGGCATGGGCCGGGCCGAGCGGGCCGCCCGCACCGAGCGCTACCTGGAGCTCGTCGGCCTCGCCGACTTCCGTTCGGCGTATCCGAAGGAGCTGTCCGGCGGGATGCGCAAGCGCGTCGACCTGGCCCGCGCCTACGCCAGCGGGCCCCGGGTGCTGCTCCTGGACGAGCCGTTCGGCGCGCTCGACCTCTTCACCAAGGAGGCGATGTGGCTCGCCCTCCAGGGCGTGGTGCGGGCCGAGCCCAAGACGATCGTCTTCGTCACCCACGACATCGAGGAGGCGCTCTTCCTCGGCGACCGCGTCGTCGTGATGACGCCCAGGCCCGCCCGTGTGCACAGCGTCGTCGATGTCCCCTTCGGCGCCGACCGCGATCTGGAGCTCCGGGCCGGCTCCGAGTTCCAGTCGCTCCGCAACGAGATCGCCCATACCCTCCGGGAGGTTCACGATGACGCGGCATGACCCGTCCGGCCAGGCGTCCTCCGTGGACATCGGCCCGCCCGCTCCCACCGGGCCCACCGCCCCCGTCGCCGAACTCTCGGGCCGCGAACGGCGTCCCCGCGAGTACGGCCGGCTGATCAGCCTCGGGGTGGTGATCGCGCTCCTGGTCCTGTGGTGGGTGCTCACCACCGGCACGGGGACGATCGACCAGCTCTACTTCCCCAGCCCCGGCTCCCTCTGGGACGCGGTGACCACGCTCAGGGGCCAGCTCTGGGACGACGCGACGGCCACGCTCTGGCGGGTCGTGGTCTCCTGGGTCGGCGGCTCCGCCCTCGGCGTGGGCGTCGGGCTGCTGATGGCCAGGGCACGCTGGATCTTCCACGTGCTCAACCCGATCATCGAGGCGGTCAGGCCGGTGCCGCCGGTCGCGCTGATCCCGTTCGTCATCCTCTGGTTCGGCATCGGCGACAGCGGCAAGATCTTCCTCGGCGCGCTGGCCTGCTTCATGGTGATGGTCGTCAACACGACCGTGGCCTGTGGCAACGTGTCACCCGTCTATGTGCAGGCGGCGCGTTCCCTCGGCGCCAGCCGCAACCAGGTGTACCGGACGGTGGTCCTGCCGGCGATCGTGCCGGAGATCCTCTCCGGCTTCCGGATCGGCAGCGCGCTCGCCTTCGCGGTGATCGTGGCGGCCGAGTTCCAGGGCGCCGACGAGGGGATCGGCCGCCTCATCATGAGCGCGAGCCGCACCCTCAACACCTCGGTCGTGCTGCTCGGCACGATCGTGATCGCGATCCTCGCGGTCGCGCTCGACCTGCTGATCTCCCGGATCAGCGCCTACGTCACCCGCTGGTCGGCCAACCGCTGACCGCCGAACCCCTCGACCCGGCCGAAGACCAACCGCACCGCGCGCAGGAGCGCAGCCCATAGACCCAAGGAACATCATGCGTAAGAAAAGCATCGCCGTGGCGGCTCCCGCCCTGGCACTGGTGGTGGCCCTCGCCGGCTGTGGCTCGTCCGACGACGACACAGCCGAGGACGGCCTGACGACGATCGACGTGGGGATCTCCCCGTTCCAGGACACCTACCTTCCGATCATCGGACAGGAGATGGGCTGGTTCGAGGAGGCCGGCCTGAAGGTGGAGCTGCGCTCCCTGGCCTGGAACGCGGCGATGCCCGCCCTGATCTCCGGCGATGTGGACATTGCGGTCAACAACACCACGGGCGTGGTCTCCGTCGCCAACGCCGACCCGAACGTCGTCTACGCCTACGGCTGGAACCCGTTCACCGAGGGATCGGCGCTGATGATCCGCCCCGGCGGCGATCTGGAGACGGTCGACGCGCTGGAGGAGCAGTTCGGCGACCGCGACGAGGCCCGCACCGCCATGATCGAGTCGCTGGCCGGCAAGACCATCGTGACCACCCTCTCCACCGACATGGGCAAGCAGATAACCGATGCGCTGACCTCCGTCGGGATGGACGACAGCGACGTCGACTTCGTCGACATGGACCCCGACGGCGGACTCGCCGCCTTCCTCTCCGGCACCGGCGACGCCTACCTCGGCGGGGTGCCGCAGCGCGGCACCGCGCTGGAGCAGGGGATGGAGATCGGCCTCGCCGGCCCCGACCTGGCCGCCCCGCCGATCAACGGCGCTGTCACCACCAGGTCGTTCGTGACGGAGGAGGAGGACGCCCTGCTGGCGTTCATCGACGTGATGCACCGCATCGTCCGCTACTGCGACGCCGAGACGGCGGCGTGCGGCGAGACCATCACGGACCGGCTCAACGCGGAGACCGCCGCCGGGCTCACCGTCGAGGGCTTCGAGGAGCAGTGGCAGAACATCGAGCTGTACGCGCCGAACGCCACCGCGGCCCAGGAGATGATCCTCGACGAGGAGGGCGTCTCCTACTGGCGCGACACCTGGGACAGCGACAACGCCTACCTGGTGGAGACCGACTCCATCCCGGCCGAGGTCGAGGCCGACAGCAACTTCCTGATGCCCCAGGTGTGGCAGGCCTACGTCGACGCCTACGGCGCGGACCAGACCGACTACTGACCCGCCGAGCGGGCTCTCCCGGTGGCCACCCCGGCCCCGGGAGAACCGCCGGCCGTACGGAAGGACAGCACACGATGGGCGTGAGGATCCATCACATCGTCACCGGCGAACTGGAGAGCTCCCTGCCGGTCTCCCTGCTCAACTCGGGGGCGCACCCCGATGTCCCGCACGAGCGGCGACTGCCGTTCGGCTTCCGCGACGACATCGTCCGCAAGGACGGTTCGGTGCACTCGGGCGTCATGGTGCCCGTCCCGGTGTGGCTCATCGAGGGCACCGAGGAGACGATCCTGATCGACACCGGGCTCGGCGACATCGACGAGGTGTCGGCGATGCAGAGCCGCTACGGCGTGGACTTCGTCGCCTCGCGCACCGAGGAGCAGGACCTGGTGGCCGGGCTGGCCCGGCACGGGGTGCGGCCCGAGGACGTGGACGTCGTGGTGCTGACGCACCTGCACTTCGACCACGTCGGCAACAACGAGCTCTTCCCCAACGCGCGCTTCGTGGTGCAGCGGGACGAGCTGCCGCAGGCCCAGCACCCGCCGCACTTCTGCATGTTCTACTACCCCGAGTACGCCTACAAGGTCGACGCCGTCCGCGACCGGCTTGAGGTCATCGACGGTGACCACCAGCTGGACCCCGCGGTGCGGCTGGTCAAGATCGGTGGACACACCCCCGGCTGCATGGTCGTGATGGTGACCACCGACGTCGGCGTCGTCTGTCTGACCAGCGACGTCATGTACAACTACCGGAACCTCGAACTGAACTGGCCGATGGGCTCCTTCTGGGACCTGCCGGAGCTGATGGCCGGCTACGACCGACTGCACGACGAGGCCGACATCATCATCCCCGAACACGACTGGCAGTTCCTCCAGGAACACCCCAGCGGCACCATCGGCTGAGGCCAGGAACGAGGCGACACCATGAAGAAGGCACTACTGCTCGGCGAGTCCTGGACGACTCACATGATCCACCAGAAGGGGTTCGACTCCTTCACCACCACGGAGTACGTGGAGGGCGGCCAGGAGTTCCGCGCCGCGCTGGAGGGCGACGGCTGGCAGGTCACGCACCTTCCCGCGCACACCATCGAGACCCACTTCCCGTCCTCGGCGGCGGAGTTGGCCGCCTACGACCTCGTCGTGATCAGCGACGTGGGCGCCAATACCTTCCTGCTCAGCCGGGCGGTCTTCGGCCGCAGCGAGCGCGAGCCGAACAAGCTGGCGCGGATCCGCGACTATGTGCTCGGCGGCGGCGGGCTGCTGATGGTCGGCGGCTACCTCTCGTTCTCCGGCATAGACGCCAAGGCGAACTACGCCAACAGCCCGCTGGGCGACATCCTCCCGGTGGAGGTGCTGGAGACGGACGACAGGGCGGAGCACCCCGAGGGCGCGCCGGTCCTGGTGGAGGCCCCCGACCACCACGCGCTGGGCGGCGTCGGCTCCGAATGGCCGTCGCTGCTGGGCTACAACCGCACCCGCGACCGCGCGGGCGCGCAGGTGCTGGCGCGGGTCCAGGACGATCCGCTGGTCGCCGTCGGCACCGCGGGCGAGGGCCGCACCGGCGTGTTCACCTCGGACATGTCGCCGCACTGGGCCCCGCCGCCGTTCATGGAGTGGTCGGGCTACGTGCCGCTGTGGCGGGCGCTGGCGTCATGGGTCGCCGGTGACTGACGCGCCCGCCGGGGCGGTCGGCCGTCGGCCGGACGACGTGCGGCCCGTGGAGGGGACGGGCCGCACCGCCGTCGCCGTGGTCGGCTCGGCGAACCTCGATCTGATCGCGGGCGTCCGCACCGCCCCCACGCCCGGCGAGACGGTCCTGGCCACCCGGTACGAGGAGGAGGTCGGCGGCAAGGGCGTGAACCAGGCCGTCGCCGCCGCCCGCACGGCGCCGACGGCGCTGGTCGCGTCCGTCGGCGCCGACCCCGAGGGCGCGCGGATCCGCGCGCACGCCCGGTCCCGGGGGGTCGACGTGAGCGAGGTGCGTGACGCGGCCGAGCGCACCGGCAGGGCTCTGATCACCCTCTTCGAGCAGGACAACGTCATCGTGGTGGCGCCGCTCGCCAACGCCGCGCTCACCGCCGAGGCGGTGGAAGCCGCGTTGACGCGGCTCGGGCCCGCTGTGGTGCTGACCCAGTTCGAGATCCCCGAGGAGGCGGTGCGGGCCGCCGCGCTCTGGTGCCGCCGCTCCGGCGCGCGGCTGCTGATCAACCCCAGCCCGGTGCGCCCGGTGCCGGAGGAGGTGTTGGCGCTGGCCGACCCGCTGCTGGTGAACCTCGGCGAGGCCACCGCGCTGGCCGGCGCCGACCCCGACCCCGGGCGGCTCGCGGCGCTGCTGGCGCGGCGGGCCCGCTCCGTGGTGGTCACCACGGGACCGGGCGGCGCCTGGGTCGCGACGGGCGGCAACGCCCGGCACATCCCGGTGCCGGAGCGGGTCGAGGCCGTGGACACCTCGGGCGCCGGCGACGCGTTCGCCGGACACCTGGCGGCGGCGCTGGCCACCGGCGCCGACCTCGACACGGCGGTGGCGGCCGGCGTCGCGGTGGCCACCCGCCTGGTGGCCACGCCCCGGGAGCAACGCTAGTGCCGCGGCAGCCAGGGGGATCAGGATGGTGGACGGCTTGAGTTCCCGGGTGGATCAGCCCTCTGCCGTGGATGTCGGTCAACGCCAGGTGCGCCCGAGGAGCGGGGCCCGGAGGCTGGGACGCCGCGTTCGGCCAGCCGAGGTGTGCCGGTGTTGGGCGCCCGATGTCACAGGAGCACCGCCGCGGTGGTGAGTGGCGCGAGCGTCGGGAGCAGCAGTGAGGTCGCGGTGATCAGCGCGCGCTGCGGCGATCCGATCCGGTCCCCCGGGTTCAGCAGACGGTGCACGCGGTCGCCCAGCCGCGCGCGGTCGGGTGAGCAGGTGAGGACGCCGCGGTGCCGATTCAGCGCGACCAGGGCGAGGGCGGTCGTCAGGTGGCCGTGCGGGCGTGCGGCGTCGTCATCGGCCGCGTACTCCACCAGCCGGTGGGTCTGGGCGCAGAAGGTGCTGAAGAGCGGTACGCGCGGGAAGGCGGCGCCGAACGCCGCCGCGACCCGCAGGAGCCAGTGGTGCCGGGCGCGCACGTGATGACGCTCGTGGCGGAGAACGGCGTCGAGCTGCCCCGGGGTGAGTCGGCGCATGGCGCCGGTGGTGACCACCAGCCGATACGGCCGGCCGGGCACCCGCCAGGCGTCGGGGTACTCGTCCTCCAGAACCAGCAGCGGCTGCGGCCCGACGCCCAGCCCGGGGGGTAGGGCGGGGACGCGTTCGGCGACATACGCCCGTTGCCCGCGGTCCCTTCGACGCGCCTGGCGGAGCTCCCCGGCCAGGTGGCGCACGGTCCACAGCGCGCCGGCCGCGAGCAGCGTCACCACGGGGGCGAGCCAGAGCGAGGCGGCGTCCGGGCCGGTGCTCCCGAGCGCGGCGGGCGCGGGGGCCGGAAGGTCGGCGAGGACCACGGCCGAGCCGAGTAACAGGGCGCCGAGCAGGCTCAGCAGGGCGGCGCCGAGCAGGCACTGCCACGTCCACAGGGCGAGGATCGGCGCTCGGCCGGGCCAGTCGGCGCGGGCGAGCGCTCCGGGCGCGGGGAAGCAGGCGACGAGGGCGAGAAGTGTCAGGAGCGGCAGCCCCGTTCCGGGCGTCATGCCCGTTCCGCCTCGGTGGCCCCGGCCGGTCGCCGCTCGTCCTGGCCCGCTTCGTCCGACACCTGGCCGCCGGACTCGGGTGAGGCGCGGTGGGCTAGCAGGCGGTGGGTCAGGACCGTGCCGGCGGCCAGCACCAGGCAGGCCACCGCCAGGGTGAGGGCGTAGCCGTGGTCGAAGGCGGTGTGCGCGGCGTCCAGCAGCGCCGCGCCGCTGTGCTCCGGGAGTTGGGCGGCCTCGACGTGCGCCGCGTCCAGGCTGTCGCTGGCGGCGTCAGGCGCGCCGTCCGGGAGCCGCACCGTGGCGGTGTAGACGGAGGCGAGCGCGCTGCCCAGGAAGGCCACGCCGGAGAGGCTGCCGAGCTCGTAGGAGACCTCCTCGACCGAGGCGGCCATCCCGGCGCGATGGGCGGGCGCGTTGCCCATGATGGCGGTGGAGGCGGCGGTCATCGCGAAGCCGAGCCCGGCTCCGGCGACCAGCAGCCCTGGAACCACCCACACCGGTCGGTCCGGCTCGACGCTGAGCACCGGCAGCACGCCGGGCGTCAGCAGCAGGGTCAGCGCGACACCGGTCGCGCCCAGTGCGAGCCCGCCGCAGATCAGCGGCCGAGGCCCGACCCGGTACACCAGGCCGCCGGCGAGCAGGGCCGCGGGCAGGCAGCCGACGGCGAACGCCGTGACCACGAGACCGGCCTCCAACGGCGTCTGACCGAGGACGAGTTGCAGCCGCTGGGTGAGCAGCAGCTGGACCCCGGCGGTGGCGAACATGGCCAGCCCGGCGGCGGTGACGCCCGCCACGATCCGGGGGTCCCGCAGCAGCGCGAAGTCCAGCAGCGGGTGCCGCTGGACGCGCTGCCGCCGCACGAACAGGGTGAACGCGCCGGCGGCGACGGCGAGCGCGGCCAGGACGGGGAGCAGCGGTCCATCCGGGCGGGTGCCCTCCTTGATCGCGTACACCAACGCGGCCAGGCCGGCCATCGCCTGTGCCGAGGCGATCGGGTCCCAGGGCCGGTCCGCGCCCGGGGCGCCGCCGGGCACCAGCAGGAGCGTGGCGACCAGCGCGATGGCCACCACCGGCACATTGATCAGGAAGACCGATCCCCACCAGAAGTGCTCCAGCAGCACCCCGCCCACGATCGGGCCGAGCGCGGTGCCGCACACCGACATCGAACCCCACACGCCGATCGCGACGCCCCGCTCGCGTTCGTCCTCGAAGACCGTCCGCACCAGGGAGAGGGTGGCGGGCATCATGGCCGCGGCGCCCACCGCGAGCAGGGCCCGGGCCGCGACCAGCGCGGTGGGTGAGGACGCGAACGCCGCCGCCGACGACGCGGCACCGAAGATCGCCAGGCCGGACAGCAGCATCCGCTTGTGCCCGACCCGGTCGCCCAGGGTGCCGGCGCCGAGCAGCAGACCGGCCATCACCAGCGGATAGGCGTTGATGATCCACAGCTTCTGTGCGGCGTCGGCCCCCAACTCCTCGGTCAACGTCGGCAGCGCGGTGTACAGGACGGTCATGTCCACGGTGATCAGCAACAGTCCCACCGAGACCGTCGCCAGCACCCACCAGCGCCTTCTGCTCTCCATCGTCTGCTCCTCGCGGTGTGGGGCCGTCCCCCGGCGGGCGCGCCGGGGGCCTGCGTCCGGCTTCTGCTACCGGCCGTCGGCCAGCTCGGCGAGTCGCTCGCCCAGTGCTCGCCGCACCTCGCCGGAGAGCGCGGTGTCACCCGTGGCGTCCAGGAGCCACATCCCGTCGGCCGCGAGCCGGGCCACCAGCAGATCCACCTCGCGACGTTCGGCAGAGGTCGGCAGGGGCGCCCAGCGCTCCATCAACGCGGCCCACACGGCGGCCAGTTCGGGGCGTGAGGCGGACTCGACCATGAAGGCGAGATCCGCCTTGGCCGCGCCACCCGCCACGCCGACCCGGGCGTAGGCGGCGGCCTTCTCCCGCGGGGTGGCGTCAGCGGCGGGCCCGCCCACCTCGGCTTCCAGCCGCTCCTCCCAGGCGCCGGTCAGATGCCGCTGGAGGGCGAGCAGCAGCGCGTCGCGGTTGGGGAAGTGGTACATCAGGCCGGGTTTGGTGACTCCCGCCTCCACCGCGGCGGACTCCAGGGTGAGGCCCGTGATGCCCTCGCGTTCGGTGACGCGGACGGCCGCGTCCAGGATGGCTCTCTTCGCGCTCGGTCGCATAGCGCGTAACTTTACCATCCGGAAGGTAAAGTAATGCGTCGAGGCGCTGCCGACTCGGCCCACTTGGCGGGCTGAATCGACAGCTGTCAAAATCGACGCATGTCGGTTTCCTCGTGTGACTGTGTCGTGTCGCGGTTGGTGACGTCGGCGGACGGGTGCTGTGGGTCGTCGGGGGTCGAGGGGCTTTCGACGTCGGAGGCGGAGAAGCTGGCCGGCATGTTCAAGGCCCTGTCGGACCCGGTGCGGCTGCGGTTACTGTCCCGGATCGCGAGTCGGCCGGGGGGTGAGGCGTGTGTCTGCGACATCCAGGACGTGGGCGTCTCCCAGCCGACCGTGAGCCACCACCTCCGGAAGCTGCGGGAGGCCGGTCTGCTGGTGTCGGAGCGCAGGGCGAGCCGGGTCTACTACCGGCTGGTTCCGGCTGTCGCTCCCTGGGCGAGGCACTGGCTGTGACGCTCCGCGCTGTCAGAGGAGGGGCTTGCCGGTCATGGTGAGGCCCGGCGGCACGTCCAGCAGCCGGAGGACGGTGGGGGCGACGTCGGCGAGGGTCGCGTGGGCGGCGGGCGGGGGAGTCCCGCCGTCGGCGGTGCGGATGGCCAGCGGGACGGGGTGGGTGGTGTGGCCGCCGTAGGGGCGCCGCGCGCCGCCGCCGGTGGTGGTCATGCGCTCGGCGTTGCCGTGGTCGCCCACGGCGAGGACCCAACGGCCCGCCTCCTCCGCCGCCTTGAGGAGGCTCGCCATGGCGCGGTCGGTGTGCGCGCAGGCCGCGACGGTGGCGTCGAGATCGCCGGTGTGCCCGACGACGTCCATGTTGGGCAGGTTGGCGACCACCAGGGGGAGGTCGGTCCTGGCGGTGGCCGTCAGGATGGCGTCCGTGAGCCGGTCGATGTTCATCTCCGGGCGGGCGACATAGTCCGGCGGAGCGGCGTCGGTGATCCGGAGGTGCTCCTCGACCGGCCTCGGGGAGCGGTCGCGGCCGTTGAGGTAGTAGGTGACGTGTTCGAACTTCTCGGCCTCGGCGATGCGCGCCGAGCGGACGCCGGCGGCCCGCAGCTGGTCGCCGAGTCCGCCTGAGGCGTCCGCCCGCTCGACGAGCGGGGTGATGGGGGTGCGGGTGTCGTAGCGGGCGAGGCTGAGCGCGGACACGGTGCGGCCCGTCGCGGCGAGGTGGTCGTGCAGGGCGTCGGCGAACTGCTGGACGCGGTCGCTGCGGAAGTTGAACCAGACCAGCCCGTCGCCGTCGGCGATCGGCGCGGCGCCTGGGAGGTGGGTCGGGGCGGTCCACTCGTCGCCCGTACCGCCGGCGACGGCCGCCTCCGGGGTCCGCGCCGCCCGGCCCCCGAGGTCGGCGACGAGCGCGACCGCCTGCTCGGTGAGGTCGAGGCGGCCCGCCTTGTCGAGGGCGTAGCCGCGACCCACGACGGTCGCCAGCGTTCCGATGCCCGCCTCCCCGATGTGGCCGAGGACGCGGTCGAGGTAGCCGGCGGCGGTGTGGTCGGCGACATCCCGGCCGTCGGTGATGGCGTGGATCGCCACGCGCAGCGGGGCCGCCGCCGAGGCGGCGGCCAACAGGGCGCGGAGATGGTCGACATGGGCGTGGATCTGTCCGTCCGAGCACAGGCCGATCAGGTGGAGCGTGCCGTCGCGGGCGGCGACGTCCGAGATCAGCTTGGTCAGCCTCGGGTCGCGCGCCAGGCTGCCGTCGTCGATGGCGTGTTGCACCAGGAGGCTGTCGTAGGGCAGCGGTCGGCCGGCGCCGATGACCAGGTGCCCGATCTCGGAGTTGCCGACGGTGCCGGGCAGCAGCCCGACGGCGTCCCCGGACGCCTCGGCGAGGGTGGCGTGCTCCGTGAGCGCGTCGAGGGTGGGGGTGGTGGCCAGGGAGATCGCGTTGTCCGGCGCGGGCGGCGCGTGGCCCCAGCCGTCGAGGACGAGGAGCAGACCGGGCTGAGACATGGTCACTTGGTGCTGACCCCTTCCGGGTGCAGGGTGTCGAGGGTGGCCCAGAAGGTGGGGAACGACTTGGCGACGCAGCCGGGGTCGTTGATGACGACGCCTTCGGTGCGGAGCCCGGCGACGGCGAAGGTCATCGCGATGCGGTGGTCGTCATAGGTGTCGATGGTCGCGCCGTGCGGGGTGCCGCCGGTGATGTACATGGCGTCGGGGTGCTCCTCGACGCCGATGCCCATCTTCCGGAGCTCGGTGGTGACGGCGGCGATGCGGTCGCACTCCTTGACGCGCAGCGAGGCGATGTTGGTGATGCGGGTGGTGCCGGTGGCGTGGGCGGCGACGACGGCGAGGGTCGGTACCACGTCCGGCATCGCCTCCATGTCGATGTCGATGGCCGTCAGTCGGCCGCCGGTGAGGGTGACCGACTCCGCGTCGGCACGGGTCTCGCAGCCCATCCGTCGCAGCGCGTCGACGAGGTGGACGTCTCCCTGGTGGGAGGTGGTGCCGATGCCGGGAATGGTCACGGTCGAGCCGAGGATCGCCGCGGCGGCGAGGAAGTAGGACATGCCGGAGGCGTCCGGCTCGACGGTGACCTGGCCACCTCGGATGTGCTGCCCCGCCGGCACGGTGAAGCGCCGGTAGCCCGCGCGGGAGAGGTGGACCCCCATCTCGGCCATCGCCGCGATGGTCATCTCCACATAGGGCTTGGAGACGAGTTCGTCGGTGATGGTGATCTCGGTGTCGCTCTCGGCGCGCAGCGCGTTGATGAGGAGGCTGGAGGTGAACTGGCTGGAGACCGCGCCGCTGACGCTGGTGGCGCCGCCCTTGAAGGAGCCGCCGGTGACCCGGATGGGCGGGCTGCCGTTGCCGTGCGCCGCGGTGGCGGCCACCCCCAGCGGGCCGAGCGCCGAGAGCAGGTCCCCCATGGGCCGTTCCCGCATCCGGGCGTTGCCGGTGATCACGGTGGTGCCGGCGGCGTGGCCCGCCATGGAGATCAGGAACCGCAGCGGGGTGCCGGCCCCGCCGACGTAGATCTCCTGGTCGGGCGCGCGCATCGGGCGCCCGGTGGGGGTGACGGTGATACGGGCCGACGTCTCGTCGATCGCGCAGGTGACATGGTCGAACGCCTCGACGGCGCGCGCCAGGTAGCGGGTGTCGTCGGAGAGCAGGGCGTTGTCGATGACGGTGGGTTCGCCGCTGAGCGCGGCCAGCGCGAGGTAGCGGTTGGTGTAGCTCTTGGACCCGAGGACTCGCACCGTGGCGTCGAATCCGGTCACGGGGCGCACGGTCAGCGCCGCCGAGGCGAGGCGGGCGTCGGGGGTGGGGGACATGCGCTGCCTTTCGAGGGACTGCGGAGGATGGGCGGGCGGGCCGTACCGGAGGGGCGGGATCAGATCGCGACCACCCGACAGGCGAAGCACTTGTACGCCTGTTGGCCCGAGAGGTTGTCGTAGTAGCGGTCGTCGACAAGGGTGTTGGCGGCCTCGTAGCGCGGCGTCTGGAAGAGGTCGCCGCTCTCCTGGGCGGGGCCGAAGGTGTTGGGGACGAAGACGGTGTCCCGGCGGATGCCCTCCCACAGCAGGGCCGTGCCGGTGACCGAGCCGCGCGGGGACTCGACGCGGACCGGCGCGCCGTCGGCGATGCCGGCGGCGCGCGCCGTGGCGGGGTGGATCTGGACGAAGCGGATGCCGTTCAGCTGCTTCCCGGTGTCCGTCCAGTGCGTGACGCTCGCGAAGTGCACGACGCTGGGGCGGCCCGTCATGCCCATCAGGGGATAGCGACGGTGCACGGCGCCGTCCCCCGGCACCCCCAGGCGCACCGGGTGGGTGAGTGCCTGGGGGTTGACCGGATTGGTGACGAAGTCCGTGCCGTAGGCCACGGTGGGGTGACCCCCGGTCACCTCGGGGTGGGTGTAGAAGGTGGGCAGCGCGTCGTGTCCGGCGCTCGCGAGGCTCAGCTGGAGCGCGGGTGTGGTGATCTCCACCGTGCCGCTGGGGGTGAGGAACCGCTTGCCCCGGTGGGCCGCGTCGAGGGATTCGGCGGCCTCGTACCAGCTGGGGTGGTCCAGATAGAGGGTGCTCACGCCCGGGTGTTCGGGGGAGGGGCAGGGCCAGCGCAGCGGTTCGGCGCGGTCCGCCAGGCGCTGCTCGGACATGCCGCCCATGCCCGGGGTGTGGGCGACGAACTCCGCCCACAGCGCGCCGTAGTCCATCCAGTCCGACGGGAACGCCCGGCGCCACTCGGCGGCTGGGCGGCGGGTGTCGAGCTCGGCGAGCGCGTGGGCGAGCCCGATCCAGATCTGCCAGTCGGGCCGGGACTCGCCGACGGGCGCGAGGACCCGCTCCTGCCAACGGATGGCCCGGTCGTCGCGCCGCATGTACACCCCCTCCGTCTCAAGGCCGGCGCAGACCGGGAGGACCACGTCGGCGTAGTCGGCGGCCTCCTCCATGAACAGGCCGGCGTAGACGTAGAAGTCGAGGGCGGCGAACGCCTCCTTGACCTTCGCGGTGTTGGCGGACGACACCAACGGATTGCCCTGGGTGAGCACCGCGCGCAGCCCGTAGGGCCGGCCGGTGAGGATCGACTCGGCGAAGTAGTCCGGGCCGACGGGCAGCGCCGCCGTGGCCGGTTCGGGGAGGTCGACGTCCAGTGGCGGCAGCCGGAGGTCCCCCGGCCAGGTGTTGTGCATGAAGTTGCAACCGCCGCCGGCGCGGCCGATGTTGCCGGTGACCGCCGCGAGGAAGGTGATCACGCGATAGGTGTCGAAGGCGCCGAGCTGGTGGGATATCCCCGCGTTGCAGAAGATCGCGGCGGGCCGGGCGGCGGCGTACTCCTCGGCCATCGCCTCGATGGTCGCCGCCGGCACGTCGGTGATGCCGGCCGCCCACCGGGGGGTGTGGCCGTGGTGGGCGAGGTGGTCGCGCAGCTCGGCGAAGCCGGTCACCCACCGGTCGACGAACTCCGCGTCGTACAGGTCGCGTTCGACGATGTGGTACAGCATGCCGAGCAACAGCGCGAGGTCCGTGTGCGGCTTGGGCGCGACCCACCGGTCGGCGAGTGCCCCCGTGGGGGTGAGCCGGGGGTCGACGACGGTCAGCGTCGCGCCGGTCGTCTCCCTGGCCCGCAGGAGGTGGTCGAAGGTGACGGGATGGGTCTCGGCCTGGTTGGTGCCGAGGAAGAGGTGGTGGCGCGCGGCGCCCAGGTCCTCCTGGCCACTCGCCCCGTCGACGCCGTAGCCGTTGGTGAAGTTCCCCAGCCCGAAGGTGGCCGTGAGCGCGTTGGCGCCGGCGTCGTTGCAGACCGGGCCGACGTCGGTGTTGTTGGGGCTGCCGAGCATCGCGAAGAGCCGGGCCACCAGCGAGCCCGTGCCACGGGGGAGGCGACCGGTGGTCCGGTTGGCGATGGTGTGGGCCTGCCCGGCGTCCCGCAGCTCCAGCAGCCGTTCGGCGATCGTCCGCAGTGCCTCGTCCCAGGTGGCCGCTGCGAAGCGGCTCTCGCCCGATCCCTTGGCGCCGCCGACGCGGATCAGCGGAGTGGTCAACCGCCGCTCGTTGTAGGTCAGTTGCGGCATCATCCCGGCCTTGACGCAGAGCTGGCCGCGCTGGACGGGATCGTCCGCCTCGCCCCGCACGGCCAGGATCCGGTCCGCCTTGAGGTCGACCCGCAGACCGCAGTTCGCGTTGCAGAACTGGCAGGCGGTGCGCGCCGTCCGGTCCGGCGTCAGCGCGGCCGACCCCTCGGTGAACTCCGCCAGTTCGGACCCGTCGAGCCGGGCGGCGCCGGTCCCCGCCCCCGATCCGGCGGCCGGCGTGCCGGCGCTGGCCTGGGACGGGTGGATCACCGGCAGCAGCGCCGGCACGCCGAGTCCCGCGCCGGTCCGCATGAGTCCGCGGCGGGACACACCGCTTGTCTCCCCTGTCATGGCTGCCCTCTCGCTGGTCGGCCGGCGCTGCCCGCCCCGGCGCCCCGAGGCGCGGGAACGGGGTGGGGGAGCGCCGGTTGGTGCGTGCTATGCCTTCCGCGGGGATGGGCCGATCAGCCCGCCGACTGCCCCACGGGCGCTGTCGCGCGCCGCCTCACCGCGTCGAGAAAGGCGGTGAGGATGGGGTGTTCGGCGCCCGGCCGCGAGGACAGCTCGGGCTGGAAGAGGCTGCCGACGAAGAACGGGTGGTCGGTGATCTCCAGCGCGCGGGGCGCGCCCTCGGCGTCCCAGGCGCTGATCCGCAGGGTGCCGTCGCTGGCCTCGTCCATGAACTCCCGCGTCAGCCCGTAGGAGCAGTGGAAGACCTCCTCGGCCTCCGTGCGTCCGTAGATGGTGGACAGCAGCGAGCCCTCGGCGACGCGCAACGGTGCCGTCTCCCCGTTGAGGGAGCACGTCAGCGGGGTGACCAGGTGCGTCAGCTTCTCCGGGTCCTCGTCCACCCCCTGCGCCTGGGGGAGCTTCAGCACGTTCTGGGCGTGCTCGATCAGCGCGCTGAAGAACCCGCCGCAGGTCCCCAGGAAGGGAAGGCCCCGCTCGCGTGCGTGGCGCACCGCGATGTGCACCCCGGGCTGGTGGTGGTACGGCGCCCCGGGTACGACCCAGACGCCGTCGAACCCGGCCAGTGCACCGTCGTCGCCTATCTCCTCGGTGGGCACCCACCGGGTGGACAAGTCCCACCGCTCGCGCATCGCGTCTATCCGTGGGTGGGACGGCTCGTTGTGGTTGCCCCGGTCGCCCACCAGGGCGAGTCGGGGCCGGACGGTAGGAGGCATCGCTGGCCTTTCGCTGCGTCGGACGGGCCGGAGCCGGGCATGCCGGAGTGCCCGCTGCCTGGGCGGGGTGGACCGCGTGCCGACACGGTTCACCGCCGTGGGATGGGAGAGGTGTCCTCGGCGCCCGCGCCGCCACGCGCGGTCTCGCCGTCGGGGTGAGGAGAAGGCGGATGGGCTACCGCCGCGACTGCGGCCCGGTCACGCCCTGATGCTGTTCGTTACCGGGTATGCGCATGATTCCAGCCCCCTAGGCCCCCTTGGGGAGCCGTCCGCAGAGGCCCCCGTGCTGCGTCTCGCTCAATGTATCGATGACGATCGAAGTAATCGAGGGGTGAGTTCCAGCCGCCGAGTGTTTTGCGCCAGTCCTTGACCCGGTGTTCCTTCGGGGCGGGTGGATGGGTTCCTGTCGGTGCGTCAGGGGGTGGACCGCTTCTGGTCGGCGGTTCTGTGGGTGTGTCAGGCGCCGTGGGTCGCGGGAGGAGGAGGTGCTTCCCTCGGGGGGCGATCTCCCTGGCCGCGGCCGTTCGGGCACGTCAGGGCGGGGAGGCGGGGGAACTTCCGGGGGGTGGACGCCAACTGGCTTGAATGGGCGCCCGGGGGAGCCCTTACTCAACAGCGCATGCTGTTGATAACAGCCCCCGTGGTTAGTGTGGCGCGCTGAAAGCGGGGCCCTCACCTCTCCGACGAGGCGGCTGGGCCCTCCCCGCCACGCGCTGAGGAGAAGTTCGTGAAGCACCCCGCCGGTCATCCGGACCGTTGGAAGATCCTGGCGATCCTGTGCCTGAGCCTGGTCCTCATCGGCCTGGACACCCTGATCCTCAACCTCGCGCTGCCCAGCATCCAGACCGACCTGGGCGCCAGCAGCAGCCAACTCCAGTGGACGGTCGACTCCTACGCGCTGGCCTTCGGCGGGCTGTTGCTGATGGCCGGTGGCCTCTCCGACCGCTTCGGCCGCAGGCGGCTGCTCGCGCTCGGCCTCACCGCCTTCGCCCTCACCAGCCTGGGCGCCGCGTTCGCCAGCAGCCCCGAACTGCTCATCACCTTCCGGGCGTTGATGGGCATCTCCGCGGCGCTGATGATGCCGGCCACCCTGGCGATCATCAAGGACGTCTTCCCCCTGGAGGAGCAGGGCAAGGCCATCGGCATCTGGTCGGGCGCCGCGGCCGTCGGCGTGCCGCTCGGCCCGCTGGTCAGCGGCCTGCTCCTGGAACACTTCTGGTGGGGCTCGCTGTTCCTCATCAACGTGCCGCTCGCCGCCGTCGCCCTCTTCGGCGCGGCCAAGCTCATCCCCGAGTCCCGCGCGGAGAACCACCCGGGACTCGACCTGGTGGGCGCCCTGCTCTCCGTCGCCGGGCTGGTCGCGATCGTCTACGGCCTCGTCGAGGCCCCGCACAACGGCTGGACCGACCCCGTCACCCTGGCCTCCCTGACCCTCGGCCTCGCCCTGATGGCGGCCTTCGTCGCCTGGGAGCGCCACACCCCCAAGCCCATGATCACCATCGGGCTCTTCCTCAACAGCCGCTACGGCGGCGGGGCGCTCGCCATCGCCTGCACCTCCTTCGGCCTCTACAGCGGCCTCTACCTCCTCACCCAGTACCTTCAGTCGGTCCTCGAACTCGACCCGCTCGGCGCCGGTCTACGGATGCTCGCCATCGGCACGATGATGATCGGCGCGCCGCTCTCGCCCCGCCTGGTCGAACGCCTGGGGCTGAAGGTCACGGTGGTGGTCGGCCTGGTGCTGTGCGCCGCGGGGTTGGGCGTCCTGGCCGGCCTCGGGGTCGACGACCAGACCCAGGCGCTGGTCGGTCTCGCCGTCTTCGGCCTTGGCATGGGCATCGCGCTTCCCGCGGCCGTCGACGCGATCCTGGTGGTCTCCGCCGCCCGGCAGGCCGGCGCCGGTTCGGCCGTCGCCGATGTCGGCATGCAGGTCGGCGGCGCCCTGGGCATCGCCGTCTCGGGCAGTCTCATCGTCACCCTCTACCGGTCCGAGCTGCCCGCGGCCGACCAACTGCCCGGGGGCGTGGGGGACACCGTCAGGGAGTCCCTCGCCGGCGCCACCGCCGTCGCCGAACAGACGGGCGGCGCCACCGGCCAACGGCTGCTGGAGACCGCCCAGCAGGCGTTTGTCTCCGGCTTCGCCGCGACCCTCACCGTCGCGGCGGCCGTCGCCGCGATCGGTGCCGTCGTCTCCGCGTTCGTCCTGCCGCGCACCCGGCTCGACCCCGAGGCGGACGGCTCCGAGCCGGGTGACCCCCACCGCGAGACCGCCGACACCGCGACCGGCTCCTGACCGGCGCGGCCACGTCGTGACACGTAGGATCGAACGGGCCTTGGCCGTGCCGCACCCGGCACCGGGGCCGGGAGGCAGGAGGTGGTGGGGATGGGACGTCCGACCGAACTCAACGTCGCCGTCAGCGATCCGGCGCGCTGGCTCGGCGAACGCCAGCACGCCCAGGTGCTCGCCCCCAAGCTGCGGGCGCTGGCCGACGAGACCCGGCTGACCCTGGTCCTGTTGATCGCCCAACGCCCCCGCACCGTCAAGGAGCTCCAGGAGGCGACCGGGCTCAGCCAGACGCTGGTCAGCCACCATCTCGCCCCGCTGCGCGAACAGCAGTTGGTGGAGGCCATCCCCAAGGGGCGCAGCAACCAGTACGTGATGTGCTGTCAGGCGCTGGCCGAGCCCCTGCGGGTCTTCGCCAGCCTCGCCGCGCTGGATCCGCAGGCGGTCGCGGCCTGTTCCAGCACCGCTTCCGAGGGCGCCGAGGGGTGAGCCCGTGGCCCGGCGGCCCGCCCCGGGGCGGGCCGCCGAGCCGTCAGCTCCGGGGCGGTTCGGCGGCGCCCAGCGCCCCGAGGAACCGGTCCCGCATCGCCTCGGGGCCCAACGCGGCCGTTGCCCGTGGCGGCATCTCGCCGGTGCGTGGCAGCGTCGGGACCCGCACCAGCGCGGGGCCTTCGGCCGCGTCGGCCACGCCGACCGCCCGCGCCAGATCCTGCTCCCGCGCGCACGAGGTGGCGCTGACATAGCCGGCCGCCAGCGCCGCCTCGGTGAACGAGGTGGTCGAGGACGTCGTCGGCTGGCCCCCCGTCGACTCGTGGACCCCGTTGTCCAGCACGACATGGACCAGGTTCGGCGGCGCCAGATGGCCGATCATCGACAGGGCCCCCAGGTGCATCAACAGCGCACCGTCGCCGTCGAGTACGACCACGGTCCGCTCGGGGTGGGCGAGTGCCACGCCGAGCGCCAGGGAGGGCGCGTGTCCCATCGACCCCTGCATGTAGAAGGCGCCGGGACGGTCGGCGACCGCGAAGGCGTCGCGCCCGGTGTAGCCCGTGGTGGCGATGACCAGGGCCTCGGGCAGTGCCTTGGTCACCACCCGGATGGCGTGCGCCGCCGTCAACCCCGGCTTCCCGGCGGGCGGTTCGACGGCCACCCCGCCGATGGCGCCCCGCTCGACCAGGACGAACGGCGCCCGCCCCGCGGCGAGTTCACCGTCCGTGGCGTCGAGTATCGCCTCGAACGCGGCCGGGCCGCCGTCCTCGCGCAGGATGTGGTGCGGGGTTCCGAGCGCGTCCAGGAGCCGGGGGGTGGCCGGACCCATGACGGCGTGCTGTGGCTCGTCGGTCGCCGCGTCCGGCCAGCCCCTGAGGCTGGTGAACGTCAGGACGGGCAGCCGGTACATCATCACCAGCGAGGTGAGCGGGTTGATGAGGTTGCCGAGACCCGAGTTCTGCAACATCACATAGGCGCGCCGTCCGGCGAGGGCGGCGCCGGCCGCCACCGCCAGCGCGCTGCCCTCGTTGGGCGCCGGCACATACCGGCCCTCCCGGGCGCCCAACAGGGCGATGGGGCCCCCGAAGTGGGAGCAGGGCACGCCGCTGGCCGTGGTGTAGCCACGGGCCTCCAGCAGGGCACAGAAGTCCTCGGCGCTGATCATGGCTGCGGCTCCGCTTCCCGGGCGTCGGCGGCGGGCGCGGCCGTGGTGGTAGTGGTCGAGCGTGCCGCCTTCGCTCGGCGGCGGATCTTGACGGCTTCCATGATGACGGGGATGCCGGAGACCAACACGATCCCGATGACGATGGATTCGATGTTGTCCCGGACGAACTCGATCTGTCCCAGATAGAACCCGATCAGGTTGAGGCTGACGGACCACACCACCGCCCCCACGACGGAGTAGAGCAGGAAGGTGCGGTACCGCATGCGGCCCACCCCGGCGATGATCGGGATGAAGGTCCGGAAGACGGGGATGAACCGCGCCATCAGCAGGGCCTTGGGACCGTGTTTGAGCATGAGGTCGTGCGCGCGCTCCGCGTTCCGCGCCTTGAAGAGCCGGGAGTTCGGTCTCCGGAACAGCGGCGGCCCGACCCGCTTGCCGAACGCGTAGCCGAACTGGTTGCCCAGCACGGCCGCGACGACCACCACCAGCATCACCACCCAGAGGGGCTGACGGAGGAACTGGTGGTTGGCCACCAGGAGTCCCGAGGTGAACAGCAGGGAGTCGCCGGGGAGGAAGAAACAGAAGACGACGCCGCACTGGGCGAAGACGGTGATCATGATGCCGAGCAGGCCGAACGCGGAGATCAGGGCCTCCGCGTCGAGCAGCGGTGACGACGAGGCGAGCGTGGACATGAGAGGCAGCCCCCAGGAGCGGATGAGTTCGGATGCGGTCCCGCCGGGGCCGGGCGGGTGCCCGGCCCCGGCGGGGTGACGGTCAGCGGCGGGCCCAGGGCGGCCGTCGGTCGATGCGCACGACGGCGCAGGTGATGGAGACGCCCCCGCCGTGGGCGACGATCAGGACGTGGTCCCCGGGGCCGACCTCGCCCTCGGCGACGAGGTGGTCGAGGCCGACGACCTGGTCGCTGACGGTCAGATGCCCGAGGCCCCGGCCGAACTCCAGCAGCCCCTGGTCGGGGGAGAGCCCCATGGGATCGAGGATGACCTTCAGATAGCTCTCCTGGCCCGTGAAGACATGCGCGACCCTGGTCACGTCCGCCGGCTCAAGGCCGGCCTCGGCGAGCGTGCGCAGCGCGATCTCCGTGCGCAACTCGCCCTGGCGTCGGACGACCTCGGCGACGGTCTCCTCCAGGCCGCCGGCCGCGGCGAGCCGTTCCCTGAAGTCCATGGAACGGCCCACCGTCAGCGACGGCGGGAACAGCGGCTCCGCGCCCCGGTACTGCTCCTCCACCTCGGCGGTGGAGCCGGTGTTGATCGCCACCAGGGTGGCGAAGCCCTCGCGGGTGGAGAGCAGCACCGCGCTGCCCGCGTCGCCCAGCACCCCGTTCTGGATGCCGAACGCCCACCGGTTGAAGTTCGGCGTCCCCACGTTGTCCGAACCGGTCAACAGCGCGGTGGTGCGCTCGGGCACCGCCATCAGATAGCAGGCCGCCAGCTCCAGCGAGCCGATCAGGCCGCTGCACGCCTGCCACACCCGGAAGGAGGGGATGTCACGGTCGGTCAGGTGCCGCAGGATGTAGTGCTGCGCCGACCAGCCCTCCGGACCCTGCTCGTGCCCGCAGGCGTGGAGGTGGAGATCGAGATCGTGCGGGTGCGTCTGTGAGCGTTCCATCGCCTGCTGGGCGGCGGCGATCGCCATGTCGGGGGCGGGCATGTCGTCGGCCACGGCGGCGCCGGTCCAGCCGTAGAACTCGTGGTCCTCCGCGTCGTAGAGCCCCAGCGCCACGGCCTTGCGCGCGTCGACGGTCTCGGGAACGTATGTCCCCAGACCCGCGATGCGGATGTCGGGTGTCTTCATCGTCAGCTGTCCTTCTCGCGCGCTCGGTCAGGCCGAGACATGGACGGTGGTGAGTTCGGTGGCCAGCGCCTCGGCGACGGTGGTGACGGTCCCGTCCTTGAGCAGCCGCACCATCGGGAGCTTCACCCGGTACGCGCGCTGGATCCGGTTGCGCAGCTCCACGGCCATCAGGGAGTCCATCCCGATACGGCTCAGCGGCCGGTTCAGGTTGACCCGCTCGGGGCGGGTCCCCATCACGGCGGCGACCTCCTGACGGAGGAAGTCGAGGAGTTCCGCCAGGTCGGCCCCGCCGGCGGGCTCCGCCGCTGGTGTCGCCGGCACGGGCACGTCGGGCACGGGCACGTCGGGCACGGGCACGTCGGGTGCGGTGACGGCCGGTGCGGTGACGGCCGGTTCTGGGGCGTCCCCTTCCGCCGTCTCGGAGGCCGGCGCCCGGTCGGTGACCAGGCGGGTCAGCAGCGGCGCCTGGGCGGCGCGGGGGTAGGCGCGCGCCCACCGCGCCCAGTCGGCCGGCAGCACCGCGACAGCCGGGCGCCCGTCGGCGAGGATCCGCCCCAGCAACTCCAACCCCTCGTCCGGCGAGAAGGAGGTCATCCCCTGCGGCACCAGCCGCCGCACCTCCGCCCGCTCCTGCCGGGCGACCATCCCGACGCCGTTCCAGAAGCCCCAGTTGACGACCGTGGCCGGCTGCCCCTCGCCGTGCCGGTGCTGGGCCAGCGCGTCCAGGAACGCGTTGCCGGCCGCGTAGCCGGCCAGCAGCGGCGATCCGAGCAGCGCGGATCCGGAGGAGAACAGCACAAACGCGTCCACCGGCTCCTGGGCCAGGATCCGGTGCAGGTTCCACGCTCCGCTCACCTTCGCCGCCAGCACGCGTGTCAGCTCCGCCGGGCGCAGCTCCGACAGCGGGCGGTAGTCGATGACGCCCGCCGCGTGGAAGACGCCGCGCACCGGCGGCGACCCGGCGGCCCGCCGGGCCCCCAGCAGCGCCCGCATGGCGCCCTCGTCCGCGACATCGACCGCCGCGTAGTCGACCTGGACCCCACGCCCCGTCAACTCGGCCAGCAGCGCCGGCCATTCCTCGGAGTCGGCGACCTCAGCGAGCGGGCGGCGGCCGGTCAGCAGCAGCCGCCGCGCGCCCTGGTCGGCCAGCCAGCGGACCAGCGCCCCGCCGATCCCGCCGGCACCCCCGGTGACCAGGTAGGTGCCGTCCCCGTGCGGGGAGACCGGGACGGTGGGCGCGGCCGGTCCTGGGGAGGCGGCGTCCGCGTCGAAGGCGATCACGATCTTCCCCGTGTGCCGGGAGGTGGCCATCAGCCGGAAGGCGCCGGCGGCGTCCTCGGCCGGATGCACGCGGTGCGGCAGCGCCGGCAGCTCGCCCCGGTCGACGAGCTCCGCCACCGCCCGCAGGATCCGTCCGGCACGTCGGGGCGCGTGCTGGATCATGTGGACGACGTCGACCGCGTGGAAGGAGAGGTTGCGCGCGAAAGCGCCGAGCGGCAGGGCGTTGTTCTCCAGGATGTCGCGCTTCCCCAGCTCCAGGTAGCGGCCGTAGGGCGCCATGAGCGAGAGGTTGGCCTCGATCGCCGGGCCGGCCAGGGTGTTGCAGATGACGTCGAAGCCGTCGTCCCCCACGGCGTCGCCGAAGGTCCTGGCGAACTCCAGGGTGCGGGAGTCGGCGACCCCCTCGACGCCAAGCTCCGTCAGCAGCCGACGCTTCTCGGCGCTCCCCGCGGTGGCGAAGACCCGGGCGCCCCGCCAGCGGGCCACCGCCAGCGCGGCCCGGCCGGTGCCGCCCGTCGCCGAGTGCACCAGAACGGTGTCTCCCCGGCCCACCCCGGCCAGCTCGTGCAACGAGTGGAAGGCCGTCAGGTAGGCGGCGGGCAGCGCCGCCGCCTCGGCCGCGCCGACGGACCGTGGCCGTGGCGCCGTCAGGCACGCCAGGGTCGTCACCCGCGAGGCCAGGGCCCCCTCGGCGAGGGCGATGACCTCGTCCCCGACGGCCACGTCATGGACGTGCCGGCCGACCTCGACGACCGTTCCCGCGCACTCCCAGCCCAGGACCGGCGGGCCCTCGTCCTGACCGGGGTACATCCCCACGCTCAGCAGGACGTCGCGATAGTTGACGCCCGCGTGGCTGACCCGGATGCGGACCTCGTCGTCCGCCAGGCGCCCGGCGGGCGGGAGGTCGGTGAGCCCCAGATCGTCCAGCACCCCCGGGCTGGCGAGCGTCAGCGCGCGGGCGCCCGACGCCGGGGCCGGGGCCGGGACGAGGCGCGCCACCAGCCGCTTGCCGCCGCGCACCGCGATCTGGTCCTCGCGGTCCGGGGCGCGCAGCGAGGCCACCAGCCGGGCCACGCTCGCCGGCGACCGGTCCAGGTCGACCAGGCGGCTGCCAAGGCCGGAAGCCTCGGCCGCCACGGTGCGGCCCAGCCCCCAGAGGAGCGCCTGGAACGGTGCGCGCACCCGTTCCCCTGGACGGGTGGCCTGCGCGTGCCGAGTCACCAACCACAGCGGCGCCCCTTCCAGGCCCTCGCCCTCCAGCGCCTGACAGAGCGACACCACGCTCTCCCCGGCCAGCAGCTGTGCGCGCCTGATCTCGGCGTCGCTGGCGTCGAGCCCGGCGACCGCGTCGAGTGCCCACAGGTGGACGATGCCCCGGCACCGGCCGGGCTCCCGGGCGACCTCGGCCAACAGCTGCCGGTAGTGGTCCTCCCGCGCCGGGTCCAGCCGGTAGCGCTCCCCGGTGCCCGTCAAGGGGCCCGCGCCCGTGGTCACCACGACGACCCGCTCGCCTCGGTCCCCGAGTCCACGGACGAGGGCCCGGCCGGTGGGGCCGCTGTCGCTCAGCACCAGCCAGAAGTTGTCCGGATCCGTGCCGCCGCTCTCCGCCGCCTCGGCGGCGACCGGCTCCCACACCACGGTGTGGAGGGCTTGGTCGTCCAAGGCCGACGCGGGCGGTTCCGGCACGGTCAGCGGTTCGGGCGCCTGCCCGCTCAGGTACTGGAGGCGCAGCCCGACCAGCCGCGCCACCAGCGCCCCGCCCCGCTCCCGGACGTCGATGTCCGCGGTGAACGAGTCCCGGCGGTCGCTCTCGCGCAGCCGCGCGTGGCTGACCAGCTCGGCGGGCGGCCGGCGGTACAGCTGGAACTCCTCGATGCCGCCCAGGACGAAGACGCCCTCCTCGCCGGGCGCGGTCGCCGCCCTGGCCGCGGCCATCGCGTGCCCGCTCGCGTCCAGCAGCGCCGGATGGAAGTGGTGGCTCTCGACGTCCGCGCGGATCGACGCGGGGCAGCTCAGCTCCGCCAGCGCCTCTCCGTCGCGTCGCCACACCCGCTCGATCGCGCGGAACGCGCCGTTCCACTGGTTCCCGCGCGCGGCGTGCCAGGGGTAGAACTCCGCGCCGCGCTGCTGCTCCGGGCAGCGCTCCCGCACCGTCGCGAGATCGTCGAGACCGGACGGGGGCGCCCCCGCCAGCCGTCGCGCCTCGGCCTCGGTGTGGAGGAGCCAGCCGTCGTCGCTCCCCTCGTCCCTGGTCAGGATCCTGGCCCGCCAGACGCCCGGGGGGCCCTCGGCGAGGGTCACCCGCACGCTGGGCGTGGGGCCGTCCTCGTCGAGGAAGAGCGCCCGGTGGTACCGGACCTGGGACAGCGACAGTGGGCCGGCGCCGATCGCGGAGCCGGCCGCTGCCGTGATCAGCTCCAGATGCGCGGTGCCGGGGACGATCACGGCGTCCTGCACCCGGTGGTCGCGCAGATAGGCGTGCCGGTCGAGCGACAGCGGACCCTCCCAGGCCAGCGCCCCCGCCACGCCGGGCACCGGCTCGCCCAACAGCGGGTGCGCAGCCGCCTGTTCGGCGGGCGCGGTCGCCGGCGTGAGCCAGTGCCGGGTCCGCTGCCAGGGGTAGCCCGGCAGCGGAACGAACCGGCCCGTGTCGTTCAGCGCCGCCGCGTCCCACTCGACGCCGGCGGTGTGCAGGACCGCGGCGGCGCCCAACAGGTCCGCCCGCGCGCCGGCGTACCGTCGGATGCTGCCGGTGGCCCACACCTCGACGCCCGGGTGCTCGCCGGCCACCTCACGGATGCCGGATACCAGCAGCGGGTGCGGGCTCATCTCGACGAACACGGTGTCGCCCTCGTCCAGTTGGGCCTGGACGGCGGCGACGAAGTCGACGGGTTCGCGGAGGTTGCGGGCCCAGTAGGCGGCGTCCATGCCGGCTCCGTCGATGGCCTCGCCGAGCACGGTCGAGTGCAGCGGGACGCGTCCGGCGCGGGGCTTGAGGTGTTCCAGCGCGGCCAGCAGCGGTTCGCGCAGCTCGTCCATCTGCGGGCAGTGCGAGGCGAAGTCGACGTTGACGCGCCGGTTGTCCACCTCGCGTGCGTCGAGGGCGGCCAGGATCTCGTCCAGCGCCTCGGGGTCACCCGAGAGCAGGGTGGACGTCGGGCTGTTGACGGCGGCGACGGCCACCCGCTCCTCGTGGCCGGCCAGGGCCTGACGCGCCTGGGCCGCGGGGAGCGCCACCCACGCCATGGTGCCCCGGCCGGTGAGGGCCTTGGCCAGCCGGCTGCGCCGGCAGATCACCGAGGCGGCGTCGGCCAGCGAGAGCGCCCCGCTGACCTGGGCGGCGGCCGACTCGCCCATGCTGTGGCCGATGACGACGTCGGGCTCCACCCCCCAGGAGCGCCAGAGTGCGGCGAGGGAGATCTCGATCGCCCACAGGGTGGGCTGGATGACGTCCAGCTCGGCCAGCCGCTCCTCGTCGGCCGCGCGGAGCACCTCGCGCACCGACCAGCCGGTCTCCGCGTGGATCGCCTGGTCGCAGGCCGCCATGGTCCGGGCGAACACCGGTTCCTGGTCGAGGAGTTCCTGTGCCATTCCCGGCCACTGCGAGCCCTGGCCGGGGAAGACGAAGGCGATCCGGGGCCGCCGGCCGGGGGCGGTGTAGTCGCTGGTGGCCAGGCCCGCCTCGGTCTGGCCCTCGGCGAAGGCCCGCAACGACTTGGCGGCCTCCGTCCGGTCCTCGACCGCGAGGGCGAGCCGGGCCTCCTGGGGGGTGCGCCGGGTCGCCGCCGTGTGGCAGATGTCGCGGAGCGACTGGTGCGCGCCGTCGCCGGCGAGATGCTCGGCCAGGGCCGCCGCGCTCGCGCGCAGGGCGGGCGTGGTGGCGGCGGACAGCACCAGCAGCCGGGCCCGTCCCTCGTCGCTCTCCCGGCCGGTGTCGTCGGCCGGGGGAGCGGCCTGGAGCACCAGATGCGCGTTGGTCCCGGAGAACCCGAAGCTGCTGACCCCCGCCAGCGCCGGCCGGTCGCGCGCCGGCAGCCGGGTGGCCCGGGTCGGCACGGTGAGCGGCAGCTCGTCCCAGGCGACGGCCGGGTTGGGGTCCGTCAGGTGCAGGTTCGGCGGCACGGTGCCGTGCTCCAGGCAGAGCACGGCCTTGATGAGCCCGGCGATGCCGGCCGCCGCCTCGGCGTGCCCGATATTGGTCTTCACCGAGCCGACCAGGCACTCGTCTCCCGCCGCTCGCGGGCCGAGCACCTCGGCGAGCGCGGCGAGTTCGACGGGGTCGCCGACGCTGGTCCCGGTCCCGTGCGCCTCCACGTAGTCGACGTCGCGCGGGTCCACACCGGCGTCCGCGTAGGCGCGCCGCAGCACCCGCCGCTGCCCCTCGACGGACGGCGTGACCAGATAGCCGCTGGAGTCGCCGTCGTTGCCGATCGCCGACCCCAGCAGCACGGCCCGCACCCGGTCGCCGTCGGCGCGCGCGTCGGCCAGGCGCTTGAGCACGACGACCCCGACCCCGTCGCTGCGGACGAACCCGTCCCCCGAGGCGTCGGCGAACTTGCAGCGTCCGTCGGCGGCGAGCATGCCGGCGCCCGAGTACACCACTCCCTCCTCGGGGAGCAGGACGAGGTTCACACCGCCGGCGATCGCCACCGGGCACTCGCCCAGACGCAGCGCCTGCACGGCGTGATGGACCGCCACCAGCGCGGAGGAGCAGGCGGTGTCCACGGTGACGCTGGGGCCGCGCAGGTCGAAGGCGTAGGAGAGCCGCCCCGAGGTGATGGCCCGGGAGGCGGCGCCCGTCATGGCGTGCAGATCCAGCCGCTCCCGCTCGGCGTACTGCAGATGCCAGTAGTCGCCGCCGAGTTGGCCGACGAAGACCCCGCCGTCGCCGCCGGCGAGGGCGGCCCTGGTCAGGCCGGCGTCTTCGACGGCCTCGTAGGCGGTCTCCAACAGCAGCCGCTGCTGCGGGTCCATCCGGTCGGCCTCGCGCGGTGAGATGCCGAAGAACTCGGCGTCGAAGGCGTCGACATCCCGCAGCAGGCCGCCCCAACGGCTGATCGTCCGGCCGGGGACGCGTGGCCTGGGGTCGTAGACGCTGTCGATGTCGTAGCGCTCGGGCGGGATCTCGGTCACCGCGTCGCGGCCGTCGACGAGCATCCGCCACAGCTCCGTGGGGGTCGACGCGTCGGCGAATCGGCCCGCGAGGCCGACGATGGCGATCGGTTCACGCGGGGTGGGGACGGGGTGGTCGTGCGGCATGGCTGTCCTTCCGGGCAGGGCGAAGCCGTTCTGGGCAGCAGCACGGAGAGCCGTGAGTCGGCACGTGTGACGGGGACGGTTCGAGCCGTACCCGGTGGCGGACGTGCCCACGGACGGAAGGACGAAGGGCGGCGGGCGGCGGTCCGGCAGGTCGTCGGCACAACCCGCGAAGCCCGCACGCGCGACGCCGGCGGGAGGCGTGTGCCACCCGCCGCACCGCCCTGATGAGACGGTTGTCGAAGCAGACCCTACCCGCTGTCCTGACGCGACGTCGACCCTCGGGCCCCGTCCCGTGCGGGGCGGGGTCGGGCGGGCCAGGTTGACATTCGCCGTCACCCCGGGAACCCTGGGAGTCTCTATTTCGTCAAACATCTATATAGCGGGTTGTCGTCGAGCGACTACCCACCCCGCCCCGACGGGCCGCCCGCCTCCGCATGTCGAAAGGACCCCCGTGGCTGACCGCCGACCCCTCTCGCACCCCGTCGCCGTCATCGGAGCCGGCCCCATCGGGCTGGCCGCCGCCGCACACCTCGCCGAACGCGACGTCCCCTTCCTGGTGTTGGAAGCCGGTGACACGCCGGCGGCGGCCGTGCGCTCCTGGTCCCATGTCCAGCTCTTCAGCCCCTGGGAGTTCAACACCGACCCCGCCGCGCGCCGGCTCCTGGCCTCCGCCGGCTGGCAGGAGCCGCCCGCCGACGACCTCCCCACCGGGGGCGACCTCGTCAAGCGCTACCTCCAGCCCCTGGCCGAACACCCGGCCCTGGCCCCGCACATCCGCTACGGCGCCAGGGTCGAGGCGATCAGCCGGCACGGGGTGGATCGGCTGCGCACCGCCGGCCGCGACGCCGTCCCCTTCGTGCTCCGGCTGGCCGAGGGGGAGGATCTCCTGGCCGGTGCCGTCATCGACGCCTCCGGGAGCTGGCTCCAGCCCAACCCCCTGGGATCCAACGGCCTGCCCGCCCCGGGGGAGCGGGAAGCCGCGTCCCGGATCAGCCACGGCCTGCCCGACGTCCTGGGCGTCGACCGTCCCGCCTACGCCGGCCACCACACGGTGGTCGTCGGTGCCGGGCACTCGGCGGCCAACACCCTCCTCGCGCTCGCCGAGCTCGCCGACGCCGCCGACGGCACCACCGTCACCTGGGCCATCCGGGCCGCCGAGCCCGCCGGGTCCTTCGGCGGGGAGGGTGACGACGAGCTGCCCGCGCGCGGCGCGCTCGGCTCCGGACTGCGCATGCTCGTCGACACGGGGCGCGTCACGCTCGCGCCCAACTTCCGCACGCACCGCGTCCGCACGCTCGACGACGGGCGGATCCGGCTGTTCTCCCACACCGACGACGGCGGCGAGTACACCGTCACGGCCGACCGCGTCGTCGCCGCCACCGGCTTCCGCCCCGACCACCGCGTCGCCGACGAACTGCGCCTCGACCTCGACCCGATCACGGCGGCCCCCCGCGCGCTCGCCCCCCTCATCGACCCCAACCAGCACTCCTGCGGAACCGTCACCCCGCACGGGTACCGCGAGCTCGCACACCCCGAACCCGGCTACTACGTGGTGGGGATGAAGAGCTACGGGCGCGCGCCCACCTTCCTGATGCTCACCGGCTACGAGCAGGTCCGCTCCATCGCGGCGGCCCTCGCCGGGGACCTGGCGTCTGCCGAGTCCGTCGAACTCCAACTGCCGGAGACGGGAGTCTGCTCCGCCACCGGAGGCGCGGAGGCCATCGCCCTGCGGCTGGGGCTGACGAAGGAGCGCTACGGACAGCTCCTCCACGCCACCGCCAAGCACCTGGGCACGTCGTCCAGCGCGTCGGAGGCCGTGCTGGCCGCCGCGACGGAGCTCGGCGTCGACCACACCGCCGCGCTCCAGCTCGCCGCCTACACGGCCGAGCGGTTCGACACCCCGGGGGCGGCCCCCGCCTGCTGACCGCCGCGCGAGGGCCGGAGCCGCCGGAGCCGGCCCTCGCCGCGAGGGCCGGCTCAGTCCGTCCGGTGCACCTTGTGCTGTGCGGCCTGCGCCCGGGGCCGGACCACCAGGAGGTCCACGTTGACGTGCGGAGGACGGGTCACCGCCCACGCCACGGTGTCGGCGACGTCCTCGGCCAGCAGCGGATCCGGTACCCCGGCGTAGACCTCGGCCGCCCGGGTGGCGTCCCCCCGGTAGCGGTTGAGGGCGAACTCCTCGGTCCTGACCATCCCCGGCGCGATCTCGACCACGCGCAGCGGCGTGCCGCACACCTCCAGCCGCAGCGTCCGGGCCAGGGCGTGCGCGGCGTGCTTCGCCGCGCTGTAGCCGCCGCCCCCCTCGTAACAGGTGAACGACGCCGTGGAGGTGAGGACGACGACGGTGCCGGCCCGTCCGCCCAGGAGCCGGGGGAGCAGGGCCTGGGCCAGGCGCAGCGTGCCCAGGACGTTCACCTCGTACATGCGCAGCCAGTCGGCGGGGTCCGCCTCGGAGACCTCGTCCACGCCGAAGGCGCCGCCGGCGACGTTGACGAGCACGTCGCACCGCTCCACCGCGGCGGCCAGGGCCGCCACGGAGTCGGCGTCGGTCACGTCCACGGCGTGTGCCCTCGCCTCCCCACCCGCGTCGCCGATCTCCTCGGCGACCCGTGCGAGCAGCTCTTTCCTGCGTGCGAGCAGGACGACGGCGAAGCCCTCAGCCGCCAGGCGGCGAGCGGTGGCCGCTCCGATCCCGCTGCTGGCCCCGGTGATCACCGCCGTCGGGCGGGTCCCGGTTTCGGACATGGAGATCCCCCTGTTGATTTGACGTTTATCAAATTGGTTGATCTTTGCATTCGCCCGTGATTGGTGTCAACATAGACGCATGTCGAATCCCCGGGTGAAGGCGGCGACGCTCGCCGCTGAGCCGTGCTGTCCGGCCCTCACCGAGCGGGAGTTGACCGCCGACGAAGCCGAGATCGCGGCTGTGATGTTCAAGGCGCTGGGCGATCCCGTTCGACTGCGCCTGTTCTCCAAGGTGGCCTCCCATCCCGAGGAGGAGGCCTGTGTCTGTGACATCGCCGATGTCGGCGTCTCGCAGCCCACGGTCTCCCATCACCTCAAGAAGCTGAGGGAGGCCGGGCTGCTGCTCGCCGAGCGGCGGGGCACCTGGGTCTACTACCGCGTCGAGCCGTCGGTTCTGGCGGTCATGGGGCGACTGCTCAGCCCCGTGCACGTTCCCGCCGCCTGACGCGGCCCGCCGCCCCGCGTGGATGTGCGTCGGGCCGGGCTCGGGGCCGGCCGTTCGTCCGGCGGCTCCCCGCCGGATGTCGGCGGGTCAGCAGCACCCCTGGCGGTCGGAGGGGGTCGCGGCGCTGTTGCCGAGCGTGTCCGCGTCCGCCTTCACCACATAGACCTCCCAGGGCTCCTTGCCGGGGGCCGTCACCCACACCTTGTCCTGTAGCGCGTAGCAGCAGGACGTGTCGTTCTCCTCGAACGTGGCCAACCCGGCCTCCTTCAGGCGCTCGGTCGCCGAACTCACCTGCTCGGTGGACTCCACCTCGATACCCAGGTGGTCGAGGCGCGTGTCCTGGTCCGGCTCGCCCTCCAGGAGGACCAGCTTCAGGGGCGGCTCCGCGATGACGAAGTTCGCGTAGCCCTCGCGCCGCTTTGTCGGCTCGGTGTCGAAAAGGCGGGAGTAGAAGGCGATCGACCCTTCCAGGTCGGCCACGCGCAGGGCGAGTTGGGTACGGGGCACGGTCTGCTCCTCCATGCGATATCGATGGTTGTCGATTACACACTTGCACTTGATTCGATAAACGTCAACATAGGCGAGGCGTGGCCCTCGGCCCCGGTGGAAGCCTCCCCACCTGCTGTTCTTCGGTGAGGTTCCGGCGCGCTGACGGCGGCCGGCCCGTATCGCCGGAGCGGTGTGCTCCTCTTCGGCGTTCGCCGGGGCGGGAGTCGGGGCGGGGCATGCCTTCGGTGCAACTGTTTTGGGTGTGAACTCCCTTACAGTCGCTGTCTGTTCAGAAACTGTTCCCCTGTGCGCCACCTGCTGTTTAGACTCCCATGGAATCAGCGACGCCAGTCACAGGAGGAGCTGCATGCCGCGCACGGGGATATTTCCTGCTAAGGAATCGAATAGGCGGAAAGGCGGCAGGAGGTCGCTCGACCGGGCCCCCGGCACCCCGTTGGCGCACCGCGTGGGCATCGGCTGTGTGGCGATGCTGCTCGCCGCCGGCCTCGCGGCGTGCGCCGACGGCGAGGCGGGCGCGGGGACGATGCGGGTCAGCGGTTCCACCACGGTCGCCCCGGTGGCGACCGACGCCAGCGAGGTGCTGCGGGAGCAGGGGTACGACATCACGGTCGCGACGGACGGCGGTTCCGCCGGCGCCATCTCCCAACTCGGCGCGAACCAGATCGATATCGCCATGAGTTCGAAGCCGTTCTCCGACGAGGACCAGGCGGCTCACCCCGACACCGACTTCCACCCCACCCAGATCGGCGCCGACGCCGTCGGGGTGATCATCCGCAGCGAGGTCGCGGACGCCGGGGTCACCAACCTCACCCGCGAACAGGTCCAGGGCATCTTCGAAGGGACCATCACCAACTGGTCCGAGGTCGGCGGCCCCGACCTCGGCGTCTTCGTCTACGACAAGGAGCCGGGCCGAGGCACCCGCGAGGTGCTCGACAAGTACCTCTACGGCGAGGGCGAGGCGCCGCCGCCTCCCGACACCGACAACTTCGCCATCGTGGGCGGCAACCTGGAGACCCGCAGCAAGGTGAAGTCCACCGCCGGCGCCGTCGCGCCCCTGTCCACCGGGTTCATCGACGGCCACGACGACCTCGTGGCCGTCCATCTCGACGGCGTCTCACCGGACATCGAGAACGTCGCCTCCGGCGACTACCCGATGACGCGCCCCCTCTACCTGATCACCGACGGGCCGCCGGAAGGGCCGCTCAAGGACTTCATCGACTACGTCCTCTCCGACGAGGGGCAGGCCATCCTCCCCACCCACGGCTACCTCGGAATCCACGAACTCGGGGGCTGACAGGTGACCAGCCAGACGCCGGTGCGGCCCCTCCCCGCCGCACCGGCCACCGGGCAACGCCCGCGCCCCGCACGCTGGATCTGGGCCTGGACGGCCCTCGGGGCCTGCACGATCCTCGGCATCCTCCTCGTGCTGATCGGCTATCTCGTCTCAGGTCTCGCCGGCGGATCGGTCGACTGGAAGGAGATCCTCACCTCGGGGACATGGAGCCCCACCCACGCCGCTTTCGGCGGCCTCGCCATGATCTACGGCTCGGGCCTCGTCTGCCTGCTGGCCCTCGCCATGGCCGTCCCCGTCAGCTGGGCCGCCGCGATCGCGCTGAACGAGTACCTACCGCCCCACCTCGCTCGTCCGCTGCGTACCAGCGTCGAACTCCTGGCCGCCGTCCCCTCCATCGTCTACGGCCTCATCGGCATCATGGCCATCCGCCCGCTGGTCTCCACGCTCGGCGCGGTGCCCGGCGGCGACAGCCTGCTCGCCGCCGCCATCGTGCTGGCGGTCATGATCACCCCCACCGTCGTCGCGGTCAGCGTCGACGCACTCAAGGCGGTCCCGGACCGCTATCGCGAGTCCGCCTACGCCCTCGGGCTCACCCGCCAGGAGGTGGTCCGCGCCGCCGTCCTCCCGCGTGCCCGCCCCGCCATGCGCACCGGCGTGCTCCTCGGCCTGGCCCGCGCCCTCGGCGAGGCCATCGCCGTCTATCTCGTCATCGGCCGCGCGGACGGCAGGCTCCCCACCACACCCGGTGAGTTCGTCGACTCCCTCTTCCAGCCCGGCCAGACCCTGACCACCAAGCTCGCCGGGCCCGAGTCCATGCTCGCCGGCACCTCGGGCCCGCACTTCGCCGCCCTGTGCGCGCTGGGCGTCGTCCTGCTCGCCGCCGTCGCGGCGGCCACCGTCCTGGGCACCCGCGCGGACCACGCCTCGGCTCGTGACGAGCGCCTCCCGGTGCCCCGCACCACCTTCACCGCCCTCCGAATCCAACGTGACCGCGTCGCCACCGCGTTGCGGCTCGCCGCGCTCCTGCTGCCCACCGCACTGCTCATCGCGATGCTCGCGCTGCTGGCCGCCCGTGGCACCGCCGCCTTCGACCCCGGCTTCTGGCTCTCCGAGTCCGTCGGCTCCTCCGGTGGCGGTGTGCGCAACCAGATCTCCGGCACCCTGCTCTTCGTCGTCGGCACCGCCACCGCGGCCCTTCCGCTCGGCTTCGCCGCCGGCATCCTGCTGGGCGTCTACGGAAGTTCGCGGCTGATCCGGACGCTGAACGTCCTGACCGTCGTCATCGGCGGTGTGCCCACCATCCTGCTGGGCCTCGCCGGCTTCGTGGTCCTCTCCACGGCCATGGGCTGGGGCAAGTCGTGGCTCGCCGGCGTCATCGTCCTGGTGCCCGTCGTCGTCCCCGTCGTGGCCCTCGCCACCGCGGCCCGGATCAGGGGCATGCCCCCGGAGCTGACCGAGAGCGCCAAGGCCCTCGGGCTCACCCAGGCCCAGTACCTGCGCTCCGTCGTCGTCCCCTACGCCTGGCCGGCCACCATCACGGGGCTCCTCCTGGGACTCGCGCGCGCCGCCGGCGAGACCGCCCCTCTCCTCTTCACCGCCACCGTCTTCTCCGGCGCGCCCGGCCTGCCGGGCGGCATCGTCGAAAGCCCCGTGCAGGCCCTGCCCACCCATGTCTTCAACCTCTCCCAGGACTCGGGCGATCCCCAGGCCGTGACCCAGGCCTGGTCCAGCGCCCTCGTCCTCGTCGTCATCACCGCCCTCCTCCTCACAGCCGCCGTCGTGCTGCGGAACCGCCTGGAAGGAAAGCGATGGACATCGTCATAGCGGCCCAGGGACTCCGGGTCGTCACCCGGGGGACCACCCTCGTCGGACCCCTCTCCTTCGAGCTCCGGCACGGAACCACCACCGGCCTCTGCGGGCCGTCGGGCGCCGGGAAGTCCACCGTGCTGCGGGCCCTCGTCGACCTGCTCCCACCGGAGTTGCGGACGGAGGGGGAGATCCGCGTACTCGGCCAGCCCGTTGTCCACCGCCGGGGTGACGCCGATCTCAGGTCCAAGGTCGTCCTGGTCCCCCAGACCCCCGTCGTCTTCGGGGGCAGCGTCCTGGACAACGCCCTGTTCGGCATCCGGCATGTGCTCAGGGAGAGCAAGGACCGACTGCGTGAGCGTGCGGAGCGGGCCCTCGCCGAAGCGGGTCTCTGGGAGGAGGTGCGTGAGCGCCTCGACTCCCCGGCGGGCAACCTCTCCGCCGGGCAGCGGCAGCGACTCTGCCTGGCCCGTTCCCTCGCCCTCGAACCCGCGGCGCTGCTGCTCGACGAGCCGACCAGCGCGCTCGACGAACGGAGCCGCGACACCGTGGAGCGGTCCGTGGCCTCACTGCGCGGACGCAGAACGGTCCTGCTGGTCTCCCACGACCCCGCGCAGGTCGCGCGGCTGTGCGACACCACCATCCAACTGGAGGAACCCCGGCTTGAGGCTCAGCCGGCCGGTTCGGCGAGCGCGACGGCCGACGGGCCGTGAGCGGTGCGGCCGGGAGTCGTTGCCTTCGGGGGTCACGCCGGCCGGTCGGCGTCGATCTCGGCGATCAGGGCCTCGATCCGGCGCCGGATCTCGTCGCGGATGGGGCGGACGGCTTCGAGCCCCCGGCCGGCCGGGTCGTCGAGCTGCCAGTCCAGGTACCTCCTGCCGGGGAGGACCGGGCAGGCGTCGCCGCAGCCCATGGTGATGACGTAGTCCGACGCCCGGACGGCGTCGGTGCTCAGCACCTTCGGTCGCTCGGCCGAGATGTCGATGCCCACCTCCCGCATGGCCTCGACGGTGGACGGAGTGACCCGCTCGGCCGGCAGCGAGCCGGCCGAGCGGACCTCGATCCGGTCGCCCGCGAGGTGGGTGAGGAATCCGGCGGCCATCTGGGAACGGCCGGCGTTGTGCACACAGACGAACAGCACCGAGGCGGTGGGGGCAGGGGACATGTCTCTCATTCCTTCACGGGTCCGGACGGGATGTCAGCCTGGACTGGTGTCAGTCTCGGCTGATGTGAGAGTATCAGCGCATGCTGACTTCAGTAGAGGCTGATCTGATCAGAGCGCTGGCCGACCCGCTCCGGCTGCGGATCGTGACGCTCCTGGCGCACGAGACGCTGTGCACCACACACCTGGTGGAGGAGACGGGCGCGAAGCAGACCAACCTCTCCAACCATCTGCGGGTGCTGCGCGAGGCCGGGGTGGTGGAGACGGAGCCGTGCGGCCGGTTCACCTACTACAAGCTCAGGCCCGAGGTCCTGGAGACCCTGGCCGGCCAGGTCGCCGACCTGGCCGGCACCGCCCGCGCCACCGTGGAGAACAGCCGGAAGCGACCCTGCCCGTGACCACCGTCAAGCCCGGCGGCACGCGCGACGACGACGGCGGGTCCGCCGTCGTCGCGCGGCTCTCCACGCCGGACCGGTTCCTGCCGGTGTGGATCCTCGCCGCCATGGCCGCCGGTCTGCTCCTGGGCAGGGCGGTGGACGGCCTCGACGAGGCGTTGGCCGGCCTGGAGGTGGGCGGCATCTCGCTGCCCATCGGGCTCGGCCTGCTGGTCATGATGTACCCGGTGCTGGCCAAGGTCCGCTATGACGCGGTCAGTTGGCGTGCCGTCACCGGCGACCGCCGGCTGATGGCCGCCAGCCTGGTGATCAACTGGCTGATCGGCCCCGCGGTGATGTTCGCCCTGGCCTGGATCTTCCTGCCCGACCTGCCGGAGTACCGCACCGGGCTGATCATCGTGGGGCTGGCCCGCTGCATCGCCATGGTCATCATCTGGAACGACCTGGCCGGCGGCGACCGCGAGGCCGCCGCCGTGCTGGTCGCCGTCAACTCCGTCTTCCAGGTCCTCGCGTTCGGTCTCCTGGGCTGGTTCTACCTCGACCTCCTGCCCGGCTGGCTGGGCCTGGGCGAGGGGGAGCGCCTGGACGTCTCCGCCGGTGAGATCGCCCTCAACGTCCTGGTGTTCCTCGGCGTGCCGCTGCTCGCCGGCTTCGCCACCCGCCGCCTGGGGGAGCGGCGGATGGGCCGGGAGGGCTACGAGGCGAGGGTGCTGCCCCGGATCGGGCCCTGGGCCCTGCGCGGGCTGCTGTTCACCATCGTGCTGCTCTTCGCGCTCCAGGGCGACACCATCACCAGCCGGCCGGGGGACGTCGCCTGTCTCGCCCTGCCGCTGCTGGCCTACTTCGCGATCATGTGGTTCGGCTCCTACGCCATCGGCCGGGCCACGGGACTGCCGTACGACCGCACCGCCACCCTCGCCTTCACCGCGGCCGGCAACAACTTCGAACTCGCCATCGCCGTCGCGATCGGCACCTTCGGCGTCACCTCGGGCCAGGCCATGGCGGGTGTCGTCGGCCCCCTCATCGAGGTCCCCGTCCTGGTCGCCCTCGTCCATGTCTCCCTCGCCCTGCGCGGACGCGGTCGGAGGACGCCGCCGTGAGAGGCGGAGGCCGGGCGCCGACCAGGTGCGCGGAGCGGTGGGTCAGGCGCCATCACGGACCTCGCCCGTGCCGCCACGGGTCCTCGGGCGGAGGACCTCGCCCGTCGACCGGTCCCGCCAGTGCTTCAGGAGCGCGTGGAAGGCGACCGCGCCGTGCGGGAAGGCGGACGGGCGACGGGGCCGACCGCGCCCTTCGGCGTTGTAGTAGCCGGGCGTGCACGCGGCGTGGAACCACTCGTGGTCGGGGGCGCCCTCGGCGATCGTGGCGAACCACGCCTCCTCGGCGGCACGCGACGGTTCGATCAGGGCTCCCTCGGCTTCGGCTGCCGCCACCAGGGCCGCCGCGTGCAGAGCCTGCTCGTCCAGCACATGGGTGAAGTTGACGCTGCTGGCGTTCTGTAGGGATCCCAGCTGGATCAGGTTCGGGAAGCCGTGGGAGGTGAAGCCGTGCAGAGTGCGAGGGCCCTGCCGCGCCCAGACGTCCCGCAGCCGGCGGCCGTCGCGGCCGTGGACGGGGAGCCTTCCGGAGAGGACGCCCGAGACGCCGACGGAGAAGCCGGTCGCGAAGATGAGGCAGTCGAGTGGGTGGAGGGAGCCGCCGACCACCACTCCCGTCTCGGTGACGCGCTCGATCCCATGGGTGTCCGCGGTGTCGATCAGGGTGACGTTGTCGCGGTTGAACGCCTGGTAGTAGAGGTCGGAGAAGCCGGGGCGCTTGCAGGCGTAGCGGTACCAGGGCTTGAGCTTCGCCGCGGTGTCCGGGTCGCTGACCAACTCGTCGACGCGGGCTCGTAGTTCGTTCATCTTGGCGGCGTCGGCGACCTCGTAGGCGGCCTCGAAGGTCTCCCGGTCTCCCGAGCGGCGGAAGCTCGGCAGGAGCTTCTCCAGGAGGCCGGCCGACGCGGTCCACCGGTCGGCCACGAGGTCCTCGTCGACCGCCTCACCGGAGACGACGCGCAGGAAGTTGTCGCGACGCTCGCGTGCCCAGCCGGCACGGCCGGCGCCCACATCCTCGGCGCTGGTACGGCGGTTGGCCCGGATGTCCACACTCGACGGGGTGCGCTGGAAGACACAGAGGTGCGCCACGTCCCGGGCCAGCATCGGAATGGCCTGGATCCCCGTGGCGCCGGTGCCGACGATGCCGACCCGCTTGTCGGCGAGACCGGTCATCCCGCCCTCGGGGGTGCCGCCGGTGTAGGCGTAGTCCCACCGCGAGGTGTGGAACGTGTGGCCCTTGAAGCTCTCGATGCCGGGGATGCCGGGCAGTTTGGGCTCGGTGAGGGTGCCGGTGGCGATGACGACATACGTGGCCCGGAACGCGTCGCCCAGGTCGGTCGCCACGATCCAGGTCTCGGTTGCCTCGTCCCAGCTCAGTGAGGTCACCGAGGTGGAGAACAGCGCGTCGGGGTAGAGGCCGTAGGCGTCCGCGATCCGCGTCGCGTGGCGCCTGATCTCCTCGCCCGGCGCGTACTTCCACTCGGGGACGTAGCCGGTCTCGTCGAGCATCGGCAGATACACGTGCGACTCGACATCGCAGTGGACGCCCGGGTACCGGTTCCAGTACCAGGTCCCGCCGAAGTCGCTCCCCCGTTCGACGATCCGTACCCGCGCCACGCCCCGCTCCCGCATCCGTGCCCCGGCGAGGATCCCGCCGAACCCGCCGCCGACGACGGCGACGTCGACGCTGTCCCGGGTGGGTTCGCGGTCCTCGCCCGCCGTGGCGTGGGGGTCGGCCGCGTACCGGCCGAAATCGGCTTCGGCCGGCCGGTACTGACGGGGGCCGTCGGGCCGCACGCGGCGTTCGCGTTCGGCGCGGTAGCGGTTTCTCAACGCGGCGATCTCGTCGGGGGTCGGGGCATGGGGAAGCGTCATGTGGGGGCCTCGATCCTGTTGCTCTGCTGTTGTCGCGCGCGGTCCCATCGCCCGTCAACTGGGCTTGGGCGGCTTGCCACTTGAACGACAACCGCTACTCTAGCAAGGACCGGACAGTGGTGTCCGGTTAGGGGTCGGAGGCCGTCCCGGGGCGGGTGCCCGGCTGATGACGGCCCCCGCGTCACGCCGACCGAAGGAGTGCTCCCGCATGCGACGACACATGGCCCGACCCCTCGCGGCGCTCGCCGCCGCCGGCGCGCTCTCCCTCACCGGATGCGGCGTGGAAGCCGGCGGCACGGGAGATCGCGGGGGTACCGGCGGTTCGGGGCGCACGATTCACGCCCAGCAGGTCATGCGGCTGACGGAGCCGCACCAGCGGACCGGGATGACCCTGCTGGAGGGCCCGACCTTCGACGAGGACGGGCACCTGATCGTCGTCGATGTCACCGCGCCAGCCGGTGAGCCGAAGGTGATCCGCGTCAACGTCGAGGAGCGGACAGCGCGCACGCTCCTCACCGATGACCGGGCGGCCTACACCTCGGCGCAGTTCAGCCCGCACGACGGAAGGCTCTATCTGACGGACTACGCCCACGGCGAGATCGTGAGCGTCGGACCGGACGGCGGCGACCCGCGGGTCTTCTTCGACGGTGAGGTCGACGGAGCGCGGATGAACCCCGACGACCTGGCCTTCGACCAGGAGGGCAACCTCTACGTCAGCGATTCACTCGGCCTGTCCGAGGGCGAGCCGCTCGGCCGCGTGGTGCGGGTGGACCGGGACGGCGGGGAGGCAACCGTCCTGGCCACGGGCCTGGCGGCGACGAACGGCATCTCCTTCGACGCCGGCTACGAAGGGCTGTGGATCAGCGAACTGCTGGAGAACAGGATCTCCTACCTCCGCCTCGACGCTGGGGGCACGGCGGCCTCCCGGCACACCGCCGTCCGCGTCGACGGCGGGATCGCCCAGACCGACTCGATCGCCGTGGACGCGGACGGCAACCTCTACCAGGGCCTGCACGGCCGACCCGCCATGTTGGTGTACAGCCGGCACGGCGAACACCTGGCGACGGTGGAGGTGCCGGCCGACCACGACGGTCTCGGGTCGGCGACGAACGTCGCGATCACCCCCGGCGGAACCACGGCCTACCTGACCGTCAGCGGGCCGGCCGGAGGATATCTGTACTCCTTCGAGGCCCTGGCGGAAGGCACCCGGCAGTCCAACGGCGGCTGACCCACCCGCGCTCACCCCTCGTGTGGCCGCACCGCCCCCACCTCGACGCGGAGCAGCCGCCAGGCGGCCAGCACGCGACGCTCCCGCTCCTCACGGGTCGGGCCGGCGACCGCACCTGAGACCATGGCGATGGCGAGCATCAGGTCGTTCGCCTCGCCCAGCCGGTGGCCTTCCGGCAGCCTCTCGCGCAGCGCCCGCTCGACGCGCTCGGAGAGGACCTTGGCGTACGCGTGGGTGCCGTCGCGCTGGCCCGCGTCGTCGATGTGTAAAAGGCTGATGAAGGCGGCCGATTCCGTCAGGTGCCAGGAGACGACGCCGAGCACCCCGGGCAGCGTCGCCCCCCGCGCCTCGGCCGCCTGCTCGATCTGCCGCACGTTCTCTTCCAGGACCGCGGCGGCGACGGCTGCCCGGTCGGGGAAATGGCGGTAGAGAACGCCCTGCCCGACTCCGGCGCGGCGCGCGATCGCGGAGAGCGGGGCGTCGAGGCCGTGCTCGGCGTAGACAGCTCGTGCGGCGGCGATCAGCGCTGCCCGGTTGCGAGCGGCGGCCTTCGGCCCGTCGTTGGGGGGCCGTCGCCCGGACGGTCCGTGCTGCTCTGTCACCCCAAGAGAGTAGCGGCGGAAGGAGGGCATCGCCCCGAACCCCGAACCGGCGGTCGGCCACGGCGAACGGGCCCCGCGGCTGGGAGGCGACCCTGCCGGCGGCGTGCCGCGCTTGATGACCGCGCCAGGGGCCAACTCCGTGTCGGGGCCGGGTGACTCGGTGACTCCGGCCGCCGCTGCCGAGGCCACGCCCCCGGCCCGCTACCGTGTCCCCGGGACCTGGGAGGCTTCTCGATGATCAGCTGGCGCCGGCTCGGCGAGCACGACTTCCCGTTGCTGCGCTCCTGGTTGGCGCGGTCGCATGTGGCGCGCTGGTGGCATCACGAGACCTCGGCCGAGGCGGTGGCCAGGGACTTCGGCCCGGCAGCCAGGGGCGAGGAGCCGTCGGAGGATCTGCTGATCCACCTCGACGGGCGTCCCGTCGGCCTGGTCCAGCGCTCCCGACTGGCCGACCACCCCGCGTACGAGGCCGAGTTGGCCACCCTGGTCCCGGTGCCTGACGGGGCGATGACCATCGACTACCTGATCGGGGAGCCCGGGCTGACCGGGCGAGGGCTCGGCCCCCGGATGATCCGGGCGGTCGTCGAGGCCACCTGGCGGGACCACCCCGACGCGTCCTGCGTGCTGGTGCCGGTGGTGGCGGCCAACCGCGCCTCCTGGCGGGCGCTGGAGAAGGCCGGGCTGCGGCGGGTCGCCGAGGGCGAGTTGGAGCCGGACAACCCCGTCGACGACCGCGCCCACCACCTCTACCGCGCCGACCGCCCGGAGCCGGCCGCCGGCCCCCCGCTCGGCCGGACGGGGGAGAGCCGGGGCTGTTAGCCTGGCTCGCATGGCACGAGGCATCTGGTCGCAGAAGGTTCGCTCCGCCCGCTGACGGCGGCGCCTTCACCCTGCTGAATCCGCGCTCGCCGTCCCGGTTCCCGCCGGGCGGCGGCTTTCCGCTGCCCGGCTTCCCCTGGAAGCTGCGGAGCGTACCCATGAACCCCACCCCCACCCCCGAGAGCCCTGCCCTGTCCGGCGAGGCGGGCGACAGCGCCCATGTCCGCGCCGAGGGGGTGACCGTCACCCGCGGGTCGCGGCCGGTCCTGAACGATCTCTCGGTCACCGTCTCCGCCCGGTCGCGGATCGCCGTCGTCGGCGAGAACGGCCGGGGCAAGACGACGCTGCTGCACGTCCTCGCCGGGCTGGTCGCGCCCGACGAGGGCACCGTGCGCCGGGCCGGCACCGTCGGCCTGGCCCGGCAGGAACTCGCCGCCCCTGACGGCGCGACCGTCGGCACGCTGACCGCCGAGGCGCTCGCCGCCTCGCTGGCCGCCCTGGCCGCGCTGGACGAGGCGACCCCCGCCCTGGCCGAGGGCTCGGCGGGCGCCGACGACCGCTACGCCGCCGCGCTCGACGCCGCCACCCGGCTCGACGCGTGGGACGCCGAACGGCGCGTCGACGTCGCCCTCGAAGCCCTCGGCGCCTGCACGGACCGCGACCGTCCGCTGTCCACCCTGTCGGTCGGGCAGCGCTACCGGGTCCGGCTGGCCTGCCTGCTCGGCGCGCGGCACGACATCCTGCTGCTCGACGAGCCGACCAACCACCTGGACGCCGGCGGCCTCGCCTTCCTGACCCGGGGCCTGCGCGAGCACGCCGGCGGGCTCGCCGTCGTCAGCCACGACCGGGCGCTGCTGCGCGATGTCGCCAACCGGTTCCTCGACCTCGACCCGACGCGCGACGGGCGACCGCGCCACTACGCGGGCGGCTACGACGCCTGGCAGGACGCCAGGCGCCGGGAACGGGAGCGCTGGGAGCAGGACCACGAGGCGCAGCAGGCCGAGCACCGGCGGCTGCGGGACTCCGTCGCGAGGGCCAGGGACCGGCTCTCCACCGGTTGGCGCCCGGACAAGGGGACCGGCAAGCACCAGCGCCAGTCCCACGCCCCGGGGGTGGTGCGGGCGCTCAAGCGGCAGCAGGAGGCGTTGGCGGCGCACCGGCTCGATGTGCCGCCGCCTCCGCCCGAGTTGCGGTGGCCGGAGCTCGGCCGGCGCCCCGGCACGCCCCTGCTGCGGGCCCACGGCGTCGCGGTCGAGGGACGGCTCGCCGCACCGGTGGACCTCGTCCTGGACGGCGGTGACCGGCTGCTGGTCACCGGCCCGAACGGCGCAGGGAAGTCCACGCTCCTCGCGGTGCTGGCCGGTGCGCTGCCGCCCACCGAGGGGCGGCTCCACCGGGCGAAGGGCGCGCGGATCGCCCGGCTGACCCAGGAGACCGTCGAACGGGATCTGGACCGCACCGCCGGCGAAACGCATGCCGGCCGCGTCGGACGGCTGGTGGCGGGTGGGGCGCTGCGCGAGGCCGAGGCCGTCCCGCTCGGGGCGCTCGGCCTGCTGGACGGCGCGGCGACGCGCACCCCGGTGGGCCGGCTGTCGCAGGGGCAGCGGCGGCGTCTGGACCTGGCCCTGGCCCTGGCGGGCCGGCCAGGGCTGCTCCTGCTCGACGAGCCGACCAACCATCTGTCGGCGGCGCTGGTCGACGAGTTGACCGAGGCGATCCGGGGGACCGGCGCCGCCGTGGTGGTCGCGACCCACGACCGCCAGCTGCTCCGCGACCTCGCGGACTGGCCGCGTCTGGAGGTGGGAGCGACCGGCTGAGGGGGCCTACGCGACGGGCGGGCGTTACGGCTTCCGGGCGACCGCGCCGTACTGGTGGACCTCCTCGGGCAGCCCGAGGGCGAGGGTGTCGGGCCGCCAGCGGGAGCAGGACGAGAGCCCGGGCTCCACCAGCTCCAACCCGTCGTAGAACGGCAGGAGTTCCTCCGGGCTGCGCAGGATGTAGGGCACCGGGGCCTGGGCGTTGTAGCCCTCGATGGCGGCCACGTAGTCCTCGCTGGTGCTGGTGCTGTCGTAGTGCACCAGATAGCTGCCGGCGGGCAGCCCGGCGACCAGTCGCCTGGCCAGGTCCCGGGCCTCGTCGAGATCCTCGATATGCCCGAGGATGCCCATCAGCATCAGGGCGACGGGACGGTCGAGGTCCAGGTGCTCGGCCGCCCGCTCCAGGATGGTCTCCGGCTCCCGGATGTCGGCCTGGAGGTACTGGGTCGCGCCCTCGGGGGCGCTGGTCAGCAGCGCCCGGGCGTGGGCGATCACCAGCGGGTCCTTGTCCACATAGAGGGTCCTGGAGTCGGGCGCGACGCGCTGCGCGATCTCGTGGGTGTTGTCCACGCTGGGCAGCCCGGTGCCGATGTCGAGGAACTGGCGTATGCCGGCCTCGCCCGCCAGGTGCCGGACCGCGCGGGCGAGGAAGTACCGCGCGGCCCGCGCGCCGACCGTGATCCCCGGGAAGCGGGCGCGGAACGCGTCGCCGGCCACGCGGTCCACCGCGTAGTTGTCCCGCCCGCCGAGCCAGTAGTTCCAGATCCGAGCGGAGTGCGGCACCGTGGTGTCGATGGCGTCGCCGGTGTTCTTGTCCATGTGCTGCTCTCTCTGAGGCGATGTTCCCGGTGCCCGCCCTCGGATGAGCGCCGCACGCGTCAAGTAGCGATTATGCGCACAGATTTCGAGCATCCGCGCCACCTCATGGCCGGTAGCCGTACCTTCCGGGACCTCGATGCCGGGGACGGTCAGGCACCGTCCTCGGCACGTCCGGGTGCGGACGCCGGACGGCCGCCGGACGGCGTGTGTCGGGGTGGTGGCAGGTGCCGGAACTCCTGGGCCGCTCAGCGAGTTCCAGTAACGTCCTGTGAGTGGCCGTGTTCGGTCCGAAGAACCGTCAGGAATCGTCAAGAGAGGAAGTGAGCACCCGCGATGGTGTTCAAACGTCTGCTGGGAGCCCTGGGCATGGGGGGTCCCTCGGTCGACACCGTTCTGGAGCAGGGCGCCGCCGTTCCCGGTGGTCCGCTGCGGGGACAGGTGCACTTGGAGGGCGGCGAGCGCGATGTGGAGATCGACCACATCACGCTGGAGCTCGTGGCCAGGGTCGAGGCCGAGCACGAGGAGGGTGAGGCCGAGGGGTTCGTGATCTTCGAGCGCTTCACCGTCGGTGGCGGCTTCCGGCTCGGACAGGGAGAGCGGCAGAGCGTCCCCTTCGCGGTGGGACTGCCGTGGGAGACGCCCGTCACGGAGCTGTACGGGCAGCCTTTGGGCATCGTCCTGGGGGTGCGCACGGAGTTGGGCGTCTCCGGGGCGAAGGACAAGGGGGACTTGGACGCCCTGGCGGTGCGGCCGTTGCCGGTGCAGGAGGCCGTCCTGGAGTCCCTGGGGCAGTTGGGCTATGGCTTCACCTCAGCGGACCTGGAGCTGGGCCATATCCACGGCAGTGGCCAACAGCTGCCGTTCTACCAGGAGATCGAGCTGACGCCCCCGCCGGCCTACGCGGGCGCCGTCAGTGAGATCGAGTTGACCTTCCTGACCTCACCCGGCGGGGTCGAGATCATCTGGGAGGCGGATCGGCGCGGTGGCTTCTTCACCGAGGGATACGACGTGGTCAACCGCCATGTCGTCGGGCACGACAGCGTCGGGCACACCGACTGGAACGCGCAGGTGGACGCCTGGGTGCGGCAGTTGGTCGACTTCCATGCCAGTCGGATGGCGCACCTGCCCCAGCAGGGCGGCCACCCGGGCTATCCCCAGCAGGGCTACGGCGCGCCCTACGGCGGTGGCCACGCGTACAAGGACGACGGGTACGGCCAGCAGCACGGCCACTACGGCGAGCAGCACGGTCACTCCTCGGGGCCCGGCATCGGCACGGTGGTCGCCGCGGGCGCGGCCGGGCTCGCGGTCGGTGCCGTAGGCGGCTATGTCGTCTCCGAGATGCTCGACGGCGACGACGAAGGAGACGGTGCGGAAGCGGAGGCCGCCGAGGGCGACGGCGGGGAGGAGGAAGAGGGCTGAGGGCCGCCGGGCCGGCCGCCACGAACCTTCCACCAGCGGGGTACCCCGGGAGACGCGTTCTGCGTCTGTCGCGCCGACGGCCTGGCAGACGCAGAGTGCGGGACCCGGTGACCCGGGCTGGGCTGGTCGTGCTGACGGTCGGCCCCCCAACCGGAGCGGCCGGGCGAGGTGCGGGCGCGGTTCACCCGTCCAGGTAGTCCTGCGGTCCAGGGCCCACCGCCGGCGGATGGTTCCGCGACAATCGGCGTTGGCGCACGGAGGTCGCCGCCGATCCGGTGAAAGAGGTCATGATGCCCGCCCAGTCCACCCGCCAACTCCCCGGTCAGGTCGACGAGGAGTGCGGCGAGAAGATGATCGTGAGCGCCCACACCGGCGGGGTGCTCGTCCCGGATCTGCTCGTCGCCAAGCGCCAGCACCTCAAGGCCCTGCGGGAGGACCACGAGCAACTCCAGGACCGCCACCGGTTCCTGCTCTCCCCGGCAGGAGCAGGAACCGTCACCATCCGGCATGTGCGGTTCGGGCGCTTCGTGGAACCGCTGCGCAAGGCCGAGGGCAGTGCCGTGTACGACAACATCCGTTTCCAGGGCCCGGTGCTGCTGGAGGACGAGCAGCTCCGGGAGTCCCGCAACAGGTGGGAGATCCGGCGCCGGGGCGACTTCTGCCAGATCCAACTGGCCGGCACCCCCTACGTGTTGGGCCTGACGCACCCGGACCACACGGACAGCTGGGTGACGCTGCTCGACCCGTGGTGGAGCATGGACCGGCTCTGGCTTGTCCACGATCTGCCGGGTGCCCAGGAATAGGGGGGACGGTCCTCCCGCCACCTTCCCAACGCGCGACTGGCCGGCGGCGCTCGGGTTACGGCGTTGCCGTGAACGCGTCCCGGTGGTCGTGTGCCCACTGCGCGAACGTGCCCGCTGACCGGCCGAGTATCCGCGGCACGTGGTCGGTGGTGTAGGCCGCACCGCCGGCACGTGCCCAGCCGACACCCGTGGCCATGCCGGCCGGCAGCTGGTCGAGCGCGTCGATGTCGGTGACCCTGACCGGCCGTTCCAGCACGTCCGCCAGGATCGCGGCCTGGTCTGCGAACGTCAGCAGCTCGGGACCGGTCAGGTCGTAACGCTGTCCGTCGTGCGCGTCGCCGGTCAGGGCGGCGACGGCGACCGCGGCGACGTCCCTGGGGTCGACGATGGCCTGCTGGGAGTCGCCGGTCAGGTTCGGGATCGGCTCTCCGGCTTGGATCAGCGCCCGGTGCCACAGGAAGTTCGAGGCGAAGCTCGGCGGGCGGAGCATCGTCCAGGCGAGCCCGCTGGCCTCGATCGCCTCCTCGGCGGCGAGGTGCCAGGCGCCGACGGTCGCTCCGCCGAACCGGTCCCCGCTGCCGATGGCGGACAGTTTGACGATCTTACGGACGCCCGCCGCCCGCGCGGCCGTCAGCAGGGCGATGTCGTGGTCCGCGGTCGGCACGGGGGGCACGGACACGAGGAAGACGGTGTCGACGTCGGCCACCGCGCGCGCCAGCGAGGCGGGGTCGTCGAAGTCGGCCCGCACCCCGCCGGGCCGCTCACGGCGGGACATCGCCCGCAACGGCACGCCCCGCTCGGTGAGCAGCCGGACGACGTGACTACCGATGGTGCCGGTGGCACCCGTAACAAGGATCATGTCCCGACGATGACAGCGCTCTCGGGCCGCGTGATAGGAAGTTTCGGCACTATCGTGGGCCGCGTGAGTTCTCTTGTCGTGCCGCCCGGTCTGCTGCGTTGGGTGACCGGGATCGATGTGGCGACGGCGGCCGGTTCGGCGGCGGTTGACGTGCCGGACCACGCCACCACCCTGCTCCTGCGGACGGACACGCGCGAGCTGATCGTCATGGGCCCCCGCACCCGGGCCGCCTATCACGTTCCCGTGCCGGGCCACTCGTGCGTGCGCGTCCGCCTGCGGCCGGGTCGTGCCCACGCCCTGCTGGGCCGTCCGTTACGGGATCTCGCCGACCAGGTCCTGCCGCTGCGTGAACTGCCGGGCCTGGACGTCGGCCAGTTCGCCGCCGACCCGGTCGCCGCGCTCAAGAGTGCGTGGGCCGACCGGCCGGAGCCGTCGGAGCGGCTGGAAAGGGCCGCGCGTCTGCTGGTCGGCGGCGCCTCCGTCACCGCGACCGCGGCCCGGTTGCACATCACCGCACGCCGCCTGCACGCCCTGTTCACCGACGGCACCGGCTTGCCCCCCAAGCACTTCGCGCGCATCGGCCGCGTTCGCACCGTGCTCGCGGCCGATGCCGGCCGATGGGCGGACATCGCCGCGACGGCCGGCTACTACGACCAGTCCCACATGACGGCCGAGTTCCGCCACTTCATGGGAGTGCCACCCGCCGCGTTCACCGCGGGCCGCCACCCCGCCGCGACCCCGTGCGCCGCCTGACCACCCCGGCTGGCAGAGGGCACGTCTCGCCCGTGGACCACAGCCCGTCGCGCCCCCGCGGCTTCGTCCCTTCGACCGGCCGCGTCCGTCAGTGCGGTTCGGGAGGCGGCCAACGACCCTCGGTGGTGGGCATGTTCAACGGAGCTGGCGTCGCCGCGCCGGACGGCCCGGCCGTGGCGTGCCGGCGTCGGACGCGGACGCCGGCACGCCACGGGGCCCGCTCAACCCGGTAGCGGGGCCTGCTTCTCCACGGGCAGCCACAAGTGGCCCGAGCCGAGGTCGGGTTCCTCCTCGTGTTCGACGGCCACCAGAGCCGGGCCGGGGGTGGTGCGGTAGGTGGGGTGGGCTGGGAACCACTCGGTGTAGACCGCGCGCCACAGGGTTTGCAGTCCACGGGGGAACTCCACCCGCTCGAAGGGGAACACCGCCCAAATGCCCGGGGGTACCTCCAGGCGCTCCATCCCCTCGGGGGTGGGGGCGGTGGTGGCAGCGGCCACGTAGTAGTCGATCTCCTCACCGGGCTCCCCGCTGTCCCCCAGGGCCACCGTCACCGACAGCGCACCGTGGGGCTCCAGGTCGCTGAGCGCGTCGAGCCGCTCCCAGACGGCGTCGTCGACCGTCTCGGTGAAGGCGATCATGTCGGGGTTGGGGCCCTCGGCGACGTTGGGAATCCGCTCTCTCAGCCCGACCAGGGCGAAGGCGTCCTTGTCGAGGATGCGGTAGCGCATCGTGGTGCTCCCTTCGATAGTGAGGTGAAAGGCCAGGCGGGACTGGGAGACCAGCGTGGCGCCGGTGCGCCTGGCCTGGCCGGGGGTGATGCCGTGGACGGCGCGGAAGGCCCGGTTGAACGCCTCGGCCGAGGAGTATCCGTAGCCGACGGCGATATCGAGCAGCGTCCTGCGGCCCTCCAACACCTCGGCGCCGGCCAGGGTGAGCCGGCGCCGGCGCACGTACTCCGACAGCGGCATCCCCGCCAGCGCGGCGAACATCCGCCGCAGGTGGTGTTCGGAGGTCAGCGCGGTGCGCGCCATCGCCGCCACGTCCACCGGGCGGCCGGGATCCCCCTCGACATGCTCCAGGGCCCTGTTCAACCGGTCCAGCATCGCTTCCCCCTTCGTTCACCAGTGACGTTAACGAGCACGAACGGTGCGGTTCCCGACAGTTGCCGCGCGCCTTCGATCAAGCCAGGGTGCGGACGACGCGCTCGCCGCCTGTCCTGGCCATGCCCCTCGGCACTCGCGGGGATGGTCCTCACCTGTCACCTGTACGCTCGTACACGTGGCGCGTTCGGGAAGGTTCACGGCGAGCCGGCCGGGCGGACCATCGGCTGGGGGTGCTCCTCCTGGTGTCACCTCTCCGGTCAGGGCCGCCACCATGCGGGATGTGTCCAGACGCGCCGGTGTCTCCGTGTCCACGGTGTCACGAGTGGTCAGCGGCACGGGATATGTGGCGCGCGATACCCGGCTGCTGGTGGAGAGGGCGATCGAGGACCTGGGCTATGTGCCCTCCGGCCCCGCCCGGGAGTTGGTGGCGCGCCGGACGGGGATGCTGGGCCTGTGCCTGCCCGACGTGGGGCCGGCGGCCGACCTGCGGGTGGCGGTACGGACCGGATCCGGCGTGGAGGTGGTCACCGACGACGCGCACGTACCCGGTGGCCCCTCGTGGGGCAGCCTGTACTTCGGCGAGGTGGTCCGAGGCGCCGAGTTCGCGGCCTGGCAGGCCGGGTACGCGTTGACCGTGGTGGTCGCCCGACCACCGCAGGCGGCGGCGCGGACGCGTGACCTCGCGGGGCGGGTCGACGGGCTGATCGTGGTCGCCGAGACGCTGTCGGACCGGCTCATCGAGCATGTGGCGCACCGGCTGCCCGTCGTCCTCCTCGCCGGGCCGCGACCGGCCGGCGGGTACGACCATGTCGGTGTCGAGAACGCACGAGGAGTGCAGGTCCTGGTCGAGCATCTCGTCCGGACGCACGGGATCCACGACGTTCGGTATGTGGCCGGCCGGGTGAACACCTCCGACGACGTCGACCGCTTCCGTGGCTTCCGCGCGGCCCTGCGGGCGGTGGGCCTGCCGGCGCCCCAGGAACCGGCGCTGCGCGGTGACTTCACGCGGGCGAAGGGGCGATCGCTGGCCCGGCGGCTCGTGGCGGATCGCCGGAAGGGCGGCGTGCCGCTGCCCGGGGCGCTGGTGTGTGCCAACGACGAGACCGCCCTCGGCTTCCTGGACGTGTTCAACGCCGAGGGGGTCGACGTGCCGGGGGAGGTGGTGGTCACGGGCTTCGACGGAATCGACGGCGCGCGCACCTCCTCGCCGCGCCTGACCACGGTCGAGCAGCCGATGGCGGATCTGGGGCGGCTCGCGGTGGACGTCCTGCGCGCCTGTCTGGCCGATCCGACGCTGCCACGGCAGGACCTTCGGGTGCCGGTGCGGGTGCTGCTGAGGGAGAGCTGCGGCGAGCACTGACCGGCCCGCCGGCACACTGAGCCGGCCCGCCAGAGATGGGAACGCTCTCATACCTCTGGAACGCCATCCCGCCATACGGTGTGACGCGTCCGGCCGCCCGTTGGGAGACGAGCCAGTGCCGTGTCAGTCGGGGCCAACCCCGGCTGACGCGGCACGAGGTCACCGCCGGGCTGATCCGTCCCGCCCCCGGAGGAACACCCGTGAAGGCCGTAACCGAGAGCATCACCAAGAACCGGCAGTCGCCCCGGACCCTGCGGGCCATGATCGAGCGCGCCTACGGGATCGCGCGGACACCCGAAGGCGACGACTTCGCCGAGGAGATCACGCATGGCTGGTTCAACGTGGCGTATCGGATCCGGCTCCGCGACGGGCGACAGGCGGTACTGAAGATCGCGCCACCCGCCGACGTGGCCGTACTGACCCGCGAGCACGACATGATGCGTACCGAGCTTGCCGCCATGTCGCTGGTCCGCGACCACACGGAGGTGCCGATACCCCGGGTGGACCACGCCGATCTCTCCCGGGAACTGGTCGACGCGGACTACTTCTTCATGGCGTACGTCGACGCGGACAACTTCGGTCTCGCCACGGCGGCGGGACGGCTCTCGGACGAGGTCGTCATCGCGGCCGGCCGACAGCTGGGCGCGCTCAACCGGGAGCTCAACTCGATCGTGGGCCCGCACTTCGGGCCGCTGCGGGGCCCGGGTTCGCCGACCTGGCGGGCCGCCTTCGGCCAGATGATCGAGGACACCCTCCTGGACGGCGCGCGCGTCAACGTCGACATCGGCTGGAGCTACGACGAGATCCGCGCCGTGCTCGCGGAGAACGCGAGCGCGCTCGACGAGGTGACCGAGCCGCGGTTTGTCGAGCTGGACCTCTGGACCAAGAACTCGATGATCAAGGACGGTCAGATCGTCGCGATCCTCGATCACGAGCGGGCCGTCTACGGAGATCCGCTGATGGAGGCCGGCTTCACCGGCATCGACCTGCCCGTGTTCGGAGACCCCACTGACTTCATGGCGGGATACGGGATCGGGGAGCTGTCCACGCCCCAGCGCGTACGCCGGCGGCTGTACTCCCTCTACCTCGCCGTCATCATGGTCGTCGAGACCAGGTACCGCGGTCACCAGGACACGGCGACCTACGACTTCGGCCGCGAACAACTCGACCTGCTGATGGCCCAGTTCGGCCGCGACCCCGAAGCACGCTGATGGGCGTGGGCGAAGAAGCCGCCGCCCGCCCGAGCCCGCCCGCGCGAGGGACCGGCGGAGCGGAGCGCGCCGGAGGGCGCGACCACACGGCGGCGCTCGGCACCCGGCCGATCGGACGACTGCTGTGGAGCACCAGCGTCCACACCACCATGTCGGTCGCCACCTACGGCATCTACGCCCTGACCAATGCCTGGTTCGTCGCCCGGGGGGTGGGGCCCGAGGCGTTGGTGGCGGTGAACATCGTGGCGCCCGTCCTGTTGCTCCTCGGCGCGGTCTCCACCACGGTCGGGGTCGGCGGCGCGTCGATCGTCTCGCGGAGCCTGGGCGGCGGGGATCCCCGCAGGGCCGCCCGGGCGGCCGGCAACACCTTCCTCGTCTACTGGACGGCGGCCATCGCCATCACCGTCCTCGGCCTGCTGCTGCTCGACCCGCTCCTCACCCTGCTGGGCGCCAGGGGGGAGATCCGCGAACACGCCCACGACTACGCGCTGATCGTGCTGGCCGGTTCGATCACCGCGACCGGATTCTCCAGCCTGGTACGGGCCGAGGGGCGGCTGCGGTTCTCGACCCTGCTGTGGGTCCTTCCGGTCCTGTGCCAGATCGTGCTCGACCCGCTGCTGATCTTCGGCCTTGGCTGGGGCGTGCGCGGCGCCGCCTTCGGCACCATCGGCGGCCAGGCGGTCTCCATGGGACTCAGCCTGTGGTTCTTCTTCCTCCAGCGCGACCGCCCCTACCGCATCACCCTCGCCGACCTGCGCCCGCACGGCCCGACCCTGCGGGAGCTGGTGGCCGTGGGCACCCCGTCCTTCCTCGCCGGCCTCGGCGCCACCCTCGTCATGTTCATCGCCAACAACCGGCTGGCCGCGCTCGGCGATCCGGTGGCCCTCGCCGCGTACGCCACCTCCGTGCGCGTCACCACCTTCGTCCTCATGCCCCAGACCGGCATCGCCCAGGGCATGCAGCCCCTCATCGGCTACAACACCGGCCGCGGCCTGGCCGCCAGGGCCGAACGCACCCGGGTCCTCGCGCTCCGGGCCACCGTGCTCTACGGAACGGCCGCCGCGCTCCTGCTGCTGATCGCGGCCGATCCACTGGCCGCCGCCTTCACCGACGACCCCGGCACGGCGGAGAGGACCGCCGAGGTGATGCGTCTCATCGCCCTCGGCTATCCGTTCACCGGGATCACGGCACTGGTCGCCACCTACTTCCAGGCCCGCGGGTGGGCCCGCCCCTCCCTGGTGATCTCCGTGGGATCGATCCTGGCCGTCCACATCCCGCTGCTGCTCGCCCTCAGCTTCTTCGGGACGCCGTGGCTGTGGATCGGTTTCCCGGCTGCCGCGCTGCTGTCGGCCGTGGGGGCGATGGTCATCCTCCGCGGGGCCAGGGCCCGGTCGGATGCCGCCGCTCGGGGTTGGCGGTCGCGATAGGGCCAACCGGCCTCGCGGCGCCGGCAGTTGCCCCTCCTGTCACGGCCCCCCGCGCCACCCGACGGCCGTGACGCGCGACCGCCGCCCTGGCCATACTGCCCTCATGGCATGGTTGCGTGGCCTGGCGGTCGCCGGGGGAACAGGTCTCGTGGCCTGGGGCTGGTGGCTCGACCAGCGCCCCGCCACCCGTTTCGAGCTGTACCGGGACCCGGACGGCGGCGCGCTCAGCACCGTGACGACTCCGGGGCACGTCCTGCCGATCCACTCGCTCGCCGTGGTCGGTCTGCTGCTGCTGATCGTTGCCGTCCTCAAGCAGCGGCGCGCGGACATCCGCCGTGGACTCGCGGCCTGGCGGGAGCGCCCCGCCGCCGTCCACATCAGCGGTTTCCCCCATGTGATCGGCACCCTGTGGGACATCGTCAGCTCGGACGGGCCGGCGGTGGCCGACGACTTCTACGGCTACCTCCAGACCGAGGGCCACACCCCGGCCGAGGCGCTTCACCAGGCACAACGCCGCCTGCGCGCGGCGGCCCCAGGAGACCCCGCGCGCTGGGCGCCGTTTGTGCATATCGGACCCTGAACTCGCCTGCGCACGGGCACACTTGACGCATGTCCCCGATCTTCCGGCGACGTCCACGCCGTGCCGAACCCACCGCACCACCGCCGTCGCCGCCCGGTACCGGCCCCGGTACCCCGCCCAAGGACCCCGCGCTGGCCCATGCCTGGTTCTGCGAGCGGCTGCCGCAGTTGCGCGCCCAAGCGGATCTGCACGGCTGGCGACGGGAGTTGGAGGCCCGGGTGACGGCCGTCAGGGAGGGCCGCCCCGTCGCCGAGGCGCTGGACGCGCTGCTGCTCTCCGACCAGGGCACGCTGCGGCACGCCGGCGAGGTGCCGCTGCGGGAGGCGTGGGACAGGGCACCGATCGGGCAACGCTTCCACTGCCCGCGCTCGGCCTGTCCGCCGCGCGCGCGGGCCGAGGACGCGAGCGAGCCATGGTGCCACCTGGACGACCAGCCGCTGCGGGCGACCACCTACCGGCTTGACCCCTAGGCGGGCGACGACACATGGACGGCGTTCTCAACAGCCTTGGCACCAAGTTCGCCGAGCGATGGGTGACCCTGCTGGCGCTGCCCGGAGTGGTGTTCGCACTGACCCTGGCGCTGTCCTGGTGGCTGCACCCGGTCGGCGCGGCCCACGCCCTGGACCCGACCGTGCTCGGCGACCGGCTGGACCAGACCCCGCCCCGCTGGTTGACGCACACCGCACACCGGTTGGTCCTGGCCGCGCTGATGACCCTCCTCGCCGTGGCCTCGGCCGCGGCAGCCACGGAACTCGGCCGCCTCATCGCCCGGTGGTGGCTGGGACGCGGCCGGCTGAGCCAGGCGCTCCTGGCGCCGCTCCGCCGCCGGCGCGTCCGCCGGGCCGAACGCGAGGCGCCGCCGGGCCACCACGTCCCCACGCGCTATCTGCCCGAACGGGCGACCCGGATCGGAGACCACCTGCTGCTCGCGGAGCGGCGCGTGGCGGCCCAGTACGGCGTCCTACTGGTCCGCGCGTGGCCCCGGCTGTGGCAACTGTGCGACGACAACGAGCGCGCGCCCCTTCAGGCCACGTGGGACCGCTACACGGCCGCCGCGGTGCGCTCCGCGTGGGCCCTTGGCTATCTGGCACTGGGCGTCCTGTGGTGGCCGGCCGCGGTGGCGGGAGGAGCGCTGTACCTCTCGGCCTGGGCAGCCGCCCGCCGCGCGGCGGCGGAACTCGGCGTCCTCATCGAAGCGTTGACGGACACCAAGCTCCTGGCCCTCGCGGAGGCCCTGGGCGTCACCCCCGCCCACGGCCGGTTCACCACGGCCGACGGGCAGGCCATCGACGGCATCCTGGACAAGGGATCCTTCCTCCCCGACGCCGTCCCGACCCCCAGCCCTGGTCAGACGGCGCGCCCCTGAGGGGAACGCGCGGCGCGCGGGCGAAGGCCCCGCGTGGGACGTATGCCGGCGGAGCGGTATCCCGACCGGCTCGCCCACCACCAGCGCGAGGCGACCACGAGGACGGCATCGCACCCGGCAGAGCCGCGGCCGACCGGATCGGGCTGTCCATCCCCGGCGGCAGCGGGGGCGAGATCACACCCGCTGTCCACGCGGCTGCTCACACAGCGCCTACGAGAACGCCCTGACCACAGAAGAACCCAAGCTCAGCTGGGGCTTCCGGAAGTGCCCGAGGCCCGACACGACCACCACGCCCACGCCCTGACCGGGCAGACACGGTTCGCCGTGGAGTGATAGGGCAAAGCCGTTGGGGAGGCAGACAGGTTGGTTGAGGGCTCAGCGACTGCCTGGCGCCAGAGGGCCGCGTCTCTGTTCCGGTGAACGTTGAGCCGCTGCCAGCGTCTGGGGAGCAAGCTTCGCCGAGGCTGCGCAGGACAGCGCCCCCGATAGGGCGCCGGCGAAAGGCGGGCGAGGTGGTGAAGGGTCCTTAGGGAGCGAAGAAAGTACGGCCGAGTGACGTGAAGATGCCTGGACGGAGTAGGCGAGAAGGTTGCTCACCCGCGTCTCGGCGGCTGACGGCCCTACCGAGTGCCGGCCCGATCAAACGAACCGTCTGGACGGAAAGTTATCGCCTTTGACGCTGTGTGTCCGCGCTTCCTACGATGCTCCGTAGTCTTCGGCCTGGGGGTGGGCATGGCGCGTGCGTCCGACTGGAGTCCGGTGGACATGGACCGGGATCCGACGCCGGGTGACCCTGACGAGGTCCGCGAGTTGGCGGATGAGTTGCGGGAGTTCGCCGACGATGTCGGCGAGGCGCTGGGGAAGATCCGAGGTTTGGCCTCGGAGCGTGCGGTATTGGACTGGGCGGGATTGTCGGCGGACGCCTTCCGTGCCGAGTTCGATGGTGTGCCGGGAAACCTGACCAAGTTGGAGGAGAGTTACTCCCTCTGCTCGCAGGCGCTCCAGACCTACTGGCCGAAGCTCCAGACCGCGCAGGGCATGGCGGACCGCGCGTTGGACCGGGCGATCTCGGCGCAGGCCGACCTCGCCGCCGCGCAGTCGGCGTTAGACGACGCCGAGGACTGGGTGGGTCGCGCCGGGGACGAGGCCGAACGGTTGCAGCGCGAGGGGGAGCGGGAGGACATCGAGCCGCCGGACGAGGACGATGTCCGTACGGCGACCCGTGACCACCAGGCCGCCGAGGCGGCGGCCGGGGCGGCCCGGGGCCGGGTGAACGACGCGGAGGAGCGGCTGTCCGCCGCCCGCCAACTCGCCCAGGACGCGCAGGAGATGCGCGAGGAGGCGGCACGGGAGTGCACCGGCGACATCGACGAGGCATCCGATGCCGGTATCCAGAACCGGCGGTGGTGGGAGAAGGCCATCAAGTGGGTGACCGACAACTGGGACACCCTCGTCGAGATCTGCAAGGTCATCGTCGCCGTACTCGGTGTCGTTGTCATGATCATCGGTGGCCCTCTCGCGTGGGTGGTCTTCGCTGCGGCCCTCGTCGTCCTCGCCGACACACTGATCAAGTTCGCGAGAGGCGAAGCCGGACTGCTCGATGTCGCGTTCGCCGCCCTCGACTGCATCCCGGGGATGAAGGGCCTTACCACCCTCGGCGGCTTGGCCGCCGGTGTGCGCGGCCTGGCCCGGTCGGGGCTGCGCGGTATGGCGCAAGGAGTGCGTGGCCTGGCCGGCCGCGGCCGGAGCATGCTCACCGACGGGATGGACCAGGCGTACTCCCGTATGCGGAACGCGTTCCACAGCGGTGGTACGGACCCGATCGACCTGGCCACCGGCAAGATGTACCTGCCGCTGACGGATGTGGACTTGCCAGGCACGCTGCCGTTCGCCTTCACTCGCAGGCTGGAGTCCGGCTACCGCTCCGGTCGTTGGTTCGGCCCGTCCTGGTCCTCCACCGTGGACCAACGGCTGGAACTCGACGAGGAAGGCATCGTCCTCGTCACCGAGGACGGCATGCTGCTGGCCTACCCACACCCGAGCCGCTTCGACGAGCCCGTCCTGCCGGCCACGGGGCCGCGTTGGCCGCTGTCCCGGTCGGCGGATGAGGGCTACCAGCTCAACAACCCCATCACGGGGCACACCCGTTCTTTCGCACCACCCGACGAGGCCGGGTTCGCCCTGCTCCAGCGGGTATCCGACCGCAACGGGAACCACGTCGACTTTGACTACGACGCCCACGGAGCGCCGCTGGCCATCCGGCACTCCGGCGGCTACCACCTGGAGCTCACCACCGAGGAGGGACGGGTCACCGCCCTGCGCCTCGCTGACGTGGACCCGGATGGCACGGAAGCACAGATCAAGCGTTACGGCTACAAGGACGGGAACCTCGTCGAGGTATTCACGTCCAGCGAGGTGCCCTTCCGCTTCGTCTACGACGAGCGCCTCCGGGTGACGTCGTGGACCGACACCAACGGGTGTGGCTACGGGTACACCTACGACGACCAGGACCGCTGTGTCGCCGAGGGCGGCGAGGCGGGCCACGTCACCGTCACCGTCGACTACGAGGGCACCGATTCAGCCTGGCCCGGTACGCGGATCACCGCACTCACCACTGCCGAGGGGGCCGTCACCCGGTATGTGATCAACGACCGGTTCCAGGTCATCGCGATCATCGACCCGAACGGCGCCGTCACCCGCGCCGAGTACGACAGCCATCATCACCTCACGTCCTGGACGGACGCGTTGGGGCGCACCACCCGCTACGAGAACGCCCCGACAGGGCAGCCGCTCCTCGTGACGCGCCCCGACGGAGCGTCGATCCACTGCGCGTACGACGCGTCGGCGAAGCCGACCAGCATCATTCAGGCCGACGGCTCCACTTGGCAGCGTGAGTACGACACGCGAGGCAACTGCACGGCGCTGATTGATCCGACGGGGGCCACCACCAGACACACCTTCGACGCGAACGGTCGGCTGACCTCCGTGACCGACCCGCTCGGCGCGACAACCCTGGTCCGCTGCAACGCCGCTGGCCTGCCGGAGGAGATCGTCGATCCCCTGGCCAACCGCGTCACCCGCCGCCACGATGCGTTCGGTCGCATCGTTGAGGTCACCGACCCACTCGGCGGCGTGTCCCGGCAGTCGTGGACGGCGGAGGGCCGCATCGCGCGAAGCGTGGGTCCGGACGGCGCCGAACAGACGTGGGACTATGACGGCGAGGGCAACTGCGTCCGCCACACGGACGCCCACGGCGGAGTCACCACCTACGAGTTCACGCACTTCGATCTGTTGGCGGCGCGCACCGGACCGGATGGCGTGCGGTACACGTTCGCCTACGACCCCGCCCTTCGGCTCACGCAGGTCACCAATCCCCACGATCTGACCTGGGACTATGCCTACGATCCGGCCGGCCGGCTAATCGCCGAGACGGACTTCGACGGTCGACGGATGAACTACGGCCGTGACGCTCTGGGCAGGATGACGTCGCGCGTCAACCCGCTGGGCCAGACCATCCTCTTCCAGTACGACGTCTCCGGCCGGATCGTCACCAAGTCCGTCGACGGCGCGAGCACGGAGTACGAACACGACGCGGTGGGCCGCATGGTGCGGGCCAGCGGCGCGGGCTGCGAAGTGCTTCGCGAACATGACGGCCTGGGCAGGGTGGTCGCCGAGACCGTCGACGGCGAAACGGTGTCGTTCACCTACGACGCGGCCGGGCACCGCCTGTCCAGGGACATGCCGAGCGGCGCGAGCGCGTGGTACGCCTACGACGCGGCCGGGCGCAGGACTTCCCTGACGACCGCCGGCCGCACCCTGTCCTTCACCCACGACGCGGCCGGCCGCGAGGTCTCCCGCCTCGTCGGTGAAGCCCTCACCATGAGCCAGGTCTGGGACCCGGCGGGACGGCTCTCCGAGCAGTCCGTCACCGCGGCGGGTGGCCTCGTGCAGCATCGCGCGTACGCCTACCGAAACGACGGCCAACTGCTCGGCGTCGACGACCACCTCCGTGGGACCAGTCAATTCGCCCTCGACGACGCGGCCCGCGTGGTCGAGGTGGACGCGCGGAACTGGAGTGAGACGTACGCCTACGACGCCGTCGGCAACCAGATGCGTGCGAGCTGGCCGGCGAACCATGCCGGGGCCGACGCACGAGGTGAGCGCGTCCACGCCGGGACGCGCCCGGTCCGAGCCGGGTCGGTGGCCTACGAATACGATGCCGCCGGCCGCATCACCACACGCCGCAGGACTCGCCTCTCCCGCAAGCCGGACGTGTGGCGCTACACATGGGACGCGGAGGACCGACTCACCACCGTGACCACCCCGGACGGCACGGTGTGGCGCTACCGTTACGACCCGTTCGGCCGACGGATCGCCAAGCAGCGAATGGCGGCCGACGGGACCGCCGTTGTCGAGGAGACGCGGTACGCGTGGGACGGCGGGACAGTTGCCGAGCAGACGACGACCGGGAGTGCTCTGGCCCATCCGGTGATCCTCACCTGGGACCACGACGGCACTCAGCCGCTCGCCCAGACGGAGCGTCGCGTCGATCAGGCGACGGGCGAGGAGATCGACGCTCGCTTCTTCGCGATCGTCACGGACCTGGTGGGCGCGCCAACCGAGCTCGTTGACGAAACGGGACAAGTGGCGTGGCGGTCCCGAAGCACGGTCTGGGGAGTTACCACCTGGCCCTCCCACAGCCGCGCCTACACCCCGCTGCGTTTCCCCGGCCAGTACTTCGACCACGAGACGGGACTCCACTACAACGTCAACCGGTACTACGACCCGGAGACCGGCGGTTACCTGTCCGACGACCCGCTCGGCCTGGCCCCCGCGCCCAACCCTCGGGCGTACGTGACCAACCCGCACACCCGGTCCGACCCCCTCGGCCTCGCCCCCTATCAGCGGTACCGCACCGACACCCGACCCACGGAAGAGATCTTCGACCGCGGTTTCGAACCGCGGGGCGACAACATGAACTTGGAGGAGCACGTCGCCGGCCTGGGCGGTCAGTACTATCCCGAGTCCGGGTACGTGGGTACCACGGATTCCCTCGGGCACGCGCAGGACCGGGCTCGCGGTTCTGACAGATACATCTACGATATTCGCGCGAACGACGCCGGAGTCGACGTCAACGCCAGGTTGCCGGACAACCCAAGCGGTCACGAGCGGGAGCACGCGTATCCGCGGAACCTCGATCCGTCGGAGATCGCCGGTGCGTGGGACCCCTCCGGCAACTACAGGGAGAACCCCAACTTTGGAGGGCGGAGATGACCGAACAGGTCTCCATCAAGGCGGCAGGGCCCGATGGCCGGCGGGAGACCGTGCGCCTGACTCACTCAGATCAGCCGCCCTACGCCATCACCCTGCACCGTGCGGCCGGCGGCGACGAAACGTACGAGGGAAGCAACCTCTTCGTCTGCCTGACCGAACTCCGCAAGGAGTTGGAGCGGGACGGACTCCTGCTGTGCTGCCAGGGTGCACGGGGCGATGTCACCCCCTCCGGTCTGGAGAGCCAGATGACGGGAGGAAGGTACGTGTACACCTTCACCCCGGGGGAGCGGCAGGTGAACCAGGAGTACGTGGACATCTTCGCCCCGGCCGCGTACGAGGACGTCGTCACGGTGGCGGAGCAACGGGCCGCCGTGCTCGCGTTCCACGGCCTGCCGGACACGGGCTGGGAGCCTCGCTGAACGGTGACCACGAGGTCGGATCAGCCGAGGCTCGGGACCTGCGGAGACGTCACGCACCCCGTCCGCGGACGACGAGCGCCTGGGCTTCGCGTCGCCTCACTCTCGGCTCGTGGAGGCGTCGAGGGCGCAGTCGATGGCGGTGTCCGTACGTCATGGGATCTGCTCGGGCCGTGGTGAACCGCGCAACGAGCCCTGCGGGCATAGCCGGGCGATGAGGGGAGCCCCAGGGTGATTCAACCGTTCGTGCGGGACTGGGACCGAGGCCAAGGAGCGAGCTGCGCAAGAACGTGGGGACGCAGGTGGCGGGCGGGTGGCCGTTGAGTGCGGTGTGTTCGCGGTGGTGGGGGGCGATCGCCCCGCACCACCTGGGCGGCCGATTGGCCGGCGCCGAACGTGTCCGGATCTATGGTCCGCCGGGGCGTTCCCCTTCCGCAGTGGCCGATTCCCCGGCCTCGGCCGGCGCCGGCTTCCTGGCGGCTCCCCGGCGGTGGTGGAGTAGCCCGAGGGCGGCGTCGACGGTCAGGAACGCCAGCAGCGAGAGGCCGAGCAGCGGAACGTACCAGCCGAGCACGGCGGCGACCGCGAGCAGCGGAAGCAACACGGCCCATGGCGCACCGCGCCAGGCCCCGCGTCGGGGTGGACGTCCCCAGGTCAGGGCGCCGCCACGGGTGGGGCGGCGCAGCCACCACATGCGGTAGCCCAGCACGATCAGGGTCATCAGGGAGAGCGCGACGCCGATCAGCACCAACTGGTTGGGAAGGCCGAAGAGCAGGCCCATGTGCCCATCGACGCCCCAGCGGGCGAGCTTGGCGACGACGCTGTAGTCGTCGAAGCGGACGGTGTCGGTGATCTCGCCGGTGGTGGGGTCGACGGCGACAGCGTCCACCTGTGTGGGCCACTGGGCCTGGACCTCCTTGACGGCGAAGGCGGCGCCCGGTTCGGTCGGGTAGACGATCTCGACGGGGTCGCGCAGCCCGACGGACCGGCCACTCTCCAGCGCCTGGCCCGCGGTGATCTCCTGGCTGTGCGCCTCGTCCTGCCCGTGCGCGCCGTGCTCGGAGTGGTCCCCGTGCTCGGAGTGCTCGCCGTGGTCCCCGTGGTCCTCGCCGTCGTCCCGGCCGCCGTGGGTGGAGTGGCCGGAGCTGTCGCCGGCACCGGGCGGGGAGGTGTCGACGGCCGGGGTCTGCCAGGACATCTCACCGCGGAGTTGGGTGATGTGTTCGCCGGCGTGCTGGGACCAGGTCAGCCCCGTGACGGAGAGGAAGCACAGGACGAGTGCGACCCACAGGCCGATCGTGCCGTGCCAGGTGAGCGTTGCCCTGCGCCCCTTGAGTCCGCGTTCGGGTAGCAGCGTTCGGCGTACCCTGCGCCGGGTGCGGCGTTGACCGATCCACAGCACGATTCCGACCAGAGCTATCACGCCCAGCCAACTGGCGGCGAGTTCGCTGTAGTGGCGGCCGAACTCGCCCAGGTGCAGGTTGCGGTGGAGTTCGTCGATCCACCAGCGGAACGGAAGAGCGCTGGAGGACCCGTAGGCCGCCAGATCGCCCCTGACCTCGGCTGTGTAGGGGTCGACGAAGATGGCGAGTTGCTGGCTGGGACCCAACTCCGGGGCGTCCAGCAGCACGCGGGTCGTTGTCCCCTCTTCGGACGCCGGGCGCACCGCGTTGACGGTCCGCTCCGGGAACTCGGCTCGTGCCGCCGCTATCTGTTCGTCGATCGGGAGGTGCTCCTCGCCGACCGGAACGTTCAGTTCGTGGTCGTAGACGAACTTCTCGACCTGGATGGAGGCGGCGTAGAGCATCCCGGAGAACGCCGCGACAAACAGGAAGGGGGCCACCAGGAGCCCCGCGTAGAAGTGCAGTCGCAGCAGGAGGGGGCGCGGGGACGTTCGCTTGGAGCGGGGTGGCTCCGGGCCGGCGTCGGCCGTACGGCTCTCGTCATCCTCGCGCGTCTCGGGTTCGGTCGCCATCGCGCACCACCTCTGCTTCGGACAGGACTGGCCGATGTTCGACCGGTTTCGCAGTAGTAGTCGAAAGAGATGGTGCTCTCGTTCCCGGCGAACCCAGGTGCTCTCGTTCTGTCTCTCCCATGTGGGGGCGCTGGGGACATCGGAGCTGGGGCGGGGTGGTACGAACATGGGCGCGTCCTGCGACCAGGAGACGCCCGGGACGGGTGTCCTGCTCGCCCTCCCCCACCCACCTGTCCGAACAGCACACCTAGGGCGCGAGTCCGACGACGGCCTCCAGGTCTTCGAGGCCGGCCAAGTGTGTGGCGAGTTCGCCGCGTTCGGCTTCGGTGAGGGGGACGGCGCGGGCGCGGGTGAGGGCGTCGACCGCGGCGGTGGTGTCGTCGGCGCGGATGGCGAGTTCGGCGCGGTAGGCCAACGCCTCGACCAGTTCGGCGGCCGGTGCGCAATCCTGCTCCCGGGCCAGCGTGGCGTCCAGGATCTTCGCCGCCTGCTGATTGTCGCCCTTGGAGTCGCCGAGCACGACGGCGTTCTCCAGCGCCCTGGCCAGCTTGCCGACCGCGGGCGCACCGATGCCGCCGGTACCCGGGGACCGGAAGATCCGGATCCAGTTCCCGCCGGGGTCGATGACCGTGAACCCGGAGTAGTTGTCGGCGTTCTTGCGTTTCCGCGGGCGGGTCATCCGCGGGATCCCGGAGACCAGGAGCTTGCCATGGACCGCGCGCATGCCCGCGGCGAACGCCTCGAAGAGCTGTTGGGTGTCCGGCACGATGACCACACAACTGCCGTAGGAGTCCTCGGGCCTGAAGTCCGGCAGGCCGAAGAACTGCAACTGGAGGTCTTCTCGCCGCAGGCCCACGCACGGGTACGGGCGGACCTGGTAGTAGGTCTGGGTGAAGCCGAGCATGGTGTAGAACTCGACGATCTCGTCGATGGATCCGCACGGAAGCAGCGGGACGGTTATCTCGTGGGCCATGACATCGCTCCGTCTCGAAGGGAAGGTTCCGCCGATGCTCGCGGCTGCTACGCGGCCGGCTGTGCGGGGCGGCGGGTGGGGGAGCCAGGCTCGCCGGCCATGCTGAACGCGCCCTCTTCCAGACGGTGGATCAGCCGCCCGGTCCACCGGGCGCCGGCATCGGCGGTCGCCAGCCACAGCGAGATGACCTCGCCCACCGGGCCCCAGGCGGCCAGCTCCGTGTCCGCGGGCAGGTGTGCGGTGATGCTGGTGCGCCAGTCGCGCATCGCGTCGGCTCGGGTGCGCAGGACCTGTAGGGCCTGCCCCCGGGGCAGGTCCTCGATGAGGCCCACCGCGGCACACAGGACGTCCAGCCTCGGCTCGCGGTCGGCCAAGGCCCGACGCAGGAGGCTGAGGTACTCCTGCTCGCCCTTTTCCGTGAGCTCGTACTCGATCCTCGGCGGGCCGCCGGCGACCGAGGGATCCGCATCGGACGTCGCCGCCAGCAGGCCCTGTCCGGCCATGCTCCTGAGCGCGTGATACACCGAACCCGATGTGGCGGTGGACCACTCGTGCGCGCCCCAGGACTCCAGATCCGCGCGAATCTGATAGCCGTGTGCGCGACCGCCCCTGCGTAGGGCTCCCAGGACCAGAAGTCGTACCGGCTTCATCGCGCCCCGTCCGCCTGAATAGTCAAATTTGACTACTGGGTGAAGCGTACTCCGCCTCGGGCGCGCTAGCCAAATTTGGCTACGCCCAGCTCCATCAAACTGTTGGGGTACCAAGTGCCGCCGCATTCCTGGCGGGGTCCCGTCGTATCGCGACGGGCTGCCATGGAAGGGGCCTGCACACCCACCGCGATCAGGCGGAGCGAGTCTTCGCCGTCTGACCACCGCGGGAGCCGGAAGCGGCTACACGACAGCCACCAAAACGGGGACGAGACCTGCGTTCGGCACAGCGCGGCGCATCCGGGTCTGCCCCATCGAACCGAAGACTCGTGTCCGTTCTGCCCGTTCCGCCCCGCCGTGGACCCAGTGCGCTGCCCCGCCCCCAGCCCGTCAGGTCACGCACCCGCTGCGCTGCCACCGACCGCGTGTCCTCGATCGCATCGTGTTCGGGCGCTTCCCCTTGCGGCGAGCCCGGGGTCCCGCCGTCCGGGCGTGAGAGATGCCGGGGCAGGTCAGCTACGGGGCAGCACGCCCAGGAGGGTCGCGGTCAGGGCCTGCCGCAAGTAGTCCTCCAGCTCCAGGTGGAAGCGGGCCAGGTCGGGCTCGGCCTGGTAGGCCGCCCGCAGGCTGGGCGGGGGAGTGCCGTACGCCGGCAGTGCGCCGGCCGTGAGCATGGTCTGAAGGCTGAACAGTGTCGCGTTCTCGCCCAGCTCCGGCAGGTGCTTCCGGAGCAGGGCGGTCATGGTCGTCAGACGCTCCAGGGAGGCGCGCTTGTAGCGTGCGACGACCTCGACGGAGACGTTGTGTTCCAGGACGCCGCTCTGTGCGCCGAAGAGGTCGCACATCACCATTCGGTCGGAGAGTGAGCGGCTGAGGGTCTCGGCCACCGCTGCCGCGCGCTCGGTCATGGGCAGGTCTTCGTCGATGCCGGCCAACTCGCCTGCCAGTTCCGTCAACCACTCCCGCAGGAAGTGGTCCAGCAGTTCCAGCAGCACCGCCTCGCGGGACTCGAAATAGCGCAGCACGTTCGGCTTCGCCAGGCCCACCCGGCGGCTGAGCTCGTTCAGGGTGACCGCGGCCACGGGCATCTCGTCGAGCATCGCCGACGCCGCGTCGAGGATCGCCCTTCTGCGGATCTCGCGCTGCTCTTCGGTTCGCGCCCGCTGGAAAGTCACGAGCGCCAGCCTAGCTTGCGTACCTGCGGTACGTTGACAATGTACCGGGAGTACTTTAACGTCGTGGATGCAAGATACCTTCGGTACTTAGTTGGCTTTGGGAGTCCGACATGAGTGAGAAGTGGACGACGGCGAACATCCCGGACCAGAGCGGGCGGGTGGCCGTCGTGACCGGGGCCAACACCGGACTCGGGTACGAGACGGCCAAGGCGCTCGCCGAGCGCGGGGCGTCCGTGGTGCTCGCCGTGCGCGACGTCGAGAAGGGCGAGCGGGCCGCGGCCCGCATGACGGGCGACGTGACCGTGCAGGCCCTGGATCTGACCTCGCTCGACTCCGTCCGCACCGCGGCGGCGGCGCTGCGGTCCCGGCACGCCCGGCTCGACCTGCTGATCAACAACGCCGGCGTGATGTACACCCCGAAGCAGACCACCCGGGACGGCTTCGAGACGCAGTTCGGCACCAACCACCTCGGCCACTTCGCGCTCACCGGACTGCTGCTGGACCTGATGCTGCCGGTGCCCGGCTCCCGCGTGGTGACGGTCAGCAGCACCGGCCACCGCATCCGGGCCGCGATCCACTTCGACGACTTGCAGTGGGAGCGGTCCTACAGCCGGGCCGCCGCCTATGGCCAGTCCAAGCTGGCCAACCTCATGTTCACCTACGAGTTGCAGCGTCGGCTCGCCACGCACGGCACGACCGTCGCGGTGGCCGCGCACCCTGGACTGTCCGGCACCGAGCTGGCCCGCAACACCCCAGCCGCCGTCCGGCTTCCGCTCACCTGGCTCGCGCCGGTGATCACCCAGCCGCCCGCGATGGGCGCGCTGCCGACCCTGCGTGCCGCCACCGACCCCGCCGCGCTCGGCGGCCAGTACTACGGCCCCGGCGGACGCAACGAGGTCAAGGGCCACCCCCGGCTGGTCACCTCCAGTCCGCAGTCGTACGACGCAGCCGTCCAGCAGCGGCTGTGGGCCGTCTCCGAAGACCTCACCGGGGTGCGGTTCCCCGTCGTTCAGTCCAAGCAGAACTCGCTTCCCTCCGGGTCGACCATCACGAGTTGACATCCTCGCTGCCCTGAGGGGCGGCGATTCCCGCCTACCGCGCCGTCAGAGGCTGTGGTGTCGGGTGGGTTCCTGCTTCGCTGCGCGGTGCCGGGACGGGTCCCGGTCTTACCTGCGCTCCACAGGCTGTCACGGCCAGTCCGGCCGCCTTGGCGACGTTGACCGCCGCGTTGATGTCCCGGTCCAGGACAGCCCCGCACGCCCCACACGTCCACACACGGACGTGCAGCGGCTTCGGACCGTCCTTCACGCCGCACCGCGAGCACACCTGAGATGTGGGCTCGAAGCGGCCGATCTCCACGAAGGTGCGCCCGTACCGTGCGGCCTTGTACTCCAGCATGTTCACGAACGCCGACCATCCGGCGTCGTGGACGGACTTGGCCAGGCGCGTGCGGGCGAGTCCCTTCACCGCCAGGTCCTCCACGGCGACCGCTTGGTTCTCGCGGATCAGCTTCGTGGAGAGCTGGTGGTGGAACTCGCGGCGCGCGTCGGCCACCTTCGCGTGAGCGCGGGCGACCTTCAGCCGGGCCTTGTTCCGGTTGCTGGAGCCCTTCTCCTTGCGGGAGAGGTTCCGCTGTGCCTTCTTCAGGCGCTTTTCGGCCCGGCGCAGGAAGCGCGGGCTGTCGACCTTCGTCCCGTCGGAGAGGACCGCGAAGTGCCCGAGCCCGAGATCGATGCCCAGCTCGGGCACGACCTCGGGAAGGACTTCCTGCGGACCGGTCTCCACGACGAAGCTCGCGAAGTACCCGCACGCGCTGTCCTTGACCACCGTCACCGTCGAGGGCACGGAGGGCAGCGTCCGCGACCACTTCACCTTGACGTCGCCGATCTTCGGCAGGCGCAGCTTCCCGCCGGTCGTGATCGACCAGCGGGCGTTCGCGGTGAACCGGACCGAATGTCGCGTGTCCTTGCGGGACTTGTACCGGGGTGCGCCCATGCGCGGGCGCTTGCCCGCCAGCCCGTCGAGGAAGTTCCGGTACGCGGTGTCCAGGTCGCGGAGGGACTGCTGGAGGACGACCGCCGACACGTCGCTGAGCCAGGCCCGTTCCGGGGTGTTCTTGGCCTCGGTGATCAGCGACTTCGACAGGTCACCGGTCTTCGGGAACGGCATGCCTTCGCTGCGGGCGGTCTTGCGAGCGCGGAGCGCGTCGTTGTAGACCACCCGCGCGCACCCGAACGCCCTCGCTAACGCGCTGCGCTGACCGGTGCTCGGGTACAGGCGGAAGCTGTACCGAAGCTGCATGGGGATCATGATACACAGTTGGTTTATGGGTATCGATGAGAACATTCGAACAGGTCGTCACTGTGTCTTCCGCATGCATGTCCACTTGGTTTTCGTGACGAAGTACCGGCACTCCGTCTTCGCCGACCGACACCTGACGCGGTGTGAGGAGATCATGCGCGCCGTGTGCGAGGACTTCGAGGCCGAGCTGGTCGAGTTCAACGGCGAGGCCAACCACGTCCACCTCCTCGTGAACTTCCCGCCCAAGGTCGCCGTGTCCAGGCTGGTGAACTCCCTCAAAGGCGTGTCCTCGCGCCGCCTCCGCCAGGAGTTCCCCGACCTCGTGCGCCACTACTGGCGAGCACAACGACTCTGGTCCGGCTCGTACTTCGCCGGTTCCGCCGGCGGCGCACCACTCAGCATCGTGAAGCAGTACATCGAGCAGCAGAACCGGCCGCTCTGACCAGGGCTGAGGTGAACAGTGCGGATCCATACACACAGCCGAGGCCAGAGCAACTCTCAGATTCGCTTCACCACCGGGCTGAAGCCCGGTGCACTGCGAATAGCCCCGGTAGCCCGCACCGGTGGAGGCGCCGACCCGTCGCGGCGCAAGCGGGTGGCGCCCGAGGCCGACGAGGCGCACGCACTGGTTGGACGTCGAGCCGGAGGCCCGGGGGGAAGAATCCCCCCGGGCCTCCGAGTGTGAAGGTGTGCGCACCGTGTCAGGACGCCGTGTGGCCCCTTCCCACGTTGCTGCGGGCTGCCGCGCGGTTGATGTCGCGCGCTTCGCGGGACGTGATCACCTCGTCATCCACGAGCCGCTCGGTCACCCCCCTCACATGCCTGACGAACTGTCCGTGGTTCTCCCATGTCTGGTCGGACGTGATGAGATCGTTGATCGTGCATCCGTTGCCGACCTCCCGGTTCGGCACCCCGCTGTCGATGCCGCCGGCCATCACGGTCGCCCGTTGGTCCGGATCGGTGCACGTGGTCGGGTCGACGGTCTCATCCGGGGCGAACTCCATCCAGTTCACCCGCGCCTGGCCGTCAGGGAAGACGAGATACAACGCGAACGTCCCCTCGGTCGGCGTGAGTGCGAACGTCACGTCCTGCCAGGTGGCCGCGGTTTCGGCGATGGCGACGAGCGCGTCGTTGCCCTGGCCCGAGGAGTCCACCGCGGTGGCTCCCGCGTCCTCGTCGAACCGGTACCACGCGATGTCCCCACCGCCGAGATCGCCGCCGCCGGGGGTGGTGGCGAGAGATGCGATCTCGTCCTGGTCGAGGGCACGGCCGAAGATGTTGAAGTCGTCCACCGCGCCGTTGAGCAGCGGGTCGGGCTCCCACTGCGAGTCACCGATCCAGTTCTGGTCCGTCTGGCCCAGGTCCGAGGGGGTCAGTGTGATGTTGTTGTTGGTTCCGACCGGCTCGCCGTTCAGATACAGCGTCCCGGTCGTCCCGGAGAGGCTGACCGCGACGTGCTGCCAGCCGTCGGTGGGAAGTGGCTGCGAGGCGTTGATCTGCTGCTCGCCCGAACCGTCGGTGATCGCGAACCTGAGGTTGCCGCTCCCGTCGGGGGCCGGGGTGAGGAACATGTAGTTGCCTGTTCCGGAGCCGAAGTCGAAGATCCTTGCCCACGACTGGTCGCCGTCCCAGTTCACCCATGTCGAGATGGTGAAGTCCTCGACGTCGCTGACGATGCCCTCCGGCAGCTCGACGTTCTCCACCTGGCCGGGGCCATTGATCCGGATGGCGTTGCCGAAACCTTCTGGTCCCTCCGTCCGGGGTACTTCGACGCTCCCCTCGATCTGTCCGGTGCCGAGCAGTTCGCCGTCGGGGGCGTCCCTCCGTACCTCGACCGTGGCATCCTCGGCCGCCGCAGCGCGCAGCGTGATCTCGCCGATGCCTCTGAGGTTGTAGGGCTCGTACGAGGCCCAGGCCCCGTTCTGGCCGGCTATGGCCTCGCCTCCGCCGGTCTCCTCGTCGTCCGCGGCGCTGGTGCCGATGTCCGACGAGTCGCCGAAGTGCTCCACCTCTTTCCGCTGCTGCTGAAGGAAGTGCGTCACGCCGCCGGTCAACTCCGGCGCGCCGGCCTCGCCGCCGTGGTCGGTGTAGCTGGCCGTCACGACGAGCGCGATGTCGGCGGCGTCGCCGTGCTCCGCGTCGGCCTGGGTGACGAGCACGCCTTCACAACCGGTTTCGGTTCCGCCCGGGTGCACGTGGGCGTTGCCGCCCTCATCGTGGTAGAGACCCTGCTGGACGGTGACGCGCGCGCAGTCGATCGCGTCGCCGGAGCCGTCCTCGGCGTCCACCACCGAGACCTCGAACGGGATCTCGTCACCCCAGTCGAAGACCAGCCCGTTCTCCGGAAGCTCGATGGTCACCTCGGGACGGGTGTTTCCCGCCGTGATGGTGAGATTGGAGCTGCTGGAGCGCCCGGACGGGTCGGTGACGGTCAACCGGGCGCTGTACTCGCCGGGTTCGGTGTAGACGTGGGTCGGGTTCGGCTCGTCCGATGTCGTGCCGTCGCCGAGGTCCCAGGTGTAGGTCAGCTCGTCGCCGTCCGGGTCGTGGCTGCCCTCGCCGGAGAAGTTCACCTCAAGCGGCGTGGGCCCCGAGTCCCGGTCGGAGTTGGCCTCCGCGACGGGGGTGCGTGACCCCTTGGTGTAGTTGATCTTGTACAGGCCGGAGTCCGGGTTCACGTTCCCGCCGCCGTAGTTGAAGTCCATGCCCCACTCGATCAGGTACATGGCTCCGTCAGGGCCGAACTCCATGTCGTGCGGGCTGCGGAACAGCGTGCTCGGCATGAACGGCTCGTAGCTCTCGTAGTCGCCGTTCTCATCGAGCCTGAGCGCGCCGATCCACTTTCGGGACCACTCCATGACGAACACGGCGTCGTCGTAGTACTCCGGGAACTGGCCGTCTCCCAGGAGCCCTTCCTCGTAGTGGTAGACGTCGCCCGCGTAAGCGGTGCGACCGCCGCCCACCGGGATCTCCGGGAACTCCGGGGACTCCCCGTACGGGTACCAGATGAACGCGTCCTCCGCCGGCGGCACCACGTCGAGGCCGGTGTTGAAGGGCGAGTCGTTGGCCGGACCGTTCTCGCAGTCGAAGAACTCGCCCGGCGTGTTGGTGGCGAAGTCCCATTCCCGGTACGGCTGGTTGTCGGCGATGCAGTAGGGCCAGCCGTAGTTGCCAGCTTCCCGGATCTGGTTCCACTCGTCGTAGCCACGCGGGCCCCGGTTGGGGTTGTCACTGCCGGCGTCGGGGCCGACCTCGCCCGCGTAGATCCAACCGGTGTCGTCGTCCACGGCGATCCGGAAGGGGTTGCGATGCCCCATGGTGTAGATCTCGGGCCTGGTTCTCTCGGTGCCCGGTGGGAAGAGGTTCCCCTCGGGAACCGAGTAGGTGCCGTCGTCCTCGGGCGTGATCCGCAGGATCTTGCCCCGCAGGTCGTTGGTGTTGCCCGAGGTGCGTCGCGCGTCGTAGGAGTGCTTGGCGTCCTGGCTGTTGTGCTGGTCGTGGACACGGCCATCGATCGGCGTGAAGCCGTTCGACGCGAAGTGCGCGGTGTCGTCACCGGTGGAGATGAGGAGGTTTCCGTCGGGACCGAACGTCATCGAGCCCGCGGAGTGACAGCACACCTCCCGCTGGTGCGGGATCTCCAACAGGACCTCCTCGGAGTCCATGTCGAGGGTGGTCCCGTCGAGGGTGAAGCGCGCGACGTGCTGTACCTCGGGTGAGGGGGCGCTGTAGAAGAGGTAGAGCCACTGGTTGCTCTCGAAGTCCGGATCGAGGGCGATGCCCAGCAGCCCGTTCTCGTTGCCGCGGTGAACGGGGATCTGTGCGGCGACGTTCACACCACCGGTCTCGGGGTCCCAGATCTTGACCGCGCCGCCCAACTCGACGTAGATGACCCGTCCGTCGGGGGCGACGGCCAACTCCATCGGGTTGGCGGTGTTGTCGTCGAGGGCGACCTTCTCGAACGAGGCCTCCGTCGGGGTTCCCTCGCGTGGCTCGCCGCAGTCGCCCTCGGCGGCACCGGCAGCCCACTGGACGCCGCCGAGAATGTGCTGACGCAACAGGGGCTCGTCGTAGTGCTCCGGCTCGTGGCCGAGAGCCGTGTACCAGGCGCGCCCGCCGTCGAAGTTGGAGCACCAGGCGATCGGGTGATCGTCACCCATCGCGCCCGATCCCGGGTTGTACGTCGACTCGTCCAGCGTGGCGAGTACGTGGACCTTCTCGCGCGGGTTGGCGGTGAAGTTGTACCACTCGTCCGTGCGGACCCACTCGGCCGGGAGTTCGGCGGTGGACGGGTGTGTCGGGTCCTCGATGAGCACCGTCGCTTCCTGGAACTGGTCGGCGCCCGAGGGATGGTTCCGGAAGAAGGCGTCACCCATCAGGTCCGACCACCAGGGCCAGTCCGTCTTGTCCATGTTCGAGGAGGAGTGCAGGCCGGCGACCCCACCGCCGCCCTGGACGAAGCGCTCGAACGCCTGCCGTTGGTCGGCGTTCAGGGTGTCCTCGCCGTCGGTGTAGAGGACCACGGCCGCGTAGTGGGCCAGTTGCTCGTCCGTGAAGACCGAGGCGTCCTGAGTCTCCGTTACGGCGAAGCCGTGCTCCTCGCCCAACTCCTCAACAGCCGTGATGGCCGCCGGGATTGACCCGTGCCGGAAGCCGGTAGTCTTGTGGAAGAACAGTACTTCGTACTCGTGCTCGGTCTCATGCGCGACACTGGTGGACACTCCTGGGAGGAACGAGATCAGGAATGCTGTCACCACCGTGAACAGCGCGCATCGTCTGAATCTTCGCATGGCTTACTCCATGACGTGGATGCGAATGCGGTTCGTTGATGTGCTGATGGTCGAACTCGACGGTCCGCACGGCTCACCCGAGGCGCTTCCACGGTGGAGAGGGGATTCTCCAGGAGGCTGACGTCGGCTCGCGTGGGATCGGCGGCGTGCGGGGGAGACGCCGAGTGAACCTGGGAACTCCAGCCGGGGCCGGCATCTCGTCGGCCCTTCGGCGACCCGGCGGGCGGCTCAAGCCGCCGGATCGCCGGCCGCTACCGCCTGCCCCCTTCCCCAGTCACCTCGGTGAGAAAGGACAGGCCGTCGATGGCGATCGCGTCCTGGCTCGGTGCCAACGGGCGCCAGATGGAGGCGGCCGTCGCCATCGTCTCGTTCTCCTCGGTGAAGGTCTCGATCACCAGCGGGCCCTGGTACCCGGCCGTGTCCAGGGCCGCGACGATGCCCGACCAGTCGAGGTGGCCGGCGCCCGGGGCACCCCGGTCGTTGGCGGCGACCTGGACGTGCGCGATCCGGCCCGCCGCCGTCCGGATCGCTTCCGGGACGCAGCGCTCCTCGATGTTCATGTGGAAGAGGTCCAGGCCCACGCCCCACCCCTCGGGCGGCAGACCCGTCATCGCGTCGAGCGCCTGGTCGACGGTGTTGATCAGGCTTGTCTCGAACCGGTTCAGGGGCTCGACCGCCACCGTGACGCCGGCGTCGGCCGCGTGCGACAGCACGGGTGCCAGGCTCTCCCTGAGCTGCTCGTAGCAGGCGCGCCGCTCCGCCGCGGTGACGCGCCAGGTCCGTCCCACCGATGCGTAGGCCGGCCCGGCGACCACCGGTGCGGAGACGGCGGACGCCACGTCCACCACACGCCGCACATAGTCCTGTGTGGCGGTGATCGTCGCGCGGTCGGCGGCCACCAACTCGCGTCCGGGGGCCATGGCCAGGACGACCGTGGCCGACAGGCCCAGGGAGTCGAGCAGCCGCGCGGCGCGGTGGGGGTCCCAGTCGCCCACGTTCTCCACCGGAAGCTCGATCACGTCGAAGCCCCAGGCGCGGATACGCGGCGCCAGTTCGGCCAGCCGCTGGTCGGTCAGGGGCGAGGCCCACACCCACGTGCTGACCCCGAACGTCCTGGTCGTGTTCATCGGTACTCCGATCCTCCCGTTCCGCTTTCTCTGTCGACCCCACCCCTGAGCGGGGACGCCGGCGTCCCCGCACCCGCGTGGGCGTGCTCCGTGCGGCCGGATGTCACGGATGTGCCCCTTCGTCCGCGCCGACGCCGAGATACCTGCGCTGCTGGTCCGGCCGGGTCAGCAGCTCGTCGCCCGTGAACTCGGCCTCCAAGCGGCCGGAAACCATGACGAGTTGCCGTTTCGCCAGCCGGACGGCCGCACGCAGGTTCTGCTCGACGACCAGCACGGCCACTCCCTCGTCCACCAGGTGGTGGACGGCGTCGACCAGGACATCGACGATGGTCGGGGCCAACCCCTCGGACGGCTCGTCCATCACGATCAGACGCGCGTTCAGCAGGAGGGCCCGTCCGACAGCGAGCATCTGTTGCTCCCCGCCGGAGAGAGCCGCGCCGCCGTGTCTCCTCCGCTCGGCGAGCCGCGGGAAGAGACCGTAGACCGCCTCGGGGGTCCAACGTTTGCCGCGGGTTCTCCCGGCCAGCATGGCGAGGTGCTCGTCCACGGTGAGGGACGGGAAGAGCCGGCGGCCCTGCGGCACGTAGGCGATGCCGGCGTTGGCGATCCTCTCGGGCGGTCGGCCCGTCAAGTCCACGCCCCCCAACAGGATTTCACCGCCCGTCGTGGGGAGGAATCCCACCAGGGTGTCGCAGAGCGTGGTCTTTCCCATGCCGTTCCGGCCGACGATACCGACCGCCTCGACTCCCATGCTGAAACCAAGATCCTCCAGGACGACGGAGGCCCCGTGGCCGGCCCGCAGTCCGCGGACATCGAGAAGGGGAGCGGTGGTCATGTCGTCGCCTCCGTGCCCAGATAGATCCGGTGGACGCGCGGATCGCTCCGCACCTGCCCGGGGGTGCCGGCGGTGACCTGCTCGCCGTCGGCCATCACCACCACTCGCTGGGCGACCCGGAAGGCCACGTCCATGTCGTGCTCGATGAGCAGCAGAGTGAGGTCCTCGTCGAAGGACTCAAGCAACTCGACCAACCGCTCGCGCTCTCCTCGCGACAGCCCGGACGCCGGCTCGTCGAGCAGCATGACGTCCGGTCGCGTGGAGATCGCCATGCCGAGTTCGAGTTGGCGCTGCTGCCCGTGGGCGAGTTCCCCGGCCACCGTGTCGAGCTGCCCGGAGAGCCAGACCCGGTCGGCCACGCCGGCCGCCTCCTCGTCGGTTCGCCGATCGGCGGCGGTCCGCCAGAGTGCCCAGTGCCGACCCCGGTGGCCGGTGAGAGCGAGATAGATGTTCTCCCGCACGGTGAGGCCGCTCAGAGCCCGTGCCTTCTGGTAGGTCCGTGCGACGCCCAGCCGGGGCCGGTGGCGCGAGGGCCGGTGGACGCATTCGACGCCCTTGATGACGACGGAGCCCTGGCCCGGCGTCACGTCACCGGCGATCACGTTGAACAGCGTGCTCTTACCGGCTCCGTTCGGTCCGATGACGGCCAGTCGCTCGCCCCGCGCGATGTCCAGATCGACACCGCGCAGGGCCAGCAGACCGCCGAACGCCACCGATACCGCGCGGACCCGCACGACCGGAGTCGAGTCGCTCCGCTCGGGCGGCGCGGTGTTGGGGTGGGCCATGTCCGCTCTCTCCCGTCTCAACTCTGGGGAACGCCGTCGACGACGGGGGTGGCTTGGCCTTCCCACGGCAGGTCGCGCTCGTCGCACGCCGGGAAGTCCCGACCGGGCGAGGGCGTGTCCGGACTGAACGTGCCGCCGAAGGACTGGTCCACGCCGGGGACGATGGCCACGGTCTCCTGGACGACCTCACCGGCGTCGTCCACCACGAGCCGGGAGAGCCCGACGTCCACGACGCCGCTGTTGTTCTCGTCCAGGCTGATGGGGCCGTAGGGCAGGTCGAGGGTGAGGCCGGCGAGCGCCGCGTGGAACGCGTCGACGTCGGAGATGTCGCCGTCGACCGCCTCCAGGGCTTCGACCAGCGCCACGCCGGCCGTGTAGTACCCGTAGAAGAACCCGAAGGCCGCGGCGGTCGAGGGCGGGGCGGGCTCGTTGCCGCTCAACGATCCGGCGATGCTCTCCCACGTCGCGTCGGCGCTCGCCAGGTACTCCTCGATCTCCGGGGTCATGACGTCGCCTGGCAGGGTGGCGAAGCCACCGATGTGCGCACCGGCGATGTCGCTGCCGAGGGCCTGGGCCAGGTCCGGGTTGAAGAACAGATTGCCCGCGTGCTGGTCGCCCGTCAGGTCGCCCTTGGAGTTGATGAACGCCTCCAGCGCGGCCTGGGTCCCGGTGCCGCCGACGGCCCAGAAGTAGCCGTCGACCTCGTCGGGGTTCGGGAGTTGGGCGATGTAGGAGGAGTAGTCCGTGGTTCCCAGCGGGGGGAAGACCCGGTGCGTGACGTCGCCGCCGACGGCGCAGAAGTCGGCGACGAAGCCGGCCGCCGACGTGTGGCCGAAGCTGTAGTCGTCCGCGATGACCGCGACATCGCGCCAGCCCTGCTGGTGGTAGAGCAGGTCGCCCAGCCCCGCGTTCCAGATCGCGCCGTCACCGTAGAACCGGAAGTAGTTGGGGGCCTGGATCTGGAGGGTCTGCTCCTGCGACCCCGAGATGCCGGCGAGGACCGTGAGCTCGGGATTGGCCTTCGCGTACTCGGCCACGGCCATGCCCTCGTCGCCGGAGAGCGGGCCGACGATGACATTGGCCCCGTTCTGCTCCACCAGGAGGCGTACTTCCTGCAAGATGCGGTCGGCGGTGTCGTCTCCACAGCCGATCCCGACGAGTTCGATCGGGGTGCCGGCCGCCTCCGCGCCGCTGAAGCCGTCCAGCGCGCTGGTCGACGAGTTCGAGGTGGCGCCGGCGAACCGGGCCAGTGCGAGTGTTGTGCCGGCGGCCGCGTCCTCGTGGAAGCCGCCGAACGGGCCCTCGCACTGGCCGAGGATGCCCAGCTTGACCCCGTCCCCGTCCGCGGCGGCCGTTCCTCCCGAACCCTGCTGGTCGGCGGGCAGTCCCGCCGAGTCGTCCCCGCCACCGCATCCGGCGGTCACCAGCACCAGGGCCGCCGCCAGCGAGGCCGCCGGAGCCGTTCTCCGTCTCAGCTTGCTCATGTCGCCATTCCTCCACTTTCCTTCGCTCGCTTACCGGTGGACGGGGATCCGCCCAGTGCCGGTCCTTGCAACGCGGTGATGCGGGCCCCGACATGGCGGCGCAGCCGCTGGACGATTCCGGTGAGCCCTTCCGGTGAGAGCACCATGATCAGCAGGACGATCACACCGATCACGGTGTTGAAGCGGGCCTCGGTGATCCCGATCTCGTCGATCAGCGGGAGGTCCCTCAAGTAGGTGAAGACCCACACGTAGACGAAGGCACCCAGCCAGGCGCCCTCAAAGGACGTGATGCCACCGATCACCGCGATGATCAGCAGGATCAGAGTGGGACCCGTCGCGATCGACGCCGGGTCGATCTGGCCGTTCCACCACACGTTGAGCAGCCCGCTCAAACCGGCCACGAAGCCGGCCAGCGAGAACGCCAGCGTCCGGTACAGCCGCACGTTGAATCCCAACGAGGCCATGCGCACGGGGTCGTCGCGGACACCCTGTAGCGCCAGCCCGAACGGGGTCCGTCCGGCTGCCCGAAAGCCGAGGTAGGCCAGCACCGAGAGCAGCAGGCCCGCGTAGTAGAGGCGGACCGGCGGTCCCAGGAAGTCGGGACGCTGGATGCTGGTGATACCACCGGGGCCGGAGATCTCGACGATCTGCGCGAACACGAAGTAGCCGATGACGGCGTAGACGAACGTGAGCATCAGGAAGTAGATCCCCGTGCTGCGGCTGGCGATCGCGCCCAGGACGAACGCCACCGCGACGGTCACCAGGAGCGCGAAGCCGATGGCAACCCACGGGGACCAGCCCAGATTCAGGCCCCGGGACCCGGTCTCCTGGGCCGCGTTGCCGAACATGAAACCCGCGACACCGAACAGCAGGAACTGGGCGAGCGAGGTCATGCCCCCGTACTTGGCGAGGAAGACGATGGTCGCGGCGGCCAGCCCGAGGATGAACGTCTGCGTCATGACGAAGTTGACGAAGAACGCCGTTGTCAGGTTCGGCAGGAGGAGCAGGACGGCGACCAGGGCGGCGCCGAGTAGGTTTGACGAGGTCAGCAGGCGACGGGCGGTCATGCCGGCCTCCCGAAGAGTCCATTGGGGCGGACAGCCATGACCAGCGCCAGCAGGGCAAAGGTCACGATGATCGCGTAGTAGGAGTAGTCGCTCGGCAGATAGACGGGAGAGAAGGCCACGACCGTGCCGTAGAGCAGCGAGCCGACGGCCGCTCCCTTGAGCGATCCAAGGCCCCCGACGATGACGACGATGAGGGCGTTCAGCAGCCAGCTTCCGTCGGTCCCGGGGGCGGCCCCCGCGAACGAGGCCCCGAGCACGCCGCCCACGCCCGCGAGGAAGGAGCCGACAAGGAAAGTGATCGCGAAGACCAGACGGATGTTGATGCCGAGGGCGCGGACCATTTGACGGTCGTCCACGCCGGCGCGGATCACCATACCCATGCTCGTCCTCGTGAGCCAGAGCCACAGCAGAACCCCGACCAGTACCGCCACGCCAAGAATGAACACCCTGGTGAGGGCGTAGCGTTCACCCGCGACGGAGAAGAAGTGCGTGACGGCACCCGGCCAGACCATGGTCTGGGCCAGCCCGCCGAACTCCCGCAGCATCTGGTCGGCCAGGACGACCGTGAGGGCGAGAGTGATCAGCGCCTGGCGTAGTTCCTGACCCTCGTTCCACTGGAGGAAGAGCTGTTGCATCAACAGCCCGACCACGGCGGCGACGCTCGCCCCGACCAGCATCGGCACGAGCCAGTCCAGCCAACCGACGTGCGCCGGCTCGATGTTGCGTGACCGGCCGACCATCGCCTCCTGCACCCGGATGGCTATGTAGGCGGCGAGCAGGAACAGCGAACCGTGGGCCATGTTCACCGTGCGCATCAATCCGAAGATCAGGGTGAAGCCGGACGCCGCGACGAACAGCAGCCCGGCGAACGTGACCGCGTCGAGCGCGGTGACAAGGAACTTGCCCGGGTTGTCGATCGCCGGCCCGGCCGGCGTGCCGTCGGCCAGCACCGCCACCCAGAGGGCGGCGGCGAGGGCGGTCAGGACGATGGCCAGGACCGGGAGTCGGGGCAGCTTCGCGGGCCACTTCTTCGCCGTCCCGGTCGGCGGAATGGGCGAGGGCGCGGTCATGGGGACCCCCCGGAGGGACGTTTCGCTACCTCCCGGTGCGGCACGGTCGGGTACCGCGTCCGGGAGCCGGTCTGGGCAGGATCCATGCGTGTCTCCGCGGTTGAGCGCCGCGACCCGATGCGGCAGGTCTCCGGCATCGCGAACCCGGTCGGCGCGTGGTCGGCACATGACGCACGCGTCCCGGTCATCCCGCCGCCCGCCCGAAATCGGGGATCGAGACCCGTGCCCCGCCGTTCATGGCCGACTCATGGGCGCAGATGCCCACCGACGTCCAGTTCGCGGCGGTCACCTCGTCGATCGCGGGCGCGCGGTCCTCGACAATGCTGCGGAGGAACTCGTGCGCCATATGCGGATGCGATCCGCCATGGCCGCTTCCCTGGATGAACGAGAGGTGCTCATGGTCGTCGTCGTAGACGCCTCTCGTCGTGAACGGGGCCACCTCGGGCGGCAGTCGGTGCCCGAAGTCGGGGACCTCCACCGCCTCCGGAACCTCACCGACGTGCAGCACGTGTCCTGACCCCTGTGTCTGCTCCCACTCGAAGCTCGCGCGGTCGCCGAACGCCGTGAAGCTCTCGACGTACTCACGAGCTGTCTCGAAGAGGAAGCGCGCGATCTCCGCACCCACCGGAGAATCACGGAGGGTGAGCAGAGCGCTCTCCACGGCGAAGGGGGATCCGTATTTGCTGGTGAGTTCTTCCGAGATGCGGCCAGATCCGATGCAGACGACACTTTCCGCTAATGCCCCGGCCAGGCTGAGCACCGGGCTGACCGCGTGTGTCGCGTAATGCATCGGCGGCAGTCCTTCCCAGTACCCGGGCCAGCCGGCCATTTCCTGGTAGTGGGCTCCGCGAAGAAACTGGATACGCCCCAGGGTGCCATTGTCGAGAAGATCCTGAACATGCAGGAACTCCCTGGAGTAGACCACCGTCTCCATCATCATGTACTTCTTGCCCGACTCTTTGGCCGCGGCCACGATGGCTCGGCACTCGTCAAGTGTCGTGGCCATCGGTACGGTGCAGGCGACATGCTTGCCGGCGCGGAGGGCCGATACGGTGTGCTCCGCGTGGTGGGGAATCGGGGTGTTGATGTGGACGGCATCGATTTCCGGGTCCCGGAGCATCGCGTCGTAACTGCTGTACCTGGCCGGCACGCCGAACCTGTCGGCTATCTCCTTCAAAGGAGCTTCGGCGCGTTGGCAGACGGCCACCAGATCGGCATCAGGATGGGCTTGGTAGATGGGGATGAACTCGGCACCGAAACCGAGTCCGGCGATCGCCACCCGTACTTGCTCTGTCATCGTTGACCTCCCAAGGCAGTGCCAGGCTACGGACGGTGCTGAGATCAAGCCATGCGTAATTCAGCAGTCCGGCTTAGAATATTTACATGGCTGACCCGGGGATCCGTCACGTGGCGTTACTGGTCGAAACGTCGAACACATACGCTCGCGGGCTGCTGGTCGGCGTGAAGAAGTACGTGGAGGCTCACCCTGGTTGGTCGATGTACCTCGCCGAACACAGCCGGCACGAAACCGACTTCTCGTGGCTCGAAGGCTGGCAGGGCCACGGACTGCTGGCCCGCATCGAGAGCGTCGAGACGGCGCGGTTCATCCGTCGACTCGCCCTTCCCACGGTTGATCTGAGCGCCGGGCAGCTGGTGCCCGAGCTGCCCGGCGTCGAGACCGACGACGACACGATCGCGGAGTGGGCGGTCCAGCACTTCGAGGAGCGAGGGCTGCGGCACTTCGCCTACTGCGGGGACGAGCGGTTCGGCTGGTCGCTGAAGCGTGGCGCCTGGTTCACCGAGCATGTACGCCGACGCGGGCTGACCGCGCGGGAGTTCCGCATGAAGGCGTCGGCGATGCGCGCCGCCGACCGCGAGCGTCTCGCTGGGTGGCTCACGAGCCTTCCCAAACCGGTGGGCGTGTTGGCCTGTTACGACATCGCGGGTCAGGAGGTGCTGGAGGCGTGCAAGATCGCCGATCTGAGGGTGCCGGACTCGGTCGCCGTCATCGGCGTGGACAACGACGACCTCATCGGCAGCCTCACCTCACCGCCGCTGTCGAGCATTGAGCCGGACACGACGAGGACGGGCTACCTCGCGGCCGAGCTCCTGGACCTCATGATGCGGGGGCGGTCCCTCGAACCCGGGCTTCGTCTGATCGAACCGACCCGCCTCGTGGCCCGGCAGTCCTCGGACATCCTTGCCGTGGACGATCCACTCGTCGCCGGGGCCCTACGGTTCATCCGGGACCATTCGGATCAGAACCTCTCCGTGGAAGTGGTGATCCGGCACGTCGGGCTCTCCCGCCGGGCTCTCGACCACCGATTCGTGCGGCTGTTGGGCAGAACGGTGCACGGTGAGATCGTGCGTGTCCGGGTGGGCCATATCGCCGAGCTGCTCTCCTCGACGGACTGGACACTCCAACAGATCGCGAAGCGGCTGAGCTTCAGTCATCCCGAGTACATGAGCGTCGTGTTCAAGAAGTACACCGGCAAGTCGCCCGGCCAGTTCCGTCGAGCGGTCAGCGGGTCCGTGGCCCGGCAGGCGTTCTGGCAGGAGTGACCCCGCCCGCCCCGGAGGGCGGGCAGGGCCATCCGGCGGCGCGGTCCAGCTCAGTGAGGTTTTCTCAGCAGTGATCACTTCCAGGTTCCGTCGCGGACGAGGGGCGGCACGCGCGATGTCGCCGACGCGGCTGGGGCTGAGCGTGACGCGCCGCGGGGCTCGCCACCGCTGCTCGCGCTCGGGCGGCGTCCGCTCACCCGGAGCCCGCACGGGTCTCGGCAGGGCGTCGCGCACGCGGGTGTCCACGTGAAGTGCCTGTTCCGACTTGCCTCTTGGCCGCCGAACCTCTTGGCCGTCGGACCTCTTGGCCGTCGGACAGGGACGCGGATGCCGATGCCCGCGCCGAGGCAGCCCTTGTCGGCCAGGGTGGGCAAGCCGTCGGCCGTCGCCTTGTACAGAGCGGAAGGGCGTGGATCCGGGCGGCGGTGATGTCGGGGAGGCTGCCGGGTCCGACCTCGGAGACCCACAGCGGGGTGCCGTCCGGCGCGGCGAGGAACTGGATGTCGCCGCCGAATGCCTTGTGCTTCTGGCTGAACCACAGTTCGTCGCCGTTCTCGCGGACACCGGCGAGGCGGTCCGACTCGATCGGCGTGCCGTCGAGGATCACGTGCGTCACGCCCTCGCGCCGGCAGGGAGAGGACATCGTGCCGGTCGGGGGCCCGCTCGGCGAGGACGTCGACGCCCTCGTGCCGTGAGCGGCCAGCAGCCGGGCGAGGCACTCCACCACGTGGCGCGGACATCGAGCGTGGCACTGTAGGCGACCCACGTGAAGCCTCTGGTGCAGCGGACGATCTTGTGAGCGGGACTGTCCTGCCAAGGGCTTCACGTCTGCCCGTAAAAATGGCGCGGCAGCCGGTCGAGCCCCGCCGCCCGCCTCGACACGGTGAAGATCATTTCGTTGAGCGAAACTCACTGCTCCGTGGAAGCCCTACCCCACGCGAGAGACACGACATACGCCGAGGACGCCTCCATGGTCCGCACCGGCAGCGCGCCTGGACCCTCCATCACCCATCTGAGTGATCCGTGACTGGATATCCGATACAGCGCATGACGTCGGGTAGTCCCGTTCGGGGCAGGCGACCGCCTGCCGGGAGAACGGGAGGGTCATTCATGAGCAAGGCGTTCACTGTGTGCTTCAGCGGGACGGCTTGCACGCGAGACGAGGGCGAGGTGTCGCGTGAGGGCAGTGACAAGAGGATCTACAGTCCCGGGACGGGCTATATCCCGGTCCGTATCCACAAGGAGATCACCGGCGACCTGGCCGCCACCAGTCCCAGCGTGACGGTGCGCGGCGTGGGCGAGAACGACTGGGCGGTGCCTCGGAACACCAGCGAGCCGCTGGTTCTGACCGGCCCGCTGACCGTTCCCCAGGACCTGCTGGCCGACACGCAGGGGTACTCCGGCGGCGATCGGTGGTCGACGATCTCGCAGGCGGCGGGCCAGGAGGCCGCCGCTCTCGCCCTGCACGGCGCGAACCTTGCGGCGCGCGGCGACGCGGAGGCGTACAACCTCATCGGGCACAGCAGGGGCGCCATGGAATGCGTCATGGCTGCTTGGTTCCTCTACGCGTACGGCCGCAAGGACGTGCCGGTGCGCATTTTCGCGATCGACCCTGTCCCCGGCCCGGGGGACTGGTACGGGATCATCACCCAACTGCCGCCGAACGTCGCCGAGTATGTCGGCGTCACGGCCTGGGACCACCTCGACAGCGGCTTCAACGGGCTGGTGCCGCGGCCCAACGCCAAGATGGTCGGCAGCTCCGCGACCATGAACCTGGGGAAGACCTGGAGCACGCTGGCGGACGACTACCAACTCGCGGACCCGTTGGAGGCGATCGAGCCGAGCCCGGCGCAGCCCACCGGCTACCGGCTGTTCGCATCCCGGGGGAAGCACGGGACGGTCGCCGGCAACATGACCAGCGATGGCAAGTACGACCCGATCAACGTCAGCGAGAGCGCCGCGCGGGTGCCGGAGCTGATCTACCGGCTGGCCCGGACCCATCTCACCGCTTGGGGGACGGAGTTCCTGGTGGGGTCGGAGGCCGACTCCGCCGCGCTGCCGCTGCGGCAGGAGAGCAATCTCGACCACGCGCTGTTCGACACGATGGGCGGCGGGACGCCACGTGACAGCTACCTGCCGGGGCGCCCCTACGTGCGGCGGGTCTCGTCGATCTCCGGGCTGGACCCGTCCAACTACTACTACCTCGAAGACGTGGTGGGGAACCCGCCGCATCAGCACCCGTATCCCGTGACCGCCGCCCGCGCGGGCTCCGGCTGGGTGCACTGGGACTTTCTTTAGGCGAGGGGTAACGGGGCAAGCCTCGGCGACGGGTGAATCGAGGACCACGGACAGCGGATCACAAGGGAGCCACTCCGAGATCTCTTGATCATCCTGGCTCCAGTGATTTTCGCTCAACGAAATGATCTTCGCCGCGTCGAGGCGGGCGGCGGGCATCGGCATCCGCGTCCCTGTCCGACGGCCAAGAGGTTCGGCGGCCAAGAGGCAAGTTGGAACAGGCACTTCACGTGGACACCCTCGTCCGCGACGGAACCTGGAAGTGATCACTGCTGAGAAAACCTCAGTGACGCTCAGGACCGCTGTCGCGCCAGGTAGCGGGGTGGTCGGAGGTGACACCGTCCCAGTTCCGGCCCCTGCCGGTGGTCGAGGCGTTGTTGAGGACGTCGAGGAGGAGCGGGTCTCGTCGGCCCGCCAGGGGTACTTGTCGCCCCGAGTTGCTCGATAGGGCATTCAAGTCCCCCTGCGGACTCGGACTTCCATCCGATCTCCCGCTTTCCTCGCGCGGTTTAGCGCCTGACGGATCCGGACACCGAATCGGTATACCGGGTCCTACCAACAGGCACTGGCGCATTTTGCCCTCCGCTCCGCTATTCCGGGGAAAGGTGTCCTCCCGTCATTCGGCCACGGCTCCGCGGAAGCCACGCGGAAGGTCGTGAAGGAGGCTGTGAAGGAGGTAGGGGTACCACTCGTCTCCCGGGCCGCGCGGGGCGAAAGCCCCCGGCGCCGCAGGGGCGGCGCCGGGGGTTGGGGCGGAAATCAGAAGCGGGAGGGCCTAGAAGCGGGTGAGGAAGTCCCAGGTCTCGCCCGGCAGCCAGGTGTTGGAGCCGCTGTCCCCCGGCGCCCCGTCCTGGGGCGCCGCGATGTGGCCACCGTCGAAGGAGGCCCAGACCACGGGGTGCTCGGCCGAGCAGCCGGAGTAAGCGGTGGTGATGTGGGTCAGACTGCCCGGCGCCGGCGCTGGCGGGTTCTGGCCGGCACAGCCGTTGTTACGGACGAAGGTGTCACGCAGCGTCGCGCCTCCGTTGCCGTCGCTGATGCCGTGGGCGCCGAAGTAGGCGACCGGCTGGGTGCCTCCGTCGCATCCGCTGACCTGCCCGGGAGCGCCATAGGCGGCCACCGCGCGGAAGACGTCGGGCCGGGAGCAGGCAAGGGAGTAGCTCATGGCCCCGCCGTAGCTGAAGCCGACGGCGAAGCGCTGGTTCGTCTCGACGCAGAGGTTGTCCTCCACGACCCGCAGCAGATCGTCGACAAAGGCCACGTCGCGACCGCCGCTGTTGGGCCAGGCGTTGTCGATGCCCTGCGGGGCGACAAAGATGGTGCTGTCCCCGGCCAGCCTCTTGAGGCCGTAGTAGGACCAGGTGCCGGTCTCCACGGTCTGGCCCGTCGCGACGTCTTCTGCCGTCCCACCCCACCAGTGGAAGCCCAGAACGATGCGGTGGGGGTGGTTGTTGTCGTAGTTGTCGGGAATGTCGAGGATGAACGTGCGGTCGATTCCGCCGCTCTGGATCGTGTGCGTGCCGTCCGTCAGGCCCGGGGCCGAGCCGCATCCCGCGGTGGCGTCGGCGGTTCGGGCGTCGGACGTCCGGGCGTCGTCGAGCGTGCTGCCCAGCGCTGGACCTCCGGTCAGCATGACCAGCAGGGCGGCGATGACCGTGGGCAGGGCGGCGAGTCTACGCTTCACGGCGGTGCCCCCTCTGGCGCTGTCCAGTCGACATCGGCTCCTCCTTCATCGGGGTGGGGAGCAGAGGCGGTCCCGCCGCCTGTGCGTCCCGAGGTGAGGTCGGACCACGGTGGTGAGCGCGTCTCCTGTGGCTCCGGAAACGGGGAGTATCCGGTTTACCGGATGGCCTCAAAAGCAAGCTCCCTATTTCTCTCGATGTGATCGAGTGAAAGGGGCTCGCGTGCGCTCGGCGAATATAAGCAGCCGCCTGCGTGGGGTCTCATGGCGACTCGCGAAGAATGGCCTTCAGGGCCGCTTGTTCGGCCCGTCGGACAAAGGTTATGGTGTGGCTCTTATCTCGTGAGCACGTTAGCGCCGCATTGTGTTGTATGGCAAGGGGCTCGGAATTCTGAATTTCCCGGCGGGGCCGGTCGACATGGCCCGCGAGCCCTGGAATCGTTTTCCATCGGGGAATTCTCGCTGTCATTCGGTGCGAGGAATACTCGACGGCCGCGAGAGGCCCGGCGCTCAGCCGGGCCCCCGGGCGCGGGCGGTGGACTCCCCGGGGGCGCCGGGGAGTTCATCGAACCCGCGTCACGTTCGGGGTCGGCTGTGTCCGGATGGCGGCGAGTTGCCGCCGGACGCCGGGCCTCGCGGGCCAGAGCTGGGAAGCCTGAGCAGGGGCGCCGACGACCTTCGTGCGCTTCGGGACGGTCCTACCGGCGGCGCGCCAGGAACTCGCGGCCGGCCGTCATGGACACCTCGACGGCGTCACTGCCGACGCGTCGGACGCGCGGCCGGGGGTGGGAGCCGTCCGCGGAGTCGAAGACGGACCGGCCGGGCGTGAACAGCCCGCCCCGCAGCCGTATGGAGGTGTTCCGGTCAGAGACGAACCTGGCCTCGGTGGGTTCGCCGTCCTCCCAGGAGAGCGACACGGTGTGTCCGCCTCGCCCTCTCAGTCCCTGGACGCTGCCCGTGGGCCAGGCGTCGGGGAGAGCCGGCAGGATGTGCAGCTCGCCGGCATGGCTCTGGAGCAGCATCTCGGCGATACCGCCCGTGGCCCCGAAGTTCCCGTCGATCTGGAACGGTGGATGCAGGTCGAACATGTTGGGCGCCAGTCTCTCCGGCGTGATCAGGTAGTCCACCAGGTCGTGGGCGCGGTTGCCGTCCTCCAGTCGGGCCCAGAAGTTGATCTTCCAGGCGAGGGACCAGCCGGTGCCGTCGTCGCCGCGGATCTCCAGGGTGCGGCGGGCCGCCTCGAAGAGTTCCGGGGTGCCCTCCCGGGTGATCTGGTTGCTGGGGTGGAGCCCGTAGAGATGGGAGACATGCCGGTGCGTCCGCTCCGGCTCGATCCAGTCCTCCATCCACTCCTGGATGTTGCCCCGGGAGCCGATACGCATCGGTGGCAGGCGGTCCCGAGCCGCCAGGACCTGGGCACGGAAGTCGCTGTCCACGCCCAGTTCCTCGCTGGCCAGGGCGACGCCGTTGAAGACGTCGACCAGGATCTGGTTGTCCATCGTGGGTCCGGCGCACACGCTGACCCCGTTGTGGTGTGCCAACTCCGGCGAGTTGGACGGGTTGGTGACGAGGAATCCCTCGTTCGGCTCCGCCACCAGGGTGTCCAGGAAGAACTCGGCGCACCCCCTGAGTGCGAGGTAGTTGGCGGCCAGGAAGTCCCGGTCCCCGGTGAAGAGGTAGTGGTCCCAGATCAGCGTGGACAACCAGGCGCCGCCTGTCTGCCACATGCCCCACAGCGCGCCGTCCACGACCGAGGTACCCCGCCACGCGTCGGTGTTGTGGTGGGTGACCCAGCCGCCCGCCCCGTACTGCGCCTGAGCGGTGCGGGCGCCGCTGACGGTGAGGTCGTCGATCAGCCCGAAGACGGGCTCGAAGCACTCCGACAGGTTGGTGGTGTCCGCGGGCCAGTAGTTCATCGGAAGGTTGGCGTTGATGGTGTACTTGGAGTCCCACGGGGGCTGCATCAGGTCGTTCCACACGCCCTGGAGGTTCGCCGGCTGGGTGCCGGGCCTGGAGGACGAGATCAGCAGGTACCGGCCGTACTGGAAGAGCAGCGCGGAAAGTTGGGGATCGTCCGTGTCGGCGTGCCGGGCGATCCGCACGTCCGTGGGTTGGTCGGCCGCGTCGGTGCGGCCCAGGTCGATGCTGGTGCGACCGAACAGCTCCTGGTAGTCGGCCACATGACGCTCGCGCAGTTGCGCGTGCGAGGACTCCGCGGCGGCGTTGAGGTGCGCCCAGGCGATGCCGGAATAGTCGCCGTCCACGTTCTGGAAGTCGACATAACTGGAACCGATGGAGATCAACAGGGTCACGCTGTTCGCACCCTGGACGGTCAGTGTCCCGCCGGTGCTGGAGACCTGGCCCCCCTCGGCGACCGCGTGGGCCAGGGCGAGGAAGCGCACCGATCCGGCGACGCCCTCCTGGTCGGCGGAGATCCCCTCCAGCGCCACGGTGGTGGTGTTGGGGCTGGAGACGTCGGAGCGCTGCGGTGAGTCGAACCGGGCGGTGAACGAGATCGCTTCGGCGGCATCCGACGTCAGGCGCATGACAATCACCTGGTCGGGCGCGCTCGCCAGGGTCTCCCGCTGGTGTCGCACCCCGTCGACGACGAACGTGGTGGAGGCGGTGGCCGTGGTCAGGTCCAGCCTCCGGTGATACTCCGTCACCTCGCCCGCGGCCTCGAAGTCGATGAGGAGATCGCCGACGGGCTGGTAGGCGAGTTGGCCCGGGGGATCGCCCATCATCGCCTCGTCGACCAGGCTCTGAGCCGCACCCCAGTCGTCGGCGAAGACCAGGCGCTGGATCTCCGCGAGTTGCTCGGCGCCACGCGGGTTGGCGGAGTCATAGGGGCCGCCCGCCCAGACGGTGTCCTCGTTGAGCTGGATCACCTCGTCGGAGACGTTGCCGAACACCATGGCGCCCATCCGGCCGTTGCCGAGGGGGAGGGCACGCAGCCAGTCGGCGCCGGCCCCCGCGTCGTACCAGAGGGCGAGGTCGTCGGCGGCGCGGACCGCCGCCGGGGGCTGGCTCGCCGCGCGGGCGGTCGCGGTCCAGTGGAACGGCAGGAGAGCGCCGCCGGTACCGGCGGCGCCGGCCATCAGGACATTTCTGCGGGGAAGGTGGGGCATCTCGGTCCTCCAGGGACTGTTGACGTCGCGGGCGGCTCGTGCCCTGCCCGCCGCCGGCACGCGCGAGGCGGAGGCGGAGGGGGTGCCGGGGGATCGCTGTGAACCTACAAACATTCGATGTATTCAGTCAACGGGTGTGCGCCATGACGGGTGTGCGCCATGACGGGTGGAGGCTCAGCCACAGGGCCTGTGGTGGGTCCGTCGCTCTCGCGCGGGGCGCGGCGCGGAAACTCGCTGTCCGCAGGTGGTTCGTGTCCCCGTCACGAACGGGGAGCCGGCGGGGTGGGCCCGTCGGACGCCGGCGATCTCCCCGGCGTCCGATGGCGGGACGATTCGTTGACGCTCCGGAAACGCGTCGCCTAGACTCCGAGTCATCCGATCTTTGTTCCGCTGGAGACGAGTTCCATGCCGCAGATCACTGCTGTGACTGTCGAGGATGTCCGCTTCCCCACCTCTCTCACCGCGGACGGCTCCGACGCCATGAACAAGGACGGCGACTACTCGGCCTCCTATGTCGTCCTGCACACCGACGCGACGGCTCCGGACGGGAGCCCGCTGGCCGGCCACGGGCTCACGTTCACCATCGGACGGGGGAACGACATCGTCGTGGCCGCCGCCCGCCAGCAGGCCGAGCGGTTGGTCGGCAGGGATGTGTCCGCGATGGCGGCGGATATGGGGGAGGTGTACCGCTTTCTGACCTCCGACTCCCAGCTGAGGTGGCTCGGCCCTGAGAAGGGCGTCGTGCACCTGTCGCTGGCAGCGGTCATGAACGCGGCCTGGGATCTGGTGGCACGCAGGGCCGGCCTGCCGCTGTGGCAGCTGCTCGTGGAGTCGTCCCCCGAGGAGCTGGTGCGGATCGCGGACCTCCGTTATCTGTCGGATGTGCTGACGCCTGATGAGGCGTTGGAGATCCTCCGTGCCAAGGAGAGCACCAGGGGGAAACGCGTCGCCGAGCTGCGGCGCACGGGGTACCCGGCCTACACGACGTCCGCCGGGTGGCTCGGTTACACGGACGACAAGCTGTCCCGGCTGTGCCGGGAGGCGGTGGCGTCGGGGTACGGCCATGTCAAGCTCAAGGTGGGCGGTGACCTTGAGGACGATATCCGCCGCTGCTCGATCGCTCGCGAGATCCTCGGTCCCGACCGCCATCTGATGATCGACGCCAACCAGGTGTGGGATGTCGACGAGGCCATCCGGTGGGTTCGGGAGTTGGCCAGGTTCGACCCGCTGTGGATCGAGGAGCCCACCAGCCCGGACGACGTGCTCGGTCACGCGGCGGTGCGCCGGGCCGTGGCCCCGGTCGGGGTCGCGACGGGGGAGCACTGCCACAACCGGGTGATGTTCAAGCAGCTTTTCCAGGCGGGGGCCATCGACTTCTGCCAGCTGGACACCGGACGCCTGGCCAGCGTCAACGAGATCGTCGCCGTGCTGCTGATGGCCGCCAAGTTCGGTGTACCGGTCTGCCCCCACGCCGGCGGTGTGGGGCTGTGCGAGATGGTGCAGCACATCTCCGTCCTCGACTACGTGGCGATCTCCGGAGATCTCACCGGGCGGGTGACGGAGTTCGTCGACCATCTCCACGAGCACTTCACCGACCCGCCGGTGGTGACGGACGCCGGTGGTGGCAGCGGATACGTGCTCCCCACCGCCCCCGGCTACTCGACCAGGATGCGGAGCGCCTCGGTCGACCAGTACCGTTTCCCCCACGGTCACTACTGGACCTCGGCCAGCGGCGACGGTGGACGGAGCAGGGCGATACCGGCGACGCCGCTCTGAGGAGTGACACTGGCCTGGAGTGAGGACGCAGATCGGTCATGTCCCGCGCGGACGAAGTGGTAGACGGCATCAAGCGGATGATCCTCGACGGGGTCTTCCGTCCGGGGGACCGCCTCCCGGTCGAGAAGGAGCTGGCCGAGACGCTCGGGGTCTCCCGGGGGTCGCTGAGGGAGGGCATCTCGGCGCTGTCGATCCTCGGGATCGTCAGCACCCGTCAGGGCGACGGCACCTATGTCACCAACCTCGACGCGGCCCGCCTGATGTCACCGATGGGGTTCCTGGCCGATCTCCAGGGAAAGGGCGACATCGGGAACATCCACCAGATTCGCCGGCTGCTGGAGTGCGAGGCCGCACGGCTCGCCGCCCCCAGGATCACCGAGTTGGCGCTCGCCCAGGCGAGAGGGCTGCTCGACGAGTGTGCCGATATTCTCGACCAGCCGGGGCCACCGGATCATCAGCGGCTGATCGAGGCCGACATCGCCTTCCACCGCATCATCGCCGTGCACACCGGCAACCCCGTGCTCGCGGGCCTCATCGAGGCGTTCGCCGGGCGCACCGTGCGGGGGCGGCTCTGGCGCAGCCTGCACGAGGAGGGGGCCGACCAGCGGACCCACCACGAGCATGTGGAGATCCTGCGGGCCCTGATCGCCCGCGACGGCGAACGGGCTCAGATCCGCATGGCCGCTCACCTGTTGGGGGTGGAGGAGTCCCTCTACCGGGACCCACCCGAGAACGCCGGCCCCTCGGCGGGGCCGGAGAGCACATCCGCCCTCGACAGCCAGCCCTCCACCGCCGCGTTCTCCACCCGGGGATGAGGGGCCGGCCTCCTTCTTGTGAGAGTCCCCCTCCTGTGAGAGTCCCCCTGCCAACTCCGTGGCAGGGGTTCGCTCAGTCGTCGTTCTCGTCCTCGTAGGTCATGGCCCCCGTCATCGCCGCCACCAGATCGTCGGTGGTGACCTCCGAGGCGCGGAAGCGGGCGGCGCGTCTGCCCAGGCGGAGCACCTCGACGCGGTCGGCCACCTCCAGCACCTGGGGCATGTTGTGGCTGACGAGGACCACCGACATTCCCGCGTCGCGCGCCCGCCGCACGACGTCCAGGACGCGCTCCGTCTGGACCACTCCGAGGGCGGCTGTGGGCTCGTCCAGGATGACCACGTTCGTGGCCCAGATGATGGCACGGGCCACCGCCACGCTCTGCCGCTGTCCGCCGGACAGCATGGAGATGGGGGTGGTGACGCGCGGGATGCGCACCCCGAGTTGTTTCAGGGCCTCGGCGGCTCCGCGCCGCATGGCGCCCTTGTCGAGCAGACCGAGGCGACCGAGCACGCCGTCCCGGATGATCTCGCGGCCCAGATACAGATTGGACGCGACACTGAGGTCGTCGGCCACGGCGAGATCCTGGTACACCGTCTCGACGCCGTGCCGGCGCGCGTCCAGCGGCGAGCTGAACCGTACCGATCGGCCCCCGACGCGCAGTTCGCCGCCGTCCGGCGGGTGGACTCCCGAGAGCGTCTTGACGAGTGTGCTCTTTCCCGCGCCGTTGTCCCCGATGAGCGCGACCACCTCGGCCTTGTCCACGGTCAGGTTGGCGCCCCTCAGGGCCTCGACATGACCGAAGCGCTTGACGATGCCGCGGGCCTCCAGCACCGGCCCGTCTCCGGTGGCCGCCGATTCGGGCACCGGGCGCGTCGCTGGTTCGCCTCCGATGTTCATTCAGTCCACCGGGGGGTTGTCACAGCTGGGCTCAAGCACGGCGGTGGCCTCCTCGGAGTCGAGGTTCTCCTGGGTGAGGAACGTGACTCCGGTGTCCGCCGATGCCAGCTCCGCCCCTTCTCGCAGATGATCCACCATGGCACTCACGCCCGCATAGCCCATGCGGAACGGGTTCTGCACGACGAGTGCGGATATCTGGCCGCTGCGAAGCCCCGCGATCTCGTCGGGAGCGGCGTCCCAGCCGATGATCACGATCTCACCCGACTTGCCGGCGGCTTCGACGGCCTGTGCCGCGCCCAGCACGCTGGGCTCGTTGGCCGCGAAGATGCCCGCCAGGTCCGGGTTGGCGGACAGGATGTCCTCGGTCACCCGCCGGGCCTCGTTGACGTCGCTGTGGCTGGGCTGCTGGCCCACGAGGGTCAGGTTCTCGTGCTGCTCCAGGCCCGCGGTGAAGCCGTCCACCCGCTCGGTGTTGGTCTGTGAGCCGGGCTGGAACTCGATCAGCGCCACCTCGTGATCTCCCTCGCCCAGCTCCTCGGCGAGCAGGTTCGCCGCCTCCGTCGCGGCGTTCTGGTTGTCGGTGGCGAACAGCGGGACCTCGTCGGGCTGTGGGTCCGTGCCGGAGTCGATCATCGCCACCGGGATGCCGGCGTTGAGCGCCTGCCGCGTGGCGGGGGTCAGTGCGGCGGAGTCGGTCGCCGCGTAGACGATACCGTCCATATCGCGGGTGACGAAGTTCTGGATCAGGTTGACCTGACCCTCGACGTCCGTCTCGGCGGTGACCCCGTCCCAGCTGACGGAGACGTCGCCCGCCTCCTCGGCGGCGCACTCGGCGCCGGCGCGCACGGTGTTCCAGAACTCGTGTCCGACGGCCTTGGGGACCACGGCCAGTTCGAGTGGACCGTCCTGCGGGCTGTCGCCGCCGTCCGAGTCACCCCCGCCGTCGCTGTCCCGTACCTCGACGCCGCCACAGGCGGTCAGCAGGGTGCCGGTGAGAGCGAGAGCGAGAAGAGATCGGGCCGGCGCGCCGACGTTCGCGCGTCGGGAAGCTCTGAATGTCATGTTCTCTGTCCTTTCCGGGGGGTGCGGGTCGGGCGCCTCAACTTCGTGACTGGGCGCGGCGTCTGCGGTACTGGTCGAAGTAGACGGCGGCCCAGATGATCACGCCGACGATCACCTGCTGGTAGTGGATGCTGATGTCCAGGAGCACGGCTCCGTTGCGCACCAGAGCGATGAGGAACGCCCCGATCAGCGTGCCGATGACGCGGCCCTGACCGCCGAAGAGGCTCGCCCCGCCGATGACGGCCGCCGCGATGACGTCGAGTTCGAGCGCGATGCCGTAGTTCGGCTGTCCCGAGTTCACCCGGGACGCCGCGATCATCCCGCCCAGCCCGACCAGCATGCCGGCCAGCACGTAGATCGACGTGAGATGACGGCCGACCCTGATGCCGGATCGGCGGGCCGCCTCCAGGTTCGACCCGACGGCGTAGGTGTACTGGCCGAAGCGGGTCTGGGACAGGAGGAACGCGGCACCCACGGCCACGACCGCCGTGATGACCACGGCGAACGGGAGCCCGAGGAACTCGCCGTTGCCCAGGAGTTGGAAGGACTCCTGCAGGCCGTAGACGCCGACCGCACCGGTGACGATGAAGACCAGGCCGCGGGCAACCGACATGGTGCCCAGGGTCGCGATGAACGGCGGCACGTGCGCCACGGTGACCAGCAGACCGTTGAGCAGGCCGGCGAGGGCACCCACCGCGATGGCGACCGCCGTGGCGGCCCAGAGCGAGAATCCCAGGTCCCGGACGACCATGGCACCGATCACACCGGCGAGTGCGGCCACCGATCCCACCGAGAGGTCGATTCCCTTGGTGATGATCACCATCGTCTGAGCGGTCGCTATCACCGCGATCACAGCGGTCTGTGCGCCGATGTTGAAGAGGTTGTCCGCCGTGAGGAAGTGCGGACTGGCGAAGCTCAGCACAATGAAGAGGAGCACGAGAGCGCTGGCAGCGGTGAACTCCGAGACGGCGTGGGAGATTCTCTCCCGAAGCCATCCCGTCGGGCTTCCCCGCTCGTCGGGGGGCTGATCAGCGGGTGTCTGCGCTGCGGTTGTCATGGCCGAACCTGGTCCTTCCCCAACCTCATCGGGTGCGCCGGCAGCGAGCCGCCGCGTGCCGGCGGAACGTCAGCTGCTCCGCCCGCCGGAGACGGGCAATAGATATGATGTTTCGCTCGGACATGCGTACCCTGCCATGTCGCATCACCACTGCCAAGGCGCCTGCCTGGCATTTCTTGGTCGCTGCCCGGGCTTGAGCATGAGATACATCCAATCAATGGTGAGACCTTGCCGGCGGTGCGCGCCGGTTTGCCTCCGGCGCGCGTGGGTTCGTCGTGAGCGGGTGGGGCGCGGCGGCCGTCGATCGCCGCTCGGGTCAGGTGGTGCCGGCCAGGTAGGGGATCGTCAGAGGCCCCTGCGGCAGGACGCAGACCCGGGATGATCCCGCGGCGGCGAGCAGCTCGGAGATGTCGTGGGTCTGCCTCAGGTGAACGGCGGCCAGCTCATCGTCCGTGAGACCGCTGGTGTGCATGATCACCTCGCAGTCCGCCTGGATACGCGCCTGGATCTGGACCTGCCACTGGTCGGGGACCGTCTCGGGCCGGGCCCGGATGGACGACAGGAGGGCTTGCGGGGAGGGCGCGGACGTCAGGACGTCCCGGTAGGAGCCATGGTCGGGAAAGCCGTCACGGCACTCGGCCGCGCAGATGATCGTCCCGCCCGGACGGACGACCTGGTGGGCGGCCGAGAGGCCCTTCACCGCCTGGTAGAGGTTCTGGTCGAGGGGGAAGCCGGAATTGGTGGTGACCACGATGTCGAACGGCTCGGGGACCGGGCGCATCGCGGTGCGCCTGGCGGTGGCGCTGGCCCTCGCGTGCATCGCGAGGACATCACCACCAAAGGCCGCGACGATGTCCTTGTCCCGGTTGAGAATGACGTCAAGGGCGAAGGTGACGCCCGTGCCCGCGCGATGGCGCGCACATCGTCGTGCACCGGATTGCCCTCGGTGATGCCCCAGGTGGCGCGGGGGTGCCCGATGCGGCGCGCGTCATGCAGCGTCAGGACCGTCTCCAGCCCGGCGAGGCCGGGGGCGGCCAGTTTTGGCCCGCCGGAGAAACCCGCGAAGAAGTGGGGCTCGACGAACCCGGTGGTGACACGGACATCGGCGGCGAGCCACGCGCTGTTGAGCCGGACCGGCACGCCGGCGCCCAGGGTTCCGACCCAGTCGAGCTGGTCCCGGTCGCGGGCGTCGTGGTTGACGACATGACAGGAGTCGACGATCTAGTCCCCCAGCATCTGCCTCAGCTCGGCCGGCGAATCACCCCGGTGGGTGCCGGTCGCGACCAGGATCAGGACGTCCTCGGGACGAACGACGCCTGCCAACTCGGCCAGTACGGCGGGCACCATCAGGTGGCGCGGTTGGGGGCGTGTTCCGTCGCAAACGGCGATGGCCACGGTCTGGCCCGGCCGGACCCGTTCGCGCAGGGGTGGCCCGGCCACCGGGTGGCGCAGCGCCTCCCGCAGTACCGCCTCCTGATCCTCCGCCGCCGGATGGTGGACCGGCTCGACGACCGTGGTCGTCGCCCGGTTCACCTCGATGTCCAGGCCCTGGTTGCCGTAGTCCAACCTGACCCGCATCAGATCTCCTCCGGGGCGCCCTGTGTTGCCGCCTGCCCGGCCTGGTGGCTGAGCGGGCTCACGTCAAAGAAATACATGCGATGAATGTCTATCCGAAGAGGGTCATCCACGTCCACATTGCCGCATCAATCAGGGCTTCCCTCGGCCGAGGCGTGGTTGGCCTCTTCCTATACATCAGATGACTTGCTATCTTTCCGGCGACTGCGCCCGGGGTCGTCGCCGAGCCACGGGGGCCCCACGTACGCGGCGGGGGAGAACGATGCGGTATCCGCGAGTGGGCCCCGCCGGCGCCGAGCGTCCGGCCGTGCTGGACGACGACGGGAATGCCTTCGACCTCAGGGAGTTGACGGAGGACATCGACGGGGCGTTCCTGGCGGGTGACGGCCATGCCCGAACTCGCTCAGCGCTCGCCGAGGGGCGCCTGCCACGCCGCGACCTCAACGGACTCCGCGTCGGCGCACCCGTCGCCCGCCCTGGCAAGGTCGTCCGCGTCGGGCTCAACCACCGGGCGCACGCGGCGGAGACCGGCGCACCGGCACCGGACGGGCCCGTCGTCCTCATGCCGGAGGGGCCGGAGGGGCTGGAGGACGCGGACGCCGTGATCGCTGGCTTCGCCGTCGCCGACGATGTCTCCCCGGCCGGTGCCGCGTTCGGCGCGAACCACTTCCCCCACCTCCGGGCCGGCGACCTCGTCGAGGTGGAGATCGAAGGACTCGGCCGGCAGCGCCATGTGGTGGGCCAGGCGTGAGGCCGCCCGCCGCGCGAGAGACGGCCGGGGAAGGGGCCCGACCCCCGACGGGGCAGCCGGGTGCCCACACCTGGGAGGACCACCGGGCTCAGCCGGACGCGCACGGCCAGCTCCCGCTCGGCTACGCCCACGTCGACATCGACCGTGAGCGACGTCAGGGGGTCCCCGAAGTCGTCTACGGCCCGGGCAAGTCCGTGGGCCAGATCCGGGGCATCGTCGCCAGCCTGCTGACGAACAACCGGGGCCCAGTCCTGGTGACCCGGGTGGAGAAGGACACCGCCGTCGCCGTGACGGACGCTCTCCCCGGTGGCCATTACGAGGCCGCCGCCCGCCTCCTGGTGTGGAGGCCCGCCCCGCCCGGGCCTTCGACGTCCTCGTCGTGACGGCCGGCACCGCTGATCTGCCCGTGGCCGCCGAGGCCCTGGCGGTCTGTCGGGCGCTGGGGCTGAGCGCCGACGGGGTCGCGGATGTGGGGGTCGCCGGCCTCGATCGGGTGCTGGCGATCCGCGAGCGGCTCCAGGCGGCTGACGCCGTCGTCGTCGCCGCCGGGATGGAGGGGGCGCTGGCGAGCGTGGCGGCCGGCCTGGTCGGGTGCCCCGTCGTCGCCGTGCCCGTCTCCGGTGGCTACTTCTGCAAGTCCGAGGTGCTGGGCACCATCGCCGCTCTGGGCCGCGGGCACGGTTTCCCCGAGGTGGCCACCGGCACCAACGCCGACGACGCGGTGGACCCCCACCGCCCGGGCATCCGCGCCGGCGAGGAGAACGGCGTCCACACACCGTTGCGTGACACCGGGCTGAACAAGCACCGGGTGCGTGAGCTCAGCCGCCGCTGGCGGCTGCCCACTTGGGACAAGCCCGCCACGCCCTGCCTGGCCAGTCGTATCAGGCACGGAGTGACCGTCACCGCCCCCCGGCTGGCGCGGGTGGCGCGTGCGGAGATCGCCGTTCGGGCCGCGCTCGCCGACGCCGGTTTGCGCGTGCGGGACCTGCGGGTGCGCGACCTCGGCGAGGACGCCCGCGTCGAGGTGGATCGCGATCTCGTCGGGGCGGTCGATCCGCTTCCCGGCGTGCGGGCGGCCGTGCGGGCGGCGGGGTTCGTCACGGGCGAGATCCGGGTCGCCGCCTTCCGCAGCGGGAGCCTGCACTCGGGCTGACGGAGCGGACGCGCCTTTGCTCTGGCTGACCCCGTTTGAACGGGCGGCACGCCGAAGGAGCCGCCGAACGGGCATCCCGAGCGGGTGCACGACATCGGGGTCTTCGAGGTCAACTCGGAGCCACACCACGCGACACGCACCCGACGCGCTCGAAGGTCTCCACTGCTACGGACGTGGGCCCGAGGAGAACCACCGGGACCGCAACGACGGCTGCGATGTCGGCGCATACGTCTCCACCGTCACGGACCAGTGGACTGTTCCCTGGCCGGCGGGCACCGACCGTCACGGTCCGGCGCGAATGGCGCGCTGTGGCGGCGATCCCGAGGCACGTCCCGGAGCGCCGCGCGGGCACGAGGTTTCCATCGGTGCCGCGTCGGGTTTAGGCGCTGTCGACGACGGCTCCAGCTCTTTCCTTCGGCTCGGCGGTATAGAAAAGGAATTCCATCCGGCTTCATGCCGGGAGGGCTTGACGGCAGTTCTTCGGGACGTTAATTTGCGGAACAGTCAAGATCTTGGCCATCCGATGGTGGTCACATGATTCTTGTGGCCTCCCTGTGGTGTTTTGGAGCTCGGGGAGACTTCTGCTCTCTGGTCCTTCGGCGACCAGTTCTGTCGAAGATCATGGATATGTTTGGGAGCGCTCCCAATGCGTGTGGAACGCTGCCTGTCGGGTGGGCGAAAAAGGTGCGCGTCAGCGCTGACTTCCACTAGGAGAAGAACATGACGCAGGACGAGAACGGGCGCGATGGTGCGCCGCGTAGGTCTCCGAGTCGGAGATCCGTTCTGACGACGCTGGGGACCCTCCCGGTCCTCACCACCGCGGCCTCCGCCGTGGGCGTCTCCGGGGCCAGGGCCGCGACGGTCGCCGCCACCGCGGTGATCGACCCGTCGGCTCAGCGGCAGACGATCCGGGGCTTCGGAGGCATGGCTCACGCGGCCTGGATCGGCGATCTGACCGCTGCTCAGCGTGATACCGCGTTCGGCAACGGGGAGGGGCGACTCGGTTTCTCCGTGTTGCGAATCCCCGTTCCCGAGAACCAGGCGGACTGGAGCCGTGACGTGGCTACGGCACGGCGGGCCATCGAACTGGGTGCGACCGTCATCGCGTCCCCCTGGAACCCTCCGGCGCACATGATCGAGACATTCGTCCGGGGGAGTCAGACCGACGCGAAGCGCCTCAGGTACGACATGTATGGCGCCTATGCGCAGCACCTGAACGACTTCAACACGCATCTCAGGAACAACGGGGTGGATCTGTATGCCATATCGGTACAGAATGAGCCCGACTACGCGCACGACTGGACGTGGTGGACCCCGAACGAGATGCTCCGCTTCATGCGGGAGAACGCGGGCTCGATCAACACCCGTGTCATCGCTCCGGAGTCCTTCCAGTACCTGAAGAACATCTCGGATCCGATCCTCAATGATGCCCAGGCGCTCGCCAATATGGACATCCTCGGGGCGCACCTCTACGGTACGCAGTTCTCGAACTTCCCCTATCCCCTCTTCAAGCAGAGGGGTGCGGGAAAGGAGCTGTGGATGACCGAGGTCTACTATCCCAACAGCAGCGACTCGGCGGATCTGTGGCCCCAGGCGCTCGATGTCGGGGAGCATATACACCGCGCCATGGTCGATGCCGAGTTCCAGGCCTATGTGTGGTGGTACATCCGACGGGGCTACAGCCCCATGCGGGAGGATGGCCAGATCAGCAAGCGGGGCGCGAACATGGCGCAGTTCGCGCGTTTCGTCCGCCCCGGGTACGTGCGGATCGAGGCGACGGCGAACCCGGCGTCCAACCTCTATGTCTCGGCGTACCGGGGCGGCGAATCCAACGTCGTCGTCGTCGCCATCAACAAGGGCACCTCCGCGGTGAACCAGCAGTTCTCCCTGGCCAATACCTCCGCGTCCAGCGCCACGTACTGGCTGACCGACGCCAGCCGGAACGTCGCGCCGCAGGGCACCGTGAACGTCTCCAACGGCAGCTTCACCGCGGCACTGCCCGCGCGAAGCATCACGACTTTCGTGACCAGCGTGAGCGGCGGTTCCCCCGGCGGCATCGACACGGGGGCGTGGTACGTGCTGGTGAACAGGAACAGTGGCAAGGCGTTGGACCTGTACAACCTGGCGACCCAGGACGGGGCGCGGGTCACTCAGTGGTCGCGGAACGATCAGGCGCAGCAGCAATGGCAGTTCGTGGTCTCGGGAGACGGTTACCACCGGCTGAGGTCCCGTCACTCGGGGAAGGTCCTCGATGTGATGGACTGGTCGACCGCCGACGGCGCGGGCATCGTGCAGTGGACCGATCACAATGGCGCCAACCAGCAGTTCCGGGCCGTGGACTCCGGTGGCGGGCATGTGCGGTTGATCAACCGCAACAGTGGCAAGGCACTTGAGGTTCAGGATGCCGCCACCGGGGACGGTGCCAACATCGTCCAGTACACCGACCACGGTGGCGCCAACCAGCAGTGGCAACTGGCTCGGGTCGGTTGACCGGGGCGGATCATCCGCCGCGCACCGACAGCGCCTCACGACACGACGCCGCCCGAGGGGGATCCCGTGCCATCGGGCGGTGACGGCGCTCCGGCCCCACTTGGCACCGTCACGGGCGCCGGCCGAGGGCGCCATCCACCAGGTCCAGCGGCGTGGGGCGCCCGGGATCGCTCACGAGCCGGCGGCACGCGGCGTCAGCCGTCCCCGTACGTGACGGACCGGTCTCCCAGCAGGTCCAACTCCGCGGGCCGAGCCGGCGGCACCGACGCGACAGGCACTGCTGGCTGCCGTGTGCTGCCAGAGTCCGGGCGCCACGCGTTGTCACCGTGCCCTTCCTGGCCGGTCCGACCGAACTCCATCGCTGGCCAAGGACGGCTCGGACACACCACGGTCGTGCCGCGTGGCGCGGGCGGCGGACGTCATGACCTCGACGAAGCCGTGCACGAGCGGGCCTCGGTCACGACGCCGCCATGCGACGACGAGCGGACTGGGTGCGACGCCCGCCACCGGAACGACGACGATCCCGGGGGCCCGGTTGATCGTCATCGGAGCGAGCCCGATCGCATCCGACCACCGAACGGCCTGAATACACTCCCGTACGGTCCGCACCGTGATGTCGGCGCCGGCTCCCTCCGCGGTTGTGTGGCCGCCGGCCCAGTAGCGCCGCCACAGCGCGTCGGCGGTGTCGGGGAGACGGAACCAGCGACGGTCCCGCAGGTCCTCCAGGCGCAGCAGCTCCCGAGTGGCGAGCGGGTCCGTGTCCCTCATGACGACACCGACCGGGTCCCGGCGGATCTCGGCGACCACGACCCCGGCGGCGTTGAACGGACCGCGCGTGACGGCGACATCGACGAGGCCCCGGCCGACGCCCACGGTCGGGTCGCTGAGGTCGCTCTCGACGATCCGGATGTCCACTCCGGGGTGGCGGGAGCGGAACGTGTCGATCAGTCTGCGCCCGGCACGGTCCACGCTGTCGGCCAGCGTCCCGATCGTCAGGCTGCGCGCACCGGCTGCCCGTGACATCAGGGACGGCAGGGACGCGACGCGCGCCAGTACCTCGCGTGCCTCCGGCAGCAGCGTGGCACCGGCCCGGGTGAGGGCCATGCCACGGGCGGAACGTGTGAACAACTCGACGCCCAGCTCGCGCTCCAGGCGCTGGATCGCCCTGCTCAGCGGTGGCTGCGACATGCGCAGCCGATTCGCGGCCCGGCCCACGTTGAGCTCTTCAGCCACCGCGACGAAGTAGCCGAGAGAACGCAGGTCCACCACCCCACAACCATACTCTCCGGGTATCGCCATACCGATCAGGTGTTGGACCGCGGCCCGCGACCGAAGGTGCAATCGAGGGGTGAACCATGAAAAGGAAGCAGCCATGCTGCGCACCCGGACCGAACGTGGCGGCGCGGTCTTCGCCGAGACCCTCGGAGTCAGCGCGAGCGAGTCTCCCGGCGCGCTCTCGGAACGGGTCGGCAGCCGGTTCTCCGAGGAGGCCATACTCGCGGCGGGGGGCCCGGCGTGGCACGATCCCGCCCTTGACGACCGCAGCCGTAGTGCCGCGATCCTCACCGCGCTGACCTGTGAGGGGGTGGGCGGCACCAGGCTCACCACACAGCTGGAGCGCGCGGTGCGCGTCGGGCTCGACCAGCCGGCGCTGGAGGTGCTCACCGTGCTGCTGTCGCTGTACGTCGGCCAGGCGCGCACATCCGTGGCGGCCGAGGAGATCCACCGCTTCTTCCTGCGGCGCCGGCCGGAAGCCACGCCGGACGCGGTTTCGGAAGGGCGTGACGCGTCGTGATCTACGTGCTGGCCGGCGCCGTGTTCGCCGGCGTCGCCGCCTCGCTCCTCGCGATCAGGTCCTTCCGGCCCGCGCCGTTGCCCGCGCCGGCGCCGTGGACGGACCCGCTGCCGGCCGCACAGCCACCCGCCGGCATGGCGATCTACCAGCTGCCGACGGGAACATACGAGAATCGAGCGCTCCTGGCCTATCGCGGTGGATCCCTCAGCGACGTCCGAAGGTTCGCGGCAACCGCCGTGCTCGTCCGGCATCCGGGAGGCGATCTGCTGATCGACGCGGGGTTCGGTGCGAACGTCGACACCCACATCGCGGCCATGCCGTCCTACAGACGTACCCCGCACGAACTCGGCACCACGGTTCTGGACCAGTTGCGGGCGAAGAACTACGACATGGCACGGCTGCGGGGCGTCGTCATCACCCACGCGCACTGGGACCACGTCAGCGGCCTGGCGGACCTCGACGTGCCGATCTGGATGAACCCGGCGGAGAGCCGCTACGTCGAACGCGCGAAGGACGCCGCGGTGTTCCGTGACATCGCGAACCAACGCGAGATCCACCACTACACGTTCGACGGACCGCCGTATCTCGGCTTTCCGCACAGCCATGACGTCCACCGGGACGGCTCGGTGGTCGTCGTCGAGGCAGGAGGGCACACGGACGGGTCAGTCGTGGTCTTCGTGAACCTCCCGGACGGCCGCCGGTTCGCGTTCATCGGTGACCTGACCTGGCAGCGGGAGGGTGTGACCCTCCGCGCGGAACGGCCGAGGTTGCTGCGGATGCTGGCGGATGTCCAGCCGGCGCGGGTGCGCGAGGGCCTCCTACGCGTCATCGCCCTGGCGGACCGGTTGCACGTGGTTCCCGCCCACGATGTCCGGGCGTACGAGCCGATTCCGCGGTGGTCCTCCAGCGACCACGACGGCGGGTAGCCCCTCACCCCGCGCTCGCCCGGGTCTCTGAGGTCTCCGCGCGGCGCAGAATGACCAAGGAGGAGATCCACCGCGTGATCGAACCGCTCGGCTCGATCAGCACGACCCTCGCCACCGCGGACCCGGAGGCGAAGGCCGACGTCTACCGCAGTCCGGGCCTGACCCCGACCTACCGGCCCCAGAAACAACTCGTGCGGGTCGAGGCTAGCCTCGACCCGCACGAATTGGGGATAAAGTCCGTGTGGAGAAGTGGACTCCGGTACGGCTGCCGAAGCCCGCTCACCGCCCTGGGCCTCCGTTTCAGCGGGATGTCGTCATTCCACGATGTGAATGGCCAGGGCCGGGCAAACCGCTGTGGCGTGCCGGACGTCCTCCTCGTCGCTTGTACCCGGGGTTGCGGTGATGAGGACGGCGATGCCGTCCTCATCACGCTGGTCGAAGACCTCGGGGGCGGCCACCACACACTGGCCGGAGGCCACGCACCTGTCCTGATCGAGGGAAACCTTCATACATACTCCTCAGTCTCTTGTGAACGCTTGGCGAACAGCGGGCAGTTGAGGGAGCGAGCGGGACGGAACCGCGTTCCCTCCGCGGCGCCTACCAGGTGACGGGTAGCTCGTAGACGCCGTAGACCGATCCGTCGTGTTTGAAGGGGATGTCGTCCAGCTCGGCGGCGAGCCGCAGGGTGGGGATACGCCGGTACAGCGTTCCGTAGACGATGTGCAGTTCCAGCCGGGCGAGCGGTTGGCCCAGGCACTGGTGGACGCCGAAGCCGAAGGCGACGTGATGCCTCGCGTCGCGGTGGATGTCCAGTTGGTCGGGGTGCTCAGGGAAGGCCAGGGGATCCCGGTTGCCGATATCGTTGGCGAAGATCAGCCCCTCGCCGGCCCGGATGGTCTCGCCGGCGATCTCGATGTCCTCCAGCGCCACGCGACGCCGTCCGCTGTGGGTGATATGCAGATAGCGCAGCAGCTCCTCAACCGCCCCGGCGATGAGCCGGGGGTCGTCCGTCTCGCGCAGCGCCGCCAGTTGGTCGGGGTGCCGCAGCAGGGCGAGGGTGCCAAGCGCGATCATGTTGGCCGTGGTCTCGTGACCGGCGATCAGCAGCAGCACACCCATCTGGGCCGCCTCCAGCCGGGTCAGCTCGCCGGCCAGGACACGTTCGGCCAACTGGGAGAGCAGGTCGTCCTTGGGCCGACGCGACTTCTCGGCCACCAGGGAGTCCAGGTACTCGGCCAGCCGGCCGTGGGCGACCAACCGCTGTTCCTGCGTCACATCCCGGTTGATGATCGTCTTGCTGTTCTCCTGGAAGAAGTCGTGGTCGGCGTAGGGGACGCCCAGCAGTTCGCAGATCACCAGGGAGGGCACCGGGAGCGCGAACGCCTCCACCAGATCGACCGGTTTGGGACCGGACAGAAGCTCGTCGACGAGTTCGTTCACGATCTGCCGCACTCGTGGTCGCATCGCCTCCACCCGCTTGATGGCGAACGGCGCCGTGACCATCCGCCGAAGCCGGGCGTGTTCCGGGTCGTCCATCAGGATGAACCCGATGGTGTTGCCCTGAGGTGGGACAGGCGCCGAACTCGGGTACCCGGGCCGCGTGATGTCAGCGCTGACCCTCGGGTCCGCCATCAGCGCGCGCTGCTCCGCATACCGGGTGACCAACCAGGGGGTACTGCCGTCCCACAGGCTGACGCGGGTGAAGGGGCCCTCCTGTTGGCGCTCCAGCAGCGGTGGTGGGGGGTCGAACGGGCAACCGCTCGCGCGGGGCATCGGAAAGAGTGGCAGCTCGGCCGAGGCCGAGGACGTGGTCTCGATCATGGCGTCCCTTCGTCGTGTGGGGTTGGGGCTGTCGCGGGGCCGGCACCGGGAAGGCGCACCGGACCCGCGTCGCTGAGACGCGGCGGATGTCAGCGGCATGCGGGGGGAGTCGCACCTGCGGGAGGAAGGTGGGCGGGTCCGCGGGCGTCTATGCCGGGGAGATGACCGACCAGTCGTGGATGACGTCCCGTCTCAGGCGGCGTGCCTGTTTCGGCATGTTCCAGCCCAGGACACCGGTGACCACTTCCCTGCGCCGGTAGACGGCGACGAAGCGGCGCTCGACGACACTGCCCTCGGCGATCTCGACCTCGTCTTCGGCGGAGGGCACGCCGTACACCTGGATGCGGGCGTCGAACTGGTCGGTCCAGAAGTAGGGGACGGGGCAGTAGGGTCGCTCGTCACCCAGCAGCGCGCCGGCCACGGCGATCGCCTGCTCGGTGGCGTTGGTGCGGTTCTCCAGCTGGACATAGGTGTTGAACCCCTGGTGGTGCCAGCGGGCCACGTCGCTGGCGGCGTAGACGCCCTCGGCCGCCCGGCAGTACGCGTCGCAGACCAGCCCACCGTCCGTGCACATCCGACCGCCGTCCAGCCAGGCGGTGTTCGGCTCGCCGCCGATGGCGACGACCACCACGTCCGCCGGCAGGACCTCGCCGGTGCCCAGCCGCACACCGGTGGCCCTGCCTCGGTCCTCGGCCAGGCCGTCCACCGCGATCCCCGGGCGGAGCCGTACTCCGCGCTCGGTGTGCAGAGCGGCCAGCTGCGCCGCTACCACGGGGCCGAGCCGCCCGGTCATGGGCGCCGGCTGCGGGCCCACCAGGGTGACGTCCAGCCCGCTGCCGCAGGCTGTGGCTGCGATCTCGCTCCCCAGCACACCGTCGCCCACGACAACCAACCGCGTCGCGGTCCGCATCGCCGCGCGAAGCGCCAACGCGTCGTCCACGGTACGCAGGCAGTGGACGTTGGCGAGACCGTCCTGGCCCGGCAGCTTCCGAGCACGCAGCCCGGTCGCCACGACCACGCGGTCTGCCTGGAGGGCACGCGAGGACGTGGTGTGGACGGTCAGGTTCTCGGTATCCATTTCAACTGCCCGCTCACCGAGCAGGAGGTCCGCGTCCAACTCGTCCAGAGCGGAAGGCACCCGTAACCGTGTGCGTGTGACGTCCCAGTGACCGGAGAGAAGCTGCTTGGACAACGGCGGTCGGTCGTATGGGATGTGGGGTTCGGCGCCGAGCACCGTCAGGGCACCCGAGTAGCCACGCCGGCGCAGCGCCTCCGCGGTGGTGAGCCCTGCGGCGGAGGCGCCGACGATGAGGACGCTCGACGGGGCGCTCAAGAGGGCATCCGGGAAGGAACGGCGTCCGGACATCCCCGTGCGGTGGCGGTACCCTCCGGAGTCCGCGTCATCGCCAGGAACGCGTCGGCGGTGCCCTCAACGGCAGGTGTGGCGGGAGCGAGCCACAGCCCGACGAGCGCGTCGACAAGCGCGGTGGTGTGCTCGGACCAACTCACCGTCGCGGTACGGGTGTCCTCAGCCAGAGTCCGTTCACGCTCGGCGAGGGAGTGCACCAGAAGCAGACGCGCCATACCGGCGCGGAGCACCAGGACCTGGGGTGGCAACGTGGGAAGACATTGCTTCAAGCCATCAAGGGCGCGCTGGAGCGAGGGTCGGCCGAGAACTTCGTCGAGCATGCTCGCGCGCAGGGTGGGGTCGGTCATGATCTGAGCGGCGAACCGCGCATACCAGCTGGCACCATCGAGGGCGGCGAGATGTTCGGTACCGGGGCGCACCAGGCAGGAGCACCAGTCCCGCACGTCGGTGGAGTCGCCGATCTCGGCCAGCATCCGGGTGCGCAGCACATCGATCTGGTCCGCGTGCCGGCTGACGATCGCCCGCACCAGGCCGGCCTTGTCTCCGAAGTGATAGCCGACCGCCGTGTTGTTGCCCTGGCCGGCCGCCTCGCTTATCTGCCGGCTGGAGACAGCGACCACGCCCTGCTCGGCGAACAGCCGCTCGGCCGCCGTCAGTATGGCTCTTCGCGTCTCACTGACTCGGTCCGACCGGGAGGTTCCACTGGCCATGGGAAACGCCACCGCTCCTCATCTGGGGCTGCCGTCATCGTGCGTAACCCAGTGAAAGGGGTTTCCTGACAGTCAGTCAAGCGCATGACTTAAAAGCGGTGATGTCGATATCCCCTTCACGGGTGGTCGAGTACGCCGCTCGGCCAGTGGGTACCGGGGCAGGGGAGTTGGCCACAGCGTGAGGGGAGGCATCCGGTACGGGGTCGGCAGCTCACGGGGGTGGCGGGCGGAACGGCTGTCGCTGAGACGGTTTCCGGACAGCGTGGCCTGAGTGTCGGCGACGCCGAGCGAGTGGAGGGCCGGCGGGAAGCGGCCACGGCCGGACGGCGCCGACCAGCCAGGCCACCCCAACTGCCGTGGCACGACGAGGTCTACGGCTACCGCGGACACGGCGGCAGAAGCGCCCGAACCGTGTTGTGGCGCCGTCGCGGTCAGAAGGATCACAGGACAGTCCATGAGAGCCCGTCAGCCTAGAAGCAACGGCGGGTGGTACCGCCTCGGTGAGGGCGCTCAGGCGCAGCAGTGGACGGTCAGGGTACTTCGGGTGAGGGCGTGGACGTATGTCTCGGCGCCCGCCAACAGGCGCAAGTGCTCATCGGTGCACGAGAAGGACCGCTCCGCTCTCAGCGGTGCGGGTGTCGCTCAGTCCTGGCCGCTGGCACTCGGCGTCGATGTCGTGGGCACCGTTACGGACTCCGCCTCACTACGGTTCGCGCCCGGCGACCGAGTGTCGCTGAGGCCGCTCCGGGCGGCGGCTATCGGTACGGCCGGGTTCACCGCGGCGCTCGCGGTGCTCGCACTCGGTGACGCCGGCGTGAAGCCCTCGCACGGAGAGGTCCTGGTGACCGGTGCTGCCGGCGGGAAGGACTGGTCACCGGTGCGTCGGGATAGCGCCCCGTACCCGCTTGTCGGCGTGCTCCGACATGCCACAGCTGCGGGAAGATCCGCGCGCCCTCTTCGTGCACGCCGTTGACGACGCGTCGCCAGCCGTCCAGGGCGTCCTCGCCGCAGATGCGCGACACCCGGCTGCTTGTCCCCGCTGAGGGATGGTCTACAGGTCAGCTCCGTCCCAGGCTCGCGGGCGCGGTGGACGGCGACGTGTTCGTCTCGGGACTCATCGAGTTCGGCCTCCTGCGACAGCGGCTGACTTGCCATGCCAAACTTAGCTAGTTAGCTTGGGGATGCCAACCTGGCTGCCGTTTCGTCTGAGAGGGCTCGTTCCCATGCGCTATTCCACTTTTGGTCGTCGGACGGGGCTGCGTGTCTCGCAGTACGCCCTCGGGACCGGCAATTTCGGTACTGGGTGGGGGGTCGGTGCGGAGCGCGAGGAGGCGAAGGCCATCTTCGAGCGGTTCGTGGAGGCGGGCGGGAACTTCATCGACACGGCCGATGTCTATCAGGCTGGCCAGTCGGAGCAGCTCGTGGGCGAGTTCATCCACGCCGACCGCGACGACCTGGTGCTGGCGACGAAGTTCACCGTCGGCGCCCACCCTGGAGGCGGCCTCTCGCGCACCGGCAACAGCCGCAAGAACCTGCGTACTTCCGTCGAAGCCAGCCTCACACGGCTGAACACCGACTACATCGACATCCTGTGGGTGCACTACCCCGACGCGCTCACCCCCATCGAGGAACTCCTGCGCGGGCTGGACGACCTGGTGTCCCAGGGCAAGATCCTCCACGCGGCGTTCTCGAACTTCCCGGCCTGGCGGGTATCCCGCGCCGCGGCGATCGCCGATCTCTCCGGCTGGGCCCCCGTGACCGGCATCCAGATCGAGTACAGCCTGGTCGAGCGCACCGCGGACCGGGAGCTGCTGCCCGCGGCCGAGGCCCTCGGGCTCGGCGTGAACCTGTGGTCACCGCTGGGCGGCGGACTGCTCACCGGCAAGTACCGGCACGGCGAGAAGGGACGGCTGACGGACTGGAATCGCCTGGTACACACCGAGTCCACCGAGCAGAAGACCGCCGTCGTCGACACCGTGATCGACATCGCGGAACAGGCCGGCGCCACCCCCGCGCAGGTCGCGGTGGCCTGGGTCAACGAGCGCTCCCGGCGCCTGGCGACATCCTCCGTCCCGATCATCGGCCCGCGGAACCTCGCTCAGCTCGATGACTACCTCGGCGCACTCGATGTCGAACTCGGCACCGACGGGTACGAGCGGCTGAGCGAAGTCAGCGCGACCCCCCTCGGCGTCCCCCACGAGGCGAACGCGGCATCGCTGGACGGGCTTCAGGGCGGCGCCGCGGCGCTCGTCGACGCTCCCGCCGTCCCCGTCGCCTGACCGCCCGCCAGCGATGACCTCCACCGGTGGCCGAGCGGCCCGAACGAAGACCATCAGCTATCACGCGCCGGAGCCCGACCGCGAGAAACTCTTCGCACTCTCCGGACTTGAGCAGCTTCGGCAGATCCAGGCGGGGCTCCTGCCCGATCCGCCGATCAGCAGCCTCTTCGGGCTGAGGATCGTGAACGTCGACGAGGGCGATGTCGTGTTCACCGCCGAGCCCGACGAATCCCACTACAACCCCATCGGGTCCGTCCACGGCGGCTTCTTCGCCACCGTCCTCGACACGGCCTGCGGCTGTGCCTTCCACACCACCCTTCCCCCGGAGGTCGGTTACACGACTCTGGAGATCAAGGTGTCCTTCCTGCGGCCGATCACCGCCGACACGGGCATGGTCACCGCCCACGGCTGGGTCATCCGCAGGGGGCGCGGCGCCGGTTTCACGGACGCCGACATCCGTGATCGCGACGGACGCGTCCTCGCCACCGCGTCCAGCACGCTTCTCGTGACCCAACCCAGGCCCATACGGTGACGCCCTTCGGGCCGTGGTCGACGTCGCCGCGCCGGCTCGGTAGGCGTGGTTCCCTCTGGGCCGCGGCGGCCGTTCTCGCCCTCGCCCTCTGGTCCAGCGGAGCGCCCAGCGTGCTCCACCCGATCTACTCCGAGCAGTGGATCCCGCTGTGACGAGACGCGCGGCGGCGCTGGAGCCGATCACCTACTCGGTCATGTCCTGCCGCCTTCGGCATGGACAGCCGTGGATCAGGAAGGCGTGAGGCGTGTCAGTTCCTGGCGAGCGGTCGGGGCGAGTGCGAAGGGGTGGGCGACGCGGTCTTCATCCGGCGTGGGCGGTGGCCGCCGTCACGTTCCTGGCGCTGATCGGGGCCGCTGGTTTCCGTGCCGCCCCGGGTGCGCTGATGGTGCCGTTGAACGACGAGTTCGGCTGGTCGACCAGCGTGATGTCGCTGGCGGTGAGCATCAACCTCGTTCTCTACGGCCTGACGGCACCGTTTGCCGCCGCGCTCATGGACCGCTTCGGCGTGCGGCAGGTCGTCGCGGCTGCTCTGTCGCTGGTGGCTCTGGGCGCCGGTGGCAGTGTGTTCATGACCGCGTCCTGGCAGCTGCTCCTCTTCTGGGGGCTGCTGATCGGGCTGGGCACTGGCGCCATGGCCCTGGTGCTCGCGGCGACCGTCACCAACCGGTGGTTCCACACCCGTCGGGGGCTGGTGATGGGTGTTCTCACCGCCGGATCGGCCACCGGACAGCTCGTCTTCCTGCCCGTGGTGGCTCATCTGGCCGAGAACGCGGGGTGGCGGTCGGCCTCGCTGGTGGTCGCGGGTGCCGCACTGCTGGTGGTGCCCGTTGTGTGGCTGGTGATGCGTGATCACCCCGAGGAGAGAGGCGTGCGTCCGTATGGTGCGGACGAGACCTATGCGCCGCCGCTTCCGGCCAGCGGAGGCGCGACCAGGCGCGCACTCGGAGGACTGGCCTTCGCCGTACGGCACCGCTCCTTCTGGGGGCTCGCCGTAGCCTTCGCGATCTGTGGTGCCACCACCAACGGACTGATTGGTATTCACTTCATTCCGTCCGCCCATGACCACGGCATGTCGACGACCACCGCTGCCGGACTCCTCGCAGCCGTCGGAGTCTTCGATATCGCCGGCACAGTTGCCTCCGGCTGGCTCACCGACAAGTACGACCCCCGGAAGCTGCTCGTCGGCTACTACGTCTTCCGCGGGGCCGGTCTGGTCTCGTTGCCGTGGCTTCTCTCGGATTCCGTGCATCCCGGCATGGTGGTGTTCATCGTGTTGTACGGCCTGGACTGGGTGGCCACTGTCCCTCCCACCGCGGTTCTGTGCCGGCGGCTCTTCGGAGACCACGGGACGATCGTCTTCGGCTGGGTCTTCGCCTCCCACCAACTGGGAGCCGCTGCGGCGGCGCTTGGAGCCGGACTCATCCGCGACGTGTTCGGCACCTACACGTACGCCTGGTGGGGCGGCGCGGCGCTCTGTGCCGTGGCCGCCGCTCTCTCCCTCGGCGTGCGGTCCGGACCCGACGGGCAGAGCCCCCACCGGGACGCGGTGCCGGTGGCGCCGCCGCGGGACGATCCCACGGGGGACGGCGTCCCACGACGGAGTGCTCGGGGAGGCGGCGGGAGAGCCGGGAACGTCGAGGAGGGGGGACGCGTACCGGAGTAGGAGGATGGCGGCGGAGGTCAAACGGCTACGGTGCTCGGGAGGATGGTGACGCCGCCCCTGGCTTGGTCGTGGCAAGCCAGAGTAGGCTCTCATCATGCCTCCTCGGTCAAGAGCGCTCGCTGAAGCCCTGGACAGTTCGTGTGCGATCACGCGTTGTCTCGGTGTGCTCAGTGACCCCTGGAGCTTTCTCCTGTTGCGGGAGGCGTTCCTCGGCCGGCGTACGTTCGCCGAGTTCCGTGATCGACTCGGGATCGCCACCGACGTGCTGAGCGCGCGCCTCGCCGGTCTTGTCGAGCACGGGGTCCTGCGGAAGGTCGCCTACCGCGAGCCCGGCCAGCGTACTCGTTTCGCCTATGCGCTCACCCCGGCGGGGGAGGAGCTGAAGCTCGTGCTCATCGCGTTGCAGCAGTGGGGGGAGGAGCACGTGCCGATCGGTGAGCCGTTGGGAGTCGTTCCTCTCGCGCGTGAATCACGGCGCCGCGTCCGGGCGGTGCTCGTCGACGAGAACGAAGAGCGCGTGGACCACGGCGATGTGGAGTTCACTCGGGTGGCGCCGGCTTCGCCGAAGGGGGGCGAACGCGAGCGGCTGGTTCAGGGCCACCCCGATGGCGGCGTCAGCGAGGCAGGATAGCGCCGATCTGCTTCCGAATGTCCCGCTCGATGTCGTCGACGGTCAACTCGACATGGGCCGTCGACGCCAGGCTGACGAACATGATGGCGGATACGACGTGCGCCAGCGTCAAAGCCTCGTCCTCGTGGATCCCCGCCTTCCGCCGCAGGACGGCCGTGACGGCGGTCCGCGTTCGCTCGATGATGTCCAGCGCCTCGCGGTGATGGAGATCCGTGGGGTCGCCGAAGACGATCTCTCGTAGGTAGGCGCGGCCGTTGTTGACCTGCGTGCGATTGCACTCCACGATCGGGCGGACGATCGTCAGCACGGCGTCCAACGCGTCAGTGACTTCCTCAGCGCGCGCCTGGCCGCGTTCCAGGGACTCGACGTACCGAGAGTTCTGTACGAGCAGGAGCAGCTCGGCCTTGGTCTTGGCGTAGAGAAAGAGTGTGCCCGTGCCGACATCGGCCTTGTCCGCGATCTCCTGGGTGGTCACCTCGTCGATCCCCCGCTCGGCGAAGAGTTCTCGGGCGGCGGCGGTGATGCGTTCGAGCTTCTGCCGCTTGTTCCGCTCGCGCCGTCCGGGGGGCTGGGGTGCGAGAGACATGGTGTGTCCTTCGAGGGAATAGAATCTGACCATGCTCAGTTTTGAGTGTGGCCACTTCCGGTGGGACTCAGCTTTCTCGTGCCATTTTCCCACGCGGAAGCTGGGACGTTTCCGCTCCGCACCATCGCAGCGGTCATCGCTCTCCCATGCATCCAGACAAAGGACACGAAGGTCATGACCAGGTCGTCGCTCTGGCAGCCGTTCACCCTCGGCCGCGTGAAGCTCCCACATCGGCTCGCTCTGGCCCCGATGACCCGCGGCCGGGCAAACCCGGACGGCTCGCCCGGCCCGCTGGCCGCGACCTACTACGGGCAGCGCGCATCGCTCGGGCTCCTCATCTCCGAAGGGACACAGCCCTCGGAAGACGGACAGGGATACCTGAACACGCCGGGCATCCACACACCGGCACACGTCGAAGGCTGGCGAGAGGTCGCCCAGGCCGTACACGCCGGCGGTGGCGCGTTGTTCATCCAGCTGATGCACGTCGGTCGGATATCGCACCCCGACAACACCCCACACCACCGGCAGCCGGTGGCTCCGTCGCCGATCTCCGCCGACCAGGACGTGATGACCCCGACCGGGCCGCAGCGGACACCGGTCCCGCGAGAGCTCAGCGGCCAGGACATCCAGGCCACCATCGACGCGTTCCGTGGCGCCGCGGCGTCCGCGACAGCCGCCGGCGCCGACGGGGTGGAGATCCATGGGGCCAATGGATATCTCCCGCACCAGTTCCTGTCCCCGAACGCCAACCACCGCACCGACTCCTACGGCGGTTCGGTGGAGAACCGCTCGCGGTTCGTGATCGAGGTCGCGCGTGCGGTGGCCGAGGAGATCGGTCCCGACAGGGTGGGAATCCGGTTGTCTCCCGCGATGCCACTGGGAGGGATCGACGAGGGCGACACAGGGAGCGTACGCGCCCAGTACCGGCATCTCGTCGGTGGGCTCGCCACGCTGAATCTCGCCTACCTTCACCTTCACCACGTCGGCGACGACGAGTTGCTCCGCTCTCTCCGGGACATGTGGCCGACCGCCGTGCTCGTGGTTCGTTACGGCCGTACCCGGGACGGGATCGCCGACGACATCGACGCCGGCTTGGCGGACATCGCCCCCTTGGGCAGGTTCGCACTGGCCAACCCCGACATCGTCGAGCGGCTGCGCCTCGACGCTCCGCTGAACGAACTGGATCCCACCACGCTCTACAGCGGCGGTGAGGCCGGCTACACCGACTACCCGGCTCTCACCCTTCCCTGAACCCATCCCGGGGGCCGAGCGTTTCGGCCTTGCCGCCGTGCGGATCGACCCCGTCTCCCACCACCCCGACCGACCGGTAACACGCCGTTCATCAGAGAAGGAACCCAAAGATGCCCTCGCTCAGCGGAGCCGTCGTCCTCGTCACAGGAGCCAACGGCGGCATCGGCACCCACTTCGTCCACAGCGCCCTTGACCGTGGCGCCGCCAAGGTCTACGCGACCGCCAGAAACCCCCGCACATGGGATGACGAGCGGATCGTCCCGCTCCCGCTCGACGTCACCGACTCCGCGTCCATCGACGCGGCCGTTGCCGCCGCGCCCGATGTCACCGTGCTCATCAACAACGCCGGCGTGTCTCCTGCCAGCGAAAGTCTCCTCTCGCTGAGCGAGGCGGAGATCAGGGCGAACATGGAGACCAACTTCTTCGGCCCGGTCTTTCTCGCCCGGAAGTTCGCGCCGGTCCTGACGGCCAGGACCGGGTCGGTGATCGTCGACATCCACTCGCTGCTGAGCTGGCTCGCCGTCGCCGGGGTCTACAGCGCGTCGAAGGCGGCGCTGTGGTCGGCGACCAACTCTCTGCGGCTCGAACTGACTCCGCAGGGAGTGCACGTCGTCGGCGTGCATGTCGGGTGGGTCGACACCGCCATGGCGGCACACGTCGAAGGGCCGAAAACGGCGCCGGGCGACCTCGTGCGGGTGGTGTTCGACGCCATCGAGGCGGGGGAGCACGAGGTGCTGGCCGACGAGGGCTCCGTGCGGGTCAAGGCAGGGCTGAGCGCTCCCGTCGAAGCGCTCTACCCGCAACTGGGCTGATCCCTCCTCAGCGCGAGGCGGGCACGCGAGCTTCTCCCATACCGGCCCCCCGGAAACGGTGGAGCACACCGCGCGCTTCGTGCCGTGTCGGCCGCCGTGACAGGCGGTCGGGTCCCGCAGTGGGTCCCGGCCGCCTGTGATGTCGAGTGGAACAGGTGTGCTCGACCACCGCCAGGGCCGTAACGGACAACCGGCGCGCGCCCCCTCACTCACGGTTGACGACGATCTTGCCGTGAGTTCCGCCCTTCTCCAGAGCCACCAGCGCGTCCGGGGTCCGATGGAACGGGAAGACCTGGCCCACCACAGGCCGTAGTGCTCCCCCGTCGACCAGCTCCGCGATCTTCGCCAACTGCTCTCCACTGGAGCGCGTGAAGAGAAACTCGTACCCCACGTCCAAGCGACGGGCCATCCGGCGGGCGCGGTGGCTGATCCCCCTGATAGCGAGTCGGGGCACGAGGCTGACGTCCATTTCGCGCGCGAACTCCGGGGTCGGGGGGCCGGTGATTCCGATCGCCTTGCCACCGGGCCGGAGCACCCGAAGCGATCCCTCAAGGTTCTTTCCGCCCAGGCTGTCCAACACCAGGTCGTAGTCGCGCAGGATGTCCGTGAAGTCCTCGGTTCGGTAGTCCACGACGATGTCCGCACCACGTTCACGCGCCCGGTCGGCATGGGGCGCGCTCACGGTTGTGGCGACGGTCGCGCCGAGGTGGTTCGCGAGCTGGATCGCGAGGGAACCCACGCCGCCCGCGCCCGCGTGGATGAGTACCCTCTGCCCGGGCCGCACCCGGCCGCGTTCCACGAGCGCCTGCCAGGCGCACAGCGCGACCAGGGGCAGCGAGGCCGCCTCCGTCATGCTGGCGGACGCGGGCTTGATCGCGAGGTCCGCCTCGGCCACCGCGACGCGCTCCGCGAAGGTGCTCAGCTGGCGTACGTCCGGTTTGGCGAACACCTCGTCGCCCGGTGCGAAGCTCCGGACAGCCGGCCCCACGGCGAGGACGACCCCCGCCAGGTCGCTGCCGAGCACCAGCGGCAACTGGTACGGCAGGATCTGCTTGAACTCACCCTCGGCGATCCGCAGATCGATCTGATTGACACTCGCGCTCTTCACCTCAATCAGAACGTCGTGGTCCCCGACAACGGGCTCGGCCACGTCCGCCTCACGCGGCGCGGCCTGGTAGCGGTCGATGACGAATGCCTTCATCGTGCGGTTCTCCTCGTAGGTCGTCGGGGGCGCCCGGCAGATCGCCTCGCGTCGTGTCGGCGAGCGGGAGCGGAAGCTCCAGCGGCCACGGTGCGCACGGACCGGGAGAGGCCGTCGATCGGACGATGCGACATCGCGACACTCGTGATCATGACCTTAGCGAGCGTGCTCATTTATGACGCCACTCCATAGTGTCGGCTCTGGGTGGCGTCGGCCGGTTCCCTGATCATTGGATCGCGGACTCTGCCGGCGTCACCGGCGCCACGCGTCGATTGGCTACGAGAGTCGCGCCGGTGCGCCGGCCGAGCATGACCTGAGGGCTGGCCGACCGGCGGCGGTCCGGGCTGCTCCGTCCCGGCGACTGTCCCGCACCAGGAGAGACGAGGACACGATGAACAAGCACGGGGACCACCACCCCATCGATCACATGGGCCACGGCGGCCACCGGGCCCCCGCCTCACGTCATGGCCACGACCAGCACAGCGGTCATGGCGGCCACAGTGGTCAGGGGGATCATGTGGGGCGGTTCCGGCGTCTGTTCTGGATCATGCTGATCCTGGCCGTGCCCGTGGTCGGGTTCAACGAGATGTTCGCGCATCTCATCGGCTATCACCTGCCCGACGCCGAGTGGGTGTGGTGGGTCTCGCCGGTGCTGGGAACGGTCGTCTATCTCTGGGGCGGCTGGCCGTTCCTGACCGGAGCTGTCTCGGAGGTCCGCTCCCGCAGGCCGGGCATGATGCTGCTGATCGGCCTGGCGATCACGGTGGCCTTCGCCTCCTCGTGGGGGGCCAGCCTGCGCCTGTTCGAGCACGAGCTGAACTTCTGGTGGGAACTCGCACTGCTGGTCGTCATCATGCTCCTGGGCCACTGGATCGAGATGCGATCCCTGGCTCAGAGCACTTCCGCCCTCGACTCGCTCTCGGCCCTCCTGCCCGATCAGGCCGAGAAGGTCAGTGGCGACGAGGTCGTGAGGGTGGCGCCGGGCGATCTGCTCGTCGGCGATGTCGCCGTCGTCCGTCCGGGATCGGCCGTGCCCGCCGACGGGACGATCGTCGACGGGGCGGCCTCGATGGACGAGTCGATGGTGACCGGCGAATCCAGGACCGTACGCCGCGAGAAGGGCGCCACCGTGGTTGCCGGGACCGTCGCCACCGACTCCGGCCTCCGCGTTCGGATCACCGCCACCGGCGACGACACCGCGCTGGCCGGCATCCGGAAGCTTGTCGCCGACGCCCAGGCCTCCTCTTCCCGCGCCCAGCGGATCGCCGACACCGCTGCGGCCTGGCTGTTCTGGTTCGCCCTCGTCGCAGCCGCGGTCACGGCCGTTGTCTGGTCGCTGGTCGGCCTTCCTGGTGACGCCGTGGTGCGCACCATCACCGTCCTGGTGATCGCCTGCCCGCACGCCCTCGGGCTGGCCATCCCCCTCGTGGTCTCCATCGCCACCGAACGAGCCGCCCGAAGCGGTGTCCTGGTCAAGGACCGCCTCGCCCTGGAGTCCATGCGCACCGTCGACGCGGTGCTCCTCGACAAGACCGGCACCCTGACCCTGGGCGAGCCCACCGTCACCGCGATCCACCCGGTTGGCGATCGAGACAGGAACGAGGTGCTGGCTCTGGCCGCCGCGGCTGAGTCCGGCAGCGAACACCCCCTCGCCAAAGCCGTTGCCGGCGCCGCCCGCATCCGCGGTCTGACGGTGGCGCCCGCGCGGGACTTCTCCTCCTCCCCGGCGGTCGGTGTCAAGGCCACTGTGGGGGGCGGCGTGATCGAGGTCGGCGGACCCTACCTGCTCGAACAGCGGAGACAGCCCGAGTTGGCGATCGCCGATCAGTGGCGGGCCGAGGGCGCGATCATCCTGCACGTGCTCGCCGATGGCCACGTGGTCGGGGCGCTGCGGCTGGCGGACGAGATCCGCCCGGAATCCCGCGAGGCGGTGGAAGCGCTGCACGTGGCCGGTGCGGAGGTCGTGATGATCACCGGCGATGCCCAGGCCGTCGCCGACGCCGTCGCGTCCGAGCTTGGCATCGACCGGGTTCTCGCCGGAGTGCGCCCTGAGGACAAGGCCGCCAAGGTCGCCGAACTCCAGTCGGAGGGCAGAAAGGTCGCGATGGTCGGCGATGGTGTCAATGACGCTCCCGCGCTGACCCGGGCCGACGTCGGCATCGCCATCGGCGCGGGCACCGACGTGGCCATCGGCTCCGCCGGAGTCATTCTCGCCTCCTCCGATCCCCGCTCGGTGCTCTCCGTCATCGAACTCTCGCGTGCGTCTTACCGCAAGATGAGGCAGAACCTGTGGTGGGCCGCCGGATACAACCTGATCTCCGTCCCCCTGGCCGCGGGCGTCCTCGCGCCGGTCGGGTTTGTGCTGCCCATGGGCGTCGGCGCGATCCTCATGTCCGCGTCGACCGTCGTCGTCGCCCTCAACGCCCAGCTTCTCCGCCGGCTCGACCTACGTCCTCACGTCGCCACACGAGCGGCCCCCTCGTCCCGCCGGCGTTCGGCGTGAAGCTTCTTTCCCGAACCACCCGTGCCTCGCGGCACTGGCACGGCGGCGGACGATGCGTCAGGGGGTGACAGCGCTGTCCCGGCCCGGGGAGCCGGTGGTGGTCGCTCGTCGGCTCACGGGAGCCAGCAACATGCCGGTGATGGCGTCGGAGAGGAAGTCTCCCGTCTCGTGCCATCGCGGGGTCGTCTCGTCTCGTTCGGCTTGCTCCTCCGCGTCCGCGCAGGCCGAGACGATGATGTGGGTCATCAGTGCGGCCCTGCCCCGGACGATGGTCGGGTCGAGGTGGGCGAGGCGGGACGCCACCGACCGCATGATGCGTGTCGAGGCGGGCGCGATGTCCGCGCTCTGGTGGAGCAGCGCCACGCCGACCGGGTCGTGCAGCGCCTGGTTGACGAAGCGGGCCCGGACGGATGGCTGAGGCAGCTCGGCCAAGGCGTTGGTCACCGGGACGACCAGACTGCGCACGTCTCCCAGGAGGGAGTCCGCCCGCTCGAACATCGTCTGACGGTCTTCCTCCAGGCCCGACAGATGGCGGGTGAGCAGCGCGCGCAGGAGTCCTCTTCGCCCCCCGAAGTAGTAGCTGACGGCCGAGTGGTTGGTGTTCCCCGCGACCTCCGCCACCTTGCGGTCGGACACCTTGGCGATCCCGGCCCGGGCGAACAGCCGCTCCGCCGCGTCGAGCAGTGCTGTTCTCGCCGCTTCCGATCTGGCCATCTGTTCTGTCGTTCTCCCCGCATGATGTGCGTCGCGATGTGATCAACCTAACCCAGAGACGACTATGTAAGTCGAGTGCCTTACATTATCTCTAAGGCGTGCGACTTACGGGGTGGTCCGCAGGACCCTGCCCGCCGTCGACGGCGACAGAGTCGCCCCACAGCGCCTTCACCGACCCGATTCCTGATCCAGGAGCAGCCTGTGGAGTCACCAACCGTCGACCCGCCCGCCCAGGGCCCCGGGGCAGAAGCCGAGGGGGAGGACCGCAGGGCGCGGATCGCCCGCTATGTGGCCCTCTTCGTCATGCCGTTCCTCATGGTCACGATGATGTACGCGACCTA